>CAWCBP010000006.1:0-250741 GCA_963793865.1 uncultured delta proteobacterium
TACTCATCGCATTTCGCTTTCAAAAAAGGTTATAAGTTTAATGAGTATTATTAGTATTGTTGCAAAAAATAACAGTAAATGTAAGTGCACTTAAGCTCTTACGATTTTCAGCATGGCAGCATGTACAGGACATAATTCATAGGGTGCATTCAATTGGGCATGGAGCAGTTCATGCTGCCAGTGGGCATTATAAAGACGGCAGTTCGGATCTGAACAGAAGGGATCACCACCCAGGCAGTAAAATACGGCCTGCATGAAATATCCCTTCATGACCTCTGTCAGCCTTGGATCATCATGGATCAGAAACGCACCCTGAAAATAATCTTCCAGCGTCTCATAGAGAAAGTCCATGTACCAGGGATTGATAATACGTCCTTGATTTAGCCGGTGCTTCAACAAGACCGGTTGTCGATATTATGCTGGGGATACCGTATATGCTCGTCCTCGCGTGATACCGCAGGTCACCTGTATCCCACGTGCCGAAAAGCTGGTTGGTTACTGCAAGATGGAGCACATGCATCCCCATGTCTTCCGGCGGCAACAACTCATTGTATATTTCAAGGAACTTTTCAGCATCATACAGAATGCCCCATGGCTGCCTTGCGGTGTTTAGCAATCGTCTTTTTTCATACTCAATTTCTCCAGGAAGCGGTGGGGTCATCCTTTTCCGCTGCCGGGGATCAACAACCTTTATCCCTGCGAATGTTTCGGCGAATTGTTCTTACCAGATTGCCTTCAGCGTCATGCGCATCTACCGGAACATGACAATGGATAAACTCCTCATGGAGGTGCACCGCCACTCCAGGAATAACCGGTTGCAGATACGCAACAAGTTCCGGGAGGTTGAGACTCTTGCTAAAACATCCATTATAGATGTGTATCGATTTCAGGATTGGGATTTCAGGCTGATCTACCATAGTTTATCAAGATAGCTTCTCCAACACAATCTCAGCACCGCGCTTGCCGGAAAGCAGCATTGCCCCAAACGTTGGTCCCATTCGGGGGAGTCCATAGGTTGTTGAAACAGCCATCCCAATGACAACCAGACCAGGCAGAACTTCTCCGGTATGCTCCACAATGAGATCTTCTGACCGCTCAACCCACATGGCTCCGGTACCGATGGTTTTAACCAGACCTCTCTCCTCCAATTTTTTGACCACGGCAGCATCATGACCCGTGGAATCAATCACCATCTTTGCCTCAAGTGCCACCGGATCGACGCAGGTAATCTGACGGGGTAAGGCGCTTACTGGAGTCCAGTTTACCACCACACCGCATACCCGGTTACCCTCACGCAGCACGATGTCTTCAAGTACGGTCATGTTGGCAAATTTTACTCCCGCATCACAGGCAGCTGCGATGAGCTTGGAACAGGCATGGGGGCCATCCGCTACAAACAACCCGGGCTGCACTTCCTTGAAGGGGATGGAAAGCTCTTGCAGTACTTTTTCCCCGGGAGCCCGCACCGTCACTTTATTCATAAGGTAGCCGCCGATCCAGAAACCCCCACCCAGATAATTATTGCGCTCCACTATCAATGTCTTAACACCTTTGCTGGCTAATTCCATGCCGGCCATGAGGCCGCTTGGCCCAGCCCCTATAATTATACAGTCACTTTCCACATACTCATTAAACTGCGTAAGAAATTCACTGACAATTGCCCTGGTTACTTCTTTTTCTCCGATTGGCGCAAAGATATCTTTTTTTCGTTCATGATTCTGATTCCTCCTGACAGTTAAATATTATTGTTGAGTCTGATAGAAATGATGGTCGTTCGCACGTCGTTAAATCATAAGGGTATTGATACTATTACTCTTGTCTCTATTCAAATCACAACCAACAATCATCGTAATTGGTTTGCTTATATTTCTGCTTAAACATAAAAACATCTCCCCAACTATTATTGGGCTATTTGAATATTTCGTAGAGGCTACCGGCCTTTGCGACGGCGGCGGGAGATGTGCCTGCCGGAGCGGGTAATGCCGGCGGGAAGCGAGTTCGTTCATGCTCTCCTGACCGGAAGCCCTCGAGGTCAAGTGTGATATAAGAAAATCCCAGCTGCCTGAGCTTTGCGTTTATTCCCTCCCTCAGCGTGCGGTCGCGGAACCGCTCCATGTCATGCAGCTCCACCTCAATGCGGGCAATAGGGCCATGATGCCTTATCCGGCATTGTCTGAAGGAAAGGCTGTGCAGATACGATTAGCCTCATCCACCATGCGCAGCTTTTTTTCATTGATGGTCTGGCCGTAGGGGAACCGCGATGCAAGGCAGGCAAACGAAGGCTTGTCAAAGGTCGGCAGGCTGAGCTTTCTGGACAGGCTTCTGATCTCCTGCTTGCCCAGTCCAACCTCGCGGAAAGGGCTCCTGATCCCCAGTTCGTTTAAGGCCTTGAGCCCGGCCGGAAATCACTTTCGTCATCCTTATTCGAGGCCTCAATAACCTGCGGGTGGCCCTTCTGCTTGCCGAACGCCTTGAGCCGCGTGAAGAGCTCCTTCTTGCAGAAATAGCAGCGGTCGGGGGGATTGCTGGTGAACAGCGGGTTATCGAGCTCTTTGGTTTTGATCAGGAAGTGTCTCACCCCAAGATCTCTGGCTAAGTTCCGTGCTGCCGCTTCCTCGCTCCGGGGATAGGTGGGAGAGAGGGCGGTAACCGCAATAACCTCGCCGTTTAAAACGTCCTTTGCTATTTTGAGCAGCAGCGTGCTGTCAACCCCTCCGGAAAAGGCTACCAGGACGCGGCCCATCTCCTTCAGCAGACGCTCCAACTTGTTTCTTTTTGTTTCCACGCTCATTAACCGTATGCTGATTAGATTGAAATAAGATAAATTTCTGGGACAATAATTAGATACATTACCCATGGTATAATATTTATCGCAATGATGATCTAGGTATCAGAAAATAATCTAAATCAATATTATAATTAACTAATATTATCAAGCATAATTTTAATTTAATTGTATTATTAACGATTTAATTAATAAGTAATAAAAATAACATTCTCTTGACAATTTAAGTAAATTATTGGTAATCATTGACAAATAGTGCGCACATGCAAATCATGAGATGAGCACTTAATAGAATTACTATTTATAAGCACGATGAACCATTAATTTCGTTTAAAGTGAAAATCAAATGAACTTCAATCTGTTTCAATATATCAGGATAATAAGTAGAGACTATTATACAGAAGGGATCGCAATCAGAAATGAGATTGACAACGAAGGTCAGATATGGAGTTCGCGCAATTTTTGATATTGCCTATCAATCTTCCGGATTACCTGTAGCCGTAAAAGATATTTCTAAGAGACAGGCAATTCCACAGAGATATCTTGAGCAAATACTCCATAAACTGAAAAAGACCCGCATTATCAAAAGCGTGAGGGGACCACGCGGTGGGTATGTATTAGCTAAAGACGCTGAAAAAATCACGGTGAGAAATATAATTGAAGCAGTGCATGAACCTATTAACCCCGTTTTTTGTGTTGATGATGAAACAAAGTGTAGCAGAGCTGAACAGTGTGTTACAAGACAAGTATGGAAAAGGGCGGGAGAAATATTACAAGAATTTTTTAATTCTAAAACTATTGGTGATCTGTGCGAAAAAGCGAAAGCTAAAGGTTTAAAAAAAGATATAGATCATCCATTTGATTACAACATATAGGAGATGTATGCGTTTTTTTAATAGAGCAATTCAACACCAACGATTATTTTTGCATGAAAAATATCGGAAATGATGATGGGCACCTGATTGAATAATTGTGTATCGCAAACAAACTAACTAATCACTATTATCGATGTGATTGAATGCCATTATTCTCGAAGATGCGAGATGGTGTTCATCAATCAGTCATCATAATATTGGAGAGGTAATAAATGATTAAAGCAATTGCACTATTGTCTGGAGGTCTTGACAGCACACTTGCAATTAAAATGATTCTTGAGCAAGGGGTGGAGGTTGCAGCAATCAATTTTATAACACCTTTTTGCACCTGCACACCTAAAGGTAACGGTTGTCACATTAGCAAGAAGGTAGCTGATAACCTTGGCATACAACTACACATTGAAAATATTGCTCGAGACTATCTTAATATTATTAAGCATCCTCGCTATGGGTACGGCAAAAATTTAAATCCCTGTATGGATTGCCGTATTTTTATGTTTAAAAAAGCGGCGGAGTTTATGAACAAGAGTGGCGCTTCATTTATCATAACCGGTGAAGTTTTAGGCGAGAGACCTATGTCACAAAGAAAAGATGCTATGCATATCATAGAACGAGATGCCGGGTTAAAAGGATTAATTGTGCGACCTCTCTCAGCAAAGCTTTTGCCTTTAACTATTCCTGAGAAAGAAGGGTGGATAAACAGAGATAATCTCCTGGATATTCAAGGTGGTCGAGAAAACCTCAAATAGGTCTTGCTAAACAATGGGGGATCTATGAGTATGCCTGTCCTGCAGGAGGGTGCCTCTTAACCGATCCCATCTTTGCCGGACGATTACGAGACCTGATGAATGAAAAAAGAGATTTTACCCTCAATGATATACACCTCTTAAAGATTGGAAGACATTTTCGCATTTCTGAAACAACAAAGGCAATTGTGTCAAGAAATGAACAAGAAAATAAGAAATTAACGACCTTTGCTGAAAAAGGAGATTGGGTTATTGAAACAACCAGTTTACCTGGTCCTGTTACTCTTGTGAGGGGTGATATCAATGAAAGGATCAAACTAAAGGCAGCTTCTCTTACCGCCTCTTATGGAAAAGGAAAAAATTTAGATTCAATCGAAATCAAGATGAGTCATATCCCTGAAGGAAAGGAAGAAATATTTGTAGTCAAGCCCTTCAGGCACGAAGAGATAGCAGAATTATTTATTTCTTAGAGCTGCTTTTCCCAGCGTTGGATTTTGGGTCTATAGAGATTGCGTTTTCGCATCAATTCGTCTGTCATCTAAAATGGGGAGGTTGTTAAAATGGTAACCATAAAAAATTGTTGCTACCTTATGGTTGTGTTATGTTTTCTATCTGCATCATCTTCATTACATTATTCGTTAGCCGAGGAAACGTCGAAAGAGACCATTTCAGACGAACAAAACGGTAAAGGCAATCATGAGAAAGCTTCTGCACAAAATTACCCTCAAATAAGTCTTGAATCTGCTCAATACGATGCAGGAGAGGTTTACGAAGGAGATGTTATCGCACATGACTTTATTGTTAAAAACACGGGAACGGCGCAGCTTGACATTAGTGATGTGAAGCCGGGTGAGGCTGTACCGTGGCTGATTTTGATAAGGCCATTCCTCCTGGTCAGGAGGGTAGAATAACTCTAAAGGTCGACACAAAAAATAAAAAGGGCAGATTGAAGCAGATTGCGACTATCTTTTCAAACGATCCCCAAAACCCCATAACCAAAGTTTCCACGATTGTTTCTATCAAACAATATTTTGATTTTGAACCAAGTAACCGGGTGCTTCTGCAAGGTTACTATGGCGACACTATTACGAAGAACGTAACCATAACTTCGCATGCAGATCAGGCGGTTACTATCAAGAGCATATCTTCTGACATTGATAGCAAAATAGAATATAAGCTGAACACTATAAAGGAGGGGAAGGAATTTGGTTTGAAAATTAAAACCCGATCAGGTCTCCAGGATGTTTTTCGAGGGAAGATAATACTGAAGACAACAGCAAGAAGAAACCAACACTCGAACTTATTGTAATGAGTAGGATAGAAAAATAAATACAGCCAGCCCCGAAACATTTTCATTTTGGCTTATTGACAAGAAAATGCACAGTTCAGATTCAAGGGGTTGCGGAAGAACGGTAATTATCATTGAAATAAGAGGAGCATTGGCTTTAAGAGGGAGACAAAATGAACAAGAACAGCGTAGCACACATGTTTTTCATATTTTTCTTGGTTTTTGGGAGGCTTACTGCTCTTGCCTGGGGGCATATCGATGTAACAGTTGAGCAGGCAAAGCAGATGATCGATACCAATGGCGAGCTGGTAGTAATCGATGTCAGGGAGACGAGTGAATATTGTAGTTCAACAGGTCATATTCCCGGGGCAGTCAATTATCCGTGGTTGTCTGGTGTGCTGGAGGCACGCTACACAGAACTGCCTTCTGATTCAGAAATTCTTATTGTCTGCCATACCGGCGCCCGCAGTAATTCAGCGGCAAACTTTCTTGATTCCCAGCGTTTTCTTCACGTCAATGATATGCTAGGCGGGATGCCAGCCTGGGAGTGGGTGACCGTGGGATGTGTTGATTCCGATCATGACGACATCAATGATGACCTGGATAATTGCCCCGGTCAACGAAATCCCGATCAGAACGATGCAGATGGGGATGGAATAGGAGATGTGTGTGAAGGTAATGCTAATTGTCCTGTAGTAACTGTCTACGGTAATCATTCGTTCGAAGCCAAGCTTCTCAGAAACTACCGGGATATCATCTTAAGCACCACTCCGGAAGGTCGTGAACTAATAAAACTCTATTATCAATGGAGTCCTGTTATAGTTGGAGCAATGGAAGGAGATGAGGAGTTTAAGGAAGAATTTAAGGCAATGATTAATGCTGTTTTACCGATGATTAAAAACTGATTAAGTAAAATTAACCCTTTGCTCAACGGTACCTCAGCATCGCGCAGTTTTTCAATAATCTGTTCCGGTGTATAGTGCTTCATTGGCATATCATTCCCCTTTCACAGCTATATCCTACCACATACTAACATAAAACTTGGACCAGTTTTTAGGGGGGCAGGGCAGGGTATTGTTCCCCTCAAAGACCAATCTCTCCTTTACCCCCACGTCCTTTGAATGGCAAATATAAAAAAAGTGGTCACAAAATGGTCACAAATAAAAAGGTCAGCCGATGTTAAGATCGGCTAACCTATTGTTTTTACTGGTGGGCGATGCAGGATTCGAACCTGCGACCTTTGGTTCCGGAGACCAACGCTCTATCCAACTGAGCTAATCGCCCACTTATTTTAATTGTACTTACTTATATATCTTTTATTCCCCGGTTTCAAGCCCTTTTTCATCCAATCGAGCCGATCAACCTGCCTGTCTATCCCTTGGCCTTTTCCCCAGCGTCACGCGGAACAAGGGACAAAAAGAATTTGAGCAAATGCTAAAGTATTTCAGCCGGTTGACGATGAAGAACATATGCGCCAGTTATGCCCGGAGGAGGTTTGCCCGTAATGAGCGAGTATTTCAGCGGTGATAAAAAGATATTGGACAACATAGGCAGCGTTCCTGATCGCAGAGGGGGGAGCAGGAGGCTGCATCAGCGGTTTCATGTAAACATTGATACCATATTGGAATGCGGGAACATATTGTACAAAGGCACTATTGTGGACATCAGCAAGAAAGGATGCCGCGTTGTTTCCGCCAACCCGATTCGCACGGCAACCAATCTGGTCACCCTCAAGTACATATTCCCCGGGGAGCTGGACACCAGAATTGTCCGGGGAAAGATTAAGTGGACCGACCACAAGGAGAACAGCGTCCTCATCGGCATTGAGTTTGAGAGGCTGCAAAATTTCTAGGCCTGCAACCGGCCCAGGTGCGGGCATCTGCTGTTCGCCTTCCCCGGGTATCTCCCGCAGCATTTCCAATCGTATCCCTATCACAGAGTAACAATCGCCGCATCCTTTTTAATAAAGCCCTTCTGATCACAGCCCCATAAAGGGCATCCCTCAATAACAAAAAATGCTTGACAGCCCCCGTACGCTGGTGTAGATGTTTCACTAGTGAAATATTCAGCGCTGAAATACAAACCGGAACCATCCGCACATTCCGGGAGGGGGCAGGGGCATGGAAAGAAAGGACATCATCAATGAGCTCGTCGCCATGGAGATGCGCATGGTGGAGGCGCGCAACCTTTTTGCGGATATTGCCGACCACATGCAGGCGCGGAGCGTGGGCATACTGGGGTTTCCCGTCACCCGGTCGCAGCTCAAGGCCATGACCGCCCTGGCCGAGGACAGCCTCATCAGCATGAGCAGCCTGTGCGGCATGGCCAAGGTGAAGATGCCCAGCCTCACCGAAGTGGTGGACCGTTTTGAAAAGCAGGGCATTCTCACCAGGGTCCGGGATGACGGTGACCGGCGGGTGGTGCGGGTCCGCTTCACCGAAAAAGGGAAAAAGATGCACCGGGCAATGTTAAAGCGGCGGGAAGAGGAGTTGAAGGGGATTTTCGGACCACTGAACAAAAATGAGCGCGCCGCCCTGGTGAAGGCGCTTGCAACTGTCACCACACTTTTAAACAAGATCCTTACCGGTACCGCGAATCAGGGGAGATAAGGCCATGCGACAGATTGCGCTTTACGGAAAGGGTGGCATCGGAAAATCAACCGTTGCCTCACATCTTTCATACACCATGGCGGAGCGGGGGCTCAAGGTGCTGCAGGTGGGCTGCAGCCCCAAGAATGACAGCACCAACCAGCTGCTCAAATCCTTTCCGCCCACCATCCTCGATGTGCTGCGCGCCAGGGAATATGAGTACGAGGAAGTGGAGCTGGACGAGATCATTACCAGGTCCCCGCTTACCTTTGGCGGGACGGGCGGCATATACTGCGCCGAGAGCGGCGGCCCGGAACCGGGTGTGGGGTGCGGGGGCAAGGGCGTGGTTGAGGCCATTGAGACGCTTACCCGCCTGAATGTCTTCCAGGCACTCTCCATTGATGTGGTGATCTACGACATCCTGGGGGACGTGGTCTGCGGCGGCTTTTCCCTGCCCATACGCAAAGGATACGCGCAGGAGACCTACGTCATCACCAGCGGTGAGCTGGAGGCGCTCTATCAGGTCACCAATGTTTCAAAGGCCATACGCAGGTTTGACAAGCGCGCCGGCTCAAAGCTGGGCGGTCTGATTGTGAACCTGAGAAGGATGAAAAAGGAGCTGGACATCGTGACTGACTTTGCCCGGCTGGTCGGTTCGAGGATAGCGGGAATCGTTCCCTACAGCCAGACGGTCAAGGAGTGCGGAGGGCAGGGCATGACCGTTTTTGAGTGCGCGCCTGAATCAGAGGAGGCCGGAATCTACCGGCGCCTCGGCGAGGACGTCTTCAACAACACCCACATGGTTGTTCCGAATGCCATCAGCTTCAAAGAGCTGTACAGCTGGTGGCTCACGTACATTAATTAAGGAGATGATGCGGCGGTTCCATCAGCAATGGGGCCGCCCGGTGAAAGATCCCTACAGTTCCGGAGGCAGGCAATGAGGCAGATCGCGATTTACGGCAAGGGCGGGATCGGCAAATCCATGGTGTCTTCCCACATATCCTTCGCGCTGGCAAAAAAGGGGCTTAAGGTGCTGCATGTGGGGTGTGACCCCAAACACGACAGCACCCGCCTGCTGCTTAAAGGGATGATGCCCGAAACCATTCTGGAGACCCTGCGGGAAAAAGACTTCAACATCAAGGCGGTTTCCATGAACGAGGTGATCTTCGAGAGCGCCTTTAAAAGCGAGTGTGCAGGCGAGATTTATTGCGCCGAAAGCGGCGGCCCCGACCCCGGCGTGGGGTGCGGAGGAAAGGGGGTGGTGGAGGCCATTGAGGCGCTGAAGCATCTGAATGTGTTTGAGACGCTCAAGCTTGACGCGGTGCTCTACGACGTTCTGGGCGACGTGGTGTGCGGGGGATTCTCCATGCCCATCCGCGAGGGATACGCGAAGGAAATTTATATCGTCTCCAGCGGCGAGATCGAGGTGCTTTTCGCCGCCGCCAACATCTTCAAGGCCATACGCAGGTTCAATCCCCGCTCGGGCGCGCAGCTGGGGGGAATCATCGGCAATCTGCGGGAGTTGAAAAATGAACAGCGAATACTGACGGAGTTTGCCGAGCGCTGCGACACCCAGGTGGTGGGCTTTATTCCCTACAGCGAAAAGATCAAGGAGTGCTCGGGCAAGGGGGTGACCCTTTTCCAGCACGCGCCGGACACGCCGGAATGCGAGGCCTTCAGGTCCCTGGCCGATCGCATATGGGAAAACACGCAGTTCTCCGTTCCCCGGTCAATGAGCTTTGAAGAGCTGCACAGCTGGTGGTCCAAGGCAAAAAGTCAAAACTAGAACTGCTTTTTTGGGAGGATCAACACTATGCCGCTTAAGAGCTACGAGCACTGCTGTTCAACCGTGCAGGCGCTGGCCAGCCTGGGGAAGATCCAGGGAGTCATTCCGCTCCTCCATGGTCCCCAGCCCTGCCTTTACCAGAACCAGGTGGCGTCCATGACCTGCCGTCCCGCCCAGCTCATAACCGCGGGGACGCTGATCAACAAGAGTAATGTCATATTCGGCGGCGAGGAGAACCTGAAGCAGCAGGTGAGAAACGTCTACGCCAAGTACAAGCCGCGGATGATCGTGATCATTTCCACCTGCGTTCCCCAGCTCATCGGCGAGGATGTGGAGGGGGTGATCACCGAGCTGGCCGAGGAGATACCCGGGCTGACGGTGGCGACCTGCAAAACAGGATTTAACTACCCCCGCTCCATGCCGCTCGGTTCCGACTCGGCATGGGCAACGCTGGTGGACAGCTTCAAAGCAAGGGAAAAAATTCCCGGTTCGGTGGGCATCGTGGGCCGGACGGGGCAGGACGCCGGCAACATGGCCGCCATCGACATTCTCCTGAAGAGGGCGGGGATTGCCACCTTTCTCTTCCCCGCGCCGCACATCGATGAGCTGGAAAAGATCGTGTGCGCCCGGACGCTCTATCCCATCCACATTACCCCGCACCTTACCTGCAAGCGACTTAAGGAGCGCTTCGGAACGGAGTCGCACTTTGTGGAGATTCCGGTGGGGATGGAAGGGACCTCACACTTTTTCCGCGCGGTGGCGGACAGGGAAAAAAACCAGCGGCTCCACGACCTGGTGGATGAGGAGGAAAAGCGGGTGCGGCCGGAATTTGACCGGGTCAAGGCATCATTCGCGGGCAAAGGGGTGCGGATGCTCCTGGTAACCGGTCCGGCCAACGAGGTGTCCATCGGGAAGATCATGGCTGAGTTCGGTGCGGAGGTGTTCGTGGTGCCCGCCATGCGAAACAAATTCTATCAGCAGGAAAAGCGGATCATGGAGGAGCGCTACGGGGTCACCTTCGTCGAGGAGGACTTCGACACCTTGGGTGATCTCATTGCCGAGATCAAACCCACGGTGATTTCAGCCGAGTTCCAGGCGCAGGTGGAAACGGTCCGGACCTTTATCCCCACCATTATCAACATGTCCTATCTCTGTGAGTACGGCTATGATTACGCCCTTGACCTGGGGATGAACTTTTTCAAAACCATCAAGCAGCCGGTGTACCAAAAGTGGCAGGAGCTGATGGCCCGATACGGAGGATGAGCATGGCTGGCGACGTAAAGGAATTCAGGATGCAGGAAATACACACCCCCTCCGCCTTTGAGGGCGCACTCTGGGCGGCAGCGGGGGTGAAGGATGCCATAACCATATTTCACGCGCCGCCGGGCTGCTACATCAACCAGCATGTGAACATGCTGGTCAACGACTGGACCCTGGAGCTGTATTCCACCAACCTTTCCTACGCCAACGTGATGCAGGGCGCGGAAGACCGTCTGGAAGAGGTCATGCGCACGGTCATTGCCAAAAGGAAACCGAAGGCCGTATTTGTGGTCACCGCGCCGAGCGTTGAGGTCACCCAGGACGATGTGGAAGGCGTTGCCGCCAAGGTGGGATTTAAGGACACGGCGGTCATCCGCCCGCCCATCGGCGGGACGGTCAATGACGGCAAGGATGCCGCTTTTGTAAGCATGCTCTCGCTCATGGAGCCGTCGCCGGGACAAAATCGACCGGACGGTTAATCTCATCGGGCCGACCTTTTCCACCTTCAACTGGATGGCGGACCTGTGCGAGCTGAGGAGGATGCTTGAAGGCGTCGGCGTGACCGTCAACGCGGTGCTTACCGCCGGCTCAACCGTGGAGGAGTTAAAGCGGGCCCCACGGGCGGCGCTCAACCTCTGCCTGTATCCCTACGATTGCGGTCTCACCGCGGCCCGCGAAATGGAGAAGCGCTTCGGCATCCCGTACCTCGACACCATCATTCCCATAGGCTTTGAGAACTCCGCCCGGTGGCTGGAAGAGATTGCCGCCTTTTTCAAGTTTGACCCGTCCCCTTTTGTAAATGAGGAAATGAAGAGCGCGCTTGATTTCGCCCGCGCCAATATGTTTTTTGCCGTCACCTTTGAGATGACGGCCGCGCTGTCATTCGACAACAACAATACCTACGCGGTGGGCATCAGCGAGTTCTACAGTCAGGAGGCCGGGGTGGAGGTGGTCATGTGCTCGGTGAGCAGCGAGCGGGCAGCGGAAAGAATCAGGGTTCGGTCCGGAAACGTGCTGCTCAACCCCACCATCGATGAAAAGCGCGCGGCCTACGTTTCCACCGCGCCCATGGTTATATTCGGAAATTTCTATGACAAAAAGATAAGCATGGACGAGGGATTCAGGAACTTCATCTTTGCCGACATACCCACCATCGGATACTTGAGCACCGAGAACTGCCCTTTCATGGGGTTCCGGGGCGCCAAATACCTGGTCCAGTCCCTGGTCAACGAAGTTTACATGGGAATTTTCCTGGAAACCAAGGGCGAAATGGAAGGGGCCATATCAACCGGCGTGGTGCCCTGGGAGATAGAGGCCCAGCAGGCGCTGATCAAAATCTCGGAGATGATTCCCCACTTCGTCCGGGCAACGGCGGTCAAGAAGCTGCATCAGGCTGCTGAACAGTACGCCCAGGAAAGGGGAGGGAAGGTTACCCTTGCCATTATGCAGGAGGTAGCGGACAAATATACGCCCACCAAGTTCAAGGCCAAGTTTTCCACCGTTTTTGAAACTGTTCCCGGGGCCGTCGTGCCGGAAGCGGATGACGCTGAAGAAGTGCCTGTTGAGGGGCTTTCCTTCATGCTGGCGTGGGATGAGAACGCAAAAAAAATGCTGGAAGAGGTGCCCGCAGTCATTCAGGCAGGCGGCCGTTTCCAACACTGAAGATTATGCCAGGCAGCATGCCTTTGAAAGGGTAACCCGCTCCGTTCTCGAGGCCTTCAGGAAAGAGCTGGGCATGTGAGCGGGTCCGTGTTCAGAAAAAGGCTACTCAGAGAGGCCGTAAGCCGGGTTCTGTTCCCCAAACCATGTTTGGGTAATGGTCATTCATCTGGGATACCTGTTGCCAGGTACCTCGAGCAACCTACCCGGGAACTGCAGGCGGGCCGCCTGTGGAGATGATGATCATCTCACCGTTCCCCTATTTGGTTTTGCTCCCGGTGGGGTTTGCCAAGCTATCCCGGTCGCCCGGGATACTGGTGAGCTCTTACCTCGCCATTTCACCCTTACCCTGCGGCGTGCGCAGGGCGGTATGTTTTCTGTGGCACTTTCCTTATCCCCGACGAGTCAGGGACAGTCGCTGTTAGCGACCACCGCGCCCTTGGGAGCCCGGACTTTCCTCCCGTTTCCCTTACGGTCAACGGGCGACCATTGCGCCTCCTCGAGTAGCCTATCTTAGTGTTAAAATTTCCCTCTCACTCTTCCACTCTCCCCAGCGCGGAGCGGAATGAGGGTGAGGGATCATTCAAATACTACGGACTATTCTTTTTCGTCGATGGCCAGGTTGGCCAGCTTGTCTGCCTCCCTGTTTTTACCCCGTTCTATTGACAGTATATCATAGCTTATGAAATGTGATAAGAGCTTCTTTACCTCGCTGCAGAGGACCTGCATTTTCCGGTCCTTCACCTTGTAGATTCCCTTGAGCTGCCGCACCATCAGCTCTGAATCGGAGAACAGCTGCACCGTGTCCGCCTTCAGGCTTACCGCCTCCTTCAGCGCGATGATCAAGGCCATGTATTCTGCAACGTTGTTGGTGGTGGTGCCGAGGTAGGCCTTTATTTTTTTTACCACCTCACCGTGATGGTTGTATATAATGACCCCTGCGCCGGCGTCCCCGGGGTTACCCCGCGATGCCCCGTCGGTATAGATGGTAAGCCCCTTAAGCGGCAGTACCTCCGCGGCAGCGCCTTTCTGTTTGTGGGCCGATTCAGTGCGACTCGGTCTGGAGAGTCCCGGCAGCTGTTTCATGGTTCTTTTCCCAGAAAAGAATGCGATTGCAGTGGGGACAGGTGACAATCTTCTGGCCTGTTTTAATTTCGTTAAACAGCTGGGGAGGTATGTTCATATGGCATCCCGTGCAGCAGCTGTTATCAACGGCCGCCACCGTCAGTTCCGGCCTTTTTTGCTTTATCTTGTGATAGATGTCCAGCAGCTCCGACTGTATCTGGGAGGTGAAGGTGCTTTTCAAGCGTTCATGCTCCTCTATCTCCTGAACACAAACCGCCAGCTGTTTTTCTAAAACCCCCTTGTTTTCCTCGGTTTCCTGTGCCTTGCGGTTGAAGCGTTCCTCCCCGTCTGTCTTCAGTCTGACAAGACGCTCCGCCTCTTCCATGATGGTAAGAATCTCCTCCTCTATTCTGGTATTGCCCTGTTCGATCAGTTCTATCTCCTTGAGGGCCGCCTGGTATTCCCTGTTGGTTTTTACCGCGGTAAGGTGCTGCCTGGCCTTTTGCACCTTGTCCTGATTGAGGGCCAATTCCTGTTCCTTTTGAACCCGCTTTTTTTTGCTTTCATCCAGGAGCTTTTCCTGCAGGCGAAGCTCTTCCCGCTCCCGCGCCAGCGATTCTTCAAGCTGGGCTATCATGCGCGGGTGATTTTCCTGCGTGCGCAGGGCCTGGCGAATGGCTGAATCGCATTCCTGCAGCTTGACCAGCAATTCCAGTTGTTTTTTCAATCGCTTTCTCCTTGTTCGCCCAAACCGACAGTGAATAAAAAAATGCACCCGATGGAGGTGCATTTCAGTCCTGTTCCGTGTCTGGAAACGGGTGAGATGGGCAGCTTATCCCGAAGTGTGTTCATGGTCTGTGCCGGCAATAGGGTGTGGTGGGCTCACCAGGGTTCGAACCTGGGACCTTCCGGTTATGAGCCGGTGGCTCTTCCAGCTGAGCTATGAGCCCACGCTCCTCTGTTTAACGTTCGATAAAGGTTCTCAGTTTTTTGCTTCTGCTGGGGTGACGCAGTTTCCGCAGCGCCTTGGCTTCGATCTGCCGGATCCGCTCCCTGGTTACCGCGAAATCCTGCCCCACTTCCTCGAGGGTGTGGTCCGCCTTTTCGCCGATGCCGAAGCGCATGCGCAGCACCTTCTCTTCACGGGGCGTGAGGGTGGACAGCACCTTCTTGGTCTGTTCGTGCAGGCTGCGGTTGATGGCGGCCTCTCCGGGAGGGGCAACCTTTTTGTCTTCGATAAAATCCCCCAGATGGCTGTCCTCTTCCTCCCCGATGGGGGTTTCCAGGGATATGGGCTCCTTGGCAATTTTCAGAACCTTCCGCACCTTGTCCAGCGGGAATTCGATTTTTCTGGCAATCTCCTCGGGGGTGGGCTCCCTGCCCACCTCCTGCACCAGCAGCCGCGAGGTTCTGATCAGCTTGTTGATGGTTTCGATCATGTGCACGGGTATGCGGATGGTCCGGGCCTGGTCGGCTATGGCCCTGGTTATGGCCTGCCTGATCCACCAGGTGGCGTAGGTGCTGAACTTGTAGCCGCGCTGGTACTCAAACTTGTCGACCGCCTTGATGAGCCCTATGTTGCCCTCCTGGATCAGGTCCAGAAATTGCAGCCCGCGGTTGGTGTATTTCTTGGCCAGGCTTACCACCAGGCGCAAGTTGGCCTTTACCAGCTCATCCTTTGCCAGCTTGGCCTTCATCTCGCCTTCCTCGATGGACTTCACCGCCTTTTTGAGGGCCTGGGCATCAAAGGTGGATTCGGCTTCAATGCGCTTTATCTTCTTCTGCGCGCCCTGGATGACTTTCTCATACTCCAGCAGCTCCTTGCCGCTGATGCCGATTTTCTTGGCCACCTTGCGCTCCTCCTGGTGGCCCTTCCTGATCTGGCGGAAGCATTTCCTGAGCTCTTCCAGGCGTATGCCCGCCTTTTCCTCGCAATATTTGATTTCCGCCTCAGCCTTCTTCAGCTTGTCCAGGAAGCGCTTTAATTTTTCCGTGATGTGTTCGATCTGGTTCTTGTTCAGGTTGACCTTCTGCAGCAGGGCGCCTATTTTTTCACTTGCTTCATCGACTTTCCTGCCGATGTCCTTTCGCCGGGTCTCGCTTACGCTTTTCTGCGCCGCCTGTTTCAGAAGCTGCGTCCGCTTTTGATCGCAGCTCTTGATTTTTCCGATCAGGTTGAGCACCTTCTTGGAGTAATATGCCTCATCAATCTCCGTCTCCTCGTCCTCCAGGTCACCGATCACTTCCCGCACCGACATCTTTTCGGATTTTAATTTTTCCCCGATGGAGATCAGCTCCTGTATGGTAAACGGAGCGTGGACGATGACCCGTACAATCTCCTTCTCGCCCTCCTCGATGCGCTTGGCAATTTCCACCTCTTCTTCCCGGTTGAGCAGGGATACCGAGCCCATCTCCCGCAAGTACATCCTGACGGGGTCGTTAAACTTTTCGAAGGGAACCTGGTCGAGCTCCGCTTCTGATTCACCTTCCGCCTCTTCAGGGGACTTCTGGAGCTTGCGCTTGAAAATTTTTACTTTTTGCACCCCTTCGACGATCTCGATATCCATCTCCCCGAACATGATCATCAGGTCGTCAATCTGGTCGGGAGAAACGATGTCCGAAGGGAGCATATCATTGACTTCCTCGTAGGTTAAAAATCCCTTTTCCTTTCCCATGTCAATAAGCTGATTTACCTGGTCCATGGCTTCCTTTTTTGACATCGGCGGTATGCTCCTTCCGGGTTAGGGTACGTGAACAGAAGCGTGATCTGCTGCACAGGCCTTCTTTTGTTCGAGGAGTTGCTGCTTGCAGGTCAGGAAGTGCTGAATGGCGGTTAGATCATTTCCCTCCTCAGCCTCCCTGATTTTGTTGTTTACCAGCTTTATTTCCCTCTCTATACCGGTCGCCTTGATTTTCTGAATGCTCCCGCTCAAGGTCTTCAGGGGGTCGATAATGCACTCGCCTTTCATCACCAGCTCGGAGATGATGCTTTTGAGCGACCCGTCCTCCACGCCGTCCATCAGGGAGTCGACCTCCATGGGCCGGTGGGCGTCGAACAGATCCACCAGACACAGGGCGACGCGCTTCAATTCGGGCTCCTTGAGATCGGCCAGAATCTGTGCCTGCCTGACCCGGGGGATGAGGTCGGGATGGAGGAGCATTACTTGCAGCAGCAGCTCTTCCGCCCGGTTGCGGCCGGACTGAGTAGCGGCAGTCCGGCCGGGTGCTTCCTCCGCGGGCTGCCCGGCGGAGGAAAGCTCGGCCCTGATAATCTGCTCCGGTACCTTGAGGTCCTGCGACAATTTTTGAATGTAGAGGTTTCTCTCGGTGTCGTCCTTGATCTGGGAGAGAACCGGCGTGGTTTCCCGGATGACGGCCAGGGTGCCTCCGATGTTCGAAGGGTTGCTCTTCCTGAGTGCCCGGGTGATGAAGCATTCCACCAGGGGCAGCGCGCGGTTAATCAGCGCCCTGAATGCCTCCTCCTTTTCCCGGTGAATGAATGAGTCCGGATCGGTCCCGGCAGGGAGCTCAAGCAGCCTGGGCGAAATGCCGTTTTGCAGGAAGAGCGGCAGTGATTTCATCGCCGCCTTCCTCCCCGCCTCGTCGCCGTCAAAGGCGATGACGATGGCGGCGGTGAAGCGCTTGAGCAGCCTGACGTGGTTGTCGGTGAGCGCCGTTCCCAGGGTGGCAACCGCGTTGGTTATGCCGTGCTGGTGGAGGCTTACGAGATCGAAATTGCCTTCAACCAGTATGGCCATCTCCTCCCTGCGGATGGAAGGCAGGGCCGCGTTGAGGCCGAAAAGGCTCGCGCTCTTTTTATAGATGAGCGAATCGGAAGAGTTGATGTATTTTGCGCCGTCATTATCCAGCGCCCGGCTGCTGAAGCCGATAATCCTCCCGTTATAATCGGTAATGGGAAAAATGATCCTGTTTCTGAAGCCGTCATACCGGCTGTTGTTTCTGCCCTGCTTGATGAGTCCCAGCTTGTGAGCCGCATCCAGCGACGCCCCCTTCGCCTTCAGGTGCAGCAGCAGTCCGTCCCATGCCGGTGAGGCGTATCCCAGCCTGAATTCGCGTATGGTCTCCGGCGTCATGTGGCGCCCGGCCAGGTAGGCGCGCGCCCTTTCTCCTTCCCGCGCGTTCAGCAGGCCGCTGTAATAGGACGCGGCAAGTTCGTTGAGCGAAAACAGCGCCTCTTTTTCACCGGCAATCTGCTTTTGCCGGGGGGTGATTTCCCGGCTGGGGATTTCGATGCCGTATTTCCCGGCCACCTTTCTTACCGCCTCGGGGAAGGAGAGATGTTCAAACTTCATCAGAAAGGTAAAAACATTGCCCCCGGTGTTGCAGCCGAAGCAGTGGAATATCTGCTTTGCCTCGCTTACCGTGAAAGATGGGTCGTTTTCTGCGTGAAACGGGCAGAGGCCCCGGTAATTTACCCCATATTTTTTCAGTGAAACATATTCGGATATGAGGTGGACAATATTGCAGGCGCCTTTTATTTCAGCTATCTTGTCATCCGGAATAGAGATTGACACCCGGCTCATCTCCCTCATGCATCCAGAAAACGGCAAAGGGAATCAAACGTCATGATCATTAACTTTGCTTGCGGAGCTGATATGCAAGGGAACGCAATGGTTACGGGAAAGCGTGCAACAATTGCCTTGAATAGAAAAGCTCATGCCCGAAAAGCAGAGCGGGAATGCCCGCTTCTGCGGGTATCCCCTTCTTATCAGTTCGAAATCATAAGCGCTGAACAGCTTATTCAAAAGGCGATCTGTAACGCCGTGTGGTCTTTATAGCTCTTTTGCGTGCGGCTATCGATTTCTTCTTTCTTTTAATGCTTGGCTTTTCATAATACTGGCGCTTCTTTACCTCGGACAGTATCCCGGCCTTTTCGCACTGTTTTTTAAATCGTCGCAGCGCGATTTCAAAAGGCTCGTCTTCGTTAACCTTAATACCTGGCATCCATATCCCCTCCCTCCCTTGAGAATTGGTTGAAGCTACTACAGCTGGTTTAAATTCATAATTATAGTTTATTACAACTGCCAAGTCAATCTAAAAGTACATGGCCTGCGGACTTTTTCCTTCATTCGCGGGGTTGCCGGTGCTGCTGATCAGGAACAACCGGTTTCGGAAGGGGGTTATGCCTCGGTCATTTCAAATGCCGCCGGAAATTGCTTTTTCATTTCCAGTCTCATAAACGCTTCGATTTCCTCGGCAGTTTTTAAGTGATCAATGGTCTTGACAAAATCGCGGCATTGTCGATAACCTATTGATCTCATTGCTTTTTTTATTTTGAGGATGCAAAGCGGATTCATGCTCAGCTCGTCAATACCCAGTCCCAGCAGGATGGGAAGGTAGAGAGGTTCTCCCGCCATTTCTCCGCACATCACCACCTCTATGCCATTGCTATGGGCCGATTCTATTACGTTTTTTATCAGTCTGATCACGGCGGGGTGGAGCGGATTGTACAGATATGATACGTGCTCATTCACCCGGTCGATGGCCAGGGTATATTGTATAAGGTCATTGGTTCCTATGCTGAAAAAGTCGACTTCCCGCGCCAGCAGATCCGCAATGGTTGCCGCGGAGGGGATTTCGATCATGATCCCGATCTGTACATGGGGATTGAAGGGAATGCCTGAAACCGTAAGGTCATGCCTGAGTTCGTCCAGGATGCCTTTTATCTGGTAAATTTCCTGCATTCCGGAAATCATGGGGAAGAGCATCTTGAGCTCGCCGAACGCGCTGGCCCTGAGCAATGCCCGCAACTGGGTTTTAAAGATGCCCACCTCTTTTAAGCACAGCCTGATTGCCCGCAATCCCAGGACAGGGTTCATTTCTTCCACCAGATCAAGGTGGGAGAGGAACTTATCCCCCCCCAGATCCAGGGTGCGTATGGTAACGGGATGGGGGGCAATGGTTTTGATAACCTTTTTGTAGATGTTGAATTGCTCGTCTTCAGAGGGAAGCTCTTTCCTGTTAAGATAAAGGAACTCGGTGCGGTAGAGCCCGATGCCTTCCGCCCCGTGTTCCAGGATGGCGGAAACCTCCTCCACCAGCTCAACATTGGCCAGAAGCCTGATATGGAATCCGTCCGGTGTTTCTGCGGGCAGGTCTTTGTATTGAAAAAGCTCCTTTTTGAGCTGTTCATACATCTGCTTCTTTTCGGAATAGCTGTGCAGGGTTTCAGCGGTTGGCCGGACGATGACCACCCCGATGGCCCCGTCAATGATGATCACATCGCCGGTCTTCACCTCTTTGGTAACTTTTTCCAGACCGACCACTGAAGGTATTTCCAGCGCCCGGGCCATGATCGCCGTGTGGGATGTTTTGCCCCCGGTATTGGTTACAAAGCCGACGACCACGCTGGTGTCCAGATTCGCGGTGTCAGCGGGAGAAAGGTCATGCGCAACGATGATGGACGGCTCATGTATGGCGGAAAGCTCCTGGCGTTTTGTGCCCAGGATGTTGCGCACGATGCGTTCGCCGATGTAATCGAGGTCTGTCTTTCTCTCCTTCAGATATTCATCGCTCACATCATCGAAGCCCCGGCTTAAGTTCCGGACGGTCTCTTTAACCGCTGATGCGGCATCAATCTTCTTCTCCCGGATGGTTTTGATGATATTGTCTACCAGGAGCTTGTCTTCCAGGATCAGAAGCTGGGCATCGATGATGTAGCGTGCCTCCTTCTGCTTTTTGCGCTCCACTTCCTTTTTCACCGTGCGGAGACTCTCCCTGGACCTGGCAAGGGCCTGCTTGAAACGTTCAATTTCCCCGTTGATTTCCGGCTTGCCGGCAAGGCTGATGACCGGTGTCTCGATAGCATCGGGAACAAACAAAAATGCCTTCCCGATGATGATGCCCGGGGAGACGCCGGTTCCTTTAAGCAAGAGGTTCTGCTGGGCTGTTTCCATCGCTGTGCGGTTCCTCGAAGTTGTTCAAAATGAGATTCCCCAGTGCCTCCATTGCCCGGCGGGCATCGGGGCCGCAGGCCTTGATGGTAATGGTGGAGTTGCGTGCAGCATTGAGCGTGGCGATTTGAATGATGCTCTTGCCGTCCGCCTCCACGCCACCCTTTTCAATGGTGATGGCGGACCTGTATTGATTGGCCGTTTTTACCAGCAATCCGGCCGGCCTCAGATGCAGCCCGAGTTCATTGGCAATTATAAATTGCCTGATGATCACCTCATCCATGCCCGAATTTTCATCACCTTGTATCATATCCTGTCAGGGCTGTCAATGAAGCCGCCTTCCTCCGGCGTGTCTCCCGATACCACGATGGTGACTTCTCCTCTGATGCTTTTATTCCCCAGGGCGGCCATTACTTCAGCGATGGTACCGCGGATCACCTCTTCGTACAGCTTGGTCATCTCCCGGGCGACAACCATCTGCCGGTTTTCACCCAGGATTGCACGGAGGTCTTCAAGCGTTGCCATGAGCCTCCTCGGCGATTCGTAAAAAATAAAGGTGCGCTGCTGATCGCGCAGGGCAAGAAAGAGATTTTTTCGCCTGCCCGCTTTGCGGGGAAGAAATCCCTCAAAGATGAAGCTTCTGGTGGAAAGGCCGGAAACGGACAGGGCGGCAATCAGTGCCGCCGGTGCCGGGAATGGGGACCACCGCTATCTGCCGATCGATGGCAAGCCTGGTGAGGACATAGCCGGGGTCGGATATGGAAGGGGTGCCGGCCTCGGAGATGAGGGCAATAGTTTTACCTTCCTCGAGCTGTGCGAGGAGCGCGCCCGTTTTCCTGATGCTGCTGTGGGCAAAGTAACTGGTAAGGGGGGTGCTTATCCCGTAGTGAACGAGCAGCGTTCGCGCCCGGCGGGTGTCTTCGGCCGCGATCAGGTCCGCTTCTTTCAGTGTTCTGATGGCGCGCAGGGTTATGTCCTCCAGGTTGCCGATAGGTGTGGCAACGAGGTAGAGGGTGCCGGTGTTGCGGCCGGATGCGTTCTGTTTCATTCCGGTATGCATGATGGTGTTATTCCTCTTTCTGGTCCGGCTTAATGCACTACCATCTTATCAACCTTTTATCAAATGGAATTTAAAACACAAACAGGGGTGTCTTTCATCAGGGCGACCGGCCGGTCGCCCCTACATTTGGATAAAATACTGGATTTACGCTTTCGCGGGGATCCAAATCTGATCCCCACGTAGAGGTAACCGGCCGGTTGCCCATAACATGCGAACCTTGCTTGCATGTTTAAACCCCGCAACCCTTTGGGGCGCCACGAAGCATATAACCATCGGACCCGGAAATCCAAAAGGGAGTTGTAAGGGAATCGGCATTTGTGCTATAAGCATCGGTAACTGCTGTGCAGTAAAGCGTTCCGTTGAGCCATGGGAGCAGATGATTGATCACTATTGAAACCATACTGCTGATTGCCGGGGGATATCTCGCGGGCTCCATTCCCACCGGGGTGGTTTTGTCGCGCCTTTTCAGCGCCAGGGATATCCGTGCCGAGGGAAGCGGCAACATCGGGGCAACCAACGTGTATCGCGTGCTGGGGTTGAAGCTCGGTGTGCTGACGCTTCTCGGGGACGTGCTCAAGGGCGTTCTGCCTGTCCTGGCGGCGCGCATGCTTCTCTCCTACGATGCGGGCGTCGCATGGGTTGCTTTCTTTACCTTCTGCGGTCACCTGTTCCCTGTTTTTCTTAAATTCCGCGGGGGAAAGGGTGTAGCGACCGCACTGGGGGTTTTTTTAGTCATTTCCCCGGCCATGGTTGCCTGTGCGGCGGCACTGTTCCTGGGGGTGGTGCTGAAGTGGAAATATGTTTCTCTCGGATCGCTCACTGCCTCGCTGGCGATGCCGTTCCTGCTGGGCGCTGCCGGTTATTCATTGCCGTTCGTCATCCTCAGCCTGGCCATAGCCGGCCTCATTTTTTACCGGCACAAGGATAATATCCAACGGCTGCGCGCGGGGTCGGAGAAAAAGATGCGAGGTGGCTGAGGAAAACGGCAATACCTTTTATGAGGAAGATGATTACAGCTTTTTAAGACTTTCCAGCTGCCGTCTCTTGGCTTTGGGAAGTTTTTTTGCGGGCCCTTTTTTCCTGGTGCTGCGGGGAGGGATGGTCTCTTCGTTTTCCGGGCAGCCTTTTTGAGCGGCATACCCTGCAAAGGCGACTTTTTCTTCAAAGAGCGGCGAGGGTATCACGTCGCACCGCCTCCCCCTGCAGAAATGGGCTATTTCGCTGTCCGAGGTGACAACGAGCAGCGCATCCCGCGATTGGGAAACCAGCCGTTTAATTACCTCGTCCGCCTTTTCACCCCTCCTGGAGTAAATGACGTCTATCCCCTTTTCCCGGAAGTGACGCTCCGAAAGCTCTCCGGCTTCCCACCCGTCAAATACCACTGTCATCGGGGACGGCTTGAGCGCGCGGTAGGAGGAGAGCATGGCTATGAGCTTTTCTCTGCCCCGGGCGACGTCTTCAGCATCATGTCGGCGAAGGGCGGGAGATTGCCTGATGAGGTTATAGCCGTCGATGATGATTCGGGTCGGCATGGCCGGTCTGCCCTTTTGGTTTAACGGGTGTGCGATGGCCGGGACGGAGTATTTCTCCTGCCCAGGTAGATGATCATGCCGATGGCGACGGGAATAAGCACCAGGGCAATGGCCTGGGTGAGGGTCAGATATCCCCCGACGAGCATGCCCCGCTCATCCCCCCTGAAGTTTTCAGTGATCAGGCGTCCCAGGGCGTACAGCAGGATGTAGAGAAAGACGATCTGACCGTCCGCGCGCTTAAACCGCCTGCAACTCACCAGAATGATGAACATCACAATGGCCTGTACTGATGCATAGAGCTGGGTGGGGTGAAGGGAAACGCCCAGCCGCGCCAGGCTGTTGGGATGGGTGAAGGTCACTCCCCAGGGAAGGTCGGTGGGTGTGCCGTAGCAGCAGCCGGCAAAGAAGCAGCCGATTCTGCCCAGGGATTCTCCGAGGGCCAGCCCCGGGGCAAGGATGTCGCATGTTTTGAGAAAAGGGAGTCCGTGCTTTTTCAGGTAGAGATAGCAGGTGGGAAACGCAAAAAGAAACCCCCCGTAAAACACCAGACCTCCCCGCCAGATCATCAGCGATTCGAGCGGGTGCTTCAGGTAGTATCCGGGATTGAGGATTATATAAAAGACGCGCGATCCGATAATGGCGGCGATGAGCAGATAGAACACCAGGTCGAGGAGTTGCTGCTGGTTCATGCCTTCCCGCTTTGCCTCGCGTGACACGAAGAGGATGCCCAGCAGCGCGCCCAGCGCTATGCAGAGGCCGTAGGTATGGAGGGTGAAATTCCCAATGCTTACCAGGTCAGGATACATGGTGTCTCACATCGCAGCGGGCATTGATGCGTCAGCGGAGCGGAAACTTTTTGGTGAACATCCCGATGACCAGCAATACCATGCCGATGGAAATTGCCGAATCGGCGCAGTTAAAGGCCGGCCAGTGGTAACCGTGCCAGTGGAGGTCGATAAAATCGATCACCTCTCCCCACCGGATCCGGTCGATCAGGTTGCCGATGGCGCCCCCGAGGATGAGGGCAAGGGTAATGGTGGCATAGAGGCACTGCGTCCCGAGACCGCTCAGAAGATAAAATATAAAGGCTATGGCGGCGAGGGAGGTAAGAATGAGCAGAACGGTTTGAAGGGTGCTTACCTGCCCGGAAAAGATGCCGAAGGCTATGCCCTTGTTTCTGGTGTGGACGATGGTGAGAAACTGCTCGATGACATCCAGCGAGTGATGAAGCGGCATATGCTGGGCGATGAGATATTTGGTGTACTGGTCAAGAATGACCACCGCGAGAGCTATAATGCCGGCGATGAGATATTTATGAGTGGGCCGTGTGGGCATGGCGCGCTACTGTTGCTGTTGTATGACCCGGGCGCACCGGCGGCAGATGGCGGGGTGCTCCGGGGATTCCCCCACCGTTTCGCTGTATTTCCAGCAGCGCTCACACTTGCCGGCGGATGTCCGCACCGCGGATATCTGGAGCTTATCCAGGGCAGCCTCGGGCGTCAGCGCCTGTCCTTCAGGCGCCCTGCGCAGGGTGACGCGTGAGACAATGAAAAGGTCTTCCAGCACCGATTGGTTATCGCTGAGAAGGTTAAACAGCTGTTCGGGTGCCTCGAGCACCACTTCCGCCTCCAGTGAGTTGCCCAAAAGCTTTTCCGCGCGCTTTTCCTCCAGCACTTTCAGCCCCCGGTTGCGCACCTGAAAGAGCAGCTGCCACTTTTCGTGGAGTTCGTCCGCCACATGCCGGGCATCGAGCCCGGGGAAGCGGGAAAGATGAACGCTCTCTTCCCGCGACCGGTCAGGGGGGAGGTAGCCCCACATCTCGTCGGCGGTAAAGGGCAGGAGGGGTGCCATAAGCTTGATAAGCGTGGTGAGAATGGTATGGAAGACGGTCTGGCTTGCCTTTCGCGAGCCACCTGCCGGCAGTGAGCAGTAAAGGTTATCTTTTAAAATATCCAGGTAGACCGCGCTTAAGTCGGTGACGCAGAAATTGTGCAGCAGATGGTAGATGGTGTGAAACTCGCAGGCGGCGTAGGCGGCGGTTACCTTGCCGGCGAGCTGATAAAGCCGGTGGAGCGCCCACCGGTCAATCTCCGCCAGCCCCTCATAACCCACGGAATCCTCGGGCTTGAAGTCGTGAAGGTTGCCCAGCAGGAACCGGCAGGTGTTCCTGATCTTGCGGTAGGATTCGGAGAGGCGCTTTAAGATTTCATCCGAGATGGTGATGTCCTCGCGGTAGTCCTCGGAGGCCACCCACAGCCGGAGCACCTCGACCCCGTAGCTTTTGATCACCTCTTCGGGGGCGATCACGTTCTGCTTGGACTTGGCCATCTTTTCACCCTTGCCGTCAACGACAAAGCCGTGGGTGAGCACCGACTTGTAGGGGGCGCGGTTTCTCGTCTCCACCGAGGTGAGCAGGGCGCTGTGGAACCAGCCCCGGTGCTGGTCGCTGCCTTCCAGGTACATGTCGGCGGGAAATGCCAGGCCCTCCGTTTTTTCGAGCACGGCCGCGAAGCTCACACCCGAATCAAACCAGACATCAAGTATATCGTGTTCCTTTTCAAAGTCCCGGGCGCCGCAGGCGGGACAGCCGGTGCCGGGTGGCAGCAGGTTGGCCGCTTCTTCAGCAAACCAGATGTCAGCCCCTTCCCCCTCGAAGCGGTCGGCCACGCCGTTGATAATCTCCTGGCTCATGAGTATTTGACCGCACTGCCGGCAGTAGAATACCGGTATGGGAACGCCCCAGGATCGCTGGCGGGAGATGCACCAGTCGGGGCGGTTTTGTACCATCAGGTAGATCCGTTCCCGCCCCCAGGGCGGGATCCACTGTACGTCCATGATGGCCTTCAGCGCCCGTTCCCTCAGCCGGCTCCCCTCCAAGGATATGAACCACTGTTCGGTGGCCCGGAAGACAATGGGGTTCTTGCAGCGCCAGCAGTGGGGATAGGAGTGGGAGAACTTTTCCTCCTTGAGCAGCGCGTTGACCGCTTTGAGCTTTTCGATGACCGCCCTGTTGGCAGAAAACACAAACTGCCCGGCAAAGAAATCCACATCCGCGGTAAACTTGCCGTCATCGTCAACCGGGGCGTAAATATCCAGGTTGTACTTGAGGCCCATCTCGTAGTCTTCCTGCCCGTGCCCCGGCGCGGTGTGCACGCAGCCGGTGCCGGCCTCAAGGGTAACGTGGGTACCGGTGATGAGGAGGGAATCCCTTGCGATGAAGGGATGGCGGCAGACAAATCCCTCGAGCTGTGACCCGGGGAAGGTGCCGAGAATCTGATAGCGGTCGATATCCAGTGCCGCGAGCGTTCTCAGCAGCAGGCCCTCGGCAATGATGTAGACTTCATTTTCCACCTCAACCGCGGCGTAGGTAAATTCGGGATGGAGGCTGATGGCGAGATTGGCGGGGATGGTCCAGGGAGTGGTTGTCCAGATGACCACGAAAACCTTTTTTCCCTTGAGGGCCGGAAGCTTCGGCGCGGCATCGGAAACCAGCGGGAACTTGACGTAAATGGAGGGAGAGGATTCATCCCGGTATTCCACTTCGGCCTCTGCCAGGGCGGTTTTGCAGGAGGCGCACCACTGGATGGGCTTTTTTCGCTTGTACACGCTGCCGGCAGCGACGAATTTCCCGAATTCCCTGATGATGGTCGCTGTATAGCCTTTGTCCATGGTGAGATAGGGGCGGTCCCATTCTCCGAAAACGCCGAGGCGCTTGAATTCTGCGCGCTGAATGTCTATGAATTTATGGGCGTAGGCGCGGCAGAGCTGCCTCTTTTCCAGGATGGATACCGACTTCCTGCGCTCGCCGAGTTCTTTGTCCACCTGGTGTTCGATGGGAAGCCCGTGACAGTCCCAGCCGGGCCGATAGGTGCAGGAAAAGCCGGCCATGGTCCTGGACTTGATGATGATGTCTTTCAGGATCTTGTTCAGCGCCGTGCCGAGGTGAATGTGGCCGTTGGCGTAAGGCGGTCCGTCATGGAGCACAAACTTTTCCCGCCCTCTGCAAGCGGCCTGGATTTTTGCGTACAGGTTCTTGTTCTCCCATGCCTTCAGGATTTCCGGCTCCCGCTGCGCCAGGTTTGCCTTCATGGGAAAATCAGTGCGGGGTAAATTGAGGGTGTCCTTGTAGTTCATGATGGTGTGTGTTAAACGAAAATAGATTGTGTGGAGGGACGCACTTCGTTGCGTCCGATTATAATGTACGGCCACGACAGAGCGTGGCCCGCCATTCTTCCCGTCCGTGGCAGGTATGTAAGTAGCATATATTTTCTTGTTGTCAAGCAGAAAACCGGGAGGCCTGTGGCTGCCCGGCCGCATTTTTCAAGCGCTGCCGCAATAATAGCAGTTGACTACTTCCGCGTGTAGCGTGTAGTATATGGCTCGCTTGCCTGATCAGTGAAACGACAGGCGGTTTCGTCCCGGCAGCAGGTGCTGTTCGGCGTGACAAAACGGATGTGATGTCTATTAATTTCCTGAGGAGTCTGCTATGAAGTGTTCAAAAGCGGTGGTAGCGGTCCTGGCGGTTTCACTCCTGCTGTTGAGCCGGCCTGTTCAGGCTGAAAACAAAACCTTTGATGAGCGCTCGCCGATGTCGAAATGCTGTTTGGCTACAACCTCGGCAATCGTAAGCGTGCCTTACTTTGTTGCAAAAATGGCCTATGCCTTAACCGGGAGTCTGGTGGCCGGGTACCTAAACATCTCTACCCTCGGTTACGCGCAGGATTACGGGACCACCATAGGTACACAGGCGGTAAACGGGGATTGGATTGTTCCTCCCCGGGTGCTGACCGGAGAAAGGTGCCTGGAATTTGTCGGGCGCGATGAACCGGTTGTGGGCCCGACGCTCAGCATGAACATCCAGGAGTAGCAGGCTGCTGATCAACACCTATCTGCGGCGTTACCATCCTGCGTCGTCGCAGCTGATAGAATTTCAATCCCTTGCATTGTCCTGAAGGGGGCTTTCCCCCTCAAGAATGAAATCGTCGTACCCCTTGTCTTCCTGGAGCGTCAGCTGGCTTGCCTGCGCCGCCACGCGATAGGACCCTTCCTTAAGCCGTATCTCTCCCAGCGGCGTGACCACGATTGCGGCGCCTCCCTCTACCGGGCATTTGTTCTCGCAGAATCCGCATCCGTTACACTTGTTTTCCAGCACGAAAGGCCTTCGAAACCCGTCCACCATTTTAAAGACAATGGCGTTGTAAGGGCACTGCTCATCGCAGATGAGGCAGGCCTTGTCCTGCTCCCATACCAGGCACTTTTCCTTGAGAATGACCGCGGTGCCCATTCTGGCGTATTTTTTTTCTTCCAGATCGAGGCTGCGGATGGCCTGCGTCGGGCAGACCCGTCCGCAGAGATTGCAGGTCTGCTCGCAGGCCGCAAACCTCAACAGGGCCTTCGGGGTGAAGAGCCCTTCAACACCGCTGTCGAAGAGCCCAGGCTGAAGGGTGTTGGTTATGCACACCTTCATGCAGGCGCCGCAGCGAATGCATGTTGTGACGGAACGCTTCCTCGGGGATGGCGCCGGGCGGGCGAATGACGGTGTCGGAGCGTATCCTCGTAAGTGGGTCACGGGTGAAGAGGTAGCCCGCCGCCAGCCCGCTCGAGCACGCCAGGAGAAATCCCCGGCGGCGCATATCAAGCGAAAGCGTGGCATCTTCACGGAAGGGCGAATAAATGGCCTTGAAGGATACGGCGTCGGCGGGGCATATAACCCTGCAGGTCCGGCACTGCAGGCACTCGGCTGCCTTTACTTTCCGCGGGTCATCAGTGATGGCGCCCATGGGGCACTTCTCCTGACACCTGGCGCAGCCACTGCATTGATTATTTACCACCCGCTTGAAGATGCCGAATCGCGAAAACAACCCCAGAAGGGCCCCGAGGGGGCATAGGTATCTGCACCAGAACCGTGGGGTGATGAGGTTAAGCATGACGATGCCGGTGAAGATGGCAGCGGTCAGTATCCCGGTGGAGAAAAGAGGTTCATCAAAGTTGAGATAGGTGAGCCTGATCCATCCCAGTTCCCGGGCAACCGGCCGCAGGACGTCGAGGGACAGATTGGCAAAAAGGACCGTCAGCGGATAGAGCAGGATGGTGCAGGTCCGGGTGAGGATGCTTATGGGATCGAAAAGATACACCAGATTGGCGCCAGCCAGTGCGGCGGCAACCAGCCCGATGAGGAGGTAAAACTTCAGGCTTCTCAGGCGCTCGGTAAACCTCACCCTGGTACGGGAGAACAGGCCTGCGGAAAGGTCCAGCACCGTGCCCAGGGGACAGAGGTAGCCGCAAAAAAATCTGCCCAGAACAAGGGTGAGCAGCAGCAGGCCGGCCGGAAGCAGCAGGTGCGGCACCAACTCTCTTGAGGAGATGGAGGTGATGAGAGCGACCAGGGGGTCCGCTCTCAGGAAAAGGTCAACGGGAATGAACGAGCTAAGGGGATAGCGCGCGGAGAAAAAAAGATAGATGAAAAAACCGAGAAAGAGAAGCTGTATGATCCTTCTCACGCCTGCACCCTGGCAATGCGGAGTTCGTCCAGGCGGGCAGTGCCCAGCCCCATCTGCTCGCCTGCCACAATGTGCTTTATGTGCTTTACATCAAATTGCTTATTGTACCACGGGGCCATCTGCACCCCGTATGCGTCGACCGCCACCGGATCCGTTCCCGCGACAATGGTGTTGAGGGGATCGATAGTGCCCGGCCCCGATGGTCCGCCGGTCAGGAGCGCCCGGGACGCATCCAGAATGATCAGATGCGGCTTGACGACCGTACACAGGTCGGCTACTGCCTGATGCAAGTCGACCCGTGCGTGGAAATATCCCCGGTCCCAGATCACCCCCATCAGTCCCTTCATGCCGAAACTGACCCCCGTGGCGCTGTGTGATTTGGCGGCGGGCAGGTTGATCAGGACATCGCACTCCATGACCTCCTTCATGACCTTCACCGTGGTGAGCGCCTTGCCTCCGGGAATGGATACTGACTGATAGAACCGCTCGTCATTCAGCGCGAGGACATGGGTCCTTTCAAGGGAGGCGCAGGATTTGGCTATGCCGGAGAGCTCCAGACAGAGCGTATCCTTCTGGATGGTGTGGTCGAGAATGAGCACATCTTTGGCGCCCGCGGCAATACAGCTCCCGGCCACCGCGGCAACAACCGCGGGACTGGTGTTGGCCGCCTCATCGGGCGTTTTGGCAAAGGACATGTTGGGTTTGATGACCACCCGCTGTCCCTGTTTGACAAAGCGCTTCATGCCGCCCAACAGCTCGATGGCCCGTGCCACCGCCTTTTCCGGGCTGCCGGTCACTACCGCCAGATCGGGAGCCGGTGTACTCTCGATCGCCCATGCCTTGCCTGCCCCGGCAATGCACACCGCCCCCGGCGGCGAGCAGGAGACCGGTCTGAGCCGATGCCTTTAAGAAATCCCTCCGGGTAATTTTTTTTATGTGTGACATGATATAACACTGCTCCGGTGCTTGTTGATAGTAACAAAAACTGTCATGGTATGATTAACATAAAAACAACGCCTCCTCAACCTTCCGGGACCATAAAGCTTGAAACACATGCAGCGAATGCTCTCTTTCGCGACCGGAGGTCGCTCCTACCATTCCACCTGCACTTTTTTCGTCTGGCCCGAAAAGCGGTCGTGGTAGAGGAGGTAGCCGTTCTCTCTGCCGAATTCGTACAACCGCCTGGTCAGGTCCACGTCATCCTTGCAATAGGAGGTGAGCTCCGCGATCTTCCCTTGCCGGAACCAGGTTACCGCCTGCAGGCCGTCGGCGCTCTTGTCGGCAGCCAGGGTGGCCTGGGCCAGGGCATTGAGGCTGAGCCGGTGGCCGAGTGTGCGCTTTATGTGCGCCAGCATGTCAATGGTGTGAAGCTGGCTGAAATCCTTGGCGGTATAGGGCTTGAGCACCCGGTAATCAAAATCGATGATGTTGAACCCGATGACGGTCTCCGCCTGGAAGAGGTCTTCGATGAGGAAAAAAACCTGGGGCTCGGTGTAGCTTTTAAAGGTCCTGGTCAAGGAGGAGTAGGTGACCGCAACCGAAACGTGCAGCCGTTCAACGTAGTTTCTCCCTCCCACCTCGTCAAAGGAGTGCTGGGTCTCAAGATCGAAGAAGAGGGTTCCCTTTTTTTCGCTCTGCATTGACGTGTTGTTCAAGCCCGTTCCCCGAAAATGGCGGTTCCGATGCGAACTAATGTTGCCCCTTCTTCTATGGCGACTTCAAAATCCGAAGACATGCCCATGGAAAGCTCCTTGAGCGCGAGTCCGCCCCCGCTCTCTTCATTCAGGCTGTCCCTGAGATTTCTCAGTGCCCGGAAGTAAGGACGGGAGTTCTCCGGGTCATCGCTGTAAGGGGGCATGGTCATCAGTCCTTCAAGGGAAAGATGCGTCAATGATGCCATTTCCCTGACAAGATCGCCTGCGCCCGCGGAGTCAATGCCCGATTTTGCTTTTTCACCGGACAGATTTACCTCGACTAAAACCCTCACCCTTTTTCCGCTCTGCATGGCTGTTCGATCCATTTCCTGCGCCAGCGCCAGAGAGTCCGCCGAGTGGATCATTTCAAAAAGGCCGACGGCATGCCTGACTTTGTTGCGCTGCAGGTGGCCGATAAAATCCCATCGAACCGTGCCGGCGATCTCCGGTACTTTTAAACGGGCCTCCTGGATGTAGCTTTCCCCGAATATGGTCACCCCCGAGGCAATGGCTTCACGTATGGCATCAACCCCGACCATTTTTGAAACCGCTACCAGCTTGATATCCGAAGGACTCCTGCCGGCCCTTCCCGCGGCCCGCTCCATTCTCTCTCGGATGCGTTCCAGATTGTTTTCTATCTCTGAACCGGCCATAGTACCTCTGCCGCTCATCCCCGTTGATGCCGTGCCGCGCACGATGAGCGATATCCGCTTTTCATTTCTTTTTATTTATAGTATAGGTAATCAAATGTAAAGCCATTAGTGCATAAGCGCTGTGCGGGCGGCACGCCCCGGAACTTGAAAGGACGGTTTATGCACTGCAGACCCGTTAATAACCCAAGGAGACGGCGATATGAGAATGTGCATCGTGGCGGTGTTCGCAAGCGTGATGGCGGTTTGTTCTGCAGTGCAGGCCAAAACCATGTTCGTAACCGACACCTGCACAATTAATGTGCGGGTGCAGCCCGGCGAGGAATACAGGATCATGGATCAGCTTGCCGCCGACGAGACGGTCCAAGTGCTGGAAACGCAGAAACCGTGGGTGAAGATCTCCTTCAAGGGCGGCCTGGAAGGGTGGGTGCGGGATCAATATTTGACGGCCGAGCAGCCGAAGACAGTGCGGATAGCCGATCTGGAGAAGCAGTTGCAGGAACAGGCGGCGCGCATTACCGGGCTGGACAGGGAAAACCTGTCTCTTAAACAGGAAAAGCTTACCTTCGATCAGACACTCAACACCCTCTCCGCGGAAAACCAGAAGCTGAAGCAGGAGCCGTACCAGCTTATGCTGCTGCTTTCGGGTGGCGGCATATTTTTGCTGGGCTGCATAACCGCCATCATCCTTCAGGCCGTCGGCAGGAAGAAGAGAGGGGGAGGTTTAAGTTTCGACAAGGGTGTCGGCTTTTAACACGAACATAAGGTCTCTGTAGGGGCGACCGGCCGGTCGCCCCTACAGGTACATTGTCAGCTTTTATCGTTATAAAAATCCGCCACCGCCGCAACCACCGCCTCCTGCTGATCATGCGTTAAGTCCGGATAAATGGGCAGTGCCAGCACCTCGCGCGATGCCCGCTCGGATTCCGGGAGGCTCCCTTCCTTTACACCCAGATACGCGTAACAGGGCTGCAGATGAACGGGGACCGGGTAGTAGATGCCGCAGCCGATGCCCCGCTTGTCAAGAAATGCCTTCAGCCCGTCGCGGTTGCGCGCCCGGATGACATACTGGTGGTAAATGTGATAATTCCCCTTCCCTTCGCGGGGGAGACGGAGCGGCATTTCCTGCCCTCCCGGCCCGTCCTGCGGCGCGGCCAGCCCCCTTTCCCTGAAGAGCCGATTGTAGGTATCGGCGTTTGAGCGCCGCCTGGTGTTCCATCGGTCAAGGTGCTTGAGTTTCACTTTGAGCACGGCCGCCTGCAGGGCGTCCAGCCTGCCGTTAATGCCGATGGTGTCGTAATAGTACTGTTCATGCTGCGATCTGCAGCCGTGATGGCGCAGGCTCCGTAATTTTGCCGCCAGGGACTCGTCGCCGGTGATCACCATGCCCGCCTCACCGCAGGCGCCGAGATTTTTTGTGGGAAAGAAGGAAAAGCACCCGCAATCGCCCCTGCTGCCCGCGTGGTGTTTGATCGCCGTGCCATCTTGCACATAATGCGCACCGAGCGCCTGGGCGGCATCCTCTATGATCCGCAGCTGATGACGCTTGGCAATTTCCGCCAGCGACTCCATGTCCGCGCACTGCCCGTAGAGGTGGACCGGAATAACGGCCTTGAGCCTGCGGCGCTTTTCCGTTCCCAGGGCCGCGATGGTTTCCTCGAGTCTGCCCGGATCCATGATGTAGGTGTGCGGATCGATGTCGCAAAAGAGTGGAATGGCCCCCACGCGGGAGATGGAGGAGGCAGTGGAGAAAAAGGTGAAGGGCGTGGTAATCACCAGGTCATCCCTTCCTATGTCAAGCGCCATCAGGGAGAGGAGCAGCGCGTCCGTGCCTGATGATACGCCGACCGCGCATGGCGTGTTCGTGTATCGGGCGATTTCCTTTTCGAATGACTCGACGGTTGGGCCCAGGATAAACTGCTGGCTTTCGAACACATCGTCAACGGCGCGCTGCATCTCGTCCTTGATCTGCGCATACTGGAGCTTTAAATTAAGCATGGGTACGTTCATGGTTTTTCCTGCGGGGTTGCGTTAATAACATGAGACCCTTCACTCCATTCAGGATGACAGCGACACAGCATACTGTAGCCAGTAGGAGCGGCTTTACGCCGCGAATGTAATCGCGCATGAATGCGCTCCTACCGAACTTTCTTTATAGGTTCTTGACAGCTTTGGCAAGCTTTTTAGCTGGTTTCCCTTCTGATTCCTTCCCAATACGACCGAAGGGTTTTATCTCTTCTGTTGCCGGTGTTGAGGTAGCATTGCAGAAAGCGGAGCCGGTCCCGGGTCGAAAGGGCCGGGATGCTGAGCAGGGAGCGGTTGAGCCGCGTCAGGTCCCTGATCCGCTCCGCGGGACGAACCGTGTCCCTGATCCGGATGCCGTCTAAATCAGTCAGATAGAGTGTTGTGCCGCCGCCCGTTGTGCGCTGCACCAGTATGTTTGCCGCCTTGAGATCACGGTGCCAGATGCCGCGTTCATGCATCATCTGCACCAGCAGCGCTGCTGCGCGAATGAGATTGCTTTTGTCAACGGCGCATTCAGCAGCCGACCCTGATCCTGCTTCCCGGAAGAGCCCGCTCAATGGAACGGCCTGCGCAATATTTTGCGTGATACAAAAACTCTCTCTCAACACCCGCATCCTTCTCTTCTCCCCAAAGGCAACCGGCAACGGAGTGGATATCTCTCTGGCCAGCAGGGCATGCGCCGTCTTCCAGGTCCGTTTACCCCGGGAGCTGCGGAAGAGGTTTTTCAAGGCATAGAGGCTGTTCTGATAATTGTATCGCTTGATGAAGATGGAAGCGGGTTTGCCTGCCATGATCAGCGGCAGGGTGCAGGAAGAGGTGGTGTTTGAATTTTTTATAATACTGCAGGCGGGATCCGAAAATGCACGCCCGGGATCCTGAAGCAGTTCCAGGAGTGCCGGTGAGGAGAACTCCCCCCTGAGAAATCCCCGGCAGGCAGGGAAGCGGAAGGGGATGAAGTACTTGTTATGCTTCAGGCACCTTCGCGATTTCCCGGCCCAGATCCTTTTCAGCATCCTCTCCGACCGGCTTTCAATGCGCCGGGCAAAATGCCGGAGCCGTTTTCTCCACCGTTCATCACCCCGCGCATACTCTGCAAGAAAGCGGAAGCGCTCTTCCCCTCGGGCAGTGAAGCGGAAGGCGGTGCCGAGTGCCGCAAGGTTGTCAACCCGGTCACGGTCATTAAGCCGGGATATCAGCCGCACGCGGTGCAGGTCCATGAGATACCACCTGATGTTATGCAGGTCCCGGGCGTCGATGAGGATGTTTCCCCAGTGGAAGTCCCGATGCAGGATTCCCTTGCGGTGCAGGTCCCGGACAAAGCGGGCCAGGCTGCGTATGATCGTTTTCCCGGCCACCCGTGACGTTTGCGCATCACGTGACTGCCGGTCAAGCAGGTAATCTTTGAGTGATCGCGCATTATCAATTTCCCGCGATATGAGATAGCTTGCGGCGGGCAGGCCGAATCGGCGCAGGGTTCCGACCGCAAGCGGTTCAAAGGTGGGTATTCCCCGCGCCGCGATCCGAAGGGAGGTTTTCCACTCCCTGTCGGCGGGCGAGTGAAACATGTGTTTGAGCCGGCCGGTGAAATGAGGGAAGCGGTATTGCTTGAGGTAGAGGGCGGGAATCTCCGGGGATTCCGGATTCAGCAGCGCGACCGTCCGTGAAGGCAGCTCCCGTTTCAGCAGGGTATGCCTTACACCTTCCCCTGTGATCAGGCGGTTGAGCACCGCGGGAGAAAGGGTGTCGCGGTATGCTTCTTTGACGAGCCAGGCTGGCTGGTGCCGGGACATGGTTTCCAAGCGAAGTTACTTTTTATATTTCTTCAGCACCCTGCTGACGGCATCGATGACGTCATTCACATCCCGGTCGGTGAGCTTGGCAGAAAGCGGCAGGGAGATGGTCCTGTCTGAAACGCAGTCGGCGTTGGGGTAATCCCCGGGGGCAAATCCGAAGCGCTGCACGTAGTAGGGCTGAAGGTGCAGGGAAATGAAGTGAATACCGGTGCCGATGTTTTCTTCGTAGAGGGCCTGCTGGATGGTATCGCGGCCGACGGTAAGCTCTTCCAGACGCAGCAGGATGGTGTACAGGTGCCGGGCATGGGTGGTGTCGGCCTCTGCCGGCGCGGGGGTATCCAGGGGCAGGTGTCTGAAGGCTTCATCATAGCGCTGCCAGATTTCCTCGCGCCGCGTGAGGTAGTCACCCACCTTCCGTATCTGGTGAATGCCCAGCGCCGCCTGCAGGTCCATCATGTTGTATTTGAATCCGGGGAAAATGATCTGGTAGTGCTTGAACCCCTCGTCGGAGTAGCGCTTCCAGGCGCCCTTGCTCATGCCGTGCAATCCGTAGGTTTGGATCATCTCCGCGTAGCGGTCGTTGGCGGTGGTGATCATGCCTCCCTCGCCGGTCACCAGGTTTTTGGTGACATAAAAGCTGAACACCGTCAGGTCGCCGATGACGCCGATCTTCCTGCCCCGGTACACGGCCTCCAGCGCGTGGGCCGCGTCCTCGATGATGATGAGGTCATGCCTGCGCGCGATGTCGGTTATCTCATCCATGGGGCAGGGCCTGCCCGCGAAGTGAACGGGGACGATGGCCCTGGTCTTGGTGCTGATCTTTTCCTCGATTTTTTGGGGATCAATGTTCATGCCGGGGAGGCTGATGTCGGCGAACACCGGGGTCGCGCCGCTGTGAATGATGGCATTGGCGGTGGCGCCGAAGGTCATGGGGGAGGTGATGATTTCGTCGCCCGCCTTTAATCCGGCAACCACCATGGACAGGTGAAGCCCCGCCGTGCAGGAGTTGAGCGCGAGCGCGTGTTTGGCCCCGGTATAGTCCCTGAAGAGCGCTTCAAACCGCCCGACCTTGGGGCCGGTGGAGATCCACCCCGAGCGCAGGGAATCCACGACCTCGTTGATTTCATCCTCCTCGATCCTCGGGCTTCCAAAAACTAAAAAATCTTTTCGCATAGTGCGTTCCCTGTGTGTGCATGGTTGGATTTTTTTTGCCGCAGCTTGCCGTCATGCATGCGGATTCTCTCGGTTTTGCGCAGCACCTTCCGGATGAAGGGTTTGAGGGAAGGGTGCGTTCCCCCCCCGTCCCCGTAATGGCGCAGGAATCTCAGCCGGTCGGTCCTGGTGACGCACTGAAGATCAGCCGAGTAGTTGAGTGCCGCGAGGTCCTTTACCTTCCACCTGGCAGACACCCTGTTTCGTCGTTGTGCGCGGTGAAGATCTGCAATATAAATGCGCGGGGCTGCAGGTGCGTTTTTTTTTACCAGCAGGTGACAGAGGTACAGATCCCGGTGATTGATCCCCGACCCGTGCATCCGCCTGATCAGGAGGGCAAGTTCCTTAATCAATTGCCGCTTGTCCGCTATCTGCTTCCATGTCAGGGGACGGATCATATCCCGGGCCAGGTAGTGGTCCAGTCGCTCTGTTCCCTCAAGCTCCCTGGTTATGAGAAAGGACTCGCATTGTGCCGGCCCGGTTTTGCGCATGCCCGCGGCAAGGGGAATCATGGTGGGAATCCCCAGGCGATGAAAGGCGAGGATGTTGTCCCACTCATGCATGGCTGTCCCGCGCGGTGAAATGCCTGCCAGGCATGTGATGCCGCCCCTTCGGTAGCGCTTGAGATACACGCCTGCTTCACCATCATTGTCTGTGAGCGCCATTCTGACGGTTGAGCGCAACACCCCGACCTGCTTTACGGTTGCGCCGCGGTTGCAGCGCATGACCGCGTCGAAGTCGAAAAGATTGTTTTTCGCCAACAGCTTCGCTGCCTCCCGGTTGACAATTATACCGTTCTGCCGCGAGAAGGCAAAGCGTTTCCTGGCGGAGATGACTTTATTGTAGATCTCCAGGGTTTTTTCAAGATTTTTCTCCAGGGTGTAATGCCGCGCGGTGGCCGCGGCATGTTCCCCCATGGCTTCGCAGACACCCTCGGGGATCATGCGGGAAATTTTTTCCGCCATCGCTTCCAGGCGGTTGGCATCTTCGAGAACACCGCCGTTTACACCTTCATTGATCAATTCCGTCGCCCCGTTGTTCCGGGTGGTAATGACCGGAAGGCCGCAGGCCAGGGCCTCGAGGCAGACGTTGGAGAAAGGGTCGTAAAGGGTAGGGAGTATCAGGAAATCACTTGCCCCATAGTATTCCTCCACCGCCGGCGTTTCATCGATGAAGATGACCCTGTCTGCCACACCCAGCTCGGCGGCAAGCCGCCGATAGGGCCGCGAAGTTTCCCTGCCCACTACCACCAGCTTTATGCGATGCCTGTTTTTTTTGAGCAGGCTTAAGCTCCGCATGAGCTGCTCAAGCCCCTTCCTTTTATAGTTCCGGCTCACAAAGAGCATAACCCGTGCATCAGTGTCCACCGCCATCTTTTCGCGCACCTGTTTACGATACCTTTGTTTTACGCCGGGATTAAAGCGGTTCAGGTCAACCCCGTTGTAAATCACTTCAATCCTGTCCTCGGGAACATGGTAGCAGCTCATGAGCTGCTGTTTGCACAGCTTCGAATTGGCAATTATATACCCGTAGTGGTCAGGTTTGAAAATCTGTTTTTCTATGGAGAGAATCATGATGTGCCGCGGATTAAGCCGGGAAAGGGTTCTCGTGAGACCGGATGACGACCGCATCTCCAGGTTGAAGCGATGCAGGCCATCTCCCGCGCGATACACGTCCTGGGGAAACGCCTGGGAAAAACCGTGCACGACATCGAACTGCGCGCCTTCAAGCAGCCGCCTGACGTTCAGCGCGAAGGAAAGATTTTTCAGGGGTGAATACCAGGAAAGGACGGGCACCTTGTGAAAGGTGATGCGCGGCTCAGCGGGCAGGTCCCAGGAATTGGCAAAGACATGCACCTCGTGGCCCCGGCCGGCTAAAAGACGGCTCAGGTGTACCACGTAACTTTCCGCCCCTCCCCACGTGAGCGTGTACTCTTTCCTGATCAGCGCGATTTTCATGGTATGGCGAAAAAGCCGGCGTTTAGAATAAAATTTTCGGACATTTGCTGCGAGTGACAAGAAGGATTTCAAATATCTTTGGCTAGCATTATGTGCAGATCTTTTCTCCACCTGCCAGACCGCCATCCTTCGGACATCCCTTCACGTGCCACTTGAGCAACCCACTGTAAATGCGGTAGTGGCGCACGAGACCTTTATTCATCCCGAGGGTACACACAATGCCCGCAGAAACCAGGAGCAGGTTGACAACGAGCTTGAGAACTTTTCCCGCCCGGAGGACATAGTAACTCAAGGCGCTGCGGTTTTTTTTAAAAAACATGTAAAGCGAGCGATAGTATTCAATCCACGCCTTGACCGGGCTTTTCTCCTTGCTCTTGCCCTGCAAATGGTAGACGCGGATGTGGGGGAGATGATAAACGAGCCAGCCGGCCCTCCTCATGCGGAAGCACCAGTCGGTTTCTTCCAGGAAGAAGAAGTAGTCTTCGTCAAGGCCGCCCACCTTCCTCACCGCCTCGGCACGAACCAGCATGCAGGCGCCGATGACCGAGTCCACCTCAAGCGGTTCCCGGTAATCCCTGCGCTTGCTGGGATAGCGGGCGGGAAACAATGTTTTCAGGATGGTTTTATTGAAGAGCTCTGTCGCCAGGGTGGGAAAGCTGTCAAAGGAATTCTGTCTGCTTCCGTCGATGTCGATGTACCGGCAGGCAGCGATTCCCGCCCCCGGTGTTTTATCCATAAAGGCAACCAGTCCCTGGAGAGACCCCTCGGTAAGCGCCGCATCGGAGTTGAGCAGGAGGAGGTAGCGGCCCGCGGCCCGGGCAAGGGCCTGGTTGTTGGCCCGGGCGAAACCCAGGTTCAGGTTGTTTTGAATGATGGTTACCCCGGGGAACTGTTCCCGCACGGCCCCGACACTCCCATCCTCTGAACCGTTGTCAACCACCATGATCTCGACATCAAGACCGGACGCGGTTGCAAAAACCGAGGAAAGACAGTTGAGCAGAAGCTCCCGGGTGTTCCAGTTGACGATAATGATTGAGACGTCCATATGTCGATGCTGTGGCCGGGAAGGTGCCGGCTGCTGTCCGCAGCCCGATTCGTAAACAGGTGAGCAGTAACTGATATGCTCACGGCCTGCAGGTATGTGAGACATGGAAATAATGCCTTCACGCCGGTTAGGATTGTAGTAAGAACCGGGGACCATGTCAATGAAAACCAATGAATGCGGTCTGCGCAGGAGGTTCTCCCGGCCAACAAATAATTTGTAATCGTTTCGCCAATAGGGTAGAGTGCCAAATTAATTCTACAAATGCAGTAAGGGAAAAGGTAATCATTGATGCAAGATAAATCGGCTTCATGTGCTGATGAACGGTTCAGGCCGTTTGAGGAGCGCATGCGCAGTGCCGGCATGCATGAACTGGTCATTGAGCAGTTCCGGCGGCATTTCGTACAGCTTCTCGCCGGGGGTGCCGGTCTTATAACCCGGCGCGAGATCGATCCCCTTGATGAGGTGCCCGACCTGGAGCAGCTTGATAATTACTCCCCTGAAGGTATCAGAGCCCTGGACAAGGCGGTGGTCATCAAGCTCAACGGAGGGCTCGGCACGGGCATGGGAATGGAGCGGGCGAAATCGCTGCTGGAGGTAAAAAACAGCCTTTCATTCCTGGACATCATTGCCCGTCAGGTGCTCCATTTCCGCCGGACCTATAACTGCCGTCTTCCCCTGGTGCTCATGAACAGTGCCGTCACGCGAACCGAGTCCTGTGAATTGCTCCAGCGCTACCCCGATCTGAAGGGTCCGGTACCTTTGGATTTTCTGCAGCATTGTATTCCCCGGATTGAGCAGGGGAGTCTTGCGCCGGTTTCCTGGCCCGCGGATTCCCGGCTGGAATGGTGTCCTCCCGGACACGGGGATATTTATAGCGCGCTGGTAACCTCGGGCATGCTTTCACTCCTGCTGGAGGAAGGGTTTGAATATGCGTTTGTATCCAACGCGGATAACCTCGGCGCAGTGATGGACATCGGCATATTGGGTTACTGCGCGTCATCCAGGATTCCTTTCATGATGGAAGTGGCGGACCGTACCGAGGCAGACCGCAAGGGCGGACATCTGGCCCGGGCTAAAAATGGCACCCTTGTGCTGCGGGAGCTGGCACAGTGTCCTGAGGAAGAGAAGGAGATGTTTCAGGATATCAAGCTGTACAAATATTTTAATACCAACACCCTCTGGATTAATCTGGTGTCCCTTGAGAAATTGCTTAAGGAGCACGGCTATATGCTCCCGCTGCCGCTGATTGTCAACTGCAAGACGGTTGAGTCCCGGGATGGCGCTTCACCCGGTGTGTGCCAGCTTGAGACGGCGATGGGATCGGCCATTTCGGTATTCCCCGGCGCTGCGGTCATCCGGGTGCCGAGGGTTCGCTTTGCACCGGTCAAGGCCTGCAATGATCTGCTGGGTTTGTGGTCGGATGCCTATGTTTTAACCGAGGATGCCCGGCTGGTGCAGAACCCGGAAAGAAGGTACGGGCAGATCGTCATTGAGCTTGATCCCCGTTACTACCGGCACATTGACCGGATGAAAGCCCGTTTCAGCCGGGGGGTGCCGTCGCTGGTGGCCTGTGAGGAGCTGGTGGTGGAAGGCGATGTGCTGTTCGGCGGCAATGTGGTGATGAAAGGTATTGTCCGTATCACCAATAAGAGCGGACGGCAGATGAGCATCCCTGACGGCCGGGTGCTTGAAGGACACGTCATTCTGGAGTAACCGTGAGGGGCTGGCGGGCGACGCTCCGTCGCGGCCGCAGATGATGCTATAAACGCAATGCTGCGTGTTCCTCGACATATGTAATAATATGTCGACTTTCCGAACGCCGTTTGCTTCATTGATTTTGTTTTTTTGCATGTTTTTTTCTTGACTCGGATTCCTCTTTACCGTATATCATGTACTCAATTTCCCCGGCACTAACCAGCAGCATCATCACACCGGTTGTACCGAAACTGCTTTCCAAAAGAGGGCGCAGCAGAACATCCACACCATAAAGCCTGCTCAGCAACTATCCTATACGCGATCGTCTGTACGGTGGATGAACAGCGGCACTTCGGGCTGCTCATTATATTAAGACCGCCGGGAATGCCCGGCTTATTTATATATTATTACCAACCTAACAGCATATTTTTAAATGAGGAGAAGGTGTTATGAGACAAAAAAGTGTAAAGTGGTTGCAAACGATGCTCATGGCGGCCGCCTATCTGCTCGGCCCGCTGGTTGCATGGGCGAGCGAGGCGGATCTTGCCATACCTGACCTGCACAAGGGCGCCCCCTATACCCTGCTGGGCGGCATCAAGCCGTGGGATCTGCTGTTCTACGGCGCGTGCATCATTGCCGGTACGCTCGGTATCAGTTTGTACCTGCGCACCCAGATTAAAAAACTAAGGGCCCATGATTCAATGCTCAAGGTATCTGAAATCATCTACCAGACCTGCCGTACCTACCTCATTCAGCAGGGTAAATTTCTGGTCATGCTCTTTCTCTTCATTGCCGTCTCCATGGCCTTCTATTTTCTGGCTCTGAAGGGAGAGGGAGTTCCCACCCTGCTGCTGGTACTGCTGTTCTCGGTGGTCGGCATGGGCGGATCTTACACCGTTGCCTGGTATGGCATCCGGGTCAATACCTATGCCAATTCCCGCACTGCCTTCGCGTCACTTGCCGGGCAACCCTGGGACGTGGTGAACATTCCCCTGCGGGCGGGCATGAGCGTGGGACTTTTCCTTATATCCCTTGAGCTGGTGATGATGGTCATTATCCTGCTCTGGGTGCCGCGGGATATCGTGGGCTACTGCTTTCTCGGATTTGCCATCGGTGAGTCGCTGGGGGCATCGGCGCTGCGTATCGCCGGAGGCATATTCACCAAAATCGCGGATATAGGCTCCGACCTCATGAAAATCGTTTTCAATGTGAAGGAAGACGATCCCCGCAACCCCGGCGTTATCGCTGACTGTACCGGTGACAACGCGGGCGACAGTGTGGGTCCCACCGCGGATGGTTTTGAAACCTACGGGGTTACCGGCGTCGCGCTGATTACCTTCATAACCCTTGCGGTTGTAAGTACCGATAGCGGCATAAAAGAGGCCATCCAGGGAAAACTGATCGTGTGGATTTTTGCCATGCGTTTCCTGATGGACTTCTGCTCGGGGCTTGCCTATTTTGCCAATCAGGCTATTTCATCGGCCAAATACAGCGGGAAGAAAGAGATCGATTTTGAGGAGCCTCTGATGCGGCTGATCTGGATTGCAGCCACCCTGTGCATCAGCACCTCGTTTTTGATGAGCTACCTTCTGATCAGTGATCTCGTGGTTTTAAAAGACGGCGTGCCTACTGCAATGACTCACGTGTGGTGGCAGCTGGCCATGATCATCAGCTGCGGCACGCTCGCGGCGGTGCTTATCCCTGAGTTCACCAAAATATTCACCAGCGCCAAGTCCAAGCATGTTCAGGAAATTGTGACCGCGTCGCGAGAGGGCGGGGCATCACTTACTATATTATCCGGCATCGTGGCAGGCAATTTCAGCGCTTTTTACAAGGGCATCCTGATCGCCGGCCTGATGGGTATCGGTTACTTTACCAGCCTTTATATACCGTGGGAGGTGATCAATTATCCGTCCATCTTCGCCTTCGGGCTGGTCGCCTACGGCTTTCTCTGCATGGGCCCGGTCACCATCGCGGTGGACAGCTACGGCCCGGTCACCGACAACGCCCAGTCCATATTCGAGCTTTCACAGATCGAAAGCATTCCCGGCATCAAGGGAGAGATTCAAAGAGATTTCGGCTTCGATCCCGACTTCGAGCAAGGCAAGCATTACCTCGAGGCCAACGACTCGGCAGGGAACACCTTCAAGGCCACAGCCAAACCGGTGCTCATCGGCACCGCTGTCTGCGGGGCCACTACCATGATCTTCTCCATCATCCTGCTGCTCGCAGAGCAAGAACATGCTGCAGGTTCAGCTTACCGATGCCCCGATCATTCTCGGCTTGATTTGCGGCGGTGCCGTTATCTACTGGTTCTGCGGCGCCTCGATGCAGGCGGTTACCACCGGCGCCTACCGGGCGGTCGAGTTTATCAAAAAGAACATGGACCTGGACAAGAAAGAGGCCGATATCGAGGATTCAAAAACGGTGGTCAAGATCTGCACCCAGTATGCCCAGACCGGCATGTGGAACATCTTCATCGCGCTCATGTCCATCACGCTGGCCTTTGCGCTTCTTAATCCCAACTTCTTCGTGGCCTACCTGATTTCCATTGCCTGCTTTGGCCTCTTCCAGGCGATCTACATGGCCAATACCGGCGGTGCGTGGGACAATGCCAAGAAGGTTGTTGAGGTGGACCTCAGGGAGAAGGGAACTGCCCTTCATGCCGCAACCGTCATCGGCGACACCGTGGGCGACCCCTTCAAGGACACATCATCGGTGTCCTTGAACCCCATCATCAAGTTCTCAACGCTGTTCGGCCTGCTGGCCACCGAAATCGCCATTGAGATGTCGGTGCATGCCAGTGAAACCCAATCCACCAACTATGCCCCTTATTTTGCGGTTCCGCTCTTTATCGATCGGCCTCGTCTTCGTGTGGCGCTCCTTCTACGCGATGCGGATACCCAGGGAAGCAACAGCAAAGTAAGTATCCATTAACAGCCCTGGTTGCAGGGTATAAAAATAAAAGCCCCCTCATGCGAGACCGTATGAGGGGGCTTCTGCGTTACGCAGTCAGCGTGATCAGACTGGTGATACTGCCGGGCCGTAGTCATGTACCCAGCACTGCGTTTATCCGCTCCAGCAGGGATTCAATCTGCTTTGCCGATTGTTTTAAAATATCCTTGAAATCATGGGTCCTGCAGTGATGTATCTGGACCCCTATGACACCGTGTTCCTTTCCAATAGTGCTTTCAGTAGTGATAAATCTTCTTTTGAGAGCTCCAGATTCATAAGCCCCTCCTTTCCCTGGTTTTGCGTTGCGGTTTTTTTAACTTCAACAGGTAATAACCTTTAAGATCAGGGGACTCACAATCGGACGCCAGGCGCCTTTTAGCTGCTCACATATAGAGTATAGGTAGATAGGGAGTGGTTTGTCAACCGGAAATACGCACTTTTCAAACAGCGGCGGTAACCATCCTGGCCGCCCTGCTGCGGATGTAGACCTTGGTGATTTCCGCGGCAATTGGCGCAAACAGAATAAATGGAAGCATGACCAGCCAGTCGGTCAGGCCGGGGGCGACCGTGCTGGTGAAAGGTTGCAGAAAGGGAACATATGGCACTGAGCAGGACAGCAGAGCCGAACGATGAAACAGTCGCCAGCACCATCCAGCGGTTGGAGAAATCGCCGATGGAGAAGAGGATTCCTGTTCTGAGCGGGAGGTAAAGGCCCGCAGCAGTTCGGACATGCCAGTGTGATAAAGGCCATGGTTTGGGCCGCCATCACATTGCCGGGAAAGGAGCGGGAAAAAGTGCGATTGCAGAACTACGAAAGGATGGCAATTGTCTGCCGCGGCAAGATGCTGATCTGAAACATGTTCCTGTTGATCACCGGTTCCCGGGGGGAGCGGGGCGGACGCTTCATGATCTCCGGCTCGCCCTGTTCCATTCCCAGTGCGAGCGCCGGCGCGCCATCGGTTACCAGGTTGAGTATGAGGAGCTGCATGGGCAGCAGAGGAATGGGAACCCGGAGAGCATGGAGATGAAGATGATCAGGATCTCGCCAATATTGCAGGCAGACAGGAAAAATACAAATTTGCGGATGTTGGAGTAGATGATGCGGCCCTCTTCGACCGCCGCGACGATGCTGGTGTAATTATCATCTGTAAGCACGACGTCGGCCGTTTCCTTGGAGACATCGGTCCCGGTGATGCCCATGGCAACCCCGATGTTGGCCCGTTTGAGCGCCGGGGCGTCATTGACCCCGTCGCCGGTCATGGCCACCACATGGCCTCTCGCCTTTAACGCATCCACGATCTTGGTTTTATGCTGGGGTGAGACGCGGCAGCAGACATCCACCGTGTCCACGATCTGAGCCAGATCCTCTTCGCTCATGGCATCCAGCTCACTGCCGCTCAGCACCCGGCCTCCGGGCTCCATGATGCCGATCTCCCTGGCGATGGCCTCCGCGGTGTCCTTGTAGTCGCCGGTGACCATGATGCTCCTCAGCCCGGCGCCGTGCGCCGCTTGTACCGCCTCTTTTACCTCGGGACGCGCGGGATCAATCATGCCCATTAACCCGACGAAGGTGAGGTCCCGCTCCACCGTTGCGGAATTACAATCCTGAGGAATTTCTTCCATGGGACGGTATGCCACCCCTAACACCCTCAGGGCCTGCCGGGCCATGTCCTGATTCACCGAAAGCACCTCCTGCTTTGCCGCTTCCGAGATGGGAACCGCGTTGCCGTCCATGACGATATGACTGCAAAGATTGAGCAGGATGTCGGGAGCCCCTTTCAGAAAAGCGACTGTCGGGGGACATGCAAAGGGGAGTTGAGCTCCCGCCGCCTGTTTTTGGTGGATGGTGGTCATCCGCTTCCGCTCCGAATCAAAGGGTATTTCCATCACGCGGGGCATCGCTTGTTCCGGTCTCATCGCGGCTGAGGCCGGCCTTGGCCGCGGCCACGATCATGGCGCCCTCGGTGGGGTCACCGATGATCTGCCAGGACTTCTCCCCTTTCTCTTCCTTTTTCTGCGCCAGCCGGGCATCATTGCAGAGCATGGCCGAGTGCAGGAGCAGGGATGCCTGGACATCTTTATTGGGGTCCACAGGCTGCCCGTCAATGAAAAACCGGCCTGCGGGGTTGTACCCTTCTCCGGTGATTTTGAAATGGGTGCCTCCGGTCCAGGCCCGGACGACGGTCATTTCGTTTTGCGTCAGGGTGCCGGTCTTATCGGAGCAGATCACCGTGGCGCATCCCAGGGTTTCAACTGCCGGGAGCTTGCGAATCAGGGCGTGCCGCTTGATCATGCGCTGCATCCCCAGGGCCAGGCAGATGGTGACAATGGCCGGGAGCCCCTCGGGCACGGCGGCAATGGCCAGGCTTACCGCGGTCATGAACAGCTCCACGATGTCTTTCTTTTCGCCGCTCAGGTAGGCCATGAGTCCATTTTGAAAAATAATTCCCAAATGGGTATCGCGTATCAGCCCGTACATAAATATAAAGCCGCATATGGAGAGGCAGATGATGCCCAGCACCTTGCCCAGCTGGTCCAGCTTCTGCTGAAGCGGCGTCGCTTCATCTTCATACGATTGCAGCATCTCCGCGATGAGGCCGATCTGGGTATGCATGCCGGTGGCGGTAACCAGGCCCCGGCCCCGGCCATAGGTGACCATGGTGGACATGAAGGCGGAATTTTTCCGGTCGCCAAGGGGTATCTCCTTGTCCAGGACCGCTGATGCCTTTTTCTCCACCGGCACGGACTCCCCGGTCAGGGAGGCCTCCTCCACCTGCAGGTTCACGCTCTCGATCAGCCGCATGTCGGCGGGGATGTAATTTCCCGCCTCGATGGTCACAACATCCCCCACAACCAGCTCCCGTGAGGGAATGGTGACCTGTTCCCCGTCACGGATCGCCTGCGCGTTGGGTGAGGCCATTTTCTTAAGCGCAGCCAGGGCTGCCTCGGCTTTCGATTCCTGGACGACCCCGACGATGGCGTTCAGCACCACGATGATCAGAATGGCAACGGCGTCAACCACCTCCCCCAGCAGCAGTGAAACCACCGCGGCAATGATGAGAACAATGACCAGAAAGTTGTTGAACTGGTTAAGGAGCAGGGCCAGAAATCCCGGGCGCGGTTTTTCCATCAGCTCGTTAGGACCGTATTTTTCCAGCCGGGCCCCGGCTTCCTCCCGGCTTAAGCCCTTTTCGAGATGGGTTTGCAGCTGCTGCGATACATCCTCAATACACAAACAATGCGTTTCCTGCGTATGCATGAGTACTCCCCCTTGTGATTAATATGCTATGTGCTTCTGCGGCCAGCCTTCCGTGTACACCGCCTGCCCGCCTTCCGTAATCATCAGCACCTCGATCCCCTTGATGCCGCGCACGACTTCCATCCCTTTTTCGGGCCCCAGCACGAATAATGGCGTGTCCAGCAGATCGCTGGTAGCGCCGTCGGGCGCGATAACGCTCACTGTCTGAAGGTGGGATACCGGAAGACCGTTGCGGGGATCGATGATGTGTGCCCGGCGCTTACCATTTTTAAGGTAGAAGTTTTCATAGTCGCCGGAGGTGGAAATGGAGCAGTCTTTGAGGGCTACGGCGGTCAACAGCCTGCCCGGGTCACGGGGATGCTGCACGCCCACCTGCCAGGGCGAGCCGTCCGGCCTGGCCCCCAGCGCGCATACCGTTCCGCCGGCTATGACCAGGGCGTTTTTAATGCGGCGCTTTTTCAGCAGCGCAACCGCCCTGTCAGCCACGTATCCTTTTGAAAAAGAGCCGACATCAATCCACATCCCCTGCCTTGCAAGGCGGGCCGTGCGCCTGGCCGTTCCCATCCATGACCTTCGCCGGGAAAGCTCCAGGGCATGGTAATCAACCAGCGCCCGTGCCTGCGCCAGCGAGGCGGGATCCGGATCATCGCCGTCAAGCCCCACATCATCTTTCCCGAATCCCCACAGGCGGAGCAGCGGCCCGATGGTGATATCAAGCGCCCCGCCGGTTATCTCTCCGTACTTCACGGCAAGGGCGAGCGCCTCCATGGTCTCCTCGCCGATCCTGACCGGCCCATCTCCCGCCTGCCGGTTGATGGCGGAGACTTCGCTCTGCGGATCGTAATTGTTGAGGAGGCTGTTGACGCGCTCCATCTCGGCAAAGGCCTCCTCAATGGCCTGTTCGGCGCCCGCGCCCCATGCCTTTATTTCCACCAGGGTATGGAGCATGGGCCGGGAACGGACAACCAGCTCATTCGTTTCCGCAAAAGCGGAGAGACAGCAAAGACAGCTGAGCGGAATGCTTATCAGCAGGGAGATGATTTTTTTAACCGGTATCACCTCCGGGCGGAAAGAGGAACATTTCATGTCCTGTTCTCCCATCCGGACGGCCCTCTGAAATATCGCTGGACGAGATCGTACTCCAGGGTGGGGTAGTGCTTTTTAAGCAGCGCATTCAGCAGGATGAGATTCCTTTTCTTCTCATTGAGGGTTACATCGTTCTTCAGCATAAACGACTCCGGGTTGCTGAGGAAGAGGGACGGCTTGCCCTCTTTTTTCCACCACCGTAAAGGTGGATTCGGTCAGCGTGTCCGCGAATACGCCAAAGCGGTGGAGTTTTCTCAGCAGGTTCACCAGCAGCTCAAGCACTTCCCCGATTTCCTTTTTTCCCCGGGAGGGCAGGCAGAAATGGCCGAGCGACATTTCGCCGTCCCGGGGACGGTGGAAGAGGTATCCCCCCTCGTCATGCTTCTCCCGGTTTTCCAGGAAAACAGGGGGGAGGCTGACCGGAAAACCGGCAAGGGCGAGGGTGCAGATTCCGCTCCAGATGCGGCCCGCGGAAGGGCTGCCGCCGTGGACGGAGTATCGTACCGCGTTGAAGCGGTGGCGGCCGTCATTGCAGCTGAGATCCACCGCTATCTCTTCCCTTCTCTTTTATCTCACGGAGGGGAAGATTCCCGGCCAGCAGATCGAACCGGCTGACCACGGCCAGGATGTCATCGACATCGTACCCCTTGCGGATGAATCCGGTAAGGGTGTCCCGGCTGATCCTGTCATAGAGGGCATCGGTGTACACGCTTGTTTTTCGCCCCCTTCCGTAATCCTGCAGCAGTATGGTCCGGGTTTGCTCCTGTATGGCGCGAGAGAGGGCTCGCAACTGCGGGCTGCGCGGTTCCGCTCCCGCGTAGGATTTAAGGAAGCGCATCCGGTCGGCAAGACTTACCTCCCGGCCTACGCGATTTAATTTGGCCAGGCAGGTTATCTCCTGGTCAATGGTGAGGGAGTGCCTGAGGGTGATTTTTTCAAAATCGCTGAGGTAGAGCCTTGCTTCGCCCCGGGCGTCCCGTTCGAGGAGAAAGTTATTCAGCGCAAAGTCGGATTGATGCACACCGGCCTCATTTGCCTTGCGCGCCAGCGCCCCCAGCGCTTTGATGATGTTCCGTTTTTCGGAAACCTTGAACGCCGGCGCGCCCGGCGCACACGTGACCAGAAAAAACCGGTTGAGGTCCTGGCAGTCTTTCATCTCTTCCAGTATGACAAAGCTTTCCATCACCATGCCCCGCCGCTTCCGCACCCCGATGGCGAGGGGCACCGGTGTGGGAACACCTCTTTGACTCACCCCGCATGCGGCTTCCCATTCCCGGCGGGCCTTCGACGGCCGAAAGAGTGAGATAAAACGATCAAGGAGGCGTCTGTTTTGGTAGCGTTTGATCAGGTAGTTCCGTTCATCCGGAGGCATCGACAGGCGGTACCGCCATATGGATTTATAGGCTCCCTGCTTGAGCAGGGTGCCGTCGGCGGCAAAGCCGGGGGAGGAAACAAGGGGCAGCAGTGTTTCCTTGAGCGGTGCGGGCATGTCGTCGCTCACCAGCCACCGGACATCGTCGAGCTCAAATGTTGTGCAGCGTTTAACCGGCATACAAGTACCTTCAGGGCACAAAACGGTAAGGAATGTTTCTCCTGCCAATTTTCCCGCGCATTATTTTCAGCTGTGCTGTCGAACAGTCGAAAAGCGGCCGGATGGTATCGCGAATGATTGCGGCGGGAAAGCTGGTGATTAGCTCAAAACGCTTACGAAGTAATAAAAGAGATTTTTCAGATTGACGGGCTTGAGCGAAAGCGCGTGCTTAAGATAGTTGCGCCCTTCGGCTGTTTCCCCGCGCTTGAGCAGGTGCCTGCCAATGTAATGATAGCTGCTTGCCATCCGTTCACGGTAGAGTGGCGGCGGAATGGCATCCTGCAGGTATGGCTTCTCCAGCACCCGCAACCGATAGTACCGCCCAATCAGGCCATCGGTGCTGATTCCCTGCGGGTTGTCAAGGTATACGGTGAGCGGCTCATTGATGAAACCAATGGGATAGTGCAGCGCCAGCCTGAGCCACAAATCATATTCCTGGACCTGGAACAGTGATTCGTCAAAAAGTCCGACTTTTTGAAAGCACTCTCTTTTGATCATCGCCGAGGAGGTGCGGATGAAGTTTTCCTTGAAAAGGTCATTGAGAATCCAGCCGGATTTGCCGGGCCGGTTCTGTTTGCGGAAGGCCCCATCAGGGGTGAACGATGAGCAGCGGGTTGCCACCATGCCGTAGGAGGGATTTTCCCTGAAGCAGTCAATCTGCCGCTCGAGCTTGTCGGGGCGCCAGTAATCATCCGAGTCAAGGAAAGCGACATATGTTCCCCGCGCCTCCCTGATTCCTCTATTCCGTGTTGCCGGAATGCCGCGGTTTGCCTGATAAAAGTATCTGACCTGATTCTGATAGGGTATCAGCACATCCCTGGTGTCGTCGGTTGAACCGTCGTCAACCACAATAATTTCATGATCCTTGCAGGTTTGTGCCAGCACTGAATCTATGGCAATGGTGATATGATTTCTTCGATTGAATGTGGGAATGACAACGCTGACCATGCTCATCTGAGGAGGACCTTTCAGGTACAGTCAATTGGGTTATTCACTGATAATAATATTGGGAAATGCTGGCATGTCGGTTTTCAAATTTGTCCTGTTCCCCTCACTTCGTGTTACAACCTGGTCCTGTATCGTGCATCCTGCATCCTGTCCTTTCACAGCACACTGTCATAGTGCTCCTCGAGCCGTGCCGCCTGCAGCTCGATGTTGAAGTTCCTCTCAATGTGGTTCCGTCCGGCACGCCCCATGGATTCCCAGAGATCGGGATAGGCGATGAGATATTCCAGCCGTTCAGCGAGCGCATCGACATCCTTCTCCGGGACCAGGAATCCGCTTGCCCCGTCAACCACCACCTCCGGTATGTCGCAGTGGAAGGTGGAGACAATGGGCATGCCGTAGGCGGACATTTCTATAAGGGCCACCGGGGCGCCGCCTTCCGTCTCCCCGTCGGAAGGGTGAATGCTGGGGGAGAGAAAAATGTGATTGTTCTGGGCCTCCCGGATGAACGCGGGATAGGGGAGGAACCCCAGGTAGTTGACCCGGGCGGCGATGTTGCGGGCCCCGATAAGTGAAAGAATCTCCTTTTTATAGTCTACTTCCCGCTGACTGCGCCCCGCGTCGCCGACAAGTGTAAGCTCGAGGTTTTTATGACGGGAGGCAACCCGGGCGAATGCCTCCAGCGCGTAAGTGATTCCTTTCTTTTCCCGAAACGTGCCCGCAACCAGGATCTTGATCTTGTGACCACCGTCCGGTTTGCGGGGGATAAAAGGTATGCTGTTCAGGTTGACCCCGAGATGCTGCACCTTCACTTTTTGCTCCGGGCAGCCCAGCTCCAGCAGGGTTTTTTTCATGTAATTTCCCTCTGCCAGCACAAGGTCGCCATCGGCAAAAAGCTGCTTCAATCTCCCTTGCCAGCGCTCCTCCCGGGGAAGCAGCGAAACATCATGGCCGTAAAATGTGGTGACCAGGGGGATGTCAAGCTTTTGCTTGAGGGGGAGATCAAAGTAGCCGCGATTCCCAAAGTGAGAGTGGATGAGGGCAGCCCCCTTCTTCCGAAGAACCCTGCCGAAAAAGGGATAGGATGATCCGGTAAGCTTAACATACTGCTGCTGCGCAAAGACGATTGAGTGGGTTAAGGTCCGAAAGGGAGTATATTTCAGCAACGGGGAAAATGTCGAGATTACTTTTTTTGTCGGTAATGACCAGGGGATGAAATCGCTTAAGGTGACTTATCTGAGCGTAGATCCAGCTTCCCGTGCGAAACAGGTAGGATTTTATCGAATGGGCCACTACGTTGGACATCAGCGCAACTCTTTTAATAATGCCCTGTTTCTGCTCAATTTATTAAGAGGTTCGGGCCGCCTCTGTGTGATGTGAAAAGAGCAATCGGCGTTTGTGCCCGTCCAAAAAAACACTTGAAATTAAAGGGTATATAGCTGCTATTGCGGTAATTGTCAATCGTTGTTTTTTGCTCACCCGTCACAATGATGCGGAGAGCGGATGATGATTGACGGGGGCACTGCTTATGCTTCACTGCAGTGCACACGGCGTTCCGCGGCATGAGCATCCCTTCCGGGTTGTTCCGTCACAACCTGTGCCCCGCAGGGGCAGACAGATTCGCATTGCTATTTGCATTCATTGGTGTTACCCTGTCACCGCTTTTGCACGGATGTTGCGGACTGCACAGTAACCATCAATGACTGTGCCCTGCAACGCTGCTTGCCGACTTATCCGAACCTCCTTAATCATGCTGTCCAAGAGAAAGATTAAAAAATTTTTCAGAATATTCTTCCCCAGGCAGGTCAAAGTGGAATTTCCTGTAGCCATGTTTGCAGCATATGTTGGCCGGCAATGGGATTTGCCTGAGGGTTACACCATCGTCTCGCCGGGTCGGGAAACGGACCTTAATGAGTGGAGCGATCTTTTGAATCGTGATAAGGAGTTCGGTGTCTGGACACCGGAACGGGTGAAAAAGGCCCTGGTAGATCAGATGATCGCGCCGGATGCGGGGTCGCTGCTGTACTATAAGGGTCGCCTGGTGGGATGCAGCACCACGTCTGACAAGTCCAGGGCGGGAAAAAAAATAGGGATCGGGTTGTGGCTTGTGCTTGATTCTTCCCACCGCGGGAAAAAAGGATTGGCCTCTGCGCTTACCTTCCGAACCCTGGCTTTTTTTGCGGCAGCCGGTTATGACAGGGTGTATGCCTATACCGATGAGACCCGCCTGTCGGCATTATACCTCTACCTGAAACACGGAGCGGTGCCCGCGCATGATTCCATCTCCAGCTATTTTAAGTGGCGCAGAATTTTTAAGCGCCTGAAACCGCTCATGGAGCGGGCGGAAAAACGAAGCAGAGCCCATAACGCCTTATGAAATTTGCTCAGAGTTCAATCGAAGACACGCAGGCCCTGGCCTTGTGGTATTTTACCAAGGCATGCAATTTTCACTGCCCGTATTGCAAAATTGGAAGGGCAAACTCCGACCACGGGATTGCGCGGCGCATCAGCACAATGGGCAAAAAATTCATACGCAGGCTTACCGGCCTTCCCGCAGACCCCCTGGAGCAAAGCGGCAAGATAATTAAGCTGTTAAAAAATGAAGCGGGGAAAAAGTGGACGGTCGGCTTAACCGGCGGGGAGCCTTTCATGTACCCCCGGTTTGTCCACTTATGCGAAACGCTCACGGAGCACTTTTCCATCTATGTGGATACAAATTTAAGCATCAGCAGAAGGGTGGCGGAGTTTGCAACAAAGATCAACCCCGACCGGGTGGACTTCCTTTACATATCGACGCACATCGCGGAGCGGGAAAGAAGAAATCAGGTCGATGATTTTATAGGCAATATTGTGTTGTTGCAGGAAAAGGGATTTAATTGCAGGGTAAGCTATGTTTTACAGCCGAGCCTGATTTCCAGATTCATGAAGGACCATGACTACTTCCGAGAAAAAGGGGTCACAATAATGCCCAAGCCTTTCAAGGGGATGTTCCAGGGAAAACGGTACCCCCAGGCTTATACCGGGGAGGAAAAAAAGCTGCTTTCAGAATACAACCCCTGTTTCCTTGAGGAAATCCCGGTAAAATCCAGGGGCATCAAATGCGATGCCGGCAGATTATTTATCCGCATATCGCCCGACGGCAGGGTTACGAGATGTGTCGGTGACAAAACCGTTTTGGGTCACATCTCAAAGGGTGTTACATTTGACAGAGAAGCGCAGCCCTGTCAAATTGACACCTGCCCCTGTTTTGGCCAGTTATATCTCAGACATCATTAATGTGTAGTGCGTCCAAAACTTCTTTACTTATGAAAGGCTCCTGTGCGTTGCGACTACCATGCTGGAGAAGAGGTTCAGTGGCTCACAGGGGAGGGGCTTTTTACGCCACAACAATTGTAGCGGTCGCCTGGGTATGAACGCATGCTTATGAACAGTGGATTTGATTGGACACGATTCGTTTACAAGGTGAGCCGCAAAGCCGGTAAAATCGGCATTGATAAAGGATTTGCGTATCGCGCCGCCCTTCGCTGGCTCATTCCCGCAACGGGTGAAGCGCTTGCCATTTTGAAGCAGCGAAAGCTTTTTTTGATCACCAGCACCGGAAGAACAGGAACCGCCTGGCTGGCGCAATTTTTAAACAGGCGTGTTGACGGATTGTGCGTCATGCATGAGCCGGTTCCACGGGAAAATCCCTTCCACAGGAAGGCAACTATGGATCCCGCCGAAGCGGAGAAGTATCTCCTTGATTTTCGCTTTGGGGAGATGGCCCTGCGGTGTGTTGCCAACAGGGCCAGCATCTATGGTGAAGTCAACAGCCATTTGCGCCGACACATAGCGGCGTTTAAGAAGCATCTCCCGGCCATGAAAATTATTCATATCATCCGTGACGGAAGGGATGGGGTGCGGTCGGTCATGAGCAGGAGAGCGTATACCCCGGAGGATAAGGACTACTACGATTTTGTTCCTCCCCGGAAAGACATTGATCCTCATCGGTGGTCGCGTTTTACGCGGTTTGAAAAGCTCTGCTGGCTGTGGACCTATGAAAACTCGTACATGCGGGAACATGCCGATGCAACCATGCGATTTGAGGACATCATCGGCAATTACGCCGCATTTGAATCCTTGCTGCTTGCGATAACGGATATGAAGTTCAATCTGGAACAGGAGTGGCTTAAATTTGCCGGACAGCCCAGGAACATTACCAGGACATTTCTTTTTCCCAAATGGCCGGAATGGAGCCGGTCGGATAAAGATACGTTTGTTGCCCTGTGCGGTGAAGAAATGAAGCGGTATGGGTATGAAATAGTTCCGTAATGTCTCGCTGCTGTTGAGTTGCACGGCGGCATAATTTTATGGGGTGCCCACGGCAGGCTAAAAAATGCATGGCCTACGCAGTTTTACTTTGACATTTTTGAGGAATACCATTATAAATAAAGATATTAATTGATGGATGTAAGATGGTCGCTTTGTTTGTTAACGGGCAGTACATCTTGAAAGGAGGTAGGGCTATGAGAAGCATGTGGTTCATCTGCGGGGTTGTCATTCTGGCTCTCATGATTGGTGCCCCAGGCTGCAAGAAATCCGAGGACAAGCCTGCGACGACGATGGAGCAGAAGATTGAAGAACAAGTGGCACCGGTGGTGGATGAAGCGAAAGAAGCAGTAGGAGAAGCGAAACAGGCGGTGGAGGAAGCTGCTGCCCCGGTTGTGGAGGAGGTACAGGAAGCGGCGGGCGAAGCCAAGGAATCTATGGGAGAAGCCGTGGGAGAAGTTAAAGAAGAAGCAGGCAAGGCTAAGGAAGCTATGGGAGAAGCCGTGAAAGAAGTTAAAGAAGAAGCGGACCAAGCTGTGGAAAAGAGTGGCGAACTCATGGATAAGGCGGCGGTCGAAGCAAATAAACCCATGGAAGCTGCGCAGCCGGAGGCGGAATAGTGTGACATTTATAAATCTGTTTTTTTAACCCTGACCCGGCGGATGTAAAGGAGGTGATGAAATTCCTGGATTGTTACGGCAGATGTGAGAGCGACAGTTGATTGTCAGGTTGGTTAACATTTTATGATGTGATGAGAAAGGAGGAGGTACGATGAAAGTATTTGCGAAGGTGATGGTCTTAATTCTGATAGTTGTGATGGCCGCCGGTTGCTCGACGGCGTCCAAACGGGCAAAATGTATAGCTGCCGGTGCCGTAGCGGGTGCTGCGGTGGGAGCCGGCGTTGGTGCCGTTGTCGGTCACCAGGGCGATGAGGATACCGCGGAAGGCGCCGCGGTCGGCGTGGCAGCAGGCGCGCTTGTCGGAGGAATAATCGGTGCGATCGTGTGCAAGGATGAAGAACCGGCACCCCCGCCGCCACCTCCGGCGCCCGAGCCTGTGGCAGAAGAACCGCCGCCGCCGCCCAAGGTGGTTGAAAAGATCGTTCTCAACGGCATACAGTTCGATTTCGACAAGGCGGTCATTAAGGATCAGTATTTCCCCATCCTTGATGAAGGAATTGCCGCTTTAGAAAAGCATTCCGAGAAGAACGTTGCGGTTGAAGGTTATACCTGCAGCATCGGCACCGAGGAATACAACCTGCGTCTCTCTGAAAAGCGGGCGGAAGCAGTGAAGGCCTATATGGTGGAGAAGGGAATTGTCGCCGACAGGCTGAGCACGACGGGATATGGCGAAGCGAACCCCGTTGCCGACAATGCCACCCGTCAGGGCCGGGAAATGAACCGCAGGGTTGAGTTCAAGGTCATGAACGGCGAATGATGAGTGCGGCCATGAGATCCCTCGTTGCTGTTTATGCGGTGGCCCTGTGCCTCGGAGTGCTGGTACCACATCCTGCGCTGTATGCGATGGATGAGAGCCGGGACGTGGAGGCGAGCTTTCAGCTTTTTAATCAGGAGTGGATGGAGCATCTGTATAGCCGGGAAGAAAAAAGCAAGATCAATATTTCCTGCAGGAAGGTTGATGATGCCTTCGTTGCTGAATATACCGGCTACAGCAGAACCTATAGCGGAAGAACCAAAAAGACTGCAAGCAAAGAGACTCCCTATGTGGGGATCCTCAATTATCAGGAGCAGACCTTTGTCAGTAAGGCCAGGACCTATGAAGAAGCGGTCAACGGGCAGTTCAAGCTTCAACAGGAATGCCCGGTAACCGAGATCTTCTCATTTTCCAGAGGCAAGTGGCGCTACTGACGGGTTTTGCTGTCACATAAACGGTAAAGAGGAACGTGGAAGGACTGTATATACAAAATGGCTTCCTGCTCGGCAGGGAGCCATTTTTGTATTACACTCCCTTGTCCCTTCGGAGCGCGTCCCTCCATGCGTCCTGTTTTCATGTTAAGCGTAAATTGCGACACAGTCTCCATGGGAGATGAGGTAAAAAAATTCCCTCTCCCCAGCAGGGGAGAGGGTTAGGGTGAGGGGGTACCATAAATCTATTTTCGTGTTACAGGGGTCGGAAACTACGGCCTGGTGGTGTTGAGCCCGACAAACGTGCCCCCGTTTCGCTGGCAGAGGACGCGCATCAGGGCGGCAAAGCGAACTCCCGTATTCATCTCATCGCGGATGTCTTTGAGCACCGTGGGAAATCCCACCGCGTGGATCCTCACCCGCCGCGCCCCGGTTCTGTCCGCCTTGTTTAACCGGTCCACGGTGTCGATTGCCCCCTGCATGTCATAGCCGCTGAATTCGTCGCCGAAGACATAAAGGCTGATCTTCCTGCCGGGATCGTAATAGGTGGAGATGGCCTCGTTGATCCCTTCCACGGGGCTGCTGTTGCTGAAGGGTGTCCAGCCGCTCAAGGTGTTGATGATCACCTTTCGGCGGCCCGGGGTGTCGGGGATCCAGCTGCCGCGGTACTCGGGAAACAAATAGGTGCCTTCGTCGTTCATGACCTGGATGCCCTTGACCCGGGGGTAGACGTCCAGCGTTTCGCGGAGCTTTTTCTGCAGCAGCTGCCAGGCATTGCGCTGCATGCTCCCCGAGGTGTCGATGATGAAAATGATATACTCGCTGTCGACGGGGATGCCTCCCACCGAGCCGTCGCGCGCGACCGGCCGGTCCTTCTGCAGCCGCTTCATCTCCTCGGTAAGCTCCTGCTGGGCCTGAGCGAGCTTGCCCTCAATGGTGTTTTGCACCGCGGCATTTTGCTGTGATGCCGCAAACTCCCCCTGTAATTTTGAGAGGTCTCCCTGGAGGCGCGCCAGGCTCTCCGTCTCCCGCGAGAGCTGCTCTTTTTTCCCTTCCAGCTCACGATTGAGCACCTGCACCTCGCCCCGGATGACATGCAGCTCCTCTTCACGCTTGGCGATGAGGGCCGTGAGGTCCCGGCGCAGTTCTTCAATCTTGATGGGCTGGCCGAATTTCGACAGCACAAAGAGAAGAATAATGGCGCCGAAGCCGCAGCAGATGCAGTCCAGAAAGGAGAGGCTGAATATCTCGAGTTCTCTTCTTCGTCTTTTCATGGGTTTTTTAAATGTGCAGCAAGCAAAATGCATGAGCCGGTAGGAGCACCTTCAGGTGCGATGTGATCGCGGCATAGAGCCGCTCCAACCATTCATGCGCCACTGTTTTTTTTAACAACCTGTTAGGGCCAGTCCCGTGAAGGAGAAAAAAAGGAGCCCCCGGTTGCCATGGCCAGTCGCCAGAAGGCGCTGGCGGCGGCCGGGTCTCCTTCCATGTGATACAAAATTATATTTACCGGGACCTGGGGCGGGAGCTGGCGGGTTGCTTCGTTAAACAGGGCCAGGCGCTTTTCTCCGGATACCTTTTTGCCCCAGGGCTTTTCCCTGCCCATGGTGGGCAGACCGTCGGTGAGCAGAAAGATGTTGTCGGGCGGCGGGGACATGGCTCGCGCGGCAGCAACGGCATTGGCGAGGCTGGTTCCTTTCTGCGGCACCATCAGGTGCAGCCGGTTGACTATCTCATTGAGCTGCGGGGCATTGTTGCCGTCCAGCCACTTTCCTTCGGTTCCCTCCAGGACAGGGGCAGCGGTTTCATTAAAGCTGTAAACCTGGTACGAGCCGGTGAGAGGAAGCTGGGTGGTCAGCCAGTCGATGGACTTCACTGCATGCCGCCACTTGGCCGCCTTTCGCTTGTCCCCATCGGCCATATTCCTTTTGCGGATGATGCCCACGATGGTATCATCAAGCATGCTGGCCGAGGCATCGACGAGGATGAAGACCCTCTGGCCGCCCATTTTGACGCCCGTCAGGTACTGGCGGTCACCCTCCCCGGTGAATTGCCTCACCTTGGAGCCGTGGTCATCGCGGGAGGTGCTCCCGCCTTCGAGCCGCTTGAGCGCCTCCTCCTTCGCCTTGAGATCCGCCTTCAGGCGGTTGATGTGTTCCCTGGAGGCGAGGGTATCGTTGTCGTAACTGGAAAGCTCGGTCTTTTTTTCCTTAATGGTTTCTATAACCCTGCGCGAGAGCCCCTGCGTTTTGACCAGTTCCTCCAGCGTCTGCTCCATTGTATTGCGGGCTTCCACCAGATCCTTTTTCCCCTGGAGCACCTCTTTTTCCATCCGGTCAACTTCGCTTCGGACTTCCGAGGTGATCTCGCTCCTGCTGGTCACGCTCCTGGCATTCACAATCACAAACAGCAGGAGCATCGCACCCAGACCGCAGGTAATGCAGTCAATGAAGGAGATGCTAAATACGGTTACGTCTCTCTTTTTCATCGGCGCCCACACAAGCGATCAGTTTGAGCTCATCTGAGTGCGTTCCCACCCGGATTTTCTGGCCCAGCCTGAGGATGCTGGTTGTTACAATCTGCCGATCATCCACAAAGGTGCCGGCCGGGCACTCATTGACGAGTACGATATCATCCCTTTCACGCTGAATGGTACAGTAGCGTTGAGAGAAACCTGAAGGGTTGCTGCTGATGCACAGGGTGGTCTCACCGTCATGGTTACTCTGACCAATGATGAGAGGCTCAGCGGTAATGGGGTAGGCACAATCATCGTGCAGGATATGATTGGGCTGCATGATGGCCCGGACAGGTGGCGTGGGGGCATGGCCGCCGGCTGATTTGGGCGGCCAGGGGCGGCTGTTTAAAAGTGTGATACCCTGTCTTTCGTGCTGGCTGGTGAATCGGTCCCGCAGCTTGAGTAATCCCAGGGCACCCGATCCCGGCGCAAGTTCAATGATGATGAGACCGGGTATTTTGCATAAGGATTCTTTGAAGCCGGGCAGGTGACTGACGCGTTGAGTGATCTGAAGAACGGGGGCTTTTTCATGGAAGCCTGAACTGAGAATCATATCCTCGATGATCCGGCGCACCTCTGAAAGCACGGCTTCGGTTTTTTGAGCAAAAAGGTCATGGGTTAAGGTTGCGCGGTGGCTGTGTGCCCCGGCTTGTAAGGTAAATGTCGTGGATGAATGCGGCTGCAGGCTTTTAATTGCCGGGGGAAGGCGGTTGTACAACTCCTGTTCGTATGCGGCCTGATCAAAGGGGTCAAAACGTGTTGTTCGCACAAACTCGTCTGCAACCATCTTCACCCATTCCGTGTACAGATAGTTGAAACCTCTAGCCGGAATAGTCTTCACTTCTTTCTGGATAAGGCGGTCACCCTGCTCGAGAAAGGTTATTTCGATCCGGTGCAGGTGAATGTCCAAGTGCAGGAGGGGGTGCTGAGGATGGGGGGCCGACGATCCTGCCAGTGCGATCGAGGCAAATCCTTTGACGGGTATGGACAATTCATCCGCAATCCCTAATAAGAGACCCAGCTGATGCGGGGTATAAAAACCGGGGGCAGCGATGACAACCTCGTCTGCTTTATTCCTGAGGATGTCCCATAGCTTTGACAGGTGACGATATGCCAGCTCCGCATAGGTTTTCCCTTCCAACCCCGGCTGTTTAATCGGTTCAGTGCTCAGCTCGTCCCAGAAACGATTGTTGTATGAGCGGGGATTGAGACGAAACCTGCTTAAGGCATCTCGTCCCATGATTAGTCCATCGTTGGTGCTTAGGGCAAAACCGGGGCTTGATTTTTCTGCCCCATCTGTGTCGAGGAGCAGTGGCGGATCTCCTGCAGCTGCCATTATGCCGGCGTCACTCAACTCGATTCCCAGCAGTGTCATGATCTATGCTCCTAACGGGCGTGGAGACGACTGATGAGCTTCTCTTCGCAGTAGGATTCCGTGTCCAGCACGTACCGCTCCTGCAGAAGCTGAAGCTGGTGCAGGAAAAACATGAGCACAAGGCTGATAAGCAGGGCGATCAGGGTCGAGTTGAATGCCGTCCCCAGGCTTTTGGTGACATCAAAAATATCTCCTTCAACCGCTCGGTGGGCATAGCCCAGCGCCAGGCTGATGCCCCGTACGGTGCCCAGAAAGCCGATGGAGGGAATGGCCCACAGAACGTATCTGATCATGGAAAGCTCGGAGTCCAGGCGATCTCCCTCAGAAGCACAATAGGCATTGGTGGCATTGGATACATCCTGGATGTTGCGGGTTGAACTGAAGCGCTGCAATGCGGCAAGCAAAACCCGGGAAAGCAGAGCACCCCTCTGAACCGGCGGCAATGACTGAATCTGCCTAGAGATGTCGTGGACATCCTCAGGCAATATTTTCATCCCCTCAGCCATGGGTATCAGGTCCTCCTGCAGCAGGGAGCGATTTCTGGTGATTACAATGCCTTTGTAGATCATGATGGCCAATGCCCAGAACATGAGAATGATTTCTGTCTCCTGTTCATAGTCAACCAATACCACGTAGACGGACTGCTTGGCTACGTGCGATGGGTCCTGCTTCATCAGGGCAGCCTGTTCGGCCAGAAATGCATCCGAGGCAGGCCAGATTATCCCCACGTATACTGCATGCACCAGGATAACGCTGATGATGAGCGAGAAGATCTGGTAGAGAAACTCAAAGGTGAGGGGAGAAGAATTTTTCATAGGAGGATCCTTTTGTGCGAGAGATGAGCTGTTAGTGATCTGCGATGTGGGATGTGAGATGTGAGATGAAAAACCAAGAAGTGCGATCTGTGATGCGCACATATCTGAAGATATCTTGCTCCTTATACGTTAGCAAGCTCATCATATCGCCCTTTGCCTCGTTTCTATCGCATATCGCAGACTCCCACATCGCAGATCACATGATCTCCATATCACACATCTCACATCCCCCCTATATATCCGCCGGGAAATCCACCGCCTTGTCGGCATCAATCTGTTCAGAAGGCACAAAGTTTTTCGGGGGCGATTTTTTATCCTTCTGCTCAGGCGCTCCCGTGGTTTGTTCTGTCGTTTGGGATGCGGCATCCTTCTTCCCGGATGCCGGCTCTTTTCTGTCGGGTATGGTGGTTTGAGCGCGCTGGGCCAGCAGGTCCGGGTGACGCGCTCCGCCGGTGCGAATGATGCCGGTTTCCGTTCCGATGGCAGGAAACCGGACCGCATGGCTTGCGTCCCTGAACGATAACCCGGGCAGGCCCGTGCAGCAGAGCAGATAGAGCATGATTATGGTATAGCACATATTGATTTATTTTCTAAAGGATTAATCGGCGTACCGGCAGACGCGAAAGCCGACATCAGGTCTTTTATCGCTGCTGTAATCCCGGAAAGCGGATCGCAGGGCGCTGATGCTCGCGTGCCTGAAGCTTGACCCTCTTATAAGGTGATGCGTTCCTTCCTGAGGGCCCGCGGGGTCCTGATAGCGCCGGCCGGGGTTGTAGGAGTAGATTGAATAATAGTCATGGCACCACTCGGCAACATTGCCGCCGAGATCATACAGCCCCAGCGCGCCGGCGGCAAATGTGGCGGGAGGCGCCGAAACCGGGTAGCCGTCCTCATAGTTGTCAAAGTACCCGGGAAGAAGATCCCGGGCGGAGAGATCGGCGATGTTAACGGTTCGTGTCGGGGGCGGAAAGCCGGTTCCCCAGGGATAGAGGGAGTCGGCCGTCTTTCCACTGAAGCGCGCGCAGTATTCCCATTCCGCTTCTGTCGGCAGCCGGTAGCCTCGTGCGAGGGGTTCCGCGGCAATCAACCCGCTCCCCCGGAGGCTATACGCCGGCGGGAGCTTTTCCTTTCCGCTTAACCAGTTACAATACGAGGCGGCCTCCTCCCAGGTGAGATTGACAACCGGCTGCGCGTCCTGATTGAGGCTGCGGTCTTGAAGAGAGCCTGAATCATGGCCGGGTTGATATTCCCTGAATTCAGCGTTGCTCACTTCCTTGAGGCCCATGTAAAACGGCCGGGTGAAAACGATTTCGCGGATGGTTTCGTTGGAACGGCGTCCCTGTTCCTGCCGCGAAGAACCCATGGTAAAGGAGGAAGGCCGGACCAGGAGCAGGGGATATCCGTTGGCGGCCCTGATGCTCGCTGCTGAACCCGCTGCCGCCGGGGCCGGGATTTTTTTGAGGAGGGTTACGTTAAGTTCCTTCGCAACGCCGGGCTGCGGCGTTATCTCCGTTTGATACGGCTCGTAACCTTCTTTTACTATTTTAAGCTTCTGCGGCGCGGAAGGGAGGGAAAGGCTCGGAGGCACGGGGCCCTGCGGCTTGTCATTGATGTAAAGCTCTGCGTTCTCAGGCTTCACGCTGAAGTGGATGGTCCCGATGGCGGGTTTCATCTCCAGACTGAGTTCCCGGACCTCTTCGCTGGCCAGACGCACCTTTTCTTCAATTTTTTCATAGCCCGCCTTGGAGATGTGAAGCACATGATCAACATCCGGCGCAAGGGGGATGCGTGCCGGCGTCTGACCGACGAAGGTTTTATCAACCGTCACAATGGCCCCCGGAGGATTTGTCAGCAGTTTGATGGTGCCGTCGGCGGGAAGCAGCGTGACCGTATCCAGCACCTCCTGCTGACCTTCCTTCACCTCAATGCGGGACTGCCAGCTTTTATAATGGGGGGCGCTTATCTCCAGCCCATAGGTTCCTGCGCCGAGCTTGAGCTGGAGCGGGGTTTTTCCCCGTACAGTTCCGTCGATGGCAATGTCCGCGCCTGATGGAATGGAATCAACGGTTATGCCTCCCGATGCGGATACCAGCGCCGCGTTTATTGTCTGCAGAGCGCCCATGCCTTCTACCTCAAGGGAGGTTTTGAAGTCCTGGTACTGGTCTGCCCTGACGAGCACTTCCCTGGGGCCGGCCTTGACCTCGATGCCGGCAAGGGGAGTGACACCGGCCTTTTCAGCGTCGATAATGACCTCAGCCCCCTCAACGGTTTCAGCGGGCCGCTCCTGTGAATAAGCGGTTACGGTTAAGCGGCCGGGAAGCTTTTCCATGACGGCGACCAGTTTCTGGTTTGACTCCCCGGTGACCAGCAAGGGCAGTTCAAGGGGTTTGTACCCGGATTTAAAGACGTGCACACTATAGTTTCCGGGGCGCAGGAGGTAGCTGCTGCCGATGTGGATGCTGAAGAGCGACCCCTTGACGGAGACCCGCTCGGGGTCGGGATCTATTTGTAGTGATACCTGACGGGCGGTAAAGACAAACAGGATCGCGTAGAGGAAAAAGAAAAGGAAGCATGCAAGAAGCGCAATGAACAGCCACCGGCCGCGGGACAGGCCACCGTGCGGACGACGATAGTCGACCGGTTTGAATGGTATGGGTTCAATGATTTGTTGCGCCGGGGGCTCTGCAGACATTTTTATATTTTTTCAGTGCAGGTGACGGTTATGCGCGGCGACGTGCTGCCGGCCCTGACCGACAGGCTGTGGCGCACATCCTTGTAACCGGAGCGGGCCCCCGTGACCGTATAGGTTCCCGGGCGGAGGGACAGCTCCTTGCTTTGGAAGCGGCCCAGCTTGCCCACCTTGTAGACGGCCACTTCGGTCAGCCCGTCAGATTCGATAATTACCGGCACGGTGGTGCGGGCTGAGGTAACAAGGGTATCCAATTCTGTTATGAGCCTGCTCAAGCGGGGACCCCGCGGCTCCATCTGCCGCGCCTCGCCAAGCAGCGCTGTTGCCCTGTTCAGGGACTGGTCGGATTCCAGCCGGCCCGGCTGGGCCAGGTAGCTTTTGATGTCCTCTTCCATTTCCTTGCGCTTGATCGCCCGTTCTTTGCCCTGCAGGGCAAACTGGATGGAACTGTCCAGGGAAAGAAGGCTTTGATAAGCGGCAAGCGCCCCATTCCAGTCCTCGGAGCGCTCGGCGGCAGCCGCCTCATTTTGCAGCTCGGCGATGCGGGCCCGTTTCAGGGCTGAATCCGCCTGGGCGAGGGCGTCATTGACCTCGGGGGAATCCGGCTTAATCGATCGAGCCTTGAGGAGCAGCTGCCGGGCCCGGCCGTAGTCGTGCGCGTGCAGCGCGGTTATTCCCCCTGACATCAATTCATCGAATTGCCGGGAAGCTATCAGGCCGGTCACGCGAGCCAGGCCGGCCCGGGCCTCTTCCGATTCAGGGTCCAGCCGGACGGCCTCCTGGTAGTCATCACGGGCGGAAGAAAGGCTGTTGCCTTCTTCATGCCGCGCGGCGGATTGCAGCAGCTCCAACACCTTCCCGCAGTTTTTGGCGCGCTCGATTCCGCGCAGGGCCAGGGGGTGCGCGGGTTCAATCATCAGCGCCAGTCTGAAGAGCCGCTCTGCGTTGTTGCCGTCCCCTTCACTCAGGGCGCGCCGGCCTTGCTCGAGGATGTCCCGAAGCGCATCACCCATTTTTTCTCCCAGGCTGAACGCGACAGCGGATGCCTGAGTATAGCCCTCTGCGGCGGCGGCAAACTCTTCCCGCATGAGCGCGGCATCGGCAGCCTGAGCGAGCTGCAGAAGCCGCTGATAGCCCTCTCCGCCCCACTCTGCGACCCCCTTCTCATCAAGCTCTTTTTTTGCTTTCAGAAAATCAGCGAGCTTTTGTTCCGCCTCCTCCTTGTCCGGCGCAGCCGTCTGTGCCTGTGCAGCCGGGGGTTGTGATGTGGCAGGAACGGTTGACGGCACCGCTTCCGGAGTCACTTCCGAAACCTGTTTTTGATTTCGCGCTGCGCCGGGCGGCAGGGGGTTCCTTGACAGGTAACTGAACAGCCAGAGACCTCCCGCGGTGAGGAGCAGCAGGGCCGCAACCAGCATGGCATATTGTCGGAAAGATTGTTTCCTGCCCTCAGCGTGACCGGCCCCTTCTTCTCCCGCGGTCACCTTGAGCGGGGTTATAATTTTGTCACGCGGGTCTGTAGGTGTGGTGTCCGTTGGGTCAGCAAGTGCGTCCCAGAGGATGAGAGATCTGCGATGTGCGATCTGGGATAGCGATAAGAGCAAGGCGATGTATCGATCTGTGAAAGGGGTGATCTGCGATCGGGAAGTGCGATCTGCGATAAGAACCGGAATTAAAGTTTTTAGTTTGTTTCATATCCCTCGTTCACGATTGCACATCGCAATTATTTATCCCACATTCCAGATCATACACTATACCTCATATCGCCCTTATCTCACATCACAAATCCCACATCTCAGATCAATCATATCGCATATCGCGGATCCAGATCGCACATCGCTACCTATTACTCCGAACTGTCTGCTACTTTGGCTTTGCCTCACCTGATTCCCTCCTGCTGGGAACCCCGTCTCGGCATAGTATATTTCCCGCAAGAGCTCCCGCCAGCGCTTGTATTGCTGTTCCGCCGACCCGGTCAGCTCATACTTCTTGCCTTCAAATTCCATCACCACCGGCTTCATTTCGCTGCCGAATGATTCCCCCAGTTCTGCCAGCGTTTCATAGTGCATTTGGGCCTGCTTGGAGATGTTGACGCCGCTTAAAAACACCTGGCCGCCGATGATGACCATCGTTGCGGTCAGGGCGCCGGAATCATGCACATCGCCCACTTCGCCCAGGATGGCCAGCGCTATCAGCAGCGCGCCCGCGGCTTCCCGGAGGAGGGCGGCGCGTCTCTGCTTTTCCAGGGCAAGGCGCTCGGTGAGGTTTGAGGAGCGCCAGCCTTCGTAGGGTGACCACATTTCATTATAGAAACCTTCGTAATGCTCGTTGATGACGTCCTCAAACATGTATTGGCGCTCGCGAATCTGCAGGATGCGGGCCATCATGGTATCATCGTCGGCCGGAAGCCGCTTTACGGTGAACCTGCCGTTGTCTTCCTGCAGATAATCCCCGAAGGCATGGGGTGCGAAATCACCCGCGAAGCGGAGGTTTGAAACAATGCGCAGCGCCTGTATCTCATCAGGGCGCAACTCCTGAAGAAATCGGGACATGTCATTGGAGATGGCGTTGTAGAGACCCTGAAACGCGTCCTTTTCTCCGGGGGTGGTGCCCAGGTAGTCGTTGCCGGTGGCTGAGGCCCTGTACTCCTTCTCCTGCCACACCCTGCCGGTGGTGTCGCTGATCCTCACCTTGACGGCAAGGTTTTCGCCGTTCGACTCAATTATTTCACCCCGCACCATGACTTCCGCCGCATCGGATACCACCGGGGTGACCCGGACCATGCCCCAGTAACCGCTCCCCTCCAGGGTGTTTTTCAGATGGTAGGGGATAAAATGGTTCTCAGCCTTTCTCACCTCGGGATTGGTGCCTTCTTTCCGGGCTCTTTTTTCGGTGATCTCGTCACTCGTAAAGATGGCGATATCCACGTCCAGCAGCTCGGACTCGGGGATGGTCTGCTTTGCCTGCACCATTTTGGTTTGCGCAGTCTGGCGCGCCCCGTCGAGGGTCGAGCAGGCGGCAATGGAACAAATAAAGAGGATGATTATACTGACAGCAATGCGAACGTTTATGGCCATGCTGATGCAGTGGGGGGTGTTATGTTTCGGGAATAAGCATTTATGCAAAACAAAACAAGCGAGTCATTGCGAGGAGTAACGCGTGTGCGTGACGACGAAGCAATCATTATTTACCCTGAAAGCAGGAAGTTGCACAAAATGAGATTGCTTCGTTTCACTCGCAATGACCACGTAGAGAGGACCCGGGTATCGTATAAACTTCCGGTGCGCTCTACTGGCGAGTGGATTTCTTGTAATCTTCGTATTCCTTCCAGAGCTTTTTTTTGAGCTCCGGATCAGTCTCTTTTTCCGCGGCTTCACGGAGCTGGCGGGCCACGATATCGTCATCCTGGTCGCTTCCGGAAGGCCGCTTCGCCTGTTGTCCTGAAGCGGAACCGCCTGCCGATGATCCCCCCGCGACCGGCCCATCGGTGGTCGGCACGTTTTCATAGCTCCCGCCGCTTTCTCCTTCGCTTCCCTCCTGACCGCCTTTTTCGCCCCCTTCAGATGAAGCGGGCTCCCCGGCTGTTCCGCCAGTTTCTTCGCCCTGTTCTCCGATTCTTTGTGCTGCCGATGCGGCTTCCTGTGCCAGGGTGCTCATCCTGCTTTCAGATTTCGCGCGGATGTCATCCATTTCTTTCAGCAGCATCTGATCAAATTGGGAGAGTGATGCGCTGAGTTCCCGGTCCAGGGTGCCCAGTTCGCCGGACTCTTGCCCCGGCGCCGCTGCTGCGGGAGGCACCTCTGCCGAAGGGGGTGATTTCGAAGTGCCGCCTATGTTTTCCGTGCCCTGGCGTCTGGCATATGCCTTTTCCATCTCCTCCACAATTTTCTGATTTTCCGCCACCATGGCCTGTACGCGGCTGAGATAGATCTCGTAATTTTTGAGATCCTCAGGGTTCGCTTTCCCGGACTGTTTCAATGCCTGCAGTTCTGAGGCAATGCGCTCCTCGGTGGCCTGGCTGACGGAGAGTTCGGAGCGCGCCTGCTCAAGCTGCCGCTCAATTGCGGTCTGAGGCGCCGGAGGAGCCGCCGGCACAATTTCAGCTTCCCGGTGCTGAGTGCAGGAGAACATGGCAGCGATGAGCACGGAAAGGAGAAGGGCGCGGCAGGCAGAAGAAGAAAAGGTCACAGTAATGTTTGGCATACGAACCTCTCTTACTGGTGAGCGGCGGGCAACAGCGGAATCAGACATTTCCCGGATGATGACACATGCATGCAATGCGGTTAGTACGCAAAATTATACTTTACTGCCTGAAGGGTGTCAAGGCGCAAGCGGGGTCGATTCTCGTATTGATTATTTGCCGGTTTTCATTTATCATCAGCGCCAGAAAAAGAGCACCGCGCTGGAACTGATTGTATGAGAGGTGTATGAAAAGGACGGCGAAGCGGGAGAAAATACTGCTGGGAAACGAGGCGATCGGGCGCGCCATTGTTGACTGCGGCTGCACGGTCGTCACCTCATATCCGGGTACGCCGGCAACAGAGATTTTATCCAGTGTTGACCGATATGCCAAAGATGGAACTCTGCCGGTCTATCGTGAGTGGTCGGTCAACGAAAAATCCGCCTTCGAGGTCGCACTCACCAACAGCTATGCCGGCTGCCGGTCTGCCGTTGCCATGAAGCAGGTGGGGCTAAACGTTGCCTCCGACTCGCTGATGAGCGCGGCTTACACCGGTGTGATAGGGGGATTTCTGCTCGTCTCCGCCGATGACCCCGGACCGCACAGCTCCCAGACCGAGCAGGACAGCCGCTTCATGGCCATGTTTGCCAGGATACCGGTGCTGGATCCATCGTCACCCCGGGAGGCATATGAAATGGTCCGGATGGGGCTTGAACTTTCCGAGCAGTACTCCCTGCCGGTGATGCTGCGGCCCACCACCATGGTTTGTCATGCCCGCCAGAATGTCGGTTCGGGCACCGTGATCAGGCTGAAGCGGAAAGCGTCCTTCGTGAAAAATCCTTCCCGCCTGGCGGCAACGCCGAAGTTCAGATTTTCCCTGCACAAGGAACTCAACCGGAAGCTTGAGGCCATAGGCAGCAGCGCACAATACAAACCGGCTCTCATCAACAAACGGGCCGGGGCCGCCCGGCTTTGCATCATCTCCTCGGGGGCGGCATATGCCTGCGCCCTTGATATCCTGAGCGAGCTGGGGGTGCTTGACCGGGTTGCGCTCTACAAGGTTGCAATGCCCTATCCCATTGCTCCCGCTTTTTTGGGTCGGCTTGCCGGGAGCTTTAAGAAGATCCTGGTCATTGAAGAAACCTACCCGGTGATTGAGCTTCAGATCCCCGACCGGCGCAATGTCAGAGGGAAGCTGAACGGTCATGTGCCCAAAGAGGGTGAGCTAACGCCGGATATTTTGCATCCCATCATTGCCGGATTTGCCGGCAGGCCGTTCAAACGGGTGAAGGAACCGGCGCCGGGAGGACAGCGGCCGACGCTCTGTCCCGGTTGTCCCCACAGGGCATCGTATTTTGCCATCAGGAAGGCGTTTCCCCGCGGGATCTATCCCGGGGATATCGGCTGTTATACCCTGGGCATTAATCTCGGGGGAGTTGATACCTGTCTGTGCATGGGCGCATCCATTAACCAGGCGGCGGGACTCTATCATTCATTTACCGTAAGCGGCGCCGAGCTTCCCCCCGTTGTCGCGACCATCGGCGATTCAACCTTCATGCACGCGGGCATTACCGGGCTCATCAATGCCGTTTACAACAAGGCCCGGTTCATCCTGGTCATCCTGGATAACGGCACCACCGCCATGACCGGCAATCAGCCCACCGCGGCAACCGGCATCCGTGCCGATGGGTCAGCGGGTAACTGCATCAGCCTTGAGAAATTGATCGAAGGAACGGGCATTGAGTTCCTCAAGGTGATTGACCCCTACGATGTAACGGGCTTTGTCGCGCTGCTGGGTGATGCCCATGCCTTTACCCGCTCGGAAAAGGGAGGCATAGCGGTAATCATCGCCCGCCATCCCTGCATTATGAATAGCAGGGAGGGCAAACGATATACGGTGACGGTTACGGAAAAGTGTACCGGCTGCCAGAGCTGCATTAAAAATTTTGAGTGCCCGGCGCTGAGCCTCGATGGCAATGAGCGTGTTACTATAAACTATTTGCTCTGTACGGGCTGCGGGGTGTGTGTGCATGCATGCCCTGCGGGGGCAATTGAGGTCGTGGAATAGAGCATGGCGAGCAAGAGAAACGGCATACAGATTGTTATCTGCGGGCGGGGAGGGCAGGGAGTTCTGTTCCTCACCAGGGTCCTGGATGAAGCGGCTCTCGCCGAAGGGAAGAATGTTATCTCTTCCGAAACCCACGGCATGGCCATGCGGGGTGGATCGGTGGTCTCACACATCAGGATCGGTTCCTTTGTCTCGCCCCTCATCAGGTCGGGGCAGGGGGACATTATCCTGGCGCTCTCCGATTCTGAGGCGGATCGGAACATGCACCTGCTGAAAAAGACCGGGGGGCAGGTTTACGTGAACTCCGCCGCGATCCGGGCGGGCGCAATAGATGCGACCGGGATGGCACATGAGCTGGGTGCGCTGGTCGTCAGCAACCTCGTGCTGCTCGGCTTTGCCTGTGCCCACAAGGCGTTTCCCTTTTGCTTTGCCACTCTGAAGAAGGTGCTGAAGCGGATCAGCTCTCCCCGGGTGCTGGATGTCAACCTGAGGGCGTTGACTGAAGGATTTAAGAGGGGAAAGTTCCAGTCATAGATATTGCACGGGAATAATAATAATGGAGGGCCATGCTCCGTCATGGCCGCATTTTGAAGGCGGACGCAACGGAGTGCGTCCCTCAATAGGCGGAAGGATGCAAGAGGACAGCACTCCATTACTCCATCACTCCAAAATTTATAGCACTTGGACCCTGTACCCTGAACCCTTGCCCCTGAACCCTTTTCTTTGAGGTCCCATGTTTCAACCCGAATATGAGGCGATGAAACGATCGGATTTGGAGGCGCTGCAAAGGGAGCGGCTCAAGGCAACTCTCGATCGGATTTTTTCCCGCAACCCCTTCTACGCGAAGCGGTTTGGCAGCTTGGGACCCGGGGATATTACGACGATTCACGACATCCGGAAATTTCCCTTCATGACCAAGGATGATCTGCGCGACGCCTATCCACTCAAATATGTCTGCGCGGACCATGCCGGCCTGATGCGCGTCCACATGAGCTCCGGAACGACGGGTACTCCGATCATCAATCCTTATACCCGCAGCGATATTGAACAGTGGGGGAATATCATGGCCCGCTGTTACGCGGCTGCCGGCGTCACTTCCCGGGACGTGGTGCAGATCACCCCATCATTCGGGCTGTTTAACGGCGGGTTCGGCTTTCATTACGGCGCCGAAAAGCTGGGCGCGATGATCGTGCCCTTCGGCGCGGGCAGAACGCTGCTGCAGCTCCGGTTCCTGCGGGATTTCGAGGTCAACTGCCTGACCGCCATCTCTTCCTACCCGCTGCGGCTGATAGAGGTTGCCGGGAAGGAGAAATTTGATTTCCATGCATTGCCGCTGCGTGTGGGCATCTTCGGGGCCGAGGTCTGGAGTGATGAGATGCGCTCGCGCATCGAGGAGAAGATGGGGATTAAGACCTTTGACATAATCGGGATGACCGAAACCGGAGGCGTGGGGCTCGGCATTGACTGCGCGGAACACCGCGGCATTCATGTCTGGGAGGACGATTACCTGGTCGAGATCATCGATCCCCTGACCGGAGAAGTTCTTCCGGACGGCAGGGAAGGGGAGATGGTGCTGACTACGCTGAACCGGGAAGGACTGCCTCTCATCCGCTACCGCACCCGGGACATCACCTCCATCATAGGCAGGGAACCCTGCACCTGCGGCAGGACATCTCTTCGCGTGAGTCGCCTGAAGGGAAGAAATGACGACATGCTCAAGATTAAAGGGGTAAACTTCTACCCCCTGCAGCTTGAAAGCATCCTGATGCAGCGGGATGAAATCGGCAATCATTACCAGATCGTGCTGGAAAAGATCAGGGGAAGGGATACCATCACGGTGATGGCGGAAACGGGCGGACCGGTGAGCGCGGATCTATCGGAGGAAATCTCCACCGAAATCTACGACCTGCTGGGGTTTCATATTGACCGGCTTGAATTGCTCCCCGAGGGGACCATTCCCCGCGTGCCCGGCAAAGCCGTCCGGGTGGTTGATAAGAGGGCATAGGGATGACATCATGAATCTATTTGCGAATCAAAGGAGGGTTGTATGAAGAAATCATTTTTCACCGCTTTCGTTTTATGCTTCAGCCTGGTTTTAATTATGCAGACGGCTCTGCCCCGGCAGGCTGAAGCAGGGCCCATTAAGAGCATTGTACTGTATATTCCTAATCGTGTGTTCGATGTTCTTGATATTATCCGCCTGCGCCTGCGGGTGGGACCGGGTATTTCAGTCGGTGTGCATGCGACAAAAGTGGCAAGTCTGTTTTTGGGTACCCATACCACGGTGTGGGCGGGACTTCACGGGCCGCGCGGCGAAACTGTCATTCCCTGGCCTGCCGGCGTTGAAAGCCGTTCGGGTGTACAGGTCGGGCCTATTGACCCGTCGGTGACGGGATGCTACTACGATCCTCTCGAAATTGGTCTTGAACTGCAGCCCTTGCTTATCGGTCTGAATTTTGGCATCGGGCTGTTTGAAGTCGTCGATTTTGTAACGGGGTTATTGTTCATTGACCTGCAAGATGATGACTTCTGAAAAACACATATGGCAATTTAATGAAATTAGAATATTTCCGAGGGTGTACATCACGGCAGTGAGAGGGTTTTATCGCAGGTGATGCTACATCGTAACGAGATCAGACAGATTGCGAAACAGCCCCCCAGTCTGCTTGCAGTGGACTGAGGGGCTGTTTTTTTTAACAAAAGGAAATAGGTATTAGAAAAGCAATCTTATAATACCTGTCTGTGCTTGGTGGTTCAGAGATAATGGTAGTAGTATAGAGAATTGAAGCACCGGAAATTACACAGGATACGGAATGAATCTTATGTATCCGCTATAATTCAGTATTTTTGGTATATGGTACACTACCTTCATTTGAGCCACAATCATATATGAGTATCAAAGCAAAAATCAGGTTTTTCGAAGTTAAAAATCAGGGTTTTTCCGATTGCTTTTTCTATATTGTTGGGAGTATAAATGTTTAATATACAGCGACAAAGCCAAACCTCGAGTAATCGAGGGACGGAAAGCCACAGTTCTATAGCAGATGTTGAATCTATGTAGCAACGTGCTTTTGGTAAAGGGGTTTATAGAAAGCTGGACTGCCGAGTGTATGTGCAATAGAAGCATGCTTGGCAGTTTTATTTTATAATCCAAATTGGTTAAGTGATGGTAATGCAAAATAACAATGAAAATAAAGATATGAAATCAAGAGCCAATTCCAAAGAGAAATTTAAAAGTTTGAAAAGTCAAATCGCTCAGCACATTCAAGAAGCTGAAATGTTAAGGACAAGCGAGAAAAAGTATAGAACTCTCCTTGAAAACCTACCACAGAAGATTTTTCACAAGGATAAAAATTCAGTTTATATCTCTTGTAATAAAAACTATGCTAACGATTTAAAAATTACTCCAGAACAAATTGTAGGTAAGACAGACTATAATTTCTACAGTAAAGAGTTGGCTGAAAAGTATCGAGCAGATGATAAAAGAATTATGGAGAGTGGTACTGTAGAAACTATTGAAGAAAAATATACTATAAATGGCAACGAAACAATTATCCAAACAGTTAAGGTGCCACTTAAAGATGACACAGGAACCGTAATAGGTGTATTGGGTATCTTCTGGGACATTACTGACCGTAGGCAAGCAGAGGATAGCTTAAAAAGATCAGAGGAAAAATTCCACAAGCTAATAGAACATGCTAATGATGCCATTGTTTCTGTAAATACAAAGGGCATGATAATTGGTTTTAACAAAAAAGCAGAGGAAATGTTCGGGTACTCCCGTGAAGACGTGTTGGGCAAGTCCTCTTATATGCTTATTTCTCACCGAAACAAAGATTTTTTTAAAGAAGCAATTGCACATTTTGCAAAGACGGGGCACTTCTCTCGTCAGGGGGTCCAATATCCTGGAAGGGAGAGCCGTTAAAAAGGGAGGGGAAGAATTTCAAATGGAGTATTCGTATTATACAATAAATATCAAGGGAGAATTCGTTTCTACGGCTATCATGCGTGACATTACTCAACGTAAAATTTCAGAGCAAAAACTCTTTGAATACCAACAGAAACTCAAGTCGTTGGCCTCACTATTAACGTTGACTGAGGAAAAAGAACGCAAGCACTTTGCAGAAATATCTCCATAATGAAATTGGTCAAAATTTATTTGCCATACAGTTGCAGTTGCAGTTACTGAAGACCTCTTTGTCCTCAGCGGATGATATCAAAACCATAGATAAGATACTGAATAACCTCAAACAAACTATTAACCATTCCCGTTCTTTGACCTTTGAGCTTAGCCCTCCTATTTTATACGAGCTTGGTCTTGAGAAAGCTCTTGAATGGCTTGTAGAAGAAACATATAAGCAGTACAATATTGTGGTGGCTTTATTAGATGATAAAAAGGAAAAACCGTTAGATGATGATATGAAAATTTTCATATACCAAGCCGTACGTGAGTTACTCACTAATGCAGCGAAACATGCCCAGGTAGAAAAAATAATTGTGTCCATTAAAAAGCATAATTCCGGCATGGAAATCTGTGTTGAAGATGATGGCGTTGGTTTTGACCCCTCACGTTTGGATGCCTTGAATACCATGGAGGATGGATTTGGACTTTTTCATATTAATGAACGGATAAAGCAACTCGGAGGTGAGCTTAAGATTAAATCCCAACCAAATTGTGGTGCTAAAATAACGCTGACAATACCCCTTAAAAACAATACATAATAATTGCATTTCAATATTTATTTACATTGCTAATTTATTTAAAAAGATGCCGCAGATTGTGGTTTCACCTTGACTGCCAAAATTCACAGATTCTGCAATGAAGAGAGATAGCACAAGGCAATTATGGTTGTGTTGCGGTATGTAATCTGCGGTATCGGGATTTTTGATATAGCTTGCAATAACCTTAAAGAAACATAATTTTCGGAGTTTGTTAGGTGGAGATGTGCGCACTTAATTATTTGCTGCAAAAGGATAGATAGTACAAGTCCCTTCCTTTGGTTTACGCCTCCCTGATTTCCAATTATGACATGGTTGACTCCGTGACCCCTAATTTCTCTGCAAGTTCAGCTTGCCTTAATCCATTAAGCTTTCGATACTTTCTAATGATTTCTCCAAAGGAGTGTGTCGGATATTTTGAAGTTAAAACCTTACACATGAATAATTATAAGCTCTTGAGGTGCTGGAGATTTTTATAAGTATGATAAACTTATGCATCATTATGGATACCATCATATATCGTGCCAATGTCCTGCAGCATAATATTGTCTCACTACAAAAACTTTCCTATACTTTCCCCACCAAAAATTAAGTTTTATCGTAATATTGTCGATTAAATAATTCTTATATATTTTCAGCATTCAAAAATGGGGAGGCATTCCATGGCTGCACTAGACAGTCTTTTTAAGAAGGCAGTAGATAATAACGCTTCGGACGTTCATGTATATCCAAACGAACCTTATATCATAAGACAATTAGGTAGACTTCAAAAAATAGGAGAAACCCCGATCTCCTCCGAGTATTGCAGAGAACTAATTCTTGAGCTTCTTGACGAAGTTCAAAGGGAAAAGCTTTCACAGGATTTTCAGCTCGATTTTGCCTATGAAACACCTGAACTTGGCCGGTTTCGGGGAAGTGCGATGATGCATCGAAATGGACTGAGTGCAGCATTTCGGCTTATTCCCGCTCGCATTCCCACATTTGAGGAACTTGGTTTATCGGAGACAGTTACTAAAGTTTTGAATAATCACATGGGATTGATTCTGGTGACCGGTGCTACAGGTCATGGTAAGTCAACGACTCTTGCTGCTATGATAGATTATATTAATACCCATCATTCGCACCATATACTTACTATAGAGGATCCTATTGAATTTATTCACCCTTTAAAGCGGGGAGTAGTTAATCAGCGACAACTGGGTGTAAACACTCTGTCCTATGCAAGTGCATTAAGGGCTGCGCTGAGAGAGGATCCAGATGTAATAATGATAGGGGAACTGAGAGATCTTGAAACAATATCACTTGCTATATCGGCCGCTGAAACCGGACATCTAGTGTTAGGGACCCTTTCTACCTCAAATGCCCCAAAGACAATTGATCGTATCATTGACTCCTTTCCACCAGGAGAACAAAACCAGATACGTGCTATGTTAAGCGAATCCCTTAAAGCAGTGATTACTCAACGTCTTATACCGGGAGTTAATAACGATAGAATGGTTTTGGCACTGGAAATACTTATTGGAACGCTTCCCGTATCAAACCTCATTCGTGAGGGCAAGACATTTCAAATTCCTTCCGTGATGCAGACGGGAAAGGGGATAGGGATGCAGGTTATGGATGATTCAATTTTTACATTGCTTCAGGAGGGGAAAATCAGTGCAGAAGAAGCATCGATCAATGCCAATAACAAGAACCGTTTTAAGGAGTTTGTGGAAAAAGGAACACAGCTCAGAGTGACAGCAAAATCAATGTAACTCAGGATATGCATAGTCGTCCACTGCGGATTGAAAGTCATTACTACAGCACTTTTATCATTGCAGTTTTTGTGTCTTATTACGGACACATCGGTACAATCTAGGTTAATAAGCTGTGAGAGGGAGTATAGTTATTATGGCTAAAATAGACACCTATTTCAGAGAATTAAAAGAAAGAGGGGCAAGTGATCTCCATATGGTTGTTGGTTTTTCCCCTATACTTCGCCTCCATGGGGAATTGCAGCCAACAGACCATCCTGTTCTTACAGCAGAAACAAACTGTGAAATTCTATTCGAGATACTGAAACCAGAACAGCAGGCGCACTTAGAAAAAAACCGTGATTTTGATATGGCCTATGAACTGGGAGATGAGGCACGTTTCCGCTGTAATTTTTTCTATCAGCAGCGGGGAGTAGGTGCGGTATTCCGCATTATTCCAACCAAAATCTTGACGTTAGAACAACTAGGCTTATCCGAAACATTAAAGACGATAGCCATGTTCAAACAGGGACTAGTGTTGGTAACGGGTCCTACAGGAAGCGGAAAGTCAACCACGCTTGCAGCAATAATTGATTACATCAATGAAAGTCGTGATGCGCACATTATTACCATTGAAGACCCTCTGGAGTTTGTTCATTCAAATAAGAAGTGCCTCTTTACACAACGTGAGATTGGAACTCATGCCAGAAGTTTTGCAGATGCTCTCAGAGTCGCAAGCAGAGAAAATCCTGATATTATTCTTGTTGGTGAAATGCGTGATCTGGAAACAATATCTCTTGCCCTTACCTGTGCAGAACTCGGTATTTTGGTCTTTGGCACACTACATACCAATAGTGCATCAAAGACGGTTGATCGTATAATTAACGCTTTTCCTGCTGAACAGCAGGAACAAACACGGACAATGCTCGCTGATTCTTTGAAAGCTGTGGTAGCCCAACAACTGCTTAAAACCAAAGATGGTAATGGCAGGTGTGCAGCAAATGAAATTCTTATAGGATCTCAAGCATTAGCCAGCATGATCAGAGAAAAGAAGATATCACAGATTAATTCACTTATTCAAACAGGAATGAATGACGGAATGCAGACCATGGATCAACATCTTATGAAGCTCATAAAAGAGGCCAGGATAACTCCCCAAGCGGCGTATGAAAAGGCTATAGATAAAAATATATTTATCAATCTGCTCAAGGAACCTCCCGTGACTGGATGAGAAGTAGGTATTAAAAGAGTTATACCTACAAACATAGAATACGCTATTGAATATTTAACTGTTGCAGATATACCCAGATTTTACGAGGAGAAAATCATTATGAGTGAATATCCAAAGCAGGACAAGAAGGTAATACTGTGTATAGCCAATAACATCCGGATAACAGGTAAGATTAATATAGTTGGTCGCAGTACATTTAAACATCTAGAGGATTCTGCTCATGATATTGTGATGTACGATACTTGTACCGAGGATGGTAAGGAGCACAAAACTTTGTTGGTGTCAAAAAGCCAGGTTTACTGGATTGACCCTGTAGATGATACGGCGGAAAAACAGAATATGGGAAAATGGAAGCAAGTAAAGTTAAAGCTTACAAATGACCAGGAAATAACAGGCGAAGTTGACATTACCGGGTTTAATAGAGTATCTGATTATTTTTTGGCATATTCCAAAAGGTTTTATGAAATTTATGAGTGTAGCATAGCTGATAAAAAGTATGATCTCTTGTTCGTATCTTCCGAGCATGTGTTGTGGAAGGAGCCAATCGATTGAATTAATTAACGCAGATTGGTGTGTGTATAAAAAATTCTTTCGTTAGGTGTACTAAAAGAAAGGTAGGACTTCGGCTCTGCCTTTTGTTGTATTACATGTCAACAATTGGGCTTAGTACATCAGTACAGCTAATATAAATTTTTGCAGGGGTATTTTTGCTATTATCTTGCGAAGCCACTGCTGGCACTCAGAGCAAATAGGGAAATAACGTCGCTTTAATAATCTAATCTCTAGGATATTCATTTTTTTGCTGCAAAAGAAGCACTTCAGTTTTTTATTATTCAATACCATCACCCCCCATCGGGGAATAGTAGTAGAATAATGTTTTGCCAGTCAGCGTTTCTCCTCCTCTTGCACCCCATCAATAAAACCGTTGCCCAAAACTATTGAGGGGTCGTTAATTTAGCCTTTTGCCTCTTTGACTAGTTTGCTCATCTTTAAGAATATCTATCTTTGGAATAGTGACTTCCAAACAGTGTAAGTGCTTTTACCGTTCATGCATAAATCATACCCTTCCTTTAGATGCCCAAATAGCTTAAATCACCATTCTGCAACCATACACAGTGACAATTAGCGGAATGTTAGGATAAAAAAATGTCATTGCAATATTTCAATACATTGTAGTTAAAATGGATGTGAGTTTGGAGCTACACAGCAATCAGGATTTTCGACAAGAAACCTTTTTCTAACAATCTTCTTATTGCACTGATCATCCAATCCCTTAGCTCGTTTCAAGTTACCACCCGATAATAAATAAAGAGATGCTAAGTGAATACTAAAGTAATCACAAGGTATAGACGATAAAAAACATGTGTGCCTGTATTTGCACAGAGGAGGTTATTGATAATGAGTGAGTATTTAAGCGGTGCTACAAGACTATTGAAAAATATGGAAACCGTTCCTAATAGAAAGGGTCGAGAACGGAGGTTACATCCACGGTTTTATGTACACCTAGCTACGAAGTTGGAATGTGGAAACATATTATATAAAGGCACTATTGTAAATATAAGCAAAAAGGGTTGCCGTGTTAATACTGATAGCCCAATTCGTTCGGCCACCAATCAGGTAAGCCTTAAGTATACATTACCGGGAGAGCTGGATACTAGAAATGTCAAAGGTGTGATTAAATGGACACATCAAACGGAAAATAGTTTCCTGATCGGTATTGAATTTCAAAAACTGCAAAACCTCTAAGGTTCTAGCCCGGATACATTCAAGTGCTTCAATTGTCCTAAACAACACGTGACTTGACATTGGCTAGATCCCTTGGCTGCCAATGATGTTGACACCGCCATAATATTGATTCAGTTTTTCTTCCTTTGCTAACCCCTTCAGTAGTCAATCCTGAGGGGGTATTTTATACACTCGCAACGGCTGATAGATTGCAAAGTGAAATGAAGTAGTCAAAACCAGCTTCAACCTATGTTATGAGCCTTCCACAATTGGCGTATAGCGAGAGATTAAGATTATCTTATAGATGATGATTTTTATAGTTGTTTTTGTGTGGCAACAAAAACCATAACTTGAGTTGGGAGTTTTTGTTTAGTGTGAAAAGTTGCTCAGATTGTTCTGACGTAGTCCTGGTTAAATCGGGTTCCGGAAGAAGCCCATTCAATAATCCCCAGAAATTTATTTATTGTAAGAAGAGTCAATCAGTGGTAAAAGTCAAATAAAATATAGCGATAAAGCCAAACCCCGAGCAATCGAGGGACGGAAAGCCACAGTTCTATTGCTGTTGTTAGAACGTGCTTTTAGATTTGGTTCAATAGAAGGCTGGACTGCCGAATGTATGAGTCAAACAATACAACGGCAGTTTTTTGTTTTTCTAGCATTACTATAATGAAAAGAACATCTGGCATAGTGCCATTTTGTCCCAAACACAAGTTTCTGAGTTGCAGGTTATCATTCTAATGCTCTTGACAGCAGTAATAATCCGCACATTAGTTACGGCAGTTACTCCAATGGCACCGAAAATTTAAAATATGCTTGTTTTAACGATTCCAATAACAGTGAGGTGCGTTATGCAAAAACATCTATCGAGTATTATTTTCAGTATTCTCTGTATCTTTCTTGTGCCGGTGACAGGGCTGCCCTGCACAACCTTTGTGCTTGATAACAATGGTCAGCCGGTATACGGAAAGAATGCGGACTGGCAGCCGCCTATACCAAGCTTTGTGATTGTCAATAAGCGGGGGGTCGCAAAAACATCGGCTTTTTTACCTCAAGAGCCCTATGCTATACCTATCAGTTGGACATCCCAGTTTGGCAGTGTAACATTTAACTTTTATGCGCGAGAATGGCCTTTTGAAGGAATAAATGAAGCAGGGCTTTTTATATCAATGCAGGGAGGGGAGGGGCGTGCAAAAGACGCATACCCTGAACCTGATTCGCGGACACCAATAGGGGCGTATCAATTGGTTCAATACCAGCTTGACAACTTCAGCACGATTGATGAGGTCATAGCAAGCTTTCAGAGCATACGAATCCCCAAGCCTCGAGAGGATTCCCCGATACCGTTTCCTGTTCATTGGTTGGTAGGCGACAGCAAGGGAAAATGTGCAAGTATTGATTTTGTTGATGGCAAAATGGTCTGTCATACCGGTTGGACTATGCCGGTTAAAGTGCTTGCCGGAAGTACCTATGATCATTCCATTGCCTATTTCAGGCGGTTCCGATTAATTAACATATTTTTCCCGATTCCTATTCCTGAGGATAAAACAAATTCTTTGCTCAGATTTGCCGTGGCAGCTGATATGGTGAAAAAGTACCGTTCGCAAAGTTCAGGGCCTGCTGTTGATTATGCATTTCAAATTTTAGAGGATGTTGAAATGAGCCCTACCTCTCATTCGGCACTGTGGAGCGCCGTTTATGACAACGTAAATAAGCAGATACACTTTCGTTCCTGGAACAATGACCAGATTCGCTCGATTGATCTTGACGCACTTGATTTCTCCTGCACCACACCGGTCAAGGTATTGGACGTAAGCGCTGACCTGTCAGGTGATGTATCAAACAGCTTTGTTGATTATACGAAAGACATTGACCTTGAGATGCTTAACTCCTGGGGGTTGTCGCAAGCAGCAATAGACTATATATCTTCCTATCCTGATACAACGGTCTGCACTGAATGATTTTTAATAAGGAGGAATGACCATGAAAAATAAATATATGTCCCTTGTTATGGTAGTGATATTTTTAATTGCTTTTTCATTGCACAATGCCTGTGCTGAGGGCTGGAAGAAATCCTACCATGCAGGAACATTTGACAAGAACTTCAAATACATGGGCGGGACAGAGCTTATGTTTCTCACGTCACATAAAGGTAATCTTTATGCCGCCACAAGCATGTGGATGAACTTGGATCTTCCCTTCTCTACCGGCCCACAGATTCTTGTTAAAGAATCGCCAAGGAACAGGTGGAAGCTTGATTATCAGATAGACAAGCAAATACTGAGAGTGGACCAGCTAGCCTCAATTACCCTTGGCACTGACGGACAAGGAAATGATCTTAGTCAACCGGTTAATCTTCTAGTGGCCGGTATGGGGGTCAATGTTTCCCAGCTGCCTGGAACAGCTACCGTTGCTGTGCGTGACGATGCAATAAATAAATGGATCACAGTGAATCTTGTGACATTGAACTATCCGATTTCAATCCGCGCCATCGGCACGCATAAAGACAAAATAACGGGCGTTGACCATGTGTTTGCAGGAGCATTCCCTGGAGGTATATTTAGTGGCGTGTATGATGCGACCGTGCCTGGACAGATCAGATGGGACAGCACTCCCGAATTATCAAACGTTATAGACCGCGTCATGTCTTTTGGTGAATGTAATGGTGATCTGTATGTTGCAATAAAGCCTGCAATTTATAAGCGCTTTGATGGGCCAACACCTACATGGGAAAAAGTTTACGAATACACCACATACCCAACCGATAAGCCGAGCTGGCAGGGTGGTAGCAGCGGCATACGTGGGCTGACAGCAATACCTAACCCAGATGGAGAAGGCGAGGTGCTTTTAATGGCCCTTGAAGGATTGACCCTTGAACAATATCACATGGCGAAGATCGTGTGCCTTGACCCTTCTAATAACAACAGCGTCACAATAGATCTTGATCTGACTGAATTTTTAAAAGGGCAGTTGGGGGGTGAATGGAACTATGTTGTTACAGCTTATAATGATATGGAACAGGTAACTGATCCAAATACCGGTGAAGATCTTCTTATGATGGGATTGAGTGTATTTGAAGGATACATACCTTTAAGCACTGCTTCTTGGTATCTTGTTCGTCATCCTGACGCAACCTATACTGTGCATGAGATTCCCTATATCTATGATCTTCGTGGACAGCCCAAAACGCTTCAAGGGACTCGCACAATCAGGGTATCTCCGTTTGCTGAGGATAACGGGCAGGTATTCTATTTCGGAGGGTTTGACTGCGCATTCAAAACAAGTCATAACACAGCCTGGATTTATTCTGTTGATATAGACACTGCCTTGGGGATTTTAGATTGATAATTAAAATTTGAATAGAGGTACAAAGAAAGAGCAATGAATTAAAACAAGTTGCAAAAGAAAGGAAGAATACTCCGACCCGGGGATCGTTTCTAACTGGACAAGTCTTTGAAAATTATCATCAAGGACCAAACCGTTCCAGAGAGGAGACAAGGACATGTTAAAGAAATGCACTTATATCATAGTGATTGGTAGTCTCTTATTTTTGCAGGGCTGTGGTATGCTTATCTTTAGTGAAGAAAAGAGGGCCATGAAGAAATATCAAATTCATGAGGAGCAGTATAACCCCTACAAACTGCAGAACACCATCGAAGGATACAGAGAATTTATTTCCCTCCATCCGAAAAACCTTTTTGTCGATGATGCAAAACAGCAGATTGAGAATTTAGAATTTGCCCCCTATGAAGAGGAAGACAGTGTCGAAGGATACATGGAGTTTAAAATGAGGTATCCGACCAACCGGCATGCTTTTAAAGCGAGTGTTAAAATTGAACAGGCAGAAGTAAAGCGCTACGAGAAAATGGACACCATAGAAGGGTACAATGAATTTCTCTCAAAATATCCTGATAGCACCTTTGCTGTGTTAGCACAACAGAGTTTACAGGAACTTGAGTTTAGAGAGATTAATAATACGCTGAGCACGGACTATGGATTTGACCTTTTAGCTTACCGACTGAACCTCAATAGATTAAAGAAGAACTTAGAAACGGTTGATGGCATTAACCTTGGTGATTTTACCTGCTTTGCCTCTCTTACAACCTACGAAGGAAAAAAATACTTTCATACTAGCTTGATCTATCCAACAGACCTTTCCTATCTTGATACAACTGCCACCGAGACACATGAGCGGTTTTTTAATCCTATTATATCCAAAGCCCTGATGTATCTTGAAAGTAATTTCATGAGCAAAGATAAAATTGATGGTTTTAGCTTTGATGTATCATCATCGTCTCACGCCTACCATGGTGATAGAAGAATCATACTGGAGTACTACTTCCCCATAAGTCAGGTTATTCTGCTTGCCACAAACAAGGCGGACAGTAAAGACCTTTTAGCCCGTTCTATAATCGTTTCCCCCAGGAAAGTGGTCAGCAAAGATAAAGAGGTAGCTTCAATAAAAGTGGAACCTGTTATGGATTTAGAAAAACTGGATGGTTTGAAGATAATGACCCTGGTGAGTGAAAGGGACAGGGGAAGCGATTACATCATCTCCAGTTCCTGGGAACGAGGGAGACATACCCTAAAATCTATTGAGAAGCGGAAAAACCTCATGGGTGAAGGGGAATTTATCTATAAATCAGTGCTGCGATACCTCGACCCTCCTGCCTATTGTGGAGCAAATATTTTGACCTGGAATTATAAAGACGGGGAAAAGGCATTCTGGGCTTTTGCTCCTTATTTAACTCATGAAACCAAAATCCTAAGTCCTACGAGAGTTACCAATACTGATTTCTTAATCCCCCCTGCTGAATTTGATTTTCCCCTCAAAGATTATGTGGACATTAACGTGGGAGAAGAAAGACATAATCTTATACGAAGTGAAGACTATGAAGGTACAATGTGCTTTGTAGTCGAAAGCACTCCTACAAAAAAGGACATGAAATATGGAAAAAGAATCAGTTGGATCGACCAACATTCCTTCATACCCTTAAAAGTAGACTATTGGGACAAAGGAGAGAGACTCTGGAAGACCTTGAACATCGAGTGGCAACAAATATTCGGGTTTTGGTTTTGGAAGAAGGGAGTAGTAGAAAATGTGCAAACAGATGACAAAACATTTATTATTATTGAGGATGTGAGGGTTAATCTGGGACTGAATGATCGAGATTTCACCAAATTTGGCTTAGATCAGAAAAAGTCATAGATTCCCAGAGTGAAATAACATGCCTTTTATTCATTGGAGGAGGCGAAAGAATGAAGAAAATAAATCTTATTCATGTTGTAGTCGTATGTTCTGTTATCCTTTGCATAAAACCAGTGTCAGGTGAAAGGCTTTCAGCTGGTAATGGTTTACAGAATACTCAATGGGATGTTTATGTAATGCAATTGCCTAAGTGTTTGAATGAATGCGGCGGTGCATTAGTATCATTCAATGAAGAGGGTTCGGGAGATATTAGATGGGATGACCCCAGTGTCGAGGGGTTGCCGTTTTCTTATGCTGTACGCAGAGCGTTTGATACCACACTGTTTTTCACCGTTAATGACAGTATGGCAGGAGGGGGAATAGCCTCAATAAGCAAGGGCATTTTGATGGTATTGTTTAATTGCAGATTAGGATATTGCGGACCTCATTATGTCATGGTCGGTGCCCCTCATATAAACAGTGCCTTAGTTGAGTAAGATGGCATTGAATATCGCTGAGCCTTCCACAACTGGCTTAGAACGAGAGATTTTCTGGCCCCTGTATTTCTCTGAAAGATTATGCTATAAAATTGTTAGCCTCATAATAGAAGTCTTGAAGAGCCGATAACCGGTTTGGCCCCCTCCTTTCAGGTTATCGGCCTTCTCTTTATTATACTGACCATTCATATTGCTTACCGTTTCTGTTTTACCATGCCGTCTGTTTAACTCACGACATTCCATTCTTTTAAGAAATTGAAAGTACTCAATATAAGATTTTTCGAAGTGCAAAATCAGGGTTTTGCCTATTGCTTTTTACATTTTTGCAAGCTTTTCATATTTCCTTCATACTAATAATCTTACAAATGTTAATAATAAATCTAATCAAATAATTAAGGTTTCTCAATGCATTAGCCGACTTAGAATTATTGTAAAGGAGAAAAAAGAGCTAACTTAATGTAAGGACATGCAAGATGAACCCCACTGACAATACTAAATATAGCTTTTTAAACAAAATCTTAGTAAGCCATAACCAGATAGTAAAAAAGAAATTAGAGAAACCAGATTTAACCCTATCCAGTGATTCTTTTGGCGACGGAAAAGAATTTTTGCATAATATAATTGAATGCTCTTTAGATGGCATTATTGCTGTTGATGAGCAGGGAAACATCAGGAGAATGAATAGATCATTTCTGACAACTCTTGGATATGAGGCAAATGAGATAGTTGGAAAACATGTGACAGAACTTTCTATACTGGAAGCAGGTACATACGAGCTAACTACAGGGGATTCAATTGAAATTACTGAGGACTACTTCTGTGATCGTGCAGCTTCAATTGCTACATTATTAGAGGGTGGTGAAATAAGAAACCGGATAAGTTATTTTACCCGTAAGGATGGTAAAATCGTTCCCTGTGAACAAAATATTTCACCGTTATACAATGACGAGGGAAAAGCAATAGGAGCGGTTGGGGTCGTTAGAAATATTACAGAAAGCAGAAATGCTAAAAGAAGTGTTGAAGAGTTTAGAGAATTTTTGGACAACATTTTCAAAACGGTAGTGGATGGAATAATTGTTACTGATCCTAAGGGATTCATCATAATGTTAAATGATGCAGTTACAAGGATAACGGGTTATAGCAAAGAGGACTTAATCGGTAGACATGCTAAAGATTTTAGACTTGAGAGCAGTGCATACGATGAAATAAATAAAGAATTATTTAGAGATGGAAGCATTACCGGATCGGATATGCCCTGGATGAGAAAAGATGGAAATATTATTACTGTCGAAGGAAGTGTTGCCCTATTAAAGGATAACAACGGAAATGCTAAAGGAGCGGTTGCTACCATTAGAGATATCTCCGAAAAGAACAAAGCACAGGAGGAATTAAGATCAGCAAAGGAGCATTTGGATAATCTCATTGATAACTCCTTGGACTGCATAGTGGTCTCTGACAAAACTGGCTATATAACGAAAGTTAACAAGTATTTCCTGGACCTGTTTGGTTATAGTCAAGAAGAGGTGATTGGCAAGCATGTAATGGATTGTGCCCCGATGCTTGACGAAGGTACGTATGAGTGCACTACAGGAGAAGTACTAAGGATAGGTAAGGAATTTATTAATGATGCACAAAAAAGGATTGCAGATCTAATTGATAAAGGAAAGGTAACCAATTGGGAGGCGTATTATTATTGCAAAGACAGGAAGGTTGTTCCCATTGAACAGAATATAGTTTGCTTGTACGGTAAAGACGGGGAGCGGACTGGTGCAGTTGCTATCATAAGAGATATTACGCTGAGGAGGAAGGCAGAAAGGGAACTAAAGGAAACAAAAGAATTTTTGGAAAAAGTCATCGAAAGCACCAAAGATGGGATCCTGATAGTTGATGAAACGGGATACATTCTTTCTGCAAACACAGCGATGGAGAAAATGAGTGGTTTTGCCAAAAGCGATATAATCGGGAAGCATGCTTCTTCGCTTGTCGTTGACGATAAAGAAACCAAGAAAGCAATCCTGGGAAAAACCGCTGAACTGTTTGAAAAAGGTTCTGCTACCTATGAAGCACAATACAAGACTAACAACGGAAACTGTCTTGATGTAGAATGCACTTCTTCAATGATCAGCAATGATCAAGGAGAGTACATTGCCGGAGTGGCTGTCTTGAGAGATGTTTCTGAGAGAAAAAGGACGCAACGTGAGATTAAAGAGGGCAAGGAATTTCTAGAAAAAATCATTCAAGGCAGTAAAGATGGAATAGTCATATGTGACGAGCAGGGCTGCATACTTTCAGTCAACGAAGCCATGGGGGAAATGTTAGGTCTGGGGAAGGAAGATATCGTGGGGAGGCACTCTTCAGAGCTGCACGGAGATGATGCATCTGAGAAGAAGAAGGTGAAGGACAAGATAGGAGAACTACTGGAGAAAGGGTTTGCATCATACGAGACACGATATTTAAGGAAGGACGGTAAAATGGTTGAAGTGGAATGCTATAACTCAATGATTCGTAATAATGCGGAGTTTATTGGCGGCATATCTATAGTGCGGAACATAACAGAAAGAAACAAGATGCAGCAGCAAATGATACAATCTGATAAGCTGAGGTCGCTGGGAGAGTTGGCTGGAGGCGTAGCTCATGACTTCAATAATATATTAGCTGCAATTTTGGGAAGGGTTCAGCTCTTGAAGATACAATTTAAGCCCCCTGATGGTAATGAGGAGAAAAGCGCATCAATGCTTGATCTGGTAAAATGCCTGGAAATTATCGAAAAAGCATCCTTGGACGGAGCTGAGACAGTAAGGCGGATTCAAGAGTTTGCCCGGAAAAGGGTAGATGACAAAGACTTTACTCCGGTTAACATAAATGAATTACTGGACAATGCCCTAGAATTTACAAAAGTAAGGTGGAGAAATGAAGCTGAATCAAAGGGGATAAAAGTTGAAGTTCAAAAAGACTATTCACCACTTGCTAGCACCTTAGGCAGTGCATCCGAATTAAGAGAAGTATTTACCAATCTTATCAATAATGCTCTTGATGCGATGCCTTATGGCGGAAGGATTAGCATTAAGACATTGGAGGAAGATAGTCATATCGCTCTAACGATAGAAGATACAGGTGTTGGTATCCCTGATGCGATAAGGAATAGAATATTTGACCCCTTTTTCACAACAAAAGGCGTTCAATCAACTGGACTTGGCATGAGTATCTCATACAGTATTATTAATCATCATAAAGGTACTATCTTAGTAGAAAGCGAGGAGGGAAAAGGAACCATTTTTACCATACAACTCCCCATTCAAGAAAAGAAGATTAAAGAGGAAGGAGTTATAACACCCATAGAAGAAAACGGTAGGAAGGCAAGGATTCTGATCATAGAGGATGAAGAAGAAATCAGTCAACTTTTATATGATATCTTGATTAGTCAAGGTCATGAGGTTGAAGTTACCACTGATGGAAATCGGGGATTAGAGATATTTAAAACCAGAGATTTTGATTTGGTTTGCACCGATTTAGGAATGCCTGGCATGTCAGGCTGGCAGGTAGCAGAAGAGATTAAACATATTGGCAAGAAGGTACCTGTTGCCATCATTTCTGGGTGGAGTATAGATCTGAATGAGCCAGAGATGAGAGAAAAAGGAGTAGATATTATTCTTCAGAAACCATTTCAAATAAATCAGATTTTGAAATTGGTTCAAGAGGGGTTGTCATTGAAAGATCAATTTGAAGCAGCGTGACAAGTCAAACAGTGGTTATTTGTCCGCACACTTCCTGAACAAAATTTGGCATGATCTTACTAATCCTGTGCAATTTGTCCACGCAAAGTACGATCAAGATACTATTGACGGAATAGTGAGAAATTGGAGTGCACAAACAATAAAAGATTGAAGGATTAAAACACCATGAAAAAAAACAGAGAACTGATAAACGTATCCCTGGTTGTAATTATTGCAATTGTGTTCTCACTATTCAGTTTATCGATTGACTTCATTAGTACAATTCACAAGTATTTCCCCCTGTATACAAGCGCGCCTATTAGTAAATTCATAATCAATGTTATTTTTCTATGGTTACTGGTGACTCTGGGGATGACGTACCAACGTTGGAGGGAGGCCTTGAGTAAGCAAATGGAGCTTGAGGACATTATATCTAGCATAAATGCGGATGTACTTGTTGTTGTTGACAGGGAACATACTATTGTTATGTGCAATGATTCGGTAAAAGGCATGTTTGGTTACAGTGCAGATGAAGTAGTGAACGGTAAATTTGACCTGTTCTGTAGTGACAGTTATCCTAACTTATCGAGAAAGAATGAGATATATGAAAAACTTGAAAAAGACGGATTTTACGTTAGTGTTGCCCAAGGAAAAAAGAAAAATGGTGAAGTTATACCCCTTGAAATAATTACCTATAATCGGAAAAATCATACTGGTGCAGTAATGCTACTGCGTGATATCACCGACAGGAAAAAGCTGGAACAACAGCTTATTCAATCAGAAAAGCTCAATTCACTGGGTGAACTCGCAGGTGGAGTAGCGCACGATTTTAACAATGTGTTAGCCGCCATACTGGGTAGAGCACAGCTCTTGAAGATGCATATGGAATCTCTGGCAGGAATAGAGAAAAACAGAAGAACGGTACTAGATCTAAAAAAAGGTTTAGAACTAATAGAGAATGCTGCCAGAGATGGGGCTGAAACGGTGAGGCAGATTCAGGAGTTTTCCAGGAGGAGAACTGACGATAAAGACTTTACTAAGATTGATATTAATGAGTTGCTGGATCATGCCCTGGAATATACCAGAATGAGGTGGAAGGACGAAGCTGAATCGAAGGGGATAAGGATCGGGATCAAAAAAGAGTTCTCTCCCCTTAATCCCATACTGGGACGTTCCTCGGAGTTAAGAGGAGTATTTGCCAATTTGATTAACAATGCCATTGATGCCATGCCACAGGGAGGTGAGATTAGAGTTAAGTCTTTTATGGATGATACTATGGCGGTGATCAAAATTGAGGATACAGGTGGTGGCATTCCTCACACTATAAAAGATAAGATTTTTGATCCATTCTTTACCACCAAGGGTCCTCAGTCGACGGGATTGGGGTTAAGCGTTTCCTACGGCACCATTAATCGGCACCATGGGACTATCACCGCAGAGAGTATTGAAGGGGAAGGGACTGCCTTTCTTCTCACGTTCCCTGTTACTGAGAAGGCAACTGAAGGTGAAGTTCGGAAAGAAAAGATTATACCCATAAGGAAGGAACAGGAAAAAGCCAGGATTTTGGTGATTGATGATGAGGAAGGTGTGCGTGAACTTTTACGGGATATTTTAACCGACGCAAGCCATGAGGTTGAGGTGGCGAGAAATGGGGGAGAGGGGATTACGCTGTTTAGAGAGAAGGAGTTTGATCTGGTATTTACTGACCTGGGAATGCCTGTGATGTCCGGGTGGGAGGTAGCAGAAAAGGTAAAGAGTATCAATGAGAAGGTTCCGGTAGCGCTTATCACCGGGTGGAACGTATCATTAGAAGAGTCAGAGAAGCATGATAAAGGGATAAGTCTTGTTATTCAAAAACCCTTCAAAATGGAACAAATTCTCAATTTAGTCCAGGAGGGAATGATACTAAAAGATCAGCTTCAAGCTGTTTGAGAAGAGCAAAGACTTGCATTGACACATCCCAAGCATTACCGTACGTCCACATATAATGTCTATCAGTCGCTCACAAAAATTTAACACTTCTACCATAAATACAAAACTAATCTCCACACTATGCTCTGAGCCTTCCATAATTGGCTTATAATGAGAGATCTGCTGCCAGATGGTGATTTCTGTGGTGGTTTTTGTGTGGCAAGAAAATACATAACTTGAGTTGGGAGATTTTGTGTAGCTTTCCAATAGTCTAATTTTGTTCGTAACCAGAGTGGTGTCAGTATCCATAAGGAGGGATTTATCCCAGTTTCTTCTCTCCTCTTCAATACCTTTTCAGTAGTCAGTGCTGAGGGGGTATTTTTCTTATGGTGTGGGTATCAATTATTTTCTAGCTCAGAAAAACATTAACACAGCAATTGAGGTCCAAATTATATTTAATTGATTATAAGAATTTTCCGAGTAATATGTGCAAAGGAAACTATTTATAATAATTGATGAAATGCATCTTAATGGTTAGGGGTGAGCATGAAGGACAAAACCAAGACGAAAAATAGCTTGGTAGCTGAATCGCGGAAGGTAGGCAAGCTAGTCGACGAATTAGAAAAGCTAAAGAAAGAACGAAAGGAGATAGAAGAAAAATATCGTAATATGTTTGAGTATGCTAATGATGCTATTATTACGACAACTAATAAGAGCATTATTACGTCATTTAATAAGAAAGCGGAAGATCTATTTGGTTATAATCGTGAGGATATAATTGGCAAATCAGCGTCTAAACTTGTACCTACAAAGAAAAGGAAGGGAGAAAAAGAAAGATTTAAAAGTATCACGTTTAAAAATAAAAGTGGCATTATAGGGACGATCAAAGAGGGAATAGGATTAACAAAGAACGGTCATGCATTTCCAGTGGAAGGTTCCTATTATGCTTTTCATGCAAATGATGAATACATTATAGCCGGTATTTTTCGTGATATCTCTGAACGGAAGCAAATGGATGAACAGTTGCGGTCAAGCGAAGAAAAGGCACGGGTACTTTTAAACGCTCCTCCTGATATTGCTATGCTGATAGATAATAAAGCCACCCTTATCGATTGTAACGAAGCATTGTGCTTAAGACTGCATAAAAGTAGAGAAGAACTTTTGGGTAAGACCCCTCTTGATTTGTTCGATGCACACGCAGCAAAACGCAGAGTGAAGTATATTAAAAAATTAGTTTCGAAAGGTACTAATGATCATTATCAAGATATACATGAGGGAAGATGGTATGATATTTCCGTCCATCCGATTTTCGATACACAGGGAAAGGTTGCCCAGGCTGTTGTTTTAGCCCATGACATAACAGAAATGAAACAGAAAGAGGAGGAATTAGTAGAAGCAAAAGATTATTTAGAAAACCTCATAGAAAGTTCATCTGACAGCATTGTTGTTTCTGATACCAATGGATTTATTACCAAAGTAAACAGATCTTTCTTAAAACTCGTTGGATACAAGGCAGACGAGGTTTTAGGAAAAATGATGGTTAAATTCACACCCACTGAAGAGGGAATTTACGAGTCTACCACAGGTGAATTTGCGAAGATAGATAAGCAGTTTTTTGATAAATCGGCAATAATGGTGTCCAGATTTATGAACGATGGGAAAATGTCTAATTGGGAGTCCTATTTGCTTACCAAAAATAAGAAAGTCATTCCTGTGGACATAACTATAGCTTTCTTATTCAAAGAAGGAAAAAGAACCGGATCAATTGGCATATTAAGGGATATTAGTGAGAGAAGAAAGGCAGAACAAACAATTGTTAAGACGATGAATTTCTTGGAAGATATTATCAGAGATTCAGCGGATGGTATTGTCGTTTCCGATACCTTGACTACCATGACGATGGTCAATGAGGCGGCAGAAAATATACTCGGGTATTCGAAAGAAGATCTTTTAGGGAAACGCACACATGCCTTCATACCCCAAGGCGAGTGGGAAAAGCGTGATAAATTAGTAGAGAAAGCAATTGCCAACAAGGGCTCAGCATACAATTATGAGCACCAATGGGTGAGGAAAGATGGCCGGATTATTGATCTGGGCTTGAACATAGGGACTCTAAAGGATTCCTCAGAAAACGTTATCGGATTGGTGGCATGTGTAAGGGATATTACTGAACGCAAGGCTATGGAGAAAAAGCTCTTTGAATATCATGACCAGCTGCGGTGCCTGGCATCACAGTTAATAAATGCTGAAGAGAAGAATCAACAAAACATAGCGGCATTTTTACATGATAATATTGGACAGGACTTGTTCAGTCTTAAAATTAAACTAAAGATGTTACAAGATGCAAAGTCTTTTAAGGAAAGCAAGTTATATGCAAATACAATGCTTGCTACTATTGATCAACTCATAGCAAACGCACGTTCATTAACATCCGAACTGAGTCCTCCAATCCTTCACGAGTTAGGCCTTGGTGCTGCACTAGAATGGCTCGCTGAACAAATGCACAAACGCGAAGGTATTATTGTTCAATTTGAAGATGACGGACACTCACGTTCTTTAGAAAAGACGATTAACATCCTTATTTTTAATGTGGTACGTGAATTGTTCAATAATATTGTTAAACATGCCAAAGCACATAATGTGAAAATCTCCATACAGAATGATGATACTAGTATACAAGTATGTATAGAAGATGATGGGATTGGATTTAAACCCGAAGAGGTTAATTCCCCGATGAGGGATAACAATTCATTCGGACTGTTCAGCATTAAGGAAAGATTAAGTTATGTTGGCGGGCATATCGAAATTCAATCTAAACCAAGCCAAGGCACCAGAATAGCAATCAAAATGCCACATAAGCTTAGAAAAAGTAGCTCAACAGAAAATAACCTGTAAATAAAAAAACTGCTATTGTTGTAAAGGCCAATGCATTTGAAATATTAGAACCTTGGTAGAAGATATTCTTTATAATATGAGATTAAATTTTCATTTTTTCTCCTCCTCTCAATACCCCTTCAGCAGCATCAACTGAGGGGGTATTTTTTTAGGCTTATCACGGATGCTTTTACCCCACTCGCTCAAACAAAATGTCACAAATATGGCACAAATGACATTTTCAGCAAAAAATGAGTGCTCTGGAGTTGTTGTCTGGAAAGCTCTAACTAATTGATAAGACTTACTAAAAGATATGGTGCCGAAGGGGGGACTCGAACCCCCACGGGCTTGCTCCCACTAGACCCTGAACCTAGCGTGTCTGCCAATTCCGCCACTTCGGCACTTGCAAAAGACAGGCAGGAGTGCTATATGAGGAAAACGTTGATGATTGATATACCAGATAAGCGGTTTTGTCAATGGTAAAAGCGATGTGGGATGTGTGATATGAGATGTGAGATGGGGGATATGCGATAGGAAATTTGTGAGTGGGTGAACACAAAACCTATAAAGATCTTGAGGTTTATCAAATTGTTCATGCCCTGGGGGTGAAATTACATGAGTATTCACTCGAGTTGCCAAGATTTGAACAATATGAAGCAGGTAGCCAACTACGACGCGCATCCAAATCAATTTCGGCGAACATAGTTGAAGGCTTCGGTCGCAGAAGATATAAAGCAGAATTTATTCGTTTTTTAGTTTTTGCCCACTCCTCATGCAATGAAACAATAGAATGGATGGAATATATAAGAGACTGTTATCCTGATTTAGAAGATAATAATGTTATGGAAATATTGCAGAAGCTGGACGAACTTGGGAGAAAACTCAATAGTTTTATCAGAGCGGTTGAAAAGGAACACAAGTCATAATGTCACAGGAGAAGATAATATATCCCATGCCCCACATCGCACATCACACATCCCCTAAAAGTCTTGTATGGATGAACTGAAAAGTCTGGAAGATAACGGCATGTGCTTTGCCTGCGGGAAGAAGAATGAAAAGGGTCTTCATCTGGAATTCTCTTTTCACGAGCAGGAAAAGAGCGTGGAGATGACCTTTTGCCCGCAGGATACGCACCAGGGCTGGCAGGGCATTGTGCATGGCGGCATTATCTCGACCCTCATGGATGAGGCCATGGCCAAGCTGGCCCAGCTTCTCGGATTGCACGCGCTGACTGCATCGCTCGATGTGCGCTTTAAAGAAGTTGCCAGAACAGGAGAACCGCTGTATGTGAGAGCCGAGTTGGCTAAACTTACCAAGAAACTGATCTATGCCAAAGCGGTTGCCGGCCGTGCTGATGGCAGTGTTGTGGCCGAGGCACAGGCGAAGCTGATAATCATGTAAGGAGCGATCTGCGATGTGCGATATGAGATGTGAGATGAAAGATGCAAGAGGATGCATGATCAAAGAAAACTCGCAATCCGAAGCACGAAATCCGGAACAAATAAAATGACCCAATCCTCTGTCGGTTCCTGTTTGTTTCATGAACATGCATCTTGTATCAGGTATCGTGTATCACATCGTTGATATCCCCGATCGCACATCTGCGCTCTATTATGAAACTGTTTGAAGGCGCCTCCCAGATTAAGGAAAAGCTGCAAAATCCGGTGGTTACCATCGGGAATTTTGATGGGGTGCATCTGGGCCACCAGGCGCTTTTCGCAAAGGTTATAGACAGGGCCCATTCCATCAATGGCGTTTCCGTGGTTTACACCTTTGACCCCCATCCCCTCAAGGTGCTGCAGCCGCATCGTCCTTTCCCCCTCATTACCACCCGTGAGGAAAAACAGCAGGCAATCGAGCGATATGGTATTGATGTGCTGATTCGGGAGCACTTTACCGAGGCCTTTGCCCGGCTCTCAACGGAAAGTTTTGTGGGCGACATTCTGTGCGGCTTCATTCAGGCAAAAGAGGTTTTCATCGGCCCTGATTACCGTTTCGGGCAAGGCAGAAAAGGGACTACCGATCTGCTCAGGAGCCTCGGCGAGCGGTGCGGCCTCAAGGTAAACATTTTGGAAAATATAGAGGTCGGCGGGGTTGAAGTGCGGAGCACCGTGATCAGAAACCTCATTTTTGAAGGGAGGGTGAGAGAGGCGACACATTTTCTGGGCCGGCCCTATACCTTGAAAGGCAAGGTGATTACGGGACATGCCATTGGCAGGGCGATCGGTATTCGTACTGCAAATCTGGATCCGGAGAAAGAGCTTTATCCCCGAAGCGGCATTTTTGCTGTCAGGGTGCTCTTTGACGGAAACTGTGCGAAAGGCGTACTCAACATAGGCAGCAATCCAACTTTTCCGGGAAAGGGGTTTTCAATCGAAGTGCACATCCTGGACTTTGCGCAGGACCTCTATGGCAGTCAGATTGAACTGATTTTTATCCAAAAGCTGAGGGATGAGAAAAAATTCGAATCACCGGTGGAACTGGTGGAGCAGATCAGGAAGGATATTGAGGCGGCCAGACAGATCTTAAAATCTTAAGCGGGCTTTGAGAGATAAGTTATTCGGCATCAACTTGATCCGCTTCCGCCCGCCTCTTTACGCCGAAGGCGATGACGGCAATCCCCGCCATAGAGAAGATATAGCCTGCAACCGTTACCGCTTTACCTGTGGTTCCGCTCAATTCGGGTGCAAGGAGGCGAACGGCCGCCAAGCCGATCAGCGCGACAACCGTGCCTGTCAGCCAATAACCTTTTTTTGCCCGAATTGGGTTCATCGCAACAGGGTCACATAAATGGCGGCGAGGATGGCCGTCGTGATCACGCCGCAAACGTTGGCCCCCATGGCGAATGGCAGGATCATCGCATGCTTGTTGACCAGTCGTACCTCCTTCTGGACCACCTTGGCCGTCGTCGGCACACAGGAGACGCCGGCAATGCCCACGGCGGGATTATATTTCCCCTTGGTTAAAAAATACACGATATACCCGCCGATAATGCCGCCGACACCAGAGAGCAGAAGGGCCAGACTCCCGAGAAAAAGCAGAATCCACACCTTGGGATTCAAAATCGTGTTCGCCTCGCACAGGACCCCCAGGAGCAGTCCGAGGAAGAAGGTCGAACCATAGAGAACGGTGCTTTCCATGAATTCCACAAAGCGGGTCACACCCGATTCCTTGATGACGACGCCTACAAAAAAAGAGAGGAACAGGGGTGCCGCCACCGGAAAGAGGAGGCTGAGTATGGTGCACGTAATCGTGGCAAAAGCCATTTTTTCACCCGGAGTGATTTTGGGGATGCCTTTAATGTCCATCTTGATGCCCCGGAGTTTCGCCGGAACCAGGAGCCGGATCATGTAGGGGTAAACGGCATAGGTCAAACTCAGATAAAGGTAGGCGACGATGGTGATGGGGACGAAGAGATGCTTTGCCAACATGAGAGAGGTAAACAGAACCATGGGACCATCCGCCCCGCCGACAATGGCGATCGCAGCTGCTTCCTGAGGAGTCAGGCCCATCCAGACGGCAATGGGAAGGGTGGCCACTGAGCCCAGCTCGGCAAAGACGGCAATGAACATGCTGGTGAAAGGTTTCATCATGACATAGCCCACATCGGTGATGACGCCGATTCCCATGAAGACCAGACAAGCAATGAGGCCGTTGCTGAAAGTAAAGGTGTAGATTGGTTGAAGCCAGTTGATCTGCAGGATGTCCATCAATTTTGCCGTATCACTGACCATGGGATCGACGAAGATGGTTCCCATGGTGTTGGCCGACAGGAAAAGCACGGCGGCGTTGACGGTCGCCATCCCCAATCCCATGGGAATCATGATCAGAGGTTCGAGAATTCCCTTGGCGCCAAAATAGACAAAGGCAATTCCCAGCGCAATGAGAAAAAGCCGGCCGAAGGCGATCATCGGCTCGCCATAAACCATGGTCGCAATACCCTGAAATAGATATAAAATATCAAATTGAGGCATATTAATTAAATTCCTTTCGTTATTTGGATGAATCAATTTTCGTTGCCGTTTCAGAGCGACCCGCTTCGAGGATGCGGCACAGGATCGAAATGATTACGGCAATACCTAGAGAGATGACAGCGCAGAGAAAATACGTCAGTGCCGCAATCTGGATCGGCCCCATGTTTGTTGCTGTGTTCATTATTACTGTCTCCTTATCATGAAGGTAATCTATATTCCACTTTGTTCCCTTTCGAGGCAAAAGGACGAAGAGGGTGTCATGGTCATGAACGCTACATTTTCCGCTATTTCTGAATAAATCCTTATGGTGAAACCTCTTAAGGCAACTATAGTGGAGCCCCTTACCGGATAACGGCAAAGTTGTCAAGTTTTTGTTTGATAAGAACGTGCTTTCTGACGGGAGCAGTATGGATTTCGTATTTCGTGCTTCGAACGTAGGACTTCCTCTGCCTCCATCTTGCATCACGTTCCATATCCTCCCTCACAGGCTCAACCCTTCTTCTCCCTCAGCACCCTCTTGTCCCCCACCCGTATGGTGATCTTGGATTGATCAAAATATTCCAGCAGCGGTATGGCAAATTTGCGGGAGGCCTGGATGAGTTCCTTGAACTGGGCGGGGGTAATCTCGCCGTTTTTTTTGAGCGTCGCAACCAGGGTTCTGGTGAGCCCTTCGATCGCCTCCCGATGAAACCAGAGATTTTCTTTAACCTTTACCAGCTGACCGTCGGAGGTGAGCAGGTCAATAATTGACTGCGTTTCCTTCGCCGGGCTGCGGAGCTGTTCAACCAATTCCTTAACCGTGGGCGGTGTGAGACTGCTCTTGAGGTACAGGGCGGCAATCTTTTCCTTCAGGTCCTTTTGGGCATCTTTCAGCTGCGGCTTGTATTCCTGCAGCCACAGCTTGTCTTTATCCACCGTGAGCCGGCCTGCGTTGAACAGATCGTTCAGCAGATGCTGAAAGAGACGGGTGTCAACCAGCTGCGGAAGCTTGCTTTTCAGTTCCTCTTTGAGCATGCCCTGTTTAAGGGGGAATTTTTTATGGTAGTCATTGATTTCATCCAGCACCAGCGACTTCAGCTTTTCATAGTGCTCTGCGGCAATAACCTTGGAGGTTTCCCTGTCAATGAGCACCAGCTTTTTTTCTCCGGTGAGGGAGCCCAGCAGGCCGGTAAGCTGTGAGGCGCCCTTGCCCATCCGCGCGGTGATCTGCTGCAGGTCAAGTCCCGCAAAGCCCGCATCGGATATGAAGAGCAGGGCCTGCTCCTTTTCCGTGCCGGCTTGTATGGCGCTGAGCTGTCCCACCGTCTCTTCCGCCAGTCTCTTGTGCTTGTGGGGATGGGCGTCGAGCACTTCGCCTCCGCCGATGGTGTAGAGCGGCGAATAACTCCTCATGACGAACCGGTCATGGGGAAGGACAACAACCGGCTCCTCGAGAATGATCTGGGCGAGGGAGCTGCTGCCGGGCGACAGTTCGTCCTTGTCCAGCAGAATGACCTTGCAGAGCACCTCGCTGGTTCCGCTGTGGAACCGCGCCAGGGAACGGTTTTTAAGCGGCTTCGATGAAGAGGGGAGGTGTTCGAGCTTTACGTCAATCCTCGCGGTGGGCTCCAAAGTGCGGGGATGTACCAGCATGCTTCCTTTTTGGACCGCTTCCTTCTCAAGTCCCTGCAGGTTAATGGCCGTCCTCAAACCGGCGGTTGCCTGCGATACCTGCAGGTTGTGCACCTGAATGCCGCGCACCCTGGCTTCAAAACGGCCGGGGAGTATCTCCACGCCGTCCCCCACCGACACGGATCCGGAAATGAGGGTGCCGGTTACAACCGTTCCGAAGCCTTTCATGCTGAAAACGCGGTCGATGGGGAGCCTGAAAATACCCGCTGACGGCCTTTCTTCAATCTCCCGGGCCATTTGCTCCATGACCGCAATAAGCGAAGTGATTCCCTCTCCCGTGACCGAGGAGAGGGGAACGATCGGCGCCTGCTCCAGAAAACTTCCCTTGCCGAATGCCCTTATTTCTTGCTGGACCAGCTGGAGCCACTCTTCATCAACCAGGTCGGTTTTGGTGAGGGCAATGATGCCTCTCCGGGTTTTGAGTATTTTGCAGATGTCAAGGTGCTCCCGGGTCTGCGGCATGATCCCTTCATCAGCCGCGATGGTGAACAGCACGATGTCGATGCCGCCGACACCCGCGACCATGTTCCTGATGAATTTTTCGTGTCCGGGAACATCCACTATGCCGAGCCGCTGTCCGCCGGGCAGTAAAAAAGAGGTAAACCCCAGCTGTATGGTAATACCTCTTTCCTTTTCTTCCTTCAGCCGGTCAAGGTCGACGCCGGTTAAGGTTTTAATGAGCGTGGTTTTGCCGTGATCAATGTGGCCGGCAGTCCCGAGGATGACATGTTTCATAAAGGTTGGGCGATTACAGGCGGATGAGCAGCTTCATGTATCACATACCTTAAACGAAAGCCGGCTCCTTTTCAACATAATTTTGCCCTTCGGGGAAGATGTCCGGTAAATCAGGGTGACAACGAGAAGCAGTGAATTACCCCGCAGCAGAGCCGCGGGGTTTTCCGGCACGATTTAAAAAGGGAGAAAAGATGGGCTGCGCAGGACTGCTGGAGATGTACTGCGACCTCTCTGATAGAGAGGTAATTGTGGTTGCGGGATTACGAGCGCACTTTAAACGCGAGCACGGGTGCTCCCTTATTCCTCCAGATCTTCGGTATCGATACTGGACAGGTCGCGGTATGGCGCTTCTTCCTCGATCTTTTTGAAGGATCCCGTCTGCTTTTCGTGGATTGATTTGCAGGGAACGCAGAGAAGTGCAAAGGGCATTATTTTCAGCCGTTCGGGGGATATTTTTTTGCCGCATTCCTCGCAGATACCATAGGTACCGTCTTCGATCCGCTGCAGGGCTTCCTCTATTTCGATAAGCTTTTCCCGGTCACGATCGCTCAGGATATGCGAGAGCTGGCGGTCTCTTTCATGGTCCGCCCAGTCGTAGAGATCCATGATTTCGGCCTTCACGTCCTGGGCTTCAATATGTCTGTTTTTGGCAATCTCCTCGATGAGCTGCTCCCGCGATTTAATAAGCATTTTCTTAATGTTTTTATAGGTATTCACGCGATGCCTCTCTTTTTTGTTTTGAGGGGAGATTTTATTTATCCAATAGCAGTTTTTTTGTCAATAAAAATTAGCTTAAAGGAATTATATTTTCAAGACAACGTCGAGAAATGCTCTTGTCTCATTAAAATTAGAGAAAACTATCGGCACCGGCCGCGGGAATCTTAAGCGCTGATTATCTTCATGTGGGAGGCCGTTTTGCACGGGCCAGGATGATTGAAGCGGTTAAACCCTTGTATCACAAATGCAAAATGTGCTGCAAATTGCCTGCAAACATTGCATGCTGCTTAGCCTAGAATTAGTTTGACAGGATGCCGGATTGAAATTATTATTTTTCACCCGCAGCTTTGGGACCCGGCTGCCGGGAAAGAGCGGAGGTTGGCCATCGTAAACAACAATCTGTCAAATGATGAACGCTTCATGAAACTGGCACTGGAGGAAGCTCGCATGGCTCTCGCGGAGGGTGAGGTTCCTGTCGGTGCCGTGCTTGTTGCAGAAGGTGAAGTGATCGCGCGCGCCCATAATCTGCCGATTTCCTTGCATGATCCTACTGCCCACGCTGAGATTCTGGCGCTGAGGGAGGCTGCCCTGAGAAAACAGAATTATCGCTTGCCCAACTCTATGCTTTATGTTACGGTTGAACCTTGTTCCATGTGTGCCGGGGCGATGATTCATGCTCGTGTCGGCCGGTTGATATTCGGTACTGCCGATCCCAAGTCCGGCGCGTGCGGCTCCGTCTATGACCTACTTGCCGGACCAGGGAAGCATTCAGGTGTGACCGTCGTTTCCGGTGTGCTGGAAGGTGAATGCCGGGAAATTATTCAGGGGTTTTTCAGGACTAAGAGGTCTAAACAGGATGCATGATGCAGGATACACGATGCAGGATGGGCCAAACCAATGTTCGTGACGATAGACAGTGCCGGCATACAATAAGAAGCGTTCCCGCAGAAATGTATTTGTGTAAAATTTGGACATTGTAATGCAGGATTTGTCCTTTTCCTGTATCCTGCATTATGGATCATGCATCGTGCTCTCAAAGGAGAGATGGCCGAGTGGTTGAAGGCGCCGCTCTCGAAAAGCGGTAACTCAAGAAATTGGGTTCGTGGGTTCGAATCCCACTCTCTCCGCTTTTCTAAGTGTGCAGCTGCCGGTTGACAGTCAGCAGCCTGAAAGGGCAATGCTGAAAAACGAGGCTGCTTCTCGATGAGGATGTGCAAACTGTAAACTGATACCTGAACTCTGTTATTCTGGAGAGATGCCCGAGAGGCCGAAGGGGCGCGACTGGAAATCGCGTGTCCCGTCAAAAACGGGACCGTGGGTTCGAATCCCACTCTCTCCGCCAGGTTTTTTTGCCACAGCAGCATAGATAATTGATAGCTGGGTCCTGCGCAACGAAAATTTACAAACCCCGTCAGGTCCGGAAGGAAGCAGCGGTAGTAAAACCTTTCGTGTGCCGCAGGGTAGCCTGGCTATCATTTTTTTAAGGGGTGTTATATCGTGTCATATCAGGTGATTGCGCGCAAGTGGCGGCCGCAGCGTTTTGATGACGTGGTCGGACAGAACCACGTGGTCAAAACCCTCCAGAATGCCATAGCCGGCGGCAGGATCGCGCACGCCTTTCTTTTTGCCGGTCAGCGGGGTATCGGTAAAACCTCCATTGCCCGCATTCTGGCCAGGGCGCTCAACTGCGAGCAGGGTCCCACACCCACACCCTGCGGCACCTGTCCCTCCTGCAGGGAGATTACCGAGGGGTCGACCATGGATGTGCTGGAGATCGACGGCGCATCCAACACGGGTGTCAATGATGTGCGGGAGTTGAGGGAGAGCGTCAAATACGTGCCCGCGCACGGCAGGTACAAGATTTATATTATTGATGAAGTGCACATGCTCTCGACTCCCGCTTTCAATGCCCTGCTCAAAACGCTTGAAGAGCCGCCCCCGCATGTCATCTTCATGTTTGCCACCACGGAAGTGCACAAGATTCCTTCCACCGTCCTTTCCCGCTGCCAGCGGTTTGATCTGCGCAGGATTTCCTTGGAAGCGCTGGTGGCGCATCTCCGCCACATTGCTGCCGGGGAGGGGATTACCGTCAGTGAAAAGGGCCTGCGGTGGATTGCCAGAGATGCCGAGGGAAGCATGCGGGATGCCCAGAGCATTCTGGACCGCGTCATTTCCTATGCGGGGAAAGAAGTTTCCGACAAGGACATCAGCGAGATAGTCGGCATGGTGGACCGGGATTTGCTGCTGCGGGCGTCGCAGGCCATAGTCAGCAAGGATGCGCAGACCTGCCTGTCAGTGGCGAAGGACCTCTTCCAGTGCGGCAGCGACGTACGGCAGTTTTATCACGCATTCCTTGAGCAGTTGCGCAACATGATCATGGTCAAGGTGAGCGAGAACCCCTCCCGGCTTCTGGACCTTTCGCCGGAGGAGTGCACTGAACTGGCGGAGCAGGTCAAAGACTGTGAGCTGGAGACACTGCAGCGCCTGTTTGATATCTGGTTAAAAGGAGAGGAAGAGCTGTACCGGTCATCCATGCCCCAGATCATTCTGGAGATGCTGCTGCTGAAGATGGTTTACAGCAGGCGCCTGCTGCCTGTGGACGATGCCCTGGCCAAACTGGCCGATATTGAGCGCAGGATTGCATGCCCCGCCGGTGCCGGAGAACCGCCTGCGGACGCGGCGGTGAAATCCCGCGGAGACAATGATGAAGTCCGCCGCGGCAGGGACGCTCCGGCTCAAAGGGGTGCGGCCGAAGAGCAGTCCCGGAGCTGGCCGGGGTTTCTCGCGTACGCGAAAAGAGAAAAGCCCATGCTGGCGGCGCTGCTGGATCATGGCTGCCTCGTTTCTCTCGATGAAACGAAGCTGGAGGTGGGCTTTGCCCCCGACTCAATTTTCCTGGAAAGTGCCAGGGACGCCGACAAGATCAGCCAGCTGAAAAAACTGAGCGAGGCTTTTTTCGGGCGGGCCCTGCGCGTTGCCGTTTCAGCCCTGGATAAAGACGCACTGCCTCCATCGCCGGAACCATTGCCTCAGGATGAAGGGGCGGCAGTGCAGGTTGAAGAGCAGCCGCCGCAGGACAAGGCGCTTCTCCATGAGGCCCTCTCATTGTTTGACGCCACCATTGTGGAGGTGAAGGCGGAAGAGGGTGGAGGGAATCCGGCCGGCGGCACCCGGAAGCCGAGAGGAAGAAAGGGGTAAGGGATAAGGGATGTGGGATATGCGATAGAAGAGAGAGGAAAAGTCGTTATCCCGGATCACACATCTCATAGCTCATTTCACAAATCCAAATGACCAAAATTCAAAAGAGAGGCAAACGCTGGTTCGTAGTCCACAGTCGGCAGTAAGGACAAAAGGAAGACCTGCTGTTATTCTTCGTGTTCTTCATCATTCTTTCTTCGTGGGCTTCGTGGTTGCAGTTTTGAACATTTGATATTTTGATTTTGAAATTGTTTGGGATTTGGACATTGGATTTTGGGTTTGCGCATCCCGCATCGCATATCCCAAATCGCACATCACACATCTCAGATCGCACCCAAGGGGAGTTACGCATATGAAGGATTTAGGCTCCATCATGAAACAGGCCCAGAAAATCCAGGCTCAGATGGCGAAAATGCAGGAAGAGCTGTCGTCCCGGACAGTCGAGGCGAGCGCGGGCGGGGGCATGATTACCGTGGTCGCCAACGGGAAGCAGGAAGTGATTTCGATCCGCATTGAACCCGAGGTGATTGATGCCAGCGACAGGGAAATGCTGCAGGACCTGGTCGTGGCTGCGGTGAATGAAGCATTGCGGAAATCGCAGGAAATGGTATCAGAGGAAATGAAGAAAATCACCGGCGGACTCAACATCCCCGGATTAACCTTCTAACAGGCTGTTGAAAAACACCCATCTGCTTCGTTACGCTCATCCTTCGTCATTGCGACGTACTTGTATGGACGCCTCATTCCTCAGGATTTCGCGTGCCTTGCATCTGGATATTTTTGAACAGCCTGAATAAAAATACTCAACAACCTTCTGATGGAATGCGGCAGCCATGAGCAGAGTAGCGGAACCCATCAACCAGCTGATCAAAAGACTTACCAGGCTGCCGGGCATCGGCGAGAAGACGGCATCGCGACTGGCGCTCCATATACTGCGCGCGCCCCGGGAAGAGGCGAGGGAACTTGCGGAGAGCATATGTGCAGTTAAGGAAAAAATCACCCTCTGCTCCCAGTGCTATAATCTTACCGATGCCGACCCCTGTAACATTTGTGAAGGCGGGGACCGGGACCGGTCACTGCTCTGCGTGGTGGAAGAGCCGGGCGACCTGATGGCCCTGGAAAACAGCGGCGAGTTCAGGGGCCTTTATCATGTGCTGCACGGCGTCATATCGCCCCTGGACGGGGTTACCCCGGATGACATTAAGATTCAGGAGCTGCTCAAGCGGCTTGAAGGGGGGCAGGTGAAGGAGGTCATTCTGGCTACCAACCCCACCACCAACGGCAATGCCACCGCCCTCTACCTTTCGAAAATCATAAGCCCCCTCGGCATAGCGGTGACCCGCATCGCCCAGGGCATACCCATGGGCGGAGACATCGAGTACACCGATGAAGGGACCCTGAAGAAGGCCATGGAGGGCAGGAGGCAGTTCTAACAGGCCGTACAGGAGCCAAAAAAACAGTTGACATAAAATTGGGCTTCATGATAGATATCCGCATTCGATTGACGGAACAGGAAGGAGGAACCGGGGATGGTGAAGATTGATGTAGACAAGTGCGTGGGATGTGGCGGCTGCATAGATTTATGTCCGGCCACTGCCATAACCTTGGTTGATGATAGAAGTCATGTTAACATCGATCTTTGTTTGGAGTGCTTTACCTGCGTTAAGGTCTGCCCGGTGAAGGCGCCTCAGCAGGTATAATCGATTGCCCTGCCCCAGGTTGTGCGCACGACATTTTTCCCCTTACTCATGTCCTTACTGCATTAAGAAGCTTGCTGTTTGTTTAATCCCGGTGCGAAGAGGGCTGCTGTGTCATGATTGAGGTGCGATTTCACGGAAGAGGCGGCCAGGGGGCCGTTACCTCGGCGGAGCTGGTTGCGCTTGCGGCCATTAGTGAGGGTAAATATGCCCAATCGTTTCCGAGCTTCGGGCCGGAGCGCAGGGGAGCCCCCGTCCAGTCCTTCACCCGGGTGAGCGACCAGCCCATACGGTTGCGCACAGCCATCCGTGAGCCCGATTTTTCGGTGGTGCTGGACCCCGGCCTGATCCTCGTGGGCGGCGCCCTTTCGGGGCTCAAGCAGAAGGGGATCGTGGTCATCAATACCAGGAAATCCATTGCGGAAATCAAAAAGGAATTTTCCATCACCAGCCGGACCGCGGTCGTGGACGCAACCAGGATTGCCCTTGACGCCCTCGGCCTCCCCATTACCAATACCACCATGATCGGCGCTCTGGTAAAAGCTTCGGGCATCGTCGACATGGAGTCGCTTGTGGAGCCGCTCCGCCACCGCTTCGGAAAAATTGCCGAGAAAAATATCAAGGTGTGCCGGCTGGCCTATGAAGCAACGGTCATAGAGGAGTGATCTGTGGCAGCGAAGCCTGAAAATGAGCTGACCTGGAAGGATCTGGAGATCGGCTGTGTGATCACCGAGCCGGGCAATGCCAGCTGTTATCAAACCGGTGACTGGCGATCACAGCGGCCGACCTACGATACCTCCAAATGCATCAAGTGCGGGCTGTGCGCCCTCAATTGTCCTGAACCCTGCATCCACGAAACAGAGGAGGGTTTTTACAAGGCGGACCTGTATTACTGCAAGGGTTGCGGGACGTGCGCCCGGGTATGCCCAAAATCGGTTATCACCATGGTGCAAGAGGAAGAGCAATGAGCAAAAGGGTAGGCATGGAGGCCTCCGTTGCGATTGCGGAGGCGGCAAAACTGGCCCGGGTTGAAGTGGTTGCAGCGTACCCGATTACGCCCCAGACCCATATTGTGGAGCGTTTCTCGGAGCTGGTTGCTGACGGGGAAGTGGATGCCGAATACGTGTGCGTGGAGTCGGAACACTCCGCGCTGAGCGCCTGCCTGGGTTCAGCGGCAACCGGCGCGCGTACCTTCACGGCCACAGCAGGCCAGGGGCTGGAACTGATGCACGAAGTGCTCTATGTGGCCTCGTCCTCCCGGCTGCCTATTGTGATGGCAGTAACCAACCGTGCGCTTTCCGGGCCGCTCAACGTCTGGGGGGACCACTCCGACGTCATGGCAACCAGAGACTGCGGCTGGATCCAGATCTTCTGCACTGACGGGCAGGAGGCCTTTGACCAGACCATCTGTGCCTTCCGGATGGCGGAAGACGCCAGGGTTCTCTTCCCGGTGATGGTGCACCTTGACGGCTTCCATGTGTCTCACGTGGTTGAGCCGATTTTTCTCCTCGAACAGAACGAGGTGGATGCGTTTCTTCCGCCCTACAAATATCCCTTTCCCCTTCACCCGGACAAGCCGGTGACCATGGGCGCCTTTGCGGGGCCGGCAATTTACACTGAGGCGCGGAAGGCCCAGGAAGAGGCACTGAAAGCTTCCAGGAGCACCATCTGCGCGGTATGGGATGAGTTCGGCAAAAAGTTCGGACGCCGCTATACCCCGGTTGAAACCTACCGGGCTGAGGACGCTGAGCTGTTATTGCTGATCATGGGCAGCTTCAGCCAGACCGCCGAGGTGGCTGTGGACGCCTTGCGGCAAAAAGGGAAGAAAGTGGGGATGGTGAGGATCCGCCTGTGGAGGCCGTTTCCCTTTGAGGAATTCCGTCAGGCGGTAAGCAATGCCGGGGTGCTTGCCGTGTTTGATCGCTGCCTTTCCTATGGCGGCAGCGGCGGTCCCTTGTGCAGCGGCATCAAGGCGGCACTGTACGACGCAAAGGTCAAACCGGCTGTGTACGGCTTTGTGGGCGGCCTGGGCGGACGGGATGTGTTCCCGGATGAATTTGAGCGGCTGATCGAAAGAGCATTTGCCCTTGCGGCTCAGGGGAAGGAAGGTACCTACGAGATGATCGGAGTGAGGGAGTGATGGAGCAGCGTAATCTTACTAACGTTCCCCGGCCGGTTGAGCCGGATGAATATCTTGCACCCGGCCACCGGGCATGCATCGGATGCGGCGAGGTGTTGGCGCTGCGCATGGTGTGCAAGGCACTGGGCAAGGACGTCATCATCGCCAATGCCACCGGGTGCATGGAGATTGTAAGCTCTCCTTTTCCCACTACCTCCTGGCGTGTTCCCTGGATTCACACCCTGTTTGAAAACACCGCGGCAGTTGCTTCAGGCATTGAATGCGCGGTAAAAATTCTGGAGAAGAAGGGAAAAATCGCCCCCGGCCAGATTACCGTGGTGGGCATGGGCGGCGACGGGGGAACCAGCGACATCGGATTCCAGGCGCTTTCCGGCGCCCTGGAGCGGGGACACAACTTCATCTACGTCTGCTTTGATAACGAAGCCTACATGAACACCGGCATCCAGCGCAGCAGCGCAACGCCCTTCGGGGCCATGACCACTACCTCGCCGCCGGGGAAGCTGAGCATCGGCCAGAAGACACGGAAAAAGAACATGCCGGAGATAGTAGTTGCGCACGGCATTCCCTACGTGGCAACTCTCAATCCCAGCTACCCCAGGGATTTGGCCAACAAGGTGCAGAAGGCAAAGAGCATCACGGGTGCCAAGTACCTGCACGTCTACTCGGCATGCCCCACCGGCTGGCGCGCGGCAACCGACCTCAGCATCGAGCTGGGCAGGCTGGCCGTGGAAACGGGGATTTTCCCCCTGTACGAAGTGGAGAACGGAACCTACCGCCTGACCAAAAAGGTATCCAAGCTCAAGCCGGTGGGCGACTATCTGAAGCTGCAGGGGAGATTCCGCCACCTCACCGATGACATGCGCGAGCAGATTCAAAAGCAGGTGGATCACGACTACCAGGCGCTGATGAAGAAAGTGGGTGCCCGGACGCCAAAAGACGACCGGTAAATGACCTGCCGGGACTGCGGCAGGGAAAAGGGGATTACCCATGTCACATGAATTGAAGAAAGCCATCATTGATTTTATAGCAGGCTATCCATTTGCCAATCTGATTACCGTGGGCGAGGATGGAACACCCCGCGGGCGGATAATGGCCAACCTTCCCATCAGCGATGATATGGTCATCTGGTATGCCACCGGCGCGCAGTCGCGGAAGGTTGCCGAGATCCAAAAAAATCCCGCGGTCAGCGTATTTTACTACCGGCCTTCCGATCACAGCAGCGTTTCCGCTCTGGGTACGGCCCGGATTGTGAAGGATGACGAGACCCGCAAAAAAATGTGGCAGGATGCCTGGAGCGCCTACTGGAAGGACGGGTATCGTGATCCGGCGTACTGCCTGATCAGGATCACCCCCAAAAAGATCGAGTTTCTTGATTACCCCAAGCACAAGCAGGAAACGATGGACCTGTAATCCTGGTGTGCGGTCACGGCGGCTTTAAAATGTAATCATGAAAAAGGGTGCGCTCTCACGCACCCTTTTTAACTGGTAGAGAAGCATTACAAGGAACACTGTGCAAACCGGCCCGTTACACCTTTGCCAGCCTGACGGCGCCAAATCATGCGGCGCCTGCTGCGGCCTCTACAACTGGGAAAACCATTCCCGGGCAGCGCTGCAAACCCTTTTAAACGCACGCACCCATCTTTTTGCCTCAGCCGCAGCGCGGGGGGATTTGGAGAGCTATTGCAGGATGGCCGCAAAACTTTCCCCGGGCCCGAAGCTCTGCGAGACCATCTACAACTGCGAGTTTTTGGGGTTTGTGGACGATGAACGCACGCGGGTCGGCTGCATGCTCCACCCCTCCCTCAACCGGGGCGTCGATTTGCGCGCCCGCTCATTTTACGGCGCGAAGCTCTGCGCGGACCACTATTGCATCGGCTTTACCTGCCTGAGCGACATTGAGCAGCGGGCGGTCGTCCTCTCCCTTGAGGACTGGTACCTCTACGGGCTGGTCATAACCGATATCGATCTGGTGAAATCCTTTTTCGCTCACGCGGAGAACCGGATGGGAGACTGCGTGCGCCATGGTCCGCTCGCGGACGACACCGTTCGCCGGGCACTGAGGGATTTCTTCCGGCTTAAGGAGCACTGGAAGTTTGCATCAGCTGCAAACATGCTGGGCAAGTATTATTTTTCTCAAGGGGAATATTACAGCGCGCGGATCGAATATGAAAAAAGGCCGGGAAGCAGGCGCTCCCCCTATGACCGTATCCTGGTTAGCCTTTCCTCCGACTTCCGGCGTGCGGAGGACCTCGCGGAAGCCGAGGCCATTATCGACGGGCACCTGACGCGCTTTATCAGCGCTTATGGCGCGGCGTGCGGCGGGGGTTGATCAATCTCATCCCTGACCGCGATCAGCGCGAAGCCGGCGATCTGCCGGTCCTCCGCCATTCTCCGGCAGAGGTGTTCGAGGGGCTCGTCCTCGACCCGCTTGTGAATGGAACTGGCGTGGCGGAAGAGTGTTTTCCCGTCCCCGGACCTGATGATGAAACCGAGATGGGAGGCAAAAATGCCTTCCCCGGCGGTGATGAGCACCAGGATCTCGCTTCCCTTCAGCCGTGCTGCCGCCGCCGGCAGGTGCCGGGAAGGAATATAGCGAACGCTCATGCGCTGCGGCTCCGGCCGGTCGGCGGCTTCAGCGCACCCGCGTGAGGCGGCGAAACCCTTTCGATCAATGGTTTTGGTCATTTCCCGGCACAACTTTCCCCCGATGTCCGCGGTTATATCCTTCAGCAGCCACCCATTGTTGGGAAGCCAGTCGGCCATCACAAAGTGATTGCGGGTTGCGAAGCTTATAACCCCTCCGCGATACCTGATCCGCTGAAGGTTGCGGAAGGCCTGCTCATAATTGTTTGAAACTGCCAGGGCGAGCATCTGCTCGCAAAAGGTGACACAGTCCGCCCGGCTCAGATCCATGAGCGGGTCCCTGTCACAGGCGCCGCCGCTTCCCTCACCCAGGCTGTCGGACGCATAGGGGGTTCCGAGGGCCAGCTCGGAATAGGCCGCGATTTTTTCAGAGACCGTGGCGCGGGTGCGGGAAATGGAGGCGATAACTTCGTCGGCCTGGGGAATGGTCAGCCGGTGCAGGTTGACCCGGGGCAGAGTATCCTCCGAAGGTGGCGCCGCTCCGGCGGGTGCGGTTTCTGTGGTGATAAGGATAAGCATGAAGATTGAGAAGGGTTTGGGAAATAAATTTAGCAGCGAAAGATGCTTCATGGGGAGCGCGCGCATACGGGGATGAAGAAAAAACTAATGGCAGCTTTCAGGGCTGCCATTAGTTTTTTAGTTCGTGATGAGGTCTTTACGTGAGCTTGACATTAATGGCCTGGGGGCCCTTCGGCCCATCCTGAACCTCGAACTCGACGGGGTCGCCTTCCTTCAAGGTTTTGAATCCCTCTGCCTTGATGCTGGTATAATGCACGAACACATCATTACCATTTTCCTGTGACAAAAAACCATAGCCCTTCTTCTCATTAAACCACTTCACTGTTCCTTTAACCATACTTCTGACCCCCTATGCATAATAAATTGTTGAACCTCCTTGACACTTAATCCCTCACCCCCCATCAAGAAAAGGTTTGTCTTTTTTAACAGCGGTGGAGATTAATGCAAGACTTTGTCCAAAATGTAGCAGAAATCGGATTTTTAGTCAATAAAAAATATCAAGAAACAGGCTGGTCGGATACCCTGCGGCACTTTTTAAAAAATGATGGAAAAGGTGTAGCAATCGTCCTCGAGCTGACTCTGCATCGGGTAACCGCACATGTGGAGAACATGCATCATGATCTTGTTCTCCTTGAGCACCTGTCCCCGGAATCCCTTAATCCCCCTGCCTTTGGCGATTTCTATCAGATAGCGGAGCAGGAAGCTGCCAATGCCCAGCATCTGGTAGCTGTCCCGGACGATGAAGGCAATCTCAGCCATGTTTGAAGTGCGGTCGAGGAAATAGCGGCCGAGGGCGACCATCAGGTCTCGGTCGTCCTTTTTAATCAGGGCCGATGATGGCCATTTCTTCGTCGTAGTCGGGATTGACCATGTGCTGCAGGGTGCTGGAGGGCATGGAAACCTGGTGGGTGAAAAAACGCTGGTAAAAGCTCTTATCTGACAGGGAATAAAAAAATTCCTTCATCAGGGACTCATCAGTTTGCTTCACCGGTCTGAAGAATACATCCAGATTGTGGTCGAAGCGCTCCGTGGCCTCGAGCTCCTCGGGATAGGGCAGGCCCTTTTCCGGCAGCTCCAGATCTGCAGGCACGTAGCAGCGCGCCTTGGCAAAGTGCAGCAGCTCCTGCCTGAACCGGGGGTGGGCAATATTGATGAGCGCGATGGCCCGCTCGCGTATGGACTTGCCGTGCAGGTAGGCTACCCCGTACTCGGTTACCACGTAGTGGACGTCTCCCCGGGAGGTCACTACCCCTGCTGCTTCGCTCAGGTGGGGCACGATGCGGGAAACGGTGCCGTCCCTGGCAGTGGAGGGCAGGGCGATGATCGGCTTTCCCCCGCGCGATTTAGAGGCGCCGCGCATGAAATCAGCCTGGCCGCCGATTCCGCTGTGAAAGAGATAACCGAGCGACTCGGCGGTGACCTGTCCGGTGAGGTCAATTTCCAAAGCGGAATTGATGGCCACCATCTTATCGTTGAGGCTGATGATGTAGGGGTTATTGACGTACTCACTGGGATGGAATTCGACCAGCGGGTTGTCGTTGACGAAGTCATAGAGTTTCTTGGTGCCCATGCAAAAGGTGGTGATAATCTTTCCGGGGTGGATGGTCTTTTTCTTATTGGTTATCACCCCGGCTTCACACAGTTCAACAACGCCGTCTGAGATCATTTCAGAGTGGACACCCAGGTCCGTTTTATCCTTAAGGAACCCGATGATCGCATTCGGAATGGTGCCGATGCCCATTTGGATGGTCGAGCCATTTTCTATGAATCGGGAGATATTTCTCGCGATGCGCTCGGCTATGTCATCGGGAGGGGCGGGAGGGACCTCGGGGATGGGGGCATCGTGCTCAACCAGAACGTCGAGCTGATCGACGGAAATGCGAGTGTCTCCGTAGGTCCGCGGCATCTGCGGGTTTACCTCGGCAATAACAATCCTGGCACTTTCCGCCGCCGATTTAACCACATCAACTGAAATTCCCAGGCAGCAAAGGCCGTGCTCATCCGGCGGTGTAACCTGTATCAGGGCCGCGTCGATACGTATGCCGTGGGTTCTGAAGAGCTGCGGGCAGATCCGATAGAAAAACCGGGGTGTAATCCGCCCGTCCTTCGGCGATAGCGGTGCGGGTATTATTACCAATGAAGAAGGTATTGCAGCGAAAATTGTTACAGAATTCCTCGTTGGTGTAAGGTGTGCCGCCTATGGTCAGGATATGTATGATCTCGGTATCCCTCAGCTTGCTTCCGATATCAACCAGGGTCTGAACCAGCAGGCTCGGCACGGCGCAGCCTGAACCGATAAATATTCTATCCCCCGGTCTGATGCGTTGAAGTGCTGACTTCGGGTCTTTCAGCTTGTGGCGGTATTTGCTTTTCCATTCATGGGAGGTCATCTGTATTCCCCTCGAAGTGCCATGCTTAATAATAACCCATGCATGCCTGCCTGCGCAAATGAAATTGTTTAACGCTGTATGAGGAGCGCGTGGTAAGAAAAGGATCCGCTATCTTCGCGTACCGTCCTTTAAGACCAGATAATACAGCATGCCCGGGTGTTTCATGCGGCTTGCCATGTACTCTGCCTGCGCTCCCGTTCCCCAGAAGAGGTCGACCCGGCTCGTTCCTATGATTGCTCCCCCCTCGTCCTGGTTGAGCACAAATCCCGACCAGGGTGTTGCCGTGCCACGCCCCGATGCCGGGGGCGAAGGGACAGAAGTGATGATGTAGGACAGTGCCCCCGCCGGGAAAATCTGCCGGTCGCTGGCAATTGATCTTCCCGGGGTGAGGGGTACGCCCAGGGACCCCGATGCCGCGGCCGTGCGCATGCTGAAAAAGGTGTAGCGCTCATTTCGGTTGAGGTACGACTGCAGCTTGTCAGGGTGCATCGAGAAGTATCTTCGAATGGAATCCATTGATGCCTGGTGACGATCAATAATGCCGTCCCTGATCATTTCTTCACCCAGCGAACGATAGGGAAGATAGTTGCTTCCCGCAAAGTGGACGTCACGCCGCCGGCCGTCGGGAAGGCGGATTGTACCTGATCCCTGTATGTGGAGGAGATAGCTGTCGAAGGGATCTTTCAGAAAAGCGATTTCGCAGCCGCTGCCCCGCAAAACCCCCTCCTGGTCAATTTGCTCCCGGGTGTAGTAGGGAAGCTGCCGCCCGTTTACCATTCGTACCGCCTTTTTCGGTCCGCCCGGCTTCGGCTCCAGCACCAGAAGATCATCCGGGGGCCGATACAGGGGATAGCGGTAGACCCGGTTTGCCGTGAGGCTTCCCTCCACCTCCGGCAGATAGTAGCCGGTGAAGGTGACGGCACCCGTCCCGTTTTCACCGCTGGACTGATAAAGGTCGAAATTGTCCTTGATAATCCGGGTCAAATCCTTGTCCTTGTTCTCCCTGAGAATGGTTAAGAACGCCTCAAGCGTTGCTCTGATTTTTTGGGCTGAAATGGTCGTAGTGCCGAAGGAATATTCCGCAGGCTTCTTGAGCCGGGCAAAATAATCAATCTGATGGTTCAGGGCGCGGCACAATTCGTCCTTGTCGCCGCTGTCAGAAAACCGGGGGTACTCCCGGGGGGAAAGGCGTATAAGCGGGGAAGAGGGTTTTCCCGAAAGGGGAGGGGGCATGGGGGGCAACGTGGTCACGCGGTGACAATTAAGGAGAATAAGTGACCCGATGATGAGCGACAGTTTCAGCAAAGGGGTGAGATTCGAAGTTCTCATAGTTTTTCCACGGCGGTTCTCAGTTCGCGGTACGCGGAGCACAGGTCGTGCTGCAGCAGCTTCTTCAGGCTTGTGACTGCGGCGGGCATGTAGGAGACGAAGTGCGTTTTTCCCTTCACCATGGAAAGAAAGGCAAAGGCTCCGAGCATCTGCATGTTTCTGTGCAGGGCAATGATCCGGTAATCGTCCAGAAAGGTGCTGCTCTCGACCGGCATGAGTTTTTCCAGCTGTTCAAGATAGTAATGAAGCAGCTTTTCCCGCATCTCCTCCGTTAGATCAACATAGGGATCAAGCAGCAGGGAAGCGAGGTCATAATGAAGCGGCCCCACCCGCGCGCCCTGGAAATCAATCCATCGCAGCTCCCCGCGCGTGATCATGATATTTTTAGACTGGAAGTCGCGGTAGAGAAAAAAACCGGCCTCGACAGTGGATAGCGCTTCAGCCAGGGCGTCCAGTTCGCCTGCCATTCGCTCTTCCCGAAAGGCGCATTTGCAATAACCGCTCAGAAAGAAGTTGAGGAAGTAGCCCGATTCCCAGCGGCGAACGAATCTTTTCTCGTAGGGCGGACTGTGAATCTGCGCACTGTCAAAACCTTCGGCGGCTTTAACCTGCATCTGCGGCAGCACGGCAAGCACCCTGCGGTAAAGCGCTTCCAGTTCCGGGGGATTGTCTTTAAGCACAAGTGCCCTGTCCTGCAGGTGGACATCTCCCAGGTCCTCAAGGATAAACCATCCGTGCTCCCTGTCGCATGCGTGTATTGCCGGTGCGGCGAAACCCCTGTTCCGCAGGTGATTGCAGATGTAAGCGAACGAGTCGTTTTCATTGACACCCCTCTCATTCGCAGGCGGGTGCTCGTTCACTGCCAGGATGACCGAGCCCCCGGGGTAAACAAGGCGGTAGAGCATGCGGTCTGACCCGTCTCCGGCAAGCGATTTCCGGCTGATGGTACGCGCGTCAATCCCCTCCCGGGAGAGGTAATCGTGAGCAAACGATAAGGACGGTGAACAAGGATCGCTTTGCATTAAAGTATGTTTTTACCCAATCTATACAACTGTTTGATTTTCCGTTGAATTATTAACTGAAGCTCCATCGCCGATGATGCAGTTGCGGATGGTACAATTGTCGTTGATGGACACGTTATCCCAGATGATGGAGTCAGTGATGCTGCAGTTGCGTCCGATGCGGCTATTCTTTCCCAGCGAAACATACCCCCCGAGGGTCGTGCCTTCCCCGATGGCGGATCCATTGGCCGCGGGTGCCGGAAGCGTGACGGTATCTGCGAGGTGCATCCTGTTTTCGTAAATGTCCCGGTGAATGCAATGGTAGTCTTCAAGGGTACCGATGTCGCGCCAATAGTGATCCCTGGTGCGATGGCCGCGGATATTCAGCCCCCGGGCTGCGAGATCCCCATAGATCTCTATAATGTCAACATACCGGAGGGGAGGGATTTCATCAAGCAGTTGCGGCGATATGATGTGGATGCCGGTAAAAGCCAGCAAGGTGGTCGCGGATGATGTCTTCCGCACATTTTTGTCCCTCATGCCCACAATTGTTCCTTCCCCGTCCACTGCAACATTATTGAAGCGGGGATACTCATGGAGTATCAGCGTTGCCAGATTGCCGTTTGCCACATGCGTCCGGTACGCCGCCATGAGATCCACGGTGTGAAGAATGTCACCGTTCACCACCAGAAAGGGCTCCTGCCCCCAGAACCACTCCACCTTTTTAACGGCCCCGCCGGTGCCGAGCAGGTCGGGTTCGTGGCTGTGGCTGAGTGACGCCCCCGAACCGGTATGATGCTCGAGGAAGTCGGTTATCTGCCGGCTGAGGTGGTGGCTGTTTACCATGATCTCCCGCACACCCGCCTTGACCAACCGCTCCACGGTTATGTGCAGCAGCGGCACCGTGTATACCGGAAAGAGAGGCTTTGGCCTCAGGGCGGTTAGGGGCCGCAGGCGTGTTCCCGTGCCGGCAGCGAGTATCATTGCCTTCATCTGTCCGCTCTCAACTCACGATAGAGGTGATACCTTTGTGTGTGCTCTTTGAATGACAGCAGGTCTTCCTGCCAGGATGACTCAAGCTCCTCGAGCGGCCGCTGCCGCTCAATCGCCTCCCGTACTGCCCGGTCTCCCGCAATGATATCTATGGGCATGTTCTCCTCTTCGTATTCATAGGGAGGATGGGACCACGAGAACTGCTGCGGATAAAGCGACTGCACGTCCTGCAGGAGGGCGAGGGTGGTTGCGTAGGGTTTGAAACTGCGGGGGTCGCCAACATGAAGCTGCAGGCCGCCGCAGACCCGGCCCTGCCACTTGTTAAAGGTGGGCTGGAAATAGGCCTCGCGCAGAATGACCCCCGGCAGGCGCCTCCCTTCCATCTTTTCCTTGAGCAGGAAGGGTTCGATGAACGGTGCCCCGGAGATTTCGAAGGGTCTGGTCGTGCCCCTGCCTTCGGAGAGGTTGGTTCCCTCCAGAAGCACCTGACCGGGATACACCAGTGCCGTTTCGGGAGACGGCATGTTGGGAGAGGGGGGGACCCAGGTGAGGCCGGTTTCTCCGAAGAGCATGTTTCGCCGCCATCCCTCAAGGGAGATCACCTCGAGCTCGCAGTGGATGCCGTAGAGATCGTTGAATAGAAGGGCAAGTTCCCCGATGGTCAGGCCGTGCCGCATGGGAAGCGGATAGACACCGACAAAGGAGCGGCAGTCATCCCTGAGCAGATTCCCCTCGATCTGTTCGCCCCCGATGGGATTGGGCCGGTCCAGCACCACCACCTTTTTGCCCCGGCCTGCCGCAGCCTGAAGACAATAGGCCATGGTCGAAATAAAGGTGTACACCCGGGTCCCGACGTCCTGCAGGTCGATTATGAGGATGTCAATGAGGTCCAGCATGTCAGCGGTAGGAGAGCGGGATGCACCATAGAGGCTGAATGCGGGTATGTTAAAACGGGGATGGATAAAATCGGAGGACTCAACCATGTTATCCTGCTTTTCCCCCCGTATGCCGTGCTGCGGCCCGAAGAGCGCCCTGATTGAGCGGGGATACGCACCCACCAGCAGGTCCGCTGTATGCCGGAGACGGCTGTCAACGGATGCCTGGTTGACCAGCACCCCGATGCGCTTTTCCCTGAGCCACAGGGGAGGGTTCTTAAGCAGTGCTTCTATGCCCGGTTGCACGGCGGTCATGGCTGTATCCTGAAAGGGAGCTTTCCCGGCGCCGGGGCTTTTCCAAATATGACCTGAACCAGCGCCAGGATCTGTGTTTTCCTCATACCGTAAGCGGTCAGGCAGGTTTCGCCGGGAGCGATAAGCGTGTAATCGAAAGGATTGTCGAGCAGCACGAAGATGGGCTGCCGCCGGCGCTCCCGGATTGTATGGATGAGGTTCTGCTGACCCCTGTTACCCCGCGCGTCGGACAGGAAGATAATGCAGGGGCTCTGCCTGTCCGCGGCGGCCGCGATTCGCTCAACATCGTCCTGTGCCGGGTCAATGGGGAAAAAATGAAAGGAACATCTGCCGGGGAAGCACTCCCTGCATGCCCTGATAATCGGATGGCGCACAGACGGGTCATACCCGTCCTCGAGCACCGGTGTCGAAGAAAGGTCCGGAATGATTAGCTGTATCTCATCCGTCGCTGCGATGTCGATGGGCAGCGTCCCTGTGCCGGCGGCAATGACCGTTACTGCTTCCCGGGCGATTGCCTGCGCCAGCGCTTCCGGCGCCGCGTCAGGAAAATGTTCGTGTGCGGAAATCGGTGCCGAGCAGAAATCCCTGAGGGCGGAGATTCTTCTCACGCTTTCGTCTAGGCCGTCCTGCGCCGGCCCTGATCGTGAGTAGCCGTCAAGCAGGGCATACAAGCCGGCTTTTTGTCGCCCATAGTCCTTGCAGATGAGCAGCACATCGTGTCCGGCCTTAATCGTCCTGAGGCAGGATTCCCCGATGGGAAAATGCCGTGCTATGGCGCCCATTTCCAGATCGTCGGAAAAGACAAGGCCGTCGTAGCCGCACCTCCTCCGGATATAATCAGCTACAATGGCTGCCGAGAAGGTTGCGGGTATGGACCCGCCGCCGTCAAGGCCGGGACAGCAGAGGTGGGTAGACATAATGCCGTTTATGTCGTCTGCCATGAGCTTTCTGAACGGAAGTCGGTGAATCGCTTCGAATGCGTCTTCGGAAAGGGAAACGGCGGGAAGATCGAGGTGGGGATCAACCTGCGCGGCACCCATGCCCGGGAAGTGCTTGGCAACGGCGGCCATGCCCGCCGTCCGGGTTCCCCGGGCGAATGCAACAGCCATTTCAGCAACCTTTTCCGGATCATCTCCGAATGATCGGGTGGTGATACCGGGATTATAGGCTGTAGTGAGCACATCAACCACCGGGGCCAGGTTGATGTCAATTCCGAGTGTTTTGAGCTGCATGGCCGAGGTGAAGCCCTGGTTGAATGCCAGATCAGGTGAGCCGGCGGCGCCGAGCGCCATGTTCCCCGGGAATACGGTTATGTCCCGTGCAAAACGAATAACCCGTCCGCCTTCCTGGTCTACGGCTATCAGGGGCGACGGTGAGACCAGTTGCTTGAGACCGGCGATCAATTCTGTGACCTGCCCCGCCGAAGATATGTTTCGCGAGAAGAGAATGATAAAACCCGGTTTGATTTCCTTAAGCTGCCTTTCTGTTTCAGGGTCAATTCCGGTGCCGCTGATGCCGATCATCAGCTGCTGACCGACTTTTTCTTTCAGGTCCATAGATTTAACACAAAAATGTTTGAAATTCCCGTAGGAGCGCCTTAGGCGCGAATACGCGGCTGAAAGCCGCCCCTACCGGTGCAATGTTTCTGAGAGAAAAATTCTTTGATTTGAGCGTAAGATTCTAAAGGAAGCGCAATCCGTCGCATTCGAACGCAGCTTTACACTGCCTGTCAAAGAGATATTCCCCCAGCAGGTAAACGCAATCTATTCTGAACGATAATAGAATGTTGTCAACTCTTTTTATAATAGTAAAAAGGGCATCCGTGGCTCATCTCTGAGCAGTTCACGGGTGCCCCCGGTGATGACAGGAAACCGGCAGTGCCGTTACTTCGACCCCTTGAAAAAGGTCTTGAGCATGGGGTCATCCGGATTGTTCAGGTAGTCCCCCAGCTTTGAAAGGGTGAGGCCCGGGTAGAAGGAGACAAGATTATCCAGCTCCTTTTTGGTCAGGACGCTGTCCGAGCTGGCCCGGAACAGAATGACGTCGCTGTTGAAATATTCTTTTTTATACTTTTCCGGCTCGAGCTGGATGACATTCACCTTTTGCTTGAGCAGCTTGCCAAAGAGCTGCCCCAGTTCCATGTAGGTGAATATTTCAGGGCCCCCCAGGGGGATGATTTTATTGAAAACCTTTTTGTGATTGACGGAAGCTATCAGGATGGATGCCACGTCATCCTGGTGGAGCGGCTGCACTTTGTTTGTTCCCTCACCGACCACGTGGTACCGTCCCGCGATTGCCGCCGCGAGCAGATCGCGAAAATCGAAAAAGTAGCCGGACGGCCTGAGGATGGTATAGGGAATTTTTGATTCGATGATGCACTGCTCCGCCACTTTTTTAGCCAGGTGGGCGTGGTGAAAGGGGGGAATGTTTTCTCCCCGGGCAACGCCCAGCGCGCTGATGTAAATTATCTGTTTGACCCCCTCCTTTTTCGCGGCGTTGACGATGTTCTGCACGCCGGTTTGCTCAAGTTCGTAGGGGGTCAGCTTTTTTTCTCCCGGCGCTGTAAAGCGCGGCACGCCCACGGCGCAGACAACAACGGTATTGCCTTTGGTTGCCTTGGCTACCGCATCAGGGTCGGTGATGTCCGCGTCTTCACCGTGCAGGGGCTTAACCGCGGCAGGCAGGGATTTCAGCCTGGGTTCCTTTTTATCAAAGGCAGTTATTGATGAGGCCTTGCCGTGAGTGATGAGCAGCTCAAGTGCCTTGCTGCCGATGTTACCCGAGGATCCCACCAGGAGAATCTTTTCGCCCTTGGTATTTTTCCCGATGTCCGAAAAAAGCTTGCTTTCCATGTCTCTGCCCTTCCTTTTTGTGAGATGAAGATAGGTTGCTGTGAAGAATGATACGTGGACCAGATGGTAATAGTATCACCATGGTAAGTCAAGTGTTTTCCCTTCAGCTCCGTGTGATATTGTTGGCCCGAAGGCCGCATCAAGCGCAGCCCGCACAATAATGCTTTTGCCATTTTTCATCCATCTGCTATAATCGCAGCTCATCATTGTAAGCGCTTGCGTTGAACTGCTGTGCTGCGTGCCTGATGTAAGGAAAACACTTATAGAAACGACTTTAAAAAATTGATATATAGAATGTCATTGCGAGCGACAGCGAAGCAAGCTCATGAGATTGCCGCGTCGCTTACGCTCCTCGCAATGACAACCGTATGGCCTCGTTTACTCCATTATAGTTAACCTGTATGAAAAGAGTTGCATGGCGCTGATATCGTTTTTTAGAAATCCGGTCCTGGCAAAGCTGGTGGGAGCGATTGCCTGTGTGGCCTTCCTGCTCCCGCTGGTTCGCTTTAAGGGCTCAATCGCGTTCATTGTGTATGCCTCGATCATTGTTGTGCTGGCTGCAGCAGTAAGGTTTTATTTGAGGAGGAGAAGAAGGCGGCTTACCCCGCCCGAAGAAAATTATCTCAAGGACAGGTTTTATAAGCAGTAGCAACGTCAGTACATGCAGCTTTTTATAAAAGGAGGATCCATGGAAGAAATGATATTTGCGGATGATGTGCGGGAGACGATGGATCAGTTTTTAGGGGTCATCCCTGATGCAACCAGGGCGTCGTACCGGAGCAGGCTGATGAGAGGAATCGAATACCAGGCACTTAAAAAGGGGGTCACCCTGGTCTCCAGGGACATGTTTATTGAGGCGATGGAGGGCACCTTTCCCAAGTCATTTGATCCGCTCATTCGGCGATTCAAGGATCCGCAAGGGCTTTCAGAAATGGTGTCCCGGCAAAAAGCGGTTGACCGGGCGAATCCCCTGGTTAAAGTAAAACGCTGGGAGCTTCCACCGGTTGCCGCCCTGGACCGGCCGGTTAAAAAAGTTCTCGCCCTCCTGGCCGGCCCCCGCAAGAAGGGTAACACGGACTGCATCATGGACGCCCTGCTTAAGGGCTGCACTGATGCCGGATGCGCGGTCGAAAAGCATTGCATGTCCGATCTCACCATCTCGCCCTGCATCGGCTGCATGGGCTGTGAAGCGAAACCGCTTGATACCTTCTGCGCGATTAAGGACGACATGACCGGCCTGTACAGAAGCTTTCTTGACTGCGACGCGTTTGTCATGGGGTTCCCGATCTATACCGGAAGGGAGTGCGCGCAGGCGGCCATCTTTTTTGACCGTCTCAAGGCGCTGCGCACCAGGGACCACATGGGTAAATTAGCCCGCAAACGCAAGGGTGCGCTGGTAGTCACCTGGGGATGGCCTACGGATGATTCCTACGATCATGTGGTGGAAAATGCGGTGTTCATTTTGAAACTCTTCGGCATCATCACCGCGGAGATTGTCACCGGGTCGGGATTCTGGGAGGCATATTACGGCAAAGGCATGGCAGAACTGGACAGGGAAGGCTTGGCGCAGGCAGTCGAAGCAGGGCGAGCCTTGGTGTGAGGAATGCGATTGCGATGTGAGATATGGGATGTGGGATCAGTCTTGTCCAAAAACGAGATTGCCGCGCTTCGCTCGCAATGACAAAAGCAAGCAATGAAGCACCCATGGGGTCATTGCGAGGAGCATAAGCGACGAAGCAATCTCATTTGAAAAGTTTAATAAAATCGAAAGATAAAACTCTTGTTTTGGATACTGTTGATGTGCGATATAATGATATAATAATTGAAAAGAAAAAATGCTATGGAGGGACGCGCTCCGTCGCGTCTGAGAAATGTTAATGAATAGCCGTAAAGGAATACAAGTCCTGTCCGGAGGTCTGATGATGAAACAAGTCTTGTGGGTCATTGTGTGCTGTGCGCTTTGCTTAGCCGTTGCGATGATGTGTCCCGGCACGCTGAAATCAAATGAGTATGTGGACAGCGCCGGCCAATGTCTCGAGTGTCATGTTGTTAATTACGGCTCGACTGATCCCGACGAACTGCATGTGCGGCACGCGGGAAATACCTGCGGAAGCTGCCATGTGATAGGCGCATATCAGGCAGGTAATGTTAAAGCCCATAAATGTACGCTCTGCCACCTGCAGAAATGTGCGGGTGTCACTACCCATGAATCGGAACACGGCACTGATTGCCTGAGTTGTCATGTTGAATGCAAGGAGGGTCCTACTACCACCACATCGCGACCAGAAGGCCCCTGCCCCGCGGAAGAGATATATGGAGAGCATTCAGCGGAAGCTCAGATGCTGAGAGCCGTCCGCGACAACATTCTGAGTCAAACCCCCGAAGGCCGCGAGATTATAAAGCTGTATTATCAATGGGCACCCATGATAACCATGGCTGTCAGAAATGACCGGGCCTTGAAAGTGGAGATGCAGGAACTGATTGACGGCATCCTGGGATTATCGGTGGAGTAGGTAACAATAACCTCACTCCGTGTATGGCATAGTCACATAGAATAGTCCTTCATCGTAATAGATGCGCTCCGCTGCATCCGATTATGTTTTTGCTGCCACGACAGATCGTGGCCCTCCATCCCGCTGTGGACCGTCGACCCTGTATCGTGCATCATGGATCCTGCATCTTGTATCTCGCATCGTCTCCTCACAGCTTCCCCAGTCTCTGCATATCATCGGCCACGTCCCGCAAATTGAGCTTCTCCAGGGTTTCCCGGGTGGGTATGCCGGTGTTTATATTCCATCCCCGCAACGCGTAATAGTCTTCCAGCATCTTCCCGAACTGTTCCCGTTCAAGCCGACTGCCGTCAAAGGGACCGCCACGGGTTGGCTCCATCGACCCATTTGCCCCGGAGAAAGTCATCCTCCTTGGTGATGCCCTGCCGCACCCCGTAGCACCGTTCCAATGAGTAAATCCGGTTGGCGCATATCCTCATCTGTGCTTCATCCGCTTCGATCCCGGTTACCGCGGAGAACAGATCGGCCATGTCCTGGATATTGATGCCGTGACCGTTGTGCGAGGTCATGAACTTGCAAATCTGCAGGGAATCGGCGAGGGTATAAATATCCTGAAAATAAATGACCGGATTTGCCTTGACGTACGAATCGTGCTCCATGATCTCTGCTGAGCCGAATCTCTTTACCGCCTCTTCCACGGTTATGAGGCTCCTGCCCTTGATGGGGATTTCCAGCATGTTGCTTCCCCGCAGATGGTCGCATCCCCGGGTGGCGGTCGCAAAACAGAGGGCGGTCCCCTTGAGACCCCTGATGTCCTGTCCGCCGATGACCATGCCCTTGCAGGAGCTTACGCACCGCTCAGCTCCCCTCCCGATCTGCTGCGCCGCCCTTACCGCCCCGTCGGCCAGCACGGCGCCGAAACCTTCACGCAGGGCAATTTGGGGGATCATCGCAATCATTGATTCGTAGTTACCCCATTCAAAACCAAGCCCTCCTGTTTCTTCCTGGGTAATGATGCCTTTCTCATACCATTCCATCACGTAGGACATGAGGCAGCCAAAATCAAGCACGTCGATGCCGTACTGGTTGCAGAGGTCGTAGATTTTAAAGAGGGAAGGCGCATAGGCGTTCCCGCAGTTGGGGCCGTTGGGGGCGTTGCAGCCCTCGGGGATCTTGGTTCCCTTCAAGCCCGCGTAGGGGCCGCTTTTGACCTCCCATTCTTTCATGCAGCCGACGCCGCAGGAGAAGCAGCTTTTGGAGCCGGTGTAAAAATCCCGGGCAATGGTTTCACAGGTTACCTGTTCAACCTCCTCAAAGCCTCCCGCCTGTTTGAAATTTTTCACTGACAGAATGCCCGATTCGTTTTCAATTGCAAGAGGTCCTGCCATGCCGTAGGTTGCAAACATGGGGTAAAACGGCGAGCCCTGGATTTTTTTTCGCAATTGACCGGTGACAAGGCTGAACCGTGTGGGATCGGCAACCAGCGGTTTTGCTGTGCCGTCGATTACCGTAATGGCCTTGAGATTTTTTGAACCCATCACCGCGCCCATGCCTGTTCTTCCCGCGACATTGTGACCGTGCACAACGCATGCCGTTCGAACCAAATTTTCCCCGGCGGGACCAATCACGGCAATCTGAACCTTTTTGCCGCGGACCTGCCGTCGGATGGTTTGCTCGGTATCGTGGGTTGATGCGCCCCAGAGGTGTTCAGCCGGCTGTATTGAGGCCTTCCCGTCGCCGATGGTTATCATGACGGGTGCTTTCGCCTTCCCGGTTACCACCACGTGATCAAAACCGCACGCCTTGAGCGCGGGCCCGAAAAAGCCGCCGAAATTGGCGTCGCCCAGGATGCCGGTCAAGGGTGACTTGGCGCTCACCGTGCAGCGCGGCGTGGAAGGGGCGGTGGTGCCGGAAAGGGGACTGGTTCCCAGGATGAGAACATTTTCAGGCGAAAGAGGCGCCGTGTTCCTGCCGGTGGCATCATAAAGGATTTTGGAGTTGATGCCGCGGCCCCCGACAAAGTTGCAGCGCAGTTCTTCGCTCAGGGGCTCGCACGTTACCGAGCCGGTTGAGAGATCAACCTTTAAGAGCGTACCCATCCATCCGTACATGTCTCGTCTCCTTGAATGACTGAGGTGGTTGTTCCATCTAAACAATTGGCGGGATGATTGTCAAATTAAAATTAGCCCACGCGGCATCGGCTGTAAAAATTGCTTGACAATGAACATCGCTTCTGAAATAAAATACTGACCAGTCAGTCAATTAATAAGGGTGCTCTATGGATCATGATCGCAAAGAAGAGAAAAAGGTAAAACAAAAGGAAAAAATATTTAAAGCGGCCGTGACCTGCTTTAATGACAAGGGCTACTATGAAACCACCATCGACGCCATTGCCGCGCGGATGAAGGTGAGCAAGGGGCTTATATATTATTACTTTGACTCTAAAAAAGACCTCTTCCTCGAACTGTTTCAATACCGGGTGGGCAGGTATTTCGAACAAATAAAGAAATATATTCAAGGGGAGAAACACCCTGATGTGCGTTTGAAAATGTTTATCAACAAGTCGAGTGAAATCCTGGAAGAGAATGAAGATTTTTTTAAGTTTTGCCTGGAGTTCCTTTCGCTTGGCGTGCGCGAACCGGACATCAGGAAGGTGATGACCATTTTTTACAAGGATTCCATCGATTCCTTTAAACAGTTGCTTGATGAAGGGGTGCGGTCCGGAAGATTTAAAGACCTGGGATCGGACAGGGTTGCCCGCACCATCTATTTTCTTTTCATGGGTGTCTTTTTCACCTATTTTTCGGTGAACGTGGATTTTGACCTGTACAAACAGCACAACTTCCACATTAACAACATCCTTGCCGCCATAAAAAAATAGCACGCACCGGCATGAATGACATCTTTCATAAACATACAATATCGAGGAGGAGGCAATGAATGAATGCATGCCAAAAAAAGGGATCGTATTGTTCGGCATGATATGTATCGTGACCTGTTGTGCAATGAGCACACTCAGCGCTAAAGAAGGGGTTGGCCAATCAGCTTCAAAGGAAGCAAAGGCTATCGAGGTGGGCGAATCTTTAGGTGACAATCATCCGACTATTGAAGAGGGAGTTACATGTGCTGATTGTCATGAAATCACCCTTGACGCGAAGACAACGGCAACCCAGATCTGGCTTACGGGAAACTATCTCGGGTTTGCCCCCAATGAAGGGGTTTTAAGCAATGACCGGATCAAAGAAGAGATCATAAAGGCGATGGGCGGCAAGAAGCAGACGCGGACCTGCGTGCTTGGTACCTGCATTAATAACACCCCCCTTACCACCACCGCTGAATTTACCCTCGATCAGGACAACATGACCCTTCACGGCATGCATGAAAAGGGCACGACCAAGCTCATGCATATACAACAGAATCCGCGGGTCAGCGTGAACTGGCACAAGGATTTTACCGGCTTTGCGGGAACCTACTGCGTGCAGTTCATAGGGCACGCGGAACTGATTGAAGGAACGGATCCCGCGTTCGAGAAGATCATGATCGACTGCATCCCTTACGAGAAAAGCGCGCAGGAGAGGAAAATCACCCCGGAACAGGTGCGCGCCGTGACAAAGCAAATGATGCTCATCACCAGGATTACCATTGATGAAGCGACTATTACCAACATGGAATTCAGAAAAGACGGCTTCAGACCATGGCAACGCTGGGTAAGAAAAACGGCAGAAAAACAGGCTATGCAATAAACTTCCCACAAACCGGGTGAACAGATTTGCCGTGACAAGTGAAACATGATCTATGACATTGCGATAGTAGGCGCTGGCCCGGCAGGGCTGATGGCGGCCCGGACGGCCGCTGAAAACGGTTTGCAGGCGGTGCTCATCGAGAAACGGAATGATATTACCGCGATAAAGCGCGCCTGCTGCATGCAGCTTATCATGGATGAAGATTATGAGGGCGAGACTATCCGCGTCAAGGAACGTGCGGTGGTCTTCCCGCGCAACAATTTTACCGTTGAGTATTACGGACCGCTCCTTCCGCTGACTCATAAATATTACATCTCACCGGGGGGACACCGCATTCATTTTGCCTACCGGGACAGACGCCCCATCATCATCAAATTTGATAAGGGACACCTGCTGCAGAATCTTCTCCGTCAGTGTGAGGACCTCGGCGTGGAGGTGAGGAGCGGAACCAGGGTGTGCGCAGCAGAGGATGGACCCGAAGGAGTGAAACTTAAGACCGCATCAGCACGGGTGCAGTCGGTGATTCAGGCGAGGAAGCTGATTGCCGCGGACGGGGTTAATGCGCATATCGCTGAAATGCTGGGCATGAACCACGCGAGACAGTATTTTGCCACCGGCATGGCGCTTATCCACTATGTTAAGGGAATCAAGGGTTTTGAGCCGACGGCCTGGAAAAGTTATTTCGGGCTCGCCTATCAGTCGAGAAGCCCGGTGATGATAACCTCTTCCCTGTTCGGTGATGATGTTGCCTCGGTGGTGACCATCGGCAGTAAGCTCAGCCCGCCGGGAAGGATATTTGCTGATTGTATATCCAGAAGCCCCCTTGCCCCGCTCTTCAAAGGAGCGAAGATAGTGGGAAAACGGGGGTGCAGCGCCAAGGCCTATACCTCGCTACAGGTGCCGCACCGCGGCAATGTTCTGATCATCGGTGATGCCGCCGCCTATGTTGAGATAGAAGTCCAGGGAGCGCTGATGACCGGTTTTAACGCCGGGAAGGCGGTTACGAAAGAACTGCACGGCGGCGATGGTTTCCGGGAGTATACCGGCTGGTGGCAAAGCTCCTTTGAATTTAATACGGATAAGTATTTGCAGGTTGCCCAGGGGTTTGCCCTGGTACCGGCCTATACCGATGATGAACTCGATTATCTGTTCTCGCTGATCGAAGATGAGGAGCTTGAAGGAACATACAGTCAATACAAATCACCCCGGATCATGTGGGATGCCATCCTCAGGCACGAAGATGAAATTGCGGTCAACCGCCCCGACCTGCATCAGAAGATCAAGCATAAAAAACTGACGCTGCGCGATATACTGCACGAGTGAAGGAAAGAGGAGGAAAACCATGAGTCTACCCAAAGGTGCCTACGAAGCCCTGTCGAATGCGCTCGGGCCTGACAATATCTGTGACGACCCGGGTGTAACCTGTGCCTACAGCTACATGTGGCTGCTCTACAGCACGCATGCCCAGTCCGGGAGGTACCGGCCCGCCGCCGTGGCTCTTCCCGGAAACACCAGGGATGTGCAGACCATTATACAAATTGCCAACCGGTACCGGTTCAATTACATCCCGGTCGGAACCAACCTCCTGCCACCCACCATCCCGGCCCGGCCGGATACGGTTATTATTGATCCGAAACGCATGAACGCCATTCTGGAAATTGACGAAAAAAACATGTACGCGGTTGTCCAGCCGTACGTGACCTACGCTCAGCTTCAGGCGGAAGCCATGAAGCGGGGATTGACCATCACTGTGGCGGAAGCGGGGGCACAGGTTTCGGTACTGGCCAATAACATGTTTCAGGGCATGGGGGGTACCGGGCATAAGTTTGGATTCAACCGGGGTGTGTTGGGCTGTGACTGGGTGCTGCCGACCGGTGAACTCCTGAAGATTGGATCAAGGGGCAACGCCAATGGCGAATGGTTCTGGGGCGATTGTGCGGGACTGAATCTGAAGGGATTGCTGCGCGGCGACTCGGGCCATTGCGGCGGGCTGGGCATGGTTACCGCCATGGCGGTCAAACTCTTCCCCTATCCGGGGCCGAAGGTATTTCCGGTGAAAGGCAGCAATCCCGACTTTACCGCCCAATTTCCAAAAGATCGCTTCCACCTTAATCTTATCAAGTTTCCCGAAAGGAAGAGACTGATTGATGCCATGTACGAGATCGGGCATGCAGAGATAGCGGCATGCGTGCACGAGGAGCCGGCAAGCATGGTGTTGTCCTATGCGTCTCCCTCGGTTGAAAAGTTCTGGGAAATGTGGCCGGAATTTAAAAAGAAGTGGAGGAATGTTCTCTCGGTAACCATCATCGGCTTTTCATCGCCGGCACAGGTTGCCTACGAGCAGAAGGTGCTTGATGCAATCGTAAAAGAGCAGGGCGGTGAATATATTAAGGAAGGTTCCGCACTCTGGGAAATAGGGAAAGACAACCTGGGGGAACAAATCAGGTGCGGCTTCTCCAACCGGCTGTTCAGGATTGCAGGTGACTTTTTTGTCATCGGAGGGTTCAGTTTCGATTCGATCGATCAGAGCTATAAAATGAGCGAAGAATATATGTGGCCCATTATCGAAGAAGGACAGAAAAAAGGGCACTTCATAGAAGATGATACGCATAATGACTGGCTCAACTCGTACCAGCTCGGACATTATTCTGAAACCGAACCGCTGATTTACTTTGAACACGATCTGGAGGCAGGCGGGTCATTCATCAACGGTTATGCGCGCACCATAACCGAAGCGGTTAAAAGAAAAATGGCGCCCACCTGGCCTCTGGGACCAATGAACTATATTGCCGGTCCCCACATGTGCAACTACCACGAGCTGGTCCTGAAGATAAAGAAGACAATGGACCCCCGGATGACCTCAAATCCTGACTACCCGGTGCCCCCCGAGCCTCCCCGTTGAGGAAGGTGATGTGCGATGTGCGACCATCTGATTGCGGATTTCGGAATGCGGAGGGACAGAAGACTCATGGAGTGATGATGTGATCTGGGATGTGAGATATTCATGTTCAAATTTTTTTGTGGAGATATGCCATGCCGGAAAAAATCCCTGCCAAAGTTGATTATATAAAACCTTTACAGGACAAGCCTTACAGTGAAGTGGTTGCAGAAAAGGATGGTCATCATAAGGAGGTAAAAGAAAGGCTCATAAACATTGTGGGGGCAGAGCAGGTTACGGATGATCCGGATGTTTTGACTCGCTATTCCAGGGATACAAGTCTTCAACCACCGGGAAAGCCGTCTTTCGTTGTCTTTCCAAAAGATTCCAGGCAGATTTGTGAACTGGTTGTGTATGCCAACGAGATAAAGCTCCCTGTCGTGCCGGTGAGCTCCGGCACCCACCATTATGGTGCGGCAGTGCCGCGCACGGGGGGCATGGTGGTGGACCTTTCAGGCTGGAAGAATATCCACAAGATCGATTACCGGAACCGCGCCGTCCGGATAGACCCCGGAGTAACCTACGACCAGCTTCAGGAGGCATTGGAAAAAGAGGGATTGAGGGCCTTAATGCCGCTTCTTCCCCGCCGGGATCAATCGGTGCTTACCGCCCATCTTGAAGCGCTTCCCATGCTGATACCGGAATTTAACTACAGTGAGCCGCTCTACACCGCAGAGATAGTAATGCCGCAAGGCGATATTTTCAGAACCGGCGCCGCGGCAATGGCCCCGCCGGAGACGACGAACACCGATCTGATCGGTCCCTGGGGCCCCGGTTTTGACTGGAACCGGCTCTATACCCGCTCCCAGGGAACACTCGGCATAGTCACCTGGGCCAACATCATGGCTGAACCGCTGCCGGTCAAACAGAAACTGTATTTCACCCCATTCAGTGCACTTGAGGACCTTGTTTCCCTTATCTATAAAGTTCAGCGAGATGGATCGGCTATGAGTGCTTTGCACTCAACCGATCAAGCCTCGCCATGATTTGGTGACAGCATGCCGGCTGATTACGTAAAACTGAAACGGGTTCTGCCTGAATATACCCTCCTCTTCTGCATCGGGGGGCTGAAGCGTTTTCCGGATGAACGGATTGCCTACCAGGAAGCGGACTTCATGGAGATTGCTCAGGAGTACGGTGTTCGTCCGCAACTCACCGTGCCCGATGTTCCCCAGGCTGCTTCCTTCTTTGAAAAACACTTACGACGCTGCTGGCACAAGGATATATACTGGAAAGATGCCTGCAAAGGGGCAAGCGCCGATATATTTTTCCTCACACCCATGGAAAAAGCGCCGCTTCTTTATCGCGGCAATGAAAGAAGAGGCGATAAGGTACAGTATGAACCGGATGATATCGGCGTTTACCTGCAGCCCATAGAAAATGGCAGGGTTTGTCACCTTGAATTCACCATTCCCTACAACCCTCACGATGCACGCGAATGTGATCTTATAAGAAACCTTAACCGGTCGGCCAGCGAACGGGCGTACGCCCTTGGTGCGCACTTTACCAGGACATATGGGATATGGGCTGAGATGGTGTATGGAAGGAATGCCGTTCATTATCAAACTGCGAAGATGATTAAAGAAACACTCGACCCCAACAACATAATGAATCCCGGTAAAATGTGATTTGACCGGAGACAGGAGTACTCTGATGAGTCTTGAAAAGTACCGATGGGATCTTGTGAATTGTGAGCGCTGCTCCATGTGTAAATGGGTTCATCCCTGGACGGTTAAGAGCAAGGAACGGGCGGCTGTGTGCCCTTCAATGAAAAAATACCTTTACGATGCCTATTCCGCCCAGGGCAGGTTTGACCTTGCCCGTGCGCTGCTTGAAGGGGAAATAGAGCTTACCCCCAAGGTGCTTGAGGTGATCTATACCTGCACCCTGTGCGGGGCGTGTGATGTCACCTGCAAGTTCAGCCGCGACATGGAACCGCTTGAGATTCTGCATGAGCTGCGCAGCCTGGCGGTCAAAGAAGGAAAAGGACCGTTGCCCGGTCATATGCCGGCGGTTGAAAGCATCCGGAAAAACAGCAATCCCTGGCTGCAACCCAGGACACGGCGCGCGCACTGGGCGCGAAAACTGGGCTTGAAAGATCTCAACAAGGAAAAAGCGGACGTCCTCTACTTTGCCGGGTGCACCTACTCGTACAATGCTAATTTGCAGAAGGTTGCTCAATCAACCGCGCGCATTATGAAGGAAGCAGGGGTGGACGTGGGAATTCTCGGCACGAATGAAAGCTGCTGCGCAAGCCCCGCTCTGAAAGTAGGAATGACCGATCTGTTTCATGAGTTTGCAAGGAAGAATATTAAGATGTTTAATGAACTCGGGGTAAAGACGGTGGTAACCTCATGTGCCGGATGCTACGGGATCTTCCGGAGCCAGTACCCCGCCGTGGAAACGATGAATTTTGAGGTGGTGCACAGTGTCGAGATGATTGATCAGCTGATACAGAATGGCACATTGAAGTTTAAAAAGGAGATTCCCATGAAGGTTACCTGGCATGACCCCTGTCACAGCGGGAGGGGCGGCGAGAAACAGAATCTCTGGGAAGGTGAAAGAACGAAGTGGGGGCTTTCCGATCCGCCCCGCGAGCGGAATTTTGGTGCGCGCGGTGTCTATGATGCGCCCCGAAATATTCTCAAGGCTCTGCCGGGAATTGATTTGGTCGAGATGGAACGGATACGGGAATTCTCATGGTGCTGTGGTGCGGGAGGGGGGGTAAAGTCAGCGTTTCCCGAGTTTGCCCTGGAATCTGCGCTGGAGCGCATCGATGAGGCAAAGGCGACCGGCGCCGAGGCGCTGGTAACTTCATGTCCCTGGTGTGAGTCAAACTTGGCCGATGCCATTGCCGCTGACGGAGGTAAAATAAAATTGTACAGCCTGGTTGATCTGGTTGAGCAGGCTTTGTAAACGTACGAAGCACGAACCATGCAAGCGGATTCCGGCTTTCACGGGCATGACATGTGCGTTCAATTTCCAAAGGTAGGAGCGACCGGCCGGTCGCCCCTACAGGATAACACCATACAATAAGGTTAAGGGCAAAAAACGCCATGAAGATTCTCGGGTTTTTAGGAAGCCCCCGGCTCAATGGGAAGTGCAGCAGGTTATTGAAGGAAGCATTGACGGCAGCAGCGGGCCGGGGTGCCCGTATCAAACGTTTCGAGCTGATAAAATGCAACATTCTGCATTGCAGGGGATGTTTTAAGTGCATGTTTGACAATCCTACACTGCGCATAGGAAGATGCCCCCTTAAAGATGATATGGTTTACATACTTGAGCAGTATCAGGAAGCAGATGGGTATATCTTCGCCAGCCCTTCCTACGAGGGCTATGTTACCGCCCTGATGAAGAAATTTCTGGAACGGAAAATAGCCCTTGGCTGCAGGGCAAAAGAGGCGTTCGGTACCATTGCCGAGGCGCGCGTACCGGCAGCCTTTATGAAGAGGGCTTCTTTCATCGTCACCGCCAATTGTACTGATGAATTCAGGGAGATCATGGGTGATCCCTGCTTTGAAGCCATGGAGGGCCACTTGATGGTGGAGCAGGTCCCCACCGTGGACCGGCTGTATGTCGGCGGTACTGAAAACATGACCGATGAGGTCTTCTCGGAAAAACTGTCTTGTGCACGCCAGGTCGGTATCAGGCTGGTTGAGGAAATAGAAAAGGCAAAATCTTAGAAGATTTCTCCCTGCGGTCGAAATGGCACGTGAGAGGCCTGAGAATGAAATGACCTGGTAAATTTAGCCTATCGTGACATTTCGAAGAAGCCGCAGCGACTGAGAAGTCTTCTTTAATTTTTCTATTTTCAAATTGTAGGGGCGACCGGCCGGTCGCCCATTATTTTCGATTAAACCCGCTTTAACACCCGGAGTCTCCGCTAGCACTGTTGAGCCATCGAGCGGAGACTCTTTTTGTTGCTTAAATTATGGAATTGCGCTATATAGGATAGCCCATTGGGACTGAATAACCATGGTTCATGTTTTAGAGTGGGGAAATTTAATCACAAGGAGGTAGTCGGGTATGAGAAGCACGAAAAAATGGTTGGGATTGTTCGTCATCACCTGTGCCATCGCGCTGTATTCCGGTCTGTTTGCAGCCCAGGAAGCGCCGGCGCCCAAGACAGAACCCGCCGCACCGGCAGAGGCGAAAAGCATCGATGCCACCGCAGCGTATGAAAGCACTCATCCGGCAATAGAGCCGGGCCTTGCCTGCAATGACTGTCATGAGATTAAGCTCGATGCGAATACCACCGCCACCCAGCTGTGGCTTTCGGGAGAATGGGGTGCAAAAAAAGCGGGTGAAGGAATTATGTCCAAGGAGCAGGTGTGGCAGGAAATCGTAAAAATTATCGGCGGCATCAAGATGGACTCCAAGACCTATGTGCTCGGCACCAGCGTGAATAATGTGCCCCTTACCACCACCGCTGAATTCACCCTCGACCCCGAAAAGAAGGTGCTCTACGGCTTTCACGAGCAGGGAACCGAAAAGCTTGTGCACATCAGGAACAACCCCCAGGTAAGCCTCAACTTCCATGAAGAGTTTACGGGCTTCGCCGGAAACTATCTCTGCTGCCAGATACGGGGACGCGCGGAGCTGCTGGACGGGAGCAGTCCCGAGTTTGAGCAGGTCATGATACGTTTTCTTCCGTACGAGGAAGGCGCCCGTGTTCCCAAAGACGCGACTCCGCAGCAGCGGGAAGAACATCTGGCAAAATGGAGACAGGGGGTAAAGAACAGTTTCTATATCAGCAAAATAACCATCGATCGCGTGACCATCATCTCCCGTGATTTTGCAAAGCAGGGCTTGAGAATGGCGCAGCGCTGGGAGCGGTAACCATGAAGGCAGTTGTCATAACCGGCAGCACCAAGGGGATCGGGCTGGGGCTGGCGCGGGAGTTTTTGAAACGGGACTGTTCCGTCGTCATCAGTTCGCGAAGCAGGCCAAAGCTTGAGCAGGTCGTAGCGGAATTGCGCAAGGAGTTCGGGGCTGACCGTGTTGCGGGGCAGCCCTGCGACGTTACCGATAGCGGCCAGGTGCAGGCGCTCTGGGACGCGGCGGTAAAGAGCTATGGCAGGGTTGACGTCTGGATCAACAATGCCGGCATTGCCAACACCATGCTGAGCCTTCTGGAATTGGACCTGGCCGAAGTTGCCCCTGTCATCGACACCAACGTAACCGGCCTGATATACGGCTCAATGATCGCCCTGAGAGGAATGGTAAAACAGGGCGGCGGCCAGATTTATAATGTGTATGGCCATGGGTTCAATGATAATAAAGTATCCGGCCTGCACGTTTATGGCACCACCAAGCGGGCGGTACGGTATTTCAGCGAAGCCCTCATTCAAGACGCGGAGGGAACGCCGGTGCAGGCGGGGATCATCGGCCCGGGCATTGTGGTCACGGATTTCCTCATTGACGATATGCGCAAAATGACCCCCGAGCAGCTTGAAATGGTGAAACCGATTTACAACTGCATGGCCGATACGGTTGAGACAGTCACGCCGTTTTTAGTTGAAGGGATTCTTAAGAATGACAAAAACGGCAGCGAGATCCACTGGCTGACTGAGGAGAAGATAAACGAGCGCATGAACTCTGATGAGTACTGCAGCAGGGACTTGTTCAGCCGCTACGGGCTTTGATGTAATCAGCCTCTGTGGACGCCGAGGTCAAAATCGACACAACGTCCAGCGGCCAGCGATAAAAAGTACTGAAAGGCACTTAGAAGGTTTTCTGAGTGCTTTTTCTTTCTTGGACATGAGTTGGTAGATATTTTAGTAGCATCTTGCCCTTTGCAGTGAGGAAGTCTCAAAATTTTGAAGACCGGATATTGACTTATTATATATTGTATGTTATTTAAAGTGCGTTGGATATCCAACTGACATCCGGGGTGTGATAATGGATTATAGAAATTTCGATGAAAATGAATCGTTGGCTATGCTTCTGGACAGATCGACCAGGGACCTGGGAATCAGTCTGCAAAGGATTTTTAAAAATAATGGCTTTGATATAACCGTTGAACAGTGGATGATTCTCTTGCTGCTCTGGAAGAAAAACGGCCGGACCCAGCAGGAAATTGCCAATATAATCGGGAAGGATAAAGGAACTATTTCCCCGCAGATTGATGGTTTGCAAAAACGCGAACTGATCATGCGCATGCAGGATCAAAATGACAAGCGGCACAATTTGATATGCCTGACCAGAAAGGGAAGAGATATGGAAGAAAAACTCGTCCCCCTGGGGTTTGCCAATATCGAGATTGCACAGTACGGGATCACCGAGGAGGATATGCAAATCTGCAAGGAGGTGCTGCGAAGAATATGCAGGAATTTGGAAGAGGGAAATGCAGTGTCTCTGGAACGGGGAATTCAGCGCATTAAGAGAGCCCGGGGAATCAGCCGGGTTGAACCATAAATGAATTGTATGCAATGAAATTTTATAATTATACAGCTTTTAATGTAGTGTCTCAGGTTGCAAAAAAGCTCTTTATCAAAGAGAACATATTATGAGCTCTTCATTAAGAAACGCAGGAGGAGGTGAAATTAAAAAATCATTAATTAACATGACTACTTTGTTTTGTAATCTCACGGGAATGCTTGTAATACTGATTTATAGTATCTAGACTTTCAGTGATTGATTCATAACAAACAACAAGGAGGAGGAGAAAAATGAAAAAACTAATTCTACTGTTGCTCGCTGTCTTTTCAACCATCTGCTTCGGTTCAATGCCTGTCATGAGTCTTGAGATATCGGATGTGACCGTAACCGCAGATCCTTCGATTGCGGTAAAATTTACCCGCCACACCATAACCGGTATCAGTACACCCGTGCCGGTTGTCCCCGACGTTCCCGGTTTTATCGGCGCTTCATACATCACCATCGGGGACATCGATGGTGATTCTGTGAAGGAAGTTATCTGTACTTCAGGGGTAGGGCTTGACGGCGACGGCATGACTGATGGAGACGGGGCAGTTGCCGTGTTTACATGGGATGGCAGTGATATCGACACCTGGACGCAATCCATCATTAACTCCACCTTCTCCTTTCCTAATGAGACACTGCTTCGTGACATGGATGGGGATGGTGACCTTGACATCATGGTTATGGACAACTTTATTGCCGGCTGGTGGACCTGCGGTCTTGCGGGTATTTACTATCTGGAAAACCAGGGCGGAGATATTACCCTTCCTTCCAACTGGGTAAAGCAGACCATTTTCCAGGGAGTTATTGACGGTACATGCCCCTGCAGTCCAACCGGGGGAGGAACCTGTTCAAACGGTCTTGACAGCTACCACCGGGCAATATTTCTTGATGTTGACGGCGACGGGCTGCAGGACTTTGTGACTGCCCGGGTCCACATGTGGTTTTGGCAGTGGACTACCAATCAGTATGTGTGGACGGAATGGTTTGAAAAAGAGGGCGACGTTCCTCCCGGCGATCCCAGTTATGATCCGACTGCCTATACCCGCCACGAGATTGGCGATGGCTCCGGGTTTCTTTTCAATATGACGGATGTTGACGGGGATGGGGACCAGGATGTGTTGGGACCGCAGTTTTTCATTCAAAATTCCGGAACCCTGGTGGTCAAGGGTGCGCCTGATGGCAGTAACCCGAGGGGTGACTCTTTTGTGTGGTTTGAAAACCCCGGGACGGGTGGCGATGTTTTTAGTGAATGGCCTCGCTATACCATCGATAACTGGTACACCTCTCCCAATGCCATGGGTAAGGGCATGGATGTTGTCACGGCAGATATAGACAACGATACTGAGCAGGAATTGATTTTCAGCAATCACAACCATCAAAATTACAAGCCTGACAATACCTTTCAAGCGCGTATCTGGCCATCCGGCATCTATCTTCTGGAGATTCCGTCGGATCCTACCGTTACAGCAAACTGGTCCCCTGTGACCATTGATTCCGGCGATCCCGATCTTAACCCTTATAATGTACCGGCCGTAGCTGCTGATCCTTATGCCGTGGACCGTCCCGGAGGACCCTATAGTCAGGGTTCACCGGGTATGGGAAAGGCGGGCCATATCAATAGCGATGGCTATCCGGAACTGGTGGTTCCCGGTGACGGGAAAGGAACCGTTTACTACTACCAGAGTGAAGGTGTAGCCGGTACCACCTTGCGTTTCAAAAGAGCCGCTCTCTATGTCGATCCCGCCTGCATGCCCGGTGAGGCGAAGTTTGATGATATAGACCAGGACGGCTATATGGACATCATCGCGGTCATATTTGATACCAGCGTGAACAAGGCCACGCCCGCGAAAGCCGGTTCGATTTTTATCTTCAGGCAGAACCTGGATGTGGATGGAGACGGCATCTGCAATCCCGGCGACAGTGATCCGGCTTGCACCGGTTCAGACAACTGCCCGCTGGTCGCCAATCCCGGGCAGGAAGATGCGGGAGACGGTGACGGTGTCGGCGATGCCTGTGACAATTGTCCCGTCGTCGCCAATCCCGACCAGGCGGACAATGACAGGGACGGAACGGGTGATGTCTGTGACGCCGATGATGATAATGACGGGATAAACGATGTGAGTGACAACTGCCCGCTGGTTGCAAATGCAGGTCAGGAAGATGGAGATTCCGATGGGAAAGGGAATGTGTGCGATAACTGCCCTGCCGTGGCTAATGCTGACCAGGCGGACGCTGATGCGGACGCGGTAGGCGATGTCTGCGACAGCTGCCCCGATTTTGGCAATACCATCACACAGCAGGACACTGACGCAGATGGATTGGGCAATCTCTGTGACAACTGTTCCACCGTCGTGAATCCCGGGCAGGAAGACACCTATCCTCCAGCTGGAAATAACTGTGGCAACGCCTGCGAATGCGAGGGTGACTTCGATAATGATAGTGATCAGGATGGTACTGATGCATCAACCTTCAAGCAGGATTTCGGCAGAAGTAAAATCAGCGGCAGTCCTTGTACCAGTGCAGTACCCTGCAATGGTGACTTTGAATGTGATGCTGATGTAGACGGAACGAATGCGTCAGCGTTCAAGACAGATTTTGGCAGAAGCAAAATTAGCGGCAACCCCTGTCCCATTTGTCCAGCAAATCCGTGGTGCAACTATTAATGCCATACGCAAGGTCTTTGTGGCGTTGAGAAAATGAAACGGCGAAGCGCTCCTGCTTCACGGCGTGAAGCAGGAGGCTGCTTCGCCATTGTTTATCACGGGTGCTTTTTTCAAAGGAGAGGCGATCATGGGTGAAAAGGATTTTTTGGCACAGATCAGAAAGAACCTGGGGCAGATGGCGCTGAAAGAAGTAGCCATTGACGAGTCGATGAAGAAAATTGAGGCTGAAGGGGGCGCCATAGACCTTTCTCTCCTTAAGGTTGAAAAAATAGAGAAACTTACTTTATCCACCATTACACTGCATGAAGCATCAGTTTCTGAGGCGTCCATCCTGGCATGGCCTGAAGACGGCTACAACCTGCCACTCTTCTGGTGCAACCTCACCCGGATGCCGGGAATGAACATCTTTATTAATGATTTTACTCCGCTCACGGATATTGTGATGTATCCCCAGTATGGAGAACGATATCTCGATGATCTCATGTCGGCAAAAAGCACTGCCGCGGAAACCCTTAAAGAAGGAATGGTGGATAAATCCTTTACCCTGTCTACCAAAACCGTTTGGGCACTTTCTCCCCACTATACCGTTTTCTCCCTGACGGATGAGATGATACCCAAGCTCGGTCCAGTAATTGAAGAGTATTGCAAGCTCTACATTAAGCTGTGGGAGGAAGCAGTCAGGATTGAGAATAGCGAGGAGCGGCAATTCTCCCAAAAGAAAAAAGCGGCAGTCCGTAAAATGATGAAGGAAAATGATCCCGGATATTACTTCATGGTGAATATTTTCGGCCAGGACATGACCACCAAAGTGTTTGACTTTATCTTTTAGGCTCTTACGCACATCTGTCTAAGAACTTAAATCCCAGAAATTTTGACATCCGGTAGGAGCGGCTTTGAGCCGCGATAGCATGGAACATGATTTCGCTCCTACCAAAATTGCTAATATCTCTGGATTGCCTTTACCATGTGACGCGGAGAGATGTTGTGATGGTGAAAACCAATCTTCCTTATCCCAAGGATGAATACGTCAATCTGCTTAAGGATTTTTATGCCGGGATTAATGGCGACGACTCCTTTGATCAGGTCAGGGAGTGGCAGGCCGATAAGTGGTCAGCAACGGTCCACTGCTCCCGGGGAAAGATACTGGAAAAAGCGGGTTTCTCCCGTATGCACCTTGTCGGCGGGATGGTCAATGACAGTCCCGCTGACCTAAGCCTCTTTGAGACACTTGTCTATCCTGCCAATCCGAAGGTGCCGGGATTCATCATCATGACCAATATGAATGCCTCGGAAGCCATGGGTCCCATCCTGGTGCTCTACCTTGATCTCATTGTGCAGGACGGTAAGCCCCACGAGCGGGAAAAGAAACTGTTTGCAGATGCCGTGAAAAGCATCTGTGAAAAACACGGGCAAGATGCTGAAGAGTATAAAGCAATGATGGCCGGTGGAAGACTGCTCGGCGGCAATGCGGCGCAATGCGGCTTGCTCAACTTTTTTGAGGAAAAGGATATTCCGCTCCTTGAAGGTCTGATTAAAGGGATACTGCCGGCCTATAAAACTATTGTTGAGAATACAAACGGTGCACAACCCCAAAAAGAAGACTATGAGATGATGAACAAATCCCGGGCACGTATGATTGAGTGGATCATACTCGAGGACTACGGCACCAAGGTGGCCCGGGAAAACGGCATAGCATCCGAGGCTATTGAAGCCTACGGTTTCCCGCCGGTGATACGCTACTAATCCGGGCTATGATAGCTTCTTACAGGCTCAAATCTGAGAAATTTTGTCTCAGAAACATTGATGACCGGTAGGAGTGGCTTTCAGCCGCGAATGTATCGCGCATGAATGCGCTCCTACCGAAATTTCAAATATATTTTGCCAGAATGAAGCAATGGAGCCCACATGCAACTCCATGACCTGAAGTCGCTTATCGTCTATTCTTCGCCTGCAGGCACCACCCGGCATGTAGCCTTGGTTATAGCAGCTGCACTCAAGGCAATAGGATCAGATGCGACTTTGTTAGATCTGGGAAAAAGAGAGGACTCTTCTAAGGTGGACGGGTACATTGGAGATCTGGAAAGCAACTGCTGTTTCTGGATTGGAACGCCTGTCTATGCGGGGCATGCAGTTCCTTCCATCAGCAGTTTTCTTGACCGCCTTCCTGAAAGCACGGGAAGCTATGCAGTGCCCTTTGTTACCTGGGGGGCGGTTACAAGCGGTGTAGCCCTCTACGAAATGGGAAAGACGCTTCAAGAAAAAGGTTACATCCTATTGGGCGCGGCTAAAATAGGAGCTGTTCATTCCATGATGTGGCAATCCAATATCCCCCTGGGTGTCGGCCATCCTGATGCCCAGGATGACCGTATGATTGAAGGACTTGTTGCAGCAGTTGACGCTAAATTGCGTGGCGGAGTTGCTCCATCACTGCCTCTGGAAAAATTGAATTACCAGCCCATGGAAGTTCAGAAATGGCTGCAAAATGTGAACATTGAGTCGGCAAAAAAGATGCTTCCTTCGCTTAAGCTGATTGAAGAGAAGTGCACCCGGTGTGCGATCTGTGAGCAAGAATGTCCTGCCGCTGCTATCACGCTGGATCCATACCCCCGTTTTGGAAGCTCCTGTTTCCTGTGTTACAATTGCTACCGTTTATGTGAAGAGGGCGCCATTGCCTGTGACCTGTCCCCCATAGAAAATATGCTTAAAGGGAAGGCAGCCCAAAACCCGGAACGCCCGCTGACACAGGTGTTTGTCTGAAGGGCTGCAGTTTTACCTGCGGTTAGGTCCTTACCACAAAAATCTTAAATTTCCCTCGCAGCTATGTGGATGACCGGTAGGAGCGGCTTTCAGCCGCGAATGCATCGCGCCTGACGGCGCTCCTACCGAGATTATAAATATATTTGGCCATTCTTTCCTCCGCCTGAATTTCATCCAAGCATAGTTCCAACCATCCACGTCTTATAATTCTAAAACATCTTCCAAATCATTAAAATGCTTTGCAGGAAATAATATTGTGCTCTATTATGCTATAATTTCACGCGTGTATTAATGTGAAGGATTATTTTCTAATATTTATAAAGTTTAATTGCCGGCCTGCCGAAATTAGATTCATTGACAGCAACCAAGATGGAGTAGATTGTTGTGATTTATAAAGCTGTGCTTGTTTTATTGTTGGTTCTGACGGTATTTTGCACCTCCGGTTATACCGCTGGTTTTCTTGTGTATAATCAGGATGCCGCATCAGCAGGGATGGGTGATGCTTTCACGGCTATTGCGGATAATCCTTCTGCGGTGTTTTATAACCCCGCTGGTATTAATCAATTGGAAGGGACACAAATCAGATCTGGTTTTCAGGTGATAATTCCAGATACTTCGTTCAGAGGCGCTGACAGTGGGGAAAAAACCGATATGCATGATAAAATCTCCACTCCTGTAACGGGGTATATCACTCACAAGGTAAATGATAAGATTAGCGTGGGAGGTGGTATTTTTACACCTTTCGGACTCGTGACTGAATGGCCAAGTCGCTGGGAAGGGGATGGAGTATCAACCTCTTCAGCATTGAGAACCTTTTTTATCAATCCCGCCATCTCCATACAGGTGCATCCACGCCTTTCTCTTGCCGCAGGGATTAACTATGTGTACTCTGATTTTAAGATAAGGCGTTCAATTAATCTGGACCAAATAACCGGGATACCTATCGGGCTGCCTTTGGGGAAAATAACATTGGACGGTTTTGACGATTCCTGGGGGTTTAATCTGGGAATGCTGTTTCATATTAATGAGACCTGGAGCCTGGGTCTTGCATATCGAAGCAAAGTTCATCTTGAATTTGATGGGCACGCACATTATCGAATGGCCCCCGTATTACGTAAATTATTTCCACCCACGGATATATCTCCTCGCATAGAACTTCCGCCATTGGTTTCAGCACAGATAGCTGCTGAGTTTGGTGGAAAGTGGACTTTAGCAACCGGTATTTTGTGGACCGGATGGTCAGTCTACGATGAGCTTACGCCAAAATTTAGAAATGACTTTCTTATTCCACCCAGTATGAAATCATCGCTGCAGGATTGGAGGGATGTCATGACATTTCATCTGGGGGCTAGATATCAATTAAATCATGCTTGGATCCTTAGAGGTGGTTACATGTTTGATCAGACCCCAGTACCTGAGAGAACCCTTGGGCCCATGGTTCCTGATGCAGATGGTCACCTTTTTAGCTTAGGGGTTGGATACCAATATGACAATATCACCATCGATATGGCTAGCATGGTGCTATTTTTTAAAGACCGGCATACTCGAAGAAATATTGATGGATTAAATGGCGAATATACTTCCACGACCGTTACCTTGCTTGTAAGTCTCACCTATCGTTTCTAATCATAAGCATCTCTGTTTCAAAATCCCCATCAATTTTTTCATAAGGCTCAGCCGTACCCCCCCGCATATTGTTAAGCTAATCTTAAAACATGCTTTATAATGGGATAGATGCCTATATATATTAAAATATGGCATTAGGTTTTTCCCATATATTATTACAATTACTGATTTTTTATTTGACAAAAATTTTTTTATCCAGATAATACCTTTAATAGGTCTTAGTGTAGTAATCTATGATTTATGTGCGGGGGATTTTCCAATGGGATTTTCTACCAAAGTACTTCTTGAGAAGGTTGCGGTCTCTGAGGCCACATTAAGGAGATGGATTTTTGAAGCAAACCGTATACCGGAACTCGCTAATGTAAAAAGAGACTGGCGAGGATGGAGAATTTGGGAGGATAAGCATGTTGAAGCTATTATGAATTATAAAAAGCACAAGATGAATGAAAGCTAGAAATCATGATAGCATCTTTTAAATTCCTTTGATTCTGCTATCAATTGTTTTCGAAAGGGATACCATGAAAAGAAGAGTCGTTATTACGGGTTTAGGGGTAATAGCATCTAACGGCATTGGAATAGATGCATTTTGGAGCTCTTTGAAGGAAGGCAAATCAGGCATATCTAAAATCAGCAAGTTTGATGCTTCGACATATTCCTGCCAAGTTGCCGGTGAGGTGAATAATTTTGAGCCGACTGACTACATGGATCCAAAAACTGCCAGACGTATGGATAGGTTTTCTCAATTTTCTCTTTCCTGTGTGAGAATGGCTATTGCAGATGCGAAAATAGATATGAATAAGATCGATTGTACAAAAACAGGAATTGTATCTGGCTCCGCTCTTGGTGGTTTACCTTATGCGGAATTTCAGCATGCGCTATTTTTAGAAAAAGGTTTAAAAAAAGTGGATCCTTTATTGGCAACAAAATTGTTTCCTGGTGAAGCTGCCTCACACATTTCAATTGAATTTAATATCAAAGGTCCGGTCTATACTGTATCAACTGCATGTGTGTCTGGTATTGATGCTATCGGGTTGGGTTTTTCACTAATTCAAAACGATACAATAGATATAGCTATTGTAGGAGGGGCAGAAGCACCGATAGCTCCTATGACTTTTGGTGCTTTTTGTAATGTAGGAGCATTGACTAGTGCAAACCAGAGTCCTCAAAAGGCTTGTAAACCATTTGATATTGAAAGAGATGGTTTTATCATGAGTGAAGGCGGAGGATATTTAATCATTGAAGAGATAGGTCATGCCTCAAGAAGAAATGCCCCGATTTATGCTGAATTGCTCGGGTATGGTGCTACTTCCGATGCATACCATATGACCAGAAGTAGTCCCGATGGGGCTGAAGCGATAAGGGCCCTTAATGACGCAATGAGACAAGCTAATTTAGATTCCTCATCAATAGAATATATTAATGCTCACGGATCGTCTACCCCACTGAATGATACTATGGAAACAATTATAATAAAAAAGGTTTTTAATGACTATGCTTATAAACTGCCAATCAGTTCTACTAAGTCAATGACTGGCCATTCCCTCGGTGCAGCAGGTGCAATTGAAGTAATTGCATCTGTTTTAACTATGAAGCATAGGTTTATCCCACCTACGATTAACTATATGCATCCAGATCCAGAATGCGATTTGGATTATGTGCCAAATAAAGGTATAGATAAACACGTGCGAACAATATTATCAAATTCGTTCGCTTTTGGTGCAAGAAATGCTGCAATAATAATAGGCGATCATAATGGCAATGGATATTAAATAAGAACTTGGGGAAAATTTGAAAACATTAGTAACCGGTGGTACCGGATTTATTGGAAGACATATAGTAAAAAGACTGGTAAATGAAGGCAGGTCAGTGAAATGCTTGGTAAGAAAAACTAGTGATACAAAGTGCCTTGAAGAACGTCATGTTGAATTGATTTATGGCGATATAACTGATAAAGAATCTGTTGAAGAAGCAGTGAGAGATGTTAATTTAATATTCCATTTGGCAGCTGAAGTATATCCTAAAAGAAGCAAGAGCTATTTTGATACAAATGTAAATGGTACCCATTATCTAATGAATGCTTGCATAGATAAGAATATTAATAAGGTAGTCTATTTTAGTAGCACCGCTGTATTTGGACCTGCAAAAAATATAAATTTAAAGTTGGATGAGACATGTATTTGCAAGCCCATTTCTCCATATGGCAAAAGCAAATTAGAAGCTGAAAGGATATTGTTCCAGCATTACAAGGAATATGGAGTGCCAATTGCTGTATTAAGGCCACCTGTCGTTTATGGACCAGAACTATATGAATTTTCATTGGTATCTTTAATTTTGAAGGCAATTCTTAAAAAGAGATTTTTCATGGTTGGAAATGGTAATAATTGTATTTCTTTATGCTATATTGATAATTTGATTCATGCAGCGATGCTGGCTGCAACAATGAAAGAAGCAGATGGGGAAATATTTATAATAGCTGATGAAGAGAGTTTGACCTTCAAAGAGATTATTGATTCTATTTATGGCGTCATAGGCATGAAAGAAGATTATGTGACAGTGCCAATATGGATTGCAAAGTCAGCAGCCTTTTTCTTATTCTTATTGACAGTTGTTGTTGACTACCCCATACATATTTCCCCCAATACAATAAACGAATTTACAGGAGAATGGGGTACTAGCGTGTATAAAGCAAATAAGATTTTAAATTATAAACCTGTTGTAAATTTTTATGAAGGAATAGAGAGAACAGTAAAAAACATAAGAAAGGTTTAGATGAAAATAATAAATCTCAGTAATGCCCTCTTTGTTCTGATTGTTATTATTTTGTTTGAGCGACTGTATGAGATTTTAACAATAAAGAAAATTAAACCAAAAAAAATTTATAACGCTTATACCACATGGTTTTTAACGTTATCTTATTTATTATTAAATGCAATAGTACTTGTTGAATTTATAAACAAAAAAGAGGTGAGCATATTTTTATTAATCATTGGATTGGTAATTTATTTGATAAGTGTGATTTATAGAAGAGATGCTATAGAAACATTGGGTATATATTTTAGGCCGGATGTTTCATTTATTACTAATCATCATTTATGCACATCTGGAATATATGCAACAGTCAGACATCCATATTATTTAGGATCGCTTTTAGAGGTAGTTGCGATACCAATTATCTTTAGCTCCGTGTGGGGTATATTGTTTTGTTTGTGCGTTAATATGCCCCTTTTATTTATGAGAATATTTATAGAGGAAAAAGCACTTATAGATTATTTTGGTAGTAAGTATCTGGAATATTCATGTAATGTGCCGCAGCTATTTAATTTAAGAACTCAAATTAAAAACAATACTCAAGATATATATTCTCTGTTCTCTACCATAGGCATTAAAAATCTTAACGAACTTGCCTTGAGCAAAAAACAAAATACAAATCATGTTAGAGGTTACTTTGTTGCTAGTTGTATATGTGCTCTTCTTAAAATTGACTTTTTTGAAACACTTTATAGAGAAGGCAGTATTTTTATTGATTCATTTTGCAAACAATGTGGTTATGACTTTTTTTCTTTAAGAGCCATTTGCGAATATTTAGTTGCTATGGCTGTGTTAGAAACCGACGGTAGTAACATATATAGGATGAACAATTCTTTTCGTCTAACTCCCAGCACAGGTGCATATCATTTTATTAATGGATATGCGCCTATTTTTTCTAATCTTGAAGATGTGTTGCGAGGAAATAAAAAATATGGTGAAGAAATAGAGAGAGATATTAAATATGTTGCAATTGCTAGCGCAGAGACAGAGCAAATCGTTCCATATCCGTATGCAAAAAAGTTGTTAAAAAAATGGAAGATTAATTCAATTTTAGATTTGGGTTGCGGTAATGCAGGTTTTTTATTGTTTGTTGCAGATGTGTTAACAGGAAAAAGCTATGGAATGGATATTTCAGGTATTGTTGTGAATGCAGCTCATGATAATATTGAAAAAAATAATCTGGGCACACGTCTTTCGGTTTTCCAGGGCGACATCACAAAACTAAATAGTATAAACATAAAACCTGAAGCACTTACTGCATTATATATTTTACATGAGTTTGTAGAGCCAGAAGATGAAATTGGCAAATTGAGTGGGGTTCTGTTTAATTTAAAAAAGTGTTTTCCACAATCAAAATTATTGGTCATGGAAGGCTGCAAATATAGGACTAGTGTTTTAAGAGAAAACAAAAGTTTAATTGCTGAACATCATCTCTTTCATCAATTGTCACATCAAAATCTTTTATCATTTGATATGTGGGAAAGAGTTTTTTTAATGTCCGGTTATAAAATCCTAGAAAAAATAGAATTGAAAATTGCAGGTCAGGGTTTTTTTGTACTAGGTTAATACGCTATGAATATTTTTACATTATCATCTTTTATCACAGCATTACTAAGTTTGATTTTAGGGGTCTTTGTCTATTTGCAGAACAAACGTTCAGCAACAAATCGCTATTGGTTCTTTATGAGTCTGGCTGTTGCTTGCTGGAGTTTCGGCATTGCATTATTTTTTCTGCCGCCTGCAACTAAAGAACTTGCATACAAATGGCTTATCTTTCATGATATTGCGGCAGTATTTATACCAGTATTTTTTACTCATTTTATTTTTGCATTTACTGGGTCAACCAATGAACATCGAAAATATTTAAGCGTTTTGTATGCCCTAATAATTTCCTTCATTGTAATTACATTATTTAAACCGAACTTATTTGCTATCGATATAGCGCCTAAGCTTAATTTCAAATTTTATCCCATCCCAGGACCATTATATTATTTCTTCGCGATTGTTTGGGGATATACTGTCGTATATTCGTTGGCCTTTATTATTGTCAAAATTAATAAGTTAACAGGATATAAGAAGAATAACCTTAAGTACGTTCTTTCTGGAGCCTGTATAGGTTTTAGTGGAGGTGCCACTACTTTTTTGCCAGTTTTTAATGTCAATATCCCTCCATTCGGAATGATTTTTGTTTCTATCTACACAGTTGTTATTTCGGCAGCAATATTAAAGCACCGGTTGATGGATATCAATATAGTCATCAAGAAGAGCGTAATTTACGCCTACGCATCTCTTGCTGCTTTTGATCCCTCTTTCAGGTTCAATTATACTTTTACAGCAAATCTTTTTTGAGACCATTCAGCTGGCCATTTTCAATTGCTATCTTCTGCGTTATGTTTATTGCAGCTTATTCTTTCCAGTTGCTGAAGATAAAGGCAGAAAGACAAGTAGAGCAGTATTTATTCAAGAACAAGTATGACTACAAGAAAACCATCAGTGATTTAAGCCGGGCGATGGTTTCAATCCTCGACATTCACGAGCTTTGCAGGGAAATCATTACCACCACCACCGAAGCCATGCGGGTGAACAAGGCCTCCATTTTTGTTTTCGATGAGGAAGATGGCGGCTATAAGCTGTATGATTCCATAGGTATCAGTGATACGGACAGCATGCAACGTTATCCCAAGGATAATCCCCTCTTTCAGTGGCTTAGCGAACGAAATGAAATCGTCATACGTGAGGAACTGGAACGATACGGTACTGACCCCGCGGTGCTTTCTGTGACGGAAACGCTTAAGGCGATGGGATCGGAGCTGTGCCTGCCCCTGGTTACCAAGCAGAAGCTGATCGGTATCATTAACCTGGGAATGAAGGACAAGGGCGAGATGTATACCCATGAGGACCTGGAGTTGCTCGATACCATGGCCAACCAGGCCACCGTTGCCATAGAGAATGCCAGGCTGTACGAAGATCTTATCCGGGCAAAAGTTCAGATGCAGCGTGCGGACCGGCTTGCGGCCCTGGGTACCCTCACCGCCGGCCTGGCCCATGAAATACGCAATCCCCTGGTGGCCATTAAGACCTTCACCCAGCTCCTGCCCACCAGGTTTGATGACAGTGAGTTTCGCGACCACTTCCTGCAGGTAACCGCCGGTGAGGTTGACCGCATTGCCTCGCTGGTGACCGAGCTGCTTGACTTTGCCCGGCCCTCGCAGCCCAAGTTAAACAGCGAGGACCTCAACCAGGTGGTGGAAAAGATGGCCCTGCTGGTTGATACCGAATCGCACAAAAAGAATATAAAAATACTCAAGGACCTGTACGCCTCTCTGCCTTCGGTCACCCTGGACAAGGAGCAGATCAAGCAGGTGCTGCTCAATATTCTGCTCAATGCCGTTGACGCCACCCCGGAGAACGGCACCATCAGCGTGAGCACCAGGCCTGTCACCAGGAACGGCTACCTTGATTGTGTTCAGGTGGTAATAGCTGACACGGGGAAAGGGATTCCCGCAGAGGATCTGGAAAAGGTGTTTACCCCGTTCTACACCACCAAGCACACCGGGAGCGGGCTTGGCCTTTCCATTTCCCACCAGATCGTTCAGGAGCACCAGGGAAACATCGAGGTTGAAAGCAAGCTGAACCAGGGCACCACCTTTCGCATAATCCTGCCGGTCAACCCGTCGGTTACACAAAAAGGAAGGCAGAGGAGAAGCAGCGATGAAAAAAATGTTAGTCATTGATAACTCCCAGAGCGTGAGAGAATCACTGCGGATCATTTTCCAGGATGCCTTCCAGGTCAGGACCACCGATCCCTGGCAGGACGTGCTTTCCCTTCTGCGAGGCGAACAGGTCGATCTGATCATCATCGGCATTGACGGCCGGGTGGGGCAGGAGATTGATCTGCTGCGCGATATTACCGCCTTCAATCCCCAGCTTCCGCTCCTGGCCCTGATTGATCAGGGTCAGCGGGAAAGCCTCGAAGGGCTTTCCTCCTCCTATGTGACCGACCTGATGACAAAACCCTTCAACGTGTTTGAGCTGCGTGAAAAGGTCAAAAAGATCCAGCAGCGCGGGTCGCTTTCCCCCTATGTGCGCTCGCCCCTCAAGATGAAGCATGTTTTTCAGCAGCAGAAGGTCTATTTCCCCGCCGCGGTCAGGCACCGGCTCTCAGAAGTGACATTGCGCAGCAAGACAACGGCACTCTTCCCGGTGCTGCTTCAGGGTGAGAAGGGTACGGGCAGGGAGATTGCCGCGAAGTGGCTCCACTTCAGGAGCCCGCACCTGGACCGGATGTTTTGCCGCCTCAACGCCGCCTCCCTGATGGAGGAAACGCTGCTCAATGCCTTTCTGATCAAGGAAAAGGGATGCTATAAACCGAAAAACCTGGGCACCCTGTATCTGGAGGAGGCGGGCAGCCTGCGCCTGGAAGTGCAGGAGCGGCTGATGGAGATCCTGGATGAAGGTTCCATCGTCACACCCGACGGAAGGGAGGTCGCGGTTACCTTCAGGGTGGTGGCCTCCACCTCCCAGGATTTACGGGAGCTGGTCTATAACCGGACGTTCAAGGAGGAGTTGTACTACAAGCTGAACGTGATAAACATTCAGCTTCCGCCCCTGCGCGAACGGCAGGAGGAGATTGCGGGCATGGCCCAGCAGATGCTGGAGGGCGCGGCCCAGAAATATGCCCTGCGGGTCAAGGGATTCAGCCCCGAAGCGCTGCAGGTGCTTAAGAACTACTACTGGCCGGGAAATGTGAAAGAGCTTGAGAGCGTGGTCATGCGGACGCTCATTTTCTCTTCGCAGGAGATGATCGCCGAGGGGGACCTACGCTTCGGAACTGAAGAAAGGACAGAGACGTCAGAAGTCGAGGAGGAAGCGCCTGAAGAGAAAAAGCCGGTCATGGAGGTAATCAAGACGGAGCGCAGGGGGGCCGAAAAGCCGCCGCTCCAGTTCCCCGCCCAGGGGGAGGATGCCTTCAAGGAGCTGGTGGCCGAGCTTGCCCACGAGATAAAGAATCCCCTGGTTGCCATCAAAACCTTTACCCAGCTTCTCTCCGAGCGCTTTGATGACAAGGAGTTCCGCGAGCAGTTTTACCGGACGGCGGGAGAGAACATTGATCGCATCAACCAGCTGGTGGAAAAAATAATGGGCTCCGCCCGCTTTGCCCGCCCGCGGTTCACCCAGGTCAACCTTCATCATCTTCTGGAACAGCTGGTGGTGAAAACGGGGGACTCTTTTAACCGCAAACGGATTGTGTGCAGGACGACCTTCAACGAGAACCTTCCCCTGGTCATGACCGACGAGGAGCAGCTCTCGTACAGCATCGGCAACATTCTCTCCGCGCTCGGCAATCTTGTGCCGGTTGAGAGCGAGATCCTGCTTTCCACGCGAACAGCCGGCGTGAATCCCGCGGAAAAAGTCCGCTACCCGCAGGAGCATCTGCCCAACGGATTTGTGGCCGAGCTGAGCATTGCCTATCCTGATACCGCGGAGAAGAAGCAGACCAGCTCCTACCACAGTATTGAACTCTTTCTGGCCCAGCAGATTATCGGGAAGAACCTGGGGGTCATGGACATTGTTCCCTCCGAAGGGAAATCAACCATAATGGTTAAGCTCCCGGTTGCGGCGGGGAGTAAAAGTTAAGGATGCCGTCACATGAAGCGTGTAATGATTGTTGATGATGAGCGGGCCATCCGGGAGTCCTTGAGGATGATCCTCAAGGATGAGTATGATCTGGTCATGGCCGGGAGCGGAAGGGAAGCGCTCAGCATGGTGGGCGACAGTTCCCTCGAAGCCATTCTGCTGGATGTGATGATGCCCGGAGAAGACGGCCTTGAAGTGCTGGAGCAGCTCAAGCGGATGACCACGGCCCCGGTGATTATGGTTACCGCGCTTGACAACGCCAAATCAGCGGTCAGGGCCATGAAAACGGGGGCCTTCGATTACATCACCAAGCCCTTCGGGGTGGATGATATCAGGTTGGTGGTGGAACGGGCCTTGTCCGCCCATCAGTTCATGCAGGAGGTACGCTGCCTCAGCCCGGAGGCTGACACGGCATCCGCCTTCGAGGGCATCATCGGGCAGAGCGCGTCCATGAAGGAGATTTTTCGCTTTATCAAGCAGACCGGGGACACGAAGGCCACGGTGCTCATTTCCGGAGAAAGCGGCACCGGCAAGGAGCTGGTAGCCAGGGCCATCCACCAGAACAGCCCCAGGAGGGATAAACCCTTCATCCCCATCAACTGCGCCGCCATACCCGAGACCCTGCTGGAGAGCGAGCTCTTCGGCTATGAAAAAGGCGCCTTTACCAATGCCTCGGAGAGAAAGATCGGCCGCTTCGAGCTTGCCGATGGCGGGACGCTCTTCCTGGACGAGATTGCCGAGCTTTCTCTGAACACCCAGGTAACAATCCTGCGCTTTCTGCAGGAGCGCGAATTTACCCGCATCGGGGGATCGAGGACCATAAAGGTGGATGTGCGTCTCATCAGCGCGACCAACCGGAACCTGGAGAAGGCGCTGGTGGAGGGGAAGCTGCGCGAGGATTTCTACTACCGCATCAACATCATTCCCCTGGTCATTCCCCCTCTGCGTGAGCGCAAGGGCGACATTCCCTTCCTGGTCAGCCATTTCATCGAGAAGGTAAACGCGCGCGAAGGCAAGGGCGTGCGGGGTATTTCCAGGGAGGCGCTGGAGATGCTGGCCAATTATTCCTGGCCCGGCAACGTGCGGGAGCTTGAGAATGTGGTTGACCGGGCGATAACCCTGATTGACCGGGACACCATAGCCGTTGAGCATCTCCCCCTGCACATCAGAGAGCTGAGCAAAACCGGCATGATAAAAAGTCAGATCGTGGCCGGCAAGATGACCTTTGCCGAGGCCGAGGAGCAGTTTGAAAAAACGATCATCCTCGATGTGCTGGAGAAGACGGACTACAACCAGAGCAGGGCGGCCGCGCTGCTGGGCATCAGCAGGCGGATACTCAAATATAAAATGGACAAGTTCGGCATACCGGCCAAGGCCGGTTGATTCCGCTGATCGAGCAATTAAAGCCTCGCACGTGTATATCACATCCATGATTTTCTGGATCGTATCCGATCCCACTTCCCAAAAAGAATCATTTTCACCCCTCCGACGTCATCTTCCCAGATCAAGGACGAGATGCTTTTAAGTATGTGATGACCCGAAGCTCTGCCGAGGGGTATTGTTTTTCGTATCATGCCCACGACAGTGGTAATGCTGCATGGAGGGCCACGCTCCGTCGTGGCCGCATATCACAAACGGACGCGACAGAGCGCGTCCCTCCATATGCTCTTATTGTTGTGTCCGGTATCTGTCGGGTGCTGCTAACGCTGTTCAAAATTGTACGGCAACACTGAATAGAGCGGTTTGCCCCGTTATTTCAATGAGATGCTTTTTCCGTGCGCGGCAGCGCTGCACAAAAATGTGCAGTTGAACCGGAAACGGCCGCGAAAAAAATTTATTTTGCCGGTAAAGTAAATCCTCTTAAAAGCCGATTAATTAGGTGATTCCCGGATGTGCTCATGGCAGCGTAACAATACTTGGCAGGATACTTGCTCTATCAGGGGGCATGCCGACGATTTTACTCTTACAGGGATGACGTGGAGGGATACAATGACGGAACGGGCGAATGTTTTGGTGGTGGATGATGAGCTGGGTCCGCGGGAGTCCATGCGGATGATTCTCAAACCGTTGCATAATGTTTTTACCGCGGAAGACGGCGTGTCCGCCCTGAAAACAATCAGGCAGGAACCCATTGACCTGGTCACGCTTGATCTCAGGATGCCCGGCATAGACGGGATAGAAGTTTTAAAGGAGATCAAGAAGTACAATCCCAACATCGAGGTCATCGTGGTTACCGGTTACGGGTCCCTGAAAACCGCAACCGAGGCAATGAAGTATGGCGTAAAGGGTTACGTGACCAAGCCCTACAATCTGCAGGAGATCAACACCCTGGTCGAAAAGGCCATTGAGCAGAGGCGATTCAACCTCAAGCTGAGAAACTTTTTTAAAGAGACGGTGCTGTCGGGCGCGGGAAACGGCAAGGAGAACGGGACTGCGGAGACGCTGCCGGGCAACGGCAACAATCTTGAAGACAGCAAGACCAGAAGCAACCTGCTGGAGGTGACGGAAAACAAATTCAAACAAATGAAAGAAACCCAGGAGGACACCGCTAAGGAAAACTCGGTGCTGGAAGACAAGCTCATACACTCCGAGCGGCTGGCCATGGTGGGCCTCCTGGCCGCGGGGTATGCGCATGAGCTGAACAATAATTTAACCACCATGCTTGGCTACACCCAGCTGGTTCAGAATGCCATCCAGGCAAAACATCCCGAGCTGAAGGATGTGCTGGAGCGGGTGGAAACCGTTTCCCACCAGATCGATCGGGCCAGCGAGCTTTCCCGCAGCCTGCTGACCATTTCCCGGAAGAACGAGTCAAAGCGCGAGCCGACGGATGTTTCCAAGCTCATCGAGCGGATGATGACCTATACCGAATACCGCATCCGTTCGGAGGGCTTCACCGTGGTCAGGGACTGCGACCCCTCGCTGCCGCTCATGTTCGTGGATCCGCGCAAGATAGAGCAGGTCTTCTTAAACCTCATGATCAACGCCTTCCATGCCATGACCAGGGGGGAGTGCTGAAGATCTCCGCCCGGCGCGTCACCAGGGACGTGGGCGATGTGGTGAGGGTGGAGTTCGCGGACAACGGCCACGGCATCGCTGAAGAGAACATCAGGGAGATATTCAACCCCTTCTTTTCCACCAGGGAAAAGGACGGCGGTTCCGGACTGGGACTGTATGTGTCTAAAAAGATCGTAGAGCAGCACCAGGGCACCATCGATGTGACGAGCACCCCTGAGCAGGGGACCACGTTTGTCCTGGAATTTCCGGCTATTAAGAATTAGGGTCCCACTGCAGAAAACCCCGCACAGGAAAAAGCGACAATGACAGCACGATGGATGCGATGTGTGGAATGCAACCAGGTGGCGCATCTGACCCCCTTCGAGGAAGCGCCCTCATACACGTATGACCGGGAGGCCGGAGACTTCATTGAGAGCAACGGTGAGGAAACGCCGGGCTTTACGGATCTGCACCGCCGCCACACGCTGGAAGAACTGTTTATCATCAAGGATTCGTTTATCAGTGAAGGCCGCTACGGCGAGCCGCTCAAGGTGAGCTACTTTGAGGCCAGTAATGGAAAGGAGCGCTTTGTCATCAGGGGAAGCCGAATGGATATAACCCGGCCCATAGCCTACGAGCTTATTCCCGGATACATCGAAACCAGCTTCAGGCGCGAGGTGCAGGGGCGGGAGATTCGCAGGCAGATTGATGAGGAGATCAAAGATCCCCCCGTGACCGGGGCCAAGGTGGATCTCTTTATCAGGGTGGTTGAACAGGTCGCAGCGCAATTCCCGCTCAAGGACCGGCTTGAAATCACCGCGGAAACGGATACCCCGCTCATCTCCCATTGCCGGCTCGGGGCGGGCGAGATACGGGAAATCCTGCACCTGTGCAGAGGAATCTTTGACGGGGAGGAGCTGAAAAGGCTGGAACGGTTTATCCATAACAACAACAGCTACAATGAGCCCATGACGCTGCTGCTTAAAAGAACCTTCCGGATAAAGCGCGCGCAGGGGCGGGTGCGCGAGGGGAAGCGGGAGGCGGGAGCGGAGAAACAGATGACCGCGCAGCATTCCTAGCAGGCTGTTGAAAAAGACCCATCTGATATGTGGCTCAAGGGGGAGGGGCTTTTGACGCCACAAAGGCCTGAGGAAAAATAATTTTTCAACAACCTGCTAGAGGGGCGCGGCGGAGGCAAAGACCGCCTCCTCGTCAAGCCGCTCCAGCCTGATGAGGAACTCCCGCCGGGTTTTATCAAAGCGCGGCCTTTGCTTTTTGTTCAGGGTTTCTTTCTGGAAGCTGGTAAATTTAACCGGGTTAATGAACTCCTTGCCTTTCATCAGCCGGTAATCAAGATGGGGCCCTGTTGACAGGCCGGTTGATCCCACGTATCCGATAATCTGTCCCTGTCTCACCTGCTGTCCCTGCTTCAGACCCTTGCCGAACCGTGAGAGGTGTCCGTAAAAAGAGGTGTAGGTGTGGTTGTGGCGGATTTTGACACATTTGCCATAACCGCCCTTCCATCCCATGAAAATAATCTTGCCGTTGGCAGTCGCCTCCACCGGGGTCCCGGCAGGCGCGGCGTAGTCCACGCCGAGATGCGGCCGGTAGATCCTCAGGACAGGGTGAAACCGGCTCCTGGTAAAACCCGAACTGATGCGGCTGTAGCGCAGGGGGGTTTTGAGAAACTCCCGCGTCACGGACTGCCCCCGGTCATCATAGTAGCCCGCCGACTCCTCTCCCTCTCCGAAACTGAATACCCGGTATTTTTTGCCCTGGTTGATGAACTCGGCGGCCAGGATCCTTCCGTATTTTACCGTCTTGCCGTCCCGGATGACTTCCTCGAAGAGGAGCTTGAACTCATCGTTTTCCTTCACGCTGGTGAAGAAGTCTATGTCCCAGGCAAAGAGGTCGGCGAATTTCACCACCAGCGGGGGAGGACATCCGGAGCGGACCGCGTCGTCAAAAAGGCTGCTGGTGATGGTGCCGCTTACCGACCGCAGGGCAACATGGGAGCTGAGCTTTTCCTGCGCAGCGCTGTATCCGCCGTTTGTTTTGCTTACGATGAGCAGATGGCCGTCATCATACCCGTATTCCAACCGCTCCACGCTCTTTGTCCCCTGATCAAGGGTGAGGATGAGGGACTTGCCGGCGTGAAGTCTGGTAAGGTTGTAAACCTTTTTGCTGCAGGCCATGATCCGGCTGATTTCCTGCGGATGCACGCCATGATTGACCAGCAGATCATGAAGCGTATCCCCCGCCTTGAGGGGAATGGTAAACCTCCTGATGCGCTGTTCATCCCCGTCGGGCGGAGGTGAAGGGGCCTTCTCCGCTTCCAGGGGCAATAGTGCATGCTCCGCCGCCGGCAGCGCGGCAGAAGGTTGCATCACCGTGCCGGAAACGGTCAGCGGCGTTTCCTTGGAGGAAGCGAGAAAGCGAAGCAGAATCCCGACGGAAAAGAAGACCAGAATTATCAGTATGCGCTTGGGGATATGTCGCATGTGCTCAGGCGTTACGGGTTGTGGACAGGAGAAGCTGAAGGCTGCGGTTTATCCGGCATGAAGCCCGGCCGTAGTGCCCATGAATGGCGTGCGCGCCCGGCCGGGACTGCCGATGCCGGCGGGCTCTCTTTTTTTAGTGATTTCTCGCCGGTCATGAATTACAATATAGCATCATTTGGGAACATGGCAAAGCATTTAATGAACAGGGAATAAGATTTTATCCTTCGCATGCAACCCGCGACCGGAAGAGGCGGCCTGGTCCTGAGTGTCCCATGAATGTACCGGAACTGCTGGTGCCGGCAGGCACTATGGAAAAACTGAAAACCGCGGTTCACTGCGGCGCCGATGCCGTTTATCTGAGCGGCAAGCGCTACGGGTTGCGGAGCTACGCGGGTAACTTTACCCTCCCGGAGATCGAGGCGGGCGTGCGCCTGGCCCACACGAACCGGGTGAAGGTGTATGTCACCGTCAATATCATAGCCCGCAACGATGATATTGACCATCTTCCCGGCTATCTCGAAGCCCTGGGCATGCTTGAGGTTGACGGCCTGATCGTAAGCGATCCCGGCATTATTGCCTGCGCCAGGAAGCATGCACCCCGCCTGCCCCTGCATCTCAGCACCCAGCTTTCCACCGCCAACTGGGAAAGCGCCCTGTTCTGGCAGCAGCAGGGGGTAGCGAGAATCAATCTCGCGCGTGAGCTTTCGCTCCGGGAGGTCGCGCAGATTAAATCAAAGGTTGCCTGTGAAATTGAAATCTTCGTCCACGGAGCAATCTGCGTCGCCTATTCCGGCCGGTGCCTGCTCAGCACCTATCTCGCGCAGCGGGAATCCAACCGGGGGGAATGCGCGCATCCCTGCCGGTGGAGCTATGCGCTGGTTGAGGAGAAGCGCCCCGGTGATTACTTTCCCGTGGCCGAGGATGAACGGGGAAGCTATATTTTTAATGCGAAGGATCTCTGTCTCATAGAGCACCTGCCGGAGGTCATCGCGACCGGGGTCGACGCGATCAAGATTGAAGGCAGGATGAAGGGCATACACTATGTGGCGGGCGTCACCAGGGCCTACCGCAGCGCGCTGGACGACTACCGCCGGGACCCTGAAGGCTTTCGATTCCGGCCCGAGTGGCTTGAGGAATTAAAGCGGCTCAGCCACCGCGATTATACGACCGGCTTTGCATTCGGCACCCCCTCCGCCGCTGATTATACCTATGAGACCTCCGCCTGTCTCAGGACGCATGAGCTGGTGGGAGTGGTGACCGATGTCCGTATGCCCGGTGCGGCCGGCGATGCGCCCGCTTCCGGCAGCTGGATAGAGCTTGCTGTGCGCAACAGAATCACCCGCGGGGAGTGGATTGAGTTTGTCGACAGGCAATTTACCTGTCACGGCGGCAGGATTACAGAAATGACCGATGAGCAGGGCGGCGCGCTGAATGAAGCGCATCCCAACCAGCGCGTGCGGGTAAAAACCAGCCTGCCGGTGGGCGTAAACGACCTTGTGCGGCGGAAAAAATAAGCGGCTGCCTGTAAAGAGGCAGTTCCGTCACCCGCGCCGACGGGTGGGATGCCGGGACAGGCCGGCGGGGTTTTTGCTTGACAATATGTAGTGCTTGACATTTGAAGTCGGCCAATATATAGTTTTCGGCGCTCGCTTTTTTTATTGACAAAACCTTCGTTTCTGCATATAAAGCTCCCTTTAAAATGAAAAGGCCCAGAAAACCTGATGAGTTATGTGTCGCGCTCGATGAGATAAGCGAGTCGGGGCATCATCTTTCCTGCAGAAAGCACCCGCGCTGGGTCGCCGAAAACCTGCAGGAAGAAAAAACCATTGATTGCGGCTTTGCGGAAGATATCAGGATAGGGCTTGATTTTTTCAAAACAGGCAAGACGGTCATAGTGAGGGGCACGCTTGCAACCACCCTGCAGCTGCGGTGCGTAAGGTGCCTGGAGGATTTTACCCTTCCCCTTGCTGCGGCGTTCAATTATAATCTGCTGCCGGAAGAGGAGCGGGATCTGCCCCAGGAGATGGAAATCCCCCGGGAGGAATTTGAAGCCTCCTATTACAGGGGCACGCTTATCGACCTCACCCCCCTGGTGCTTGAACAGATCGTTCTGCATATTCCCACGCACCCGCTCTGCCGCGAATCCTGCAGGGGCATCTGCCAGCATTGCGGAGCGGAGCTGAATCGTGCGCCGTGCCGCTGCGCCGGCGATGAAGGAACGGTGTCACCCTTTTCGGCACTGAAGCATTTTACACCCAAACAGAGAACATAGATTCACACGGGGAAAGAGAGACCAAACATGGCAAACCCAACCAAGAGGCATTCCAAATCCAGAAAGCGAAAACGCCGCACCCATGACAGCCTGTCCGCGGTGAACATGGTAAGCTGTCCCCAGTGCGGTGAAACCAGGCTTCCCCATCACGTGTGCCCCCACTGCGGTGTCTACAAGGGGCGGCAGGTAATTACGGTGGAAGAGGTATAGTGCGTGATCTTCCCCCCCATTGTTTCAGACATACTTTATAATCATGCACACGGGTGGTGAGGGAATGATACGTGCGCGCATTGCCGGAACCGGCTCATATCTGCCGGAACGGGTGCTCACCAATGAGGAGCTGGAGCGGATTGTCGACACCAATGACGAGTGGATTGTCTCCCGCACCGGCATTAAGGAACGGAGGATCACCGGCGAAGGAGAGGCCTCATCGACGCTGGCTCTCAGGGCCGGGCAGCGGGCGCTGGAAATGGCAGGGGTCGCGCCTGAGGAGCTGGACATCATCATCGTGGGCACGGTAACCCCCGACATGTTCTTCCCGTCGGTCGGATGCCTGGTACAGGATGCCCTGGGCGCCAAGCGGGCCGCCGCCTTTGACGTGTCCGCCGGCTGCAGCGGTTTTATTTACGCCCTCACCATTGCCGATGCCTTTATACAAAACGGGAAGTACCGGAAGGCCCTGGTCATCGGTACCGAAAATCTTTCCAAGGTAACCGACTACCAGGACCGCGGCACCTGCGTTCTTCTGGGTGACGGATCCGGGGCGGTGGTGCTGGTGGGGGAGGAGGGGGAGCGGGGCATCCTGTCATCGCACCTCCATTCCGACGGAAGCTATAGGGATCTTCTCTTCCAGCCGGGGGGCGGATCCGCCATACCGCCGACCTACGAGAGCATTGACAACCGGCTGCACTATCTGAAGATGGACGGCAACAAGCTCTTTAAAATTGCCGTCAAGTCCCTTGAGGATGTCGTCCTGGAGACGCTGGCCTCCAATGATATGAGGGACAGTGACATTGATCTGCTCATACCGCACCAGGCCAACCTGCGCATTATTCAGGCCATTGCCAAGCGCCTGAATCTGCCCGAGGAGAAGGTTTTCATCAACATTCACAAGTACGGCAACACCTCGTCGGCCTCGATTCCCATTGCCCTGGATGAGGCCAACCGGGGCGGCAGGATCAAGCAGGGCGACCTGCTGCTGTTCAACGCCTTCGGCGCGGGACTGACCTGGGGCGCGGTGCTGGTCAGATGGTAAGGGGACAGGCTTTGCCGGTCACCGGATGGGTTGCCAGTGGGCTGGTTGTCCGCCGATGCGGAGTGCATTCCCGGCGGCGGCCATGAACCCTTTACCGTGGACTGTTGACTGACCGCCGTTGACTAAAAAGATCATTTCAGCAAAGGAGCGATGAAGCACATGGATTACGGTTTTACCGAGGATCAAAGGCACATTCAGGAGCTGGCCCGCAAGATCGGCAAGGATAAAATACTGCCGATCCGCGCCCAGCTTGATGAATCGGAGGAGTTTCCCTGGGCGATCATGAATACCCTGGCCGAGGTGGGTCTGTTCGGGATTTACATCCCCGAGGAGTACGGGGGGCTGGGATTGGGCAATTTTGAGAATTGCCTCGCGGTGGAAGAGCTCAGCCGCTACTGCATCGGCGTTTCCGTCTCCTTCGCGGCAAGCGGTCTGGGCTGCTATCCCATACTGCTCTACGGCAGCGAGGAGCAGAAAAAGAAGTACCTTCCCCTGATTGCCTCGGGAAAGAAGCTGGCGGCCTTCGGCATCACCGAATCAGCCGCCGGCAGCGATGCTTCAGCCATCCGGGCCACGGCCACAAAGGACGGCGACAGCTACGTCATCAACGGCATCAAGCAGTGGATCACCAACGGCGGCGAGGCTGAGATCTATTCCATCATTGCCAAGACCGACAAAACCAAGGGTCCGCGCGGCGCCAGCGCTTTTATCGTCGAGAAGGGCACGCCGGGCTTTACCTTCGGCAAGAAGGAGAAGAAGCTGGGCATCAGGTCCTCCGCCACCCGGGAGCTGGTTTTTGAGGACTGCCGCATCCCCAGGGAAAATCTCATCGCCAGGGAGGGGATGGGGTTTATCGTGGCCATGAAGACCTTTGACCAGACGCGGCCGGGCATTGCCGCCCAGGGGGTGGGCCTGGCCCAGGGAGCCCTGGATGCCGCCGTGGAATACGCGCGGGAGCGGGAAACCTTCGGCAAGCCGATTATTTCCCATCAGGCGGTGCAGCACATGCTCGCCGACATGGCAACCCAGATTGAGGCGGCGCGCGCTCTCACCTATCTCTCCGCCAAAACCGCGGACCTGCGCTCAAAGGACCTCCCCAAGGTATCGGCCATGAGCAAGCTTTTTGCCACCGACGTGGCCATGAAGGTGACCACCGACGTGGTGCAGATCTTCGGGGGATACGGGTACATGCGTGACTACCCGGTTGAAAAGATGATGCGCGACGCCAAGATCCTGCAGATCTATGAAGGCACCAACCAGATCCAGCGCAACGTTATCGGGCAGCATCTCATCAAGGAAAGCGCAAGCAGCTGAAAACCCGCTGCGCACGCCCGGCGGCCTGCGCACGAGAGAGGCATGAAGTCATGGCAGACGTAGGATTTTTGTTCCCCGGTCAGGGCTCACAGTATGTGGGCATGGGAAAAGAGCTGGCCGATACGTTCCCCGTTGCCCGCCGCACCTTTGAAGAGGCTGACGAGGCGCTGGGGGGAGGCATTTCCGCGCTCTGTTTCTCGGGTCCCGAGGAGGAGCTCAAGCTCACCCGCAATACCCAGCCCGCCATCCTGACGGTGAGCATTGCGGCCCTGAGGGTCCTGGGTGATGAAACGGGGCTTCGTCCGGTCATGCTGGCGGGGCACAGCCTGGGTGAGTACGCGGCCCTGACCGCCGCCGGGGCCATGCAGTTTGCCGACGCGGTGCGGACGGTCCGCTTCAGGGGCATGTTCATGCAGGAGGCGGTCCCGCCGGGTCAGGGCGCCATGGCGGCCATCATGGGGCTGGAGGCGCCCGCGGTGGAGGAAATCTGCAGGCAGGCGGCCCAGGGAGAGGTGGTTTCACCGGCGAATTTCAACTCCTCCTGGCAGATTGTCATTTCCGGGCATGCCGGTGCGGTGTCGCGCGCGGTAGACCTCGCCCTCAAGGGGGAGGCAAAAAAAGCGGTGATGCTGGCGGTCAGCGCTCCCTTCCATTGCAGCCTGATGAAGCCGGCCGCGGATCGGCTCGCGCAGGTGCTTGCGGATGTTCCCGTTTCTCCGCTTGCGGTACCGGTCATTTCCAACGCGGACGCGAAGCCGTATCCCTCGCAGGACGACATCAAACCGCTCCTGGTGAAGCAGGTGGACCATCCGGTGCGCTGGGAGGAGTCCATGGGTGAGTTCGTCTCACGCGGCGTGAAAGGGGTTATCGAGATCGGTCCCGGCAAGGTGCTGACCGGATTGATGAAGCGGATATCCAAGGAGGTCAAAACGGCAAACATGGAACTGCCCGGCGATCTGGCGGAGCTGTCCCGGCTGGTTTAACTGATGCTGAGAAGCAAAGGCACGGTGGGTGTATATGGGTGTGAAAGGTAAAAGAATTATTGTAACCGGGGCCGCCCAGGGTATCGGGAAGGCAATTGCCGCACTCCTGGCGGAGCAGGGGGCATCGCTTCTGCTCTGCGACGTGGACCTGGAAAAGACGGAGGCGACTGCGCGTGATATCGGGGCAGGGGGGGCCACCTGCCTTGCCTGCAGGGCCGACGTCACCAAATCGGCTGACGCGGAGGCCCTGGTGCAGGATGCGGTGGGGCGCCTGGGGGCGGTTGACGTCCTGATCAACAACGCCGGCATTACTAGGGACAATGTTCTGCTGAGGATGAAAGAGGATCAGTGGGACCAGGTGATGGCGGTCAACCTCAAGGGGACGTTTAATTGCACCAAGGCCGCGATCAAGATCATGATTCGTCAGAAGCAGGGGACGGTCATCAACATCGCCTCCATCACCGGTCTCATGGGCAACGCCGGTCAGGCAAACTATTCGGCCTCCAAGGCGGGCGTGATCGGGTTTACCAAGGCCATTGCCCGCGAATATGCCGAGCGGGGGATAACCGTGAACGCGGTTGCGCCGGGATTCATCCAGACGGCCATGACCGATGCCATACCCGAAAAGGAGCGGGAGGCGCTCATAAGCCAGATACCGCTGAAGCGCCTGGGCACGCCCCTGGATGTGGCCCGGGTTGTCCTCTTCCTGGCCTCTGATGAAGCGGCGTATATTACCGGGCAGGTCATCGGCGTGAACGGCGGACTTTACATGTGAACGAAACAATCTCAAGGAGGATACATGAGTATGACGGTGGAAGAAAAAATAAAGAATGTGATCGTTGAGCAGCTGGGGGTGAGCGCTGATGAGGTGGTTCCTGAGGCCTCCTTTGTGGATGACCTGGGCGCTGATTCCCTTGACCTGGTGGAACTGATAATGGTATTGGAGGAGGCGTTCGAACGGGAAATCCCTGACGAAGACGCGGAAAAGCTTCAAACGGTTGGGGACGCCATAAACTATATCAAGAGCGGTATGAAAGCGTAGCCGCGTTACCGCACCCTGTTCGGCGGATTCCGCGGGATCTTCGCACACGGGCAGGGGAGGGCAGCATCATGAACAAACGAGTTGTGGTAACAGGGGTGGGCATGATCAGCCCGCTCGGTGTCGGGGTCAAGGAAAACTGGGAGGCCATCTGCCAGGGGAAGTCGGGGATTGGGCCGGTCACCCGGTTTGACATCACTGACTTCCCCAGTAAAATTGCCGGTGAGGTGAAGGGGTTCAACCCTGAAGATTTCATCGACAAAAAAGAAACAAAAAAAATGGATATCTTTATCCATTACGCCCTTGCTTCCGGCATGATGGCCCTCAAGGATTCCGGGCTTATCATTGATGAAAGCAATGCGGACCGGGTGGGGGTGCTGGTGGGCGCCGGGCTGGGAGGCCTGTCAACCATCGAACGATATCACAGCGTCCTGCTCGAGCACGGGCCGAAGAGGATATCACCCTTTTTCATCCCCATGCTGATTGTCAATCTTGCTCCCGGCCAGATTTCCATTTATTTCGGTGCGCGCGGACCCAACAGCAGCGTGGTCACCGCCTGCGCCACCGGTAATCATTCCATCGGCGAGGCCTGCAGGATCATACAGCGCGGCGACGCGGATGTCATGATCGCGGGAGGCGCGGAATCAACCATTACCCCGCTGGCCATCGGCGGTTTCTGTTCCATGCGGGCGCTTTCCACCAGGAACGAAGAGCCGCAGCGAGCCAGCCGCCCCTTTGATAAGGACCGGGACGGCTTTGTCATTGCCGAAGGCGCGGGGCTGCTTGTCCTGGAGGAGCTTGAGCACGCCACGCGAAGAGGGGCGCGCATTTATGCCGAGATCATCGGCTTCGGCTGCAACGCCGATGCCTATCATATTTCGGCCCCTTCGCCCAATGGCATGGGCGCCGCCAAATGCATGGAAATCGCCCTGAAGGACGCCGGCATCAATTATGATGAGGTCGATTATGTGAATGCCCACGGCACGTCAACCCCGCTGAACGACCTGTCGGAGACCATGGCCATGAAGACGGTTTTCAGGGATCGCGCCAGGAAGATAGCCGTCAGCTCCACCAAGTCCATGACCGGACATCTCCTGGGAGCGGCGGGCGGCGTTGAAGCCATCTACAGTGTTCTGGCCATCACGCACGGGGTCATACCTCCCACCATTAATTATGAAACCCCTGACCCGGAGTGCGACCTGGACTATGTGCCCAACACCCCCCGCGAGGCCGCGGTGCGGGTGGTGATGTCCAACTCCTTCGGATTCGGGGGAACCAACGCCACCCTCATATTCAGGGAATTCAAAGGCTGATGCTCACGCGATGAAACTGTGTATTGCCTCCGATCACCGGGGGGTTGTGCTTAAAGAGGGGCTGAAGGCGTTTTTGCGCGCCGAAGGCCTTGATCCTCAGGACAAGGGCCCCGCCGATCAAAACCCGGTTGATTATCCCGATTACGGAGCGCTGGTTGCGCAGGCGGTTTCCCGGGGGGCCTGCGACCGGGGCATACTCATCTGCAGCACCGGCATCGGCATGTCGGTTGTGGCCAACAAGTACCCCGGCGTCAGGGCCGCACTGTGCGGCGATGCCGCCACCGCACGGCAGTGCCGGGAGCACATTGACGCCAATGTCCTGGTGCTGGCGGGGAGCAGCGTGTCCGATGCGGCGGCGCGCGAGATTGTTGGGACCTGGCTGCGCACGCCGTTTGAAGGCGGGCGGCATCAAAGACGGCTCGATAAAATTGCGACCCTGGAGCGAACGCTCTGCAAGCCCTGACCATTCGCCGCGAACCCGGCACCTGCAGCACCGGCATCCCGTCGCATCAACCCATCAATTCTCACGACATCTGCGCAGCGTGCAATCATGACCAGACCAAGTTGGGAACGCTATTTCATGGATATCACTCATCTGGTGGCCAAACGCTCCACCTGCATGAGGCGCCAGGTGGGCGCACTGCTGGTCAAAGAGAAGCGGATCCTGGCCACCGGTTACAACGGGGCACCCTCGGGCATCGCTCATTGCCTGGATGTGGGATGCCTGCGCGAGCAAAACAAGATTCCCTCAGGTGAGCGGCATGAGCTCTGCAGGGCCTCTCATGCCGAGCAGAATGCCATCGTCCAGGCGGCGGCCTACGGAATCCCCATCAAGGACGCCGCGCTGTTCTGCACCAATCTGCCCTGCAGCATCTGCATGAAATTGATTATCAACGCCGGCATCAAGACCATCTTCTATGCGGAAGGATACCCGGACCCGCTCTCCGGCGAGCTCATACGGGAGGCGGGTATCGCGTTGACAAATGTTGGGAAAGATGTACAATAACGCCGTTTTGAGGCGGCGTGTCCGGCATGCGCCTATCTGAGAGGTTAGAGGAGACCGCGAGATGAAGTGCCCCTTTTGTACCAGTTTGGACAACAAGGTTATTGATTCCCGGCTGAGCAAGGAGGGAATGGTGGTGCGGCGGCGCAGGGAGTGCATTGCCTGCCACCGGCGTTTTACCACCCACGAGCGGGTGGAGGAAATCCTGCCGGTGGTCATCAAGAAGGACGGGAGACGGGAGCCGTTTGACCGCGGCAAGATTCTCTCGGGCGTCCAGAAGGCATGCTCCAACCGTCCGGTGAGCGTTGACGCCATCGAAAGCCTGGTGGAACGGGTGGAGCGCTACTTTCAGGACCGGGGGGATAAGGAGATTAATTGCCCCGAAATCGGCGAGGCGGTGATGCGGGAGCTCAACGGGCTGGATGAAGTGGCGTACGTGCGGTTTGCCTCGGTCTATCGCCAGTTCAAGGACATAACCGAGTTCATGACCGAGGTAAAGGACCTGTTACATACGAGGGAGAAAAAGGCCGCCAAGAAGGGACAGAAAGGGTAAAAGCATATCCATGCATGAAACATACATGCGCATCGCCCTCGCCCAGGCCCGGAAGGGCGCGGGCAGGGTCAGTCCCAACCCGATGGTGGGCGCGGTGGTGGTCAAAGGGGGCAGGATAGTCGGCAGGGGATATCACCGCAAGGCCGGTACTCCCCACGCCGAGGTGCACGCCCTGGCCCGGGCGGGGCGGAACGCCCGCGGCGCCGACCTGTATGTGAATCTGGAACCGTGCGCCCATTTCGGCAGGACCCCGCCCTGCGTTGACGCCATTATTGCGGCCGGCATCAGGAAGGTGGTGATGGGCATGATTGATCCCAACCCCCTGGTGTCGGGGAAAGGGATCTCGCGGCTTAAGAGGGCCGGCATCCGAATATGCAGCGGCGTGCTGGAAGAGGACTGCAGGAAGCTCAACGAGGCATACATAAAATATATAACCCGGGGCGTACCCTTTGTCATGTTGAAGGTTGCCTCCAGCCTGGACGGGAAGATCGCAACCGCGTCAGGCGACTCCCGGGGTCTCACCGCTCCGCCCGCGATCCGGGCGGTGCATCGGCTCAGGGACCGGGTGGATGCCATACTGGTGGGGATCGGAACGGTTGAGGCGGACGACCCGCTGCTCACCACCCGGATTCCCGGAAAGCGCGGCAAAGATCCCGTCCGGGTGATCGTTGACAGCAGGCTGCGCGTTTCTTCGCAGGCGCGGGTGTTCAACCCCGGCTCCGGTGCCGGGGTAATCGTTGCCACCACCGCCAGGGCGCCCCGTGCAAAAATAGCCGGACTGGAACGGATGAAGGGCGTCAGGGTAATGACCGCAGACGGAAAGGACGGGCGGGTTGATTTGAAGCGGCTGATGACCCTGCTGGGGAAACGTGGAATCTCCAGCCTGCTGATCGAAGGGGGAACCGCGGTCAGCACCTCTGCCCTGGATTCGGGTATTGTCGACAAGATTCTTTTTTTCTACGCGCCCAAAATTTTGGGCGGCAGACTGGCATACGGGATCACGGCGGGAGAAGGTGCCGCCTCGGTGAAAGAGGCCATTGCCGTTCACAACCTGACGCTGAAACGGTACGGAGACGACATTCTCGTGGAAGGATATGTGCACCACCGTCAGCCGTGCCGGAGAGGCGGGTAAGATCCGGGCAGGCCGGCGTTACCCTTCGCACCGCGGGTCGAAACAATGTTCACCGGCTTAATTGAAGACATCGGTACGATCGCGTCCGTGGAGAGCAGGTCCGGGTCGGTGCTGCTGACCATCAGCCACGCCCCCCATCTGGATGACCTGCAACAGGGGGACAGTATCGCGGTTGACGGCGTGTGCCTTACCGTCACCGGGAGGGGGGAAGGGAAGTTCGGCGCCGAGGCATCAACGGAAACGGTGAGCGTCACCACCCTGGGAATAAAAAAGCCGGGGCATCGGGTGCATCTGGAGCGCGCCCTCACCTTCTCCGGACGGCTGGGCGGGCACCTGGTTACCGGTCACGTTGATGAACAGGGAAAGGTGGTTGCCCTCCTGCCTCAGGGCCGCTCTCTGAAGATGACCTTCCAGATTTCCGATCGAGGCATCCGCTATGTGGTGGAAAAAGGTTCGGTGGCCGTCGACGGCGTGAGCCTTACCGTCAATGAAGTGCGGGGCAATCGTTTCAGCGTCATGGTGATTGACTATACGGCCGGGCATACCGTTCTTGCCGGCAGGAAAGTCGGCGAGGCGGTGAATATAGAGACCGATATCATCGGCAAATATCTTGAGCGCCTGGGCGGCGGGCAGGGCGGCGCGAAGCTTGATGCCCGCTTTCTCGCCGAGCATGGCTTTTCATGAGTTTCCGGTGTATAATAATGATGTGTCAAGCAATTCGGCAGCAGGAAGGAGTTTGCATACCATGTCCATAAGTTCCATTAAGGAGGCCCTCGAGGATATACGGCAGGGGAGGATGGTCATCCTCTGTGACAACGAGGACCGGGAGAATGAAGGCGATCTGACCATGGCCGCGGAAAAGGTCACTCCTGAGGCGATTAATTTCATGGCCACCCACGGGAGGGGCCTCATCTGCCTCTCGCTCACCGAGGAGAAGCTGCGGCAGCTTGACCTGCCGCTGATGGTGGAGGACAACACCTCCGCCTTTCAGACCGCGTTCACCGTGTCCGTCGACGCCAAGAAGGGGATTTCCACCGGCATATCAGCAGAGGACCGGGCGGTGACCATTCTCACCGCCATTGCCGACGATGCCCGGCCCGAGGATCTTGCCCGGCCGGGCCACATCTTTCCGCTGCAGTCCCGGCAGGGAGGGGTGCTGTTCAGGACCGGCCAGACGGAGGGCTCGGTGGACCTGGCGAGAATGGCGGGCTTAAAGCCGGCAGGGGTCATCTGCGAAGTGATGAATGATGACGGGACCATGGCGCGCATGCCCGATCTGGAGGGGTTTGCCCGCAAGCACGGATTGCGGATTATCACCATTGCCGACCTGATTACCTACCGGCTGCAGTTCGAATCGCTGGTGCGACGGGTGGTGACCACGGTTATTCCCACCTGCTACGGAGGTGAATTCACCTCCATTATTTATGAAAGCGAGGTGGACCGCAATCAGCATATTGCCCTGGTCAAGGGCAGCTGGGACAAGGATGAAGCGGTGCTGGTGAGGGTTCATTCGGAGTGCCTTACCGGCGATGCTTTGGGCTCGGAACGCTGTGACTGCGGCGAGCAGCTCCACGCCGCCATGGCCCTGATCGAGAAGGAGGGACGGGGCGCCATTGTCTATATGCGCCAGGAGGGAAGGGGGATCGGCTTCGTCAACAAGATGCGGGCCTACGCGCTCCAGGATGAAGGCAAGGATACGGTTGAGGCCAACGAGGCGCTCGGCTTCGGCGCCGACCTCAGGGATTACGGCGTGGGTGCCCAGATCCTGCGCGATCTGGGGATCCGCAAGATGCGCCTGATGACCAACAATCCCAAAAAAATCATCGGCCTGGAGGGATACGGACTTATTGTCAGCGAGCGCGTTTCCATTGAAATAAAGCCGAAGGGCAGCAATGTCAGGTACCTGAAAACCAAGCAGAAGAAAATGGGGCACATGCTGAACTTTGATTGACAGCTGCGAACGCAACGGTGAGGATTGAAAAGGAGGAGAGTATGGCCAGGGTCGTGGAAGGAGTGTTGCAGGCCAAGGGCATCCGGTTCGGGATCGTGGTGTCACGCTTTAATGACTTCATTAACAAGCGGCTGCTGGACGGCGCCCTGGACGGCCTTGCCCGGCATGGCGCGGAAGAGGGCATGGTTACCGTGGTGAGGGTCCCCGGGTCCTTTGAGATACCGCTCATGGCCAAGAAGCTCGCCGGGTCCGGCAAGTATGACGCCGTCATCTGCCTGGGCGCGGTCATTCGCGGCGCCACCCCTCATTTTGAATACATCAGCGCCGAGGTCACCAAGGGCATCGCCCAGGTCGCCCTCGAATCAGGCGTGCCGGTTTCCTTCGGCATCCTGACCACCGATAGCATCGAACAGGCCATTGAGCGTGCCGGCACCAAGTCGGGAAACAAGGGGTGGGATGCCGCCCTGGCGGCCATTGAGATGGTCAACGTGCTTAAATTAATTTAAGGGGCGTGCCGCGTCACATCATGACAGGACCGGTCCGGGGAGAGCAACGGTGGGGAAGAGAACGCGATCACGGGAAATCGCCCTGCAGGTTCTCTATCAGGTTGAGATGAGCGGAGGCGCCGCGGATGAGACGTTCAATCTCTTCTGGGGGCACTTCAGCCCCTCGCCCGGATTGGAGGACTTTTCCCGCACGATCGTTGCAGGTGTGTGCGAGCACCGGAAAAAGATCGACACCATCATCGAGAGCTTTTCAGAGCACTGGCGTCTGGACCGCATCACCATCGTCGACCGGAACATACTGCGCCTGGCCATTTTCGAACTGCTCATGTGCCCCGACATTCCCACCAAGGTTGTGCTCAACGAAGCGGTTGAGCTGGGCAAGCGCTTCGGGTCGGACCAGTCGGGGGCATTTATCAACGGCATCCTCGACAGCATCTCGCACCAGCTCTCGCGGCCGGCGCCCGCCGGGGAGAATCAGCCGCGGTAGTGCTTGTCCCCCCGTGAAATTCCCCTCCATCTTCGGTTAGTCCACCACCACTGGTCAGGATACCGCCTTACATAGTGCTCGATCCGCTCCGTGAACAGGGCGGTCAGGTTGCGTATGTCCGCATCGCGGTTTCCGGTCGGTTCACAGGCAAGGGGCGGGTCTATCATCACCCGGTGGCTATCATCCTGCTGCCGCACCACAAACAGGGGGAGCAGCGCGGCGCCGGTTCGCAGGGAGAGCACCGCCGGCCCGGTGGCGGTGGGAACCGGGTAGCCGAAAAATTTCACCGGGATGCCGCCGTGGCGCTTATATTCGTCGGCGATGATGCAGATGATCCCGTTGTTTCGCAGGCAGCTGAGTATCCGGCGCTGGCATTGGGCGGGGGGCGTGGTACTGATCCACTGCTGTCCCGCCTTTCTCCGGAAGAACCTGAACATGCGGGAGATGGGTTCGCTCGGGGGATCACGCAGCACCATGTGGAAGGGGTACTGCGCCCGCACCATGAACGATCCCAGGTTGATGAAATTGCCGAAGTGGGCGCTCACCGCGATGACACCCTTGCCCCGGGCGAGGGCGCGGTCGAGGTGCTCCTTCCCCTCCAGGGCAGCCCGTGCCTCAATCCTGCCGTGAAACGGGCTTGCCAGGTACAGGCACTCGAAGAATGACTTGATCATGTTGTCAGCCATGGACCGGGCGATCCGGTTTCTTTCATCCCTCCCCAGGCCGCTGCCGAAGGCCACCTCCAGGTTGCCCAGAACCGTCTTCCGCTGCCGGGTGAGCAGCCTCACCAGCAGGGCGGACAGCGCACGGGAAATGAAATACGATGTCCGCAACGGCAAACGGGGTATGAAGCGATACAGCCCCCGCATGAGCAGCGCCTGGGCATGGTCGCCAAGCCCGGCTTTTTTTTTCTCCAGCGCATCTGCCATCTGAGCGTGTCTTTAAAGGTGTGAGGTGAGGTTACTTATCATGCGACAAACATTAAACCATCGGCGCTCATTCCTATCACCTGCGGATGCAAATCTCAAATGAATTTTTCCTTTCTTTCCTTGACTTGACGTCCTGTTCTGATAATCTTTCCATCTGTAAGGACGGTTGCGCAGCCGATGCGCTCTGCTGCCCTCCTGATTGCCCCGGATCAAAATGCCGGCAGTCCTGCCGGGGCACCCTATTCCCCACATCGTTTCGTTATCAATTGTGGTGACTACCCCTTCTGAAAAACAGTGGCACATCCTCCCCCCGGTTGAGGCTGTCCCGCAGCGGCTTGCCGTACAGCTGGGTATTTCCCCGCTCCTCGGCCAGCTGCTGGCCCGCCGCAACATAACCACACCTGAGGCTGCGGACGCTTACCTCTCGCCCAAGCTGAGCGATTTGCATTCACCTTTTTTGATGCAGGACATGGAGAAGGCGGTGGAGCGCATCCGCCGGGCGCTGCAGGGGCGGGAGCCGATTATGATCTGCGGCGACTATGATGTTGACGGCATATCCGGCACCGCGCTGCTCTACCTTTTCCTCGCCGGGCTGGGAGCGAATGTCGCCTTCCATATCCCCGATCGTGTCACCGAAGGATACGGGCTGCATCGCGAGTCCCTGCGGCTCATGAAAGAGAGGGGCGTCCGGCTCATCATCACCGTCGACTGCGGAAGCTCCGACCGGGAGCAGGTCCGCTTTGCCGGGCAGGAAGGCATCGATGTGATTATCACCGATCACCACGAGGTTCCCCCGGAGCTGCCCCCCGCCTATGCGGTGCTTAATCCCAAGCGGCCTGACTGCAACTATCCCTTTGAGGGGCTTGCCGGGGTGGGGGTGGTGTTCAATCTGCTGATGGCGCTGCGCAAGGCGTTGCGGGAGGGGCACTTCTTCGCCGGCGGCGCCGCGCCGAACCTGCGCGAATACCTTGACCTGGTTGCGCTGGGGACCATTGCCGACATGGTGCCCCTGGTTGACCAGAACCGCATCCTGGTGAAGTACGGCCTGGACGAGCTGGCCCGGGGAAAGAGGAAGGGTATACGGGAGCTGAAAGAGGTGTGCGGCCTGACATCAGCGCACCTCAATTCATACCAGGTGGCGTTCAGGCTTGCCCCCCGGCTTAACGCCGCCGGCCGCATCGGTCAGGCGTGTGACTCGGTCAGGCTGCTGACCACTGATGACGATGGGGAGGCGCGGCGGCTGGCGCTGCACCTGAATGAAGAAAACCTGAAGCGGCAGCGGATCGAGAGTCGCATTTTTAAACAGGCCTGCGCGCTGGTGGATGCGGAAAACGGAGGAGGGCGCAGCTCCATTGTGCTTGCCTCAGCCGAATGGCATCCCGGCGTGCTCGGCATCTGCGCCTCCCGGCTGCTGGAGCGGTATTACAAGCCGGCGGTGCTCATCGCCTGCGATGAGGCCAGGGGCACGGGAAAAGGATCGGCCAGAAGCCATGATGACTTTCATCTCTACGAGGGCTTAAAGGCCTGCGGGCATGTGCTGGAAAAATTCGGCGGCCATCATTGCGCGGCGGGACTGGCCATCAGGCTGGATCAGCTGGAGGCTTTCAGAGAGCTCTTTGACGCGGCGGTGGCCGGAAGCGCGGGCGGAGAAGCCCCTGTTCCCCTGCTGATTATTGACGCGGAAGCCCGATTGGGGGAGTTTTCAGAATCGGTGGTGAACGAGATTGCCCGGCTTGAGCCCTTCGGGCTGTGCAATCCGGAACCAACCTTCGCCTCGCCTGCTTTTGACTCCTACAGCTCCCAGGTGGTCAACGGCGGGCACCTCAAGCTGAAGATACGCGAGGACGGCGTCGGGTACGACGCCATCGGCTTTAACCTTGCGGAGCGCTTTCAAACCCTGCGGCCGGCTGCGGCTTCCTCCCCGGCGGGACGGATACAGATCGCCTTTGTCCCCCGGATCAATGAGTGGCAGGGGTTGAGGAGCGTGCAGCTGAAGATCAAGGACATAAAACACGTGGCCGCCTGACATGGCCGGCGCCCCCTGTGCGTGCCGGTTTGCTTCAGCGGCGCGCGGCCTCGCGCGCCAGCCCGATTTCCTCCCGCACCTGCGCGTTCCCTTCCCGGTCACCTGCCGCGCTCAGATGAGCCGCGGCGGTCCTGCCTCCGATGTTTCCCAGCGCCCATGCCGCGTATGCACGCACCGCCTCATCTCCCCGCTCCAGCGCCTGCGCCAGCACGGGAACGGCCCTTTCGTCCCTGAAATTGCCGAGCCCGATGGCAGCGTTTCTCTGGAGGTATTTTTTATCCATGAGGAAGAACCCCATGAGGGTTGCGGCATAACCGCTTTCCCATTGCTCGTCGGTCATGGCGAAGACGTCGAGCAGCGACGGGTGCAACAGCTCATGGGGGGGACGGTAGCCTGCTATGGGTTTGATGCCGCGGTTTTTGGGACAGGCGTCCCTGCAGGCGGTGCATCCCTCGCCCATCAGATTGCTGCTTTTCTCCCGTATGGAAACGGGGATGACTTTTTTGTTGTGTCCCAGATGGAAATCCAGGCACCTGGTGAGGTCGCAGCGGTACGGGGCAAAGAGGGCCCCGGTGGGGCAGGCGGCGAGGCAGAGCTCGCAGCTGCCGCAGCTTCCGGAGAGCGGTCCGTCCGGTTCCAGTTCCGCGTCGGTCACGTAGGCCGCAAGGCCAAGCCAGGAGCCGAAATCGGGATGCTGGATGATGGCGTTTTTTCCGTAGAATCCCACGCCGCATTTGGATGCGAACAGCTTGATGGGAAACTGACCGCCCACCATGGAAAAGCACTGAAACCCCCGCCGGGTGAAAAAATCCACGATCTGAGAGCCTTTCTCAGCGCTGTCCAGCAGCAACTGTACGGTGACGTGGGATGGTTCCGCCCTGCCCAGGAGCCGTTCCCTGCACTCCTCGAAGCCGGTCACGGCACCCATATAATTCGGTGATCCGGTTATGATCACCGACCGCGCCTCCGGCAGGAAGTCCCGCGGCGCCAGCACCGCGTCATTGCCCTGGGACAGGGGAGTGGCTTGGGCAAAGGTTTTGACCACATGAGAAATCCGCTCCAGATCGTCCGGCTCGAAATCAGCCGGCGGCGCGATGCCCACCAGGGGTATGCGCAGCTCGTCCCGTACATGGTTCAGAAATTCGGCTTTCAGGTTCATACGCGGTCCTTCCGTCATAAAGGCGTTACTGACTGATGAGGGTCTGCAGACAGCAGAACACAAAAAGAGGATGCTGTCAATAGAGAGAGTACGGCCGCAGGCGGGATCTGAGTGCGACAGCCGGCCCATGCCGTCTCCGCTGCCATCCGCGAGCGCGCAGCGTCCCGGGCACATTCATTCTTTTTACGTGCTCATCACGCCGCTCATTTTTAAGTAGCATTTTTGACCGGCATGTGGTACAGGATGGAAGTTAAACAGCAAAACGGTTACCGCTCCTAACCCTGTCAACGGATCCTATGAAACAGAGCGAGCTGCAGACCTATTTTTCCCCCGAACTTTTTATCCCGGAACTGAAGGCCTCCACCAAGGACGGTGTACTCAAGGAAATGGCCGCCTGGCTGGAGTCCCGGAAAAAGATTTTCAGGACCGCCCTGGTCTATGACCTCCTGCATAAGCGGGAGGCGCTGGGAAGCACCGGCATCGGGGGGGGCATCGCCATACCCCACTGCCGCACCATCGCCGTTGAAAAGCTCACCGTGCTCTGCGCTCTCAAGCACGGCGGGGTTAACTTCGGCGCCCCCGACAAAAAGCAGGTAAAAGTTTTTTTTATGGTGGTGGCGCCGCCGCATGATGTTACCTACCTGGTGTTTTTAGGAAAGCTGGTTGAAGCGGTGAACGATAAGCTGCTGAAGCGGGGGCTTTTTGAGGTGAAAGGCTTTGAGGAGTTTATCAATCTCATTGCAGGAGAGGCGTAGCACATGCACAAGATTTTACAAACCCTGGTGATGCTTCAGGACCTGGATTGCATGATTGACGAAGTTGCCAGCAAGGACGTCAAAAACGTTGAGAAAAAAATGGGGCTCAAGATCAAGGGAGAAGAGCAGCTGCAGGAGGCGAAAGAGAGGCTTGAGCAGTCGCTTCCCCCGGCGGTGCTCTCAAAATATCACAAGCTGATGAAGCGCTTCGGGAGGGCGGTGGTGCCGGTGGTGGGCAACAACTGCATGGGCTGTTACGTGTCGGTTCCCAAGCGCCTGATGGTGCGGGAGATAGGAAACCGGGAATTGAGAAACTGCGAGCGGTGCGGCATGTTCCTCTACTGGGTGTAGCGGAAGGGCAGGCGCGGGATGGTGATGAGATCGTGAGCGGCAAGATACCCATGACGCGGGAAGGATACGAATCATTGAGCCGGGAGCTGAAGCGCCTCAAGAATGTCGAGCGGCCAAAGATCGTGAAGGAGATCGGCCTGGCGCGGGAGCATGGCGATCTGAGCGAAAACGCCGAGTACGAGGCAGCCAAGCATCAGCAGGGACTGCTGGAAGGGCGTATCAGGGAGATTGAAAACAAGCTGGCCATGGCGCAGCTGCCCGAGGCCGGCAGGGCGCAGGCGGGGACGGTGGTTTTCGGCGCCACCATCCATCTGGAAGACCAGGATACCGGCGAGACGGTGACCTACAAAATAGTCGGGGCCGATGAGTCGGACATCAGGCAAAAAAAGATTTCCGTACACTCGCCCATCGCCAGGGCCCTGATCGGCAGGAAGATAGGTGATGCGGTTGAGGTTGCCATTCCTGCAGGCAGGAAGGAATTTGTGGTTCTGAACGTTCTTTTCGATTAGCAGGCTGTTGAAAAACACCCATCCCCTGCGTTACCATCATCCCTCGTCACTGCAACCTGCGTGCATGCAGGTCCCCCGATTCTTCCCCCGCATCAGAGAATATCCCCTTTCCCCAATGTGACGAAACCCTGTTTGATCGACCCGCCTCAGAACCGGTAGTCAAGGCTGACGCTTACCAGGCCGGTGTAGGTTTCATAGGTGCCGTTGAACCCGTCCCGGTTTCTCCTGACATGGGCATCGGCGCTGAACACCGCGTAATAGGAGCAGTGCAGGTTCCACCGCCGCCGGGCAATGCTGAAGCCGGCCGCGGCGATGAACTTGTCGCTGTCAGGCAGTATGGGATCGACGTTTTCTTCCGGGGCGGCCGAGCGGTCGAACAAAAATCCGCAGCGCAGGGCCAGCCATTCGCTTGCGCGGTATCGCGCCCCCAGGGCATAATCCAGCACGTCCTTGTAATCGCGGGGAATGGGCGCAAGCTGCCCTCGCACGGGCGGGCTGACCCGGCCCTCGAAATCGGCGAAAAGCTCATCGAAGCTGGAAAAGCCCACCCAGATGAGGTCGAATTCCATGGTCAGCCGTTCGGTTATGCGGACCGCGATTCCGCCCGCCAGAATCGGCGGCAGTTCAATCTCGATGTCGGCGTCCCCGCGGGGGAGAAGCGGTTTTATCAGGGGGGCGGCGGTAAAATCGGCGTCGCCGTCGAGGGTGATGTCTATGGCGCTGCGGTAGGATATCCCGAAGGTGAGGCTATTGTTTGCCTGATAGAGCAGGGCAAGGTTGAATCCGCATGAACTGCCCCTGGCTTCGAAGTCGGCCGTTCCCAGCGGCCGGTGCCGGGGCGTGAGCTGCAGCGCTTTTTTGAAGCGGAGGGTGGAGTAGACGGGACTGATGCCGAATGCGACGGAGAAGGCGGGGCTGACGCGATAGGATACAACCGGATTGAGGAAAAAGGTTTTCAGCTCGGCAAGGGTGGAGATCCATCTCCCCTCCCAGTCGTCGCTCCAGTCGGTGCTCAGCCCGAAGTGGGAAAAACAGCCGAGGCCGATGCTGAACCGCTCATTGAGCTGATGGGTCAGGTAGGCCGCGGGGAGGAGGTAGGTGTGATGCTTCATGCGGCTGCTTGAGCCGGTGGCGTCGCTGGTGAAGGTGGTGCGGGGGATGATCACCGTGCCGCCGCACGAGGCCTGGGTTCCGCCCAGACGGCTGAGCGCGGCGGGATTGTAAAAGACGGCGGAGGGGTTGTCAACCTGGGCGGTGTAGGCCACGGCCGAGGCGTTGGCCGCGGCGTGCTGATTGTAGATGAGGAATCCGGTCGCAGCGCATGATGCAACCTCACAGAGGCCGAAATACAGTGCGGCGATCAGTGCCGCGGCTGCTGTGTGTACCCGGCGATGGAACATGGCGGCAATGCGGGCTGAGGATTATACCGTACGCCGATGAGCATAGCACGCATGCGGATATTAATAAATATAAATATGCGGGTGCCATCAGCCGCTTCGGGACAAAAAGTGCATTGACATTACCGCCTCTATACTTTATCATTTTATCCCGAACAGCAACAGGGTGGTACGAGCCCCTTGAGAGTGATCAGCGGAACGCTTAAAGGAAGAAAGCTTGCCTCCTTCCGGGGCCGGCACATACGGCCCACTGCTGACCGGGTCAGGGAAGCGGTATTTAATATCCTTAACCTCCCCTGGGAGGCGAAGGATGTGCTTGATCTGTTTGCCGGGACCGGCGGTCTCGGGATAGAGGCCCTGAGTCGCGGCGCCTCGCGCGTCGTCTTTGTGGAGCAGCACCCGCGCGCCCTTGAAGTGCTGGAGAAGAATCTGGGCATGCTCGGCCTGAGCGGCAGCTGCGAAATCCTGCGCACGGGCGTGGAGGAGGGAATAAGGCTGCTGCAGAGAAGGCGCCATACCTTTGACCTGGCCTTCCTCGATCCCCCCTACGGCAGCGGTTTGGCAGATAGCGCTTTGCATTTGCTCTCCCGGAGTGCTATAATGCGCGGCGGCGGTGTAATCGTGGCGGAGCACCACATCCGCGAACAGCTCTCGAACAGCTGCGGGCTGATTACCCTCTCTGATCGCCGCAGATACGGCGAAACCGCCATTTCCTTTTACAGCGTATAACCGGTGAAGGAAGCGTATGCATGGAAAAAATTGCCGTCTATCCCGGATCATTTGATCCCATTACCAACGGGCACGTGAGCATCATTGAGCGCGCGCTCAACATTTTTGACAGGCTCATCGTGACCGTGGCGGTTAATGCATCCAAGAACCCGCTGTTTACCATAGCGGAACGGCAGGAGATGATCCGGGAGGCCACCCGTGAGTATCCCGGGGTGATGGTCGACACCTTTGAGGGGCTGCTGGTCGATTATGTTGCGAAAAAAAAGATCGGGGTGATTATCAGGGGATTGCGGGCCATGTCCGACTATGAGTCCGAGCTGCAGATGACCCTGATGAACAGAAAGCTCAACCGGTCGGTAGAGACCATTTTTATGATAACCGGCCTGCAGTGGTTTTATGTCAGCTCGCGCCTGATCAAGGAAGTGGCTGCCGCGGGAGGCTGTCTGAAAGGCCTGGTGCCCGATGTGGTGTGCGCCCGGCTCAACGAAAAATTCATGTCATCCCGTCGGCGCAAGGCCGGCCGGGACTAGGACGGGCTGGGGAGGAAAGGGTACGATGATAGAGCCGCTTATGGTGAGCGAAATGGGCATCGGCACCGGCATGGGTGCAGATGTGGTGGAGCTGGTGACTCATGCCGGGCTGGTGGTTAAATTGGTGCTGTTGCTGCTGCTCTTCTTTTCCGTCGTTTCCTGGGCCATCATCATTGTCAAGTTCAGGGTTTTCCGGGCGGCTGAAAGGGAGTCGCAATCATTCCTGGATCTTTTCTGGGGCAGCAGGAACTTTTCCAAGGCATATTTGGAGGCCAAGCGGATGCTGCGCAGTCCCATCGCCGCAATGTTCAGGGTGGGATACGCGGATGTGGAGAAGATCAGGAAGGACCTGGTTCCCGCCGGGGCATCGCCGCAGCCGGCCAACGGCGAGGGTCAGAGAAAGCTGGCGGAGGAGCTGGCCTCCATCGACCGGACCCTGAAGCGGGTGGCGGGCACTGAAATTACCAGGCTGGAGCGCGCCCTCACCTTTTTGGCAACCACCGGCAACGCCTCCCCCTTCATCGGGCTTTTCGGCACGGTGTGGGGCATCATGGACGCCTTCCGGCAGATAGGCTTCAGGGGTTCAACCAGCCTGGCCATCGTGGCGCCGGGAATTTCGGAGGCGCTCATTGCCACGGCGATGGGTTTGTTTGCCGCCATCCCCGCGGTGGTGGCCTACAATTATTATCTGAACAAGATGCGGGTGATGACCTCGCAGATGGAAAGTTTTTCCGCCGAGTTTTTAAATATCGTGGAGAGACATCTCAAGGGCTTGTAGAAGCTTGCAGGTTCACGTCCGAGAATTCTTCTCCAGAAAGATCTGTAAGCGGTAGGAGCGGCTTAAAGCCGCGAACACATCGCGCCTGAAGGCGCTCCTACCGGAATTTCAAATATCTTTGGCTGGGCTTTGTGGCGGCGGGGCGCCGCACGCTTCCGGAGGCAGTTCATGAATGTAGGCAATGATTCAAAGCGGTTTCTCGCCGAAATAAACGTTACCCCCTTCGTGGATGTTATGCTGGTGCTGCTGATCATCTTCATGGTGACCGCCCCCATGATGCAGGAAGGCATCAATGTAAACCTTCCCCAGGCCCAGGGCAAGAGCCTCCCCTCCAAGGAGAAGCGAATCACCATCTCCATCACCAAATCCAGCGAGATCTTTCTCAACGAGCGGAAGGTCGAATTTTCCCTCCTGGAGGATACCCTGAAAAAAATTTACCAGAACCGCTCGGACCGGGAAATCTTTCTCAGGGCCGATCAGACCGTTCCCTACGGCTTCGTGGTGAAAACCATGGGGGCCATAAAAAGCGCGGGCATTGAGCAGCTGGGCATGATAACCGTCCCGCTTGAAACCAGGGGATAAAAGCTGTGCAGCTTATGCCTAATAGCCCGGCCTCCGAGCCCCGGTTGATGTGGGGCATCGTCATCTCCTCCGCCGTTCACCTTATTCTCATTACCGTGCTGGTGGGAATGCCGTCCCTGTTCAGGCCGGAGAGAACCTATTTTTCATCGGCCTATCGGGTGAGCCTGGTGGACATGCCCGGCGGCAAGCCGGGCGGGGGAAAGGAAGGACCGGGGGCGGGGGATGCGGCCAAAAAGGTGGCGGTGACCGAGGTGCCGCAGAAGCCCCCGGCAGCGCCGGCACCGGCAAGGAAGGAGGCCGTCGAGAAGCCGGCGGTGGAGGAGAAAAAGGCGGGGGTAACCATAACCGATAAGCAGGACAGGAAGAGCGCCCCTTCCGCGGCCCCGCAAAAGCAGAAGGCGGCCGATGCGGAGAAGGAGTACTCCAGTGCCCTGGGCAGGATACGGGATAAGGTCGGCGATCAGCGGAAGGAGGAAGCGCTGTCGCGCATCCGCGAAAATATTGCCGGCGGCGGAGCGGCCGGCGCGGTCGCGGGAGGAACCGGACCGGGTGAGGGGCCGGGGGGAGACGGCAGAGGCGGGGTGGGCCCCGGGGGAGGAAGGATAGCCAATCTGCCCCTGAACTACAGAATGTACTATCAGGCCATTGAGCAGAAAATAAAGAGCAACTGGAACCTGGCGCTGCCGCGCGGCATCCTTGAAGATATGCGCGGTATGGAAGTGGTCATCGGCATTACCATCGCCCCGGATGGAGAAATTACCGATGTCTCCTTTGAGCAGAAAACGGGGAATATCTATCTTGATGATTCAGCCTACCGGGCGGTGAAAAAAAGCAGCCCCCTGCCGCCGTTTGCCGACTACAATATCCGGGAGTCGTCGTTCGAAACCGGCATTGTGTTCCCGGTGGGTGAATTATTAGCATGAGGGTATGATGAAAAAGATAATCACATTGTGCATGTGTCTTTCTATGCTGGGCGCGGCTCGCAGCCTGCCGGCCAAGATCTATATTTATATTGATGCGCCGGCGACCTCCAAGTTTCCCGTTGCCATAGAGCCCTTCAAAAATATGAGCGGGGCGCCGGGCGTCAATGACGTCGCCTCCACGCTGTCAACCGTCATCTCCGGTGACCTTGAGATAAGCGGGCTGTTCCGCCTGATTGACCCCAAAACCTTTATTGCCAATCCTGCCGACCAGGACATAGCCGGCGACCGCATCAAATGGGATGACTGGTCCCTGCTCGGTGCCGAGGCGCTGGCCAGGGGAGGTGTGTACCAGGAGGAAAAGGGGCTGCGGGTGGAGGCGCGCCTCTATGATGTTGTCAGGGGCAGCTTTCTCTCGGGCAAGCGCTACTTCGGAGAGGCGGGGGACGCGCGGCTGATGGGACACAAGTTTGCCGATGAGATCATCTATCAGCTCACCGGCCAGAAGGGTATTTTTCAAACCAAAATCGCATTTGTATCGGACCGCACCGGCCGCAAGGAGGCGTACCTCGTCGATTTTGACGGCAAGAACCAGACCCAGGTCACCAGTCACCGCTCCATTGTCCTTTCGCCCGCCTGGTCGCCCGACGGCAAAAAGCTGCTGTACACTTCTTATAAGAGCGGCAATCCCGATGTGTACCTGAGGGACCTCTTCCAAGGGCAGGAAACAAAAATGTCCCATTATCGGGGCATCAATTTGGCCCCTGACTGGTCACCGGACGGGGGAAAAATAGTGTTGACCCTGAGCGAAGACAATGGTAATTCAGACCTTTATCTGATCAGCCCCCAGGGCGAGAAGCTCAAGCGGCTTACAAAAGAATGGGCAAATGATGTTTCCCCCTGCTGGTCACCGGACGGCAGGGAAATCGCGTTTGTTTCCAACCGCGCGGGAAATCCGCAAATCTACATCATGGAGGTATCGACCGAAAAGGTGAGACGCCTTACCTTTGCCGGGGGCTACAACACCTCGCCGGCCTGGTCTCCCCGGGGGGACAGGATCGCTTACGCCTCCATGGCGGGCAGCGCCTTTTCCATATGCACCATTAATACCGACGGCAGCAATCCCCGGCAGCTGACCGATGCCGGCAGCTGCGAAAGTCCCTCATGGTCGCCGGATGGCAGGCACATTGCGTTTTCCTCCAGCCGGGCCGGCAAAAAGAAGATTTATACAATGCTTGCGGATGGTTCCGGCGTCAGGCCGGTGACGGGCGGGGAGGGCAATGACACCAATCCCAGCTGGTCGCCCTATATCGACTACCGTTAAGCACACAATAACCCGGTAACATGGTTTTTTGAAAGGAGATGCGATGGAGACAATGAAGAGGAGTCTGTGTCTGCTGGCTGTGATCATCTTCGCCGTGAGCCTTGTTTCTCTCACCGCGTGTTCACGCCGGTCGGTCAAAAAGGACCGGAGGGGCGGCGAGACGCTGGAGGAGGAGGCAATGAAGCCCATGAGTGAGGAAGGGATCAGCGAGCAGGAGCTGGAGGAGGCCCGGAGGAAGGTTGCCGAACTCCGGGGGAGGGAAGGGACCGGCCTGGCAACGGTCTACTTTGACTTCAACGATTTTTCCTTAAGCGAGCAGGCCAAGTCCTCCCTTGCCCAGAACGCCGCCTGGCTGATGAATAATCCGGGCCGGGACGTGATCATCGAGGGGCACTGTGACGAGCGGGGCACTGATGAGTATAACATCGCACTGGGAGAGCGGCGTGCCAACAGCGCCAAGCGCTATCTGATAAGCCTGGGCGTCAATGCCGCCCAGCTTTCAACCATCAGCTTCGGCGAAGAGCGGCCTTCCGTTCAGGGGTACACTGAGGACGCCTGGGCCAAAAACAGAAGGGCGGAATTTGTCGTCCAGTAAACCATCTGCCTGAGCAATGCCCGCACGCCGCGCGCGTGACCGGCACAACTCCGGCATAGAAGAGGTGGCCACCTTGAAAACATACCATCATCTGTTCGTTCTGTGCTGCCTGATCGCGCTGGCGGGGTGCATCGCTCCCGCAACCCAGGGCGATCTCAGCACGCTTGACAAAAAGGTTATCCGGCAGAGAAAAGAAGTGCAGGAGGTCCGCCAGAAGCAGGCCGACCTGGAGACGCAGGTCGACGCGGTGAAGGCTGACATGCAGCGCCTGGGAGGAACCGTGGAAGAGGGCAAGCATTATGCCCAGAAGGCATCTGATGATGCCATCGCCCTCCAGGAGACCCTTTCCACCCACATCGGCAAAAATGACCAGGAGCTGCGCCAGCTCCAGGAAGAAGTGGCGATGATAAAAACCATGCTGGGCATGAAGGTGACCGAACCCCCCGCCGCACCCGACCTGAAGCTGCGGGAGGACTACCCCCCGGCGGCGGCACCGGCCGCTTCGCCCCCGGGTAATCTGGCCAATGTAGCCGGCAGCCCGGATCCGGAGGAGCTGTACAACAGCGGCTATTCAAAGCTGAGCAAGGGAGATTTTAAAGGCGCGCGGGAGGAATTTAAAAAATTTCTGGAGCTGTTTCCCCAGACCGAGTATTCGGACAACGCCCAGTTCGGCATCGGCGAGACCTACTATAAAGAGAAGAAATACGAGGAGGCCATCCTGGAATATGAAGAGGTGGTCAAAAAATTTCCCCAGGGGAACAAGCTTCCCGACGCCATGCTCAAGCAGGCCTTTGCCTTCATAGCCCTCAATGATTCAAACAGCGCCAAGCTGCTGCTGCAGAAAATCACCGAGCGCTTCCCTTCCTCCGAGCAGGCGGAAATAGCGCGCAGCAAGCTCAGGACCCTGAAATAACGGGCGCCCGTTTTACTGTTTTCGGGCCTTGTTCCAGTCTGACAGGAACGCCTCGACCCCCAGGTCCGTCAGGGGGTGCCTGATGAGCTGTTCAATCACCTTGTATGGAACCGTCGCGATGTCTGCCCCCATGAGGGCGGCGTCGAGGAGATGAAGGGGGTTCCGTACACTTGCAACAATCACCTCGGTGGGGAAATCGTAGTTATCGTAAATGGTGAGAATCTGTTCCACCAGGTCCATGCCCGGGTGGGAGATATCATCCAGCCTGCCCACAAAGGGGCTGACGTAGGAGGCGCCCGCCTTGGCGGCAAGCAGCGCCTGGGCGGGTGAAAAGACCAGGGTCATGTTCACCCGTGTCCCCTCGCTCGCCAGTTCCCTGGTGGCAAGAAGCCCCTCCCTGGTCATGGGAAGCTTGATCACCACATTGGGGTGCAGGGCGGCCAGCCCGCGCGCCTCGCCGACCATCTCCGGCGCCGTGGTGCTCACCACCTCGACGCTGATGGGTCCGTTGACGATCGAGCAGATCTCCTCTATCAGCGGGATGAATTCCTTTCCTGTTTTGGCAATCAGACTGGGATTGGTGGTGACCCCGTCAATGAGCCCCAGCCGGTTCGCCTCCCTGATTTCATCAATCATCGCGGTATCGATAAAAATTTTCATGGCTTCTCCTTCTTCCCGGGGCTGTGCCGGCCCCGCTAGCTGTTTTCCGGTTTGTCCTCAAGATACTTGTTCATGCATTCCCGGCTGCAGAAGTAAACGGTTTCCCCCGCTACCCGCGCGGTGAGGGCTTCGCGCCGGGGAATGTATACCCGGCAGACCGGGTCAATGACCATTTCATCAACGATGGCGGGGCCGGATGCCGGATCCCGTCTGCCCTGCTGTTTGGGCGCGGCAATAAAGATGCCCCTGATGAGGCGGTAGAGGAGGTACAAGAGAAGGGCAAAAATGATAAATCGCATCACTGGTTTTCTCGTTCCACTTTCACCACCCGCCGGGTGTCGCGGAGTTCGGCGACCAGCCGGGAGATGGTTTTGTTGTGAACCGGGTGCACGAGCTGCGGCGCTATTTCCGCAAGCGGGACCAGGACAAAGCCCCGTTCGCCCAGGCGCCCGTGGGGAATGGTAAGCTCCGGAGACTTAATGACGCGGTCGCCGTAGAGCAGGATATCGAGGTCAATGGTGCGGGGCCCGAAGGGCACGGTTTTGCGCCGTCCCAGTTTTTCTTCAAGCTCCTTCAGAAATCGAAGCAGCTCCAGGGGGGCAAGCCCTGTTTCCACCTTCAGCACCAAATTGATGAATTCATCCTGATCATGGTAGCCCCAGGGCTCGGTCAGATACCATGATGATTGATCGAGAATCCCGGTGTGGCCGGATGAGGCAATCTGCGCTATTGCCGCGGCACAGTGAGCGTGCCGGTCACCCTGGTTTGAGCCGACGCCGAGGTACGCAATGACCGCCATAGCCTCTCACAGGCTGTTGAAAAACGCCCATCTGATTTGTGGCGGGGCAGGGCTTTTGACGCCACAACAATGTGTCTTTACGCTTGCGGCATCCCCCGGTGCCTTACGGCTTTACATCGCATTACGCGCCGGTGAATCAGAGGGCCTTTATTCTCTTCACCGCTTCCGCAATCAGCGACTTGTCGACGGTCAGGGCCATGCGGATGTAGCCCTCGCCCGCGGCGCCGAAACCGTTGCCGGGCGTGGTAACGATCCCGGCCCGGGTGAGCAGGTGGGCGGTGAATGATTCCGAGCTGAAGCCGGGCGGAACGGTTATCCAGAGGTAAAAGGTGGCCCTGGGGACGGCCACATCGAGGCCTGCTTCCTTCAATCCGGCGGTGAGCAGATCCCGCCGCTCCTGATAAATATCTCGTAAGGCATCAAGGTAGGTCTGGTCCCCGGAGAGGGCGGTTATTCCCGCCTCCTGAATGGCCTGGGATACGCCGGAATCGATGTTGGTCTTGACCTGCCCCAGCGCGGCAACGATCTCCGCGTTGCCGACCACAAAGGCGATGCGCCAGCCGGTCATGTTGTAGGTTTTGGAAAGGGAGTGAAACTCGACGGCCACCTCCTTCGCCCCGGGGATCTCCAGTATGCTGGGGGGACGGTAGCCGTCAAAGCAGAGTTCCGTGTAGGCGGCATCATGGCACAGGATGATCCCGTGCCGGCGCGCAAAGTCAACCGCCTCTTCGTAAAAGGAGCGGTCGGCCACGGCGGCGGTGGGATTGTTGGGATAGTTGAGGTACATGAGCTTTGTCAGCCGCAGCACCTCCGCGGGTATGGCGGAGAAATCGGGCAGGAAATTGTTTTGTTTGAGCAGGGGCATGAAGTGCGGCTGCCCGCCGGCGAAAAGGGTGGCGGTGTTGTAGACCGGATAACCGGGATCGGGCACGAGCACGATGTCGCCCGGATTGATGAACGCCAGGGGGATGTGGGCGATGCCCTCCTTGGATCCGATCAGGGCAATGACTTCCGTGGCGGGATCGAGGCTTACCCCGAATCGCTGCCGGTACCAGCGTGCCGCTGCCTCCCGGAATTCGGGCATGCCGCTGTAACCGGATAGCGGTGGTTTTTGGGATCGAGGGCCGCCTGCTGCAGGGCGGCAATGATGTGGCCGGGGGTGGGCAGATCGGGATCGCCGATCCCCAGGTCTATAAGGCTTGTACCCTTCTTCAGCATCTCTGATTTCATCACGTCGATCTTGGCAAAAAGATAGGGCGGCAGGTTTTTGATGCGATCCGCTTTTGCAATCCTGATCATGTGGGTACAGTTCCTTTCCTACGCGTCGCCCGGTTCACCCGGCGCTGATGATGAAAGTCCTAAAACGTCAAGCATGTCGTACAGGCCGGGCGGCTGTCCGGCTACCCAGGCGGCGGCCCGCACGGCGCCGGCGGCGAAGGTGTCCCGGCTGTGCGCGCGGTGGGTGATTTCCAGCCGCTCGCCCTCCCCGGCGAAGAGCACGGTGTGATCTCCCACGATGTCACCGGCCCTGACAACCTGGATGCCGATCTCATCACGGCGCCGGGCCCCGATGAGCCCCTTTCGCCCGTGCACGGCAACCGACTCCAGGTCCCGGTTCATCGCATCCGCCAGGATGTGGGCCATTTTGACGGCGGTGCCGCTGGGCGCGTCCTTTTTCAGGCGGTGGTGTGATTCGATGATCTCCATGTCATACCGGTCCTGCAGCAGCCGCGCGACCCGCTCTATGAGGGTGAACATGATGTTGACGCCGACGCTCATGTTGGGGGAACAGACACAGGGAACAACCCGGGCCAGTTCCCTGATGCGGTCGCTCTGCGCCGGTGAAAATCCGGTTGTCCCGATCACCGCCGCGGTGCGCCTGGAAGCGGCCCACTCCATGTGCGCAAGCGACGATTCGGGGGCGGTGAAGTCGATAATCACATCAGGCTGAGGAGTAATCAGTGCCAGGCTGTCCACTACCGTGACGGGAGACTTCCCCGCCCCGGGCATCTCTGCCGCATCTGAACCGATCCCGGGGTGGCCCTGCTGCTCGGTGGCCCCGGCCAGCTCCATGCCTTCCGCCCGGCTTACGGCCCGAATGACGGCCATTCCCATCCTGCCGCACGCGCCGGTAACCGCACACCTGATCATGACACCTCCGTTCCCTGCATTTCGCCTTTCAAGGATACGGATACTTACTATAAATCGGCTTTAAAATAAAGCCCTTTTTTCCTGAAGCGGAAAGGTTTTTGTCCGATATGCATTATGCGCTTGATTTTTCCGGGAAAAGAAATTATTGACAGTGCTGCATGACGGCAGGTTTGTTTTCAAACGCGATCCTTTGCAATGCAAGATGCGGGGAAAAGAGAGGCGGATGCGGGCGGTCATCCAGCGGGTGAAAGAGGCGCGGGTTGAGGTGAGCGGCAGGACGGTGGGGGCCATCGGCCGGGGCCTGCTGGTGCTTCTGGGCATAGAGCGCTCGGACAGCGAGGGGGATGCCGACTATCTGGTTTCCAAGATCGTTCATCTGCGCGTCTTTGAAGACGGTGATCAGAAATTCAACCTCTCCCTCAAGGATGTCGGGGGAGCGGTGCTGGTGGTTTCCCAGTTTACCCTTCTGGGGGACTGCCGCAAGGGGCGCAGGCCGTCCTTTGACGCCGCCGCCCCTCCCGATAAAGCGCGCGGGCTTTATGAGTATTTCATCGCCTCGATTGTCCGTAACGGCCTCGCCGCGGCCTCCGGTGAATTCCAGGCCTCCATGCAGGTCTGCCTGGTCAATGACGGCCCGGTGACCGTGCTGCTTGACAGCAAAAAGGCATTTTGACCGTTCGGTGCACAGATCGTACGTTTCTAGCAGGTTGTTGAAAAACACCCATCTGATTTGAGGCTCAAAAGGGGAAGGGGCTTTTGACGCCACAACAAAATTATTCAGAGCCTGAAGAACGACAGCAACTCTCTAACTTTGTCCGACAGACCCGGATCATTTACAAAAAGCGGACGCTGTGATATGTAGAAGCACCATGCGTGATTCCTGGTGTTACTCCTGTTCAGGGTGGCGCACTCTCACGATGCCATGTACACAATGAAGCTTGTCAAGGAAGTCATCTGGATACTCAGCATATCCTGCATCTGCGGGCTGGTCTTCAACGCCTTTTCGCCCAACGGCATCAACGTGCTCGATAATCCCTGGTCGCGAAAGGTTGCGGCAGGCGGCAGCGAGGCGGAGGATCCCATTGTTTTCGTGGGTATCGAACGCGTCTGTCAGTTTATCGAAAACCGGGAGGGAATCGTTCTGGACGCTAGAAACCCCAGGGAGTACGCGGAGGCGCACATTCCCGGAGCCCAGCTCCTGTTTTTCTACGGCATGAATGAATACTATCCCGCCCTGGAAGAGAAACTCCGCGCTGCGCCGGCCTTTTTGACCTATTGCAGCGACATTCACTGTGAGGACAGCGAGTTTCTGGCCAATGAACTGCTCAACTTGAACCACATGCCGGTGTACGTCTATAAGGGCGGCATGGCTGACTGGATAAGCAACCAGATGCCCGTGGCCAGGGGTATGGAGGAACAGGCGCCGTGATCAAAAGGCTGCTTTTTCATCCTGCCGTCGTCTGGTGCGTCCGGCTCATCGTGGCCGCGGTGCTGATCTATGCGGCGCTGCAGAAAATCTGGACACCGCTGGAGTTTGCACGGCTGGTGCGGGAGTACCATCTGGTTCCGGAGCAGCTGCTCAACCTGATGGCGGTTACCCTGCCCTGGCTGGAGCTGGTCTGCGGATGCTGCCTGGTGACCGGCCTCGGGCTGTTGGGAACGTCGCTTTTGCTCAGCGTGCTGAACAGCGTTTTTGTGGTTGCCATTCTCTACCGTGCCTGGATGATCATGCAGGCGACCGGCGTGAATTTTTTCGACCTCTCCTTTGATTGCGGATGCGGCTTCGGGGTGGTCTACATACCCACCAAGATCCTGGAAAATTGTTTGCTGGTTGCCGCCGGCCTGCTCATACTTTTCTCGAAGCTGCGGCCGAGGGCTGCTGCGTAAATGAGCATGCCGGCAGCACGACCTGTCCCCCCGACTCTCCTTCTTGTCCCCACTGATGCGAGGCCTCTGTTGAGAGTAACCGGGCCTTGACATCTGCACCGTATATGTTAAAAATTAGGCAGTTCGATAACGCGGATATCATCGACCCGCTTGTGCGGGCGGCCGCCCGGTCGCAGCGGCGCGCAGGCATGGGGAAGGGAAAACAATGAGAGTAGCGCTGATAATCGCATGCATGATGACCTTTGTTGCGGCCTGTGCCGTGAATCCGGTCACCCTGGAGAAGGAATTCATGATCATCAGCGAGCAGAAGGAGATCTCCATCGGCGAACGCTCGGACCCGGTGATCGTGCAGGAGTACGGTCTTTACGACGATCCGGGCCTGCAGAATTACGTCGATGAGGTCGGCCAGAAACTGGTCCAGGTATGCTCAAGAAAAAACATCGACTACCATTTCAAGCTGCTGGATACCGATGAGGCCAATGCCTTTGCCCTGCCCGGAGGTTACATATACCTCACCCGCGGGATAATGGCCCTGATGAACAGCGAGGCGGAAATGGCCGGGGTGCTGTCGCATGAAATCGGTCACGTGGTGGGGCGCGACAGCGCCAACCAGATCTCCCAGCAGACCTGGTTCCAGATCGTGGCCATCGCCGGCATGGCCGCAAGCCCCAGCACGCGCGAGCTGGCAATGGCCGGTAACATGCTCTTTAACGCGGTCATGCTCGGATACGGCAGGGAAAAGGAGTTCCTGGCCGATTCGCAGGGTGTGGAGTACATGTTCAGGGCCGGATATGATCCCCTGCAGATGGCCCGGTTCCTAAGCACTCTTGGAAAGATCTATCAGGGGCCGGCGGGCTATGCCCAGTATCTGACCACGCATCCCTTTGTGACTGACCGGATCAACCGGGCGGAGGCGCAGGCCAAGGTGCTGACCGCCATGGACGATGCCTTTGCGAGAAGAGCAATCGGCAGCGCCGGCGGCGCTGCTCCCCAGTCCAAAGCCGGGCGGGTGATCCGCTCCGATGAATTTATCTCCCGCCTCGACGGCCTGGCCTACGGTTCCCGCGACAGCATCCGCAGGATTAAAATATACACCGTCAATGAAGGCGATACGCTGGAATCCCTCGCCAACGATCTCGTCCGCGGCGGCCAGACGGTAAAAGAGATCGCCTTCATGAACGGCCTGGACCCCGCTGCCCGGCTGTCAGCCGGCCAGAAGTTAAAGCTGGTATTTTAGGCCGGTTTTTGTGTATCGGCTGCTGTAGAGACAAGAGCGCTTGACAATTTCCCGCTTATTCGATAAAGTCCTCCCCCAAGAAAGTCAAACGTGCCCGTGCCTGCAAATCGTCCTGTCGAGCTTTCCTGAAGGAAATTGCGATTCGTGTGCGAAGGCAATAACGGCGGGCGGTCCATCCGCCCTTGGCTGCTGAAATGAAGAGGGGTAATTTTTACTCCGTCGGCGCGACGGATAACTTCATGGAGGATTGATCATGGATTCATTAAAGCCGGGGCCTTTAAGCGGAGTTACCGTTCTGGATTTCACCTGGGTGCTGGCCGGGCCTTTCGCCACGCGCACGCTGGCTGACATGGGGGCATACATTATCAAGGTGGAAAAATACAAGGAAGGGACCAACGAGCGGCATCTCCCGCTGATTCTGACCCACGAGGGGGTTACCCAGAGCTCCTACAACATCAACTGCAACCGCGGTAAAAAAAGCATCTGCATCAATTTAAAGCATCCCAAGGGCATGGAGCTGATTCACGACCTGATCCGGAAGAGCGATGTGCTGATTGAAAACTTCGCCCCCGGGGTGATGGACCGTTTGAAACTTGATTATGAGTCGGTGCGGAAAATCAAGAAGGATATCATCTATTGCTCCGTTTCCTGCTTCGGTCACTGGGGTCCCTATTGCCACAAGCCGGGGTATGACATGATCGCCCAGGGGGCGAGCGGCTGGACGGACCAGAACATAAGTCCGCAGATCGCGCCCGTCTCCATCGGGGACATGAACGCGGCGGTGCACGCGGCCATAGCCATTTGCGGGGCGCTCTACAGCCGCCTGCAGACCGGGCAGGGGCAGAACATTGATATTTCAATGATGGATTGCCTGTTTTCCTTCCATGAAAACACCCTTCCCTGGTATCTGCTCAGCAGCGCCATCGGGAAACCGGTTGAGCCGCCCAAGATCGGCCGCCACCATCCCGGCTACGCGCCCTACGGCATTTATAAAGGCAAGGACGGCTATATCACCATTGCCTCGCTCACCCAGCCGCGCTGGGAAGGCATCGTGAAAACCATGGGCAAAGACTATGAATGGCTGCTGAGCGATCCCCGGGCGGCAACCGTGTCCACCCGCTGCACCGAGGAAAATGCCCCCTTTATTCACAAGGTGGTCGAGGAGTGGGTGATGGCGCAGGATTCTGTCTCGGATGCGGAGCGTCAGTTGGAGGAGAATGGCTGCCCCTGCTTCCGGGTGCGCTCCATTAAAGAGCTGGCGGATGATGATCCCCATATCAAGGAGAGGGAGATGATGGTGGAGGTGGAGCAGCCGTTTGTAGGGAAGGTTAAGATGTACGGCAGCCCGCTTAAAATGTCAGAAACCCCGGTGGGGATCAGGGGCCACGCGCCGCTTCTCGGTGAGCATACCGAAGAAGTGCTGGCCAAAATCCTCGGCTACCGGCAGGAAAAGATAAAGGAACTGTATGCCAATGAAGTGCTTTACCATGAGCCTGCAGTTGACAAACTGAACGAGAAGCAACGGTAGGGGAAAAGCGCGCCCGGCGCAGGCATCGCGGAACATCTGAATGCTGATTGCGCAAACGAATTGCTCTCAAGGCCGGCACATCGAGAAAAACAAGGCCTGTCCACCCTGCCCGGCGATCCGCCGGAGGAAGGACAGGCCTTTTGCTGTCTGGTGATTATGTTTCCGCCCCGGGAAACCAGTCCTTGACCTTGTAGCTGTCAAGAAAGCGCCCGCCGATGATTAGAGCGAAATTCCGGTAAAATATAAGTCCGTTCAAGCAATCCTTCTTCAGCACCTCATTCAGTTTCTTCTTTTCAATCTTGACGATCCTGCTGGGAATGACGCATTCCGCAGAGGCGGAGTAGGAGGGGCGGTCGAGCAGGGATGACCAGGCGAAAAACTCTCCCGGCGTGTAAATAAACGAGACCTCATGCCCCTTCGTATCTGCGCAAACACAAATCCTTCCCTCTTCCAGAATATAGAAATGGTCCGCGGGATCTCCGGTCTTGAAGAGGAACACCCCCTTGCCATGGGATTCCCTGACTGCAATGGATTCGATTTGGTCCATGAAATCCTTCCCCACGCCTTTGAATAATCCGTTCTCCCTGATTAACATCCCGTATCCTCCTTTTCCCTAGAAGTGCACTGCGACATAAGGATTGGATTAATTCTAAGAGAAATGGGCACCGGTGTCAATCATAACCAGCTATTTTTTTAAAAACTTGTGATTGTGACCATTTCGGATACTGCTTCCATTGGTTATCCGTCTGCGGCGCGTGTTCCCGCGGCAGCCATTGAACTGCCGGCCGGACAGAGATTTCCGGCAGCCGGTTCCGTTGAAGCCGTCAGCGAATCCTTGACAAGTTTTTATTTATTGGTTAGAGTCAGAAAAATTGCTGCTGCCTGGATATTCTGGATTCACGAGAGTGCGTTTCAACTCTAACACCAAGGGGGGAGTGAACCATCATGGATATCATAGGAAATAGAAACATTCGGTGGCTGGTTGAAAAGAAGGCAACGGATTTTGCTGATAAGGACTTTATTGTATTTGAAGACCGGGCAGGGAACGTCCAACGCCATACCTACCGGGAGTTTAATGAGCTGGTAGACAAATACGCAACGGTCCTGCACAAGCTCGGAATCAAAAAGAATGACAAGGTCAATGTGCATTTGCTCAACTCCCCTGAGTATCTCTTCTCCTGGTTTGCGCTTGCCAAACTGGGCGCGGTAATGATCCCCACCAACGTCCTCTGCGCCCCCTTCGAGATGGAGTATTTTGTCGATTTCGCGGAGTGCGTTGCCGTCATTACCGAGCCAAGTTACATGGATATGTACCGCGGCATTCTGGACAAGTGCCCGCGGGTAAAGCATACCATCCTGACCCGCACCTCCCCGCTCTATCCCAATCAGAAGCTGTATCCTGGGGCGATCATTATGCAGGATGTCCTCAAGGACACGGTTCCCTCGGTGCCCCGGGTCGCAGTTGATTCCGAAGATGATCTGATGATGCTCTTTACCTCGGGAACCACCTCCCGGCCGAAGGCGGTGCAGCTGACCCATGCCAATGCCCTTTTCGCCGGCATCTTCGGCGCCCAGGGATACAAGGTGGTGCCGGAGGACCGTCATTTCATGGTGCTGCCCCTTTTCCATGTCAACGCGCAGTTCATTTCGGTCATGCCCACCCTTACCGCGGGGGCAACCCTGGTGATGGCGGAGCAGTTCAGCGCCTCCAAATACATGGAGCAGGCGCGGCGGTACGGCACAACCACTACCAGCCTGGTGGCGGCTACCGCCAAGATGATTCTTGCCCAGCCCCGGCACGAGCTGGACGGGCACAACAGTTTTCGCCTGGTCATGTATGCCATTGCCATCACCGAGGAGCAGTGGACGGAGTTTGAAACGCGATTTAAGGTGAAGCTGAGCGACCTGTGGGGCCTTACCGAAACGCTGGCGGAGACCACCATGAACCCGCCTGAGCTGGAGATGAAGCGGAACTGCATCGGCCTGTGCCGCCTGGGAAATGAGATGAAAATAGTTGACGACGAGGGAAAAGAGGTGTCACCCGGAACGGTGGGGGAGATTGTGGTGCACGGGGTGCCGGGCCGCACCATCATGAAGGGATATTATAAGAATCCGGAGGCGACCGCCCAGACCATCCGGGGCGGCTGGCTCTATACCGGCGACAACGGATACATGGACGAAGACGGCTATTTCCATTTTGTTGACCGGAAAAAGGACATGATCAAGCGCGGCGGAGAGAACGTGGCGGCGGTGGAGGTTGAATATGTCTTAAGCCTCCATCCCAAGGTGCAGGAGGCGGCGGTGGTGGGAGTTCCGGATCCCGTAAGAGACGAGGCCATCATGGCGCTTATCGTTTTGCAGGAGGGTGAAACCTGCACCGAAGAGGAGATCATCAACTTCTGTAAGGAACGGCTGGCGAAGTTTAAAGTGCCCGGTTTTGTGGAGTTTAAAAAGAGCTTTCCCAAGACCTCCATCGGGAAGATTCAGAAAAATCTCCTGCGCCAGGAGGCGCTGGAGAAGTTCAAAAAGTAGGCGGCACGCACGATGCCCCGCAACTGAATTGCGGGGCATCTTATTTGTGAAATCAATCTCATCCGGCGGGCTTTCAGCCCGCTTTTTCGATGCGGATGGCGCACACCTTCAGCTCCGGGATCTTGGCTACGGGATCCAGGCTGCTCCCGCTGGTGAGCACGTTCGCGGCCGCTTCGGCAAAGTGAAAGGGGATGAACACCGTGCCGGGGGGGATGATATGGGTGATGCGTGCCTTGATGGCGATTTCACCCCTGCGGGAAATGACGCGGACAGATTCCCCCTGGCTGATCTCTAACGCGGCAGCATCAGCAGGATTCATTTCAGCATAGCCTTCAGAGAGCTGCGTGTTGAGGGTGGGTGACTTTCGGGTCATGGTTCCGGTGTGATAGTGGAAAAGCACCCGGCCGGTGGTGAGCGTCAGGGGATACTCCCGGTCGGGAAGTTCAGCGGGCGGAGTGTATTCCACCGGGAAGAACTTTCCCCGCCCCCGGGAGAACTGGTCCTTGTGCAGGTAGGGCGTGCCCGGGTGACCCGGGGTGGGGCAGGGCCAGGGAATGCCCCCCTGCTCCAGACGCCCGTAGCTGATGCCGCCATACGAAGGAGTCACCGAGGCAATCTCGTTCATTATCTCTTCCGAAGATCCGTAGGTCAGTCCCTCATATCCCATCAGCCGGCCGATTTCTCCGATGATCTGTGCGTCATCGCGACACCCTTCCAGCGGCTCTATGGCCTTGCGCACCCGCTGTACCGTCCTGTCGGTGGAGGTGAAGGTGCCGTCCTTTTCCGCAAAGCTCGCCGCCGGCAGCACCACATCGGCGACCTGTGCGGTTTCGGTGAGAAACAGGTCCTGCACCACCAGAAACTCCAGCGCCCCGAGTGATTCTTTCACGTGGCCCAGGTCGGGATCCGATACCAGGGGATTCTCTCCCATGATGTACAGGGCTTTTATCTTCTTGTGATGGGCGGCCTCCATCATCTCGGTGAGGGTGAGGCCGGGCTGCTCCGAAAGGCCGGACACCTTCCAGGCGGATTCCATTTTGCCGCGCGTCTCGGGGGATGCCACCGGCTGGTAGCCGGAAAAGACGTTGGGAAGCGCGCCCATGTCGCAGGCGCCCTGAACGTTGTTTTGCCCCCGCAGGGGATTGACGCCGGTGCTCTCCTTTCCCACGTTTCCGGTGACCATGGCCAGATTGGCGGTGGCCATGACCCCATTGGTGCCGCTGACGTGCTGGGTGACGCCCATGCAATAGATGATGGATGCCCGCCCGGCCCCCGCGTACAGAAGGGCGGCCTTTCTTATATCCCCCGCGGGAACGCCGGTGATGGCCTCCACCTTTTCCAGGGGGTATCGCGACACTGTTTCCTTCAGGGCATCAAAGCCTTCGGTGCGCTGCAGGATGAATTCTTCATCGTGCAGGTTTTCGGCCAGGATGACCCCGATCATCCCGTTGAGCAGGGCGATGTTGGTTCCCGGCTTGAGCTGAAGGTGTATGCTGGCGAACCCGGTGATGTCGATGGCGCGGGGGTCGGCAACAATGAGCTGCGCCCCTTTTTCCCGCACCGCCCGGAGGATGCGCCTGCCCACCAGGGGGTGCTGTTCGGTGGTGTTGGAGCCGATGATGAAGATCACCCCGGCGTTTTCAATCTCGTCCAGGGAGTTGGTCATGGCCCCGGAACCGAACGCGGCGGCCAGACCGGCCACCGTTGAGCTGTGTCAGAGACGGGCGCAATGGTCGACGTTGTTTGTTTTAATCACCGCCCGGGCGAACTTCTGGAGCAGATAATTTTCCTCGTTGGTGCATTTGGCGGAGGAGAAGAAGCCGATGGCGCTGCTTCCCGAGCTGTTCTTGATTTCCGACAGGCGGCCTGCCACCCGCTCCAGCGCCTTTTCCCAGGTGGTTTCCTTCAAGGCCTCCCCTTTGCCGTCGCGCATGAGAGGCACGGTGAGCCGCTGGGGATGGTGGATGAATTCATGGGCGCTCCAGCCCTTGATGCACAGCTTGCCCTGGCCCGCCCCCCGGGCGCTGGGAATCACACCTATTACTTTCCCGTTGCGTACCCTGAAGAAGAAGTTGCAGCCGGTCCCGCAGTAAACACAGGTGGTGAGTATTTTTTTATCAGCCATTATGATTCCTTGCACTTTGCTTCAAGCGAAGCGCTCTTAATTTTATGGGTGTCGTAGTGCACCTCTTTGAGGCTCATGCCCATGGCCATTCCCAGAAGTTGCAGGTAAAAGAGGACCGGTATGGAAAAATCCAGCTTGAGCCTGCGCGCCGCCATAAGCTGTCCCAGGTCAAACTGCTGATAGCAGAAGGGGCAGACCACCGCGATGCAGTCCGCCTTCTGCTCTTTCATTGCGGTGAGCTTGTCCTCGAGCAGCTTGCTTGAGCCCTGCTGCTTCCCCGAGAGGATGAGCGATGAACCGCAGCATTGGGCTTTAAGGTCGTAGTCAACCGCCTCTGCACCCAGGGCGGCAACCATCTCGTCGAGGACGAACGGGTCAGCGGGATTGTCAAAATGCATGACTTCGTGGGGGCTGAAAAGATGGCAGCCGGTATGGGTAGCAACCTTTAATCCGGACAAATCTTTTTTAACCAGTTTTTTCAATGCATTCAAGCCAATATCGTCATAAAATACTTTAAGAAAATGCCGTACCTCGATTCTGCCCTCAAAATGATGGCCGGTATCGGCCAGAAGCTCATTCACCTTTTCCCTCAGTTCCGGTGTGTGCACCAGGGCATGGCGGGCCTGGGCCAGGGTATTCACGCACCCGTTGCACAGGGTGATGATGTCCAGCCCCTTTTCCTCCGCCAGACAGAGATTGCGCGCGGCAATGGTCATCCAGGTCAATTGATCGGCGCCGCTGAAGTTTATGGGGTCAGGGCAACAGGAGAATCCGGGAATGTCCACCAGTTCGATCCCCAGTTCGGGGAAGATTTTTTGTGCCAGGGCCTCCAGGTGGGGGAGTTTGGCCGGGATGAGGCACCCTTTAAAAAATGCATAGCGCATGGTCATGTTATCCGGCCACCTTTCTCATTTTCTCTTCCAGTCCGGTTCTATTAACGATGAGCTTTAGCTCTTCCTGGGCGGTGCTGGCGATCGGGGGAAGCCCCAGTCCTTCCCGCAGCCTCTGGGTTACCGAGGTGACGGGAAAGGAGAGGCCGGTGGTGATGATGGTTTTAATCAGGGCGACAACCCCTTGCGGGGCGAGCCCCTGTTCGAAGGAGAGCTCTTTTAAGTTGAGGAAGACATGCGCCGGGTTCACGTCCTGTGGGCATATCTCAGTGCACTTGTGGCAGCTGGCGCATGACCAGAGATTGGGATTGGCCAGAACATTGTCGCAGGTGAAAAGGTCATACACGTAGCTTTGGGTGGGGCTGTACTCTTCCAGGTACTGGATGGGGCATACCAGGGCACAGACGCTGCATTTGAAGCAGCGCTCGACCAGGGGCCGGCGTTCCATCAACCCGTTTCTCGCTTCACATTCAATGCTGATGAGCATGTGATCCCTTGTTCCGGCTTGAGCAGGTCAAGCGTGAGAGAGAGTGTGTGTTTTGATACCGCCGCGTAACGATTCGCGCCAGTTTAGAAAGCTTCGGACCGCATGTCAACTAAAAAAATAGAATGACGATGTGCAGGTATTAATGTATCGCGCCCGGGTGCCGGGGACAGGATATCTTGACAAGTCGGGTTTCATCCGATAAAGTCAGTCGTCTGAAGCGGTATGGCGCAATGGTATGGGGTGGTTCCCGGTAACGGATTAAGGCCGCGCGGAGAAGACCAGGTTGAGAATTCTCGGACTTGACGTCGGAAGCAAAACCATCGGCATGGCAGTGAGTGATGAGCTTGAGCTTATCGCGCACGCCCTGGCAACCCTGCAGCGGAAAGGGATGGAGCGGGACCTGCGGGAGCTTGCGGCGGTGATCCAGGAGCAGGAGATCGGTACCGTCGTGGTGGGTCTTCCCAAAAACATGAACGGCTCCCTTGGCCCGTCCGCAGAGATGGCCCTCGATCTGGTCAGGGCGCTGGAGCAAACCACCCATTGCCGGTCCTGACCTGGGATGAACGGCTGTCCACCGTGGCAGCCGAAAAGGCATTGCTGGAAGGGGACATGAGCCGGAAGAAGCGGAAAAAAGTTATTGACCAGGTCGCCGCGGTGCTTATTCTCCAGGGCTACCTGGACTGCCGGGCAAACACCCGCGGCCGGTCATGAGCCTATGAAAAAAAAGATTCGCATAGCCATAGCCGTAATGCTTATCGCGGCTGCCGCAACCGCCGCCGCTGCCATCGGCATCCGGCGCTATCTGGACACGCCGGCAGGGACCGATCGCGCGGAGCGGTATGTGGAGATCCCCGCAGGGGCGCACTTCATGGAGGTGGCGGGCATTCTCGAGCGGGAAGGAATCATCAGGGGCGTCAGGCGCTTTCGCTGGCTGTCGTGGTTCAAGGGGAATGAGACCAGGATCAAGGCCGGGGAGTATGCCTTGCATGCGGCCATGAAACCTTCGGAGGTTCTCGACAAAATGGTCAGGGGCGAGTGCAGGACCATCCCCGTTACCATCCCCGAGGGATTTACCGCGCGGCAGATTGCGGACCTGCTCGCAAAAAGGGAGCTGGCGGACGGGGAGGCGTTTCTCTCCCTCACCTCGGACGCGCAGTTCGCGCGTTCACTGGGCATCCAGAGCGATTCGCTGGAGGGCTTTCTCTTCCCCGATACCTACCACTTTACCAGGGGCTTGGGGGAAAAGCGCATTGCCGCGCTGCTGGTCGGGCGATTTCTGGCCGTGTTTACCGCCGGGTACCGGCAAAGACTGGAAGAGCTGCATATGACCCTGGAAGAGCTGGTGACCCTGGCATCGATCATCGAGAAGGAAACGGCGGATCCCGGCGGAGCGGCCCCTCATATCCGCCGTGCTGCACAACCGGCTGAAAGAGGGGATGCCGCTGCAGAGCGACCCCACGGTGATATACGGCCTTGCCGGGTTTAACGGGAACCTGACCAAGGACGATCTGCAGAAGGCGCATCCCTACAACACCTATCTGATAAAAGGGCTTCCGCCCCATCCCATCGCCAATCCCGGCGAGGCATCGCTGAAGGCGGCCCTGTTCCCTGAAGCGGTGCCATACCGGTACTTTGTTTCCAAAAACAACGGCACCCACCATTTCTCCGCCACCCGGGAGGAGCATGACCGCGCGGTTGCCGAGTATCAGCGAGGCGGCAAAGCCGCATCATCCCGCTAAACCAGCTTTTGCTTCATGGCCCGCAGCGTTTTCCTGCAGTCGGCGCTCTTAAAGACCGCCGATCCTGAAACGATGACATCCGCTCCCGCCCGGGATATAGCTTCGATGTTGTCGAGGGTGATTCCCCCGTCCACCTCCAGTTCGACGGGAAGCTTTTTCCCGTCAATGAGCGCCCGCGCCTGCCCGATTTTCCCGAGCATGGAGGGGATGAATGTCTGTCCCCCGAAACCGGGGTTGACCGTCATCAGCAGGAGCAGATCCGCGTCACCGAGAACGTACTCAACGGCGGAGAGCGGGGTTGCCGGGTTGAGCACGACACCCGGTTTGGCCCCTCCCTCCCTGATGAAGCACAGGGTGCGCTGGAGATGCAGGCATGCCTCAGCGTGGACGGTTAACAGCGTGCTGCCGGCCCGGATGAAGTCGGTCACGTACCGGTCGGGATCGGTGATCATAAGGTGCACGTCAAGCGGCAGCGCGGTGATCTTCCTCACCGTTTCGACCATGAGCGGCCCGATGGTGATGTTGGGAACGAAATGGCCGTCCATCACGTCAACGTGGATGTAATCCGCCCCGCCTTCCTCCGCCGCCTGCAGTTCATCCCGCAGGCGCGAGAAATCAGCCGATAAAATTGATGGTGAAAGCTTTTTCATTGCTCCTCCTTGCTGTCATGGCGCCGTTAACCGCCTGCTGATACCCTGTGTGCCGGATTCCGCGAATCCTGCGGCCGGCTATCCCAATCTGGTTCCGGCGGGAAGGGCATGGCCGCTGATGAATTCTTGCGCCTTCATGCGGCTCCGGTTCTCCGGCTGCACCTCGGTCAGCAGCAGATATCCCCCGCCGGTGACGACCTGTATGCCCTCCGGCCCCGCCCGAACAACCGTTCCGGGTTGAGCCTGGACGCTTCCCTCGCTGAGGGCGCTCTTGAGAATTTTTAAGCGCTTCCGGTCGAGATGGGTGAACGCCCCCGGCCAGGGAACGGTGCCGCGGATGAGGTTGTGGATCTCCCGCGCGCTTTTGGTCCAGTCGATCAGGCCCTCCTCTTTTTTTAAGGGCGGGGCGCTGGAAGCAAGGGATCCGTTCTGCGGCTGCGGAACCAGCAGATTTTTTTCAAGCCCTCTGACCGTTTGGAGCAGCAGTGAAGCCCCGGCGACCGCCAGGCGCCTGCTTAAGGAAATGGCGTCATCCTCCTCGGCGATGGGCTCCTCCTGCTGCAGCAGGATGTCCCCGGTATCCATGCCTTCATTCATGAGCATGGCGGTCAGCCCGGTCATCTCATCCCCGTTGATGATCGCCCGGCTGATGGGCGCGGCGCCGCGATAGCGGGGGAGCAGTGAGGCATGGAGATTAATGCACCCGCGTGCCGGCATGCCGAGCACCGCCGCCGGCAGGATCTGACCGAAGGCCACCACCACAATCAGTTCCGGCGCGCGCTCGTTGAGCCAGCGCAGGCATGACTCCTCCCTGACTTTTTCCGGCTGCAGGACCGGTATGTTGTGCTCAAGCGCCAGGCGCTTTACCGGGGGCGGGGTGAGCTTTTTGCCTCTTCCACTGAACCGGTCGGGCCGGGTTACCACGCCGCACAGGATGTTATCGCTCTGGATGAGCGCGGTGAGAGAGGGAAGCGCAAAATCAGGGGTCCCCATAAAAACAATCTTCACAGGTAAACCTCCCGGCATGCCGGATCAGGCGCACAAAATGCTCAGGGAAAAGAGGTGATGAAGGGCCCGAAGGATGGCTTGAAAGTGTTTTAATACATAGCAAGGGGTGGGGTAAATGTCAATAGACAAGAGCGTAACCGCTGCGTCGCGGTCACCTGTCCGGGCGGTCAACGCGAAAAACGGTGCGCGGCATGTGCAGCATCGTGCCTTCATGTCCATCAGCGAGCGTGCGGTTGATTGCGGCGATTTCTCCGCGTATGGATAAAAATGCGTCAACCATTTCCGGGTCGAAATCCGTCCCCCGACCTTCGGCGATGATCCGGAAGGTATCTTCCAGCGAAAACGGCTTGAGCCGGTAGGGGCGGCTTGAAGTCAGCGCGTCGAAGACATCGGCGATGGAGGCGATGCGGCCGACGAGGGGAATCTCAGTGCCTTTGAGGCCTTCGGGGTACCCTGCGCCGTTCCACTTTTCGTGGTGGGTAAGGGCAATGACCCGGGCCGTCTGAATCAATTCCGAGTCCGATCCCTCCAGGATTTTTCCCCCGATGGTGGTATGCTGCTTCATGATTTCCCACTCGGCGGGGGAGAGCTTTCCCATTTTGAGCAGAATATAATCGGGAACGCCGATTTTCCCTATGTCGTGCATGGGCAGCCCGTAGATCATGTTTTCTATGAAGGGCTGATCGAAGCCCATCTTCCGGGCCACGGCCACGGCGTAGCGGCTCATGCGCTGGATGTGGGCGCCGGTTTCCTCGTCCCGGTATTCCGCGGCGCGCGAGAGGCGGAGTATGGTTTCCAGGGCGGTGGCCTTCATTTTTTCATGGGCCTGCTCGAGCTGCTGCGTGCGCTTGGCGACCTCCGCCTCCAGGTATTTGTGGTCCTCGATCATGCTGTCATTGTAGGCCTTGATCTTGAGCAATGACTGCATGCGCGCCTTCAGCTCTATCAGCGCCACCGGCTTGGTGAAAAAATCGTCCGCCCCCAGCTCGAAGGCCCTGATCCTGCTTCCCATGTCCATCAGGGCGGTGAGCATGACCACGGGTATGGTTTTCGTCTCCTCCCGGCTTTTGAGCGTCCTGGCAACGGTGAAGCCGTCCATCCGGGGCATCATCACGTCGAGCAGGACCACATCCGGGGAAACCTCGTCCGCTTTCTCAAGTGCCTCTTCACCGTCCCGGGCGAGGATAACCTCGTATCCCAGTGGACTTAAGAAGTCCTCCATCAGGCTCCGGTTGTAGTATTCATCATCCACAACCAGGACCACAGGTTTATCGTGCATTGTCCTGACCTTTCCTGAACACCGCCTCAGGCGGGAAAAGATGAGATGCCGGATTATTGGCGCAGCAGGATACTTCATCGGTCATTTCCCCCAATAACTTTAAGCCCTTCTTTTGTTTGACTTTTCGACCCCGCTTGGCTAAGGTAGCGGCACATGTCTGAAGGTGCAGCCGGAGGTCGCGCTGTGGCGCGTGCCGGCCGCCGGTGTGTTCGTCGGATGAAGCAAACGTGAGGAACAACCATGGCTATTTCGCGTCAGATCAAGGAATCAATCGAAGGCTCGAGCTGGATTCGCAAAATGTTTGAGGAGGGTGTCCGGCTTCGAAAACAGCACGGCGCAAAGAACGTTTTTGATTTCAGCCTGGGCAATCCCGACCTGGAACCGCCGGCTGATTTTACGCGGCTCTTACGCACGCTGGTGAGTGAAAACGCGGCAGGGGGGCACGGCTACATGCCCAATGCCGGCTATCCTGAAACCAGGGAGGCGGTGGCCCGCTACCTGTCGGGCGAGCATCAGGTTGCCATGAGCATGAACGAGGTGGTGATGACCTGCGGTGCCGGCGGCGCTCTCAACGTCGTGCTCAAAACCCTGCTTGACCCCGGAGATGAGGTCATTGTCATCGTGCCCTATTTCGTGGAGTACCTCTTTTACGTGGGCAATCACGGCGGGCGCAGCGTCCTGGTCGGATCGAAAAAGGATTTTTCGCTGGATCTTGCGGCCATCGAGGCTGCGATCTCTTCGCGCACCAAGTGCCTCATTCTCAACTCGCCCCACAATCCCACGGGAAGGGTCTATGATCAGGAAAGCGTGGGCGGGCTGGGAGAGCTGCTTGCGCGCAAAAGTGAAGAGACGGGCGGCATCATCTATCTCGTCTCGGACGAGCCCTACGGGAAGATCGTGTATGACGGGAAGAAGGTTCCCGGCGTATTCAAGGCCTACCGGCAGAGCATCATCTGCTCGTCCTATTCCAAGGAGCTCTCCATCCCCGGAGAGCGCATCGGCTTTGCGGCAGTCCACCCGCAGGCGGAGCCCTTAAAGGACCTGACCGAAGGGCTGGTCTTTTGCAACCGCACGCTCGGCTTTGTCAATGCGCCCGCTCTCATGCAGCGGGTGGTAAGGCATCTCCAGGGAATCAGTGTTGACGTGGAGGCATACCGGCGGCGGCGCGATCTCCTGTGCGACGGCCTCGCCTCTTTCGGCTACCGCTTCGTCAAACCCGAGGGGGCGTTTTATCTTTTCCCGGAGACCCCTGTGGATGATGTTGAATTTGTCCGTGCGTTGCAGGGGAAGAACATCCTGACCGTTCCCGGCAGGGGGTTTGGCGCGCCGGGGTATTTCCGCATTGCCTATTGCGTGGGCGAGGATGTGATCGAGCGGTCGCTTGAGGGATTCAGGCAGGTTGCGGAGCGGTATATGGGCGGCAGGTGAGGAGATACGGAGGGAACAGGGGTCAGGGTACAGGGTACAGGGAGAAGCAGTTGACAGTTCCCAGTTGACAGTTTACAGAGGACAGCAAAAGAACGTTGGCGAGTGTGCTGGCAACTGTAAACCGAAAACTGCAAACTGTTTCAGGGTGCAGGGTGAGGGAGAAGCAGTTGACAGGCGCACAGCTGCTGCATTGTCATTTCGAAGACGCAATGCGACTGAGAAATTGACCTGTAGGGGCAGGCCCCTGTGCCTGCCCGGACATAGTGGGGCAACCACAGGGGGTTGCCCCTGCTGCTTCGTGCTCTCCGTGCTTTTCCTTCGTGCGCTTCGTGGTTACAAAAAGGGTAGGGGCGACCGGCCGGTCGCCCCTAAATGCAGACCTTCTTTTCGTATATGATAGATGGTTGCGGCCGATTACCGGGCAAGCCGGAAGATGGTGGCGCCTTCCTCATTGGACTGGGATGATGATGCCATGTTGACCCCCACGTACAGGGTGTCATTGAATGTGGCAAAACCCTCAAAGGCCAATGCGGCATTCCGGCCGAAGCTGTTGTCTGTCACCAGTGTCCAGGTAACTCCATCAGTGGTTTTCCAGAGCGGCGTGCCGGTCTGGGCTTTTTCACTTTTCTGGGCAATCACCCCGGCATAGAGCACATCATCGAACACGAAGAGATTGGCGGCTATGTTTCTATAGGTTCCTTTGAGGAGCGGGTCGTCAGTATCCACCAGTTTGTCGTCAAACCCCGCGGGATATGGTGTTCCTGCGCCCACGCTCACAAACCAGCTTCCGTCCTCAGCGCTGCCGCTGGGTGTGTAGAGCACCCTCGTACCCCCCAGGGAATTTATTCCGATGTACAATTTGTCCCGGTAATGCTGAATGCTCCAGGCCATGTAATTTCCCGTGGCCATTTCACAACTCATGCCGTCGCCGAAGCCGTTTTCATTGGTGCCGGTGTTGTTGTCGTCAACCTCAGCGTCAACAATGAGTTCCCATCCGGTATTCGCAAGTATTGCCATGCGGGCGCATTTTCCCTTTTCACCGGTGGTGCCCGTTCCCCCGGCATAAAGAAGCTCTTCACCCGACACATCGGATATGCCGATATCGCTGATGCTGCTGCTCACGGCCTTGAGGGAGTCCTTATAGTTTGCATCCGTGTGATAATTGCCGAAACTGTTGGGCGGTTCGGTGACCTGCCAGGTCTCACCGTCCTCCGAGTACCATACCTGCGCGCCGTGGTCATAGTTGAGGCCGGTGCTGACATACAGCCTGCCGTCGAAAACGAGCATTTCGGTTATGGTCTTGTTCCAGTAGTCGCCGAAGCCGTTTTCGTCGCTTCCCATGCCGATCCCGTAGCTGTCGCCCTCTTCCACGGGACCGAGGTCATATTCATAGGCAGGGAAGGGATTTATGTAATGCTTGCTGCCGCACACCGTGTATTCCCTTCCGTAGTCGCCGGAGGTTTCATTCTGCTGTACCGTAAGCGTGTCCGCGGTGTTGCTCACAATGTCAAAGCGCCGGTAGGCGCCCTCACCGGAGGTAATCTGCAGCACCCCGCCGGCCCACTGGTCAGACTCCCAGTTCTTGGAGGCGTCGGTTATCTCCGCGGTGATGTCGCCATCGTTGTCTGCACAGCCGGCAATGGCGGTGATGGCGCCCTGCTCATCGGTGTCGACGCGGTCGGACACAACCGGTTCCCAGGCAGCGCCGTCGTACCTCCAGATCTCGCAGCCGGATGAGCGAAGCACCGATCCCTGCATGCCGGAAGAAAAACCCACGTAAAGCTTGTCCCGGAAGACGACCATCTTGCTCCAGAGATTATTGATCATGGTGTTGCCATAGATGCCGTTGGTCTCACCGGAGACTATTTGCACCTGCTGCCAGGTGCTGCCGGAGGTTTTCCATACTTCCGCGCCTTCGGCATCATTTCGGGTTGTGGCGTACATGCTTCCCTGGAACTCCCCGATTGCCGCCACGGAGATGTTGTTGTCGTTGCCGAAACCCGGTTCCACGACCCGCTCCCAGGTTGATCCGTCTTCAGCGGTTACCGTTTCGAGCGCTTTGAAGGGGAGGTTTTGTTGAGGGCATCCGGTGCAGCTGAAGGTTATGGCAGCTGCCAGGACACATAAAGCTGCCATTGCTGCTGTGTTTTTGCGTATTCGGGTCATCCTCAGTGCTCCTTTCTCTATGGATGGGTAAACGACATGCTCAATACTGATAATGCATAGCATAAAAAAGGCGGGAAGTCACTGCATATGAAAAAGTATCCCGGGTGCTGCTGAACGAAAACCTTTGAAACGCGCTTAAAATAAATACTGCCCTAACCACTCAGGTGTGATATACATGAGCAACGGAAAATTATTGAAGGGGAATGTGCACCTGCTTTTCCTCCATGCGTTTCCTTACACCATCGGGCAATCCATAAAAGTATGCAGATGAAAGATTACCTGTCCCTGGTAAGCCATCCCAGCCGCTACCTGGGGGGCGAAATCAACTCGGTCAGAAAGGACCTGTCGCAGGTGGACCTGAAGGTCTGCCTCGCCTTTCCTGATGTGTACGAAGTGGGCATGTCCCATCTCGGGCTGCAGATACTCTACCACCTGCTCAACGCCTGCCCGAACATTGCCGCCGAACGGGTGTATGCCCCCGGCCTGGATATGGAGGGGGTGATGCGCGAAAATGGCATCCGGCTCACCTCCCTGGAGTCGCGCCACCCCGTCAGCGGCTTTGACCTGGTGGGATTTTCCCTGCAGTACGAGCTGAGCTACACCAATGTGCTGGCCATGCTTGACCTGGCGGGGATCCCGCTTTATGCCGCACAGAGGGGTGAGGACAGCCCGCTGGTCATCGCCGGCGGCCCCTGCTGTTTTAACCCCGAACCGCTGGCCGATTTTTTTGACGCCATGCTTGTCGGCGACGGCGAAGAGGCACTTCCCGAGATGTGCGAGTGCATAATCCGGGCGCGGCGGGAGAAACTGTCCAGGCAGGTTGTCCTGCAGCTGCTCTCGCAAATAGAAGGCGTGTATGTCCCGGGCTTTTTTGAGGCGGCCTACCGGGGGGACGGGACGCTGGAAGCAATGATACCCCTCAGGCCGGGATACGAGGGGGTGAAAAAAAGATGGGTCAGATCATTAGACGCAACGCCGCTGATCCGTGCACCGCTGGTGCCCTATAAGAAAATTGTGCATGACCGCCTGAGCCTGGAAATCGCCCGGGGATGCACGAGAGGCTGCCGCTTCTGCCAGGCGGGCATTATTTACCGCCCGGTGCGTGAGCGCGGCCTGCGCACCATCGAGAAGATGGTGGAGCTGTGCCTTGCCGGCAGCGGCTTTGATGAGCTTTCCCTGGCTTCTTTAAGCACCGGCGACTTCAGCTGCATTGACGAACTGCTCACCGACCTGATGCGTCGCTACGCGTCGGAGAAGGTGGCCGTTTCCTTCCCCTCGCTGCGATCGGAGACCCTGACCCCGCGCCTGATCGAAGAAATTAAGAAGGTGAGGAAAACCGGTTTTACCATTGCCCCGGAAGCGGGAACGGACCGGCTGCGGCGCGTCATCAACAAGGGAAACCGGGAAGAGGAAATACTGGAGACGGTGCGGAACGTATTCGACGCCGGGTGGAACGGCATCAAGCTCTATTTCATGATAGGCCTTCCCACCGAACAGCAGGAGGACCTGGAGGGAATAATAGCCCTCGCCGGCAAAATCCGCGCGCTGGCCCGCAGCGGCGGCAAAAGCAGGAGCGTTGCCGTGAGCGTCTCAACCTTTGTGCCCAAGCCCCACACCCCCTTCCAGTGGGAGGGACAGATAAGCATTGAGGAGATGAGCCGGAAGCAGGAGTTCCTGAAGCGCGAAATCAGAAGGCTGAAGCTGGACTTCAAATGGCAGGATGTGTACATGAGCCATCTTGAGGGCATATTTGCCCGGGGGGACAGGAGGCTTGCCCCGGCGGTTGAACGGGCGTACCGCCTGGGGTGCAGGTTTGACGGCTGGAGCGAGCACCTGGACCGGGAAAAATGGGAAGCGGCATTGGGCGGCATTGATGCCGGCTTTTACACCGGGCGGGCGCGGCCGCCCGGGGAGGTTTTTCCCTGGGACCACATTGATTGCGGGATTGCAAAAAGCTATCTCCGCGATGAGTACCGGAAAGCGCTGCAGGGGCTCTTTACGCCGGACTGCAGGACCGGGGCATGCAACGCCTGCGGCATATGCACCGAAGACCCGGGTGTGCAAAGGGCCTCTGCGGGGGAAGTGTCTCGCGGTGTCGGCAACGGGAAGGAAGGGGCGCAGTCCGCACCTTCCGGAGCAGGAGGCGGGCGGCGGACTGCGAATGCCGCCGGTTACAGGAGACTGCGCTTGCGTTTTTCCAAGCTCGGGGACGGGCGTTTCCTGGGTCACTTGGAACTGGTTACCCTTTTTGCCAGGGCGGTGAAACGGGCGCTGATTCCGGTCAGGTTTTCTGAAGGGTTTCACCCCCTGCCGCGAATCATTTTCGGGCCCGCGCTGCCGGTGGGCATGGAGAGTGAATGCGAATATGTGGATGTGGAAATTACCGGCGGTGGTGACTGCGGTGCAATGGCGGCATCTTTAAACCGGACCCTCCCTGACTGGATACGAATCCATGAGGCCCGGGAAATTTCATTGAAATGCCCGGCACTTTCTGATAGTATACAAAGCGTTCGCTATGCGGTAGCCCTTGAAAAGGGCATCGAAAAATTGTCAAGGCATAACAATTGGTTAAAGAGCAAAATTGATGCGTTTTCTCAAGAGGCGACTAGGCCTGTTGCGGTAAGAAGCAAGCGGGGAATGGCGAACATCGATCTGAAGCAGTGGGTGGAAGATCTTGTCCCCAACGGGGAAGACGGGCTGGAGATGGCGGTTAAAATGAGCGGCAGCAAAACCATCAGGCCCTCTGAAATTTTGGAAGCTGTTTTTGATCTTTCCCGGGACGAGCTGCAGCGCACCCGGGTGAAAAAAATCGGCGTCCGCTTCGTGCAGGCGCCTTGAAAATCACATTATTTTAAACCATACGCTCGAGAGATGTTCTATGTCATCGGAACTGGTCATTAATGTTACCTCCAAGGAGACGCGCATCGCGCTTATCGAAAACGGGCTGCTTGCGGAACTGTACATAGAAAGAGGTTCTGACAGGGGGGTTGCCGGCAACATTTACAAGGGCAGGGTGATACGGGTGCTTCCCGGCATGCAGTCGGCCTTCGTGGATATCGGGTTGAGCCGGTCCGCCTTTCTCTATGTTGCCGATGTCTACGAAGATTATGACGGGCTGGAGCTGATGATCGGGGCCGCTTCCCCCGAGGGAAAGGCGGCTGCCGGGGAGGGGGAGGAGCAATATCCCCTGGCGCCCTCCCGCAGCAACGCCCTGATCGAGGACATGCTGCACGAAGGCCAGGAGGTGTTGGTGCAGATCTCAAAGGAGCCCATCGGCACAAAAGGGGCGAGGGTCACCACCCACATCTCCCTGCCCGGCCGCTACCTGGTGCTCATGCCCACCATGGATCACGTGGGCATTTCGCGGCGCATAGAAAATGAAGATGAGCGGAAGCGGCTCAAGGAGCTGCTGGCGCCGATAAAGCCTCCGGGAATGGGATTTATCGTCAGGACCGCCAGCGAGGGGAGCAGCGGGGATGATTTCGTTCTGGACATAAATTTTCTGCTGAAGCTGTGGGAAAGCATTCAGCAGCGGAGGGTCAATGCCACCGCCCCGAGCGTCATCCACTGCGAGCTGGACATCTGCCTGCGGGCAATCCGGGACCTCTATACCAAGGGCGTTGAGAAAGTGGTGGTGGACTCCGAGAAGGAATACGGCCAGATCCTTGATTTTGCCTCCACCTTCATGCCCCAGCTCAAGCACGCCGTGGAATTGTATGACGCGGAGGAGCCCATTTTTGACGCTTACGGAATCGAGGTTGAAATCAGCCGGGCCCTGGGCAAGAAGGTCTGGCTGAAATCAGGCGGCTCGATCGTTATCGAGGAAACGGAGGCGCTGACCGCCATTGATGTGAATACCGGGAAGTATGTGGGCAAGGGAAACCCCGAGGACACCATCTTGAAAACCAACCTGGAGGCGGTAAAGGAAATTGCCTATCAGCTCCGGCTGCGCAATATCGGCGGCATTATCATTATTGATTTCATCGACATGGAGCGGGAGGGCGGGCGCGAGCGCGTCTACCAGGCACTCAACGAGGCACTCAAAAAGGACCGGGCGAAGGTAAACATCCTCAGGATATCAGAGCTGGGGCTGGTGGAAATGACCAGGAAGCGGACGCGTGAAAACTTAAGCCGGATCCTGTGCGAGTCCTGTTCCTATTGTGAGGGCAGGGGGGTGCTCAAGTCAAAAACCACCCTCTGCTTTGAGATTTTCAGGGAAATAAGGCGCGAGGCCATGAACGTGCCCTCGAAGACCATCGTGGTTTCCCTTCACCCGGCGGTGGCGGATTACATGTATGAAGAGGAGCGGTATGCCATTGAGGCCCTGGAAAACAGGCTCAAGAAAAAGATCATCATAAAGGTGAGAAGCAGCTTTCACCAGGAGGAATACGAAATAGAGAGCAAATAATGTGGCATCGAAAATGCCCCCGTTACTCTCCTTGACTGTCGAAAGTATTTGGTTTAATAATTTTCTTGACAGAAATAGAAATATTCATTATGTTAATCCCTTTAATAAAAGGCCACGTAAGGTGGTGAGGGGAAAGGGGTAAAAGCCCGGTTTACAGCAGCGGGGCTTTTTAAACGGGTGTGTCGACAAGGACGTGTAAATATGTATGCCGTGATCAAAACAGGTGGTAAGCAGTACCGGGTGGCCGAGGGTGACCTGGTCAAGGTTGAGAAGATTGCCGGGGAAATCGGCGATGTGGTGGAGTTGAAGGAAATTCTGCTGACGGCCAACGGAGACAAGGTTGAGATCGGCAGACCGCATCTGGACCACTGCACCGTGGTGGGAGAGATTGTCGAGCAGAAGAAGGACAAAAAAGTTGTCATCTTTAAGGCGAAGCGCCGTAAAAGCTACAGGAAAAAACAGGGGCACCGGCAGAATCATACCGTTCTCAGGATTACGGCCATAAAGCTGTAGCCGCGCCGTCCCCGAAGGGCATCGTGTGTGCTGAGAGGAGGAGTTGATCTTTGCGTTATTATGAAATGATTGTCATTGTGCATCCCAACGTGCCGGAGGAGGAGCTTTCTCTGGTGGTTGACAAGGTTTCCGCGGTGATTAAGCAGAACCAGGGCGAGGTGCTGAAGGTTGATCAGTGGGGAAAACGCAAGTGCGCCCACAAAATCAAAAAGTGCCAGAAAGGGTATTATTTTGTCTTTTATCTCACGGCAAATCCGGATCTGCTGGCAGAGGTGGAGAAAACCCTCCGCTACGATGAAAAGATCCTGCGCCACCAGACGGTAAAAATTGAAAAGGAGAAAATCCAGACCCCGGGCGTGAAGTCTGAAGAGCCGGCGCAGGAGGAAGCCAAGCCTGCGATTGAGGCCGGTACCGCCGAGGTGTAGCCTGACGGATGATCGCCGTGTGTCAGGGGCCGGGCAGGCAGGGTGAAAGAGATCAACCGGGTCATTCTCACGGGAGAAGTGGTTGCGGATGCCGTCTTCGGCCATACGGCCCGGGGGACGGGAGTTGCCACCTTTACCCTGGTCTTTGTGACTGAGCGGCATGGCGGGGGAGAGCAGAAGGGCCGCATTGATGTGGTTTGCATGGGCGATGCGGCGGCGGGGTGTGCCGTGATTGCCCGGCGCGCCGAACGGGTAAAGGTGGAGGGACACCTGCAGCAGCGCAGCTGGAAAACACCCGAGGGTTTTCAGAAAAGCAAGACGGAAATCATGGCTCACACGGTCGAGCCTTTCAAGGCGGATGCCGCGCCGGCATCGCAATAGCGCAAACGGGTAACCGGATGAGGGAGGTATTTTTTTGAAAAGAAAGCCCTATAAAAACAGAAGGAAAAGAACATTTCAAAAACACAAGGTATGCAGGTTTTGTGCTGACAGCAACCTTGCCATCGATTATAAGGATTACGGGATGCTACGGTTTTTTGTGTCGGAACGGGGCAAGATCATTCCCCGCAGGATTTCGGGGAATTGCGCCCGGCATCAGAGAAGGATTACCAACGCGGTGAAACGGGCGCGCAACATCGCCTTGATACCGTTTTCCGCCACCTTCTAAGGTGCGCGGTGCAGCTGCCCTGCAGCCGGCGGGTTGAAGGGGCAAGCGGCTTACGTGGTTATTTTTCCAAGCGAGGTGTCAGGTGAAAGTTATTTTAGTTGAAGATGTGCAGGCCCTGGGGAAAATGGGAGAGCTGGTCAAGGTTGCAGGCGGCTATGGAAGAAACTATCTTATTCCCTACGGGAAGGCCATAAAGGCCACCACCCAGAACATGAAGATTCTGGACCATCAGACCAGGCAGCTCAAGGATCAGATCAACAAGATTAAAAGGGACGCGGAGAAGCTGGCCAAGCGGATTGAGTCGGTTTCCTGCACGGTTGCAAAACCCGCCGGCGAGGAGGAGAAGCTGTTCGGGTCCGTCACCGCCATGGATATTGCTGAAAACCTGCAGCTGGAAGGCATTTCAGTGGACCGCAGGAAGATCGTTCTGGATGAGCCCATTAAGACGCTTGGCATATACACAATTCCCATAAAACTGCACTCTGAAGTAACCGCTCAATTAAAAGTCTGGGTCGTTAAGGCCTGATCTGTTTTCCATTTCCCCGTTAGACACGTTTCATCTAATTGCACGCAATTGGAACGGTGACAGCAGGATATAAGCGGCAGCGGCCGATTGCCTGTGCCCCACCGGCCTGCCTGCATGAGCGCACCGCGACCGTATGGAAGCCCCCAATTACAAAGTCCCCCCCAGAATATCGAAGCTGAACAGTCGGTGATCGGCGGCATTCTGCTTGAGAACGAAGCAATCACCACCGTGCTGGAGAACCTGGTGGTTGATGACTTCTACCGCGAAGCCCACCGAAGCATTTTCCTGGCCATGATTGAGCTTTTTGAAAAAAATGAACCCATTGACCTCATTACTTTAACCAATTATCTGCGGGGTGAGAACCAGCTGGAGCGCATCGGGGGAAGCGCCTATCTGTCGTCCCTGGTTGACACCACTCCCACTGCCGCCAATATCAGTTACTATGCCAAAATCGTCAAGGAGAAGTCCATCCTGCGGCGATTGATCAGCACGGCAACCGACATTGTCGCCCGGGGCTATGACGACGACGGCGACGTGGCAGACCTGCTGGACATGGCGGAGAAGAATATCTTCCAGATCACCGAGAGCAAGATACGGCCGTCATTTTTCAGCATCAAGAGCATTTTAAAGGAAAGTTTTAAAACCATCGAGAAGCTCTATGAGAGCAGGGAGATTGTCACCGGCGTCCCCACCGGATATGACGAAATAGACAAGCTGACCTCGGGGTTTCAACCGTCGGACCTGATCATTGTCGCCGGACGCCCCAGCATGGGCAAAACCTCCTTTTGCCTTAACATTGCCCAGTATGTGGCCATTGAAAAGCACATCCCGGTGGCGATCTTTTCCCTGGAAATGTCCAAGGAGCAGGTGGTTTTGCGCATGCTCTGTTCCGAGGCCCGGGTGGATGCCCACAAGGTGCGCTCGGGATATTTGGGGGAAACAGACTGGCCCAAACTCACCCGGGCGGCAGGCACCCTTTCCGAGTCGCCGATCTATATAGATGATACGGCGGCTATTTCCGTGCTGGAAATGCGGGCCAAGGCGCGGCGCCTCATGGCGGAGTGTAATCTGGGTTTGGTAATCGTCGATTATTTGCAGCTCATGCGGGGCAGGGGCATCAACAGCAGGGGAAGGGGGGGATCGGACAGCAGGGAGCAGGAAATCTCCGAAATTTCACGGTCGCTCAAGGCCCTGGCAAAGGAATTGAACATACCGGTGGTGGCGCTTTCCCAGTTGAACCGCCGGGTTGAAGAGCGTCAGAACAAGCGGCCGCAGCTGGCCGATTTAAGGGAATCAGGGGCCATAGAGCAGGACGCAGACCTTATCGCCTTCATTTACCGGGATGATATTTACAACCGGGACGAGAACAACCCCAACAAGGGTGTGGCCGAAATTATCATCGGCAAGCAGAGGAACGGTCCTGTCGGAGATGTGAAGCTTGCGTTTTTGGAAAAGTTTGCCACCTTTGATAATCTCGCCTGGGTTAAAGAGTAAGCTGTTCCTTTTCCCGCCCGCAGCAGCCTTCATTTTTTCCCGCCCCGCGGAAGAGCTTTCGTAAACAGCAGGACGGTTCCTTCACAGTTGCATGGAGAAGCCCATGAGATCAGACGGTTACGCAATTATCATGGCAGGCGGAAGAGGGGAGCGGTTCTGGCCTGTGAGCAGCGATCTGGTGCCCAAGCCCTTTGTTTCGCTCCTCGGGGACAAGACCATGATCCAGGAAACGGTTGAGCGGATCGCGGCGGTCATTCCTCCCCGGAACGTGCTGCTGGTGCTGTCGGCGCATCATCTGCCCGTGGCGCGTGAGCAGCTGCCGGGCATCCCGGCAGAAAATTTTATCGTGGAACCGATGGGAAGGGATACGGCAGCCTGCATCGGCCTTGCCTCGCTGCACGTGGAGAAACGGGGCGGCGATGCCCCGGTGGTCATCCTTCCCGCGGATCACCGCATCCCCGGGGAAAAGGCCTTTGCGGAAAGTATAGCGGCGGCCCTTGCGTTTCTCACATTGCGTGAAGACAGCATCATTACCCTCGGCATCAGGCCGACCCGGCCCGAGACAGGATACGGCTACCTTGAAGCAGGTGAAAAGCTGGCGCAGTTGCAAAACGTCAGCATGTACAGGGTGACCCGCTTTGTGGAAAAACCCGACCTCCCGGCGGCGGAACATTTTCTCCTTTCGGACCGGCATTATTGGAACAGCGGCATGTTTATAGCAGGGAATGCAACCCTGCAGCGAAACCTTGGGGCGCATATGCCTGAGCTCTGGCGGGGCATGGAGCGCATCAGGGCTGCGCTGGGCACCGGGGAAGAACATGCAGTGGCACAAAGGGAATTTTTTAATTTTAAGAAGGTTTCCATCGATTACGGGGTGCTGGAGAAATCGAAGCAGGTGTCGGTGATCCCGGCGCACTTCGAGTGGGATGACCTGGGCACCTGGAATGCCCTGGCCCGCGTGTGCGCTCCCGATGCCTCCGGCAACGTGGCGGTCGGCAGGCGGGTTGTGCAGGATACCGGCGGCTGTATTATTTATAATACCCAGGATCAGTTGATCGCCACCCTGGGCGTGAGGGATTTAGTCATCGTCCAGGCGAGAGGGAAGGTCCTCGTCTGCCATAAGGACAAGGCGCCCCTCTTGAAAGAGCTTATGCCCATGCTCGGCGAAGACGAGCGGTGAATGGACCGGAGGGCAGGGCGGCCCGGGGCGACAAAAATAGTTGATATCTTCTGTTGACATATCTTACATTCGTGATTAGTATTTACGAAATTTTAAGTTATGGACAGTCGAAACGTGGCAACAGATGATATATTTTAATAATTTGAAGAGGTAGACGAAGGAGGTCTTACGAGTATGGCAAAAGCGATCGGGATTGATTTGGGAACAACCAACTCCGTTGTGGCGGTTATGGAAGGCGGAGAGCCGAAGGTTATAATAAACGAGGAAGGAAGCCGATTAACCCCGTCGGTGGTGGCGTTTACCAAGGATGGGGAAATCCTGGTGGGACAGGTGGCCAAAAGGCAGGCGGTGACCAACCCCGAAAATACTGTTTTTTCCATCAAGCGTTTTATGGGAAGAAAGTATGACGAGGTTAACGAAGAGATGAAAATGGTTCCCTATAAGGTCGTGCGTTCGGACAACGGTGATGCCCGCGTCGACATCATGGGAAAACAGTATTCACCGCCGGAAATCTCCGCCAAGATACTGCAGAAGCTTAAAAAATCGGCGGAGGCCTATCTGGGAACCGAGGTCAAGGACGCGGTGGTTACCGTGCCCGCGTATTTTAATGACAGCCAGAGACAGGCCACCAAGGATGCGGGGACCATTGCCGGTCTCAATGTTTTGCGGATCATCAACGAGCCTACCGCCTCGGCCCTTGCCTACGGGCTGGATAAGAAGAAGGATGAGCGCATCGCCGTGTATGATTTCGGCGGCGGCACCTTCGATATATCCATTCTCGAGGTGGGCGACAATGTGGTGGAGGTCAAGTCGACCAACGGGGATACCCATCTGGGCGGCGACAACATGGACCAGCGGATTATCGACTGGCTGGTGGCGGAGTTTAAGAAGGACCAGGGCATTGACCTGAGCAAGGACAGGATGGCTTTGCAGCGGCTGAAGGAGGCCGCGGAAAAGGCGAAAATAGAGCTTTCCAGCACCCTGGAGACGGATATCAACCTTCCCTTCGTCACCGCCGACGCATCCGGCCCCAAGCACCTCAATGTGAAGCTCAGCCGGGCGAAGTTTGAGCAGATGGTGGAGGACATCATTGAAGCGTCCCGCCGCCCTTGCGACATCGCCCTCAAGGATTCCAAGCTGCAGAAGTCCGAAATCAACGAGGTGGTTCTGGTGGGCGGGTCGACGCGGGTGCCCAAGGTGCAGGACCTGACCCGACGGCTGTTTGAGAAGGAGCCGCACAAGGGCGTCAATCCCGATGAGGTGGTGGCGCTGGGGGCGGCTGTGCAGGCGGGTGTGCTTGCGGGCGAAGTAAAGGACGTGCTGCTGCTGGACGTGACCCCGCTGACCCTGGGCATCGAGACCCTGGGGGGCGTGCGCACAAGGCTGATTGAAAAGAACACCACCATTCCCACCCGGAAGAGCGAGATTTTCACCACCGCGGCGGACGGGCAGACGAGCGTTGAAATCCACGTCCTGCAGGGCGAGCGTGAAATGGCCCGGGACAACCGGACGCTGGGAAAATTCCAGCTGATCGGCATTCCTGCGGCCCCGCGCGGCATCCCCCAGGTGGAGGTGACCTTTGACATCGACGCCAACGGCATCGTCAATGTTTCCGCAAAAGACCTGGGGACGGGCAAGGAACAGAAAATTACCATAACCGCCTCCAGCGGACTATCCGACGATGAAATCAAGAACATGGTCAAGGATGCCGAGCTGCATGCTGAAGAAGACAGGAAGAAAAAGGAGGAAGTTGAGGTACGCAATCAGGCCGACAATCTGATGTATCAAACCGAAAAGGTACTCAAGGAGAACAGGGAGAAGCTCTCGGAGAGCGACATCAGGGCGGTCGAGGATGCCCTTAAGGATACCAAAGCGGCCGTGGAAAGCGGGAACAGCTCCGCCATAAAGGAAAAAATGGAGATACTCACCAAGGCGTCTCACCACATGGCGGAGGCAATGTACAAGGCCCAGTCGCAGCAGCAGGGGGCGGGCGCGCAACCTCCTCCGGGCGGCGGCGAGCCGGGCGCCGGCAGTGACAGCAGCCGGCGCGATGACGACGTTGTGGACGCGGAATTTGAAGATACGGGCAAGTAGCGTCGCGGCAGGTCACATTTCAGAAACGCCCGGAAGCCCGACCTTCCCTGCCTGAAGGTAGGGGGGTGCGGATCCGGGTGTTCTTCACCTAGAGTGGTCCGGAGTTTGATGTTAAGTTCAACGGTTAAACATCGTCTGGAACAGCCCTTATCGAGGCTGATCAGATTTTTTTTCAGAAATACCAGCCTTAATCCCACCTATTTTACCCTTCTCGGTTTGTGCGTTAATATCCTGGCAGCCGCCGCGTTTGTCGGCGGCAGGTGGGTGCTGGCCGGCGTGCTGGTGCTCTCGGCCGGATTGTGCGACATGCTGGACGGCGCGGTTGCCCGCACCTTTAACCGGGTGACGCGTTTCGGCGGGTTTCTGGATTCGGTCATCGACCGCTACTCGGACCTGGCGCTGCTGATCGGGCTGATTATTTATTACGCGGCCCACCAGAACATGCAGCTTCTGCTCTTGACCGCGGTTGTTTCCATAGGAACTATTTTAGTGCCTTACGCCCGGGCCCGGGCAGAGAATTTTATTCCGCGCTGTGACGTTGGGATCATGGAACGTGCGGAGCGGATCATTTTATTGGCGCTAGGAGCCATTTTCCAGGATCTCCTGCATCTGATGCCCATAGTGTTATGGGTTTTGGCAATATTTACCCACCTCACCGTTTTTCACCGCATCTACTATACCTGGAAGGAAGCACAAAAGCTGTAGCGCCGCCGGGGAAGGTGCGAATTGCGGGTGGCGGAATCCCGCGGCTGTGAACGGCGCTCCCGGCGGGAAAAGATTCTCAAGTTTTGGCCCGCGGCGTTCGATTATGAGATGAGAGCCGGTGGAGTTTTGCATAACCGATTTGAAAAACACGCCAGTATCTGTTATGATTAGGAAAACCTGCAGCGCACGTTTTTGTGCCGCAGAACCGGGGCGGGCGGCGAACGTCATCGGTATTATTCAACGCTTCATATTTGTACACAGGGTGCTTCGGTGATTGATTTAGGTAATTACAAGGATTACTTTTCGGAAAAGGTCGGGCAGATATTGACCGCTGCCATCGAGGAGTCTAAAAAGAGGCAGCACGGGCACCTGGGCGTCGAGCATCTCTTTCTGGCCTTCAGCCGTGTCGAGGAGCCGCTCTTCCAGGAGATCCTCTTCGATCTCGCCCTGGAGCCCGGCACGGTCATACGGCAGCTGGAGCATTATCTTGCCTCCTCGGTTGAGTACCTGGGCGTGGGCGTGCATGTTACCGCGGCCACCAAGAATATTCTGCGCCTGGCGTGGAAGGAGGCGCAGCATTTCGGAAGAAAGCTGATCGATTCAAGCGACCTGTTCATCGCCTTTTTCCAGGACCCGGAGACCGTGCCCGCCCGTATTTTCAGCGAGCTGGGCGTGGACAGCACGCGGGTGATACAGACGGTCACCGTCAAGGCGCGCCTCCTGGCGGAGGAGAAGGAAAAATACAAGAAGAAGTTCGAGCTTCCCACCCACCTGAAATATTTCGGCGTCAATTTGAACAAGCTCGCCCGCTGGGGCAAGCTGCCCGCGTTTATCGGCAGGGAAAAGGAAATCAACCAGATGATTGAAATACTCTGCCACCGCCACACCTCCAACTCGGTGATGATCATCGGCGAGCCGGGCGTGGGCAAGACGGCGCTGGTTGAAGGCCTGGCGAAAAAGCTGGAGCTGGAGCCGGAAACGGTTCCCGCACGGCTGCGGAACCACCAGATCGTGAACCTGCAGATGAACTCCATCGTTGCCGGCACCATGTTCCGGGGCATGTTCGAAGACCGGATTGAAAAAATCATCAATGAGCTCAAGGAGGCCAGGAATCTCATCCTCTTTGTTGACGAGGCCCACACCATCATCGGGGCGGGGTCGGCCCTGGGGGTCAATGCGGACGCGGCCAACATTTTTAAGTCCACCCTGGCCCGGGGCGAGGTTCAGATCATCGGCGCGACGACGGCGGCCGAGTTTAAGATTTACATCCAGGAGGATGAGGCTTTGGCGCGGCGCTTCAGGGTCATCGATCTCAAGGAATCATCGCTTGACGACACCCGGGAGATCCTGCAGGGGGTGCGCGGCCGCCTGGAGCGGAATTACAGCGTGCGCATATCCGATGAGGCCCTGGAAACGGCGCTCGAGCTCTCCCCCGGTACATGCATTCATTGCGGCTGCCGGACAAGCCCATCACCTGGCTCGACACCTCCTGCGTCAAGGTGGAGATCAACCGCCCCAGTGACTGCGTGCGGCCCGGGGATGTCATCGAGGTTGTCTCCCAGACGGCGCGGGTGCCGCTGGACATGGTATACCGGGACACCACCGAGCGCTTCAGCTCCATGGAGGATGCCCTGGCAAGCCGGGTGGTGGGACAGAAAGAGGCCATCAACTCCCTGTCAAAATATCTCCGCCTGAACAAGGGACCGCTCAAGGAGAAGCCGGAGCGGCCCGACGGGGTGCTGCTCTTCCTGGGGCCGACCGGGGTGGGAAAGACCGAGCTGGCCAAGGCCCTGGCCGAGTTTCTCTTCGGCGACGAGAAAAAGATGATCCGGCTGGACATGTCCGAGTACAAGGACTCCACGGTCGCCGTGGACAAGCTCATCGGCATGCCGCGCGGAATCGTGGGATCGGAGCGGGGGGGCGTGCTGACCAACCAGATCAGGGACAATCCCTATACGATTGTGCTGCTCGATGAGGTTGAGAAGGCCAACCCCTATGTCCTGAACCTCTTCCTGCAGGTCTTCGATGAAGGGTGGCTGACCGACGGCAGGGGCAAGCGGGTTTATTTCAGCGACGCGGTGATCATCATGACCTCGAATCTCGGGTCCGATGAGTTTAAAAATCTGACCAAGCCCATGGGCTTTCTGACCGACAGCCAGGCGGTTCTCACCGTCAAGCGCGCGGTGATGAAAGAGGTTGAAAACACCTTTTCACCTGAATTTCTGAACCGCATTGATGACATCATTGTCTTCTCGCCCCTGACCAGGGACGAGGTCAAAGCCATCGCCGGAATGTACCTGGAGCGGATCAATGCTCAAATGAGGGCCAAGGGGAAATCGGTGACGGTTACCGAGGAGGCCCTCGACCACCTGGTTGATTGCGGGTACAGCTCGAAATACGGGGCGCGATTTCTCAAGCGCACCATAGACGATAAAGTGAAAATAGAACTTACCCTCAAGTGGAAGCAGGGGAATGAGTTCCTGGTGGACATGCGGGACGGCATCCTCTGGGTGGAGAGCATGGAAGGAATGGCCCTGGTGTGAGGGCCTGGACGGGGAGCAGCGATCATGGCCGAAGAAAAAGAAGAAAAGGGATTTGTGATCAAGGATAAGCGGATGTTTACCGCGGAGGGCGAGGTAAACAGGGAAAAGGAATCCGCCCCGGTGGATGCAAAGGAGGCCGGTGAGGCGGGGGGCGGGAAATCAGCGGAGGAGCGGAAGGGAAAAACCGTTCCCCTGCCTGAGGTTGACTTTGCCTCCTTTGTGTTGACCCTGAGCAGCTCCGCCCTGTTTCATTTCGGCGAATTTCCCGACCCGGTGAGCGGAAAGCGCGAGCGGAACCTGGAGATGGCAAAGCAGACCATTGACATTCTCGGCGTTTTAAGGGACAAGACCCGGGGAAATCTGAGCAATGATGAAGCGCAGCTCATGGAGAGCCTGCTGCACGACCTGCGCATCAAGTATGTGGAGGAGTGCAAGAAGGGATAGCCCTCAAGAGGGGAAATTTTTTAAGATGTCATACTTGAAGTACCCCGCAGGGGTACTTTTTTTTGCATTCGGATCAGGAGCGTGCGAGATCAATGGTGCAGCGCTTGATCTTGTTGTATAAATTCGAGCGGCTTATTTTTAGAATGCGCGCTGCCTTGGAGCAGTTGTAGTTGCAGGCTTTGAGCGTATTGGCAATCATCTGCTTTTCGGCGGAAAGTTTGGCTTCCTTGGAAACCAGCTTCAGGGCGATCCCGCCCCCGGATCCGTCCGCACTGCCGGCAGAACCTTGTTCATGTGCCCTGAGCTCGACGGGCAGGTCCCGGGGGACGATGAGGGGATGGTCGGAAAGAAGGATGGAGCGCTCGATCACATTTTCCAGCTCACGGATGTTCCCGGGATAGGAGTAGTTCATGAACAGGGCCATGGCCTCGTCGGAAATCCGGTGCGGACCCTTTCCGGATTTGTCCGCCATTTTCTTAAGGAAGTGATCGATGAGCAGGGGGATGTCCTCCCTTCGTTCCCGGAGGGGAGGAAGCGTCAGGGGAATGACGTACAGGCGGTAAAAAAGGTCCTTGCGAAAGGTGACTTTGCTGACCTGCTCCTGGAGATTTTTATTGGTGGCCGTGATCAGGCGGACGTCGATTTTTGTGGGCTGGGGGTCCCCCACCCGCATGATTTCATCCCGCTCCAGCGCCCGGAGCAATTTTACCTGTAGCTCCAGATCCAGCTCTCCGATCTCATCCAGGAAAAGCGTTCCCTCGTGCGCCTCTTCGAAGTAGCCCTTCCGGGTCCGGTGGGCGTTGGTAAAAGACCCTTTCACGTGGCCGAAAAACTCGCTTTCCAACAGCTCGCGCGGTATGGCCCCGCAGTTGACGGCCACGAAATTTTTGTCGCGCCGCGAGCTGTTGTAGTGTATCGCCCGCGCCAGCAGCTCCTTGCCGGTTCCGCTTTCCCCCTGGATGAAGATGTTGGATTTCTGGTCCACCACCTTTTTAATCATGTGTACCACCTGCTGCAGCTCACGGTTATTGCCGATGATGTTGCTGAAGTCATACTCCCTGCCGATCTCCCGCCGAAGCTGCTTGATCTCCTCCTCGCTCTCCTTGAGCTGCGATTCCAGGCTCTCACTTTTGTGCTTCAGATACATTCGCTCCAGCGCCTTGTTGATGACAATCTCCAGGTGGGGAAAGTCAACCGGCTTCTGAATAAAGTCATACGCCCCCTGTTTCATTGCTTCCACGGCGGCTTCCACCGTTCCGAAGGCGGTGAGAATGATGACCGTGACCTCCCTGCCGCTCATGTTAATCTCGGCCAGCAGCTCCATGCCGCTCAGCCCGGGCATCTGCAGATCCAGTATGAGCAGGGAAGGGTTTTCATGGTGCACCAGCTCCAGGCATTCCGGACCGTCCCGGGCGGTCAGCACCTGGAACCCTTGAGCGGCCAGGCGGTCCTTGAGTATTTTGACAATGCTGGGATCATCATCCGCCACGGCTATTTTGAGCTTATGGCTGTTCATGGATCGCTCCGTCGGAAGATGTGGAAAATATCCGTTCGACCGATTCCCTGATGCGCCGGGTGTCGAAGGGTTTGCAAATGTAGTCATCGGCGCCCTCGGCCAGGCAGCTGCCGGCCATCGCCTCGGGCGGCAGTGCCGTCAGTATGAGAACGGGAATCCGGTGTCCTCGGCGCCTGTTTTCTTCCAGCACGCGCATGCCGCTCAGCTTGGGCATTTTGAGATCCAGGAGCAGCAGATCCGGCTTGAAGCTCCCGACCTTTCGCAGGGTTTCCTCCCCGTCACAGGCGCTGTCCACCTCGTAGCCCCAATGGGTCAGGCGGTCTGTAAGAATCCTGACCACCGCCTTCTCATCATCCGCCACCAGGATCCTCTTCTTCATGAGACACCCCGCAGCGGCAGGGTGAAGGCGAATTCACTGCCCGTGCCTTCCCGGCTTTCCACGCGGATGGTGCCGCCGTGCATCTCAATTAAACTCTTGCTGATGGCAAGGCCCAGGCCGGCCCCTCTGCTCTTTTCAGCAAGCGGCCTCTGGATCTGGTAAAACCGGTCAAATATTTTTTCAATCTCGGCGGGGGAAATGCCCACCCCGGTGTCCCTGATCCGCGTGGTAACCGATCCGTTGCGGGTATCTTCGACAATGACATTAATTTCCCCCTGCTCGGTGAACTTGATGGCGTTGTTAATGAGGTTTACCAGCACCTGGTAAATCCGGTCCCTGTCGCCCGCCAGGGGTATTTCCGCCGCCGACCACGCCATATCGATTGAAAGTCCCTTATCGTAGGCGAGATCTTTCAGGCTGTACACCGCCTGCGCCACCAGGGATACATATTCCACCTCCGCTGGCAGCAGCGTGAGGCTGCGCGCCTCCAGCTTGTTCAGGTCAAGCAGGTCATCGATCAGCCTGACCAGGCGGTTTGATTCGGAGTTGATGATGGTAAGGTATTCCCGCTGGGCATCGTTGAGATGGCCGGCGATGCCGTCGAGCAGGTTGTCAATTGACCCTTTTATGGAGGTGAGCGGGGTCCTCAGTTCATGGGATATGTTGGAAATAAAATCGTTCTTCATTTTTTCCAGCTTTTTTCTCTCGCGCACGTCCCGCACGCCGATGACCCCTCCGGCGACACCCCCTTTTTTATCCTTCAGCAGCGCGGCGTTGGCTTCAATGGGTATGTTCACGCCGTTTTTCCCCCGCCAGATGGACTCAATGCCGGTTACCCTCCCGTCCCTGAAAAGCTCGGTGACCATTTTGCTTCGCAGCTGCCGGTAGCTGTGTTCGGCGCGGTGCAGGCTCAGGTCGGATATGTGAATCCCTTTCAGTTCATCTTCGCTGTAGCCGGTCATCACTTCAATCGACTCATTGATGCGCTCTATGGTTCCGCGGGGATCGGTGGTAATAATCCCGTCCACGGTGGTGGAGATGATGTTTTCCAGGTACTCCTTTGCCTCGCGCAGCTCGAAGTACGCCCGTTCTATTTTCTTTTCAGCAAGCTTGCGTTCGGTGAGGTCCCGCACGATGACGATTCCTTCGGCGCGCTCTCCCTTTTTGTTGTGCACCCAGTACAGGCCGCATCCCACCGGCACAACGATTTCATCGCTTCTCTTGAGATAGGCCTCAAAATAAGCCTCGCCCTTGCTGAAGAGATCACCCATGCGCTCCAGCAGCTCCTTGATGTAGCTTCTGCCCCGTACCGACTCGCCGTAAAAGGTATAATAGTCTTTTCCCTCAAGCGGATTCAATTCCGCCCAGTGCCGGTCCACCAGTTCGGAGGCGGAATGGCCCAGCAGCCGGGCAAAGGCCCGGTTGACGCGCTTGACGAAGCCGGAGGTGTCGGTTACCACAATGCCGTCAGTGGAAGACTCGATAATGCTCTCAATGTACATTCTGTTTTCCTGCAGGTCCTGCTTCAGCCGCTCGATGATCTCCAGTTTTTTTGACACGTCGAGAAGCTGCTCCAGCTTCTCCTTTTCCGCCTGTATCTGCTGTTCCAGCTTCCTGCGCCGGACAATGTCCTTGAGCAGAAATATGGCGCCCACCAGCTGGCCCTGGATGTTTTTTACATAGGTTGCCTTCACCTGAAAGGGAACCGGTTTTTTCCGCTTATCCAGGACGGTTGTTTCAATGGGGGAAAGATTGAATTTTTTGCGATCATAGAAAAGGTACATGTGGTTGGTAAAGGCGTCAAAGTACTTGGTCACGCTTTCCAGCCTGTCGGCCAGGGGGAAAATGGACTTCAGGGAGATGTTTTTAAAGTCGGTTTTTTTGTAGCCGAGCAGCGTTTCCAGGTTGCCGTTTGTCTCCCGGATGCTGCCCGTCTTATCGACTATAAAAACGCCATTGATGCATTCCCTGATGAGGGCATTAAAATTGCTTTTGCTGAGCACGATGGTCTTGTCGCCGGCACGCGCGGTATGGCTGTTGCGGCCCACCATAATGGCGTCAGCCTTTTCCATGATGGTTTCCAGCTCTCCCTTTACCCCCTCCTCCTCCAGCGCGACTAATCGCTTGTGCTTGTTTTCCAGGTGCGTAAGCCTGCATTGAACCCGGTACAAGGCATCGCTGGTTTCTTCCGCCGCATTGAGCAGCTTTTTAGGCGCCATGACACAACCCCCTCCTGATGGATGGCTGTTCGACTGTTCCCCCGTTGTTTAACACGAAAATGATGTTTCTTTCGTAGGGGCGATCGGCCGGTCGCCCCTACATCTGAATTCAATGGCATTTCTCATGCTTCCTGCCGCTTTGAAGAGCAGAGCTGCATTCCCGGCACATGGCTGCAGTAGGGGTCTTCGCGCATGTAGTTGCCTGTTTCCGCGTAGGCCCGCGCGCGGCATCCCCTGCAGACGCTCAGGAACTCGCACACGGCGCATTTTCCCCCGTACGCGCGGGGGTTCCTGATGTTTTGCAAAAGAGGCGAGGCCTCCCAGATTGTCTGCAGCGATGCGGTGCGCACGTCGCCGCATTCCAGGTCCAGATATCCGCAGGGCTGGACAATGCCTCTGTAGGAAATAAACAGGTAGGAAATGCCCGCCAGGCACCCTTCAGTTATGGGTGTGCCGAAGAAAGAAAGGCGGTAGGTGCCCTCTCTCTGGTGAATGATTCTGTAAAAGTGCGGGGCGCATCCGGGGCGTATCACCACGTCCCGTCTGACCGGCGGCATCTTCCCGCCCACCGACACATCATACAGCCAGTTCAGGCAGTCCTCATATTCGGCCGGGGACAGCTGCCGGTGCCGCAGGTTTTTCCCCTTGCCGGTGGGGACAAGAAAAAAGGGGATGAAAAAAACCGCTCCCAGATCGCTGGCGAGCTGAAGAATGCGGGGCAGATCACGATAATTGTGCCTGGTGACGGTGGTGAGAACCGCAAAGTCCATCCCCGCTTTTTTGACCGCTTCTATTCCCTTGAGCACCGATGCGAAGGCACCGGGATAGCCGCGGAAATCATCATGGTCAGCCGCGTCGAAGGCGTCAATGCTGAAAGAAATGTATCCGAGCCCCGCGTCTTTTAAGAGGGACAGATTTTTTCCTTAACCAGGGGGCCGCAGGGGCTTAAGGTGGTGCCGATCCCTTTGCCGGTCATGTGATGGATGATTTCCGGAAGATCATCCCTGAGCATGGGTTCCCCTCCGGTTATCATTACCACCGGTGAGCAGAAGGAGGCCATATCATCAATGAGATGCAGGCACTCCCGGGTGGACAGTTCTCCCTCTGAGGTTGCCGGCTTTTCCCCCGCGCGGCAGTGCCGGCAGTCCATCATGCACCGCCTGGTGACTTCCCAGGCTATTACCGAGAGTTCGGGTATGCCGTTTGCGTTTTGCAAAAGAACCTCAGTGGAGGAGGGATGGCTTTGATGGTTCACTGGTTAAGTAAATCATGGAGTGATGGAGTAATGGAGTACTGGATTAATGTCAAAGTACAAAAACCAAAGTTCAAAAGAATGTCAAAGCTCAAATGCCAATGGCTGGTTGACAAAGCCATGGAGTTGTGGAAAAGCCATAAAGGCCACATAGGCGAATGTAAAATGCTGCTTTGCTAGTTTACGGTTTTCAGTTTACAGTTACCAGCACCCTGTCAACTGTCAACCGCTAACTTTTAGCTGTTCTGCCTCCTGTAAACTGTCAACTGGGAACTGTAAACTGCTTCTTTCCCTGAACCCTATTTTGTAACCACGAAGCGCACGAAGAAGAAGGATGCATGATACACGATGCAGGATGCAAGTAAATGAAGCCGCACCGACCCTGAACCCTTAACCCTGTTCCCTGTTTTTGTAAGCACGAAGAAAAACATTGAATCGTAGGGGCAACCCCCTGTGGTTGCCCCCACAGACCAATTTCTCAGTCGCACCGCAACTTCGAAATGACAATGCATCAGCTGTACGCGTTTTGCCGTGGACCATTGACTATCGACTGTTGACCGTTTCTTGCCCTGAACCCGGCTGGTTGACAGTCTGCAGTTTACAGTTTCCAGCAAACCAGCTGTTAACCGGCAAATGAAATCTTTTTTATAAGATGTTTTCCCCTGTATACTGTCAACTGTGAACTGTAAACTGCCAGGTTCCTGCATTTATAATTCATAATTCGTCATTCATAATTAATCTCTCCTCCTCCCTATCCAATGCTCCTTATGGCCTCTCCCGGCTTCATCAGCACGGAGTGCAGGGCGGGGAAGGCGCTGCCCAGGAGTCCTATGAGCATGGAAATGATCAAGCCGTAGAGCGCGATGTAAGCATCAGGGTACACGTGCAGCGGTACCGTGGCCGGAATGGTGATGTGATAGAACATGGGGATAAGGTATGCGAGCAGGACACCGACCATTCCTCCGCAGAAGGTTACCGCCGCGGATTCGGCCAATACCAGGGTCATAATTTTCGTTCGGGAGAAACCCAGCACCCGCATGACGCCCAGCTCTGAAGTGCGCTCCCGGATGGATATGGCGATGCAATTGGTGACCAGCAGGAATGTGGAAACAAGCGCGATGCATCCTATGAGCCTGAAGGCGATAAGGATGGCCTTAATCTTGTCCACGATGCTGTCCATGAAGCTTTTTTGGGTTATGGTGGTGATTTGGACGGGATAGTTGTGGAAGAGCGCCTCAAGCTTCCTGCACATCTGAGGTATGATAAAGGGGTCGTCGACTTTGATGTAGGTAAAGCTCACCCTTCCCCGGTTGTCGATCACATCCTGCAGGTAGCCCAGGTTGGCGTAGACAATGTAGGAGGCGTTGCTCAGGCCGTGAACAATGCCCCTGATGGTGACGGGTATCTCCTGAAAGCCGGTGCCCGATTTTAAAATGATTCTGTCCCCGATTTTCCACTTGTATTCTTCCATCAGGTAATAGCCCACCAGCGCGCCGGTTGTGTCCCGGGACAGCTCCTCCAGACCCATCCCGTCAATCCGCGTGATGTCCATGATCTCGCCCAGTTTCACGGGATTGATCCCCCAGACGTTTACCACTTTGGTTGACTGCTCGAAGTAGGTCAGGATCTGGAGACAGGGGTTCGCGTCCAGCACGTGCGGCAGGGCTTTTATTTTGGTGATATAGGTTTCGGGAAGGTCATGGTGCTTAACGTCATAGCTTTCGCTGTAGGCGATGATGTTGTTGGCGATGCTCGGCCGGTACATGATTTTGTTCATCGACGAAAGCACGGTGAAGAGAAAAACAAAGAGAAACAGGGCGAAGGCGATGCTGATAAACACCAGAATGGTCCTGCGCCTGTTTCTCAATATGTTCTTGAATATCACCGGCAGGTATTTCATTGGTAACCTTCAAGAGATAATCATGCTTGCAAGCAATAAGTTCCTTTATAAAGTGCGCCGGAATATTTGACTTCTGCTATATGTGCCTCAGGGCTTCCACAATCCGCATCCGCGACGCGGAAAGGCCGGGCAGCAGCCCTCCGCCGATACCGATGAGGACGGAGACCATCAGCCCCAGCAGCAGTATGAACGGAGAAATGGTGATGCTGAAGGCCACCTCAAACAATTCCAGTGAATAGCCGTTTACGATGATGCTGAGAGCGCTTCCGGCGATGCCGCCCAGCAGCGCGATGATCAGCGACTCCATCAGTAAGGACGCGAGAATATTGCTTCGGCTGAAGCCAAGCGCCCTGAGCGTGCCGATTTCCCTGATCCGGGCGGCAATGGTCAGGTACATCAGGTTCATGCCGCCGAAAATGGCGCCCAGTGCCATCAAAACCGCTATGATAATGCCCATCACCAGCACAAAGGTGGAGCTTTGTCCCTCAGAGGCGAAGTACTCCTTTTCACCGACGGCATCAGCCGTGGGCAGCTGCAGATTCCGGCTCAGATCCCGGATGAACGCATCCTTAAGACCGGGGGACTCCAGCCGCACGGTAACCTGTGAGAGACCGTGCATGTCAAAATCAAGCTTCATGTCTTCCTTGTCCATCCATATTTCACCTTCAAAGGTGCTGCCCCCGGTTTCGAAGATCCCGGAAATGCGGTGATTCTCTTTGCCCACCTGGAGGGTGTCTCCCAGCGCAAATTTCCTGCCGAATTTTACCGCGACCTCTTTGCCGATCATGACTTCACCCCTGCGGGGCAGGGTCCCCTGCACAACCGTGACCTGGGGGTACACCTCGAAGGCGGCGGAGGTAATGCCCCGTATCCGCAGCCAGACCACTTTATCCTGTTCGCCGAACTTGATGAATTTTCTGTTGTACAGCTCCGGGGAGACCAGCGGGATGTCGCGGATGCTCCTGGCTATGCCCGGAAGGTATTTTATGACATTCAACACCTCTTCTGAAAGAAGGCCGAACTCAACTGCGGGGACTGCCTTGTTCTTGATGATAACGTTCTCGTCGGAGCCGGTCTGCATGATGGCCCCCTTCATGCTCTGCGCGGTGGCGATCATGGAGATGAAGATGAAAACGACAAGGGCAATGCCCAGGGTGATGAGAAGAGTGCTGACCCTTCTGGTGAGGAGGCTTCTGAGGCTGTATTTAAGAGGAATGGCCAAAGGACGGAACCTCTGTGGTAGTTAGCTGGTTACCTGGTTCGATAGTTTAATCCTGAAGTAATGGAGTGGTGGAGTATTGGATTAATGTCAAAGGACAAAATCCAAAGTTCAAATGAATGTCAAAGCTCAAATGCCAATGGCTGGTTGACAAAGCCATGGAGTTGTGGAAAAGTCATAAAGGCCACATAGGCGAATGTAAAATGCTGCTTTGTTAGTTTACAGTTTTCAGCCCCCTGCGAACTATTGCTTTTGCTGCGCCCCTGTAAACTGTCAACTGGGAACTGTCAACTGCCTTTCCCCCTGACCCCTATTTTTATAACCACGAAGAGCACGAAGAAAAAACACGAAGAGCACAAAGAAAAACATTGAATCGTAGGGGCAACCCCCCGTGGTTGCCCTACAGTCAGATTTCTCAGTCGCACCGCAACTTCGAAATGACAATGCAGCAGTAACTGTGAGTGTTCTTGCCGTGGACTGTCGACTGCGGACTATTGACTGTTTTTACCCTGAACCCGGCTGGTTTACAGTCTGCAGTTCACAGTTTACAGCGGGTAGCTCCAGAAAACTGTCGTTTTCGCCGTCAACCGTAAACTGGCAACTGTAAACTGTTCCTCCACCCTGACCCCTGAACCTTTTACCCTCGTTTTTCCTGACGTCAACCGTAAACTGTAAACTTTTCTCTCTAACCGTCCACGAGGCTTCCCTTATGCAGCTGCAGCCTTCGTCCCGAATAATTCAGGGCCTCGGGGTCGTGCGTGACCATGATGAATGTTTTGTTGAACTCCTCGTTGAGCATTTTCATGAGGTTCAATATTTCGTGGGCCGCCCTGGAATCAAGATCGCCGGTGGGTTCATCGGCCAGAATAATCCTGGGGTCCGTGGCAAAGGCCCGGGCGATAGCCACGCGCTGTTCCTGCCCTCCCGAAAGCTGACGGGGGTAGTGGTCCATTCTGTCTGCCAATCCCACCAGGCGAAGGGCCGTCTCAACATGTTCCTTTCGCTCATGTGCCTTGAGGCTGGTGAGCAGGAGGGGAAGTTCAACATTCTCGTAGGCAGTCAGGACGGGAATGAGATTGTAGAGCTGGAAGATAAAGCCGATGGTGCGGTTTCGCCATTTGCCCAGGTGTTTTTCGGGGATGGCATTTATCTCCCGGCCGTCTATAACGATGCTTCCCGATGTGGGGTTGTCAATCGCGGAGATGATGTTGAGGAGGGTTGTTTTTCCTGAACCGGAAGGCCCCATCAAGCCTACAAACTCGCCGCTTCCTATTTGCAGGTTAATGTTGTCGAGAACTTTGATTTCGATGGAGTCGCGGAAGAAAGACTTGTGGAGGTTCTTGATGCTGACGAGTGGCTCTAACATACAAGTTCGCTCTGCATGGGGTGAGAGGTGTATGTTCAATAGCCTTACGCGGATAGCAATATTACCTGTGACTCATAGCATGTCACGTGCCATGAATTCAACATTTTTATATCAAAATTTTTCTTAATATTCATAGTGTCTTAAAACTATTAAGCAATGGATTAGTCCATTATGCCCACAATAGTAGACAATTTTGTAAACAATAATAGTCAATTTGTGGTGAATTATTCTCTGGATGACATTACCATAGTTGCGCCTTAATAATCCCATCTAATTGATATATAATGATTATTATTGCAGGCCCAGCTTTGCAAAGGATAGAGAGACGCGAACCTTTTTGGGTAGAAGGGGGGATCTTGAGGAAAACCTGACTGGCTGGCTTATACGGTCGATGCTAAATATTGCTTGATATATTCCATGTAACGGTGGAAATCGCTTAAGCGATTTTGAAGGACGGAGTATATTTTTGTTAAATCAAGGCGTGCATATTCGTGTACAGAGACGAGGGGACAGGGTTCATGTTGAGGGTGCAGGGGGAAAAGCAGTTGTTCCTAATTTGAACTTTGGATTTTTTCTTGACATTGGCCTATTTGGTCTTTATGCCTTTTTCAAACCAGCCGACCAGCCAACCAGCTCGGCTGATTTAATTCCTGCAATTTTTTCTCAACCACCATCTTGTCAATCAATGAGGTCCCCCGGCATTCAAGTGCGGTTTAATCAATTCTTTAAAGTCGATATATCTGTCGATGGTGTTTGTTTGAAATTGGATGCGCTTTTTTTCATTCTTCGAGTGAATAAGTTTTCCGTTGTATAATACTCGATGTCTTAGCAGGGTGTTGGCCTCATTAAGGATTACTAAATCAACATGGTTTGTTTTAAGTATCTGCATCAGATCAGCGAGAATTTCTGCTTTGTAGCCATACCTGAATTTGTCTTCATTAATCTGCTGGTCATCAATAAGTATCGCTATATCAATGTCACTTAAAGCGCTTTCTGTTCCCCGAGCCATGGAACCAAAAATATAGGCCACTTCTATTTCCGGGTGCCGTTCACAATATTCTGCCAGGTTTTTTTTGACGCTTTCAACACTCTTGTCTTTCATAGTATTTGCTGCAATTGCTGAACAACCCTAAAAGTGCGCTCTGCCCTCTGCACATTTGTCCTTTCTCTTTCTATTCTTTCATGGGATGCTAAAATATCTCAAGGATGGCATTACGAAAAAGAGTAAAGTCATTTAGATTGTTCTTTAATAAAGGGATGACTATTGCGGGATCGACTTTTTCATAATTATGAACAAGTATATTTCTAAATCGGGCCATTTGCTGAAGACGACACATGAGCGATTCATCCAAAATCTGCGCCTCAAAAAGCACCAGAAAGGTATCGGAATAACTTGTGGGGATCCTGTATTTTTTTGCGGATATGAGATGATGACAGATATCAACGCAAATTTCTATCATGAGCTGCAATGTTCTTTCAATTATGCGCTGTACTTTCCAATCATTGATATAATCGTTGACTGTAATGGTTTTATATTCTTCTAGTTGGGACTGATAATCTTCTAACTCTGATAATTTTCTCAGGATAAGGTTCTTATCGAGCAAGCGAAAATCTCCTTTCGAACATGTTGTTCTCTTTTAAGGAAAAATCGTAATATTGTCTTAAGACTAGGGATTCAAAGGCATGTCTTTTAAAAGGAGATTTATCAACCAGAATCTCCTTGTTTTGAATAACCCGGGCTGTAAGCGTAAGAGGAGCAGTATTCAAGATCACCAAGTCAATTGCGTCTGTTTTTAATGTTTCAATTAATGTACCGATCAGGTCAAATTTTTCTCTCTTTGTATCGGTGTGTGGATTTAAATAGACAGCAACATCAACATCACTCATGGGTGTTACCGTCCCGGTTGCAGAACTGCCAAAAAGGTACGCAAAAATGATGTGCTGGTCATTTTTTAAAATGAGTTTCAATTGTTTCTTGTATTTTTCAAGTAAAGTTCTGTTCATTGGGAGCTAAAAGTCCGGCCAAACATAGGATGTCTATGGCAGACTAGAATCTCCATCAACGACTATGTGTTGGGTAATGTTTATGAGACGATTCACAATCTAAAAAAAGATTTTATCAATAGGCTAATAATATCACTCATATATGCAAAAAACAAGGATATTAAATGAGGGGGCAGAAAGACGAGGGGACAGGGTCAAAAAAAGTCAATAGTCCACGGTCGACAGTCCACAGCAGGGGCGCGCACAGTTCTGATGCATTGTCATTTCGAAGTTGCGGTGTGACTGAGAAATTGATCTGTGGGGGCAACCACAGGGGGTTGCCCCTACGATTCAATGTTTTTCTTCATGTGCTCTTCGTGCTTTTTTCTTCGTGCGCTTCGTGGTTACAAAAATAGGGTACAGGGGACAGGGAGCAGGGAAAGGCAGTTTCCGGTTACCGGTTGACAGTTTGCAGCAAAAGAAAAGTTGGCAGGGGGATGACAACTGTAAACTAGGAAAGCAGCATTTGAACTTTTGATTTTGTCATTTGACATTACTCCACTACTCCAGCACTCCCGTATTTGCCAATCAGCTCACCATCACAGCTTAAAATTATCCCCTTGTATTTTTCTCAAGGGTTTTATTGTGTGGTTTGCAAACGCATTGGCGGCGGATAAAAATGCTATGTAGGTGTCTAAATCAGCGGCGTCAATTTCCTTGAGATGCCGAAGCTGATTTTCTCGCATTCTCCGGAAATCATTCTTCAATTGTTCGCTGCGGGATAATTGCAGCATCTCTTCCTTTTCTTCTTTACTCAACCGAGCCATGAGTCTCCTTTAAAATCCGGAATTGTTCCTCCTGGCCGAAAAGCACGAAATAATCTTTTATCAAGTCCCAATCCAACTTTTCCCGGTAATGGCCGGCAATGGCCTCGATGTCCGCGTAGTCACGGTTTTTTCTTGAGTCATCATTAACCAGTGCCTGCAGCTTAAGACCTATAATGTCTTCCGGACTTACAACCCGTATGCTCAATTTTCTGTCAAACACGGCTAAGTCCTTTGCACGATCGATCATTGAACGCGAAGGCTTTCTGAAGGCATGCAAAAAGTCTATCTCTCCCATGGTGTTGATACGGGATACATACTGGGAGGCATTCTCAGATTTAAAGACGCAGGTGTAATCATATTTTATCAGTATGGCGTCCGCTTTCGGAAGGTCATTTAAATCTATAAGAAAATCGAGATCCATGGTGCTGCGCACAATACCCAATGCCCCCATGGCAAAGCCGCCGATGAGGGCATAGCGTACCTTTTCTTCAGAAAATTCCTTTGCCAGAATTGTAAGGACCTTGTCAAAATCCACGCGCCCGTCCTGAATAAAGATTCATAGCATGTCATGTGCCATGAATTCAAAATTATCATTCACGTTTGAAAAAGGCAAGGATTAAACAAACAGGGGTCAGGGATGCAGGGTGCAGGGGAAAACAGTTTGCAGTTCCAGTTGACAGTTTACAGAGCTGCTGGAAACTGTAAACCGAAAACTGTAAACTAACGAGGGTTCAGGGGTCAGGGCAAGAAACGGTCAACAGTCGATAGTCAATGGTCCACGGCAAAATGCGTACAGCTGATTCATTGTCATTTCGAAGTTGCGGTGCGACTGAGAAATTGGTCTGTGGGGGCAACACAGGGGGTTGCCCCTACGATTCAATGTTTTTCTTCATGCTTACAAACAACAGGGTTAAGGGCTCAGGGTCGAACAGGGTTCAGGGTCGAGAAACAGTTTACAGTTACCAGTTGCCGGCGAAAACGATAGTTTACAGGAGCTGCCCACCGTGAACTGAGAACTGTAGACTGTAAACCAGCCGGGTGAAGGAGAGGAGAAACGCCTCTTTCCTGTATCCTGCATCAGGTTCTCAGCTCAACCAGCCTTTGGCATTTGAGCTTTGACTTTCAATTGAACTTTGGATTTTGTCATTTGACATTAATCCATTACTCCAGTACTCCCCAGTCATTAATCCAACCTCCCTCCTCAGTAGCCGCACCAATCACCCACCACACATGCGGGGCAGCGATTAATAATTGTGCTTCTGCCGAAATCCCTCTTGAAATCAAACGCGTCGGATCCGTCAACATCTCCATCGCAGCGGAAATCCCCGTTGCAGGGTGAAGCGCCGGTGCAGGGATTTATGATAATGCTTCTGCCGAAATCCCCCTTGAAGATAAAAGCGTCGGATCCGTCAACATCGCCGTCACAGTTAAAGTTCCCTTCGCAGTCACATGCATCCCCGATGCCGTTTCCGTCGGGGGGATAGGTGTCTTCCTGGCCCGGGTTAAAGGTGGCGGCGCAGTTATCTGAACCCAGGCAAGCGGGAGATGATTCTCCCGGATTGCATATGCCGTCACAATCGTCGTCTGCGTCACATGCCGTGCTTACCCCCCACTCATTCAGCAGGGGGGTTGACAGAGGATCAGCGGTTGACAGTTCGCCATAGAGCCGTATGGGAGCGGCACCGAGAGCAGAGATATTGTCACCCGGGTTTACAGCAGGCAGCAGGATTGCTCCTGCTTCATCAAGAATGGCGTATGCGATGCTGGTGCCCGCGGGGCGGGTGTCATCGGCGTAGAAGGAATTCCATCCTCCGGGAGGAGGCGGTATCAGCACCGAGGTAAGGTGACCCGCAGGTTTGTAGGTCAGCCCATAGTCTCCGGCTATTTCTTCGGGGGATAACGCACGGGATAAAAACCTGAGCTCATCAATTATCCCGTTGTAGTAGCGGTAATCAGTGGACCAGGGGATATATCCTATGTTAAGCGGTCCTGTGTTAGCAAGGATGGAAGTGCCTGCCGGAATTGAGTCTCTTCGTGTGTACGCAACCTCGGCACCATTCTGATAGAGGCTGATGTAGGTGCTCTCCGCCGGGTTCATTGCATAGGTCATGGCGATATGAGTCCAGGTCCCCGTGGGAACAGCGCCGCCATTGGCATAGTACTCTAGTACCTGACGAAGCGGGCCTTATGAAAGCCTGGATTTCTCCGTTCTCAAGATATATCCCGTACGCGTAATCCGACCCTCCGGGTGTCATCTTGATGGCGAGATAGTTGTTCTGTTTGTTGAGAGACGGATTGACCCACATCTCCATGGTCAGGGCATCTCCCGGATTAAGCACCGGGGAATGCGGAACGGTTACAGATCCGCTGCTGCCGTCGAAGACCAGGCCGTTTGAGAATATTCCGGAGGTCCAGTCAACCCCGCCTGCGGGTGAACCATCATTTCCATTGCCGCTTGAATCGATGACGTTTTGCGGCGGTATCAGCCCGTCTGCCGCAATCTCTGACGGAGAAAGGGCCCTGCCCAGAATTCTCAGTTCATCTATGAGCCCCTCGTAGTAATAGTAGCCGCCGATGGGGAGACATCCGATGTTGAGCGACCCGGTATTGGTCAGGATGGAAGTGGCGGCTGGAATGGTGTCTGTTTGCCTATAGGTGACCTCGACTCCGTTCTGATAGAGCCTGACGTGGGTGCTCTCCGTCGGATTTATTTCATAGGTCATGGCAATGTGCGTCCAGCTTCCGGCAGGAGCATATCCGCCATACGAATAGTACTCCCCGCCTCCGGAAGAGGGTCTTACGAAGGCCTGAATCTCTCCATTGTCAAGATATAATCCGTATGCGTAGTCATTGCCGCCGGGTGTGACCTTGCTTACGACATAGTCAACCGGTTTGTTGACAGAGGGGTTGACCCATGCCTCAATGGTAATGGCAGCAGTGGGGTTAAGCTCCGGGCTGTCGGCCACGGTTACTATGTCGTCGCCGTCAAAGCTCAGGGCGTTGCCGTAGAGTCCGGCAGTCCAGACCGGATTTGCGACTACCCCGTCGTTTCCATTGCCGCTTGCATCAATGAGGGATTGCGGTTGTATAAGCCCATCTGCCGCAATCTCTGCCGGGGAAAGGACCCTGCCCACAATTCTCAGTTCATCTATGAGCCCCTCATAATAATAACGGGAGGTGTCGACGGGGAAGCCCCCGATGTTAAGCGATCCAGTATTGGAGAAGATGGAAGTGTTGGCCGGAATGAGGTCTCTCTGTGTGTAGGCAACTTCAACCCCATTCTGATACACAGCTGATGTAGGTGCTCTCCGCCGGATTCATCTCATAGGTCATGGCAACATGTGTCCAGACGCCGGGGGTAACAGAGCCGCCATTGGCATAATACTCGGTTCCGCCTGAAGCGGGCCGTATGAAAGTCGAGATTTCTCCGTTGGAAAGGTTAATCCCGTAAGAGTAGTCTCCTCCGCCTGGTGTCATTTTGCTTACAACGTAGTTGACCGTTTTGTTGAGTGCAGGATTGACCCATGCCTCAATGGTAATGGCATTGGCGGGATTCAGTTCTGCGCTGTCAGCTGCGGTGACTATGTCGTTGCCGTCGAAGCTCAAAGCGTTACCGTACAGTCCCGCTGTCCAGGCAGGTGCGTTCAATGTCCCTTCGTCGTTAATGGATCCGCCGGAATCCGCTGTGGTAATTCCCGTCCCTTCATTAAAGTGGTACCAGGCCAGCGTCTGGTCCAGCGGAGCATACTCGCCGGGGTAATTGGGCACCGACGGGTCTTCGTTCATATGGTACCAGGCCAGCGTCTGGGCCAGGGGTGTGTATTCACCGGGGTAACTCGGGGGCGGAGAGGGATCTTCGTTCATGTGGTACCAGGCCATGGTATCAGGTTTGGAAGCGTACTCAGCAGCGCTCAAATCACTCTGGAGTTCTACGTGGCCATCGGGGCCTTTGGAGAAGGCGAGGCCGGTTTCATAGGTGTTGGCAGGGTAGGCGGAATAGGAATCGGTTCCGCCATAGTACAGGTACATGGTATCCCCTACTACAACGGACTCGCACGGTAGAGTGCCTTAACCGTGTCAACAAAGTTGGTGCCCAGCCAGGGCGGCTGATAGAAGGTCCAAGTCTCGCCGGGTGTCATGGCGGGCTGTGGATTCTGGGTCCAGTTGATGCCGTCCGGTGAGGTTGCAAGCCCGATCACGGTTCCTGCATATGCAAAGGTGGGCTGGGCAAGGTAATACATCCAGTACTGGTCCTGGAAGTAGATGACATCCAGGTGGCTGATGCCGCCTTGATCGTAGGTGCCCGGTGTGGGTTGCAGGACTATAACACCGTCATTCCATGTCCCGTTGTGAGGGGTCCAGTTGATGCCGTCGGGGGAAGTGGCGTAGCCAACGCGCCCGTTGGAAGAAACGGAACCCCAGCAGAACCAGGCATGGAAGGTGCCGCTTGCCTGGTCATAGACAATAGCGGGGCATGCGCTGTAACTGGGGATGAGGGGGTTAGAGGGGTATTTGGTATAGTGCAAGACCGTCATACGAGAGTGAAACGCCGATGGTTGATCCGGCCGGGCCGCCGCCAGTGTAATACAGGAACCATGATTCTCCATTTGGTCCCTTGCCAGGGGCATAGACAAGATCGGGGTCACACAGCTCGGTATTGCCGTCCCAGGTGCCATATGGTCCGGGCGCGACCACGGGGTTTGTGTAGTCGGAGGTTTTTTCCCAGTTGATACCGTCGTTTGATCTGACGATTGATGGCCTTTCCCACCAGTAGTCGTCATACTTATTACCGGGATCTGGGGAGGGATTTGGCTTTCGACACCCGGGAGGTGGTGTGTCATCCAGTGGGGTGAAGACCATCCAGAACTTGTAGCCATCGATGCCGTCCGGGAAGTAGAGCACATCAGGATGCACTGATCCCGGTATCTGGTATAATGGGTCGGCCGGAGGGCCGTTGCCGTCCCAGGGATCACAGGTTTCAAGTGTCAGCAGGGGATTCCCCGGGTAGCGCTCAAAACTTGTCCCGATACCCGTGGAGTCTGTTATCCGGCTTACATCAGTTGACGACTCGATCCTGGAGCTATCCGCGAACGTATCGCTCCATACTTCCTGGGCGGGGGAGACCCTTCCCATGAACAAAATCATCCCAACTGTGAGAATGCCGTAACCGCACCATTTGATAATTGCCGGTAGCCGTAACCAATTCTGCTTGTCGAAAAATTTTTCTTGTAACATGAACCACCCTCCTTTTATTATGAATTGATGATCAGACGCCCCCATGACTCATTTTCTCATGCCCCTACTAAATAGGGGAAACAACCCGTCTCATCTTTCAAGGATTGCCGTTCTTGCAGGAATGACAAGACCGGATCATACTTTTTAAATCAGTTTGATATGCTTTTTTTTTTTAATGAATGATGAAACTGTTTATTAAATGTTGTATTTATACTACACTTAATGATTTAATACAATATATTTCTTATAAAATCGTGCTCAGAATGCCCTACAGAAGTGGAAAGGTGCCATTTTACAGGAAAAACGCATATGAAGCGGGACTGGTAGTAAGTGTGGGGATTTTTTGCCGTCAACTGGGAACTGGAGGGGGCAGGGTCGAAAATGAGGGTACAGGGTTTAGGGAACAGGGAACAGGGAAAAAACTAGGGTGGAGGGGTGCAGGGAGAATCAAGTGCAATTACGAATTGCTTGTTACCTGGTTTCCTGGTTAAACAACTAATCAGCAGACCAGCCGGCAAGCACGCCGGCTTAACAGGTAAACCAGTCAACCGGCTAACTAGCTCAACAAGCATTGGTCCTTAGCAATACGTCTCTTAACCAAGAACAGGGCATAACCGGGCGTCGCGGCTCTCCGCGTTCGTCGGCCGGCAGCCTGACCGGCGACCTGCGCCAGTTCGGGTACGCCGCCTGGAGCGGGACCGTATCCTGGGTGATTGCGACGATCGTGGTGTACATCGTGGGCCGTACCCTTGCGTGCAGGGGTTACTATACCAGGACCATGCGCACCCTGGGTTTCGCGGAGGTGATGGCCGTCGCCAGCCTGTTGGCGCTGATCCCGGATGCACTCGGCGTAATCCTGGCTCGGACTTGCTCCTCGAATTCGTGGCCTTGTGGATGGCAGCCAGCGCCGCTCACGCGGTGGCGGCCGGTTGGCGCAGCCTGTTGCTGCCGGTGATGGCCAGCCTGTTGGCCACCGTCATTCCGCTGTTGGTGTCGGCATTGCTGGCCAGTGCGGTCGGCGGCATCGAGAGCGTCATGGGGCAACTGGGGCTGACCGGGGGCGGGGTGAGCCGATAGGCGCCGGCAGGTGGGCGAAAGCGAGACGCGAGCCGGGTGCGATGAGGTAGCAGGGAGCAGAGTAACATGATCCAACCAGAGATTCTGATATCCGATGCGAACGCGGTACAGCAGATCACGGAGGCGATCGAAGCCTTCAACGCCCGCGACCTGGACCGGTGGACCCGTTTCTATGCCGAGGACGCCCTGCATTACCAGCCGAGCCTCGCCGAACCTTTCCGCGGCCGGGCTGCCATCCGGGAGGACTACCGGACGTCCACGCGGGTCGTGTTCCAGATTTCCAATTCGAGTTCCTGCGCCCTTTGGGCGAAGGGCGCTGGTATTGCATCGAGGGAACGTTCACCGGCACGCACCAGGGGCCCCTGACCGGCCCCGGAGGGACCGTCGTGGCGCCGAGCCACAGGCCCGTTGGTGTTCCTATATGCTTCGTTCTCAAGCTCGGGAACGGCGAGGCTGTGGAAGTGCACGAGTACAACGACCAGCTCGGATTGCTCGCCCAGTTTGGTCTGGCAACGTAGCCACCGGGCTACCAGCGGGACTTGACAGATGTTATTTTGTAGATACACTAGCTGCATCATGCAGATAAGTCAGACGCAGGGCGTGACAGACCAGTCGTTTCTCGATCGGGTAGATCAGGTTACGCGACGCTTGTGCGCGATTTGGAGTGCTGTGACCGGGCATTGGTCGGCTGCTGCGGCCTCACCGTCGCACAATCGTACGCTCTGCGGCGCTGGGAATTGGGCACCGCCACCATGAACGAATTCGCCGCCGAGATGCGCCTGCACGGGACGACGATGACGCGGATGGTGGACGCGCTGACCGCCAAAGGACTGGTGGAGCGAAGGCCCGATCGGAGGACCGGCGGATCGTGCGCGTCGCGCTCAGCCCTGCCGGCCAGGAGATGGCAACGAGAGTACAGGAAAGCAAGCGCACGATGCTGTCAGAGGCGCTCGCCGATTTACCGGCGGGCGAACAGGGAAGATCCTCAAAGCTCTGGAGCGTATGGCAGATCTGCTGGGGCGAATCAGTGCGAGTTGCTGCGGCTGATGGGTTGGGTGCAGCCGCCTTTTTTTGACCATATATCTGTATGATGCATCTGGTGTAGTTTGCATTATTTCGTGGAGCGCCGCGGTAGAGGCGCTTTGGAGAGCGGCCACAACACAACTCGAGGAGGTATCACAGATGTCAGCGAAAGAAGCGGGTAGGAACGTCGAGACGCAGGAGGCGAGCGCCGAGCAGATCAAGCAAGGCGTGCGTGAGGTGTATGCGGCACGGGTCAGCGGCGATGCCGGCCAGAGGCCGGCAGCGCCGGGATCGCGAAATCGCCAGCGCACGGATCTGATCGAACTGGTCGGCTATTCCCCCGGCGACCTGGCTGCGGTGCCGGCTGACGCTGCCGCCTACTCATTCGGCTGCGGCAACCCCTTGGGTTTCAGCGGCGTCAAGGCCGGGGACGTGGTGCTGGACATCGGATCGGGGGCCGGCATGGATGCTCTGCTGGCGGCCAGGCTGGTGGGCCCGCCGGCAAGGTGATCGGCCTGGACATGACGCCCGAGATGATTGCGAAAGCCACGCAGAACGCCGAGCGGGCCGGCGCGACGAACGTCGAGTTCCGGCTGGGGGACGCCGAGCAGATGCCGGTCCCAGATGCTTCGGTGGACTGGGTGATCTCGAACTGCGTGATCAACCTGGCTCCCGACAAGCGTAAGGTCTTTGGCGAGATCGTGCGCGTGCTGAAGCCCGGCGGGCAGGTGGCGATATCCGACATAGTCACGGGGGATCTGCCGCAAGCAATCCGGCAGGGTCTGGCGGCGTGGGCCGCCTGCGTCGGCGGGGCGATCAACGAAGGTGAGTACCTGGAGACGATGCGCGAGGCCGGCCTGTCCGATGTGCAGGTGATCGCGCGCCAGACCTACGATGTGGCGTCGGTGCGCGGCATGATCGACGAAATGGCGTCCTCGGTCAGCCTGCCACCCGAATTGGTGGAGGCTGCCTGCTCTCCCGCGGTCGTGAGCCAGATCTGGAGCGCGCGGATCACTGCCGGCAAGCCGGGTTGAGCGCATAGGCGGGGGATCTGCATGAATGGCCGCCATCCAGGTACGCGATGACGGCTGCAGAGCCCAAGGCAGGGGATACGTGTGGTGATATACTGGTCGATGACGGTCGAAAAAATGGGCCGGAATCGAGGGAGCGAGCTAAATGCAGAAGAGAAAGCAGTGGCAGGATTTTACCCCCACGCAGCAGAAGGGCATGGTGGCAGTGGGAGTGGTGCAGGTGCTCCTGGTCGCAGCGCTCTGGGACATCTGGCATCGTCCTGAAGATGAGATCAGGGGCGACCGGCGAATGTGGACCCCGATTTCGTTCGTGAATATCGTGGGCCCGCTGTCCTACTTCATATTTGGGCGCGGGCGCTGCTGCTAGCGGTCCGGTAGCCGCCTTGACGTGCGGGCGGGTATGGTCGCCGCGTATGTTTTGCGCCCGCATCACGGTGACCCTTAGCCGGCATTCATTTGTGCGAGTTGTCACACCCTATTGACAATTCTTATACTACATACTATGGTAATATAGCGCTTGGCCGCCCCGTAAGACTCCCGCTCCACCTCGGGCTCGCACCTCGCCTTGGGAAGCGGGCACGGGGCGGTTTCGCAGACCACGATTGGCTCTCCAGCCGGGGCCGTCAATCTTCCCGCGAGGTGAGATATGTACACCGTCATCCGGCGTTTAAAGGCTGATCCCACCAACACGAAGGAGATCATGCGTCACGCCGAGGACAGCTTCTTGCCAATCGTCAGCAAGCTGCCGGGGTTCATGAACTACACGTTGCTGGACGGCGGCAACGGCGACCTGACAACGATCGCCGTCTTTTGCGACCGCCAGGGCTCGCAGCAGTACGTGAAGTCAGCGGACGAATTCGTGCGAAAGACGCTGACACGGCTACTTCCAAATCTACCGACACCTATCGAAGGCGAGGTGCGGGTTCATCACGAGCAGATGCAATGACATCCCTGCTAAGGATCCTATGACGCTCTAACACATGACATGTGGGGCCGCTGCCCGGAGGTGGGCAGCGGCCGTTTTCATTCCGCTGACGGGAGCCCCTTGCAACAGACTCACAAGTTCGTCCGGCGTTGCAGCGCTCACACAGGGAAAACGGGATTGCCGGCCACATAAAGCACTGTGCTTCGAGTCGCATTGTCGCGGCAATGCCAGGCTGATTTTGTGGAGCGCAGCCGGTGGGGGGTCACCGTGCGCCGTACCTTGGCGAAACTGTCACGTGTCTCGAGCCGGAGATCATCATGGCTACTGCGACCCGTTTGGAGAGACGCGGAGCTGGGGGCAGGCGCGAGCGCAGTCCCACCGTGCGGAGCACCACCCTCTTTGACTGGACCGTTACCCTGCTGTCCGTCTGGATGACTGCCGGACTGTATCTTGACGGGTGGGCGCACCAGGACGGGAGGGTGGACGATACGTTCTTCACCCCCTGGCATGCCGTCCTGTACAGCGGCGTCTTTGCCATGCTCCTCTTCCTGCTTTTCCATCAAGTGCGAAACATGCTCAGGGGCGCCGCCGGGATACGCTCTGCCGGTTGGTTACCGGCTATCAATGCTGGGAGCGCTGCTGTTCGTGATGGGGGCGCGGTCGACATGCTCTGGGCACGAGCTGTTTGGGGTAGAGGCAAACCTGGAAGCATTGTTGAGCCCCACCCACCTGCTGCTCGCTGCCAGCGGAGTACTCATCGTCAGCGGGCCGCTCCGCGTGATATGGCCGCGACGCAGGCTCGGCTAGCTGCACAGTTGGCGAGTATTCGGCCCGGCGATATTGTCGATGATGCTGCTGCTGTCAGCCTTGACCTTCTTCACCCAGTTTGCACACCCATTCCACGAGACGTTAGCCGCAACAGATCCGTCGTTCCAGGCGTTGCACTCAGACATCTACATCATGAACGCAGATGGCGCCGCGGAAACGCGCCTGACCGTCAGCTCGAAGCGAGGGGGTTGGGTTCTCGGCGTGGTCTCCAGACGGCAGCAAGATCGCCTTCAGCAGCACTCCGGAGACAGACCCAGAGGCATCGCCCGAGCTCTATCTCATGAACTCGGACGGCACGGGTTGGACACAACTCACCCGAAACGGGCGCGTGGATTATTTCCCCCTCGTGGTCACGAGACGGGACTAAGATTGCCTTCACGGCACGTGCGGGCACGGAGTCAGGCGGCTCGGGAATCTACGTGATCCAGGTGGATGGGGGTCAGGAGGGGGAGCGGATGCATAACGATTCGTGGCGACACCGGTGGATCGCGGTCGCCGGCTGGCATGGAGATCGTGTTCGGCGCCCTGCGCAGCGGCGAGTGGCAGATCTACCAGATGGATGCGGACGGAAGCCACCGGACGCAGTTGACTGCGGGCGGGGGTGGGTATGCGCCTGCCTGGTCGCCGGATGGGAGCAGGATTGCCTTCACATCCGACCGGTTCGGGAATAATGACATCTTCGTCATGAATTCCGACGCCACAACCTGCTCCGGCTGACGGAGAACGATGCCCGCGACGATAGTCCATCGTGGTCGCCGGACGGCAGCAAGATCGTCTTTTCGTCAGATCGGCGGTATAAATGATATCTACGCGATGAACGCCGACGGAAGCGGCGCGGCGAACCTGTCGCAGAACGCGTCCATGTGGGACGGCGTACCCGCCTGGTCGCCGGATGGCAACAGGATTGTGCACACTGTGTAGGGGGATGCCGAGCGGCCTGCTGGATTGCTGCAATCGCTTGGCATTGCGGGCATACTGCTTCAGTCCGGGCTGCTGATGGGGGTGGTGCTATTCCTTGCGCGATCGGGGAGGCTGCCGTTCGGTGCGATGACCCTGATCGTGGGCGTGAACGGCGCCATGATGACGGTTTTGCAGGACCAGTACGTGCTGGCGCTGCGGTCCTGCTCGCCGGGCTGATCGCCGACCTGCTCTTCTGGTGGTTGCAGCCCTCGGAGACGAGGCGTTTCGAGTTCTATCTCTTCGCCGCTCTTGTGCCGGTGGTGCTGTACAGCCTGTACTACCTGACGCTCCAGATCTCCGGTGGGATCGCCTGGACCATCCACCTGCTGCTCGGGTCTTATCCTCCTGGCCGGGATCGTGGGGCTGTTCGTGAGCTTCTTGCTGCAATCCCCGTTGAGAACGGCAGCAGAAGAGACACGTCTACCGGAATGAGTTCTCCAGGCCCAGCCCTGCTGCTGCGAGGATTGCAGTGGCAGCGTGTGGGGGACCGAGGAGTGACCCGCCACGATCCCTTTACCTGGCGCCGACAGACTCGCCGACATCGAGTCGAAGAGCTTGCCGGCTCCCTTCTTCAGCACCCCCAGGCGAGTGGGATAGTAGTAGTCAGATTCGAGCCAGCCCTTGTCCGCATAGTACGTATAGTCGCGAGAGCTGTCGTCGAGCTCCAGCCTTATTTTCGTTCGGCCCATCCTAAAGACCATCAGCTTGATCAACGTTGGCACCGGATAGCCTGGCTTCTCCAGTCTCGCATAGTACCGCCTGGCCTGCGCCTGCGAGGACCCTATCTATCTTGTGTTGCTGCTTCTCCGTCATCGGGTCAAGCGTCAGTAATGCAGCTGCCCTTCACGGTGTTAAAGCCCAGGCCATTGGCCACGAAATCCAGATAGTCGACAATCTTGCCGCCGCCGTAGATGCCCTGGGTGACGATGCTGGTAAAGGTCTTGCCGAAAAAGCGCGGGCGGTGAAAGGCGAAACCCAATCTGTCGAGGAACGCCTTCATGATGGCGGATACCTGGAACGAATAGTTCGGGGAGGCAAAAACGACTCCGTCAGACGCCATGATTTTCTCGATGAGCACATCCCGGTCGTCCTTCAACGGACAGTGCTCCTCGCCCTTCTGGAAGCACACCTGCAGCCTCTGCAGACCTCGAGCCGATAGTCGCTCAGGCGGACGATTTCGTACTCGATATCGCCCATTGACTGCAAATTGCTCAGGAACTGCACGACTGCGTCGTGCGTGTGCTTCTTGCGGGCACTTCCAACGAATGCGGTGACTCTCTTCTGTGCTCACTCAGTTGTCTCCTCTTTGTGAGGCGCCGGTTCACCGAGATCAGCTTCAGTTTCAAATCGCGTATCTTGGCCAGCACCCCATGCAGGGCGGCCTGGTCGGCCAGGACCCTGCAGGACGCTCTCACCGGCCGGACCACGCCGGATCTCCAGCCCCTCGAACCACCGACCAGTCACTGGGCAGCCGCCCTCCACGCGTATCTCATACCACTCGCGTGGCATCGCCCGTCCTCACTTCGTGAGCCTTGCGGCCGTACACCGTCTCATATCCCCGGCGGTACGGGCTGAGGCGCTCGATGATGTTGAGTGGAACCACTCAGGCAGCCCGTTCTGCTTTTGTCTCTCGTTCCGGCAGAGCGAGCAATTGACGCACTCCTCTGCTTGCTTCCTGTCCCGCTCCGTGATCTGCCGGCCGATTGCATGCTCCATCTTTGCTTCCCCTCCCTCTTATGTCGATCACCTGAGGCTCAGGTGCGGGTCCACTGCCCACCTCCATCTCACTCAGCATGGCGCCATTATGGGATTCACACGGGCGGCTGTCATCGGCCGATTGCTCTATGTGGGGTTTATCTATCGGAGTTTACCGGTGCTGCGAAGCGGGGGCCGGCGCTTGCCACGGAGCAGGGAGCCGGCCGGAACCTGAGCGGGGTAGAGCTGACGACTAGAGGAGACCCAGCTCTTCGGTGTGTGGCGACGGCGTGGGCGCGGTCTTGCGTGCCGAGCTTTCCGGAGATGTTGTGGATGTGGGCTTTGACGGTGCCGAGCGCGATGATCAGCCGGCTGCCGATCTGTTCGTTGGTGAGCACCTTGGCCATCAGCCGGAGCACCTCGCGTCGGCGCTCCGAGAGTTGCTCGATCAACTCCGGCCATCGTGCCGGCGCTCGCATCTGGACCGGCGGGCACGGCGCGACCTGGCGCGGGTGCGCCCTTCAGCCGGCGTGCTTCCGGTCGGGGCGCCGAATGCCGCGAGCAGGAACTGGCCAGATAACCGGCCGAGTAGCCGCTCGCGGCAATTCCGGCCGGCCGAGCAGCGAGCCGGCGCAGCAGACCGGCCAGCGGTTCCCCTTCGTCGACGAAGACGCGCACGTAACCTTCCGGCTCGGCCAGGGCGAGCGTGCGGTCCAGGCTCGGCTTCGCCTCGCTGTGCAGCCCCTTTGCCGCTGCAGAGCGAGGCTGCGGAGTACCCGGAGCTCGATCGCCAGTCCGAGCAGGCGGCGCTCCTCAGCCGCGGTGATGGCGCGGGCCAACTGCGACACGGCCTCAACGGGCTTGTATTCCGGCCCACGCCGACCCCGAGCGCTGCGAGGGCTGCGGTTTTGCCGGTCGGCCCTGGTCCCGGCCGGCCAGGCGCGTCGCCTCGCCGGCGCAAACGGCAGCTTCGCCTAGCGCAGCCCTGCCGGACGAGAATTTGAGCCTTGAGCGCGAAGGTGCTCTGCCATGGCCAGGTGGGCAGGCGGCTCGCCCAGCGCCGCTTCGGCCTCCTCGACCGCCGCCAGCGCCCCGCCGGCATCCCCACGTGCTCAGCCGCAAGCGCGCCGTCAGCGCCGGGGCCGCTTCCTTTACCCAGTCGAAGCGCCCGCTCCGCCTGCCCAGCTCGGCTCCGCGCGCCCGCCAGGTGGCCTTCCGTGGCCTCGAGATCGTTCCGCTCCAGCAGCACGCCGGCCAGCGCCACGTGCAGGAGACCGGCGGGAGGTAAGCGGGACATGCCCTGCTCGTCGAGGAACCGCAGGCCCTCACAGCAGGCCTCGTCTGCCGCGGCGTGCAGGCGGCCCAGGAGCTGCAACAGGCCGGCCAGCCGGTAGGTCATGCCGGCGATCCCG
>CAWCBP010000007.1:0-25996 GCA_963793865.1 uncultured delta proteobacterium
GCCTGCGCAGGCATGCATTGCCAAACCGGCTTATTTTAAAAGTTTTCCTGCGCGCCGCTACAGGGATGCCCGAATAAAATTTTTAAAGATGGGGTGGGGACTGGTGGGACGGGATTTAAACTCAGGATGAAACTGGCAGGCAAGAAACCAGGGATGAGAGGGTATTTCAATGATTTCAACCAGTTCTCCCTGGGGGAAGATGCCGCTTATGAGCAGGCCGGCTTCGCTTACGCGTTCCCGGAAATGATTGTTGAATTCATAGCGATGGCGGTGCCGTTCTGAAATTTCAGGTTTTCTATAGGCGTCATAGGCCCGGCTTTTTTTCACCAGTTTGCAGGGGTAGGCGCCCAAGCGCATGGTGCCGCCCTTTGCGGCGTGCTCGTCCCGCTTCTGAACGGTTTTGCTCTTGGGATCAATCCACTCGGTGAGCAGGCAGATGACCGGGTAGCGGGTTTTGGGATCGAATTCCGTACTGTGCGCCCCTTTGAGCTTACAGATATTTCTGGCAAATTCTATGACGGCCAGCTGCATGCCCAGACAGATGCCCAGAAAGGGGATCCGCCGCTCCCTGCTGTAACGGATGGCCTCTATCTTTCCTTCAATCCCCCGGCTGCCGAATCCTCCCGGGACCAGAATGCCCCTGGCGTTGCGGAGTTCCTTGTCCGCGCCGTGCTGCTCTATTTGTTCGGAGTCGACAAAGCTGAGTTTGACTGCGGCGTCATTGGCGATGCCGCCGTGGAAGAGGGCTTCGTTTAAGCTCTTGTATGAATCCTCCAGGTCAACGTATTTGCCCACGATGGCGATGGAGGTGGCACGTTTGGGACTCCTGGTGGTTTTTGCTATTTTTTTCCACATCTCCAGGCGTGGCGCCCCGGTCCAGATGTTGAGCTTTTCCACGATCTTTTCATCGAGCCCTTCCTGGTGAAAGAGCAGGGGCACTTCATAGATCGACTCCACATCCTTGGCGGTGACCACCGCATCCTGTTCAACATTGCAGAAGAGGGCGATTTTGGACTTGATTTCGGGGGTGAGAAAACGGTCGGTCCTGCAGAGCAGGATGTCCGGCTGGATGCCGATTTCCCTCAGTTCCTTCACGCTGTGCTGGGTCGGCTTGGTCTTGAGTTGGCCGGCGGTGCTCACAAAGGGAACCAGGGTGACATGAACATAGAGAACGTTTTCCTTTCCCAGATCCCCCCGCATCTGGCGGATGGCCTCGAGGAAGGGAAGCGATTCGATGTCGCCCACCGTTCCGCCGATTTCAACGATGACGATATCGTTGCCGTCGGCCACGCTCAGTATGTTCTTTTTGATTTCATCGGTGATGTGGGGAATGACCTGGACCGTTCCCCCCAGATATTCTCCCTTTCGCTCCTTGGAGATCACCGCGTCGTAGATCTGCCCGGTGGTAAAATTGTTCTGCTTGCCCAGCTTGGCCGTGGTAAAGCGCTCGTAATGCCCCAGATCGAGGTCTGTTTCCGTGCCGTCATCGGTCACGAAGACCTCGCCGTGCTGAAAGGGATTCATGGTGCCCGGGTCTACGTTGATGTAGGGGTCCAGCTTCTGGAGGGTGATCTTCAGCCCCCGCGATTCGAGCAGGGCGCCGATGGAGGCTGCCGCCAGGCCCTTGCCCAGCGAGGAGAGCACGCCCCCGGTAACAAAGATAAATTTTGTTTTCATAGCAGTCACTCCACACAAGGATAAGGGGCTTGGTGGCCCATGGGAGGGGGCTTTTCAAGCCACAACAATTTGTTCTGTGGCTTACGTCACGACCCCGCCAGCTTACGTATTATGCCGGGGACAGGCAGCTTCAAGAGACTTCGATAAAGTTCCGCCATGGGGTCTGCCTGTACATAAATATCAAGGTTGCTGCCGTTCTACATGATCCGACGAACTGTGTTGCGGCTTGAAAAGCCCCCTCCCATGGGCCACCTAATATAATTTGATGTTGTAATCCCGTCAGTTTAAACGCAGGTCGCCTGATTAACTCTGCAGACCCTCCAGCCTCGTGCGCACCTTCTCGAGATCTTCCGGTGTGTCCACGCCCGGGGCATCATAATCGGTGGTCACCAGCTTGATGCGGTACCCGTTTTCCAGTACCCGGAGCTGCTCCAGTCGCTCCTGCCCCTCCAGGGGAGTCGGTTCAAGACCCACCAGCCGCATCAGGAAGTCCTTCCGGTACACATAGATGCCGATATGCCGGAACCCCGGATTGTTTGTGTTTGCCTCTCCGCCGCCAAAGGGGCAGGGAATAGGAGAGCGGGAAAAGTAAAGGGCGAAGCCTCTGCAGTCGGTCACCACCTTGACAATGTTGGGATTCTCACGGTCCTCAGTACGCCTGATGGGGGTTTTGGCGGAGGCCATGTAAATGTCGGGATCATCCCTGACCGCACTCACCACCCGGTCGATCAGATCCGGATCCATGAGGGGCTCGTCTCCCTGAAGGTTTACCACGATATCGCAGGGCAGGTGATCGGCCACCTCGGCGACGCGGTCTGTCCCGCTGCGATGACGGGGTGAGGTAAGCTCGGCCAGTCCTCCGAAGAGGGTTACCGCCTCCACTATCCGCAGGTCATCGGTGGCCACAACAACCCGGTCGACCAGTTTTGCCCGCGCCGCCGCCTCGTAGACCCGCTGGATCATGGGTTTGCCGGCAATGTCCACCAGGGGTTTCCCCGGGAGCCGGGTCGATGCGTAGCGGGATGGAATGATGGCGACCGTTTGCATGAGCACCGGTGTGAAAAGCTCCTACCTCAGTTTCCGCCGTATCAGGGGAACAATTACCATGCCCAGGGTTACAAAGGCCAGCGCAAACCAGCCTAAATAAGGCGGCAGGTAAAACGAGAGCAGCAGAGAGTGAATCAGCCGCTTGAATATATTGCCCGAGGGCACGGCATTCCGGGTGACCAGGGCAACCTTTTTCAGGGTTTTCCCCTTCAGGGAAATCACCCCCTCGCCCATGGTTTGCCCCTCCGAGACCGGGGCGTAAATGCGCTCGGGAATGGTCTTGGTGAAGCTGAGCTGCGGCGCGTCACCGGCCGCGACGGTAATGATGCCGGGCTCCCTGGCAATAAGGGCAACCCGGTCCTCTGTTCCCTTCCACACGCGTATGACGGCGAGCGGCTCCTGCGCCTTAAAGACCGTCGCGGTGGAAAAGTTTTTGAAACCGAAATTGAGCAGCTTCAGCGCCTCGCTTTCCCGGGTGGAGCGGTTTTTGGCGCCCATCACCACGGAGATGAACCGCTGGCCGTTCCTCAGTGCCGTGGCCACCAGGTGAAAGCCTTCGTCGTCGCTGATCCATCCCGTCTTAAGGCCGTCAACACCTTCATTGAGCAGCAGCAGGCCGTTCCGGTTGTGCTGGGTGATTCCACTGAAGGTAAAGGTGGTGATGGAATGGATGGGCAGGGCCTCCGGGTGATCCGCCAGGTAGTGATAGGCGAGCGTGGCAATATCGGCGGCAGTGCTGTATTGATCCTCCGCCGGCAGGCCGCTCACATTGACAAAATTGGTATTATTCATCCCCAGCTGTCCGGCCTTTTCGTTCATTTTGGGCACAAAGGCCTCTTCCATTCCCGCTATGTGTTCGGCCACGGCGATGCAGGCGTCATTTCCCGAGACCGATGCAATGCCCTGCAGCAGAGTCAGCAGCTCAACCCGACTTCCCACCTGTACAAACATTTTTGAGCCCTGGGTTGCCCAGGCCTTTTTGCTGATGAGCACCCCGTCATCTATTTTAACCAGGCCCATTTTTATGGCATCGTAAGCGATGTACAGGGTCATGAGTTTGACGAGACTTGCCGGCGCCAGCTTTTCCCCGGCATTCTGTTCGAACAGTGTCTGACCCGAGAGGGCATCAAGAAGGACGGCAGAGGTTGCATCAACGGTGAACTGCGGGAGCGCAGCCCCGGTTGCCTGAACGGCTGGGGCCTGCCCGGTTACGGCCGGAACAGCGAGGGCCTGTGAGCCGCCGCAGAAACCGGCGCACCAGAGAAGCAAAGCCAGTGTGATGATTTTTTTTGCTGCCTGTTTGTTCATCGTTTCCCTTTCTTCGATTCCTGTTCAGGATTGCCCGCACCGGTCTTCCATCCGGTGTCATGCTCATCTCCGCAAAATTGCGCATTATTCTATAAGACAAATTATGTTAGTCAAGCAAAAAGGTTTTTTGCCGCCGTCATGACCGCGCGTCACATGTATCCTTTTCAATCGGGGGAAAAGTGATTGACAGCCCGCAGGGCGGATGATACAAGTTGAGCCCTATGAAGACATACACGGTACCGCTTATCACCTGTTAAGCGTTGCAGAATGACCCAGGGAGAGGTGCCCGAGGGTTTTTTTTTAGCAGGCTGGTGAAAACACCCATCTGCTGCGTTACGCTCATCCTTCGTCATTGCAGCGTAGGAGGCATGTACGCCTCATTCCTCAGGATTTCGCGTGCCTTGCATCTGGATGTTTTTGAACAGCCTGAACACTTTTTCAATCACCTGTTAGCACACGCCTGGCAAGGAGGCATCCATGATGTACATTGGGAAGAGTCTGATGGTCACGAGAGAGACCCTCTGCCGGAAGGCACGGGCTCTGATGACACTGGCATTGCTGATTTCCGCGGCATCCCTCGGCGCAGGGGCCGCTTCTTTTTCTCATGCCGCGGACGCATCCGGCGGGGAGGAGGCCACGGCGCTGTCCCTGAAGGGGTGCATCGAACTCATGCTTGCCAACAACCTCGATTTGAAGGTTGAGCAGTACAACCCGGACATGCAGGAAAAGGAAATTGTAAAGGAAAAGGCCGCCTTCGATCCCCTGGCCCGTTTTTCATTTCGGGACGAGAAATGGATGATTTCTCCCACCACCCTGCTCAATGGCGTGCTGAGGAATAAAAGCTACGAGCAGGAAACCATCAATTATGATGCCGGGCTTTCCAAGCGGTTTCTGACCGGGGGAGTGGGCGACGTCAGCTTTACCACCGATAAATACAGAACCAATTCCCTCTGGCAATATGAAAGTCCCACCTACTTTTCCCAGGTGGTATTTTCCCTCAATCAGCCGCTGCTGAGAAATTTCGGCATTGATCTCAACCGTTCAAGAATTCGCATTTCCACCAACAACAAGGAAATTTCCAGGACGCAGCTCGAGGACCGGACGTCAAAAATGGTCGCCCAACTCCAGCAGCTCTATTGGAACCTCTATCTCGGCCGGCAGGTGCTGCAGGTCAAAAAAGGGTCCCTGCAGCTGGCTCAGGATCTTATGAAAAGAAACGAGGCGCTGGTGGAAGTGGGCAAGCTGCCGGCCATTGAGATCCTTCGGGCCAAAACCGGTGTGGCCTCGCGGGAGGAGGCGGTCATCGTGGCGGACAACGCCGTCCGTGACCTGGAAGATCTATTGAGCGAGCGGCTTAATGCTCCGCTTCGTGACCGGTCTGTGATCCTGACGGATAAACCCGTTCTCAGGGAATTTCAAAAGCGGGAAGTGAGTGACTACCTCGGCATTGCCCTGGAGAAGCGCCCTGAATGCGAGCAGGCGAGGATGCAGCTTGAAAATCTGAAGATCGCCCATGCCGGGGCGAAAAATGCCATGCTTCCGCTCTTTGATGTGCAGGCCAGTTATGGCATTAACGCGACCAACCCTCATTATGACAGAAGCATTCATGGAATGGATGCGGGTGGCGATTATTCCTGGCTGGTGGGGTTCAAAATGGAGATACCGCTGGGGAACCGCTGGGCCAAGAATAATTATGACAAGAGTTCCCTGGAGCTGAAAAAGGCGGAAACGGCGCTTGCCAGCCTGCATAACAAGATTGAGCTTGAAATAAACGAGGCCATCAGGCAGATTGAGACCAATCAGCAGCGGATAAGCGCCACCGGGGAGGCGCGCCGGCTGAGTGAAACCAGCCTCCAGGCCGAAGAAGAGCGTATGGCGCTGGGCATGTCCACCAGCGTAGACGTGCTGCGGGTGCAGGAAGAGCTGGCGGCGGCACAGGCGGGCGAGACCAAGGCCCTGATTGACTACATCAACTCGCTCGACAGCCTTGACGCGGCTACAGGGACGCTTCTGGAAAACTGCCGGATTACGGTCGGGGATTGACCGGAAAATGAATAATGATACGTTACCCCATTTCCCATGATGCCGGCCGCGGCTGCCGGCGGAAGGAGTGCCTATGCGGGTTGGAATAGCGATGTGCAGCGCCCTTTTGTTTCTCGCCCTCGGCTGTGCCCACAGGGTGGAGATGATCGATCTGCCCCCGGGCACCGGGGACTTCCTGCCGTCCGAGGTGGGCATCCGGGTGCCTGCCATTCTCGAGAAGCTTGATCTCAGGATAAACGGAAGCAGCATCGAGCCCCCTGAAGAGTTCAGGCGGCTGATTGTTCAAAAGCTGCAGCGTACCTATGTGTTTCAGGAGGTTGCCGCCCTTGCCGATTCCGGCACAATCAGGGACAGGGAAAAGGCAGTCAACCTGGAGGTGTCCATAAACGGGGCGCTTGAAACCAGGGAGCTTGGCAATCTGTTTCGCTCTCTCCTCTTTTTCCTCTCCTCCGAACTGCCCAATAAAGACAAGTTTGATGTCACCATACTGTTGAAAGCGGTGCGCTCTGACAAAGCGGAGCGACGCTACCGTTCCCGCATCCAGGGGATTGCTTACTACCGTTTTTTCGCGGGTGAGCAGGCGAAACGGGAGGCGCAGGATCAGGTGCTGAGCAGGGGACTGAATGACCTCATGCGACAGCTGATGCGGGATGTCGATTTTTTTGCCGGGAAAACGCGCTAGCTCATTTTCCCTGCCGGATCCTCCCTCCTCAGTGCCGACATAGCGCATCCTGTTCCTGAAATCAGCTGCTCATCGCCCATTCCTGCAGATTCTTGAGTACATCAGGTATATTAATTTATAATAGAGAGGGCTTAAAAATTTCACTCCGGCTCGAGGTCTTGCCCTTACCCTCGGGCCCATCGGCTTTCTATAGCCATGTCTCAGGTTGAAGAGACGGCAAATGGCTGAATCGGACCATTTGCAACCCGCGTTACGCCTATGAGTATGCGAAAGCAGTTACACATCTAATGTGCTGTTAAGAAATAGGTTTTTATGAAGCGGCCTCTGTATCACCCGGCATGAATTTCTTTTGGCATATTATTTGCTCATTCTTTTTACCAATGCAGTCGAACAGTATCATTAAAAAAGGATGAGGAGGTGATTAACTGTCGCTCAAGCAGTGTGATCCCTGAAGCCAATTTTCAGGGTTGTATGGTTCATGCCCCGTTTCGCTCATGAAACAGTGCACGATCTTCTAAACAGAGGCGCTAACTAACACAGGAGGCAAAGAATGAATCAGAGCAAAAAAACCGGTATGGCTTTATGTTGTGTGCTAACCCTTTTCCTGTGCTGTTCTGTCAATGCTGCTCAGGCGGCGCGAATTGACGGGATAACCCCCGATGCGGGCTACGAGTTTGCAATCGTTCTGCAGGGACAATCCACGGGCAGCATCAGCACCACTGCTTCAACACCGTTTGATATGTTAAATGTGGCTCTGGTATCGATCGGCAACAGCGCGCTTTCCGCGAACTTGAATATGACTTCAAGCCAGCTCGGCATGTGGTGGATTTCCATGGTAAGCGTTGGCCGGCAGGTGGATGTTGATTTTGTTTACGGATTTGCTCCGATGGGAGGGTCTCCCGCCCAGGTGGCGGTTGATCCGATCTTTGGATTTGCGTGGGTTACCGGGGGGATTATCTCCGCTGTCCCGGTTTCGGCAGAAGAGCCGCTTGAATACAGTATTATTGTAACAGGACAGGCACAATAGGTTATTTTACTTGCACCGGTTACTATGACCATGTCCTGCCCGGGATGTCAAAAAGGAAATACCCGCCATAAACAGAGAGAAGGAGAGACTGATGGCCATTTTATACCCCCCTCCATGGCCATCAGCCCTCTCTCTTTGTGGTTTTAAACTCAAATTATAGTTATGTGGCCCCCTCCCATGGGCCACCAAGCCTGGATCACATCGTGGGTTTCGTCATTAGCATTGAGGCGTAAAGATGACGTCCGGTACGATCAAGAGATGGTTGGGCATGGATGAAGCAATGGCTATTATTTTATGCAGGCTTCTGTGCGTGTTTTTCTGTCTTTCATTCTGGCTTGTTGTCTATAAATTGATTGCAAAAGCATTTTCGTGAAAGACAGTGCGTCCCTCTGACGGCCTGCAATGTCCCCCACAAGTTTCGCCGTATTACTTTACTTTCTCCAGGGCCACCTTGGTCACGTCCCGCTCTTGAACTCCGGTGTTTATCTTTACCGCATCGACACTGATCAATGTTTTCTTGTTATCCCGCACATTTTCCGCCTCTGCCTCTTTCCAAAACCAGCGTCCTGCTACCTGCTGCCAGGTGATGGTCAGAACCTTGAGGAGCTTTTTTATAGTATCTCATAGGTATGACGCACCGCATTAACAAATCCTGGGAAGATCTTCGGCGACGAGCATATCGATCATCCGCGATCCCCCCACCCGGGTTTCCATGATTACTGTACCGGCAGGCTTTTCCGCTGTTTCCCCGATGATGCAGGCGTCAGTGCCAAGCGGGTTTTTTTTCATCGCTGCAAGAACCGCTTCAGCATGCTCCGCCGCAACAAAAGCAACCAGCTTCCCTTCATTCGGCAGGTAGAGGGGGTCCAGGCCGAGGATTTCACAAACGCCGCGTACTTCCTCCCTGACGGGAAGGGAATCTTCATAAATAGTAATTCCGGTTCCCGACTGCCGGGCGATTTCGTTAAGGAGGGTGCCCAGTCCGCCCCGGGTTGGATCGCGCATGGCCTTGATGGCGTGCGCGTGGGGCAGGAGATCGTTGACCAACAGGTTGAGGGGTGCGCAGTCACTGGTTATGGAGGTTTCAAATTCTATACCCTTGCGTGACGAGAGAATGGCAATGCCGTGGTCCCCAAGATATCCGGAGAGGATGATTGCATCTCCTGCCCGGACCTTATGTGGCCCGAAATCCATCCCCCTGCTGATGATGCCTATTCCCGAGGTATTGATGAAGAGTTTGTCGCAGGCTCCCTTTTCCACCACCTTGGTATCGGCGGTTACGATTCTCACACCGGCTTCCGCGGCAGCAGCGCTCAGGGATGAGGCTATTGTGCCCATTTCCGCCAGGGAGAACCCCTCTTCAATGATGAATCCAGCGCTTAAATAGAGAGGAATGGCGCCCCCGACCGCAAGATCGTTAACCGTTCCGCAGACCGCAAGCTTGCCTATGTCCCCGCCCGGGAAGACCAGCGGATGCACCACAAATGAATCGGTAGTAAAGGCTATGCGGCAGCCCTCCACGTCAACGATTGCCTGATCATTCAGTTGATGCAGGACAGGATCCTTAAGGTAAGGAAGAAAGCAGCTCTGGATGAGCCGTGAGGTAAATTTCCCTCCGTTGCCATGAGCCAGAAGAATGTAATCGTCCATAGCGGTGTCCGTTTGAGATTATTCTCGTGAAGTCCGTTGATCGTATTTATAATAGGAGGCGCAGGTTCCTTCGGATGATACCATGCAGGCCCCTGCCGGTTCCTCAGGGGTACATGTCTTCGCAAAGAGAGGGCATTGGGGCGGTGTGATAATTCCTTTCAGCACCTGGCCGCATTGGCATGCCGTGGGATCGGGGACATCCGGTACGGTGAGGCTGAACTTTTTAATCGCATCATAGCGGGAAAACTCATCCTTAAGTGTGAGCCCGCTCTGCGGGATGACACCGAAACCCCGCCACCGCGCATCGGTGACCGCAAATACGCGGCTGAGCAGACCTAATGCCTTGGCGTTGCCCCCGGCCTGAACCACCCTGCTGTATTCGATCTCTATCCGGGGAGTGCCTTTCTGAATCTGGAGCATGAGCCGGTAGGTGGAAAGGATGATGTCAAGCGGTTCAAACCCGCTGACAACACATCCCTTGCGGTAGCGCTCAACAATGTGTTGATATGGTTTAATGCCAATGATTGCTGAAACGTGACCGGGACAGAGAAAGCCGTCAATGGCGGTGGTCTGATCTTCAAGGAGGAGGTGCATGGCGGGGGGAATAAGCTTATGGTTGCTGATAATGGAAAAGTTGTTGATGTTTGACTGCTGTGCCTTGAGCACCGTCGCGGCGATGGTTGGTGAGGTTGTTTCAAAACCAACCGCAAGGAAAACCACTTCCGCATCAGGGTTCTCTGCCGCTATGGTCAAGGTGTCTGCGGGTGAGTAGACGATGCGCACATCAGCTCCCCTGGCCTTTTCTTTCATGAGCGAGGAGTCGGAGCCGGGAACGCGCATCATGTCCCCGAAGGTTGCAATAATGTATTTTTCATGACCCCTGCCTTCCCGGGCAAGCATAATCACCAGGTCAATATCGCCCTGTGAAGTCACGCATACCGGGCAGCCCGGCCCCGAGATGAGCCTGATGTGGGAAGGCAAGAGACTCCGCAGGCCGAACTTGGAAATGGAGACGGTGTGCGTTCCGCATACCTCCATTATGGAAAGCGGGCTGGAAGGAAGAGATTCTATCTTGGAAAGTATGGCCTGAAGCGGCTCCTTTGCCCTGAATGCATCAAGGTGTTTCATCAGCAATTTCCCTGAAGATCGCAAGGGTTTTTTCCGCTTCCTCCCGGTCAAGCTTTTCAATGGCAAAGCCCGCATGCACCAGTACATAATCACCCGCGCTGACCTCTTCCAGGAGGTCAAGATGTACCTCGCAGGTTGCATTGCCGTAGCGCGCCAGGGCGATGTCACCTCGTATCTCTACTACTTCCAGGGGAACGGCTATGCACATGGTTTTTTATCCCTCGCTTTTTGTAAGATATTCATGTGCGATGAGGGCCTGTCCAAGGGCAATCCCTCCATCATTGGGAGGAACAACCTGATGATGCAGCACGGTAAATCCTGACTCACTCAGCCCGCTGATGCATTGGGAAAGCAGATAGCCGTTTTGGAAGCATCCGCCGCTTAAGGCGACACTATCCAGCCTGTATCTTTCTTTGAGCCTGAGGCAGACTGCTACGATCATGGCGGCAATGCTGTTGTGAAATTTTGTGCTTATATAGCCGGAAGGTTTGCCGTCATGCAGATCGACGCATATGCCCTTAAGCAGCGGGGAGGGATTGACGGAGCATGATCCATCCTGCTCCTGGTAGAGGAAATCATAATGATCTTCCGTCCCCTTGTCTATGGCCATTTCCAGTTCCATGGCCGCCTGTCCCTCATAGGTTGATTCTTCGCATACCCCCAGGAGGGCGGACACGGCGTCAAACAGCCTCCCCATGCTGGAGGTGAGAGGGGAATTAAAGCCTGATTGTATGAGCTTCAGCACAAGCTCCTTATCACGGCCGGATTGCTTGCGTAGTATCTCCAGCTCATTGTACCCGCAGTCCCCGCAGAAGGTCGCGAGGTAGCTTAAGGCCATTCTCCAGGGTTTTCGTACCGCCTGGTCTCCTCCGGGCAGGGGAACCGGTGTCAGATGAGCTGCGCGTTCAAACGAACTGTAGTCTGCTATCAGAAATTCCCCGCCCCACACGGTTCCGTCGCTGCCGAATCCCGTGCCGTCACAGGCAACACCAATCACCCTCTCCTTGACCCGGTTTTCAGCGAGGCAGCTTACGATGTGGGCGTGGTGATGCTGGACCCTGAAGACAGGCAGTTCCTTTTGCGCGTCGGCAAAGCCGGTGGTCGCGTAGCCGGGATGAAGGTCGCAGGCGACTGCCCGGGGCTCTATGGTCAAAATCCGCTTCAGGTGATGGATGGTTTTGAGGAAGTGCTCGTAGGTCTCCCGATAGCCCATTTCCCCGATGTGCTGGCTTAAAAAGGCCGTTTTCCCCCTGGTGAGGCATACGGCATTCTTCATCTCCCCTCCTACAGCGAGGACAGGAACAACTTCTTCCTTGAGAAAGACGGGCTGGGGCGTATATCCGCGTGCCCTGCGGGTAACCACGTCCTTTCTGGTTCCGCTGAGCGGAAATGTTTTGATCACCGAGTCGTCGGTGCGAAAATAGATATCCCGATCATGCATGAGAAAATAGTCAGCGCAGCCGCCGAGTCGGCGCAGCGCTTCACCGTTCTCGATGGCAATGGGCTCATCCTTAAGATTCCCGCTGGTCATGACCAGTGCGGTAAAATTCCCCCTGAGCAGCAGGTGGTGAAGCGGTGTGTAGGGAAGCAGAACCCCGACAGTAGGGTTGTGCGGCGCCACCAGGGGAGAAAGGGGAAACGGAGCAATCTTCGCCGCGAGGAGGATAGGGGCAGCCGCGGATTCGAGCAGCGCCACGTCTTCGGGGGAAAGCAGGGCAAATGTCTTTATGGTTTCTATATCCGGCGCCATGACCGCAAGCGGTTTCTCCTCCCGGGCTTTCAGCGTCCGCAAACGCTCAACGGATGCGCTGTTGGTTGCGTCCGCGGCAAGGTGAAAGCCTCCCAGCCCTTTGACCGCAATGATGGAACCCTGCTGAAGCAATCTTGCGCACTCCGCGACCGGGTTGGCTGTATTGACCGGGCGATTAGAGGCATCAACAAGCTGTACCATCGGCCCGCAGCGCGGACATGCGTTGGGTTGGGCATGGAACCTCCGGTCAGAAGGGTCATCATATTCCTTCCGGCAGGCCGGGCACATGCGGAAGGTTTTCATGGAGGTGTTGGGGCGGTCGTAAGGAAGGGCATCAATGATGGTATAGCGGGGGCCGCAGTTGGTGCAGTTAATAAACGGGTAGCGGTAGCGGCGGTCTTGTGGGTTGAATAGTTCATGCAGGCAGTCCTTGCAGACGGCAGTGTCCGGAGAAATAAGCGCTGTACGCTCATCCCGGGCAGTGCTCTCACGTATGGTAAAATCGGCGAAGTGGGCGGGGGGAAGATGCTCCTGCTGCAAACTGACAATATGTGCCCGCGGAGGGAGGGATTGGGGGATGAGCCGGAGGAACTCGCCGATATCGTTAGGCGTTCCTTCAACTTCTATCTCGACACCGCATTCGTTGTTAAGCACGTATCCTTTAAGCCCCCTCGATCGGGCAAGATTATAAATGTACGGGCGGAATCCCACCCCCTGGACGATGCCGTCAATGGAGATTCTTGTTCTTATGAGCCTTGCCTGCGGTCCTGGAGAGAGGATGCTCATGCAGTGCGACTGTGTTTATTTTTCTCGTTTATCTTACCTTCCAGCCACTCGATCCAGTTGTTCAAGCCCGTCTGCCTGGTGCAGGAAGTTTCAAAAATGGCCAGGGCGGGATTGATGCCGGTGGCGTCCCGGATTATTCTGGGGACACTACAGTCGATATAAGGAAGGAGATCAATCTTGTTAATAACCAGTGCCTTTGCCAGCCGAAAGGTAAGGGGATACTTGAGAATCTTGTCCTCCCCCTCGGTGACAGAGAGGATAACTGCCTTGGCATCTTCCCCCAGAAAGAATTCAGCCGGGCATACAAGGTTACCGACATTTTCGATAATGAGCATGTCCAGCCTGTCAAGGGTCAAAGTTTACTAAAACTTTTTTGATCATACTGCTGTCCAGGTGGCAGGCACCGCCGGTGTTGATCTGGGTTACCTCCACTCCGTGGGCACCAATCCGCTCGGCATCGTAAGAGGTTGCAATATCACCCTCAATAACCCCGATTGCAAACTTGTCTTTGAGCCGTTCGATGGTCCGCTCAAGCAGCGTGGTTTTGCCGGCACCGGGACTGCTCATCAGATTGAGCACAAAGATGCCCGCCCGGTCAAAGATAGCACTGTTTTCATAACCGAGGCTGTTATTATGACCCAGGATGTCCTGTTGCAGTTCAATCTTCTTCATCGTCTATTTCCAATTGGGCTATCTGGAGTTCACGACCCGACCGCAGTTCAATATCCTGGCTCCCGCACTCGCTACAGCGATAGTGGTTCTGCCTGATGGTGAAGCTGCTTTTGCAGCGTGTGCATTGTGCTGTGATGGGAACGGTAATAATGGCAAGTTCGGCATGTGCCGCGATGGTTGCCCTGGTCAGGAGCTCAAAGCAGAAGAGAAGCGAGTCGGGCATGATGCCCGCTAGTGCACCTATTTTCAGAGTGACCTTTACCACCCTGCCTGCCTTTGCCTTTCCTGCCTCATCAAGCACCGTTTCCACGATGCTTTGGGCGATGCTCAATTCGTGCATGCGCCTCCAGTGAAACCGCTGCTTATCGTCTATAAATTGATTGTAAAAGCATTTTCATAAAGGGCAAGGCGTGACATTGACGGCCTGCGGCGATCGGCCGTCAGTTCTCAAGGTTACTTTATCTTCTCCAGGGCGACATTGGTAAACTCCCGCTCGTCAATGCCGGTGTTTGCCTTGACGACATCAACCCTGATGAGTGTCTTTTTGTCATCCCGGACGTTTTCTGCCACAGCCTCTTTCCAAAACCAAAGTCCTGATACCTGCTGCCAGGTGATGGTCAGAACCTTGAGGAGCGTTCCTTTGCGGTCATGGTACTCTATGCGAAGCGGAATGAACGCTTGCTGGTCGATGGAGCTGATGCGCTTGCTGTATTTCTTTCCGCCTTTAAGCGGTATGCTCTCGACGACATAACAGCTTTTCCCCTGAACTTTTTCGCTTCTTAAAAGCGTGTGGCTTTCCTCTCCGGGATTAATATCCACATAATCGTCAAGATTAAAATCAACCTCGGACTGGGAACGGATCCTCTCGAGATCGGAGAGCCCTTTTTGCTGTGGTAAAGCCAAACATGAAATACCAGTAGTTCCTCCTGCCGTCGGTATAGTTCCAGGTCAGGGTGGATCTCCTGCTGATCTTTGCGGGATCACGGTAGCGGATGACCGACTTGAAATTGATTCCCTCCTTGCCGCGGTAGTTCTTTCTCGTCTCATCGCACTTCATGCTGTTGCGTTCTTTCCCGCCGGTGGTAAACGTCCACGACATGGAGCGGGTATAATCATCCCCCTGATTTCTTTCAGCGACCATGGCCATGATCTGTGTGCCGTCCATCTTTTGCGCGGGTGAGTCCTGGGCGTAGGTAACTGTGGAGACTGAAAAAGATAACAGCATGAGCGGAAGCAAAATGAGAACAGGGTTTTTTTTCATAGAAGTGACTCCTCAATAATGGTTACCGGTAGAATGAACCCTTAAAAAATAACCGGGAAGGATTTACGACGTCACTGTGCCGGCGACGCTGCAGAAAGACCCGTTTCATCAGCCTGATCGCCGAGTGACTTTGCCCCCCAGATATGACTGCAATACTCCCGTATGGAGCGGTCTGAAGAAAATTTTCCCATGCGGGCCACATTAAGGATGGACATGCGCGTCCACCGGCTGCGGTCGCGGAATGCCGCGGCAACCCGTTCCTGGCAGTCAAGGTAGGACTGGTAGTCAGCAAAAAGCAAATAGGTGTCGTGATACAGGAGTGAGTCAACCACCGGCCTGAACAGGTTTGCATCACCCCGGGCGAGGGCTCCTGAGCCGATACAATCGATCGCCCTGCGCAGGGATTCATTGGCGTTGTAATAATCACGGGGATTATAACCGCGCGCCTTCAGATCGTTCACTTCCTCCGCGGTCAGGCCGAAGAGGAAAAAATTCTCAGCCCCCACCTCCTCACGGATCTCCACGTTGGCCCCATCAAGGGTGCCGATGGTGAGCGCCCCGTTTAAGGCGAACTTCATGTTGCCCGTGCCCGATGCCTCTTTCCCGGCAGTCGATATCTGTTCGGATAGATCCGCCGCAGGGTAGATCCACTGGCCGTTCTTCACATTGAAGTCCGGAAAGAAGGCGACCCGTAAACGTCCGGCCACATCAGGATCATTGTTTACCACCTCGGCGACGGAATTGATGAGCTTGATTATCAGCTTGGCCATGAAGTAGCCGGGTGCGGCCTTGCCGCCGAAGATAACGGTGCGGGGAGTGACATCGATGCCGGGATTTTCCTTAATACGATTGTAAAGGGTAATAAGATGAAGCAGGTTCAGGTGTTGGCGTTTGTATTCGTGGATGCGCTTTACCTGCACGTCAAAAAGCGATGCAGGATCCACGGTAATGCCGGTACGCTCCTTGATCAACCGGGCAAGTTGTAATTTGTTGTCCTGCTTGATGATGTGCCACTCCTGCTGAAACTCCCGGTCTTCAGCAAAGTCCTCGAGTTTGGCAAGCTCTTCCTCCAGGTGGCTGATCCATCTGCTGCCGATCCGGCTGCTGATCAAGGCGGCAAGTTTCGGGTTGGAGAGAACCATCCACCGCCGCGGGGTGACCCCGTTGGTCACGTTGTGGAATCGTTCGGGAAATACCCGGCTGAAGTCGTGGAGAACATCCTTCCTGAGCAATTCGGTGTGCAGTGCAGCGACACCGTTAATGGCATGGCTTCCCACACTTGCCAGATGGGCCATGCGGACATAGCGTTCACCGGTTTCATCAATAAGCGACATGCGGGAAAGTATCTCTGTGTCCCCGGGATGAAGTGCAGCGATGGTTTCCAGGTGTCTGCGGTTGATTTCATAAATGATCTCCAGGTGCCGGGGAAGGAGGCTGCCGAAAAGCGGAAGTGCCCACTTTTCAAGCGCCTCGGGAAGCAGGGTGTGATTGGTGTAGGCGAGGGCGCTGGTGGTGATATGCCATGCCTTGTCCCACTCCATAGCATGCTCATCAATGAGCAGCCGCATCAGCTCTGCCACGGCGATTGAGGGGTGGGTGTCGTTTAACTGTATGGCGAATTGTTCATGAAAATTATCCAGGTTTTTCCAGAGCAGCAGATGCATCCTGATCATGTCCTGGAGCGAGCAGGAGACAAAAAAGTATTGCTGTTCCAGGCGCAAACGCTTGCCCTGCAGGGGTTCGTCATTGGGATAAAGCACCTTGGTCAGGTTCTCCGATGCAACTTTCTCGTCAATTGCCGAATAGTAATCCCCCTGATTGAAGGCCTGGAAATCAAAGGATTCACATGCCTCGGCAGTAAAGAGTCGCAGCATGTTGGCCTGATTGACGGCGTAGCCCGCCACGGGACTGTCGTAAGCTACACCCCTTACCACCCGGTCGGGAACCCATCGCACGCGGTACCTGCCCGCATCGTCGCACAGGGTTTCGGTATGCCCGCCAAAACCTACCTGGAAGGTGATTTCGGGACGGCGTATCTCCCAGGGGTTGCCGGGATGGAGCCACTTGTCAGTTACCTCCGTCTGCCAGCCGTCACGGATTTCCTGATCAAAAATACCGAATTCATAGCGGATCCCGTAGCCGATGGCCGGTATCCGGAGCGTGGCCAGGGAATCGAGGTAACAGGCGGCAAGCCTTCCCAGACCGCCATTGCCAAGCCCGGGCTCTTCTTCCTGCGCAATCATTTCATTCAGGTCGTGACCGAGTTCCTTCATTGCCTGTTCAACCTGATGGTAAATTCCGAGGTTGATGAGGTTATTTCCCAACTGCGGTCCCATCAGGAATTCAGCAGAGAGGTAACTCACCACCTTGACGTCCTCCCGCAAATAGCTCTCCACCGTTTTCATCCAGCGATGGAGCAGCCGGTCACGGACCGTATAAGCAAGGGCCATGTAGCAGTCGTTGCGGGGGGCAGCAGCAGGAAACCGCCCCAGGGTGTAGCAGAGGTGGTCGAGGAACGCGCGCTTGATGGCCTCGACGCTGATGCCTGTCCTGTCATCCTCTACCATGCGGTCTGGTGCTGCTTGTGGTTACCGTTCCGGTTATGTTTGTTTTCATGTTCTTGCTCCTATTGCTTGCAAAACCCCAAGTGCGAAAGAGGTTTTGAACATTTGAGCTTCGAGTTTTGAATTTGTTTCAGTTTTCGCGTTTCGCACTTCGGTAGGGGCGACCGGCCGGTCGCCCTTACAGCACCGGATCCACCATTTATTTTCTGATGGTCGACCTATCCTTTAAACAGCGTGGTTCCGGTACCCTTAAGGTCGTGGACCGCCTGTTTTACCCGTTCCGCCATGGCCGCTTCGCCGAGGGCAAGGTAGGTGCGCGGGTCGTAGGTTTTCTTGTTCCCCACCTCCCCGTCGACCTTCAGCACGCCGTCATAGTTTTTCATCATGTGGTTTGCAATGGGGCGGGTGAAGGCGTATTGCGTGTCCGTGTCAATATTCATCTTGACCACGCCGTAATCGATTGCCTCGTGGATGTCGCGGAGCTCCGATCCCGATCCGCCATGGAACACAAGGTAGAAACGGGCCTGCTCGCCGTACTGTTTGACAACGGCGTCCTGGCAGTCCTTCAGGATCGATGGCCTCAGCTTGACCTGGCCCGGCTTGTACACGCCGTGGACATTGCCGAAGGTAGCGGCAAGGAGATAGCGACCGCCTTTGATCGCGTTGAGGCGCCGGGCAACCTCAAGGGTGTCTTCAGGGGTGGTGTAGAGCTTGGCGCCCGCCTCGCCCTTGACGCCGTCCTCTTCTCCCCCTACAACGCCCGTCTCGATTTCGAGGATGAGATCGTTCTTCCCAAAGCGCTCCAGGAGCTTGACGGCGATGTCGAGGTTCTCCTTCAGCGGCAGGGCGCTCCCGTCGAACATGTGGCTGTTGAAAAGGTTTGGCCTGCCTGCGGCCCTGCGCCTCTCGGTCTCCTCCACGAGAGGAATGACGAGTTGGTCGAGCTTGTCCGCCTGGCAGTGGTCGGTGTGGAGGGCGACGTAGATCGGGTATCGCTGCGAAGCGCGGTGCACGTGCTCGGCAATGGAGATCGCCCCCAGGGCCATGTCCTTGACTGCCAATCCCGATGCAAAGGTGCCGCCGCCGGTGGAGACCTGGATAATACCGTCGCTTTTACTCTCGGCAAGCCCCTTGAGCACCGCATTGGCGGTGGTGAGCGAGGTGACGTTGATGGCGGGATAGGCGAAATGCCCCTTTCGTGCCCGGTCGAGCATTTCACCGTATATCTTGTAATCGGCTACCGGCATATTCTCTCCTTTAATAATCCGTTATTCGGGCGAAGAGTATCACCAGTGAACGCGGCTTCACCGGATAAACCGCTTCCCGCACCACAGCTGCTTCCTCCCAGAGGCTGATGTCATCAGGTGTCTTCAGGGAGGTATCATGCTGTTTCCCTGCGTGCTGTCGATCATGGTAGTGCCTGTGATCAATGTTATCTGGAAGCGCCAATGACTATCATCTTTTAAAGCCCGTGACAAACGGTATTTTGCTATGGAGACGGCCCCGGAACGCCATCCTTTTTGATTCAGGATGTTGATGAAAGACCGCTCTCATCTGATGTTGCCATCTTCCGGATCCTTTGCGCATAGGTCTTCTGCAAGGCATCCAGATAAGTGGTATCTATGGGACCCTTCCAGGTGACCACCTGTTTGAACCGCTCGGGGATCTTCATGGATCCGGGGTCGAATCCGGTTTTCATCCGCATGTGCCATCGCATCGCCTGGACCCTCCGGGCCACAGCGTCCACATTGTCCGCCAGATTCCGGTAGCCCACGGCGTTCAGACAATCTGCCAGTACGGTCTCTTTGTACACTTCCCGGGCGAAGAGGCAGGAGACCATGGAGGTGAGAAACACCCGGTCCTTTTCGTCCTGAACCAGAAACTCCACGGCCTTGGCCACATCCTTTCCTTGCTGCTTCTGATCGTATGAGTAACCTCCGGCATCCAGGTGGGAATGACGAAAGCCCAGTGCCTGGGAGATGAAAAATACCTCCCCGGTTGCATACCCCGCCATCTCCTGGCCGAGAACGCAGGCGAAGTCAGTACCCCCGTATTGTTCTGCCGCCTTGAGCGTTCCCTGGCCCAGCAACCGGTAAAAATCATTAGCCCCTGTGCCCAGGTATTTCACCGCCCGGGCATAGGCCCCGGCATCACCGAATTTCAGGGGGATCAGCGTTTCTTTTTCGGAAATGAGGCCCTTTTCAAAAGCCTCTGTGGCCCAGGCCAGGGCCACTCCAGCGGAGATTACATCCAGCCCTGCTTTTTCCGCTATTTCCAGAAGGGCCAGAACCTGGAAGGCATCCAGGACGCTCAGCATGGCGCCCATGGTAGCGATGGGCTCGTGGTCGTAGGTAACCTGCCGGTAGAGATAGCTGGTTTTGTTCACTGAACTTTTCGCGCACAAAACCCAGGTGGATGCACCCCACCGGGCATCCGGAACAGGCGGCGTTGCGCAGGAGGGTGCGATCGGCAAAGGTCTCTCCCGTGATGCCGGAGATGGCTTCATCGCTGGTGCGCTGGAGATTCCGGCATGGCATGGCCTTGATCTCGTTCAGGACCGCCACGTTGACCGGCGTACCCAGGTTGTGATACTTTTCCATCATGTTCGTTTCGGTGAGTTGCCCGTAGATCTTCCGGAAGAGCGGGGCATACTCCTTGTTTGCGGGCAGATCGAAGGACTCGTCTCCCACAATCACGATGGCTTTGAGGTTCTTTGCGCCCATGACCGCTCCTCCGCCGAGACGGCCGAAATGGCGGTACGTGTCCACGTTGATGCAGGCCATGGCCGACCGGTTCTCGCCCGCCGGCCCGATCCGGAGAATGGAGCGGTGGCCTGATCCCCCCGCCAACCGGCGCAGCATTTGACCGGTCCTCTGGACGCTTTTCCCCCAGAGATAATGAACGTCTTTCACTTCCAATGTCCTGGATCCCACCACCAGACAGCTCGGGCGCCTGGCTTTCCCTATGATCACCAGGGCGTCATAATCGGCAAAGCGCAGGGCCAGGGCCGCCCGGCCGCCGCCATGGCTCTCGGCAAACTGATCGTGGTAAGGCGATTTGAAGGCGCAGACGACTTTGCTCATCAGCGGAAAATATCCCGTGAGGGGCCCGATGGCGAATATCAGCGGCTGCTCCGGATCTTCCCAGCTGCGATCGGGAAAGCCCAATCGGCTGAACAGGAGCGTCGCCAGGCCGCTTCCTCCGGCGCAGGTGTCGCGCCCTTCGATCTCTTCGATTTGACCCTGGCCGGTGGAAAGGTCAACCTTGAGCACACGAAAATAATCGCGGATCATGGCCTCACCTCCCTTCGATCTTCATCACCTGCCGGGCAGGCTGGAACATCGACCATCTCCAGACAGTCATGGGGACAGAATGCAACGCAACGGCCGCAGTGAATGCAAACGAAGGGTTCGCCGGACAGGTCCAGATAGATGGCATCTACCGGGCAAGCCCGGGCACAGGCCCCGCAGCGAATGCACAGCTTTTTCCTGACCACCACGCCGCCCCCCTTTCGCTGCGAATAGGCTCCGGTGGGGCAAGCCGCGACACAGGGCGCGGGATCACAGGCCATGCACGGTTTGGCTTCGAAGCCGGTGGAAAGACCGCCCGTCGAGTGGACCCGGATTCCCGCCTTATCCCAGGAAAGCTGCTTGTGCACCAGACGGGCACAGGCCAGGGAGCAGGAATGACAACCAATGCATCGTTCCATGCGCGGCGTGCTCAAAATCTTCATACCTACCTCCTCCTTCAAGCGCGGGATATAAACTAACCGGACTTTCCTGTTCTTCATCCCCCCAGTGCTATGGTGATAGCCACCAGCACACAGCCGACAATGACCATTGCAAGGCCCATGTGCCAGGGCCGATGTCCGCCATAGTGTCCCAGCCGGTAACCGCACAGAAAAAGCATGACGATTGCGATGGCGTTGGAGATGCGCAGGGCCCGCAGCGCATTGTGCATGAAGATGAAGGGAATGACCACGGGAAAGGTTGACAGGAAAACAATTAAGAATACGCCCGCCGCACCAAGGAAATCCTGCTTATCCAGACGCGGCCGGGCAGGCGGTTCGGGTAACCGACTCAGCCGCTGCCGGAGGGACTCTATCTCGCCTCCCTGCAGGACGGAAGTGACCGGCCCCGGTAATGCCTCGGCGATGATGCGCTGCGCCGCCTCCGGGTTTTTGGCCGCACGCACTGCCCGCAGTTTCAGGATGCCTTGACCGCGCTCGGTAAGAGTTATTGATGAGATACATGAATGCATCAACGATTCCCCAGGCCAGATTGCAGCCGATGGCCCCGAACAACATGGTGCGGGTTTCCTCGCGCCCGGCCGTGGCGGCGCTGAGCGATCCGGTAAAGGTGAGCACCATGATCAGGCCAAAGAGCAGCTCCGAGATTCGTTCGACTGGATCCAGTAACGATTTGCGCTGTCGGGATGTTTCTTCCGGCATAACCTGTCTGCGTCTGTTAATGGGTAGCTTCAGGCATGAAGTAAAAGAGGAGTGCCATGATCACATAAACGGTGATGAGCTGCACGCCTTTGTACCAGTTGGCATGACCGTCCCCGGAGACCATGGTGCCAATGATAATGGCAAGGAACATGCAGCCAATTTCTGCGCGTCCGAAGGCAAGGGTGAATGGATGGGGAGCCACCGCAAAGCTTGCCAGAACCAGGAGCGGCGCTATGAAGAGGGTTATCTGGATGCAGCTCCCCAGCGCAATGCCGACCGTGAGATCAACCTTGTTCTTGCGGGCCATGGCAATTGCCGAGCCGCTCTCAGCCGCCCCGCCGACGATTGCAAGAAAGATAAGACCGATAAAAGCCTGAGACATGCCGAGGGCCTCACCCGTGCCTTCCGCTGCGCCGACCAGTATCTCGCTCATCCATGCCGCCAGCACGGAAGCACCAAGCAGGCTGCCGACTGCCCGGGGAAGTCCCCAGGGCGCCCCTTCGCCGTGGTGATGCTCGCCACCGCCTGAACTGGCAAAGAATTCCGGGTGGGTTTTCAGCATAAATACCAGATAGAGCAGGTAGACCAGCAGCAGGACAACCGCCAGGCCTATGTTCAGGTAGAACTCCTCCAGCAGCGCCGCTTGCCCCTCCGCGACGGGGCCCGTAACGTTGACGCCGAGACGTGCCACGGCGGTCCGTCCCGACGCATGCCCTGCCCGGCGACCACGAGGGCCGACGATGCCGATCTGTGAACAGTGCGGGACCGGACTTCCGGTGGGACACAAGTTCTGCCACGAGTGCGGACGCCCGGTCGGGGAGGCCCGGCCGCCGGTTTACGTCGACACGTCGGCCGCGCCCGCCGCGCCCGCCGCGCCAGCCGCGCCCGCCGCGCCGGGTCCGCCCGATGACGTGACGGGCGGCGGCTGGGAGGTCGCCGGTCCGCGGCTTCGCAGTGGGGTCCGCCGCCGCACACCCGAACGCGGGCCAGGTGCCGCCCTACGACGCGCCGCCCGGCTGGTCACCCGCACCGGCTGTCTCGGCGCAGTGGACGGCCGGCGCACCCGGCGGCTTCGCCGCCGCCACGCCGGCCGCACGTGTCCCCGAGGGATGGGGCAAGCGCACGCTGGCCGCGGTCATCGACGCGGCCATCACTTTCATTCTGTTCGTCGTCGCTGCTGCAGTCTGGATGATCGCCAGCGGGCGCATCGACGCCGAGGGCCAGCTGACGACGTCGAGCGGCGACCCGCTCAATCCCGCCGGTCTCTCGTTCGGTGAGCAGATGCTGCTCACGCTCGCCCTCGTGGCGGGCTTCTACCTGATCCAGGTCGTCGAAGAAGCCATCTTCTCGACGACCCTCGGCAAGCTGATCTTCGGACTGCGCGTGGTCGGGTACGACGGAAGCCGCTGCGGTCTCGGGCGCGCGCTGGTCCGCAACCTCGTCAAGGCGCCCGCGATCTCGCTGAGCTTCCTCTTCGCGCCGGCTGCGTTCCTGCTCTTCCTCGGACCGGTGCTCGGCGACAGGGAGCGTCGCCGGAGCGCCGGCGACCGCATGGCTCACACCATGGTCGTCAGGCGGGTGAAGACGCCGCCGGTGCCGCCGTACGGATGGGGAAGCCCTCCGCCCGGTCCGGGCGCGAGTGGCCCGCCGTCGTACGGCGGCTGGCAGGCTGGGCCGCCGGCTCCTCCGTACGGCGGCCCTCAGGAGTCTGTCGCGGACTCGCCCCCCGTCGCGTCGACGGACTACACCCCGCCGACGACGCCGGCGGATGACGCACCCACAGCCTCACCTGCTGACGATACGAGTGCTCCGTCGCCTGCCGACGATGACCTCCCGGCCTCACCTGCCGACGATGCGTCCTCGGTAGACGGGAGGCCCGGCGGACCCGACTGAACGAGGGTCTTCCGGCGGGACCAGTGTCGGAGGGAGTGGGGTCCGAACCCGCGAACGGCGTGCACCGTTGCCGGTGCTCTTCTGCCCCAGCCGGGCACGGCCTTGCAGCGTCCAGCCCATCTCGGCAGGCCGAACTGGGCAGGAATCGCGGCGGCTCGGCCTCGTGCCTGGTCCGCGTCACCTCCTCAAGCCTTCCCCCGGAGCGGCCGACACTAGGAGTAGAACGCCGAGGGATCGGGTGCCGCCGCGTGCCCGACCCCGTTGGGAGGATCAGTGAAGCGTCAGGACTACAGGAGTATCGACGCGGCCGCGGCCGCCGCGCGTCTCGGCATCTCCGAGGCCGAGATCGAGCGCCTCATCGAGCGTGGCGAGGTGCCGGCGGTGAAGGTCATGGGCGATCCTCGCTGGCTCGATCCTGATCACCGACGTCGAGAGGATGGCGCGGCAGGCCAGGACGACGACAAGGCCGCCCCTGGCAAAGGGTCGGGGCGAAGGCTGCGACCCTGGCCGTGGCATGGAGCCCGTTGTGGGCGATGGTCGAGGCGTACCATCAGCGCCGAGGACGCTGAAGGACGCAGGGATCCTCTAGGCGACCTTGGGATTCTCACCGTACTCGTTGCTGCCCGGCTGGCTGTCCAGCACCATGAAGACAAGCAGGACGATCCAGCCGACGAACGGCACGAGGATGATGAGGAACCACCAGCCCGACCGGCCGGTGTCGTGGAGCCTTCTCACCGCTACCGCCAGCGAGGGGAGAAACACCGCCAGGTAGTACACGCTCTGGAGCACACCGCTGCCCCTCCCGTAGTCCGTGCCGATGAGATTGTCGACCAGCACCAGAACCCACGCGATGAGAAGTTGAAGAGCGCGAACATCCAGTATTCTCTTGCGCCGTGCCCGGCCGCGCGAACACCGCGTACTTCTTCAGACACGTCAAGGTACCAGTGCATGAGATCCTCCATCGTCGTGGCCTCGGTCAAGAGTTCGACGCCGGTGCGGACTGTCCCCTGGCGCACAGGAACGAGCGGGTGATCCAGTGCGCAGCAGCCCCCTGGTAAGTGCCCCGGGCGACCACGCGCCGAAACGCCGGAAGACGGTCGCCCCCTCGCGCGTTCCCCAGCCCAATACGTGAGGCGTCGCCGTCTGGGAGATAGGGTTGGCGGCGTCCATGTGAGGAGGGGCATGGTGTCCAGACACCCGCGTTTCCGCCGATATGTCTCGGTTGTGGCAGTCATGGCTGCGGCGATGGCTGCGGTCGCTGCGTGCGGGACACCCGTGGCGTCGCCAGAGCATCTCGGCCAATGGTCCGGGGTGCGGCAGTACGACACCGTTGCAGTGACCATCGCGGTCACGGGAACGCCGGACCACTACTCCGCGCACGTCGAGTCCAGGACGAAGGGCTTCTCCTACAACTGGCACGGAGGGCAGGCCGACGTCGACGGAAACGTGGTCTTCGACACCATCACCCTGGGATACGAAGGTACTCAGCTCACCAATGAGCTCGACCTGACTCTCGGCCCCGTCTCCGCTGACACGATGACGGCCACCTTCAACACCACCGACGTCCCCACCCAAGCCGTGGAGATGAAGCGGTTGTAGCGCCGTCTCCGATACGGTGGCCGGTCGGCTTCGGGAGGGGCAGCCAGATCGCCCGACGCACACAAGGCGACGCCCGCCGCGGTCACTTGGGAGATTGCTGACAAGCCAGCCGTGCTAGACGTGCCTGCCTTGTCGCGTCTCGGCGTGTCACACCAGACTCGACCCTGCCTCTCGGGCAGACATCCTGTCTGGCGTGCCACGCTTCTCAAGCCAAGTGCCCACGACGGGCATGTCCATACCATGCCCCCTAAGCAGATCCTGTGACCGTTGTCCGTTTCCGCTGGTCGGCGGCGCAGAGGGTGTAGCACAGGTACCGAAGCCGCGTCCGGGAGTGTCACGCACCTCCCGGAGCCATAGTGGAAAGGATGTACCGGAACAGCACAAACACAAAACCCATGCAAGACTGGCGGAGGGGGTGGGATTCGAACCCACGAACGGCTTGCACCGTTGCCGGTTTTC
>CAWCBP010000008.1:0-737754 GCA_963793865.1 uncultured delta proteobacterium
CCATCAATTCTCCTGTGCGCGAACGTGTCCCTTCGGGAGCAATGACCAGAATATTATTCTCTTCCATCAGGGAGATCACTTTGCGCAAGGCTTTAATATCGGGGTTAAAGCGGTCAATGAAGATGAAGTTGAAGTATTTTCCAACCCAGCGGAAAAGAGACCGACCTTTCCCCACTTTTCCCGATCAATCACAAACATATCCCAGCGGTCGAGCGCATAAAATGCAATCGGGACATCCACGAATCCCAAGATGATTGGTGGCGATGACAAAACTGCCTTCCTTCGGCAGATATTCATAGCCACTGACTTCCACGCGGGCAATGAGGTTGAAGATGCAGGCGAATCAGCCAGCGAATAATATATTACTCATGTCAGTTTTTCAATAATTCCTTCAAGCGTGGATGATCGGCATAGACCCCACGATATTTTTCGGGAAGCAGTGCGGCGATCTGGCACATGATCTCATCGGTTGCCTGGCGCATGGCCTCTTCGCGTCCCTTTCCTTTGGGGAGCTGAACATAAATCGGATCCGCCGCTGTCACAGTGATCTTTGAGCGCCGGAAATGTTTCAGGTTTTCGAGCACGCCGCGGTCCTCGGTGCCGGTCACAGCGACGGGCAGCACAGGATATCCGCTTTTGCTTGCCAGAAATGCGACTCCCATTTTGCCTTCCTGCAATGCTTCGGTCTTTGAACGTGTCCCTTCAGGGGCAATCACCAACAGCCCGCCCTGCTTCATCCGCTCAAGGATCTGCCTCAAGGCGGAATAATCTGCTTCGAAGCGGTTCAACCAGATGGCGTTTGCGGCGCGCCCGATCGCCCCATAGAGCGGATGATCCCTGTATTTTTCAGCAACCGGCATGATGATGTCTTCACGGTCGAGGATGCACAACAGAACGGCTGTATCGAGTCTCCCCAGATGATTTGCGGCGACGATCACATTTCCTTCGGGAAGTTTTTCGATCCCATTGACTTCAATATCTGCGATGAGCTTCATGAAAAAGCGGACGATGGAGCGCAATGTTCTATATTTCATGACGGCAATTTTACAACAAGCGAAGCAGTCCTGTGGACAAGCGAAGCACTATGCCCGCATGTTTTTGCGGGAATCCTGTGGATAAAAAACGGGCGGCACGTGCCGCCCGTCAAAGTAGAAAATATCGTTGGAACTTATCTCCATAAATAATCGTCAGAGCTTCTGTTTTTCATCGTGTTCTGCGACCATATTTATCGAACATGCGCTGGAAGATCGACATGTCGCTGGGGGCCATATTGATGATCTCAAAGCCGACATTGTAGGTGTTGGGGTCAACATGATCAGGATGGCACCATTTGCTGCGGGCAATAAACACCATGGAATTCTTATCGGCGATATCGGGTGTCAGTTCGATCTGCATCCGAAAATCCTGCCCGGCTGGGATCTGTTTCTGGCTGTCCAGCTTGAAACCCGCCTGTGCTGATATCTGAAAGATAACCGATCAACTGTTTGCTCAGTTCGTCTGTGACTTGCATGTAGTACGTAAAGTCACGACGGGTGATTTTTCGTTTGTCTGCCATAATGTTCGCTCCTTCTTCAGATAAGTATATGACAAGTGTGATCAAGATTCAATAGTGAACAAACAAAAATGTAATTGTAATTCTGTCCTTCCATATCTGGTGGGGATAAGCGTATCGCCAGATATGGATGGAATCATGCAGCTGAGTAAAATTCGCATCAAATTTGCTGCAAATGCTTCTGGAACCATTAACTTCGCAGTAGGATTACTGCTTTGGAACAACAAAACCTGCTTCACGCAAGCCTCATCCTGATCTGGTTGATCGCCTCACAAGTATTGGCTCTGGCATCCTTGTTTTTTGGCTGTCATGGCAGGATCTCTGTCATGGCATTTGACTCGGGAGTGACGGCGGAAGCCTGGACTTTCGTGATCGCCGTCTGGTCCTACCCATCTGGCCGATCGCCTTTGCCATCGCAGCATGGATCGCCTATGCTCGCAAAAAGGATAGGCTGGCAGGCATCCTCACGACGCTTACTTTCCTTCCTGTGTTGGTGTTGATCCTCGTTTCATCATGTTCGTCAAGCATTTCTATAGTTTTCGCATAAGAAATCTAAAGGAACTGGTCTCGCTGCGAGACCAGTTCTTCTTATTCTGCCTTCAAAATATGTGTCAGGATCGTTGCGCCTGAGCCGCCGATGTTCTGTGCCATGCCGATCTTTGCGCCGTCCACCTGTGTTCCGCCGCACTCGCCGCGCAATTGCTGGACGACTTCCACGATCTGATACATCCCCGTCGCGCCGACCGGATGCCCGCGGGCCTTTCAATCCGCCACGAGTGCAGATGGGCACACGTCCCTTCGGGCTGATCTCGTTATCGAGCCCCAGCCTCACACCCTGGCCGCGTTCGGCAAATCCGCACGCTTCGAGCGACAGGGCAGACATGATCGAGAACGCGTCGTGCAGCTCGAACACGTCGATATCCTTCGGCCCGACGTTTGCCATCTCATAGGCGCGTTTGGCTGACTGATAGCCAGCGGACAGGAACAACGGATCTTTCCTCGAGTGGACGGCAATCGAATCCGTCGCGGACGCCGAACCTGCCACCGTTATCCGCGGCTTTCCGTTCAACGAGGCGACCTTCTCCGCAGGGACAATCACCACCGCGGCCGCGCCATCCCCGGTGGGGGAGGCATCCAGAAGGTTGATCGGCGTCGCGACCATGGACGATTTTTCGAATTGCTCCACGTTGATCTTTTGATGCAGGCGCGCAAATGGATTGTGCATGGCGTTGGCATGGGCATTGATCGAGAAGGGCGCGAAGTCCGCGTGCTTCCAGCCATATTCGTGCATGTAGCGGCGCATGATCAGCGCATTGATGCCCACGAACGAGATACCCTGTTCCACTTCGTAATCCGCATCGGCGGCGGTGGCCAGCGCGGCAGTGACATCATGACCGGCTTTATCGGTCATTTTCTCGACGCCCACCACCAGCGCTGAGTCGATGTCGCCGGAGGCAACAGCCATCAGCCCCGCGCGAAGCGCTGCCGCACCCGACGCGCAGGCGGCTTCCACTTTGACCGCTTCCTGATGCCAGAGTCCGATCCAATCCGAAAAGAAAGTCCCGAGCTGGTTTTGACCGCTGATCATGGGGCGAAAGCATATTCCCAACGAACAGCGCATCGACCTTCTCCATGCCCGCATCGTGCATCGCGGCGAAGGCGGCGTTCCCACCGATCTCGCGCAGGGATAGGTCCCAATGTTCGTCAATTTTTGTTTGACCAATACCTAGAATAGCAACTTGTCGCATTGTTTTCTCCACTGCTATTTTAACTGATTTGACTCTCAGCTTCTATCAAATATATAACTGATTGGACTCTCAGCTTCTATCAAAATAAAAAGGAGCGGCAATTGCCGCTCCTTTATCGATCTATACTTTATTTACGGTTTTTTATTCTTGCCCTTGCCTTTACCCTTATCTTTGTTCTTATCTTTATCCTTGCCGTTGCCGTGGTCCTGCTGGGTTACCGACATCTTCAGATGCTATCATCTGCATGCCCGGAAACGATGACGCCCAGATTTTTCTTGTCCTTCTCCAAGGATGCCTTTTTGAACTGGCCCCAGTTGGTGGGCGTGATGAGCCATCGGGCAGGTATCGAAAGCGCTGTAATCGCCGCTCTGTTTCGCTTCCAGGATCAAGCCCTGCGGCAGACTGCATCTCCGTTCGATGCTGTCTGACATCCACAATGCCTGGGCAATGACGCCGAAGCCAAAACCATCTTCGTGAAAACCATTCACGACACGCTGGGATCCTCATCGAAGAAATTCGGCTAACATCGCGGCAATGGGATGAACGTTTCCTCTGCCGGTTCTTCGTCGGAATCACAGTCGGTCGGATCGATTTCCACTGTCTGTCCGACTCTGTGTTTGATCGACAACAGGTTCGCTGCGTGGTTGGATCCAACGTGACCAGACCAAGCGTCACAGCCGTATCCACACTGAGATGGACGGTTTGGGTTGCTCCCTGGTCATCCTGAAGTGTAACAACGACAGTGGTAACTCCATTTGCATCGGTTTCAGTTGTAATACTCTGTATGGTACCGGTAATGGGAGTTGTGTCCTGCGTTTGTGGAGCGGCTGCCACACTGCCAACCTGCGCGAACAAAACTACAAGGACCAATAGAATACTTGCCAAGTAGTTTTTTATTAGTCATTTTTTCTCCTTTCAGAATATCTAACTTCTATTCTACATCAAAATAAACGCTGCAAATAAACTTTCAAGACTGAAAACGGTACTAATTTACTATAGGTAGTACTCCAATTCCGTATGTTATCGTGAATCAGTCACTGTTATATTCTGATCTTATATTCGACAAATTCTCTCATGATTTTCTCAAATGATTTATACTTGCGCAAATTCCGGCCAGTTCACTGTATGAGGGATAATCATATGGAACATAATGTTTGGAAAGAAAACCTTTTGGAAGCTGTTACACAAATGGGGGAGGAGGGCCGTGCCGCAGTGGACTTTCTGCGTACCCGCCAGGACGAAGATCGGTTTCAAACGGGCACGTCCCAACATCGGCGCGTTTTGGACCGTATTCGGCAATATCCGTTTGAATTCACATTATTACACGTATGAAACGCCGCTGGACGATCTGCGTATCAAGACCCTGATCATTCATGAAGCCCGCCATTTGCAGCAGGGAATGATCACTGCCTTATCTGTTTATGGGGAGCTGGATGCCTGGCAATTGGAATTTGGTATTTATCATCGCGTCAAAGGGGACTATCCACACGCCGCAATTGGGGAGTTGATGACCCTGCCCTTGGGATATGACCGTGACGGTATTGAAGAAAGCTGCTCAACTGATGCAGGCTTATGCCGGGAAAGGGTTATCGCGTGGATCTGCTTCCATTGTTTCCATTGGATAAAGAAATAAGATATTGGATGACCAGACGATAAATTAATTTCCGACATATTCTTTTGCGGATAATTCTTCCCATAATCATACGTTTCTATGATTTTCTTCACTATTAGAAGGTGACAACCCCACGTAGAATTGGGGTATTCAACCCACGCAAGAAAATGGGTAATTTGACTGTATAATTTCGCAATTATTTATGAGCCTACCCTTAATGAGGAGCGTGCAATGAGCAAATGGTTTAAGGCACAACAGATCGCAATTGGGATTGGCTGGTCTTGTACTTGGGAGTTTTGCTTCTCCTTGTTGTTCTGACCTTGTCTGCAACACCTGTTGCGGCTGCGCCCCAACCTCAAGGCGATACAGCCACCGACGAAACTTGTTTAGCCTGTCATCAACAGGAAGGGATGACCGCTCAAATTGGGGGACAGCCTCTTCCGTTCACCATCGATCCGCAGAAATTTCGCGCCTCCGTGCATGGAACGGAAAATATTGCCTGTGTGGATTGCCATACGAATATCACGGGTTTTCCACATCCTGAAGTGACTGCGAGCAGTCCGCGCGATTTTTCGCTGGAAATGTATCCCACCTGCCAGAAATGTCACCACGAGCAATATCAAAAGACATTGGATAGTGTCCATCAGACGTGCGCTGGCGGCTGGGAATACCAATGCTGCGGTTTGCACAGATTGTCATAACCCGCATACCCAGACACGCCTGACAGATAAGAATACAGGTGAACTCTTGCTGGGTGCACGGCTTGTCATTCCACAAACCTGTGCCAAGTGCCACAGCACGATCTATGAAACCTATAAGCAAAGTGTCCATGGCGCGGCATTGACCGAGGAAGGCAATCAGTATGTTCCCACCTGTATTGATTGTCATGGCGTTCATAACATTGGAGATCCCACCACGAACAGCTTTCCGCAACAGTACGCCCTATCTCTGTGCGCAAACTGCCATACCAATGAAACGCTCATGAAGAAATATGGCATCTCGACCAATGTGTTGAACACCTATGTTGCTGACTTCCATGGTACGACCGTGAAAATGTTCGAGGAGAATTATCCCGACCAGCCAACGAACAAACCGGTCTGCACAGATTGTCATGGCGTTCACGATATTCTGAGACCGGATGATCCCAAAGCAGGCATTGCGTTCAAGAAAAATCTGCTGGTCAAATGCCAGCAATGTCATCCCGATGCAACGACAGCCAGCTTTCACCGATGCCTGGCTAAGTCACTATGAACCGAGCCCTCAGGTGTTCCCGCTCGTGTATTTCGTCAACCTGTTCTACAAAATCTTCATCCCTGCTGTTCTGGGAGGCATGATCTTGTTTGTGCTGACGGATGTTTACCGCAGGTTTATTGCGCGCCGCACGCAGGCGAAAGGAGGAACGCACGAATGAGCGACACAGTCACCCGCACCTATGAGCGTTTCCCGCTTGCCCGTCGCATCGAGCATTGGATCATGATGCTTTCCTTTACAACACTGGCGACTTACGGTTTGCCGCAAAAATTTTCCAGCTCGCCGTCTTTCGATTGCCTTTGTGTACATTCTCGGCGGCATCGAGAACCTGCGGACCATCCACCATTTTGCTGCCATCGTGATGATGCTTGGCACCGCCTGGCACATCCTTGTCTTTGGCTACATGGCCTATGTGCGCCGCACACGCTTGACCATGCTGCCCAGCCTTGCAGGATGTGAAGGATGGCTGGCAGGCGCTCATGTATAACATCGGTCGCGCCAAAACGCCTCCTCAAATGGGCCGCTATACCTTTGAAGAAAAAATGGAATACTGGGCGTTCGTCTGGGGAGCCATCATCATGGGCGCAACAGGCTTCATGATGTGGAACCCGATCTCCACTGCCAGATTCCTGCCCGGCGAAGTGATCCCTGCCGCGAAAGCTGCACATGGCGGCGAAGCCCTGCTGGCTGTCCTGGCCATCATCATCTGGCATATGTATGGTGTTCATATCAAGCGCTTCAACAAATCCATGTTCACCGGCAAGATGAGCGAAGAGGAGATGCTTCATGAGCATCCGCTGGAACTGGCGGATATCAAAGCAGGGATGGCAGAACGTCCGGTTGATCCGGTTGCACTTCGCAAACGCCAGAGGGTTTATTTGCCGATTGCGGCAGTGCTGGCGCTCTTTATGCTGCTCGGTGTATATGGTTTTGTCAATGCAGAGCAAACGGCTCTGACAACAGTCGAACGACAGGTGCCAACGGTGGTAGTCTTTGTGCCGCAGACGCCAACTCCCGCGCCGACCCAGACGCCAACTGTCCCTGCCGACAGAGACCGCGCTTCCCACGTCATCTCCCAACGCGGCACAGCCGGAGCAGCAGATTCCACGCCCTCACCGCGGCTCCAGCCTCAGCCCTGACGTGGGATAACTCGATCGGCGCGTTGTTCCAGGCAAAATGTACAGCCTGTCATGGAGCCGGCGCATTAGGCTGGATTGAACCTCTCCACCTATGCCGATGCCATGAAAGGCGGAGCTCCGGTCCGGTGATTATTCCTGGCGATGGCGCCAACAGTTTGCTGGTCACAAAACAACAGGCAGGCGGACATCCCGGTCAATTAACACCTGAGGAGATTGCTCAAGTCATTGAGTGGATCAACGCTGGCGCACTGGAAAAGTAAGTCGAATCACCCCAGTGCTCGGAGGTATCGAAGCTTTTTTTGAAAATTCATCGCAAAGGAGAAAAAGACTATGGATGCACCTCGAGAACGTAAGATAAGTCGGCGTGACTTCATGAAGATGGTCATTGCTGGTATCAGCGGTGTGATTGGGGCGGCGATTGGAGTGCCGGCAATTGCCTATGTAGTCGGTCCTGCGCTACAAAAAGGGATTGATGAGTGGATCCGCCTGGGTTCGGTGAATAAGGTTGAGGTGAATATCCCAACCCTTTTCAAGACGGTTATTCAAAAGCAAACAGGCTGGATCAATGCCGAGGAGGAATTCTCAGCCTACGTGTTGACGGAAAATGGACAGGATTTTACAGTGATGTCCAATATTTGCACTCATTTGGGCTGCAGAGTTCGATGGATCGCAGAAAAAGAAGGCTTCTTTTGCCCTTGCCATAATGGTGTCTTCTCAAAAGATGGTAGCGTTGTATCCGGCCCTCCGCCTCGTTCCCTTGATCGTTTCGAGAGCAAGGTTGAAGATGGTGTTCTTTTTGTGAAGCGAGGTTAACATGTTTCCGAATCTTGTGAATTGGCTGGATGATCGGTTTGGCTGGCGTGCTGTCTGGGAGGCGATCTTTCTGCGCAAAATTCCCCACGTTAATTGGTTATATACATTAGGGAGTGCCACTCTGTTCTTAGCCATACTTCAGGCTGTCACTGGAATTTTGCTAACGCTTTATTACGTACCCACACCTGATCACGCCTATGACAGTGTCGTCTACATTTCTACCCAGCTTCCTGCCGGCTGGTTTATCCGGGGATTGCATCACTGGGGCGCAAGTGCCATGGTTGTGGTTACAGTTGCTCATCTGCTGCGTGTATTCTTCTATGGCGCTTACAAATATCCGCGTGAGGCAACCTGGATAACGGGTGTTTTCCTTTTGCTGATCGTGATCGGCTTTGGCTTTACCGGCTACCTGTTGCCATGGGATCAAAAAGCTTTTTGGGCAACAACCGTTGGAACCCGCATTGCCGGAGTTGCCCCGGTAGTTGGTGATTGGTTGTTACGAATTGCACGCGGTGGAGATGAATTATCGGCGGTGACATTGGCGCGCTTTTTTGGCACCCATATCTGGGTGTTACCGGCATCTTTGGCGACTCTGGTATTTGTGCATCTTTACTCTGGTCATCCGCATTGGCATCACAGCTGTGCCTTCACGGGAAGGAGGAGTGAGCCATGAACGAACAAGAGAAAAAAGCCTACGATAAAAAATATAAAGAAGCCAAGGAAAAAGGCGTACCCTTTTTTCCGGATATTATTTTTAAGGATTCGATCGTAGTACTGATCGTGTTCATTATTCTCGTGGCTGCTGGCGTATTTTATTGGGGCGCCAGTTGAAGCCAGGGCAAATCCAAACGATACGTCCTATACACCCCGCCCGGAATGGTATTTCCTTTTTCTGTTCCAGTTACTAAAATATTTTCCGGGGAAGTTGGAAGTCATCGGGGCCATGATTCTTCCTGGCTTGTTTATTTTGCTCCTGCTCATTCTGCCTTTTATTGATAAAAGCCCGAAACGCCATTTTATGAATCGGCCCTTTGCCAGTATCTCAGCTCTGGTGGTTGTGGTTGGGATAGGGACGTTAACTTTTTTGGCTGTCAAGGAATTGCCTCCTCCACAGGAAGCGGTTGTTGTGGACCAGTCAGCCGCATTATACGCCCAGAACTGTGCCAATTGTCACGGCCCCAGCATCGATGTTCCCCCTGGCACGGATTTGCATCAGATCATTGCCGCCGGTAATCATCAGGGTATGCCGGCTTGGGGCGGCGATCTGAGCACCGATGAAATTGACGCCCTGGTTGGCTTCATCCTTTCACCGAATGGCAGCATCCTGTTCACCCGCGAATGTAGCGGTTGCCATGAGAACGCACTCCAGGCAACAGGCAATCCTTTGGAATTGCAGCGAGTTTTTGACGAAGGGAACAATTACCCGCCTCATTTGGAAGCAAAGATTCCCGACTGGCAGAATACCCTTTCTACAGATGAAAAAAATGCGCTACTCAATTTCCTGGCTGCGCCTGATGGTCAGCGCCTATTTGCTGTGAATTGTTCCGGATGTCATGGTCAGGGCGTGGCATTTAATGGCACCGAAGAGGAATTGAGAGCTCTGATCGCAAAAGGCGGGCAGCATCTTGAAATGCCGGCATGGAAGGGTACACTCAGTGAGAATGATCTGTATGCGCTGGCGACATATGTTGTTGACCCAGGTTCGTACCCTGCTGGGGCGACATTGTTCGGCCAACACTGTGCAGCTTGTCATGGTGACAGGGTGCCCTCCGCTCCAGATATTGAGAGTGCTCAGAAGATCATAAGCAGTGGCGGCGCCCATGTGACCATGCCGGTATGGGGGAATATCCTCACTGCAGAGCAACTTGATGCGCTTGTAAAATATACATTCGAAATCAGCAAAGGTAGCGGAGCTGCTGCTGGCGAACGCATTTTCGCTGAGAACTGTAGCGCCTGTCATGGTCAATTTGGGCAGGGTGGTCCTAATCCTACACGATCAGGCGATATTATTGCGCCAATCAGTTCGGCAGAGTATTTGAAAACCCGGGATGATATTCGAGTATGGCCAGCTTTTCACGCAGGACCGGCTGCTGAATGTATCGCCCGTCAAGCCAGAAGTGGGCGGTAATCATCCGGGCTTCCAGTTCGGAGGCGAACGCGACCAGCGTCTTGATTTGGGGGAGCAGAGAGGCCCTCAGCCGGGCACAGTCGAAAGGGCTGCCTTCTTCAGGGCCGTGGACGAGATAAAAAAATTTGTGCTGTTCTTTAATCCTGAGGAGGGAGGGTATTTCCTGAAAGGTCTGATGGGGATGTAAAAGATTTATTTCCGCAAAGTCGAAACCCGCTTCTCCGACCCGGGCAGCCTCATCCAAACTGTGCGCTCTGCCGCCGATGAGCATAGGGTTCTAAAGTGCAGTCACCCGGCAGGCTGTTGAAAAACACCCATCTGCTACGTTACGCTCATCCTTCGTCATTGCGGCGTACCTGAAAGGACGCCTCATTTCTCAGGGTTTCGCGTGCCTTGCATCTGAATGTTTTTGACCAGCCTGAAAAAAACACTTTTTCAAAAATCACCGGAGCGGGCGAAGAGAAGGGGATGTCCTAACCGGTTGCTTTTTGCAGGCAGACCTGCTTGGTGTCAACCTGGTTAATCTTGTTGTATGCCCTGGTGAGCTCGTTCCAGATGTTGGGAAGAGAGATGTAGTTCTTGTCTTCCATGGCCTTTTCATAACACTTGATGGCCTTGTCGTACTGCTTGAGCTGATTGTAAATGAGGCCCATGTTAAACCAGGTATTGCCCTGGGAGATGTTATTCTCCAGCGACAGGGCATCTTCATAGCACTGTATGGCCTTGTTGTACTGTCCGAGCCGGTAATATGAGTTTCCCATGTTGTTCAGTGCCTTGTAGGAAGCGGGATAGTTCTTGTCCTTCAGCACTTCTTCGTAACACTTGACTGCTTTTTTATATTTGCACAAATAGTTGTAGGCAATACCCATGTTGAAGAGCACCTTGGAGCGGTTGTTCCGGCTTCCGTTTTTCAAGTCTTTTTCATAGCACTGGATAGCATCCGCGTATTTTTTCTGTGCAAGGAGCTCATTGCCTTTTTCAAAATAATTTATCGAAGATTTCATATTAAACTCCATTCAACGGCAGAATTGAATAGATGTAATCTTAAATTGCGTGCACTGTACCACAGACTGATCTAAAAAACAAGTGGGTATTTTACAAAGATGACCCTGATTTATCGGCATTTTTCAGAAAATGCGGTTCGCCCGATTGTATTGTTGATTCGAAAATAAGGTCTCTGTAGGGGCGACCGGCCGGTCGCCCCTACGTTGGGATAAGACATGGCTCACTGCTTTCGCGGGGATGACCAGAGGAAGGAGACGGTTGTAATAAAAAAACCCGATGGATTATCGGGTTATCAAGACAGTGATTGGAAATAATTGATGACTGTTAGAAATCGGCTTGTAAGCCCGGCCCGGACATCATCAGGGCTTCTATTCTCTGGGCTATCGAAGCCAGCTCTTCATTCTCTTTTGCGTTTCTTTTGGAAAGTTCCTGCTCGTCCTTTTTGAGCTGTTCAAGCAGCAGGTTCTTTTTTTCAATCTCCTTGATAACTCCTTCTTTGCTGAGCTCTATTTCCTTAAGCCGCCTGGCTGTTTCCTTGCGCACCCTGTCGATCTCTTGTCTTTGCTCGTCAAGTCCTTTTCTCAGGACGTTGACCCGGGCCTCCCGAACCATATTCAGGCGCTTTTCCCACACCTCCTTGTCAGGTGCGGACCATTCCACCGGCTTGCCCTTCCGCTGGTAGGCAATGTAGCCTTTCAAACAGGTGGGGCACTGGTAATAGTAATGAACGCTGTCCTTTTCACCGTAGTTCAGGTTTTCCGGGTAGGGGACGGACTCTTTCAACTCCAGCTGAACATCCTGGTTGTTGTGTTTTTCGTCGCAGATATAGAGAATTTTTTCTTTAGGCATGGATATCTTGTCGGCATCTCTTCCGCAAACTTTAGCATTTTTAAAACGAAAAAAAGGTCCGTTCCGTAGGGGCGACCGGCCGGTCGCCCCTACATTAAGACATGGATTCAATCTTTCGCGTGGGTTCGCATGACATTATCCGGCCGGAGCAGGCCAGCTTTGGACGCGGCACCTGCCCAGCCACCTTGATTCAACCCAGCCCCGCTTCCCGTCCGCCAGCTCGATTTTAACCCAGTCATGTTCCTGCCGGACGATCCGGCATTCCACCCCGTCATGAAGCTGGAAGAGGGCGGTATTATTGATGCCGTTGCCGGCCCGCACCGAAACTTCCTGGGTTATTATTACCGCGTCAGCTGAGTGGTTGGTATGGTAGAATTTTAAGCCAAGCGAGATGACGAGCACCGCCGCCAGCGCAAGAGCTCCCAGGAAAAGATAGCGCCAGTAATCATTTCTCAGCCACAGCCGCGCAAGGGCAAGCATCCAGCATAGGGCATTGGCGGCCAGGAACACCAGCAGCAGTTCTTGAAGGTTCAGCCTGGAGTACCAGAAGCAGAATTCATTGAAAAAGGAGGCAAGCTGCCGCGATTCGATCTTATCCCTGGTCATCTCCCGCGCATACGCGAGATTGGTTTTAAGGTCCTGGTCCCGGGGGAGATAGATCTCTGCCAGCCGGTAGCTGAGGATGGCTTTCCCCAGCATGCCCAGCTTGAAGTAGCAGTTTCCCAGGTTGTAATACATCGCTCCGTTTCTTAAGCCCGAGAGGATGAGCCTGCCATATTCCTCTGCCGCTCCCCTGTAATCTTCATCCCGGTAGCGCTTGTTAGCCTCCGTGAAGAGGGTGAGCTGGTCCGACTCCGCGTCAATCCGGGGGCCGGACGTGCCGGGGAGATTGTTTTGCGCCGCCGTGCGGGCGGGGGAAAAGATTCCCAGTATGCAGAGGCACGCCAGTATGGTCAGCAACCTGTTCATGATATCTGCCCCATCCTTTTATCCAGCCACCGGACAATTTGTATTATCCCGCGCAGAAGCTTCTCCTTTTCGACCGCCCCGAGCTGCCGCTGGGCAAATTGCCCGGCTTCCAGGGTGTGCAGCACTTCCAGCAGCTCCCCGATTTTTCCCTCCGGGATGGTGAGCTCTGAAAGCTGCTGCTCTATTTCCCGGGGGGTGAGCGCGCTGCCGGTACGGTTAAGCTTGTCTCCCAGGAATTCTTTAAGCGCCCGGGAGGTGAGACGGTAAAACTCCTTTCCGTCTCCGGCCTGTGCATACTTTTTAAGCGGGGCTGCGTTTCGCTTGAAATGCTTCAGGGCGCTCCTGCCCCGGGCATAGCCGGTGTCCTCCTCCAGCCGCTTTCTTCTTTTTTTCATGAAGGCGGTTGCCGCATAGGCGGCGACAGGAAATGCAAAGTAGACAAGGTACATCCACTGCCAGGGATCTATCCGGCATGGCCGCAGCGCGGCATGGGAGGTGTTGATGGGCAGAATGTCCTTGCCGATTATTTTTATTTCCTCCTTCGAGGTGACCGTGCCCAGGGCTTCGACCAGCTGCAGTTTTTCCTTGTTGCCGGACGGGGCTGCCTCGATTACCAGGGGAGCGCTTTTGCAGAGCTCATAGCTTCCCCGGGAGGGGTCAAAGTAGGTGAAGGCAAGCGCGGGTACCTGCAAGGTTCCCGCTTTCAGGGGCACAAGTGCTTTTTTTACCGTCAGGGTTCCGCCGAAGCGCTCTCCTCCTTCCTGTATGGAGAGCACAGGTTTGTCATCGTATATTTTAAAGTCCTGGACGGCAGGAAATTCAGGAGCGGCGGCGTCCCTGATATTGCCGCTTCCTTTGATGGCAATGGTCAGGGTGGTGGTGTCTCCCGCCGCAAGCTGTTTTTTGCTCACGCCGGTGCTGATGGAGAAGGCTCCCACCAGGCCGCTGAAAAGCGCGGTTTTCCCCTCGAGGGGGAGGGGCTTTACCTCCAGGGTGATCGGATTGGAATGAAGCATTTTGGGCTCGGTCCTGGAAGGGCCGAAGAAGGAATCATCGAAGAAGGGATCATTGAAGAATCCCCGCCTGCGCGATTGCATGACAACCTCGCAGGAGAGCTTCGCCGGCTCAATTTCAACCGTTCCTTCCCGTGCGGGGAAGAGGGCCTGCCGCACTTCAGTGACTATATAAGTCTTGCCGTTAATAATGGTTTCGTACTCTTTTTCCTTCCCCAGGGATTCGACCCTGAATCCCTGGAAGTCGGGGCTGTCCAGGTTGGCATTGGCAATGCGTACGCTTCTGAAAAGCTTGAAGGTGTAAATGACCTGTTCATTGACATAGGGGTTCGTGTTGCTGACGCCGGCGGTAATGAAGAGGTCCTGCCGGGCGGCGGTCCTGCCGTGATTCGCCGGCGGCAATGGTGAGGGTGATGGTATTGCTCTCTACGGTGCGTCCGCCATCGCTCAGCGTTGCGGGACCGATTTCAAACGTGCCGGCTTTCCGGGGAATGAGGATGTAGCTGTAGTCGACGCCGGATGAGACCTGGCCGTTGATAATTTGCATCCGGGTGGTGCTTCCCCGTGACATGACCTCGAACGCGGGATGGTCGGGGAGCTGGGGCCTGGCCGATCTTTGTGATCCTTCTACTCGAGAGGGTAAGGAAAATCTGGTCCTCAAGGGTTGCCTCCGTTTTGTCAACCTTTGCGGTAAGAGAGAGCCCATAAGCGCTCTCCGCTCCTATTATAAGTAGCACACTTACCAGGAATAGTTTCCTGAGTCCCATGACAAAGCCCGATGTTACCAATCCTTTGATGGCCGGTATGATCCGCCCGCGCGTTCTTCCTGCTGCTTACGATAATCCCGTTTGCCTTCCTTGACGCTCCTGAGCATGTTTTCCGCTTCCTCCCTGGTCATCTGCCGCGCCTGACCATCCTGTTCCTGGCCTTGCTGCGGCCCGTCTTCCCGGGCGGATGCCGCCTGCTGTTCTTCACCGGCGGGCTGCTCTTTTTCCTCCTGCTCCTGCTGAGCAGATTGCTCCTTTTGTTGTTCTTCAGCCTGTTCCTGCTGAGGCTTGTTGCTGCTGCTGTTGCTCGCCCTCTTTCTTTTGCTCACCCTCTTGCTGCCGGTCCTGTTGCTGCTGCTGCCCGTCTTGCTCCTCCTGCTTCTCCTTTTGTTGCTGCTCCTGTTCCCGCTCCTTTGCCTGGTTGAGCCGCTTTTTTATTTCTTCCCGCACGAACTCCAGGTTGTATTTCGCGTCCTGATCATCGGGATTCAAATCCAGCGCCTGCTTATAATATTCCACGGCCTCTTCGAGCTTTCCCTGGCGATACAGGCAATTGCCGATGTTGTAGAGCGATTGCTCCTCCAGGCGGACATCGCGGGCAGTGGCCGCTACATCCTGGTAGCCTTTAACCGCCTCTTCGTAGTTTTTCATCTGATAGTGGGTGCTGGCAACGTTGTACTTTACCTGCGAATCTTCGGGAGACTCAATTTGGGCGTCGACAAAGGTCTTTAGAGCCTCATCATAGCTACCCTTCTCATAGTGATCGGAGCCTTTTTTCATTTTGCTGTAGAGCGATTCCCCGTGGGCAGGACCAAGGAGGAGAAAAAAGATCCCGAGGGCTGTCAGCAAGCCGGACCAGATATGATTTTTTATGATGCTCATATTTTTAAAAAGGTTTGGTTAATTTTCTGCGCTCGCTGATGAAAAACTCGCCGGCGATTAAAAGGAGCGCCGCACACACGAACCATTGAAAGCGCTGCTCCCATCTCCGCTGGCGGGTGCTGCTCAACTCTTTCCCTTCGATGTGCTGCTTGATATCCACCTTGTAAATTTTATCCAGGTCCATATCTCCGGTTACGGAGCGCACATAGCTTCCCTCCGTCTCCAGGGCGATTTTTTGCAGCGTTGCCTCATCCAGATGGGTGATGATCATATCCCCCCGCCTGTCTTTTTTAAAGCCTCCGGAGCCGTCGCGCAGGGGGATGGGGGCACCGCCGTCCTGGCCGACGCCGATGGTGAAAATCTTTATGCCCTCTTTCTTTGCTTCCTGGGCAGCCTCCAGAGGCGCTCCTTCATGATCTTCGCCATCGGTTATAAGGATGAGGACCTTTGATTTGCGCTCCTTGGTGTTGAATGACTTTATGGCATTCCTGATGGCATCGGCCAGCGCGGTGCCGGGCACCGGGATGAGATCGGGCTCGATGTAGTCGAGAAACATCTTGCAGGCGCCGTAGTCGAGGGTGAGCGGGCATTGCACGAAGCTCGTGCCGGCAAAAGCGATTAATCCGATGCGGTCTCCTTCCATCATGTGAATCAGATCATACACCTCGCGCTTTGCCCGTTCCAGCCTGCTGGGCTTGACGTCCTCCGCCAGCATGCTCTCCGACACATCGATGGCTACCATCAGGTCCACGCCCACCCGCTTGATATCCTCCCAGTGAAAACCCCATTGGGGCCGGGTGAGGGCACAGATGCCGAGGGCGATGCCTCCCAGGATCAGAAATGCCTTGATTCCCCTTCTTCCTTTCTGCCGGTCAGGCAGCAGCGAGGGAAGCACCTGCTTTCCGCAAAAGACGGCAGTGAGTCTGTCCCTGCTGCGAAAGGCGTAGACGTAAAAGGCAATCAAAAGGGGAATGATCCACAGCAGGAACAGGTAGTTCAGGTTACCGAATCTCATAGCGCACGCTGTATGCTGGCCGGCCAGCCTTTTTCGGGTTATGGTATTTTTCTCAACCGTGTGTTGGTCAGGACCACCTCGAGCAGGAGCAAGGCCAGACCGCACAGAAGAAACGGGTGAAACAGCTCCCTGTACTCGGTATATTCTTTTGTCTCGACCCTGGTTTTTTCCATCTGATCGATCTGCCGGTAAATCTCGGCCAGGGCCTCGGTGTTGGTTGCCTTGAAATAGGTGCCCCCGGTAATGTTGGCGATCTTTTTCAAAATGGCCTCGTCCAGGTCCACCCGCTGGTAAACATACCGCTTGCCAAAAATAGTATCGGCCAGAAAGGGGACTTCACCTTCGGTGCCCACGCCGACGGTGTAGACTTTGATGGCGAAGGTGCGCGCCATTTCGGCCGCGGTTTCCGGGTCGATGCTCCCGGCGTTGTTGCGGCCGTCGGTGAGCAGTACCACCACCTTTGATTTTCCCGTGAGGTCCTTCAATCGTTTCACGCAGGTGGCCAGGGCTGAACCGATGGCGGTGGTGTCCCCCGCCATGCCTATCTCCACCCGGTCGAGAAAGCTGAGCAGCACGCCGTAGTCAAGCGTCAGCGGGCATTGGGTGAATGCCTCCGCGCCGAATACCACCATGCCCATGCGGTCATTTTTCCTCCCCTGGATGAAGTCGTTCACCACCCGCTTCACCACCTGCAGGCGGTTCTGCCGTTCGCCATTCCAGGTAAAGTCCAGCGCCTGCATGGTCCCCGAGGTGTCAAGGCAGAGCATGATGTCGATGCCCTCGGTGAGCACTTCGGTTGAGGTAATGCCCGCCTGGGGGCGCGCCAGGGCCGTAGCCAGCAGTATGATTACCAGGCAGCGAAGCGCCGGCGGCAGGTGTCGCAGGAAGATCATCCGCGGCTGCCTGAGCTGCTTCAGGGTGGCAAGCGAAGAAAAACGTATGCTGCTCTTTCCCAGCCCTTTCCAGTGATAGTAGATCATGAGCGGGATGAAGGCGAGAAAGCCGAACAACCAGGGATCTTCAAATCGGATCATGCGACGCTATGCCTGCTGCGATGGTTGAGGGGGCGCTTCCTTGGTTTCATTGATGAACGACACCGCCTGCCGGTATTCCTGCTCGGCATCCTGGTTCGTCGGGGTGCGGCGGGCGAATTTCACCAGGTCGGCCTGAAAGAGCAATGCCCGGGCCCCGCTTCGTACCCTCTCATCGAAACCGGTCAGGCCGGAGAGGGAGGGCAGAATCTCTTCCGTGGTCCTTTCAACCGCGGGAAAGCGGAACCGCCGCTCCAGGTATCTGCGAAAAATCTCGGAGAACCTGAGATAATGCTCCTTATAAATTCCTTTTTCAATCAGACCCTCCTTCCTCAGGTCCTCGAGCTCTTCAAACGCCAGTTCATGGGCAGGCCGGGGGGGAACCGTCCCGGCCTTTTTATATTTGAAACGGTACCAGTATATGCCGCCGAGTATCAGCGCGAGAAGGGAAACCCCTGCCAGGACATATAAGGTAATTGCCGTATAGTCTCTTTTAATGGTTTCGAGCGGCTTGATCTCCTTGATGTCCGTGGCGGCTTCCTTGTCCTCTATGACGGACTTAACCTCGATGAAAATCTCGGCGGTCTTAAGCTCCTTCTTTTCACCCTTGTCCTCATAGGCGAAGACCGCTCCCGGGATAATGTAGGATCCGATCAGGTCCGCCTTGAGCTGGTACCACTTTTCCACCTGCGTGCGCCCATCCCGCTCCTGGGGGCCTTTCTGCCCCATGTCCAGGATCCGCAAGCCTGCGATCCGGGATCCCATCTCCGGCAGCTCCACCCTGATGGAAGGGTCGCTTGAGGCTGAGAGGGTGTAGCGGATGAGGTCCCCGGTGGTGGCGGTTGCCTTGTCCACTTCTGCCTTCACCTCCACCGGCGGAACCGTATCCTTCTCACCGGAAGTCCCGGGCTGCTGGCCCCGGCAGCAGGTGAGCAGTATCACGCACCAGGCCAGGACAAGAAAATATCTGATCATGATCAAACAGGTGTCTCCCCGGCAATCGACTCCGAATAAGCTCCGTGCGCAACCCTGCCTCACATCCGTTTCTCCCTCATTCTGAAAAACTTCATGAGAGCGTTGATGTAAGGCTGATCGGTGATGAGCGGGATGTGATCCACGCTGCAGCGGCGGAAGATCTCACGGGTCTCGCTCACCCGGCGCGTCGCGCCCGCGCTGAACTCCCTGCGGAATGCGGCATCACCGGTGTCGATCAGCCGCGTCTCCCCGGTCTCGGCGTCTTCAAGCTCCACCAGGCCCACCGGGGGCAGCTCGCGCTCGCGGGGGTCGGCTACGGAGATGGCGATGAGGTCATGCTTTTTATTGGTGACGCGGAGCAGCTTCTCGTAACCGCCGGCGATAAAGTCGGAAATAAGGAAGGCAATCACCCTGCGGCTGGTAATGCGGTTGAGAAAGTCGAGCGCGGCGCTGATGTCCGTCTTCCTGCTCTGGGGCCTGTGCTCGAGCACCTCCCTGATCACCCGCCACACGTGGTTTCGGCCCTTTTTGGGCGGGATGAATTTCTCGATGCTGTCGCTGAATATGATGAGCCCGACCTTGTCGTTGTTCTTGACTGCGGCGTACGCGAGCACGGCCGCCAGCTCCGCGCTGAGCTCGTTTTTGAGCTGCGCGCCGGAGCCGAATTGCCCGGATCCGCTTACGTCAACCAGCAGCAGTATGGTCAGCTCCCGCTCCTCGCGATACACCTTCACATAGGGATGGCCCATGCGGGCGGTCACGTTCCAGTCGATGTCACGCACATCGTCGCCGGGCTGGTACTCGCGCACCTCCTCGAATTCCATCCCCCGGCCCCGGAAGGCGCTTTCGTATTCCCCCGCCAGGATGTCATTGACCAGGTAGTTGCTGTGTATGTGGATCTTGCGGATCCGCCTGATCACCTCGAGGGGAAGGCGTGAGGAGACCGAATCCTTTTCTTTTTTGTCGCTGCGTTTTGCCATGGCAGGCGGCTTTCTGTTTTTTGACGTCACGGGTTATGCGATTGCGCTGCCCGTTGATTCGAAATAGATTCTTACAGGTTCAAATCTGAGAATTGACACATTGATAACCGGTAGGAGCGGCTTTCAGCCGCGAATGCATCGCGCCTGAAGGCGCTCCTACCGAGATTTCAAATATTAATAATTTTCAAAGAACAATTAATCCAGCATCCATATCCAGCCCTCATCCCCTCACGGCACCTCGACATTGTCGAATATCCTGGTGACGATGTCATCAGCGGTGAGTTCCTCCGCCTCCGCCTCGTAGGTCAGGAGCACCCGGTGCCGAAGGACATCCAGGCCGATGGATTTGACGTCCTGGGGGGTGACGTATCCCCTGCCCTGCAGGAATGCATAGGCCTTGGCCGCCTGGTTGAGATAGATGCTCGCCCGGGGAGAGGCGCCGTAGGCGATCATGCCCCCGATATCAATGCCGTACGCCTTTGGCTCGCGCGTGGCAAAAACAATGTCCACGATGTAGTCCTGCAATTTTTCGTCAATGTAAATTTGATCCACCACCTTCCTTGATTCCATTATTTCACGGGGACTGATTACCGGGGTTATCTCGATGGGCAGCCTTTCGGCGATGCGCTTCATGATCTCCTTTTCCTCTTTTTTGTCGGGGTAGGTGACGCGGAGCTTCAGCATGAAGCGGTCGACCTGGGCCTCGGGCAGCGGGTAGGTGCCCTCCTGCTCGATGGGGTTCTGTGTGGCCATGACCAGGAAAGGCTCTTCGAGCCTGAAGGTTTGTTCCCCGATGGTCACCTGCCGTTCCTGCATTGCCTCCAGCAGAGCGCTTTGCACCTTAGCGGGCGCCCGGTTTATTTCGTCAGCCAGTATGATGTTGCTGAACAGGGGGCCTTTTTTAATGGTGAAGCTGCCGCTGGCAGGCGAATAAACCTGGGTGCCGATGAGATCGGCGGGGAGCAAATCCGGGGTGAACTGGATCCGGTGAAAGGTGGTGGCAATCGCCTGCGCCAGGGTTTTGACCGCCGTGGTCTTCGCCAGCCCGGGGACGCCTTCGACCAGTATGTGGCCATTGGCTAAGATACCGATGAGCAGCCGCTCTATCAGGTAGTGCTGGCCGACCATGATTTTTTCAATCTCTTTGGTCAGCGCCTGAAGGTAAACGCTTTTTTCCTCGACGGCCCTGGTAATTGCCTGAATGTCAGTCTGCATGTTTTACCTCCCCATGGTATGGCTTATATCGGCCGTGTGCCCGGCCTTTTTTTCTTTTTGCTTACAACGAATAACATGCTGATAAGGCTTATGAAAATTAAGAGCGCCGGCCCTGGAATCCACGGGAAAAGACCTTTGGACAATTACAGGTTCCTCAGCCATGGAAAGTGAAAGGGCAGGAGCCCCGTTTGATTGTGCCGGGAAGAATGAAAGGGCAAAAAAGATAATGGCCGGGATGGAGATGGCGGTGGAAAAACGCTTCATCTTTGCAGTGCTTATTTTTCCTGTTCCACTGAAGCGAGTTCTTCAAACAGTTTTACCTGGCGCTGGCTCAGCCTGGTGGGCGTTTTCACCACCACCTGCACGTACTCATCCCCTCTTCCCTTCCTCTGCAGAAAGGGGATGCCCGCCCCTTTTATGGTAAACGCCTGGCCGGTTTGGGTTCCGGGCGGTATGGTGATTTTCTCATGGCCGTTGAGCGTAGGCACTTCGATGTGTGCGCCCAGGGCAGCCTGGGAAAAAGAGATGGGAATCTGACACAGGATGTCGTTCCCCTGCCGTTCGAAGAAGGAATCAGGCTCAACGTGCAGGACCACGTACAGATCTCCCGCGGGTCCCCCGCGATCTCCTGCTTCCCCCTCTCCGCTCAGCTTGAGATGGATGCCTGTTTCCACCCCGGCGGGTATCTTTACCTTGAGCTGCTTGCGGGCCGCGACCATGCCGCCGCCCCTGCAATCTTTGCATGGGTGGGTGATAATCTCGCCCTGACCGCCGCAGCGCGAGCATGTTGAGCTGATGGTAAAAAAGCCCTGGGTATGTCTGACCTGTCCCCTGCCGCCGCAGCCCGGGCAGGTCTGCTTTGACTTGCCCGGCTTTACCCCGGTGCCGCCGCAGGTTTTGCAGTGCGCGTGCTTGTCGATCTCAATCTCTTTTTCCTTCCCGAATGCGGCTTCACGCAGGCTTATGGTGAGATCGTAGCGCAGGTCCGCCCCCCTGTGCACGTAGGACCTGTCCCTCCGCCTGCTGCGTCCGCCCAAGCCGAACAAGTCCTCGAAAACATCACCGAAGCTGGAAAATATTTCCTCAAAACCGGAAAAACCCTGAAACCCCACCCCCTTCAATCCTTCGTGACCGAACTGGTCATAAAGCGATCTCTTCTGGGGATCTTTTAATACCTCATACGCCTCCGAGGCCTCCTTGAACTTTTCCTCGGCTTCGTTGTCATCCGGGCTTCTGTCCGGGTGATATTTCAGGGCCAACTGCCGGTAGGCCTTCTTTATTTCGTCTTCCGCGGCGTTTCGGGAGACACCGAGAATGTCATAGTAATCGCGTTTGACCATCTCTTGCCAGTCCTTCTCCTGATGCTCTCGGGAAGCACAGCGTACTGCCGAAAACCCAGGCAAACATCTTTGAAATTTTGGTAGGAGCGCATTCATGCGCGATGTGACCGCGGCTTAAATCGCTCCTGCCGGCTCCATGCATATCTGAGAGAAAATGCTCGCGTCAGAAGGGGCTTTTAGAAAAGAGGCAGATTGACGATCCATGCGATATCAAAAAGCTCGCCGATCACGCCCATTCCCAGGGTGATCACATAGAGTATGAGGATCACCAGGAAGATCTCGTTTTTGTATTTCCCCAGGAAGCCCACGGTTCATATCCCCTTATTTTCAAACGAAACATTATTAATGATTACCCCGGTTATGTCAAGGTACAAACCGGATTTTTTATGTGCCGATTTTTGTCTGGGTTTCGGTTATGCCCGGAATTTCCTGTTCCAAATAAGCCCGTATCTTGTTTAAAAGTCTTTCTTCTATCTGCCGGGCGCGCTCCCGGGTAATGCCGTATTTGTCGCCGATTTCCTGAAGGGTCAGCGGGTTCTCTGTCAGCAGCCGGTTCTCAAAGAGGTAAAGCTCCTTGTCTTTCAGCGTCGTTTTAAATTCCTTGAGCTTTTCGGTAACCAGCGATTGAATTTCCCCTTCTGCCAGCCTGGTGTCAATGGAGTCCTGCTGTAAGGGTACGAAATCCATCAGGCTTTTATCCGCATCATCCCTGAGGGGGGTGTCCAGTGATGCCTCCCAGCTGCTCATGCGCTGGTCCATCTGGATGACCTCTTTTTCTTTGACGCCGATTCGCTCCGCGAGCTGTTTTGGCCCCGCTGCGTATCCAAGAGCTTCGAGCCGTGCCCGCTCTTTCTGGAGGTTGAAAAAAAGTTTGCGCTGTGCCTGGGTGGTGCCGATCTTAACCAGCCGCCAGTTATCCAGAATAAATCTGAGTATGTATGCCCTGATCCAGAAAGATGCATACGAGGACAACTGGATGCCCCGGTGGGGATCAAATTTTTTGACGGCCTGCATCAGCCCGATATTCCCTTCCTGGATGAGATCCAGCAGGTTCATTACCCAGGCGCGGTGAAATTCAAGGGCGATCTTGACCACCAGCCTCAGGTTGGAGGTCACCAGCTTGTAGGCGGCGTGAGGGTCTTTTTTTTCCTGGTACTGGGTGGCGAGATGGTATTCCTCCTCCCTGGTCAATAATTTATATTGGCTTATTTCCATAAGATATCTTTGGAGGGGATCATAAGGGACGAGGGACGCGTCCTTCGAGACCTTCGGCGCTGCTTCTTTTTTCTGAGGGAGGGCGGTTTTTTTTGATTTCATGGCGGCTTTTTGGAGACAATACTTTTTGTTGCGTTTTTATCCTGATGCTCTTGCATTGTATCAAAAAAACTGAAAAAATCCAGCCCATTATGCGGAGCGGAAACTATTTGACAAAAGTGTTTTCCCTGGGGTAAAGAGAAGCACACAAGGAAAACAGTTTTGTTGTAGGAAGCTCAACAGCAGCGCGTGTGAGGGAGGTCCCGGTTTCAATCCGGAGAACCGGCCTTCCTCCCGCAAAACATTTAGCGTACGGCCGGTCGATCATCCATGCAGATTCCTTTTGATCAATCAATGATTTTAGACTTTCTTCTGCTGTGCGTTGCGGGATACCTTGTCTTCAGCAGTATTCGAAAAGGATGCGTACCGACCTTCTATTCACTTCTCGCCCTCTGTCTTTCCTACCCCATCGACTGCTACCTGTTTCCACTGCTCGCTTCATGGTTCAGTCCGCCGGTAGCCGGGCGGATACTTGGAGATGCCATCGCCTTCGCGGCTCTCATGGCCGCAGTCTATTTTCTGCTCCTGCTCTTATTCTGGGCCGTGCTCACCCTGGCAAAGAGGGTTGCCCCGGAGGTGTCGGACCAGGCAGCTGCAGCAATGCTAGGGCTGTTGAAAACAGCGGCAATGACGCTGCTGATTATCCTGATTATGGTCACCTTCCTTCAGAACCGCAGCAGCTATATTAAACACTCCTTCTTTGCGCGCTCGCTTTTATCAGTGGTAAACACTATGGCAAAACCCCTGCCTCCGGCTCTTAAAGAGAAATATCTTCAGAAAAAGGACGGCATTGAGGTCGGCAAGGGTGGTTCTGCCTTAAAAAAATAGGTTTTGGTAGGCCTGCCTTGGTGTTGTACGCTGTTAACCTTCTGTTTTGATATTGTTCAGCCGCCAGCCTATCACTTTGAGTCCACCGCATCCGCTCAGGACAGACCCTGTAAAAATATCGTCATTTATAATCCATGTAGAGGCGACCGGCCGGTCGCCCCTACATTATCCTGCCCTGTTTGCGTTAGGATAAATCTCCTTTTGTTACACCAGCAGGTGAGGCCAGTTACTGTCTGCCCTTTCTGCTTCCTGCCATCATGGCTGCCATTTTAAGGGCGTTGGAAAGGCTTGCCGGATTTGCCCTGCCTGTCCCGGCGATATCGTAGGCGGTTCCATGGTCCACTGAAGTGCGAATGATGGGCAACCCCAGGGTCACGTTGACCGCTTCGTCAAAGTGGAGGAGTTTGAGCGGGATGAGCGCCTGGTCGTGATACATGCAGATCACTGCGTCGTAACGGCCCGCTGCGGCGTGATAAAAAAGGGTGTCCGGCGGCAGGGGACCTGTAGCGTCTATGCCCAGGGCACGTGACTGCTCCAGTGCGGGCACAATGATCTTCTCCTCTTCGTTTCCGAAGAGCCCGCCCTCGCCCGCGTGAGGATTGAGGGCCGCGACGGCAATCCTCGGCTGCGGCAGGCGGAAATAATCCTGCAGGGCGCGGTGGGTGATGCCGATAGCCGTTACGATCTTCTCTGTCGTGAGCAAGCGAAAAACATCGCGTAAGGCGCAGTGAATGGTCACCGGTACAACCTTCAACTTTTCGCCGGCAAGCATCATGACATAGTGCGCGGTCCCGGTCAGCTCGGCCAGCAGCTCGGTGTGGCCGGGGTAGGAATATCCCGCGTCAGAGAGCGCCTTCTTGCTGATGGGTGCGGTGGTAATGGCGTCCACCTCACCCCGCACGGCCAGCCGCACCGCTTCGGCAATATAGGCATACATTGCCCTCCCGCACGCCGGGGAAGGCGCTCCGTAGCCTGCCTCCTCCGGGCGGATGGCGGAAAGAGGAACCAGGTTGAGCGCGCCGTGCCGGTAGTGCTGTTCTCCCGCCGTTTCCATCTCATGCACTTCAATGGTCGAGCCGAGGAGCCTGACCGCCCGCTCGATTATGTTTCTGTCGCCCAGCACGATGGGCCGGCAGAAATGAAAAGTGCCCCGTTGGGAGAGCACTTTCACGATGATTTCCGGGCCGATGCCGGTGGGATCACCCATGGTAACGGCAATCCGGGGCGCTTCCGATGCAGCCATAATCAATGTCTACCCTTTTTGTTTGTAAACCGCCTCTTCATCAAAGACCTTGATGCCCACCGTCTTCAGTTCTTCTCCCTCAATCTTGCGATAGAAGCAGCTGCGGTACCCGGTGTGGCAGGCAGCCACTGCCTGGTCTACCTTGAAAAGCAGGGCATCCCGGTCACAGTCTATGAATATTTCCTTGATTGCCTGCACGTGTCCGGAGCTTTCGCCCTTGACCCACAATGACTGGCGCGACCGGCTGAAGAAGCAGGTTATGCCTGATGACAATGATTTAAGCACGGATTCCCTGTTCATGTAAGCGAGCATGAGCACCTCGCCATTCCGGTAATCCTGGATAATGGCGGGTACCAAACCGTTGCTGTCGAATTTGATGTTGTCTACCCATTCCATAATCGTTCCCTTTTGATTGATGATAATCCTTGGTATCAAATGTCAAACGACAAAATCCCAAGTTCAAAGGAATGACAAAATCCAAATGCTTAAATCGTTTCTTCTGACTGTGAAATGTATCATTCGCTTTTTTCGCGGCTAAAGCCGCTCCTACCGATGATGTCCTTCTTCAGTGATTTTTCTTTTGGCATTTGAACTTTGAAATTCACTTGGCATTTGAGCTTTGACATTTGTCATTCCCTTATTTCGCGGCTAAAACCGATCCTACCGGGTAGGATGACAATTATCTGCTTACATCCTTACCGGAATTCCCCGTTCGTGTAAATACGTTTTTGTCTCCCTGATGCTGTGCGTCCGGTAGTGAAAAACCGAGGCCGCCAGGGCGGCATCCGCCTTGCCCAGGGCAAAGGCGTCATAAAAGTGTTCGAAGCTGCCCGCCCCGCCTGACGCGATGACCGGGACCGTTACCCGCTGGGAAACGGCCCTGGTAAGATCAAGGTCGTATCCGTCCCTGGTGCCGTCTTTATCCATGCTGGTCAGAAGGATTTCACCCGCTCCCAGTCTTTCAGCGCGCTCCGCCCAGCCCAGCACATCGATGCCGGTCGGCTTTCTCCCCCCGTAGGTATACACCTCAAAGCGACCGGGTGTCCCGGAGGCGGTGCGCTTGGCATCTATGGCCAGCACGATGCACTGACTTCCAAAGCGCTGCGCCGCCTCTTCAAGCAGGCGTTCATTCTCAACCGCCGCGGTGTTGACGGAAACCTTGTCGGCGCCGGCATTGAGCAGGTCTCTGATGTCATCAAGGTCCCTGATGCCGCCGCCTACCGTCAGGGGCATAAACACTTCGGCGGCCGTGCGCTCCACCACATCGAGTATGATATTTCGCTTTTCGTGGGAGGCGGTGATATCGAGGTAGACGAGTTCATCCGCCCCTTCTTCATCGTACACCTTTGCGTTTTCAACCGGGTCCCCTGCATCCTTCAGCTGTACGAAGTTGACCCCCTTCACCACGCGTCCGTCTTTTACATCCAGGCAGGGTATGATGCGTTTGGTCAGCATGCTATAGCCTTTGCCCCTTCGCCAGAGCGAGGGCGTCCTTTAAGTTTATGGTACCCTCATACAGCGCCCTGCCGACGATGATTCCCTGAACGCCGCCGGCTTCAAGGCGCAGCAGCTCCCTGATGTGGTCAAGCGTGGTGACGCCTCCTGATGCGATGACCGGGATGCGGGTCGCCTCCGCCATCGCCCTGGTACTTTCGATGTTGGGACCGCTCATCATGCCGTCGCGCTTGATGTCGGTGAAGATGATGGTCTCAACCCCTTTGTCTTCCATGGTCTTTACCAGGTCGGCGGCCCGCACGGCGGTTGTTTCCTGCCACCCTTCAACGGCAACCAGACCCTCCCGCGCGTCAATTCCCACCGCAATGCTGCCGGGGAACTTTTTGCATGCTTCTTCAAGCAGGGCGGGCTGTTTGTGAGCTATGGTCCCCAGCACCACCCGTTTCACACCCAGGGCAAGATAGTGCTCGATGGTGTCGAGGGTCCTGATACCGCCGCCCAGCTCGAGGGGGATGGATATGGATTGAAGGATCCGCTTGATTGCGGTTTCATTTTGCGGCCTGCCCGCAACCGCGCCGTCGAGATCGACAATATGGAGGAATTGAGCCCCCAGGGATTCCCAGCGGCCGGCAACCTCCTCAGGATGGTTGGAAAAGAGCGTCTCTCTGTCCATCTCTCCCTGCTGCAGCCGCACGCACCTGCCGCCTTTCAAATCTATGGCGGGTAGTATCAGCATCCCTTTCCCTCCCCGGCCCATGCCCCGAAATTTTTTAACAGCCGCAGTCCCACTCCCTGGCTCTTCTCGGGATGAAACTGACAGGCGAAGATATTGTCCTTCTGTATGCTGGAGGTGAACTCAATGCCGTATCCGGTGGTGGCGGCTATAACCGCGGTGTCCTCAGGGACCACGTAGTAGGAGTGGACGAAATAAAAAAATGATCCGTCCTCGATGCCGCTGAAAACAGGTGCCTCCCCGCGCAGGGAAATGGTGTTCCATCCCATGTGAGGAATTTTAAGGCGCTCGGCTCCCGGGGTATCGCGCTGAGCAAAGCGGACCACCCTGCCGGGAATGAGATTCAGGCCGGGGGTGGTGCCGAATTCCCCGCTCTCGGTAAAAAGAACCTGCAGCCCCAGGCAAATACCCAGAAATGGCTTTCCGCTTTTGACGGACTGCACAATGGGATGGATCAGGTTCAACTTCTCAAGGCTGCGGATGCAGTCCCTGAATGCACCGACACCGGGCAGCACCAGCGCGCCGGCATCGCGAATTGCCTGCGGGGAGCTGGTTACCAGGGCGGCATGGCCCGTCTTTTCAAGGGCCTTTTGCACGCTGCGCAGATTTCCCATTCCATAATCGATAACTGCGATCACTGAGCTGTCCCTGTGAGATGTTTAACCGTCATACCCTTTGGGGTACCACACGTCATGAAAATTATAGAGAGGTCATTCTGCGGCTCGACCGCAGAATCCAGTTTTTATTATTTTTGGATCCTGCGATCAAGTCGCAGGATGACTGCCCCAACAAAGGATTGATAAGCAAAAATGTCATTGCGGACATCAGCGAAGCATGTGAATGGGAATGCTTCATCACCGGTGTTCCTCGCAATGACCATTATATGTGGTTGTCTTGTGTACTATAAGAAAACAGCCTGCTAGAGCTTTCCCTTGGTCGACATCACTCCCACTATTCTCTCGTCAACCATGGTTGCCATGTCCAGGGCCCGGGCAAAGGCTTTGAAAATCGCCTCTATGATGTGGTGGGCATTTTCACCATAGGGGGCTTTGATGTGCAGGGCTATGCCGCTGTTCTTTACAAACGCTCCGAAAAACTCCTTAACCAGCTCCACATCGAAGGTGCCGACTGTACCCTGACGGAGCGCCGGGGTGTCATATACCAGGCCCGGCCTGTTGCAGATATCTAAAACAACCGTGCTCAGCGATTCGTCCATGGGCACGGTTGCTTCTCCGTAGCGCCTGATTCCCTTGCAGTCGCCGAGCGCCTTTTTAAGACATTCCCCCAGGGAGATCCCGATGTCCTCGACCGTGTGGTGGTAATCCACCTCGATATCGCCCTTCGCCCTGACGTTGAGGTCGAACAGGCCGTGCCGGGCGAAAAGTTCCAGCATGTGGTCCAGAAAGGGTACGGACGTGCTGATGCTGCTCTTACCGGAACCGTCAATGACTATTTCAACCGCAACCTCGGTTTCCTTTGTCTTTCTCTCAACGGTGGCCTTTCTCATGACCGCGCTCCGCTTTGCAGATGAAATAAAAAAATGGTGGAGATGAGGGGACTCGAACCCCCGACCCCTACCTTGCGAAGGTAATGCTCTCCCAGCTGAGCTACATCCCCACACCATTTTTTTGGCAAGAAAGGCCTGACTCCAGGAACCTTTCTATGAGCTGCCCAATCGATTGTGAATGCAGTATAGCAAAAAACAAACTTTTGTTAAAGCATTAAATGAAAGCCAACTTTTCCTTGAAAACGGGATGGCGGTGCTATACATTCGTCTCATGTGTTTTAGCTCGAGGAGATAAAATGGGCATGAAAAAATTCGATGAAAAGGTGCCGGCTGTAAGTCAGCCCGCGGATGCCGTCGATCTCAAATCCATTGATCCTGATGACGCAGTTTTCCGCTTAAGCTACGGCTTTGACCTTGAACCGCTCAAAGAATCCATCCGCCGGATTGGCTTGATTAATCCTCCCGTGCTGCGAAAAAGGCCTGATGACCGTTACCAGATCGTCTGCGGGTATAGAAGAATGAGTGCTTTGCGGGAACTTAATGTTTCCTCTGCCTCATGTCAATTGGTGCCACCGGAAACAAGCGACGAAGCATGTCTGCTTTTGAGCCTCTATGATAATATCTCTCACCGTGAACTTAATCCCATTGAGAAGTCCCTCGCATTAAACAGGCTCCTCTCCTATTATACCGAAGAGACGATCGCGCGCGATTTTTTGCCGCTGTTTAAACTGCAGCCTCATATCACGCAGTTCAGAACCTATCAACCCCTTTGCCAGTTGGATATGGGAATCCGGGACGCCATCATTGATGGTATCATTGATGTACAGAGTGCGCTCCGCCTGTCCCGGCTGGACCCGGAGAGCAGGGAGTGTCTTGCGCGGCTTCTTATCAGCCTGCGATTAAGCGTCAGCAAACAGGTTGAAGTCATTACAACGGTTGCAGAGATTGGACTGCGGGACGGGGTGTCTCTCCGAACGGTGACCGGAGACCCGGATATACAATCCACCCTGACAAATGATAAGCTGAACCGGCCGCAGAAGGGCGATGCGGTCCTGCGCCTTCTGCGCGAGAAGCGCTATCCCCGGCTTACCGCAAAGGAGAGGCAGGTCAAAGGCATACTCTGCAAGGTAAAGCTTCCCCCGGGCGCGAGCATTACACCGCCGCCTTTTTTTGAGGATAATCGCTATTGCCTCTCCGTGTACTTCACCGGCTGGCAGGAGTTGAGGGAACGGCTGGATTTATTGGACACCATCATCACGGATGATCTTCCGTCGATTGAATAGGATGGGCTTTTTAATTTCAAAAGCCAAAGCTCAAAGTTTAAATGAATGTCAAAATCCAAATGTCCAAAGAGAATTTCGCGGCTGAAAGCCGCTCCTACCAGTGAGTGGTCTTCACCGCAGGACGATCTTCCCCTTTGTCATTTGAACTTTGAACTTGATTTGGCATTTGAGCTTTGACATTTGTCATTGTTATCCAGGGCTTTGGCATTTGACATTCCTCTTTTAAGCTTTGAACTTTGCCATTTCTTTGCGAATCCGACCATATGAAGCCTTACTTCCCCACAAAAGTGATCATAGAGCAGGATGCGGCTGATCTTCCCCTGACGCAGGCCATGCTGAAAAGGCTGGAGGGGGTCCCGCGCGAGTTTGCGGCCTCTCTCAAATTGTACCTGGAGGAAATGAGCGGTAAAAATTGGCATGACGCGCAGGACACCCTGGTTCTGTGCAAAAACAGGGGAAGATTTTTTGAACCCTGCCCGGGCACACAACGCTACCTCTGCTGCGGTTACTCCATCCTCAATTTTGCCGCCAACTGTCCTCTTAACTGCACCTACTGCATATTGCAGTCGTATTTGAATAATCCCTGTATGGTTGTTTATGCCAATGCGGAGGAGATGCTGAAAGAACTGGACAATGCGCTCGATCATCATCCGGAAAGGTTCTTCAGGGTTGGTACCGGTGAATACACCGACAGCCTGGTGCTGGATCATCTCACCTCGATCAGCACGCTGCTTGTTCCGCATTTTACCGGAAGAGAGAATGCCATGCTGGAGCTGAAGACCAAAACCGACAATATCGGGAATCTGCAAGGACTTGATCACGGCGGGAGAACCGCTGTATCCTGGTCTCTCAATTCGGAGCAGGTGTTCAGAAGCGAGGAGCCGTCCGCCTGCCCTCTCGATGCCCGTCTGCAGGCGGCAGGCCTCTGCTCGAAGTGGGGATACCCGGTGGGCTTTCATTTTGACCCCCTTATCTATTACCCGGGCTGGGAGGGCGACTACCGGAAGGTGGTGGAAAGGATTTTTCAATCCGTCGATCCCGCCTGTATCTGCTGGATCAGCCTGGGGTGCTTCAGATACATGCCCGCGCTCAAGCCGGTGGTCATGGAACGCTATCCGTCAAGCGCAATCTTCTGCCAGGAATTTATCAGGGGGCTTGACGGCAAGATGAGGTATTTCAAACCCATCAGGATAGAGATGTATGCCAAAATGGCGCGGTGGATACGGGATTGCTGCCCGGATGTGGCTATCTATCTTTGCATGGAAAGCCGCGAGGTGTGGGAAAAATCAATCGGCTTTGCGCCGGACTCCGCCCAGGATCTGAATAACCGGCTGGCCGATTACTGGCTCTCAAACAGGAGGAGGGCTATCAGCTCCGCCTGGCGTGGTGTCACATAAAATGATAATATTATAGATTAATTTACACGCGGTCATTGCGAGCAAAGCGAAGCAATCTCATTTTTTGTAAGGGCTCTGCTTACGCGGTCAAAACAGAGATTGCTTCGTCACTGCGTTCCTCGCAATGACAGGTTTATTTTGCTTTTCATAAAAAAATTATTCCGGGGACAACCTGCTAGGGATGGGTATCGTGGTAATCGTTGGAGGGTGTGTGTTCGACACCGCCTTCTGCTTTTTGAGGAATGGGCGACGGGGCGGTAGCGGAATCCCTGGAGATGGTTCTCTCCGCGTGACCCTGTTTGCTGCCGGCAGGGAAAAAGGCCAGAAATGAAATGAGGGCAAAAAAGGCGACTACGAACACGCAATTTTTGAACTTGACCATCAGTTATGTCATCCTTCGATGTATGATTACGATTTGACGTGCAATATCAGCAACGTATCGGCAGACCGTCAAAGAATCTTTACCTGCGATGCGCCTGCCTGAAACACCTTTATACAGGACCTGCCGGGGCCGGTCAATATTTTTTTCGCTCTGCCGGTATTGTGCTGATGCAACAACAGCATAAAGCAGCAACAGGATCGCGAGGAAAGACATTTTTAGAAAAGCATTGACAATGCATTGTGTGAGGCCTAGATTCGTATTCAGATGCATCTTCGCAGCGGCAGACAGGAAGGCACTCATTAATCTCATATGAGGTGAATGCCATGGCGGCAAAGATTACCATACTTGATCTTAAGGATATGAAGGAACGGGGCGAGAAAATAACCATGCTTACCGCCTACGATTGTCCGACCGCCCGCATCCTTGACGGGTGCGGCATCGAGGTTCTGCTGATCGGTGATTCCGTCGGCAATGCCATGATGGGCCTGGAGAACACCCTGCCGGTCACCGTTGAGGAGATGATTTACCATACCAGGGCGGTGGTCAGGGGGAGGAAGCGCGCCCTGGTTGTGGCGGACATGCCCTTCATGTCCTACCAGGTGAGCGTTGAGCAGGCGAAACGGGAAGCAGGCAGGATGATCAAGGAGGGTGGGGCGGAGGCGGTGAAGCTGGAGGGCGGTGAGGTCATGGAAGATGTGATCAAGGCCATCTGCGATATTGATATCCCGGTGATGGGGCACATTGGACTGACGCCTCAATCCGTTCACCGCATGGGTGGCTACAGGGTGCAGGGCAGGGAGGAGCGGCAGAGAAAAAAGCTTCTGGCCGATGCCAGGGCGGTCGAGCGAGCGGGCGCGTTCTGCCTTGTGCTTGAGGCCATTCCGGCCAGGCTTGCCGCGGAAATTACCCAAACCGTGCGCATTCCCACCATCGGCATTGGAGCCGGCGTCAATTGTGACGGGCAGGTGCTGGTGATCCATGATCTGCTGGGCATCGCCGGCGCCTTCAGACCGAAATTCGTGAAGCAGTACGCGAATCTGGAGGCTGTCATAACCAAAGCGGTGACAACCTATCTCTCAGAGGTTAAAAAGAAGCGGTTTCCCTCCGCTCAACACAGCTTCGAGTAACCGGAGGCGTTTTCGTGCAGGTCATTAGCGGCGTCAGAGACATGCAGGTATCCGCCGAGGGGGCGCGGCGGCAGGGCAAGCGCATTGTGCTCGTTCCCACCATGGGGTTTCTCCATCAGGGGCACGTGAGCCTGATGCAGGAGGGCCGGCGGCGCGGCGATCTGCTGGTGATGAGCATTTTTGTCAATCCCACCCAGTTCGGGGCGGGTGAGGACTACGAAGCCTATCCCCGCGACATGGAACGGGACCAGGACCTGGCCCGGCAGGCCGGCGTTGATATCATCTTTGCCCCGTCAGCACGGGAGATGTATCCTGCGCACTATCAGACATACGTGCATGTGGAAGAGGTCACCAAATATTTATGCGGTGCCTCCCGGCCGACCCACTTCAGGGGGGTGACCACGGTGGTGTGCAAGCTCTTTCATATCGTCAAGCCCCACGCGGCCATTTTCGGCGAGAAGGATTTTCAGCAGCTGGTGGTCATCCGGCGCATGGTCACCGACCTCAACCTGGATGTGGAGATTGTGGGGATGCCCACCTACCGCGAGAGAGACGGGCTGGCCATGAGCTCACGCAATTCCTACTTGACGCCGCCTGAGCGCACGGCAGCCCTTTGTATATCGCGGGCGCTGCAGCAGGCCGCCGCGCTTTTCGGACAGGGCGAGCGCCGGGCGGAAGCAATTGTCCGTGCCGCTCGCGACATCATTGCCGCCGAGCCGCTGGCCGGGGTCGATTACATTGCGCTGTGCGATACGGAGGAGCTTAATGACCTGGTGCAGATTGACCGGGAAGCGGTGCTGGCCGTGGCGGTAAAGATCGGCAGGGCGCGGCTCATCGATAACGTCGTACTCAAGCCATAACAGGCTGGTGAAAAAAGCGCAGGGGCGACCGGCCGTTCGCCCCTACATGGATTGTAACTGATGCATGCATCCTACCTGCAATATTCCTCGCGAATCATCTTCATATCTTCCCACACCTCCCGCTTCCGTTCCGGATTTCTGAGCAGGAAGGCAGGGTGAAAGGTTGCTATCAGCCTGGCATCGCGGTAGGAGAAAAACCTGCCCCTCAGGCGGGAGATCTTCTCATCGGTCTGCAGCAGCGTCTGTGCCGCGAAGGTTCCCAGTGCGCAGATGATCCTCGGCCCGATGGCCTCGAGCTGCTTAATGAGAAAAGGTTCACACGCCCCGATTTCATCGGGCTCCGGGTTTCGATTGCCCGGGGGCCGGCACTTGATGATGTTGGCGATGTAGACTTCATCGCGGCTGAGATTGATCGAGCCTATGATTTTGGTGAGCAGCTGGCCTGCCCTGCCGACGAACGGTTCTCCCTGCCGGTCTTCGTCCTCCCCGGGTCCCTCGCCCACAAATACCAGCCGGGCTTCGGGATTTCCAACGCCGAAGACAATGTGGGTGCGCTGGCGGTGCAGCTTGCACCGTGTGCACTCCCCCAGCTCCTGCCTTATGTTCCGGAGGAGATGTTCCTTTCCCGCGGGAAGCCGCTCATCGGAGGGGGGCAGCACCTCACCCGAAACGGGCAGACCCTCAACCCCTTCCTCTTTCCGGCAGCGCAGGTAGTCCTCCAGAGAGGCAATCACCTGTCCCAGTTCAACTTTCAGCTGATTGCTCTTCTCCATCATCTTTCTTTTTTTCGTCCCCCGGCGGGGTTTTGCTGCGCCGCGGCATGGAGGCCTGCTCTGCCTTCAGCTCTTTGACTTTGTCCAGGATTTTATCCGCCAGCTCATCCTTATCCATGAGCGGGAGGCTGTTGATCCTGCCCTCGTAGTCAATAAGGGTTGCCTCATTGCTATCTGAGCCGAAGCCCCCCTGCTTTTGGAGCGCGCTGTTGACCACAATCATGTCCAGATTTTTACGGTCCAGCTTTGACTTGGCCTGGGAGATGAGGTTCTTGGTCTCGGCCGCAAAGCCCACCAGAAACCTGTTCCCCTTGTTTCTCCCCAGCTGGTAGAGGATGTCGGGGTTTCGTTCCAGCTCCAGGCTCAGGGTCTTGCGTATCTTTTTCATCTTTTCCCCGAAGCTCTTCTTGGGGCGGTAATCGGATACGGCAGCCGTCTTGATGATAATGGTGGAGGCCTTGGCGTGCAGCATCACAACCTTGTACATCTCCAGCGCGGTAGTGACGCTGACGGTCTGGACGCGGGCGGGCGGCTTGAGACCGGTGGGCCCGGTCACCAGCAATACCTCGGCGCCTCTTCTCTGGGCGGCCCTGGCCAGGGCATAACCCATTTTCCCCGAGGAGCGGTTGGTCAGCATGCGCACCGGATCGAGCGGTTCTTCAGTCGGGCCCGCGGTTACCAGGATGCGCTCGCCCTGAAGGTCCTTCGGGGTGATAAACGGGATTACCTCTTCCAGTATGTCCGCCGGCTCGGCCATTCTTCCCTGGCCTTCATAGCCGCAGGCAAGTTCTCCCGGTACCGGGTCCGCGAAGCGGAAGCCGCGCTCGCGCAATTTTTCCACATTATGGCGGGTTGCGGGATTTTCCCACATCTTGACGTTCATGGCCGGGGCGATAAGCACCGGCGCGGAGGTGGCCAGCACCACGGTAGACAGGAGATCGTCGGCCAGGCCGTTGGCAATTTTGGCGATGATGTTCGCGGTCGCGGGCGCGATGATCAGCAGGTCCGCCCTGTCTGCCAGGGCAATGTGGGATATTTCGTCGCTGTAGCGGCGCGAACATGTCCGTGTACACCGGGTGCCCGGAAACGGTCTGAAAGGTCAGCGGGGCGACAAACTGCCGGGCGTGGTCGGTCATCACCACATACACCTCTGCCTGCCGCTTGCGAAGCAGGCGCACCAGTTCAACCGCTTTATAAGCGGCGATGCCGCCGGTGATGCCAACCACAATATTTTGTCCCTTGATCATACGCTTCTTCCTGTACAGGTGCCGTTAGGCACGGTGATGTTTTTGTGAGGGTCAGGTTAAAGGGCCTCTTCCTGTTCTTCCGGTCCCTCTTTCGCCGGGGAAACGCTCACCTCCGCCTCGATGAGGGGCGGAGCGATGCGGATGACGGAAATGGTAAATCCTTCGAATTGCTTCCCCTCCAGTTCCTGGGCCAGCGCGAGGGTGTCAGAGCCGGACTCCAGCTCCAGCAGGGCCCCCCTGGCTGCCACGCTCTTTTGCTCGATGGCGGTAATGGCGGGGATGTTTTTTTTCAGTGCATTTTTAAACGCTGTGAAATCAGAATAGCTGGATATGCCGGAAACGCTGAGGCTGGTTATCAGGACCCCCTTGCTTTCCTTTGACCAGCGCTGCGCGATCTGCTCGCCTATCTGGCGGGCAAATGTCCGTGAAGCGTTCTTGATGGCGCTGTCATATGCGGAGTCATCGCTTTCCCCGCTTGAAGGCATGTAGGTTTCAATGGAGCCCAGGACGGAGCCGTCATCGGTCTTTACCGCCCTGCCGGCGATATTTGCCTGAACCTCCTGCGCGAATGCGTCCCCGCTCCCCCCGGCGGCCGGGCCTGCCTGCGCCCTCGCAGTAATTATTACGTCGGCCTGGAACTGCCTGCCCAGGGCCTGGAGGTCTTCAACATCAGGGTCAAGGCATCCGTAGACATTACTGCCGGTGATCTGCAGGATCATGCGGGAGTGGTCAATAACTTCGAATCCCTGCTTCTCCAGTTCGTCGCGCATCGCCAGGTCAGGCGGGGTTAAGGCGGTTTCGGGATCGATGAAGGACCACCAGCAGGTATAGACGTCCCGGCCGGGCTGCTGCCGGGCAATCATCAGCAGAACGGCGGGCAGCGCGCGTTCCGGCCCGATCAACTGGTCCACCGCCAGATACTTTTCCAGCTTCCTGAGGTTCACGTTTGACTGCAGCGTAATATGGTAGCGATCGCCGCGCCTGCTGTCATAGAGAATCTTGTAGCTTTCTATATAATCGGTCGCCTTGTCAAACAGCAGCCCACTGAGGGAAGGGAGCTGCTGGTTCATCTGCTCAAAGGTCATGATCGTACCTACCGCCTGGACAAGCGCCTTGCGGTGTGCGTCAGCAATGGCACTGCTTTGGGCGGTGACGAGGTTGTTGTCGCTGATCTGGGCAATCCCGGTGGTGACCACGGCGTTACCCGGAGAGGTCCCCTGGGAGAAGGCCGCGCTTCCTGCAACCAACATGCTCAGGAAAAATGCTGTTACGGTACACAGATGTTTTATCATGGTTTGCGGTTTATTGGATGTAGGGTTTGAGCTCGCGGGCCAGCGCCCGGTTGATATCAGCCTCTATGACAACACCCGTTTCCACATAGGTGGCGGTGTGGATGGTGCCCTGTTTCATGATGCGGTCGATGGTTTCCCAGGCCTCGAAAGGAATGGTCAGCCTGACTCTTTTGAATTCGGGCAGAAGCAGGCGCCCGATCAGGGAGCACAACCCGTCGATTCCTTCACCGGTCGCTGCCGAGATGCCGATTCCGTGGTCGACCTTTCGTTCCCACCGCCGCAGCAGGGAGCGCTCGGCGAGAAGGTCAATTTTGTTGAACGCGTGGACGACGGTTCTCGGGGGCATATCGATTTCCGCGAGCACTCTATTCACCGCGTCGATGTGTGCCTCGCAATGGGGGCTGCTAACATCAATGACGTGGAGCAGAAGGTCCGATGCCGTCACCTCTTCAAAGGTCGCCTTGAAGGCGGCAATGAGCTGGTGCGGGAGCTTGTTGATGAACCCGACCGTATCGGTGATGAATGCCTCCTGATGGCCGCCCAGCCTGAGCTTTCCAACCTTGGGGTCCAGCGTGCTGAAAAGCTGGTCCTTGACCAGCACCTGTGTGCGGGAGAGCCGGTTGAGCAGGGTCGATTTGCCGGAATTGGTGTAGCCGACAAGGGCTATCATGGAGCGGAGGCGCTCCTTCCTGTCCAGGCGGTGGAGGGTCCTCACCCTGCGCACCTTATCCAGCTCCCGGTTCAATCTGGTGATACGCTCCTTGATTCTCCTGCGGTCTACCTCCAGCTTGGTTTCACCCGGTCCCCTGGTACCAATGCCGCCGCCCAGCCGGGAAAGGCTTACCCCCTTTCCGGTCAGCCGGGGCAGGGTATAGGTGAGCTGGGCCAGCTCCACCTGCAGCTTTCCCTCCCCGGACCGGGCCCGCTGGGCGAAAATATCCAGAATCAGCGCGGTGCGGTCAATGGTTTTTGTTCCAAACAGTGTTTCCAGGTTTCGCTGCTGGGTAGGCGTGAGCTCGTCATCAAAGATAATCACATCAACCGGCTGTGAGGCTATGAATGACCGTATTTCTTCCGCCTTGCCTTTTCCGATGAGCAGCGCCGCGTCCATCTTTCTCAGTGACTGGACCAGGGTTTTCACCACCCGGGCCCCGGCGGTTTCAGCCAGGCGGGACAATTCTTCGAGCGAATCCGCAATCTCCCACTCGGCTTTATTTCTTGGCGTTCCTATGAGCAGTGCTTTTTCTCTGGTGATGCCGGGCCCCATGCTTTTGTAAGCTGTGCGTTTGACGACGAGCGACGTTTTCCCCCCGCCCGCGACATGTATGCTGTTCAGCGTTCGATCACAGCGATCATAATAGAACAATAGTTCAAATATTCAAGAACTTTCTCAACAGCTCATCGACGGCGGCGGTTTGTCCGGGCAGCATGAACCACTCTATTTCCGGGTCTTTCCGGAACCAGGTTAATTGACGCTTGGCGTATCGTTTGGTGTTCACTTTTATAAGCCGTATTGCCTCGTCCAGGGTTATTTCGCCCCGGATATGGCTCAGCATCTGTTTGTATCCCAGGCTCTGGAAAGCCTTTATGGAGTGAGCATATCCTTTCGAGAGCAGCCCCCTCACTTCTTCCTCAAGGCCGGATGAAATCATGGAGTCAACCCGCTCCTCGATGCGGCGGTAAATCTCTCTCCGGTCTCTTATAAGCCCTATTTTCAGGGGGGTAAACGCCGAGGTGCTGAAGCGGTGGTCCCGATGGTGTTCGGAAATGGTCCTGCCCGTGAGATGGAATACCTCGAGCGCCCTGATGATCCTGAAGGTGTCGTTGGGGTGGATGCGCGACGCGGCCTCCGGGTCAACCTCCCCGAGCTGCCGGTAGAGATGCCGGTTGCCCTTTTCCGCCTCCAGTTTTTTGAGCCTCTCCCGCAACTGCCTGTCCGCGGGCGGGGCGGGGAAAAGGCCTTTGAGCAGGGCCTTAATGTACAGCCCGGTTCCGCCTGTCACCAGCGCGCGTTTGCCGCTCTGCGCCAGAGCGCTGATGATCCGGTGCGCCTCTTCCCGGAACTGCGCCGCGCTGTATTCCTCGTCGGGATTCCTGATGTCAAGGAGATGGTGGGTGACCAGATTCCTGTCCGCGGGAGGCGGTTTTGCCGACCCTATGTCCATGCCCCGGTACACCTGCATGGAATCGGCATTGATAATCTCCAGTCCGAATTGCAGGGCCAGCTCCAGGGCAAGCGCTGATTTGCCCACGGCTGTGGGTCCCACGATAACGATCAGGGGTATAGGTTCGAGTTGGTTCATCGTGCGTGCGGGTGGCGATGCGTGAGCGTACCGCAGGGGATGGGTGTTTTTCAACAGCCTGTTAGTGCCCGGGGAATGCCACCAGGGCAAATACGGGGTATCCTTCCAGCTTTTCCTTTCCCTTCAGATCAGGGAGATCCACAATAAAGGCGCATTCCACAACCTTCCCCCCGGCCATTTCCACCAGCTCGCACGCCGCTTTCATGGTGCCGCCGGTGGCGAGCAGGTCATCAACCATCAGCACCCGCATGCCCGGCGTGACCGCGTCCTTATGCATTTCAATTGCATCGGTGCCGTACTCCAGCTGGTAATTCCTGCGGTAGGTCTCCGCAGGGAGCTTGCCCGGCTTGCGGATGGGGATGAATCCCCGTCCCAGCCGGCAGGCTATGGCTCCGGCGATGATAAAACCACGGGACTCGATACCTGCCACCATGTCAATGTCCATGCTTTGATAGCGATTGACTAAGGCGTCAACCGTGTGCTGCAAGCCCTGGGCGTCCTTGAGCAGGGTGGTGATATCGCGGAACAGTATGCCTTTTTTGGGGAAATTGGGGATAGTGCGGATCTTTGCCTTGATAGTGTCCATGGGGGTTTCCTTTCTCCTGCGCCTTCAGGCGATGAGGTAGAGCGCAATCAGGATGGCGCTCACCAGATAAACCATCCAGTGCACCTCCCTTCCTTTCCCGCATCCCAGCTTTATGAGCGGGTAGCTGACAAAGCCTATGGCGAGGCCGTTGGAGATGCTGAAGGTGAGGGGCATGGTTACAATAGTGAGAAATGCCGGGATAGCCTCGTCGGGCGATGTCCAGCGGATTTTAGTAATGGACTGCATCATCAGGCTGCCGACCACGATCAGCGCCGGCGCGGTTACGGGATGCAGCAGTATGGCGCTGCCCTCGCCCCGGTAACCGCCCCCGAACATGTTTGCCAGGGGGGAGCAAAAAAGGGAAAGCAGAAGCAGCAGGGCGGTTATCACACTGGCGAGTCCCGTTCTTCCGCCTTCGGAGACCCCGGTCGCGCTCTCGATATAGCTGGTCAGTGGCGAGGTGCCGCAGAGGGAACCCAGGGTGGTGCCGACGGCATCGGAGAAGAGCGCCCTGCCGGCGCGCGGCAGCCTGCCGTTTTTCACCAGCCCCGCCTGTTCGCCCACGCCGATCAATGTGCCGATGGTATCAAACAGGTTAAGAAACAGAATGGTAAAAATGGGCATGATGAAGGCGGCGCTGAACGCGCCTGCGATGTCAAGCTTGAGCCAGGTAGGCCTCATGGATGGTATGGGGCTCACCAAACCTTTGTACTCAACCAGCCCGGTGATGACGCCCAGGGTGCCGGTACAAAGGATGCCCAGCAGGATCGCGCCCTTGATCCGCCGCGCCATCATGACCGCGGTGATCAGCAGGCCTGCGATGGCAACCAGGGCGGGCGGGGCACTTAAATCGCCCATGGTGAGAAAGGTGGCGGCATTGGGGACCACGATGCCCGCCTCCCTCAACCCGATAAAGGCTATGAAGGTCCCGATGCCGGCAGCGATGCCGTGCTTTATCCCCCCGGGTATGGCTTCAAATATAACTTCCCTGAGTTTCACCGCGGTCAGAAGCAGGAAAAGTGAGCCGGAAAGAAAAACCATGCCCAGTGCGATTTCCCAGGGCACCCCCATGGATGAGCAAATCTGGTAGCTGAACAGTGCGTTTATGCCCATGCCGGGCGCCTGGGCTATGGGATAGTTGGCCAGAAGGGCCATCAGCATGGTTGCGGCTGCCGCGGAGATGCAGGTGGCGACCATAACCGCGTTAAAATCCATTCCCGCGCCCTGGGATAAAATAGCCGGGTTTACGAAAATAATGTAAGCCATGGTCATGAAGGTGGTGACGCCGGCTATGATTTCCGTGCGGACGGTCGAGCCTGACTCTTCTATTTTGAAAAACCGGTTGAGTGTGTTTTTCATGCTAGGACTTATGCAGAATTGCCGTGGTGGAGGGACAGTTATAACGGGAATGGAGATTTCCCGTCAAGGGAAAAGTCTCGGCGCTTCCCGAGGTAAAAAAAGGGACGCCCTTAAATATCTCAGTTGTTACGTTAGCTGAAGTTGAAATTTAGAAATGTAAGAGCGTCCCTCTTTAGAATATTCGGGATAAGGGGACGTTGTTGACAAATTGTACAAAGTTAATAAAAGAACTACTTCAATTCGGAAGCAGGCGGCATCCGCTTCCAAAACTACGAAAAAAACGCGCGTGTCAATTTGTAATGGAATACGGCTTTTCATTGGCCGAAACAGCACGCCAGTTCGACGAATCAACATCAGCAGTAGCACGCATGCTGGAGCGGAATGAATGAGAAAGTACAATTTGTCAACAACGTCCCCCTATTTACCCCTATTTCCCCTATTTGCTAAGGCAAACCAACTGTCCAGAGGAATTCATAATGCCGTACAACACGGGGCAAAAAGCCTTGACACCCTCCGGTGGTATGGATTAAATAGCAGCTAAATTATTCTCGGAGATTACGATCTTTCCATGGAAAAAGATGCCGGCTTCAAGGAGGTCATGCTCTGGATCCGTCTGGCCACGACCTTCAATCTCGTATACCAGGAAATAAAGCACCAGATTAGCAGGGACAGCATAACCGTTCCCCAGCTTGATATCATAAGCTGCCTGGGGCGGACCGGGGGACTTCCCTTAAGCGAACTGGCCGAGCGCCTGCTGGTCAGCGGGGGCAATATCACCGGCATCATTGACCGGCTGGAGAAAAACGGGTATGTGTTCCGCGCCCGTGATGAGGGTGACAGAAGAGTGGTACGGGCGCTGCTGACAGAGAAGGGATACGTGCTATACAAGGCCTTCCTGCCCCGCTACAAGGACATTGTGGCGGATATCAATAAGGGATTAAGCGCCCAAGAGCGGAAGGATCTGCAAAGGCTGCTTAAGAAACTGGCGCAGAGTGTTCTGCTGACCCAGAAGGCAAGGAGGTAAGAGAAAGCTCCTGCCTTGCCTGCTCAAGAAAAAAACCTGCCTCGCACCGCTCGAAAAGGTTTGCCGCCGCGGAAAAGCACCCGGCCGCCCTGCCATATTCCTTCCGGGCTTTATAAAGACGTCCCAGCGAGAGATAACCCTGTCCCTCGATGACCCTGGCACCTATCCGGTGTGCTGACGAAATTGTTGCGCGGTAGTGGGCCTCGGCATGCTTCGCGGCGAAGGGCAGGGTTTTTGCCAGAAACATGGCGTTCTTTACAATGCCTGCCCAGGAGACGGGTGCCGCTCTGCGGGCGAGGGCAGCGTAGATATCCCCGATAATGAGCCCGGAAAAGGTGTATCGCCACAGCGCCTGATTTTCCCTCCACCATCGCCGCGCCTTTTTGAGCATGCGCATCCCTTCGCTGAAACGGCCTTCGTATATGAGCACAACGGCTAAAAAGCACTCGGCCGGCGTGCCGAGATACCTGCAGCCTATGCTCCGCGCGAACTCAAGAACCTCCACCAGCAGCTCCTTTGCCTTCCGGTAGTCTCCGCACAGGACGTAGCACATGCCCAGGGACAGCCGGGGGAATTGAGTGTAGAGAGGGTCTTTTGAAGTTTCAAGGGCAACTCTCGTCCAGTCAATGCCTGATACGAAATCACCCGCGCTCATGTGTCCCCAGGCCATGACCGTATTGCCCCAGGTAATGCCGCGGACGCTGGCGTTTTCCTGCCCGAGCGCCAGCAGCCTGTCACCTGATTTCCTCACCCTGGCGCATGCTCCCAATGCCCAGTATGCATAGCCGTCCGAGTCGTGGGACTGGAAGAAGGGATAGCTTTCCCATGCCGTGCCGGCGGACAGCGCCCTGGCCTCCCGCCCGTGTGCTATGCCTTCCTCCATGCGCCCCAGGTCGACGCAGGTCCAGGCAAGCCAGGTGTGGGCATAGCCATTGACACTTTTGTTGCTTTCCTGCTGACCCAATTCAAGGGCTTTGCTCAGAAATCGGTGTGCATCCCGGAACTGCTCGTTGCCCCACAGGCTCGCTCCCAGCCACACGTAAAAGATCCCGCGCCTTTCAGGATCATCAAGCGATTCAGCCTCCGGCAGGTGCTTTCTGAAGAGCGTCTCCAGCTCCCTGAAGGTTCCCCGGAAGTAGAAAACCGGGGCCCAGTTGTTCAGAAGATCAATCAGCGCTGTTGTATCTGCAGCCGGGCTTTCCACCGCATTGATGAGCAGTTCATATGCTTCGCTATAGTACTGGTGCGCCTCTGTCACCGAGTACTGACGCAGGCTCTTCCCGGCGGATTGAACAAGATAGTGGATGGCCTTTCGCGGGGATTTGCCGTGTTTGAAGTGGAAGGCAAGCGTCTCCGGCGGCACCTCCATGCTGCCGGGAATCATCTGTTCCATCACCATCCCAAGCCGCTCGTGGATCTCCTGGCGCTCCTTTTTAAGGAGGCTCTTATACACCACCTCCTGGATAATGGCATGCCTGAAGCTGTAGCGGGGATCAGGGTGGGCAGCAGTGAGCCTGATCAGGTTGTGCTGTTCCAGCAGCTCAAGCTGCTCTGAAAGCTTTGTCTGATCATCGATGATCCTGGAAAGGATATCCCCGGAAAAATGTTTGCCGGCGACGGCTGCCACCTGGAGCACACGTTTGGCCCCCGGAAAGAGACAATCAATCCGGGCGGCAACAAGTTCCTGTACGGTGCGCGGTACCGATGAGCTTTTAAGCGGTTTGGTAATATGCCAGGCGCCTTTCTTCTCAACCAGAACAGCCGATTCAATCAGGGTGTTGAGCATCTCTTCCAGGTACAAGGGATTACCGTCAGCTTTTGCCAGGATAAAACGCTCCAGTGCCGGAGGAACGGCATGGGGTTGCAGCAGTGATTCCAGGAGCTGCCGCGATTCTTCGGCAGAGAGGCCGGTCAGGTTTATGTGACGGCAGGGCAATCCCTCCGCAAACCCGTGCAGACCCGGTAAAACATGGGCCGCGGGCCTGAAGGTGTAAATAAAGAGGGCGGGACAGTTGAAGTCCCCGAAGGTCTTGATGGATTCCAGGGATGACGGATCCGCCCAGTGAATGTCTTCCAGGAAGAAGACGGTCGGCATGCGTTGGGTTTCTCTTTTCAAGAGTACCCTCATCGCATCATGAAGGCGCGATTTCCAGATCTCGGGATCCGCGGCGGCTGCCTCCCTGGAATCGACACCGTACAATCTTTCCAGGCAGGCGGCCAATGGCGTGCTCTCTTCCGTCGTGAACTTATAGGTGCCTTCGATTTTTTGCCGTATGACATCAACTGCATCACCCTCTCCGATGTGCAGCATGGAATTGAGCAGGTCTCGCAGCAGGGCATAGGAGATGTTCCTGGAATAATCATGGGCATACGCGCTGTGCCACCTTATTGCCCGGTCCTGCAACGATGACTTAAACTCATGGACCAGCCTGCTTTTTCCCGTTCCGGCTTCACCGCAGATGGCGATAACCGATCCCTTTCCTACCCATAACCGGTCAAGGGCCTCGCACAGCAGTAGCATCTCCCGCCGCCTTCCGATGAGCGGACTTTGCAGTGCCCGGTGCGGGTTTATCTTGTGCGGCTGGGCAGGTGCGGACAGGACCCTGGAGATTAAAACCGGTTCGGACCGGCCCTGAACTTTTACCGGGACCGGAGGCTCAAAGATGAAGTATCCTTCAGACTTCCTGCGGGTATCCGCGCAGACGAGTATGTCGCCCGGTTTTGCCAGCGCTTCAAGCCGTGAGGCAAGGCTGATGGTATCGCCCGAGATGCCGTAATCGCCGTTTGCCGGGTTGAGAGCGGCAGCCACCACCAGGCCTGAGCTGATGCCCGAGTGCATGGAGAGCGGGGGGATTTTTCTCCCCCTTACCTCCGGATGCAATGAAGCTATGACCCGGTGAATTTCCCGTGCCGCAAGAATGGCCCGTACAGGGTCATCCTCATGCGCTGCCGGCACGCCGAAGAACGCCACCACCGCATCCCCCATGAACTTTTCAATGAATCCTTCGTAGGCAGCTATTATTTTACCGATTGCTCCGAAGATGGCGCCCATCAGTTCATTCAGCTCTTCAGGGTCGAGCTGCCCGGAGAGGGCGGTGAAGCCGGAAAGGTCTGAAATGAGCACGGTGACATATTTTTTTTCTGCCGGCAGCGGGAGCGATGGTCCTTTCCGACAAAGAGTCTGCCTTATGAAAGGGGTCAGGAAGATTGCGAGGAAACATCATGTAAAGTGCCCGGCAGGTGATGTGGTATGGTTTTGTTGACGGACGATGCACTGCGGATTTCCCGGGCCGCCACAACGCCGTCTCAAGCTTTGGCGCAATCTTCAAGTAAGCAAATAAAAGGCCAGGAGGGTCCGGGAGGAACAGAACCCTGTATATGCAGTTCTTGTGAAGGAGCGGAAAGGGGTTCTTATTACCTTTCCCGGTGCTTATTCAGATGGAAGGACGCGCTTCGTGTATAACATATTGATAAAAGGTGTAAAAGTTTATGAACACATCTTTTAACTATAAAATATTCATATGTAAATAGTTCTTGAACTTTCATTAAGAATCCTATAAAAATTTTATCATTATGCTTCAATTGCGCACTTACCTATTGAGCATGGAAGAAAAGTTCATAAGCCGGATGGTTATTACTGCCCTGATTGAGCGGGAACGGGATGAAAAATAAGATTAATAATTTTGTCAATTGGTTCAGCCACAGCCTTATTAAATACAGATATGGCTCTTTCTTTTTGTGCATCGTTATCACCGCATTTTTTATCTATCAATTAAAGGACATTTCTTTTAACACCAACCTGGGGGATTTTTATCCCTTAAAGCATCCCTATCTGAAGGTACAAAACCAGCTTGATGAAATATTCGGCGGGCTCAATCAGGTGGCCATCGCCATTGAGGTCAAAAACGGCACCATCCTGAATCCCGCGACATTGGAGAAGGTCTGGCAGATTACCAGGAAGCTCTATCTGACCGAGGGCATCAATAACGGGCGGTTGATGTCATTATCCGCGAGGAAAAGTGAAGCATGTCGAGGCCAATGAGGAGGGGTTCAATACCTTTCGCCTGATGCACGATCCGCCGCGCTCGGAGGAGGAACTCAAGCTGCTGCGGGATAGAATAGTCGTCAATCCGCTCGTGTACGGGCCGATGGTTTCAAAGGACTTCAGGGCCACCCTCATCCAGGCTGATTTCGAGTCCACTGTTTCAAGCCGCACCATCTTTCAGTTGCTGCAGCAGATTGAGGCGCAGTATGAGGATGAGAATCACGCCATTTATATCGCCGGCCAGCCTGTTCTGCAGGGCTGGCTTGATTTTTATCTGCCGCGCATGAGCTGGCTTTTTGTCCTGGCAATTCTGGCCATGAGCCTGGTGCTGTATAATGTTTTTAAATCAAAGCGGGGGGTGCTGGTTCCGATCCTCTCCTCGGCAATGGCGACTGCCTGGGGACTGGGCATTACCGTATTGTTCGGCTACAAGCTTACGCCCGCGACCGTGCTTGCACCCTTCCTGGTATTCGCGCTCGGCGTGAGCCACAATGTCCAGTACATTAAGCTCTATTATGAGTTTATGTACCGTGACAAAAAAAACTCCAGGCGCGCGGCCATGAAAACATCCCGCTCCCTGTTTGTGCCCGCGTTTACCGGGCTTTTGACTGACGGCATCGCGCCGTTCACCCTGCTGATTGTTCCCCTGGGCATGGTGAGAAGTCTGGCCATAGGAATCGGCTTCGGCATCCTGAGCATTTTCTTTTCAACCATCATTTTTGTTCCCTGCCTGCTTTCCTTTATGACGCCTCCAAAACGCTATGAGGTTTTGCGGGAAGAGAAACCGACCATCACCAACCGGGTGCTGGGCTATTTTGCCGCCATCGCGGTGAACAAAATTTCTCGCTGGACGGTGATTGTTGTGTTCTTTGCCTTAACGGCAGTAAGCCTGATCGGCATACGGCAGCTGGAGGTGGGAGACAAAAAGCCGGGAACCGCCCTGCTCTATGCCGGCAGCCCCTACAACAAAGCGGAGAAATTTATCAGCGAGCATTTTTTAACCTCTGACCCGTATTACATTTTTGTGGAGGGCGCATCCAGTGAGGCATTAATAGCCGTCAGCGCCCTCCGGGAAATGGACGGCCTGCAGCGCTACCTTGAAAAAGAGGTGGAGGGCGTGGGCCGCACCCTGTCGCTGGTTGAATATGTCAAAAATATGAACAGGGTGATGTTTGCCGGGGACATGAGGGAATACCGCATACCTGAAAATGATCAGACCATAGCCGAATATCTGTTTTTATATTCCCTGACGGCGTTTCCCGGTGATTTTGACCCGGTGGTCAGCCCGGATTATAAATACGCCAATATAAAAGTTGACGTGAAGGACCATAAAAGCGCCACCATAAATGCGCTGATAGAGAAAACGGAAACGTGGATTCAAAACAATCACCGCAGCAGTGATATATCCTTTGCCTATGCCGGCGGCAATATCGGCATGCTTGCCGCGGTGAACCAGATCGTCAAACCGATGCTCAGCGGAAATTCCTTGCTCACCTCCGCCCTGGTATTCTTCTGCCTGGTTGCGGCGTATGGTTTTGTCGCCGGGTGGCTTTTATTCCTTCCTCTGATTTTCAGGACCATCCTTGTTTTCGGCATCCTGGGTTTTCTCAAAATCGGGCTGACCTGTGAGCTGATTCCCGTCGTGGCTTTGGGCATCGGCTTCGGAGACGACTTCGGCATATATATTCTGTCACGGTTGATGGACGAGATGAAAGAAAGCGGCGGCAATTTGAAAAATGCCCTGGTCAAGTCCATGGCCACCTCAGGCAAGGCGGTATTTTTTACAGGGCTTACCCTGACCATAGGCATTGCCACCTGGATGTTTTCCGATATTTTGATGCAGGCGCGCCTGGGCGCCCTGCTGGCTTTTTTTATTTTCTTTAACGCCATAGGCACTCTTATCGTCATGCCGTCCATGATAATGACGGTGAGGCCCAGGTTTTTGACCAGAATAAGCGAGATGTCGTCGAACGAACATGCATCACTGCCGGTGGACGGGTTGAAAGCGGAGGTTTGACAGAAGGATGTTACGTATTGCTGATCGGTAGGAGCGGCTTTAGGCCGCGAATGCATCGCGCGTGAACGCGCTCCTACCGAAATCTCAAATATCCTTGGCTCGAGCTTGGGAAAATAAAAGGCGGAAAGGAGACAGACAGCGTATGGATATGAAAAAAGAGGTGCACGTAAGCGCGAAGGACCTGATGGCCATGGTGCGGATGGAGCCGGGAAGGGTCGGGACCTACACCATAGTCCCCGGGCCCCGGGAGCGGCTGCAGTCTATTGTGGAAAAACTCGAGCATCCCGCCGAGGACTTTTCCTACCTGGAACATACCATGTATACCGGCTTTTATAAGGGCACGAAGGTTACCGCGGTCAACGGAGGCATGTACAGCCCCCAGGGTGCCATTATGGCGGAGATAGTGTGCGCGGCGGGAACAAAGTGCATCATCCGCGCCGGATCCTGCGGCGCTCTTGCTGAAGATATTGCCATCGGGGATCTGGTTATCGTGACCGGTGCGGTGCGGGGTGAGGGGACGACCCCCTATTATGTCCCGGACAACTTTTCCACGGTTGCGGATGTCCGGGTTACCTCGGCCCTTATGAAGGCCGCGGAGATGCTCGGGGTTACCTGTCACCTGGGGCTGGCATGGACTACTGATGCGCTCCTCAGAGAGACCAGGGAACGGGTCGAAGAGATGAGAGCCCTTAAGGTCAAGGCAGTGGACATGGTTTCATCCAGCATCCTGACGGTTGCCCAGCTGTACGAGGTGGCCGCAGGATCAATTCTGGCCGTAAGCGACAACCTGATTACCGGTGAACTGGGATTTATGAGTCCCCGGTATTACGAAACGGAAGCGAAGATGATCGACATTGCACTTGAAGCAGTGACCATCCTGGAAGGGAAATAAGCATGGACCTCCCTCTCCTGGCCTGGCCGGTAAAAGATGAGGGCGACGTTTTTTACATACTGGATGAAACAAAGACTTCCCGAGGAAACGGTCTATATTAAAGCCGGCACGTATCTGGAGGCCGCCGGTGCCATCGCGGGAATGCAAACCAGGGCATTTGGACAGGTTTTGACCCTGTTTCATGCCTTCCTGATTACCGCCCGGCAAAACAGCGGTGAAAAGCCTGACGTGGTGCTTCCCCGCATCAGGAAAGTTGCCCGGGCGCTTGAGCAGTCACGCCCCACCTTTGCCTTTAGGGATTTGAGCGACAGGGTCATAAGCTGGGCGGAGCAGGCACTGGCGGAAGGGAGGGATATTTGCTCATTTTTGGAAGAGCGTATCCTTGGCTTCCTCGACCACCTGAAGGGGCTGCGCATCAAAAGGGCCGGTTCTGCCGCTTCATTGCTGCGTGATGGTGATGTCATTTTAACCCACTGCAATGTCAGCGGAGAGATGGTGCTTATCGGGAGGGCCTGCAGGCAGGAGGGAAAGACGGTACGGTTTTATGCTACGGAGACCAGGCCCTATTTCCAGGGCAGATTGACGGCCTGGGAACTGGCCGGGGACGGCTTTGATGTGACCATGGTACCGGACAACGCTGTGGCGCACCTGCTCAGTGAAAAGCAGTGCCGGCTGGTGATGGTTGGTTCAGACCGCGTCGCCCTGAATGGGGATATCGTCAATAAGGTGGGGACCTTCCAGCTGGCGGTTGCGGCACGAACATTTGGGGTGCCTTTTTACGCGCTGGTGCAGGAGCCGGGCACGGTGGAACGGGGTGAGGATATTCCTATCGAAGAACGCGATGAGAAAGAGCTGCTTACCTACCGGGGGAGGAGGGTATATCCTGAGGAGTCGAAGGGCTACTATCCGGCGTTTGACAGAACGCCCGCTGAGTATATCACACGCTTGATCACGTTCCGGGGAATTATCGACCCCCGGGAGCTTCCTCAGGCGTGGCAGCAGTTTGGCAATATGATGTAAGATGTGTGATGTGGGATCTTGAGGGGTGATAAATCAGAAATCAGGAGTCAGGGACAGAAGGCAGTATTCCATAACTCCAGTACTCCAATACTCCAGCACTTTCAGGAAATCCGGTAGGAGCGGCTTTAGCCGCGAATGTACTAGCAACTATCAACAAGGAGCGAAGACAATGAGAGTACTTTTTTTGCAGCCCCCTCTGGGAGCATGGGTTTACTGGGGTGATCATAAACCCATTAATGTGAGCCATGCACAGATGTCGGCCTGCGTGCGGGAATGGGTGCCGGGCGCGGATGTCAGGGTGCTTGACTGCCGTGCCTTAAGTCTGGACGCGCAGCAGATGGTTAAGGCTATTCAGGACATTAACCCTGATCTGATTTACATGGGCGATGCCTACCAGATGACCGAGACCATAGCCATCGTGCCCCACTATCAAAACGCGGCCCGGTTGATAAAGAAGGCACGCCCCGCCACGCCCATTTGTGTGGGAGGGTTTTATATTGCGGCAAACTATCAAAGCGTTGCCGAGGAAACGCCCGAGTTTGATTTTGTGCTAGCCGGGGAACCGGAAATGACCTTACCAGAACTGTGCACAGTGCTCAGCAAACCTGAACCGGATCTTTCCTCGGTGAAGGGATTGCTTTACCGTCAGAATGGAACTGTAAGGCTCAATGAATACCGTCCCCTGATGAAAAACTTGGATGACCTTCCCATGCCGGCATACGATCTCTTCCCCATGGAAAAATACCAGGGATGGAGTACCCTGAAACACTATCAGGAAATATTCACCTCACGGGGATGTCCTTTCGGGTGCAGCTTCTGCATAGACTGGGTTACCATGGATCCCCGGGGAAACAGGGATTGGCAGCGTTACCGGACCAAGTCAGCCGCACGGGTAGTGGATGAACTGGAGCTCCTGAAAAAGGAGTATGGGATAACCTACGTCCATATCATGGATCTCAACTTTAATCCCAAGAGAAGCAAGGTTGAAGCATTTCTTAAAGAGATGCAAAACCGCAGGCTTGATATCAAATACTGCTTTTTAGGTAATGCACATTCGTTTGTGCGGGACAGGGATTTGCTTGAGGACTTGCATAAAACCGGCTTTATTACCGGTGTCTTCGGTCTGGAGGTGGCGGATGAGGATGAATTGAAAAAGATGAACAAGGGCATTACGGTTGATGAGGTGCGGGAAGTTACGGAACAGTTTAGAAAGTACGGTATTGTCTCGGTGATCACCTGGATGATTGGTTTCCCCGATGATGATGAAACGATAATAAAAAAACGCTTCCAGGCATTGGATGAGATTGACCCTGATGTCTCGTCACTGCAGATGCTGCTGCCGGTACCCGGCATGCCCATGTATGAGGAGTGTAAGCCCTACATTGAGGAGCATGACCTCAAAAAATGGGATTTTCACCAGCCGGTGGTGCGCACCAAACATCTGACCAAAGAGCAACTCGGAGAGCTGGCTGCCTGGGCAAATAAAGAATTCTACACCAAGAAGGACCGTGTAGAGCGGGTTCTTTCAAGCACGGTATTGCATCCTGACAGCAAGGCCCTTTTCAAGACCTACATGGCAGGTATGGATGAATATGCGAAGAAGGCTACCGGCAAACAAGTGGCCTGATAGGCTCCATGGTTCATAGTAATGCTTTCCGGTCAGGCGTGGAATTAAGGAGGAGGAATACAACATTAAAAAGAACCTGCTGCTATTCGGTGTCCCCGGAGAAGATTTTCCGGAGTTTTTAAAGGTGCACTATCCATCCGGGCAGTGGACGATCTGGTGCGCTGAGAGCAGGCCATTTGAAACCGTGGTGAGCGAAAGGCTTAAGGTGTTTATTGCCGCCGGCTATGAGACGGTTGTCATCGCGGACAACATGATTGGATTCTGCATGGCTCAGAAGAAAGTACAGAGTGTGTTTGTTTTTTACCAGCGCCTGACCAGTGAGGATGCATCGTGCCAGGGAGGGAGCCTGCTGGTTGCGGTGCTTGCAAAAGAACTGGGGATTGACTGTAACCTCCACCCCACGGATTTCGATCACGAAAAAGCGGCCATCAGGGATACCCTTTGTTTTGTGGGTGATAACATCGTCCCCCCGGGGGCGAAGAGTTTCATTCCCAGGGTGGACCGGGTGGCATTGAGCTACTTTAAGGAGAGATGGTAAAGAACAGGGGACAGGGAACAGGGAACAGGGTACAGGGTACAGGGAACAGGGTACAGGGTCTTTCCCTACTGACTGCTTACTTCTGAATTCTGACTTCTGAATTCTACTGCTGAACTGTCAACCGCAAACTGAAAACTGAAAAACAGGGTCCAGCTATGGATACGCACCTCATACAAAAATACCGTGATGACATCATCCAGGTGGGGCGGGCGGCCCATCAGAAAGGGATGATTGTTGGCCGGGGCGGCAATATAAGCGTCCGCCTGGGACCGCAGGAGTTTCTCTGCACAGCCCACAGCGCAGCCCTGGGTTTTCTCAAACCGTCTGATTTTCTGGTGATGAACCTGCGGGGAGAGGTTATCGACGGTGAAGGCAAACCATCTACCGAAAGCAATCTCCACGGGACCATTTACCGGGAGACGGAAGCGGGTGCGGTTGTGCACCTTCACCCTCCCTACACCACGGTGCTGGCCGTCAGGGGGATTGAGATCAACCCCCTGACCTTTGAATCTTCTCTCTTCCTGGGCAAGACCATACCGACTATCCCGCAGGAAAGTCCCTCGGTGACTAAAATGGAGGGTGTTATTGCTGCATTACGGCTTTCCAACATTATTATTCTCAAGGAGCACGGTACCGTGGCTGTTGGGGATGATCTCTGGGATGCGTTCTTTCTTTCCGAGATCCTGGAGGAAGCGGCCATGATGACCTTTCTGGCAAGGAGCCTTGGCGCGCCGCCCGGTGAGGTTAAAAGCGCTGTGCCGCCGGAGAAAAATATCCAACAATCATGTGCGGTTTTTTCAGAGGAGCACATTGCGCGAATGGTTGATCTCATTAATCAGGATGAGGAAGCCCGGCGCCTGGGAAAGGTGAACCATCTTGACCGTCAGGTACGCCATTAAGCTTATGGATACCGGCCAGGTATACAACTTTCATTTTCAGGAGGGTGAAGTCGTAAAGGTTACCAACGATGAGGATGCTGACTTTGTCATCGCAGGCAGAAAACAGCAGTGGGTGGCTGTTTTCAATGGCCTGATCGATCCGTTTGCCGCTACCACGCAAAAAAAGCTCAGGTTGCAGAAGGGCAGCATCGGGGACCTTTCCAAATGGTATCCCCCTTTTTACCGCATATTCGCCTTGTGGAATAAGACGCCTGTTGAATAGGGAAACAGTTGGACGGGTTGATGCAGCCTGCGGCATTTTTTTAAACTGTTGTGGCTAAAAAGCCCCTCCCCCTTGAGCCTTTGACAGCCTGGGGAAAACCGCTTTTTCAAGAACCTGCTAGAGAGGAGATATTATGAAAACAAGAGGCACAACTATGTATTCTTTGCGGTCGGTTATTCTTGCGGTTCTCATTGCAGGCGGATTGATCCTTTCGGTGGCTCCTGTCCGCGCTGAACTGGTACTGCCTACCAGCACCGGCAAGATGACCCGGCCCAGCCCGGGCATGAGTGCCGATGACCTGATGAAAATTGCCTTGCATACCATTTACAGCAAAGACAGCCGTGATTATGACGCGGTGATGAAAGATAATCGCATTAACAAGGCGGGATTGCGGCTCACCCGCAATTGGCACCGCTATCGCATCATCCTGAACCGCCCCAAGGACGACCTTGATTACAAGGACATCACCGCCTGTACCGGACCGGAAAATGTGCGGGGCTTGTCGATATTGACCTGGACCTATCTCAGCCCCGGGAGGGACCAGGATGTATGGCTCTGGCTGCCCAGCCTGAGGAAGATACGGCGCATTTCTCAAACCGAAGGGGACGACTCGTTCGTGGGCACCGATTTCACCTATGAAGAGGTGGTTTCGCGTAAATGGGGTGATGAAACCTATGCCATGCTGGGCGAAGAAAAATTTCCCGGGCGGAAATCCATCAATGACGGAACAACCTATTATAAGGATGCCGAAACCTATGTGATCGAGGCGCGCCCGAAACGGAAGGACTGGTATTACGACAAGCGAAAGGTCACGCTGGAGAAGAAAACCGGCTTAAGGATTCTGGATTCCTATTTTGATGAAATGGGACGCAACCAGAAGAACATTTTTGTCTACTGGAAACCCATCGAGGGCAGCCAGCTTGAGATGGAGTGGCTGCTCGAGGTTGACAATCTTGAGGAGAAGCACAATACCATCATCTCCCTGGAATGGGTCAAATTTGATGTAGGCTTGAAAGAACTGTTTTTTACCGAACGGACACTCATGCGGACAAAATGGTAGTTGAATTGGAGTAAAGGAGCGTTACGGAATGGCTGATACGGCCTGCAAAATGTGGATAGGCGGACAGTGGTGTGAGAGCGAATCGAAGGAATACTTCAGCAGCATCAATCCTGCCACCGGTGAGGTAGCCGGAAGGGTACCGCGCGGACAGGCGGCCGATGTTGAGAGGGCCGTAGCCGCGGCGCGCGAGGCCTTTGATGAGGGCGAGTGGCCTCAGATGAGCTACCAGGACCGGGGAGAGATCCTGCGGCAGATTGCGCAGCTCATCAGGGAAAAGGCCCGGGAACTCGCGGAGCTTGAGACCATTGATAACGGGAAGCCCATCAAGGAGACGACCCTGATAGATATTCCCACCGCCGCTGACACCTTTGAAAGTTTTGCCGGCATGGCCGGCGAACTGAAAGGGGAGACCATCCCCGTCGGCGCACCGGTCTTCTGCCATACCCGCTATGAGCCCATCGGGGTTATCGCCCAGATCATACCCTGGAATTACCCGCTCCTGATGGCGGCGTGGAAACTGGCCCCGGCCCTGTTTACCGGCAATACCGTGGTGCTCAAGCCTTCATCCCTTACCTCCCTGACGGTTCTGGAGCTTGCACAGCTGATGGAGCAGACCGATCTGCCTGCCGGGGTGGTCAATGTTATAACCGGGCTGGGTTCTGAAGCGGGAAGGGCGCTGGCCGCCCATCGGCTGGTTGACAAAATTGCCCTGACCGGAAGCACTGAAACCGGTCGCGAGGTGATGGGGCTGGCGGCTGTCACCGTGAAAAAGACGACCCTGGAACTGGGCGGTAAATCACCCACCATAGTGTTCAAAAACGCTGATCTGGAAGCTGCGGTGAAAGGAACACTGGCTACCATCTTTCTCAACCAGGGACAGATGTGCGTGGCGGGTTCACGGCTGCTGGTTGAAAATGGCATCCACGATGAATTTCTTGCAGCACTGGTTGAGAAGGCGGGCAGGATCAGACTGGGAAACGGTCTGGATCCGGAGACGAACATGGGCCCGCTTATTTCCGCTGCCCACCGTGAACGGGTGCAGGGCTTTATCGCATCAGGATTGAAAGAGGGAGCGCGCCTGGCGGCCGGCGGCAAGGTTCCTGAGGGGAAGGCATTTGAGAAGGGATTCTTCCTTGAGCCCACCGTTTTTGATGGTGTGGATAAAAGCATGGAGATTGCCAGGGAAGAGATCTTCGGACCGGTTCTTTCGGTGATGAGCTTCACAACACTCGATGAAGCCGTTGCACTGGCCAATGCAACCCGCTACGGGCTGGCGGCAAGCATTTGGACCAAGGATATTTACCAGGCATACGAGTGCGCCCGCAGGATCCGCGCCGGCACCATCTGGATCAATACCTACGGGAACTTTTTTAGCGAAGTGCCTTTCGGGGGATACAGGGAAAGCGGCCTGGGCAGGGAGCTGGGCAGGGCAGGGCTTAGAGAATATACGGAACTTAAAAGCATCACTATGGACATGTCGCCGGACCGGAGATCGCTTATCACCAAATGGTATGGCCTGTAATATTTTTGGCGGGATGAAGAAGCCATTAATTTACAGGAGGAGCTTTCGAATGAGATGGGTTTTTCAGCTGCTTATCTTTTTGGGAGCATGTGCTTCATCGGCATCTGGATGGGCACAGACGGCAACGCTGGTTGCTTCTCCCCCCGCATGCACGGGCTGCTGCGAGTCGATGAAACCGCATCCCGGCATTTCGGCTGATGACCTGATGAAAATCGACACCTATGTCAAGTACACCAAGTTTGCCCGGGACTATAAGGGTATCGGCTTGATCAGGCTGGTGGATAAAAAGGGTTTCACCCGTGACAGGGACTGGGGCCGTTACCGCATTGTGCTGAATAAGACCAGCGATGTCTTCGATTATAAGGACCTGGTGGTGATTTTAGGGCCGCAAAACATAAAGGGACTGTCGGTCCTGACCTGGAACTATCTCGATCCCCTCAAAGACCAGGAGGTATGGCTCTGGCTTCCCAGCCTGCGCAAGGTGCGACGAATCTCCCAGTCCGAGGCGGACGATCCCTTCATGGGCTCTGAATTTACTACCGAAGAAATGTCAACCCGGAAATGGGAGGACGAAACCTATGCCATGGTCGGCGAAAAAAGATTCGGCGGTTATGCTGCCGTGACCAATGGGAAAACATTCTATAAGGATAAAGACTGCTATGTGGTGGAGGCAGTCCCCAAGCGCAAGGACTGGTATTATGCCAGGCGTGTCGTCTGGCTGGATAAGGACTTCGCCGGCCTCGTATTCGACGAGGTGTATGACCCCGCCGGGAGGAAATGGAAAACCTTCCTCAAGGAATACGAAACCCGGGAAAACGGGTGCATCCCCCAGATGTTCCTGGAGGGGAGGGATGAGTTTTCCGGTCACGTAACCGCGATCACCTTTGCAAAGGAAACAATAGCCTTCAACTCCGGGCTGGACGAAAATTTCTTTACAGAAAAGACAGTCATGAGATCTAAATGGTAAAGGAGGCGGATGATGAAAAGGTTTTTACTGTGCGTGGCAATCACACTGGTTGTGATGGCATCGGGAATGGTGGTCAAGCCGGAGGTCAGCGCTTCCCTGCTTGAAAATGAGAAGCTCACGCTCTCGGGCTATGTAAAAAATGCGACCTCCATCAATGTGGATACCGCGGACGACATGGATCAGTTCATGAAGATCCGCAGCACCATCCAGCTTTCGGGGGAATACCGGTTAACCGAGAATCTTCACCTCTTTGCCATTCTCCGGGAGTGGTATGACAGCGCCTATGACGCGGAAAGCACCTGGCGCCGTCGTGATGGGAACCGGAAGCTGATGAGCCGCACCAAACAAAATGACTGGCTGAGGGAATGCTATGTGGATTTTTATTCCGATCGTTTGGACATCCGCATCGGAAAGCAGCAGGTGGTATGGGGCACAGCGGACGGGGTAAAAATTCTGGACATCGTTAACCCCATCGATTACCGGGAATTCAACCTGGAGCTCACCAGGGCCCTGGATGCGGATGTAAAAATTCCCCTCTGGATGATGAAGCTGGAATATTCGCCCACGGTTAACGGGACACTGCAGTTCCTGCTGATACCCGATTATGAGACCAACTTCTTTGCCCCCGCCGGCGCGCCTTACGCGGTCCGGGCACAGAATGCGGGTGAAGAGCGATTGGACGTGTTGCGGAACCTGGGAGCTGATGTGGTGATTTACAACAAGAAGCCGGGGAGAAGTCTGGACAAAACGAAAATCGGGGTGAGGTGGCTTGATGTTATCAACGGGTTTGAGTACACCCTCAATTACCTCCATGGTTACAGCTACAACATGACCAGGCATTTTCTGGGGATTAAACCCCTGGGCATTCCGGTTATCCCCGGTGCGGTTGCCCGCTTTGAGGACCGGTATGCCCAGACCGAGACCTTCGGGTTTTCCTTCTCCAAGGCGCTTACCAAGGGACCCCTGCAGGGCTACAACTTCAGGGGTGAATTTGCCTGGGTCCACAACAATAAGAATGGGTACGGGGCCAGGGACAACCAGGTGGATGTCGGCCAGGTAGATACATATAACTACGTGCTGGGCATTGACAAGTATTACTGGACCAACTGGCTGTTCAGCTTTCAGTTCATGCAGTTCTGGCTGGAGCGTGAAAAAGAAAAGGGATATTACTACCTGCTGGGTCCGACCTCGGACAGGCTGGACCAGTGCGAGACCATTCTGAGCTTGAAAATCAAGACCGACTTCATGCATGAGCGGCTGCAGCCGGGAGTGCTCATCCAGTGGGGTGATGACAACGATTGGAGTATTAACCCCCGGGTCGAGTTTGAGCTCCGGGACTACTGGATCCTTGCCTGGGGAATGCATGTCTTCAACGGGAAAAGCGGCCAGCTGTTCGGCCAGTACCAGGACCGGGATACCATGTATGTGGAAGTGAAACTTGGTTTCTGAGGTGCACGCGTATGGCAAAAAAAAAGTATCTCTCCAATTATTCTATTGAGAACATTGCCCAGTCCATCGCCAGGGACAGCGAGGCGGGAAAGCGGTATGGAGCTGAGGAGAAAATAAAGCTTTACCGGGAAAGGCTCCGCTTCGCTGAGAATTACCCTGAGCTGCTGCAAATCCTGAACCTTGACCACATCCGTTCCTACCCCGTATCCTGGGCGAAAAGAATAGCACGGGTGGCGCTGGTCCCTCCCGAGATGGTGGTGGTTGACAGCCGCATCCAAGACATGTGCTCGCTTCCGTTCTGGACTTATTACGGAATGGGGGAGGGAAGCTTCGGGCGGTGTGCCGGCGTGGGGGCTTTCTCCTGCTGTCCCCCGTTTAATCTTCCCGCGGAAAAAGTCCGCTTGAAGCTGGACAAATCGGATGTGTTCCTGGTGATGCAAACCTCTCCGGGCTTGATGATGAGCGGAGGTGATCCCGGTGCCCAGTTTCAGACTCTCAACCGGCTTGCCGAAGAGATCGATGCCCTCATGGGCAAGGGGACAGTAGTCCAGAAGTTCGGCGGCGGCCCCTGTTTTGCCTGTTATCCCGAGTCCTGCGAGGGAGGAGGCGCCTGCAAGGCGCCTCATCTCAAGATACCCTCGCTGGAGGGCATGGGGGTTTGCGTTGACCAGCTCTGCAAGGATCTGGCACTTTTGACCGGTGACAGCGATTGGAAGATCACCTGGATTAAAGGCTTCGGGACGCCGGACCAGAAACCGAAGAAGATGAAGGCAACCGTGGGTCTTGCACTCAGTTTAAAAGCGAAGGGGGAGACGGCTTAGAAACAGCAAGGCAGCCACATGATCAGGTAACAGTGACTGCCTTCGCTGGAAATGTCAAAAGTTGCTTTTTATTGAAGGGCGCGCGCTGTCGTGCCCTTTTATTTTCTACTGCTTCGGCTGGCCGGCCATTGCCGTCTTTACCCGCGGCACCGCCTGCTTGATGTAGTCTCCCACGCGCTGAAATTCAACGCCAAACATGTTCTTGATTACCGAATGATCAATCTTTGAATCGACGATAAAGTCCTGGATCTGCTCCGCGGTAAAAAAGGACTGCTGGGGGTTGGCCTTTATGCTTTGAATGAGCGCTTCCTTGCTCATGCCCGTGGTGTAGTTCGCCTTCAAACCGGCCTCCCGGGCAATCATATTTAAAAGCTCGCCCTGGGTAAGACAGTCGGGTCCCCCCATGGTGACGGTTTTGTTGGAGGCCTTGGGATTATCCACGGCTGACACCATGCATTTCGCCAGGTCAAAATGCGAAAGAGGGCAGAGGTGAATATCGAGGGGGCCATAGAACCAGGTGGTGCCGGCATCCCCCATCTTGAGCACCTGGGGTATGAAGAAGAAGTCGAAATCCTTGAACAGGCCTGATGACCGGAATATGGTGTAGTCCATGCCGGAGTTCCTGATTGCCTCCTCGGCTTGAAATTTTGCCTGATACATGTCGGACACACATCCGGGGCCCACCCCGTCCACCGATATGTGTACAAACTTCTTTGCCCCTTTTTCCTTCGCGGCTTCAACCACATTTTTGACGCCCTGTAGCTCCACCTCTTTGTAGCCCCTTCCTTTCTTCATCTGCTCCGGGGTGAGTCGCAGCGTGGCGATGACCGCGTTGACTCCCTCCATGGCGGGGAGAAGAGATGCCTTATCCATGACATCTCCCTCAAAAAACGCAACCTTGTCCTGCGCCGGCCCGAGTTTGGCTATGTTTGCTTTTGATACATCGAATCCATTGACCCGATGCCCCTTGTCAACGGCGTTTTTTGCAACAGCACTGCCCACGTCTCCCAGAGCTCCAATTACCACGATGTTCATAAGACCCTCCTGCAGTTGTTGTATGATAAGAATGTATGGCTTGCCCCTTGAGCGGCGCTATCAAATGCGCGGCCGACAGCAATTTTTTTCCTCGGGGCTACTTTTTTTGCTTCTTTCTGGATCCTGTCTTGGGAAGCTGCTTCTCGTATTTGTCGAGCACGAGGCCGAGCGCTTCCCTGATATAGGCGGCCTTGGGCACCCTGGTCCTGGTTGAGAGCTTCTCCAGCCGTTCGAGCTGCTCTATGTCGATATAAATTGATCTGAGTATCTTCATGGTTCCTTTCTCCGCGGCGGCGATTGCCATGAACAAACCGCACCGCTACGCTGTTGATTGTCTTGCTGCAGGATTAATCCGGCAGCGCGGCCTCCACATTCCAGAAACCGTCCAGCCAGTATTTTTTGAAATGCTCCTTAAAGACACTCTTACCCATGCTGACGGCAAAATCATTTTTGTAAAAGAGCATGACCAGGTCTTTTATTTTTTGCTCATGGGCGGCAGCGTAGGATGCGTCCGCCTCGAGCGCGTTGAGCCTGCTCAGGTAAACCGGCAGGACCAGCTTTACCGCTTCCGCGACCGTGGTGTAGTATTGCCTGCGCAATGCTTCATCCCCGCTCTTGGGCTCCACCAGTTCGAGCCGGAACTCGCTCTTGTAGGGGTCCAGGTAGGCGGTAATTTTCCCCCTGCCTTCTTCCTTTGTCCGCTGGTAGGGTTCCACCATGGCAAGGGCCTTTTGGACTGCCGGCAGCCCTTCGCCGAGAAAATCCCGGGGTGAAATGACGCCGGGGTCAGGGTTGAAGAAATCCATGCTGCATAACCCGGGCGTACCCAGTGCCGGCTTCATGAAGTCAATGTGGAAAACCGGTGCCTTGATGCCGTATGCCGGCCTGATGTGCAGGGTAAAGTCGCGGTAGTAGGACGATCCGGGCGGTACCTGGAACTGGCTGATGGCCAGGCTCATTTTATCGTTCTGGAAGGATTTAAGAGGAACAGCGATGGTGCTGTTGCCGAACAGCTTGTTGAAGGGAAAGGATAGCGAAAGGGTGAAGGTGCTGAACTCATTGGTTATAGACCGTTCGTCTGCCCGGTATTCTTTACAGAGTTTGATCGTTTCCTCGCGCAGATCAGAGAAGACATTATAGTCATCATACTGTTGCGGCTGGTAGGTAAGGATAAAAATCGCCCCAACCAGTATAATGACCAATAGCACCAATCCCACGATCTTCAGTATTTTTTTCATTGTGTCCTCCTTTACATTGCACATCACCGTTTTTACAGAACAGCATCGGGCGACATCCGCCGGGTGTGCATGGTGATAGTACAATATGTTTAACTAGTATCAAAGTAAAGGGACAGGTGTCAATAAAAAATGTAACCGTGCAGGGGGGAGAGAGTTAGGGTGAGGGGGCAACCTCAATCTATTTTCGAATCAATCTTATCCAGATGTAGGGGCGACCGGCCGGTCGCCCCTACATATCAGATCCTATTTTCTCTTAACGGTTTGACACAGTTCCTTTCCTGCAGAACTGTCAGGTCCTGCAACGCCTTAATAATCACAGCAATTCCGCTGATAAAAGGCGGATTTATAATTGACATAGCCCGGTCTTTTTTTTATAGTGCAAGCCTGACATAGGCGAAACTTTACCTCCGCAAGAACCTAAACGCTGTGAGGCGGTATCCGGTGGAACTGAGACACATAACCAGCTATCTTGACAACTTCCTCGCCATTGCGGAATACAGCGACGATTCGCTCAACGGGCTTCAGGTAGAGAACAGCGGGAAGATCACAAAAATCGGCCTGGCGGTTGATGCCTGCCAGGAGGCCATAGGGAAGGCAAGGGATGCGGGCTGCAACCTGCTCATTGTGCACCATGGCCTTTTGTGGGGGAAGCAGCAGCCCCTCAGGTATCATTATTATGAGCGCGTCAGGTCTTTGATTATGGCCGACATGGCGCTCTATGCGGCCCATTTGCCTCTCGACGGCCACCCCGATGTGGGCCACAACATCCGGATTGCCCGCGCAATGGATTTGCAGCCGTTAGAGCCGTTTGTGCACTACTCCGGCAGTCCCCTGGGCATAAAGGGCAGGCTGCATAAGGCCCGGGCATGTGACCAGGTGTGCCATGAAGTTAAAGAGGTGATCGGAGGCTGCAGCGCTTTGATCACCTGCGGGCCGGCCATGATTTCCTCGGTTGCGATCGTTTCGGGATCTGCCACCTTTCCGGAACTGCTCTGGGAACTCAAGCGCCAGGAAATAGACCTGTACATCACCGGTGAGCCGAAGCATGGGGCGTACCATCTTGCCCGGGAGCTTGGCCTTAATATATTTTACGGCGGGCATTACCGGACCGAGACATTCGGCATGAAGGCCCTGGGAGAGCACCTGGAAGAAAAAATCGGCATCCCCTGGGAGTTTATCGACGCCCCCTGCGCGCTATAAATGCCAGGTTGTGGTGGGAGCGGCTTTAAGCCGCGAATGCATCGCGCCTAAAGGCGCTCCTACCAAAATTTCCAATATGTTTGGCTGGTAGTTTTAAAAAATCAGTTTAAAGCTATTCAGGATAGTTGAATGAATGTTGGGCAGTTATTAAGCGAAACAGCTTCAAGCGTCCCCGGCAAGACAGCGGTGATTTTCAAGGAAGAGAAGATTACCTATGCTGACCTGGAGCTGATGGCTACCAGGCTGGCGAACAAGCTGCGGGTCTGCGGGGTAATCCAGGGAGACCGGGTGGCCATCGTGTTGCCCAATTCTTCGCAGTGGGTGGTATCCTATCTGGCCGTGATGAAACTTGGCGCCGTTGCTGTGCCGCTTGATTTCAGATTCAAGGAGGAGGAGCTGGTTCCCATTTTCCGTGACGCGCAGGTACGGATGATAGTCACCAGCAGCCAGCATCCTTCGTACCGCGCTTTTTCATCAGCCGAGGGCATTGAAGCGGTGGTGGTAACCGGGGGAGAGGAGGGTGATGGGTCTATTTCCTATGAGGAAATCATGGCCGACGCAACCCTGTCGGCAGCCATACGGGTTGATATAGCAGAGGAGGAAGACGCCCTTTATCTCTATACCTCGGGAACTACCGGCAAGCCGAAGGGCGTGGTGCTCAATTTCGCCAATCTTGATCTTTTCCCCGAAGCCATGGGTGAGATTCTGAAAATGTCCTCTGATGTGGTCATGGGCTGCCTGCTTCCCATGTCCCACATAACCGGGCCGATTCTTTGCAATGAATTGCTGGTACGGGGAAGCACCCTTTTTATTTTTGACCAGTTGCGGCCGGATAAAATACTTGCCGCGGTGGAAAAATACCGGGTGTATTTTTTCCACAGCGTTCCACCGATCTTTGAGGCGCTTATCAATGTTCCCCACCGGGACCGGTTTGATGTCAGCAGCCTTCAGTTTGTGGCCATGATGGGCACTTCCGTTCCCCTGCCGCTGATTCTGAACTTCAGGCGGGTTTTCCCCTCGGTGGCCGTTATCCAGGGATACGGCCTTACCGAAACATCCCCGTTTATTACCCTGCTGCCGATAGAATATCATGAGAAGAAGATGGGCAGCATCGGCCGGGCGGTGCCGCACGCGGAGATACGGATCATCGATGAAAGCGGCAAGGAGGTGCCTGAGGGGGAAGCCGGTGAGCTGATCGTGCGGGGGCCCATGCTGATGAAAGGATATCATGGCAACGCCCAGGCAACCCGTGAGCGCATTAAAAACGGCTGGCTTTATACCGGTGATATATGCAGAAAAGATGCGGACGGCTTTTACTATCACCTCGGCCGCAAGGACGATATGATTATTGTCGGCGGCTTGAATGTGTACCCTGAGGAAGTTGAGCAGGTCCTCACCGCGCATCCCGGCGTGAAAGAAGTGGGGGTCGTGGGTATGCCGGACAGTGACCGGGGGCAGGTCATCAAGGCGGTTCTGGTGGTGAAACCGGGGAGCTCGCTTACCAAAAAGGAAGTAACCGCCTATTGCAATCAGAGGCTGGCCAGCTTTAAGGTTCCCAGGGTCATTGAATTTGCCGATGAGCTTCCCAAAAGCAGCACCGGCAAGGTTGCGCGACGATTGCTCATATCCATCGGCAGCGAACCTGAGCGCCACAGTGTTCCATCATGAAGAAAATACCTTTTACTGAGATAAGGGGAAGCATAGCGGAGTACGTACGATTTGCCACCAGCCCCTCTCGACCCTTCTTCAGCACGGAGATACATGCGATCGAGCTGGAGCGGTATCGTGCCGGGCATGAGGGCATCACCTACACGCCGCTCCTGATGAAGATCATCGCGGCGGCTTCCCGGAAATATCCGTTGATGAATGCCATCCGGGCGCGGGGTTTTTTTAAGGATACCATTGTTGTCCCCGATGAGGTGGATATCTGTTTTGCCATGGAGAAGACCTACGGGGGAGAAACCTTTGTCGCCATACCTGTCATTCGTGACGTGGGGGCCAAGTCCATCGAAGCCATTGCCTCTGAAATCGTGATGCTGTCCCGGCTTTCTTATGAAGAAATGCCCGGCATCGATATGGTCTTCAAGTTCCACGGCCTTCCCTATTGCCTTAAGTATGCATGCCTCCGGCTCATCTGCCGTTCTCCCCGTCACTTTAAGAACTTCTTCGGCACCATAGGATTCAGCAATCTGGGCAGATTCGGTGTCCAGATTGCCTCCCCCACCTGGATCAATGCGGTTACATTTGTCATCGGTTCGGTTACGGAAAAGGCAGGAGTAGTCGATGGTGCAATCGGAAGAATGCCACTGCTCCATATTACCATGAGCTTTGACCACGCCATTTTTGACGGCGCGGAGGCGGGTCGGATACTCAGCGAGGTAAGGGATATTATTGAAAAGGGAAGTTACGAGTCCCTCTAGCAAACATTAAAAGGTGTGCCATGCGCGTTGCCATGTATTACAGCAATCGGGATATTCGTGTCGAAGAGATGCCGGCGCCGGAACCAGGACCAGGAGAACTCCTGGTGAAGGTGTGGGCAAGCGGCATCTGCGGCAGCGATGTGATGGAATGGTACCGGATTCACAAGGCGCCTTTAGTGCTTGGTCATGAAATCGCGGGGGAGATTGCCGGGGTCGGGCAAGGGGTAAAGGGATTCGCACCGGGAGACCGCATTTCCGCTTCCCATCACGTTCCCTGCAATACCTGCTACTATTGTCTCGGGGGTCACGACACCGCCTGTGAAACCCTTCACACCACCAATTTTTATCCCGGCGGGTTTGCCGAGTTCGTGAGGCTGCCGGCACTCAATGTGGACCGGGGTGTATACCGTCTGCCCGATTCGGTTTCCTATGAGGATGCCACATTTATTGAGCCGCTTGCCTGCGTGGTGCGGGCCCAGCGTCGTGCCCGTGTTGAGCCGGGAAAAACTGTTCTTGTTCTGGGGAGCGGCATCAGCGGGTTGCTGCACATTCATCTGGCCCGGGCCCTTGGCGCGGCCAGGATAGTTGCGACTGACATTGATACATACCGTCTGGATGCTGCGCGGCGGTTTGGCGCTGACCATGCTATTTCGGCCAATGAGGACGTTTCAGCGCGGCTGAAAGAGATAAATGATGGCAGGCTTGCTGACTGTGTTATCGTCTGCACGGGAGCTGTCCCGGCATTGCAGCAGGCGCTTGCGTCGGCGGATCGGGGCGGGACAGTGCTGTTCTTTGCCCCCACTGACCGGGACGTTACCATCCCGCTTTCCATAAACCAGGTTTTCTGGAGGAATGATGTCACCCTCACCACCTCCTATGCCGGTGATCGCGCGGACCATCTGACCGCTTTGAAACTAATTCAGACACAGCGGGTACACGTCGCTGACATGATTACCCATCGCCTGAGCCTTTCAGAAACGGTGCGTGGATTTGAACTGGTCGCGCAGGGCCGCAATTCCATAAAGGTGGTAATTGAACCACAGCGGTAGGGGCGATTGGGATGTGGGATATGGGATGGATCTCGGATGAGACGAATCGAAGCACGAAATTCAGGAGACAGAATTCAAATGGCCAAAATTCAAAAGGAGACAAACGTAAATCGGTAGGAGCGGCTTTGAGCCGCGAATGATAAGACAGGGGTCAGGAGCAGTGGTTCTCCATAACTCCAGTACTCACAATACTCCAATGATCCTTGCATCGCACATCTCAGATCACAGGTCCTGTATCCTGCATCATGAATCATTTGTTGTGCAACGTGCAAACCTGCAACCTGTAACTTGCAACTGCAGCTTGAATCCTGTATCTTGTATCATGCATCGTTTGCTGTATAACCTGTAACCTGCAAGGAGGCTACCATAATGGATTGGGGAATGCAGAATCGTTTATCACAGATAATTAAACCGGAGTCCGGCCACACCGTCATGCTGGCCGTTGATCATGGCTATTTCCAGGGGCCGACCAGCGGTCTGGAGGAACCGGGAAAAACCATAGCGCCGCTTCTTCCTCTTGCCGATGCTTTGATGCCCACCCGGGGTGTGCTTCGTGAATGTGTGGACCCGCACACCGGAACCGCCATTGTGCTCAGGGTATCGGGGGGCAACAGCATGGCCCGTTCCGATGAACTTTCTGATGAGGTTATTACCACCTCGGTGGAAGACGCAGTCCGCCTTAACGTTGCCGCGGTGGCGGTATCCATCTATGTCGGATCTCCCCACCAGAAGCAGACCCTGCAGAATCTCTCGGACGTGGTCAATGAGGCTATGCGCTATGCCATGCCGGTCCTGGCAGTGACCGCGGTGGGAAAGGATATGGTTCGTGACAACAGGTACCTGGGTTTAAGCTGCAGGATAGCCGCCGAGCTTGGCGCATCCATGGTTAAAACGTACTACTGCGAAGGGTTTGATGAAGTGGTAAGGGGATGCCCGGTTCCCATCGTTATGGCGGGTGGAAAGAAGCTTCCGGAAAAGGATGCGCTGACCCTTACCTACCAGGCCATGCAGGGGGGCGCCAAGGGAGTGGACATGGGCAGGAATATCTTCCGCTCGGATGATCCGGTTGCCATGATCAAGGCGGTACGGGCCATCGTGCATGAGAATGCCTCGGTAAGTGAGGCGTACGCGCAGTTTCAGCAGGAGTCGGGCAAGACGAAGCAGAAAGGATCCCGCGCGAAAAAATAGGGGTTACTTGTTATTAATGTGAACATAAATTCAGGATACCCCCTCACCCTAACCCTCTCCCCCGGTGGGGAGAGGGAAACCTGTGGTTTGTGACCCAATGGGGCAGGGGGAATTAGAAAATAAAACATATGGAGGGACGCACTCCGTTGCGTCCGCCTATAATAAACGGCCACGACAGAGCGTGGCCCTCCATTTCTCTTTCTGTTGCTGCTTTACGAACAGAGCATGGGATTGCTTCGTCGGCTTCGCGCCTCCTCGCAACGACGTTGTAAAACGTTACCTACTCGGCATCCCCGCTCCCTGAGTTCTTCTTTTTTTCCATAGCTTCTTCAACCACCTGCTCGACATCGTCTCCCAGGTCTTCCCCCATTTCTTTGCTCATCTTTTTCATCCACCGGGCAACGCTTTGCGGGTCATTTTCATCAAAGCCTGAGAGCTTCGAAGGATCGGCGAGCGACTCCAGGCGGCTCTCATCCGATTTCATGACCCGCACCCGCGATATGAGGCGGTCCAGTTCCCGGCTTTGACAGTGGGGACAGCAGACGGTTTCAGCGCTTCCGGTGGTGAGATGAATGTGCTCAAATTTTTTCCGGCACTGCCGGCAGCGGTATTCATAGATGGGCATGGACGGACACCTCTTTTGCATTCGAATATTGGGGGTTCATCTCTTTCTCTTGTACAGTCCGATAATCTCGGCGGAGGCGAGCTGGTTTTCCTTGACCTTTTTCAGGAAATCCTTTTTGCTCACGGCCCCCAGGTCACTCACCTTTAAGGCATGGATGGTGAAAAAGTAGCGGTGTGTTCCCGAGGGCGGGCAGGGGCCGCCGTACGGCTTTTTACCGAAATCATTTGCCACCTCCTGCGCCCCCGCCGGCAGCGGCCCCCCCTGCGGCAATTCAGATGCGTTTGCGGGAATATTGTAGATGAGCCAGTGGATGAAGTCCCCCATGGGGGCATCGGGGTCAATGCAGGTGAGGGCAAAACTTTTAGTGCCTTCCGGCGCTCCTGACCAGGCGAGGTGCGGAGAGATGTCTTTACCGTCACAAGTATGGATGGACGGTATGGGCTGATTGTGTTGAAAGTCTTTGCTGGTAATATCCATGGCGTACCCTCCGCTGATACAGAAAAGGGTGATCATGAAAGCGTTGATGAAGCAGAAGCAATGCTTCCTTGGACTGACAGCACTCCTTTTGTTCATGTGATCCCTCCTTTGCCCGCGGTGAGCAGGAGCCGCTCTCTCATTACTTCCTTGACCAGGTAACGTGGTACACGCCGGCGCGCAGGTCGCCGTAATTGATCTTGTCGGGGGCAATTTCAATGACCCGGTAATTAAACTCGGCGGGGAGTTTCTTCATCCCGATTTTTCTCATGGTCTCCATCGCTTTCATCTTTTTCAGCGCATCCTTGAATCGCCGCGGATTGGTCTTCATGCTGTAGACTTTCGCCTTTCCCCATGCCTGCACTCCCCGCGATCCCCAGAAATCTTTATTGGAATCATAGGGCGCGGCGATGGAGAATGACACCTTCTTGTTCACCTTGAGGTTGTTGAACTTCCCTCCGCCTTCCGAGAGGATGTAAAAGGTGAGACCGTGCAGGCGGTATTCAAGGGGTGTTGCGCGGGGGACGTCGTCTTTACAGGTGCAGAGGTGCAGCACATGCTGCTCTTTGAGGAATTTGAGCAGAACAGCCTCAAATGCCTTTGCCGAGGCAAACTTCCTGAGTTTAATGTTATCTTTTTGCAACAAGCTAAGAAAACTGGATGGGAATATGGGTTGCCGTATACGTGCCATGAGATACCTCCTTTGAGTTAGAAATTATCACAATGATTAATGGATCAGCGAGGGGTCCTTCGGTTCCGGGGCTTCCTGAATAATCCCGAAGGTTTTTTCATACCGTTCCAGGCTCGACTTTAAAGCCCTTACAACCCGCTTGAGATGCCCCGGACTGATGATAACCCGGGCATTCACAATGCCCTGAGGCGGAAACGCGTTTACAAAGTCGAGAATGAACTCCTCCCGGGTGTGGGCAATAAACATGTTGTTCGCGTAAACGCCCCTTAAAACCTCATCCGTGAATTTTACCTTCATTTTAATTTGTTTTTCCTGATCAGCCATTATTACCTCCAGGGTACAGGGGTTCCTCCCTCTTAGGGTTCCATGACGATGCGGAATCCGCGGGGATGACTTGGAACGACGGGAAATATAAATCCGCGAAAGGCGCAGCGCATGGTGTTTGCATCGTTGGACCATGATCCGCCCCGTATCGATCGGTCTATTCCGGAGGTTGCACCTGTGGGATTGCCGGCAGGGGAGCTTTTGTAATAGTCCGGATCAAACCAGTCCAGGCACCACTCCCAGACATTCCCTGCCATATCGTACAAGCCGTAACCGTTGGGCGGAAAACTGCCGACCGGCGCGGGATAGGCAAAGCCATCATCGATGCTTTTGTCGCTCCAGGGGAGATCGGTTTGTATGTCGGCAAAATTGCACTGGCTTCCGTCGGGAGGATCATCTCCCCAGGGATATTTTTTCCCTTCAAGCCCCCCGCGGGCCGCCTTCTCCCACTCGGCCTCGGTGGGAAGACGGTAGATTTTCCCTTCCTTCGCGGAGAGCCAGCGGCAGAACGCTTCGGCATCAGGCCAGTTTATGAACACGACGGGATGCTTGTCTGAGGGTGCGTAGTCCTTGAGCAGCGCCCACTTATCCCATTTGTGGCCTGTTTCTTCCACAAAAGTTCTCCACTGTCCTACCGTTACCTCTGTTTCGCCAATGTAGAAGGGATCCAGATACACCTCATGGACAGGGCCTTCGGAATCAAATCTGCCTTCTTCCGTTGACGGACTGCCCATCAAGAAATTCCCGCCCGGGATCAATATGAGTTTTATGCCTATGGAGTTGGTAACAGTGGAAGGGTCTGTGTGCTGTGTAAAACAGCCCCCGGGTGAGAGCAGAAGTAAGAATGAGAGCGTCCATCGCGCTGCTGCTATAATCATTGATAGGCGTGCCGGCGGATAATATCTTTCAGATATGTTCATGGCGGCAGGAGCAGCTTCAGCCGCGATCTCAGTGAGCAGGCAGAGGATCCCACCACATCACTTGCCTGTGAATAATATTAAAAAAGGGGAGATATGTAAAGCTGTAAAAAGTTGTTGCCGGGAGGAACCTGAATAACCCCGGTCTCAATGCTCAACCCGACTTGTGCTTGACAGGGGGAATATCCTTACCTATACTTGCTCCGAGTTAAACGAGGGTCATTCTACATGGAGGAAAGGAAATGAAACATATACTGCGGCGCTGTTTTTTTAAGTCAATGGTGGTGTTGCTGATCTCTCTTCTGATTTCATCGGGATGTGCGTACCTGAGAGGCAACGGGAGCGAGTCGGAGGAAACAGTGGTAACGGGGGAGGAGACCGAGTCCGGATCTCTTTATTATGATTTCGGGGATGTGCCCATTCACTCAAAACTCAAGGTGGTTAAGAAGCGATCCTTTGTGTATCATGTTCCCGGATATACGGCAGGTGTGCTCGGTCTATCAGGGCGGATCGATTCCGATACGCTTGAAGAGTTCTTTAAGAAAAGCATGCCCAAGGACAACTGGAAGCTGGTATGTTCCTTCAAATCCCCGCGCAGCGTCCTGTTTTTCACCAAGGAGAAAAAAAGCTGCATCATCAACATGACCGAGAAACGCTTCAAAACCGAGGTGGAGATCTGGGTGGCTCCGAATATCGAGGAGTAATGTTGAGAGAACTGCTCACTTGACCGCACTATAAAACAACAATCCCCGGTGACTGCTTCCGGGGATTGTTTTGTCCGCAACCGTCAAACTTTGCGTCTCAAAATGCGGAAATAGGATTTTAGCTGCAAAAGTTCTTGCTTTTTCAGCATATTTATGATTTAATATACTATAAGCGACATTATTTATTAGTTAATGAGCTTTATCTATTGAACTAAAGAAATATTTTAGGAATAATCAAATATTAAAGCAAGCTCAAAGGTTATAGCGAGGGAAAAAAAATGAAGAGAATCCTTCCTATTGATATGTGCTCTGGCCCTGTTTGTTGCCCTGTTGGCCGGGCAGGCGCTTGCTCAATATTCCGGTTCCTATAACGCCGGCGCGGCTACCATGACCTTGCAAACCGGTGCATGCCAAACGAGAACGGTAAGCCTTGACGGCAGTGGCTTCGGTACTTCACCATTGGTGTCGGGCGGTTTTCTTTTGACCAATTCCAACGAAGCCGCGGTGGATATTACCGCCTGTCAGTGCTATGATGGTGAATTGACCCCGGCCGTGTGGGATGCAGGTTCATTGAAGGTGTTCGATCCCACCGGGTTTTCCGGTGGTGTATTTGTTGCAGCTTCTAATTTGGGCGCAGGTGTCACCACGTCAGCCAGCATACTGGTTTGCGATGTAACCATCTGTGGTGTAGGCGCCGGTACTGCTACAATTGTCATTGACACTGTTCCGGATTTTGATACTTGGGTTGCCCAGGATGCCACCGTCTATGATCCTTATATTGATCCGGCTGTCATTGCGGTGGCCAGTATTCCAATGCCGTGTGAATGCAATATTACGGGACCTTCGGTAATAATGGCAAGCGGAACCGAGGAAGTGACGGTGCAGTACACGGCTAACGGCAATATAGCATGCATGAATCCGCCGGTTTATGACTGGGGAATCGACTGTAACAGTACATCAGCTGCCATTGACGACACCGGTTTGGTAACCATTCCGGCAACCACAATACCATATGATACCTGCACCATAACGGTAACCGACACAGCCAACACGGACATTAATACCGGTTACCCGATTACCTGCTCCTATGAAGTGGAACTAGTGGAAATTTATGGGGGGTTCATCAGTATAGAGATCGCCCTGGGCAGGGCATGTCCCGGCGAATCGATTGACGACCCGGCTTACAACAGGCCCGGGAGACGTGGTCTTGCCGCTACATGTAACGAAGTTATTGACTTTACCGTCTGCAGTGCCAGCGCTGATCCAAATTGGTCCGGGGACTGCCTGGTATGGACAATCGAACCGAACCTGACAGGCGCAACAATTATCCAGATCGATGATTGCTGCTGGAGACTTATTGCCGGCGATACCTGTGACCTGCAAGAGAAGACCTTCACCGAAGTTGTCACGGTAACCGACACCTGCATGATGGGCACCGACAGTGTCGAGATTGAATTCGGCAAGGTGATTATTGACATCGGCGACACCAACATTCAGCCCAACAGCGAGTCCGGACTGGTCGACATCAGCATGACCAACCTGGATCACTCTGTGCGCGCCATCAGCCTGGACATCGCAGAGTGCGATCCTTTAAAAGAAGACAGCCTGGTATGCACGCAGTGTGTAGTTGATCCTGACCGTACACTCGAATTCACCTGTTCGGCCAACGAGCAGGCGGACGGAAGCTGCAGAGTGGTCCTGTACTCAACCGACCCGGCAGCGGTTATCGCGCAGGGCAGAGGCCCCATTGCCCAGATCGTGTACTCGGCACAGGGCGAGCTTGATGTGTGCGGTTCCGAGGCCTGTATCGATCTGTGCGCGATCAACATCAGCGTATCCGATCAGTTCAACGAAGATCTGTGCACCTGTGCGAGTGCCGGTGAAGTGTGCTTCACCACCTGCGGTGATATTTATCCCCAGGACTGCATCGGCGGCACCTGCGGCGCTCTGACCTGCTGCGGTGATGGCGTGATCGACCTCTTCGATATCCTCGAGGCGGTTGACATCATCCTGAACCTGCAGATCGCCACGGACTGCCAGCTCGCAAACGGTGATGTGCCCAACGGTATGCCGCCCTACTGCGGTAATCCTCCGGGGACACCCAACTGTCAGGGTGACGGCGACATCGATATCTTTGATGTGCTGGTCATGATTGACAAGGCCCTTGGTAAGATGAACTGCTGCGATTACTGCCTGTACGGTAAGATTTTTTAAGAAAACCGGTGAATGAGACGTGTTTTTAGAATTCATGCTATTGCTATAGATATGCAACAAGGAGAGGATTAGGGTCTCAGCTGATAGCAAAAAGGCCAATAATTACAGGAGGAAAACGAGGATGAGGAAAATGATTTTTATTGCGATACTGGCCATGGTTGTCGCCCTGCCGGCCGGACAGGCGGTTGCTCAATTTTCCGGTTCCTACAACGCCGGGGCGCCCGCTATGAATTTATCGGTAGGGTCATGTGAAACAAGAGCGGTGAGCGTTGATGGAAGCACCTGGGGGACATCACGGCTTGTTTCGGGCGGCACGCTTATAACGCTTTCCGACATCACCAAGGTTACAATTGGCAATGTAGCCTGCTATGACGGGGAGTTAACACCCGTGGTCTGGGACGCGGGCTCACTCAAGGTTCCCGATCCTGACGGCTATCCCGGCGGTTACTTTGTTGCCGCCAGTAATCTTGGGGCAGGTGTGACCCCGTCGAGCAACATATTGCTTTGTGATGTGCAGTTCTGCGGTACGGTACCGGGCAGTTCCACGGTTACCATTGACTCTGTGCCTGACTTTGATACCTGGGTGAACCAGATTGGCACCGTCTTCGATCCTTATATAGATCCGGCTGTCATAGCGGTGACCGTCACCGGACCGGCATGTGAATGCGATATTACCGGGCCGGCGGAAGTAGCGGCAGATGATAGTAACCCGGTTACCGCGCAATATACCGCGGCCGGAAATGCGAATTGCACCAATCCGCCGGCGTATGTATGGTCTGACAACTGCGCGCTGGGAGAGGTGGACCAGACAGGCCTTTTATCCGTACCGGCTACCACGGTGGGCGAAACCTGCACCATAACCGTAACTGACACCGCCAATGTGGACGTCAACACCGGCGAGCAGGTGAGCTGCAGCACCGGTATAAAAATTACCGGCGGATCACCACCCTCCGCCTGTGACGTCGAGATAGCCCTGGGACGGATGTGTCCCGGGGAAGAAATAGATGATCCGGCTTACAACCGGCCGGGGAGGCGGGGGCTGGCGGCCACCTGCGACGACGTGATAGACTTTACCGTCTGCTCTGACTGCGTTCCCTTCAATCCGGGTTGTCTGGTATGGTCAGTTGATCCGGCCGCCGCATTCTTGAGCATTGCCCAGATCGACACCTGCTGCTGGAGACTGACCATTGGCGACAGTTGCGATCAGCTCGATAAGATTGCAGAATATGAAGTGACGGTAACCGATACCTGCACCGGCGGTTCTGACAGCGTGGTGATCCAGATCGGCAAGGTGATTATTGATGTGGGTGACACCACCATTCAGCCCGAAACAGAGTCTGCAACGGTTGATATCAACCTGATTAACCCCAATCACCACGTGCGCGCCATTGCCGCCGACATCCAGGAGTGCACGGGCGGCGAGGACAATTTGGAATGCACCGCGTGCCTGATCGATCCGGACCGTGCGCTTGATTTTACCTGTTCGGCCAACGAGCAACCTGATGGAAGCTGCAGGATAGTGCTCTATTCCACCAATCCGGCCGCCCTCATTTTGCAGGGAAGGGGACCGGTTGCCCAGGTGGTGTATCAGGCGGGTGATGCAAAGGTGGGTGATTGTGTCTGTCTCATGCCGGTCGATATCCTGATGTCGGATCAGTTTAACGAAGGCCTGTGTGCCTGTCAGCTCCCGGGGGAGGTGTGCTTCAAGACCTGCGGCGACATTTATCCCCAGGATTGTCTGGGCGGTCCCTGCGCTGACACGGATTGCGGCGACGGCATGGTTGATATACTGGACATTCTGGAAGGGCTTGACATAGTTCTTGGACTGCAGACGGCGACGGCGTGCCAGATTGACAACGGGGATGTGCCCAACGGGGTACCTCCCTACTGCGGTAATCCACCCGGAACGCCCAACTGCGAAGGAGACGGTGATATTGATATTTTTGATGTTTTAGTGATGATTGACAAGGCCCTGGGCAAGATGAACTGCTGCGACTACTGCCTGTTCGGTGACATTTTTTAAGAAAAATGCCTGGATGGATTGTTTGAAAAATGCAAAACCCCCGGTTAGCAGTACCGGGGGTTTTTTTATGAGAGCAAGCATCCTCCCTGGCACAACGGTCCACCGGCCTGGAAACATTGTTTGCCCTTTCTCTTGGTTGTGCCCGGGCGGAATGTGTTATTATTAATTGGCGGTCATAACAGCACAGCAACTTTCTTGACGGGTTTACATTTATGAAAGTTCTACTTATTTCTGTTAACACATATCCGGTTAACATGCCTACCCTGCCGCTGGGGCTGGCCTGCGTTGCCGCGGCCACACAAAGGGCGGGTCACCAAGTGAAGCTCATTGATCTCACCTCGCCGGAAAGCTGGCCTGCGGTGCTTGAGAGATCCGTCGGGGATTTTCAACCCGACATGGTGGGTATTTCAGTAAGGAACATTGACGACCAGGCAAGGCCTGCAACTCAGTTTTTGCTGGCCCGGGTAAAACAGGTTGTAGACAAATGCAGAACGCTCACAAGGGCGCCTGTTGTCACAGGAGGTGCGGGTTACAGCATCTATCCTGAAAGCGTACTTGCCTACCTCGGCGCCGATATGGGCATAAGAGGAGAGGGGGAATCTGCATTTCCCGCACTCCTTGATTGCATTCAGCATGGACGGAACGTCGCTGATGTTCCGGGTGTCTATTTGCCCGGGAGGAGGAAATCAGTCAGAAACCGCTTCGAAGCAAATCTGGACAATCTTCCTTTTCCTGACGAACGGCTCTGGCTTGCGTCTGAACTTGCTGCAGAGGATGTTTGGATTCCGGTACAGACCAGGCGCGGATGCCCCATGGACTGCAGCTACTGTTCAACCGCCGCTATTGAGGGAAGGGCCCGCAGGGCCCATTCACCGGCGTCTGTGATTGATATGATTGAACATCATGTAAAGGCGGGGTTCAATAAATTCTACTTCACTGATAATACCTTTAACATTCCTTCGGTTTATGCGGGAGAGCTCTGCAAACGCATACGTGCATCGGGGATTAACATTACCTGGATGTGCATACTCTATCCCTGGGAAATGGAGGAAGCGCTGGTCAGCGATATGGCGCAGGCCGGATGCCGGGAAGTGAGCCTCGGTTTTGAAAGCGGAAACACTGAGATGCTTTATCGCATGAATAAGAAATTTGATGTGCATGCGGTACGCAGGACCTCCCTCCTTTTGAATCGGTACGGAATCCGTCAGACAGGATTTTTACTGCTGGGGGGGCCGGGCGAATCGCGTTCGTCGGTTGCAGAGAGTCTCGCCTTTGCAGATTCGCTGCCGCTGGACACAGTAAAACTAACCGCAGGCATCCGCATGTATCCCCACACTCAGCTGGCGCGCCTGGCCCGTGCAGAGCGCATTATCGAACCTGATGATGACCTGCTGTACCCGCGTTTTTACCTGGCGGAGGGGCTTGAGGGGTGGCTGGATGAAACGGTGGCAGAGTGGATGAGCACTCGTCCGCACTGGATACAGTAATCAGGCTAGGTGGAATTCCTTCTTAATACGACGACAGCGTTTGCTTGCGGTCGGTAGTTTTGCGCCTGGTCATCCCAAAAGTACTTCGTTTCGCGTGGAGAGACGATATCAATAATTCCGGCCACCGTATAGTGCGTTTTGTAATGCTCAAACCAATCGAACAGCGCCGTTTCCGAGTCTTCCCGTCTCAGCCACGAAATCGGGATTTTTACAAAAATAAGATACTCCGGTTTGTTGCGTTCTATTTCTTGTATCATTTCCTGCTGCATGGTCAATGCGTACTTATGATTTTCCATGAGGCTGTACATGTAAATATAGCTGGTTGCAGAGCGTCTATTCGCATAAAAGTAAATCTGGGGTTCGGAGCCGAGCACGGCAATAGTGCTATCCGGAGCCGAGTTGCTTCGTATGTAGTCAGCAATAGCTGTGGACTCGGGAAAGGGGTTGGGGAAATATATAGATCTGCAGGCCATGGCAGGACTTAAGGTGAAGAAGAATAATCTCTGGGAAAAAACACCATGGGAAAAGCATATGAGAAATAAAAGCAGAGGGATGAACTGAAATGTTTTCAAATCAATAACACGCGTCTGAACATACTTCATGGTAATTCCTGCAAACAGTGCAATTGCAGGAAGCACCAGAACAAAATAATGTTCACGGAAGTAGAGCCCCGGGCACACAGCGAGAAAGGAAAAGAGTAAGAATCCATACATAAATAGCGACCGAGATTTTAACTTCGCTTTCCAAAAGACAATGATCATTCCCATGCCGGCGAGGATCCATAGCAGGTAAAAGCCATTAATAATACGAGGCATCTGCTTGAGAAAAAGAGCAAAACCCCCGGATAGGGACTGAAGAGATGAATAGCGGGCCGCATAGAGAATAGTCCAGAACCAGAATTTTTGAAAAACTCCCAGCGCATACATCGTGATGCATGTAAATAGGTAAGGAATCAACAAGCCGGCTATAAATACAAGCGTTCTTATGACAAGGAATCTTGTCAGCGTGCGTGTTTTGTGTATCTGAAAACCTATCAAGTAACATAAGGCGAAGCAACCAAAGAATATGCCCGGCTGTTTGATTATGAAGGCAACTCCAAAAAGAATCCCGCTCATAAAAATAGGGATTGCTCTATCACGCTCTAGTGCCTTCAGCAGGAGCACTATTCCCCCCAGTGCCGGCAACAGCACGAAATGGGTAGCATGTGCGGATGTTCCCAGCACACTGGGACTAAGGGAGAGAATGCCGTAGGTGGCGCAGGCGACTGCTCCACTGAAATCATCAAAAAGTCGGCGTGCCAATAAGAATACCAGGAGCATGGTGCATACATTTACAAGCAGGAGACCAAGATGAATGCCTTCAATGGTCTGACCAAATACGGCCATAAGCAGGGCATAAGCAGCATAGGTCCCCGGCAATTTCATGTTTGCGGCAAGAGAGTACGGCGGGATGCCCTGAAGCATCAACTGGCCCATGTAGGCAAATTCACCTTCATCGCGCTCGAGGGGAATGCTCAGGAGCCTGATACGAATTGCAGCTACAAGTAGAATGGCTGCAAAAACCAGCGCCCAGGCGATTAAGCGGTAATATCGATCAGGTTTGTATTGCAGGCCTGATGCTGCATGCTGTTGTGATGCTTTCTCTTTCTTTTGTTTTCTTTGTTTTGACATGTTCTTATGTTGGAGCCGTGGTGAACCACATGGAGGCGTTAATCTCTATGGTTTTAAGCAATCACGATATAAGTCACCGGCTATTGAAGAAAAAATCAATACCTCATTACTATGTCAAACAAAACACCTCGTCAACTTTTATTAGCATTCTTGATGTTCTATAGAGCTTGTAAGAAAATGAAAGATGGGAGCAGACTGAACTGAGAAGCATGCGGACACGAAAGGTACAAGATTGTCCTTTGCATCCGGCGTGAAGAATGATAAAAAACTCATTCAATGAACATGAGCGACTGCACATTAAATACATAACCACATAGCGGGTGTTGAATGGACGATCAATCCTATTATCTTGAATATTTGAAAAGGACTTCCCGGTTTCCTCAGTCAATCTATCATAAAGCAAAGCATGAAATAGTGCAGCGACTTATCCTTTCGATACCTCATGGCTCACGCATTCTTGATGCCGGCTGCGGTGTCGGCCACATAACCGGACCCTATTGTGACAGGTATTCAGTATTCGGCATGGATGAGCAGTTGTCGGCGGTCAGATATTGCCGGGAACGATGGAACGGTTCGTATGTACATGGAAGCCTTTACAGCATCCCTTTTGAGAGCAACTATTTTGACCTGGTTTTCTTTCTCGACACCATCGAACATTTAACCCGTCCCGTCGATGCGCTGAGAGAGTTTGTGCGGATCATGAAGCCCGGCGCAAAGATCCTCATCTGTACCATGAATTACGCTAGTCCGCTTTGGTTCATCCTGGAGCACACCTGGCACAGATTCGCAGGTGGAACCTGCAAGCCATACTCAAAAGATGTGCATCCCACACCCTATACCGAAAAGCTTCTGCTTGAACACTGCGCAGGACTATTTGAAAAGATCGAGATAGAGAAACGCATAATGCGCATGGAGCTTTTTCTTACGGGGAGAAAGTAGCGGGATAAATGCATGATATGCGCCCACGATAACAAGAAAAAAATCTACGAATTCGATTCCACCTCTGTGTGGCAATGCGCCGACTGCGCCATCATATTCAGCGATAAGTGCCGGGAACCCTTTGATTCAAAGGAGCTCTACAATTCATATTATTATAAGAATGAAATGGCCGGCAGGTTCAACCGCTGGATAGAACTGGTTGTAAAGTCCTTCCGCTTTTTCCGTGCCTTCAAGGTTTTTACCATTGCCCCCCGCGCACGGCGCATCCTGGACATCGGCAGCGGACGGGGCTTCATGCTGTACTATCTAAAAAATTTCTACCATTACACCAGAACAGCAGGGACACAGATATCCAGAAGTGCCTTTGAATTTTCACGGGATGAACTCGGTCTTGAAATGTATGACAAAGATCTTCTCGAATTAGATTTGCCTGATTCTTCCTTTGACATGGTGACCTTGTGGCATGTCTTTGAACACATAAAGGAGCCCGACCGCTACTTGGCAAAGATCAGGAATATCCTCACCCAAAAAGGAAAGCTGGTGATCGAAGTGCCGAACTTTGGCTCGTGGACAAGAAAACTTACCGGCCGCTACTGGCTCGGTCTGGACATAGATTATCATATTTACTTTTTTACTCCCGAAACACTATGCATGCTGCTTAAAAAATACGGGTTTAAAATCAAGCTGGTTCATACCTTCTCCCTGGAATACTCAACCTTCATATCGGCGCAGAGCATCATCAGCTGGCTGACGCGTTCAGACCATTTCTTTTTCCGCTATCTGCAGGTCGAAAAAAACATGAAGATGAACCTTAAGGCTTTCGGACACATGCTGCTTTTTCTCTTAATCAGCCCATTTTGTTTTTTGGTAAATATGCTTTTATTTTTTTCCAAAAAAGGCGAGGTCCTGCTCGTCATCGCTCAAAAATAGTATTGTACAGGATGGAATATGCCGGTAGGAAAAAGTGGCGGGATCCTCCTCAAGTCTCTCATAGGATTTCTCATAGTGCTTCTCGCCCTGAGCATCTTTAAAAACATCTCCTATCCGCTTTTATGGAACGATGAAGCGGAAACGGCAATGTTCGCAAAAAGAATTCTTACCTTCGGTTATCCAAAAGTACATGACGGCAAAAATGTCTTGAACCTGCTGGAGCTGCCTGATAAAAACCTGGCCATTGACAAGGAAAGCGATGCCTATGTGGTTACCGTTTGGGGGCACTTCTATTTTGCCGTGATCGGGGAACTTTTATCGAGTTTGACCGATGATATCTATCTTAAAACAGCTCTTTTGAGAATCCCCTTTGCGATAGCCGGTTTTGCCGCGCTATTTATCATCGCCTTAACCGGCTTGCTATTCTTTCGTGATCGCAAGCTGGGCCTCTATTTTCTTTCCGCTTTTTTCTTCCTTGAGCTTCTTTCCATACCGCTCATATTGCACATGAGAGAAGTGCGGTATTATTCATTAGCACTTCTTTTGCTGAGCATCATCTTCTATCTTTACAGCAGGTATGCGGTTTTTAAAACACTCAGACCGTCTCTTTATATCCCGCTTCTTACCATTTCCATGCTGCTGCTGTACAATTCCTTCCCACCGCCTTTTTTTGCCTGTGCCGCTGCGATCGGACTTATTGAATTAGGCAGATTTATAAAACGAAGATCGGCGCGTGAACTCATTCAATCGATTTTACCGCTCATCATAGCAGTGCTTATGGTGTTGCCGCTTTTGCGTTTTTTCCATACTGCCGAGATTTCCAAGGCCTATGCGCTTTTTTTTCATATATCGGGGTTTATTCAAAAAGGTTTGCTTTTGAGCATCGTGTCGTTTCTCTGGCAGTATGAGTTCTTATGCGTTATCTTGTTTGCCCGGCTCTCCGCGCTGTCTCTGCAGAGGTTTAGCAAACCTAATGTCATGAGCCTTGGGAAAGGCAAGCTAAAAAGAACTGCCATCAGTGACGGCGTGCAAGAAGAAGGGAAAGAGATAATGTGCCGCATGAATGCGTCAAACTGCCTCAGTATCTTAATCGTGCTGTACATCTTGTTGGCTTCCATGATACCGCTGCCGGTTATTTATGAACGGTACTATATTTTTCTCCAGCCATTCCTTTCGATCATACTCTTGTTTGATATTTTTAACATAGCTTCATTACTGGCGCAGGGGCAGTCAACGCCGGCAAGGAAATACCTCAGAGTTATCCCGCTGATCGTGGCGGGACTTTTTGTGGTTTATGGGTTTAACAAGATCGAATTGCTCAAGCACCATAGCTATGAACTCTTTCATCAATATAAGGGACCTCTTGATTACGCAATCCCCTATATTCAGGCAAACTATAAGGACACTGAAAATTTGACCATAGCCACAAATTATGAAGAGTGCTCCTTGATGTACTATCTGGGCAGCAAAGTGATAATAGGATATGTGGGAAACAATCTCAAAGAAGATATGACCATGACTCCCGACATTATAATCTTCAGGAAAAAGTGGACCTACACAAGCAAATCGGAAATTTTTGCCCCTTTCTTTGCGAGGGCCGGATACAAGCCGGTTGCCTTCGAGGTGTTCGACAACCCGGTTAACAATATCCCGCAGATAGGCGGACCGATTCACCATTTATTTAAAACGAAAATGGCAAGAACTGAAAAAGAAGCGCTGGTACTTTACAACAAGTATTAATCCTGTGTGCTTTAGAGGATAGTTATTGAACAGCAAGATTGTGTAAGGCTGGCGGGGGGGCAGGATATATTATGCCCTCGGAATGTGCTCCTTTTTATATCTTCTCAAGCAGTCTGCCCATCATTGAGCACAAGCAGAAGCCCGCTGAGATGTCTGGCTGTGTGCGAAGCGCATCCCATCACTCGAATTCCTCTGATTCCTCCGCGGTATAAAACAGGCAGCGGTCTTCATCATCGATGCGGTCGGGATGGTCGCCCAGAAGGTACTCTTCAGCCTCTCGCCTGAACTTTTCCGCATCTGCCCTCATGGCATCAAGTTTTTCCGTGACCCCGTATTCCTCCAGCATGGCCTTGGCGGCCTGGAAAAGGGTGCCGCTTCCGTCCAATAGCATTCCCTCGTGCAGAATCTTGCATGCCACCATCCGCTTGAAGGTGTCAAACGCAGCCTGTTCCCGCACGCGTTGGAGCTTTTTTACTATGTAGTCAATCTCTTCCCGCATGGAGGGATTGATGAGATAACGGTATTTTTCCCGGTAGATGGCTTCATCGAGTTCCCGCATTACTCCATCGGGCACCCGGTCATCCAGAATGAAAACCAGATCAAGGTCCGATCCCTGTATCATTTTCCCGGTGCTGCGTTCGGGGCGGGGTACATCGTGGGCCATGCCATAGACTATGTCACCGGCAATAAAGACACACAGGTCTTCATCACCGATCCCGTGATGTACAAACCGGCCGGCCAGCGCAGCAACAATTCGTCGGGCGAGTTCACGCTTGCTGTTACTGACCTCCCGGATATGAGCCTGTATCTCCTGCGCCCGTTGCTCAAGTCCGTCCGGGTCGCTTTTGAGACCGATGACCGTGTAGGTTAAGAATTCCCTCATTATTGAGGGTGAGAGCCGGGCAAGGCCGGACACCTTCTGGTCCAGCCTCAGGAAACGTGTGCCGATTCTCCGGACGGACAGGTGCGGAGCGCACATGCATGATTTCCACAGCAGGTAAGGATCCCCGCCGAAAATATCCCGCAGTTCCGCTCCGGTCCGGGGACCTTTTTGCCTGATGCAGTTGCTTATTTTGCGTTCCATGGCGGCCTTTGGGCAGGTCGATGGTAGAGAGCTGAAATGCTTCCGGGAGGCATGCGGCTTACACTTCTCAACCCATGAGGTTTGTGAGGGGATTGCGGGTAAACGCCAGGTCGGCAACTTTCTCATAGGGCAGGCTGCGCATGTCAATCATTGCATATCCCTTTCTTTTTATCTCGCTTTCCTGCGCGAGCACGTCCCCTGCCGCGTCCTCATCAAGCACATAGATCATGGTGCCGCCGCCGGCCGCGTATTTCTGACCGTAGCTGATGGGAACATCGCAGCTGACAGGTCCCAGTATGGATTCGGCAACCGGGCCGGTCTTCCGCTTGCCGTTGGCCAGGAGTACGATCTTTCGGGCCTTGTACACCAGCTCTGCGCCCATGGAGATGGCATACCAGGGGCTTTTCTCCTTTGACGGGAAGTGGCCGTCATGAACCGCGTCGGCCACGGTGTTGTCATCGAGCTTTACCAGCATCACTCTGTTGCCTTCAAAGGGAATGCCGCTTTCGTGAAATGCGACATGGCCCCTTCCTCCGACGCCGATGACGTGCAGGTCAATGCCGCCTGACGCTTCTACCTTTTTTTCGTAGGCGTCGAGAACATCCTCTTTGATCATCTTCAAAATGCCGGCGGCATTGTTCCTGATGACCACCGCCTTACCCTTGTCTGTTCCCTGCATTGCATACTGCCCTGTGTTTTTCGTCAGGGCGGCAACCAGGTCATGCTGATCAATCAGCGTGCCCCAGGGAACATTGGTCTCGATGAATTTTTGCTGGAGGAGGCTGAAAAATTCCGAAATCATGAAATAGCTGTATGACTCACAGTGCAACGCACGCTGCTGGGCGTTTTCCCCGGGCAGGCCGACGTATTCGTCAAGGTTGAAGGTGCGGATGCTCCGGGCGTCGATCCTGCCGGCGTTAAAGGCCTTGGCCAGGTGTTTGTAGAGGCCGGTGGGCGAATTGCCGGTTGCGAGCCCGAGCACATACTCCTTCTTGTGCGCCTGCTTTTCCTGTATGTCCGCCTCGACGATGTCTGCGGCCACTTTGCTCATCTGGTCAAAATCTTTTGTTACATAAATGGTAAACGGCATGATACCCTTTCACGGCGTTGTGCCGATTGTTTGATGAGCGACGGCAGGAACCTCTAGCTGAGCGCCTTTTTGACAATTTCAGAGAGCTCTTTGCAGTATTTTTCGGTTGTCTCTTTCGTCGGCCCTTCAACCATGACCCGGCACATGTTCTGTGTGCCCGAATAGCGGATGAGCACGCGGCCCTGTTCCTTCAGCTCGGCCTCAACCTGTTTGACCGCCGCGACGATTTCCGGAACCGACGCGATCTCCGGCTTGCGCCTGACGTCAACGTTGATGAGTTTCTGGGGCAGCACGTCCATAAGTCCGGCCAGCTCGGACAGCGGCTTTCCGGCCTTGAGCATGGCGGCAATAAGCTGCATGGCGGTGAGAATCCCGTCGCCGGTGGTATGATGGTCAAGGAAGATCAGATGTCCCGATTCTTCGCCTCCGATTACCGACCCGAGGCGCTGCATATCCTCCAGCACGTATCGGTCGCCGACCTTGGACGCATGGTGCCTGAATCCGTATTTTTTGCAGGCAAGGGTGAGGCCGAGGTTGCTCATGATGGTGCTGACCAGAAGATCGTTTTTGAGCCTTCCTTCCTCCTTCAGGGTTTTGGCGCAGATGATCAGGATCTGGTCACCGGTGATCTCCTGCCCCTTCTCATCAACCGCAATGAGGCGGTCCCCGTCCCCGTCAAACGCCAGGCCGATGGCGGCGCCGGTTTCAAGCACCTTTTTCTTCAGGTCGTCGGTATGCTGAGAGCCGCATGTGTCATTAATGTTAAGGCCGTTGGGCGTGTTGTGGATGACGCTGAGGTCGGCGCCCAGTTCGGTAAACGCCTCGGGGGCGACGGTGTAGGTGGCACCGTTGGCAACGTCCATGGCGATTTTCAGCCCTTCCATTGAAAGGCTGCGGGGGAAGGTGTTCTTTAAAAATACAATGTACCTTCCATGCACATCAGTGAGTCGATAGGCGTGGCCCATCTCCCCGGGCGGGGGCACCATCTCGGGCAGCCTGCCGCCCAGTATCAGCTTTTCGATCTCCTCCTCCTGCGCGTCGGACAGCTTGAACCCGTTTCCGGAAAATATTTTGATGCCGTTGTCCTGATAGGGGTTATGCGACGCCGAAATGACAATCCCGGCGTCGGCGCGCATGCTTTCCGCCATGAATGCGATGCCGGGGGTGGGCAGCACGCCCACCAGGTAGGGAGCGCCTCCCATCGAGGTGATGCCGGACTCGAGGGCGCTTTCAAGCATGTATCCTGAAATGCGCGTGTCCTTGCCGATGATGATGCGGGTGGTGTGGCCCCTTTTCTTCAGAACATGAGTGACCGCCTGTCCGACCGCGAACGCCATGGCGGCGTCCATGGGATGGCGGTTCGCCTCACCGCGTATTCCATCAGTTCCAAACAACTTCCCCATATATTCTCCTCCCCATTGCGGTTAATTCCTGTGCGGCGGAAACAGGGCCAGCGACGGCAGCAGTGCCGCCGTCCTGCCGCACAGATTGTCGATGATCATCTGGAGCCATGCCGTACCCCCCCGCACCACCCCGGGCGGCAGTGCCTGCACGGCCTTAAGGTAATCCTGCGCGGAATCACCGGTGCTGTCATTAAATCCGGCAAGAAATCCGTCGCGGGCAGCGCTTATGGCATCCTCCTGCGGCTCGGTTTCAAGTAGCGCGCAGACACGGTCAATGTTCTCGCGCAGTTCCCTCCCGGCGGCGTTGCTGTCGGGAACTTTTGCAACCAGTGCCTTGAGCCTGCTCAGCCGCTCCGCCTTGGCCATGGCCAGCTTTTCAAGCGCGCCGGCATGGATGAGGCTGCCGAATTCCTGACGGCTGAAAAACGGCTGCCGGATGTGCCGGTACCACTGTTCCAGTGCCGCCAGATTGGCGAGGTATATAACATTATTTCCCACAATGCGGGAGAGATTTTTATAGGCATGGGCCACAAAATCTTTTATGCCGCCGGGATGGGACCTGGCGATGACCAGCTTCCTGTCCTCCGGGCAATCCTCTCGCACCACCGATCCGGCTGCTACCACCGTGCCGTAGCCGATCCTCGCCGGGCCCACAACACCGCCCTGGCCGCCGAGAAAAATGGCCGGCTGGTTGAGCATGACACCCTTCGGCACATCGCCGAACAGGGAGGCGGTGGTCTTGTTGCCGTCGGGGGTGAAATTAAAATGAATGTAGGAGCTGCCCACTTCGCTGTGGTCCTTGCGGCTGGTGCCGCCCGCCATGAGGCAATCGCAGAAGTTTATCAGGCTGCCGAGGGTTACGAAGGGGAAAAGGATGGTCTGCTTCAGACCCACGCAGTGCGCGCCGTTGGCCTCCTCTTCAAGGATGCACCCCTCGCGGACATGGGCGCCGGAAGCCATGTTCGCCTTGTTAAGAAAAACCGACTTGCTGAAATAGCCGCCCTTGAGCTCAACCTCGGGGCCGAGCTGACAGCTGTCGATCGTCACCGGGCCCTCTTTGCCGAGCGTTGTCCCGGATGATATAACAGTTTTTGCACCATAGATTCTGCAGCCGGGGTATATGGTGACACCGCTGCCGGAGATCCGGTCAACGGCAACCTCATCGCCGATGTCCAGGGTGAGGGGATTGTGTATGGCAACCCCCCGGTTGATGAGCTGAACTATTTTTTCATGCGCTCGTGGTTTCAGATCCATGTGAAGCTCCCCGTCGACGTGCCTGTTTGCCTGAACGTGTCCGCAGATATGCCGGGTTCAATGAGAAACTGCGTGCATAACGCCTGTTGCCGGATACCCAAAAACTTCCTTCCGGAAAAAATCGATCAGCGCTTTTTTTCGCCTGTGTTCCTGCTCCTGGTGGGGTATGAGCATATCTTCCTGAAGATGCAGTATGGACATTTCGATTTCCATAATCGGCCCGTACGAGTTGTCAAGATACCAGGCGTACATGAGGCCGAAGAGCAGGCCGGGGGGCAGAAAGCCGTCATTGTGGTTGAGGGTAATCCGGTACGTGCTCGCGTCCCGGGGATGCGGAACCATCCTGGCCAGTACCAGGTAGTCGTGCAGCTGCTGCGGGTTTAAAAAACATTCGCGCCTGCGGGGGGGAAGCAATTGTATTTCAAAACACCGCGAACCCCAGTTATCCCCACCTGCGGGAGCGATCCAGCTGCGCTTCTCGATGTACCGCCCGAGCAGCGATTCCCCCAGCGCAATCAGCATGTTTCCCTTCAGCCGCTCAGGGTCATCGAGCAGCTGGCGGTGGAATTTTAAATAGCGGTCCCGGGGATCGTAGTAGCCCAGCACGTTGTCCCATTCGACGCTCCTGTTCCACTTGTCGGCGGAGATAATACGGGCGCCGCTAAAAAATGCGAGGTGTTCAAGCCGCATGTCACGATTTTCCCATGCCAGGTCCAGCATGCTGTCGCGCAGGTGAGCGGGGCGGAAGTCCTTGCGGTCGAGTGCGGTGTTGAACGCCGACCAGTAATCGCAGAGCAGCTGTTTGCTCAGGTGGCAACCCCGGGGATCGTTTTTGCGGACACGGACAACCGCGCTTTTCCTGCGAACGGGCCGTCCTCCGTGGCGGTTCGCAAACAGCAGGGTGCGCACGGCAAGGGTGAATTTTTTCGGGTCATGGTGGATGAAGCCGGCGGACTTCAGATGTTCAACCGAAAATATGGTTGCCTCGACCGGCTGCACCCCCGCTTCTTCAACATGCTGCCGGTCAAGGTATATGGGCCTTTTGCCTTCAAGCGCGTAGTTCCGCAACACGCTTCCGGGAATGTGCTCAAGGTTCGCGCTCAGCACGTAATCGAACAGGCCGGAGCAGCCGCCGGGAACATTCCGGTCATAGGCGTCGACCAGCTCGGATACGCGAAAGCCCCTTCTTCTATCAGTCCGGGTAATGTCGGTTTCACCCTCTTCAATCCAGAAATTCGCGGCGAGAATTTTCAAGGCGGAGCGGTTGTCCCGGATGGCGCCGGCAAGGCCGGGCAGTTGCAGCACGGGGATGCTGCTGGTGTACAGGCTTCCGGGTGCAAGAATGATCAGATCGGCTGCGCGCACAGCCCTGATGACGTCGGCGTGTGCCGCGGGTAATGCATGAAATTCGGCGTATACCCTTTCAACCGGGAAGCCGCGCCGTGCGGTTGATGATTTGCTCTGCCCGTGGACTTCCACTCCGTTGACGTACCGGAACACGAGCTGTCCCGGCGTCGCGGTTGCCGGATGAAGCCTGCCCGGCTGCGCTCCGATGGCCCGGGCGATGCAGTCAATCCCTGCCCTGAGAACGGCCATTGAGGGCGGACGGTCAAAGCGGGCTCCGTTTTCCCTGAAAACAGCGGCAGTCAGCAGCATGTTGCCCAGGCAGTGCCCGCCGGGGGTGATCGTGGGCCCGTCCCCTCCGGGTGTGAGGAAGGTACCCAGCCGGCGCAGAAGACTTGCGAGGGGTCGGGGGCAGGCGTCGCGCAGCGACCGGGGTGCCACCAGGAGCGGGTCACGTACGGGGCGGCAATCTGCAGACCCTTCGGGAAAGCGGTGGTTGAACACCCGGTGAATAAGGCGGAGCAGCGCCCGTCGTTGCGGGCCGTCTATGCCGTACTCCTTCTCGATATTGTCGGGGAGAATCATGGACAGGCACAGCTTGCGCAGGTCGCCGATCCCGATCATGGGCAGATGCTTCAAAAGTTTGCCCGTGGAACGGCCGTCGTCCGTGGTGCAGACCACAACATCGAGACAGGGAAAGAGCTGCTTCAAACCGACGTTGGGATTGCTCGGCCAGTCGGCGAGCTGGGAATTCCCCCCCACGACGGTTGAGAGCCCCGTACCTCCTCCCAAGACAACCGCGCGCAGGTTGCCGCAGTCAAAGGAGCGCACCTCTTCCGCCAGGCTGCGCATATCCGGGGACGCCGTGGCGTAGGGCGATCCGCTGTTTAAAACAGCTTCCACAAGGTGCTCAATCTGGAAATGGTTGCCGGATCTTTTCATGCGAGCAGCCCTGGTTTAATACCCTCAAATACCCTGGCTTCCTGTTTTCCGTGCACGCCCCCGATAATAAGGCCGGGCGCGGTACCCATATAGCAGCCGTCCCTCTGAGACCATTCAACAATTTTTAAATAGTTGTCACTTTCCTTTTTGCTCATTTTTTTTATGTGTCCCGGCTTTACTGGATTTTGCCGTCAGATATTCCTTCAGGGCGATGGCCTGGTTGTGTGCGGTGTCACGTGCCGAATAGAGCAGGGTGAGTTTTCCCTGGGCGGCTATATCACAAAGCTGCTTTACGACCTGCGGTTTCTCATCGAGCTCGGAAAAGTAGCGCTTTTTGAACTCGTTCCACCGGGTGGGATCATGGGCGAACCATTTTCTAAGATCTCCCGTCGGTGCAATATCCTTCAGCCACAGTTCTGCCTGCAGCTTCTCTTTGGTCATGCCCCGGGGCCATACCCGGTCAACCAGGACACGGGTTCCGTCTTCCTTTTTCCGGGGATCGTATGCCCGTTTGGTTTGGATGTCCATGCAGCCTCGTTCACGCGGGAGTAATGATCAATCAATACGCCTGGCAGGCTGTGCGAAGTATTCTTTTCAGCGGCTTCCGTCAACTCAAGCGCGGCATTCACTGCCTGTAGTCCGAAGGCTTTATCTCCAGTTTTTTCATTTTATACTGCAGGGTCGAGCGCTTCATGCCCAGCTGATGTGCCGCTCCTGAAGGGCCGGCAATGCGCCCTCCTGTTTTTTGCAGCACCTTTTCTATGTGCTTTTTTTCCGCCTCCGCCAGCGTCCGAACTTCGCTTTCCTGCCCCGGGGACCCGCTCAAAATGTTTTTGATGTCCTGGCCGGTCACCGTCTGCCCGGACTTCAGAATGATGATGCGCTCAATGAAATTCTGCAGCTCGCGCACGTTGCCGGGCCAGCTGTAGCCCATGAGCATGTCCGTTGCATCCGGCTGCATGTGCGGCCGGGTCCGGTCCAGCTTTTTACAGAAGGCTTCACCAAAGTAGCGTCCAAGCACCGGGATGTCCTCCGCCCGCTCCCGGAGAGGAGGAACGCGTATGGGGAAAATATTGAGCCGGAAAAAAAGATCATCGCGGAACTGCCGTTCCTCAACCAGCTTTTTTAAGTTCTTGTTGGTGGCGGCGATGATCCGCACATCCGTCTTTATCGGCTGCACCCCGCCCACCCGCTCGAAAATGCCTTCCTGCAGCACCTGCAGGAGCTTGGCCTGCGTATTTAAGGGGAGCTCGCCGATTTCATCCATAAACAGGGTGCTGTTGTTCGCTATTTCAAAGCGCCCGATTTTCCGTGCCGCCGCCCCGGTAAATGCCCCGCGCTCATGGCCGAAGAGCTCACTTTCTATCAGGGTCGGAACCAGCGCCGCGCAGTTAACCTTGATGAATGTTGTGCCCTTCCGCCGGCCGAGATTATGAATGGTCCGGGCGATAAGCTCTTTGCCGGTGCCGGTTTCTCCGGTAATTAAAACGGTGGTATCGGTTTGGGCAACATTTCTGACGGTATCCATAAGCTGCTGCATGACAGCTGATTTATAGACTATTTCGCGAGGCTCATCCAGCGACTCTATCTCCTTTTTAAGATAGGCTTTTTCCTCCGCCAGGCTGTCGGTCAGCTGCTCGAGCCTTTCATACGCCAGCATGTTGTCAATGGCAAGAGCGATCTGCTGGGAAACCTTTTCCACCAGGTCAATCTCTTCCCCGGCAAGGGGGAAAGCGTTTTTATAAAAGAGTTGCATGGTACCGATCGGCTGGCCGCGCATCAGAAGGGGGGTGCAGATAAAAGACCGCAGCCCGACAGCATTAAGCATTGGTGCCTCGGGCAACAGCGGCTGCTTCACAATATCGACAATGATGGTTTTCCTTTCCTGCAGGACCCGGGCAGGTATTTCCGCCCCACGGGGCGCCAGGGTGTTGTCTTTGAGCATGGGCATGTTGATGCCCAGCGCGGGAGAAAAGTAGTCCCAGCTGGTGATCCCGCCCGTGCGCTTTATAATAATGCTGATGCGATCAAACTTGAGCAGCGGCTGCAGCACGTTGGCAATCTCCTTAAACAGGCCGCCGCGGGTGCGCTGATGGATGATGGTATTGGTGATCTTCAGTATGGTTTGATACGTATCCGGTGGGTTGGCTGACATATCCCTGTACCTCCCTGCCATGTGCTTCTTATTGCATGCTGCACCCGGAAAGACAAGCATTAAATGTATTTTTTGCCCAATAGTCAGCACTTCTGCCAACCGGCAATCAGATTTTCCTGTGATTGATGCAGGCGGCTAAGAATATGTTTATTTAAAATCAAACAGTTAAAAACAATTTCCCGCTTGGCACCATACTTGAAATACCTCTTTACGCTGAAGCAGTTGACCCATGGACGTAACCCATGGAGCAACTTTATGAATAATAAAAAGTCATCTTGTTAATTAACAGCAATCTCACAAAAGGAGGTGCCAATTCGCTCAATCAGAAGGGAATGAAAGCGCGGAAGGTAAACACCATTTAATTTAAAGGAGATTGTTTATGGAGAACAGTAGAATTCTGCCGGAATTTGACCTGCTATTGCCTGCCAGTGTTGCCGAGGCGGTCAAAATGCTCTCGGTGCATAAGGACAAAGCATCCATCATGGCCGGCGGGACGGATATCATTGTTTCCGCCACCCAGGGATTTGCTACGCCGTATGTCATCAGCCTGGCAAAGATTAAAGATCTTGACTTCATTGACTATGACGATGCGAAAGGCCTGCGGATCGGTCCCATGACCACGTTGCAGAAAATTGCTGACAGCCCGATTATACAGAAAAAGTACCCGGCCCTGAGCAAGTCAGCCGCCACAAATGGTACGCCCCAGACGCGTAACCTGGGAACGGTGGTCGGCAATATTCTGCGCGCCTCACCCTCGGGTGACTGTGCCTGCGCGGTCCTTGCCCTCGGGGGAACGCTGGTGCTGCAGAGCGCTGCCGGCACGCGCGAAGTGAGCGTTGATGAGTTTTTTATCGGATACAAGAAGACGGCAAGAAAAGCGGATGAGCTCGCGGTTGAGCTTAAGCTTCCGCCGCCGGCTACAGCGTCGACATCAGCCTTTAACCGCATCACCCGCACCACCCTTGACCTTTCCAAGGTAAACTGCGCTGTTTCACTGCAGATGAACGGCAAGACCTGCACACAGGCCCGGATCGCCATGGGAGCTGTGGCGCCGACCACCCTGCGCCTGAAAAAAAGCGAAGAGCTGCTGAAAGGGCAGAAGATAACTGATGAGCTTCTCAAGAAGGTAGCCGCATCGGTTGCGGGCCAGATTGTTCCGATTGATGATGTCCGGTCAACCGCGGAATACCGTAAAGACGTATCCGGCGTCATTCTGAAGCGTACCATTCAGGCAGCGCTCGCATAATAATAAAGCAAAAGGAGAAAAACATTATGACCAAACACCCCATCACCCTGTATATCAACGGGCAGGAATTCAATGTTTTTGTGTCCGGCCATCACACGCTTGTGCAGGTCATTCGCGATCAGCTCAATTTGACGGAGGTGAAAGTCTGCTGCGGCCGCGGCGAATGCGGCGCCTGCTCGGTTTTGGTTGATGATCCAGACGAGCCCTCAGGCCGCAAGGTCATTGATGCCTGTCTGGTGCTTGCCGCCGCCTATGACGGCAGAAAAATCACCACCTCATTCGGTCTTGCCAAAGACGGCGTGTTGAATCCCGTACAGCAGGCCTTTGTGGAAGAAAGCGCCGTTCAGTGCGGGTTTTGCACCCCGGGCATGGTGGTTAAGGGCACGGCGATACTTGAGAGAAACCCCACGGCTACCGAGGATGAGATCCGCTTCGGTCTGGAAGGCAATATCTGCCGCTGCACCGGTTATGTGAAAATAGTTGATGCCGTTCAGAAAGCCAGGGACGCAATGTCCGCAAACAAATAAGCATGGAGGTAGCACAAATGGGTACATGTGGAAGCACATGCGGGAGTTCAAATGCTGTTGTGGGGAAAAGAATCCCCAAGGTGGATTCGCGCGAGAAGGTCCTCGGCAAGGCTGAATATGCCAGCGATCTGCGCATGAAGGATATGCTGTACGGAAAAATTGTTCGTTGCTGGGACTATGCTCATGCGAAAGTGAAGAGCATCGATTTTTCCGAAGCCCGGAAGGTGCCCGGGGTGGTGAAATGCCTCGGCCCGAATGATGTCACCAAGAAGGGCTATAACTCAACGGTTATGAAGCTGTTTGTGCCCGAGGCTTTTTGCGAGGTCTTCGGCGAAATTTCCGAGATGCATATTTTCACCGACCATGTGAAGTATCAGGGCGACGGCGTATGCGGCATTATCGCCGAGAGCGAAGAGGCCGCTGCGCGGGCCGCTGAAAAAGTTAAAATTGAGTATGAGCCGCTGCCGGTCTACCGGACCATCGAGGAGTCGCGCAAGCCCGATGCCGTTCAGTTTACGCCCCTCAAGCCCGGCAACCTGGCAGGCGAGTTCGACGAACGGGCGTTTCCCCAATAAGCAATATGGCTGGCCTGATGCGAAGACCGGCAAATGGGGAGAGGAGCTTGAGGCTGAGTGCGATCTGGTGCTCAAAGAGACTTTCTATGTGCCCAAGCAGAAGCAATGCCAGATGGAAAACCACTGCGCCGTGGCGCTCTATGATGAGCGCGGCCGGTTGAACTGCTGGTCTTCAACCCAGATGCCCAAGCCCGTGCAGACCCTGCTTGCGGAGCTGTTCGATCTGCCCATGTCCCGCGTGCGCTATATTCAGACCACGGTCGGCGGCGGTTTCGGCGGCCGCCTGGGCATGGTCATCGAGCCCCAGGCCTGCGCCCTGGCCATGGCTGTTCCCGGACGTCCGGTCAGGGTTGAATTCCTGCGCGAGGAAGACTGGCTTGCTTCCGAAACCCGCTGGAACGGCGATTTTGACATGAAGATGGGTTTCAAGAAGGACGGCACCCCGGTTTTTGTGCAGGCTGCTATCCGCGCCAGAAAGGGCGGCTATTATACCCATGGTAATGGCGCGGTTTTTTGCGCAGCCGCATTCATCCACGGCATGTACAAGTGGCAGACCATGGCGTGCACGGGCGAAAGCTATTTTACCAATGGGGCGCCCTGCGGCGCTTTCCGCGGCTACGGCAATCCGCAGACCACCTTCTGCCAGGAGCAGATGATTGAAATGGCCTGTGAAAAGCTCGGTATCGATTCCATCGAATGGCGCAGAAAATGGCATAAGTCGATCGGCGATGAGACATGGCTGAAAGGCGTCTGCTTTGCCTCCGACGGTCTTAATGACTGCATTGAGACGGCAGCCAGGTATTTCAACTATGAAGAAAAGAAAAAGAAATACGCCAAGCCCCAGAAAGGCCCGATCCGCCGAGGCATGGGCATGGCCGTCATGGAGCATACCTCCGGCGCATTTCCCATGCTGCTTGAGCATACCGTCTGCACGGTGCGCCTGAATGAAGACTGCTCGGTCGAAGTTATGCAGTCCGTATCCGATTTGGGCACGGGCGGCCATACCGCCATCACCCAGATGGCGGCCGATACTCTCGGTTTCCCCATGGAGGATGTCCATCTGCGCAGCGGCGATTCAGACCTGAACGGCTTTGATATCGGCGCGCATGCCAGCCGGACGGTGTACTGCGGCGGTCCCGCCACCATCGAGGCCTGCGAAAGCGTGAAGCGGCAGCTCCTGGAGCGGGCGGCGGTGCTGCTTGAAGCGAATGTGGCTGATCTTGAAATGGACGGCAATAAGATCATTTCAGTGAAGGGGAATCCCCAGAAATCAGTTGACGCCCGGATTATCGCCAAGCAGGGAGTCGCCAATTACATTGATCTGAATACCGGCAAGCCTATCGGCACCCCCGGCCAGATCCAGGGCTATTCGAGCTTCTTTGCCAAGCATTGCTCGCCGCCCTATGGCGCCTGCTTTGCGGAGGTTGAAGTCGACACCGAAACCGGCCAGGTCAGGGTGCTTGAGCTGGTGAACAGCCATGATATCGGCAAGGCGATTCATCCGCCCTCGGTTGAAGGCCAGCTTGAAGGCGGCGCACAGCAGGGCCTCGGCTTCCTTCTCTGGGAAGATATTTATTATGATGAACAAGGCAAGGTCCTGAACAATGATTTCACCGATTATAAAATGCTCGGGCCCTCGGACATGCCCAAGGCCAAGATCCTGCTGGTTGAATCAGCTCCCGATCCCATTGCACCCATGGGCGCCAAGAGCTGCGGCGAATCAGCGCTGATGGGCCCCATCGGCTCGGTTGCCAATGCGATTTATAATACGATCGGCATTCGTTTCAAGGAAGCCCCGGTCACGCCGGAGAGAGTGCTGAAGGCCATAAAGGAGAGCGGCAGAAAATTTGATTAAGGACTTTCTGCAGGTGATTAAGGGCCGCTTTCCTGATTCAGGAGGCGGCCCTTATTTTTTGGGACGGCGGCGTGCAGTGAATCGCATGAGGGAGTTGCGGCCGGCCGGGAAGAAAAAGATGAAACGGGCATTCGCATTGACATCTGATCTGTCACGGTCATATAGTACCGGTGTCCGGGATTAATACCTGTCAGCCGGGCGGGGCGGAAGCATGAGCCGGCATAATGAAAACCATAGCCCATCTTCAATGGGAGGGGCAGCGATGAACGTACTTGGTTTTATGGCCAGCCCGAGAAAGGGCGGCAACTCAGATGTGCTGCTGGACCGGTTTTTGGAGGGTGCGCGCTCCAAAGGAGCTGTGACGGAAAAGATCAATCTCTATGATTGCAGCATAGAGTATTGCCGGGGTTGCCACCTCAAATGCTGGGTTACTGATGACAGGTGTTCCCGGTGGCAGGATGACATGCACCTGCTCCACGACAAGATGATTGCCAGCGATCTGATGGTTTTTTCCTCGCCGGTCTACATGGGCACGCCCCCGGCAAAGCTCATTGCATTCTTTGAGCGGAGCATTGACCAGAAAAGGGTCAATCTTCAAACTCTGAAGGTTGAGCAGAACAGCCTGCGCGGCAAGAAAGCGGTGGTGCTGCAGGTCAATTTCTTCAATGACCCGGCATATCAGCGGCTGCCGCTCTCGGTGTATGAAAGAATACTCGCTGAAATATTCGGGATGACCATCATCGGCAGCCTCGGGGTGGAGGGGGTCGCGGAGCCGGGGGATATTGCCGGGAAAAAAGCGGCGCTGCAGGAGGCGTATAACCTGGGTGCCGCACTGTGCGGGAGCTGCGATAGCCGTTAGCCTTCAGGGCTGAGCCATGTATCGCGCGCAGTTGCATGAGCATTTGTTCGGGTGGGATTTTATAAGCGTTTGGATTGATTGTATTGGATGAAAAGATATATTGAGTCAATATGCATCTAGGAAGGATTGTGAATACACAGAATAACTCGACGCTCGACTTCTTTCCGGGGTTTGAGTCAATCCGGGTTCGAACAGCGGGTGCCGTGATTAATGGCGTGATCGGAGGAAGCGGCCCGCCGCTGCTGCTGTTGCATGGCTGGCCGCAGTCTCATGTGGAGTGGCATCGGGTGGCACCACTGCTGACCGGGGATTTTACTGTCATTGCCACTGATCTGCGCGGCTATGGCGACAGCAGTATCCCGCCGGAAAGCATCAACCATGAAGGGTATTCAAAAAGGGCGATGGCAGTTGATCAAATTGAAGTGATGCGCAGTCTGGGCTTTGATCGTTTTGCCGTCGTGGGGCATGACCGCGGTGCGCGGGTCGGGCAGCGCATGGCCCTTGACTATCCGGAGGCGGTAAAAAAACTTATATTAATTGATATTGTCCCTGGATACAAGCTGTATACCGAGGTGACCAAAGAATTAGCGACTTTTTATTTTCATTGGTTTTTACTGACCCAGTCAGCACCACTGCCAGAAACCCTGCTTGGCAATAATGCGGAGTTTTTCCTGCGCACATGGGCTTTTAACGGGCTTATCCCTGATGTGATCACGGCTCAAGCTTTTCAAGAGTATCTCAGATGCTTTGCAAATCCTGCGCGGCTCCATGCCATGTGTGAGGATTACCGGGCCGGTGCAACTGTTGACCTTGAGCATGAAAAGGCCGATCTTGAGAAAAAAATTCAATGCCCTGTTTTAGTTCTCTGGGGAGCAAAAGGCGCCATGGGGCTTCTCTACAATGTGCTGGCAGAATGGCAGGAGAGGGCTGTTACAGTGCGCGGCAGGGCTTTAGACGGCGGGCATTGGCTGCCCGAACAATTTCCTGAAGAGGTTTCCGACGAGCTGCGTTCCTTCCTCACGTGACGAAAAGGGGGACGCTCTTAAAAAAATAAATAAGTTTTAGTATATCAGCCGATATTGGTAATTTCGGGTAATTATTTCCTCCCGCTCTATGGCATACCCCAGACCGGGAATGCTCATTTACTCCCCGCGCTAAATCTGCCAGCGGCATACCCAACTCTCTTACAGCCAATAGCACAGCACACTCTGTGAAATCGTCTTGATCCTGCGTTTCTTTGAATATCTTCCGATCTTCTATCCCCCGAGTCGTCACGTGATGAATAACACCCAGAGCATCAAGCAGGGCTAATCGTGGCATGAGCGAACTCATATTTCCCTGACATATTGTCAATTTACATATTTAAGAGCGTCCCCCCTTGTTTCTATACTCCCGAGGGCGTCATGTTTCCTGTCTCGGCAGTCATGCTGAGAAATGCCGCAGACTATGATGCCTCTCTGGAAGCATTCTCCCGGCAGCTCATGCCCCTGGTGGAATATTCCATCGATGAAAACGGCCATATGACCATTCATAACCAAACGGCTCTATGGTATCGCTTTATCGATATGACGCCCCAGGCGGAGGCGCTATTTCGCTTTATCGATCAGACCATCGATACGGAGCTCGCCGGCGAACTGGCGTTTTTGGCAAACTACGACAAGACGAAAAGAGCCATACAGGAAATCGTGGACATGCCGGACCTTCAGATAGATCTTTTCATCCGTTTCTGCCTCCAAAACAACGGCCGGCTTTCAGCTCAAAGACGCGAGAGCCACTTCGATTTTTTGTCTGATGAGGAAGTAGCCTTGCTCGAACAGGCAGTGCAATCCGCATATGGTAGTGTAACCCTGAACGATGCTTGACAATATGTGCATTAGATTTCGGCGCGGACACGTAGCCCATGACAAAACCCCGTAGGGATCAACCCACGGGGTCTTGTATTCAATAAGAATCGCTGCAATCAGCGTATTGAATTTTCTGGCTCCCCGATTTTAACCCTATTAATATCACTTTCATATTTGGGCGCTAATGACTTACTGGTCGATATTGAAAACCTTTTTTTGTCTCATAAAAAATTGGTTTACAAGGTGAGAGTCATTTCATCCAAGAGGTCGATGGTGATGGTTATGAAACTTCATCGGGTTATTTTAGTTAGTATCTGTTCTACGGTGTGACTTGAGTATCTTTATGAGATGTGGTTTTAACTCTATGGTATGAAAATACACTTTAGAAATTGGAAGATTTTTGCAGGAATGGTTGAAAATCCCGGTATCGTAGATTTCAAACCGTAGTAGACACTATTCTTGCTTTCGGAAATTCAGCCCTTCTTTGTAGAACTGAACTTTTGAGAAGAAAACAGGAACTACAGGATATGGTAAGTTTTAGATGTTGTTTAAGGGAAGAAACAATGGCGTGGATTGCAATAATTCACGCCGCAGTATTAAGATTAAAATCGTGAATGATAGGCATCGGCTATTTTCACTTTCATCTCATGGATTGCATCCCAACGAGATTGAGGAAATTCTTTTGAGGAAATTTTAAAATGTTCAGACGACCCTGGTAAGAGATTTATGCATGTATTCTTGGTTAGTTCATCAAAAAACTTACCATCATCTGTAAAAAATTCAGCTTCAATTACAATATTCTCCCAATTAACTTTTCCACGGTTTTCGATAATTCCAAAAACCTCGATAGTACCATTGAGGTAATTCTTTTCTATATTGCTTAGGTGTAAGTCAGACCTAAAATCATTTTTATCTTCCAATAATTTGTCTATTATAATAAGCATAGCTCCAAAAATTAACCCCGAAAGTATAATCCACACCCATTGTTTCTTATTATAATACAAGTTCAATTTGGACACTTCCGCACCACAATTTGAACACTTTAATTGTGCTTTCATCATTTATTCTCCCCATGAAGTATTTCAAAAACTTATCGGTTCAAACGTACTTGTGCTTAGAACAAAAATGATGACGTATAATTTAATATTTTACGTCATATTGAATTAATGTTGAACCTTGAGGTTCCAACCGTCAGGTGGGTCGAATGGTTAAGCAAAATCTGTTTAAATTTTCAGTGAACAGCCTTGCCTATTCTTTCCCATCGCACACGATTGTTGCTTTTGTCCCAAGACCAGTAAATAAAACTGGCTTTAGCTTTAACATAATCTCTATCAACAAATCCCCAGAAACGACTGTCAGCACTCTGATCCCGATTATCACCCAATACAAAATAAGAATTTTCAGGAACTATCTCAGGGCCATAGTTGTCCCTTGGTTGGAGGTTTCCTGGAATAACAGTTTGGTCTTTATAAACTCCATAGGGATCATCGTTAGACATATCATTAATGAAGAGATTTTTATCTTTGATAAAAATCTTATTACCACCGAATCCTATTGCTCGCTTAATAAAATCCTTGGAAGTGTCCTTTGGATAAGCAAATATAATTACTTCACCATATTTTGGTTCTTTGAAATGGTAGATAAATTTATTAGCTAAAATCATATCTCCAGCCAATAGTGTTGGTTCCATAGCACCAGAAGGTATTTTATATGCTTGTACAACAAAAGTCTTGAAGAACTGTTCATAAATCACCAAAAAATATAATCCTAAGAGTACTGGTATGAGCCATTTTAGATGCTGGCTTCTTAAACAACGTTTATCTGAAGGTTTATGAGCAGATTCTAATTGTGTGAGCTTAGAAGTTTTTAATTTTTGATAAAGAAAAGTAAGTGCCGCAATTGTCATGGGAATTGTTATTATGACACCTACTATTAAAGCGAGAAGGCCTAAAATATTAATGCCCAAGAGTACTAAGCCAAGAAGAAACAAATTGCCCTTTGCTCCTCTTGTGATGCAAGCACTTTTCTTGAGAGCATCAATTGGGTTCACATCCTCATCTATGATTATATATGGAGAAAACCCATATTTTATTGCCCAAATAATTCCCGGAATAATAAAGAGCATTAATCCAGTTAATATAATTAGGCCATAAATTGTTGAACAGATAAGAAAATTGAATAATAAATTAAATTCGGATATTAAGTCAGAAAACCTGGCATCATGGTTGTCATAAATTTTTAAACAAATTCTTATTAAGCCAATATCTATTGCCATTGAAATAAAAGAACCAATGGCACGAAAGCTTATTGACATATAAGGCATTGAGCTATCATAAATATTCTCAATTAAAACAAAAGTAGTGTTCAAAAAAAAGTTTGCAGCAACTATAGGGATAAGAAGAGAGAAATTGTTAATTATGGCAGTCCAACCATATTTGATAGCTTCGCTTTTTGAAAAGCTTAACTTATTCATATCTATGGCCTAGTTTTTAATAATATTACGGGGGATTCTGATATCAACTATCCATTAATTATATATCGGTATTTATAGGGGACTCTTGAGGAGTGACTGAGGAGCTATGCAAAGAAGCGGTTTGTATTGTACCCCATAACATTTAAGGAAAAGTCTTAACACAGCATTTGTGGTCAAAATCAGGGGTCAAGACAGTGACATTTACCAAGAATCTGAGTTTAACGCATGCCCAGGATACATCTGGAAACAAGCGTAAAATGAGGGACATGATTTGTTAAGACTACTACCATGATGAAAAAATCGTGGAAGGCCTAAAATTAACTACTACGATAGCAACAACAATAAATGCCCGACTGAATAGCCTCTACCAAGCACATAAATCCAAGTCAAAGCTTCCTCATCCTGCTCAACTTCAAAATGATGCCATCTTCACTGTTCAGAAACAAACAGTTGCGCAATTCAGTTAATTGCATGGGCAGAATATGAGTGCCGAAAGAGATAAAGTACAAACCCCGAAGGTAGAAACCCTCGAGGTTTGTGGTGACCAATAACCGCCAAGTTTAGCAGTTTATGTTTTTTTATTTCATTGACCTGGATGCTGCAATTAAAATCATTGCATCAATATGATTAGAATTGAATCCCAAATGACGGTACTGAAGATGAAAAAAAATAACTTTATGCTTCAAGGTAGTCTCTCAATTTACGAACCGCCTGTCTGTGTTTTGATGGGCTCATGCGAGCGATATTCAAAAGCTTCCACTTGACGGCGGGAAGGTTCTCAACCCCTTCAACACCTATCAACTCCCACCGGGGCATTCCTTCTTTGACAGAGACAATGAATTGTTTTTCCTCAACAGTCAATTCTCTTGCTATCATGGAGACCAGTTGTGCTCTGGTCTTTTCCAGCTCTTCGAAGGTCACCTCCTCCAAAGTCATGCCTTGAAATTCATTTTCAAAGGCAGGCCGCATATCGACAAATAGCGGATTGAGAACCTCTACCATAGGTCGGTCGTGGCTAATCAGATAAACGACAAAAGCCCTCCGCATGGCGGCACTGAAATTACCATGTTTGAGGAGCATCATGATATCGTAGAAGTCCCGCGGGTGCTGGCGGTCCAGAGCGGCACAGATTTTCCCGGCATATAGTTCGTTTTCCGAAAGGATGAGACTCTCCACGGAAATCTCAAATAGGTCGACTGCTTTCTGAGAGATGACTTTCCTTTCGGGCGGATATACGGAACCCCGTATGACCAGATTCGGTTCGATCTTGACGATCGTATCCTGTCTCTGCACAAACAATCCGATCAGTAAATCGGACCCTCTGGTTTTCCTTGGAGTGACCTTCGTTCCTGGAATCCTGCTCTCAATGTCCTGAGATATCCTTACAAGTGCAGAGCTTATCTCCTCGAAGGGATACATCTCTTTCGCCAACGGGAAGATACGCGAGGTCAATATCTACGGAGATACGGGGAAGATCCCGGACAAAAAAATTGATAGCCGTCCCGCCTTTCAGGGCGAAGGCCGCTTCTCTATCGATTATCGGAAGGATCCGCAGGAGCAATTCGGCCTGTTTGAAGTATACGCTATCGATCATGAAGGCGTTCCTTCATGATCGACGGGAACGGTTATCTGATATTTCGCGTCAAACCGGCCATGCGGCACGATCATCCGCTTTCCTTTCCCGAGATAGATTTTCGATAAATCCAGCTTCGAGAACCAGGTGTGTTCCTGTCTCTCCGCCATATAAAGAAACAGCCTTTTCACCTTTACGGAGCGGCATGCCTCCAGCAGCCTCTGGACAACATCGGACGAAGGGTGACCAGGTTTTCCATGATCAATTGGGCCTCGTCGAATCCGACTTCTTTGGGTACCAGATGAAGCATCTCCATGGCCGCCCTTTCCGGCGCCGCTATCCTGACCGAAAAATCACGCTCCCTGAAATCGGTAAATCCCTCCCGGCAATCCGCGGGAAAGAGATTTGTCCGCGTCACAACAAATTTAACGCCGAAACGATCTTCCTTAAACCAGGCCGGCAATATCAGCCCTCGAGGGCCATAGAGAAAAACCTTATTCTGCTTCGCCGGCAGGTAATGGGCATATCCTTTCAGTTCCAGGGCTGTTTTCCGCCGACATGGACAGGAAGAGAGAGCTGATTCTGAAGGGTATAAAGAGCGCCCGGCCAATCCACTTTGTCCCCGGAGCGTATATATGCGCCGCGTCCAAACGGCTCCAGCCAGCCGCTGTTTTTATATTTTACGAGCAGATCTCGACCGAAACCGGAAGCGGCAAGATAGGAAGTGGCACTGGGGGTACCGGCGATCCACTGATTGATCAGGCGGTTTATTTTTGTTTTACTTTCAGTACCCATAGTCATCAAATAACATCAAAATTAAACTAATGTCAAGAGAAAGTTTAAATATTAGTGTTTATGTAGACCTTTGGTCGTCAAATATGAATATTATTAAACTTTTGAATGGCTGTAATGTCAAATGAGCATTTACAGATTGCGTTAAGCTTTTGCCTGAGGGGAAACGAGCTATCTGGGGGTAAAAAGGGCCTTTTATAGATCAATAATAATCACATTTCCAACTAATTCGTGGCCCGACACTGATCCAATCATTATTGGCAGACAATTGTACTTTTCCTATACTTATCTCATCAGAAAGTGATTTATTATCAAAATAAGGCACTTAGCCTTTTAATCAAAGTAAGGTCTTGTTAAATTATGCGATGTATTTTATATAGGGCCCTACAAGAGAGGGTCTCTGGTTCGCAACACCAAGTATTTCTTATTGATTATTTTGTGGGCGACGACCACTGCCATGTCGACCAGACCCCGACGGAGGACATCACCACCTCATCCACCGTTCTACCGCTGCCAAATTCTACCACCACGTCGAGTGTTGAGCTCGACACAGAAGAGCTGGAAAACTACATGGGAGCTTACGTACTCTCCACATACCAAATTGGCATAAGTCCCACGGGCCCTTGCCGTGAACCGCTAAGTATTACGCTCGAAGAGGACACCCTTTCCATTTACAAAAAATCAGACCTAGCAAAAGAACCGCCTACACTTCTTAGCAGTTTATTTAAGAACCATCGACCAAAAATCTGTACCGGTTGTGGAAGGGGAAACTTTTAAGTTTGAAGTCATTACTTTTGAACCACAACCTCAGGGGATTAATTTTCACCTTTACGAAAATATCGTAGAAGATGTTGAATTAGCCCAAAGATTTTTTGATAGTTTTTATTTAACATCCAAGCAAAAAACTGGAAGACAATTTACAGAAGATGTGAACGAAAAGTCTGTCATGCTAAATATGGATTTAAGCCAATTATCAAAATCAAAGAAAATCACCCGCACTATACTTAGTTCCGCTGAATTTTCTCATAAAAGCATTCAGGGTAAATCCCAGCGTCTTGTGACCATCAAACCCCCTAAGACAACAGAGCTGAAGTGCCAGTATACAAAAGAATAGTCTCGCCCATACCACCACGGGTTGGGAAGAAGGCCGCAAACCCTTTGATGTTATTAAAAAGAACCTTCTCTGTGGTGGCGCTCTGTATTCCGGGATCGGTAACGTAAAGGTCACCAACAAAGAATTTGAAGGCGGCCTGTCACAGTTCATTGGGACCCATAAAGGATTTGCAACGCGTGAAGCATTGCTTCGTTCGACTCGGCAGATATATCATTTTTTAAACCGCATCAGTATCAAGTCATTGGCGCCCCGGATGATATTAAAGATCCGGATATCGTCATGGTTGTGGCAGATGCGTATCGGGTGATGCGGTTGATTAAGGTCTATGCATGGAAGGCCGGCGAACTGGTTCATGGCATCTCCGGTTCGGGCTGGTGTACCAATTCCTTTCCACTTGTTTACAAAGCAAAAACAATGACCTATAATATGGGCGCCGAGACCTCCCGTGTCCTTATGAACCTCGACCCGGGAGAGATGTATTGCTTTATTCATTACAACCTGCTGCCACTTGTCGTTGATAATTACAAAAACATCCAAACCGGTCTTGAGATGTAAGTGATGCTCACCCGTGATCAGCGGCATTAAGTGGCACCCGGATCAAGATCCGGGGTGATGGGGAGGATCTTCGTTTGCTGAACATATTTATCGATGCTGATGCGTGCCCGGTCAAAAATGAGGTGTACCGCGTCGCAAGCCGATATAGCCTTAACGTTACTTTGGTGGCCAACTCTCGGATGCGAGTTCCGAATGAACGATGGATTACTCTTGAAATTGTAGAGGACGGACTCGACGCGGTTGATGATTGGATTGTCCTCACCTCTAGTCTCTGCACGTTCCTGCTTACATTTCCCCTTCGGCAGGCTTCGCTCAGGATTACCATATCTGTACAATTGGATATTAGGCTTCCCTGAATTCACCCGATTTTTCAATCCCGATTTCTCGGGAAAGCTGCAACTTACTACAGCCACCCGCTCTACCTACTGAGCTACCGGGGAGCATAACTGCTTAACAGAGAGTTTATAATTAAAAACACTACTTTTGTCAACTGTTATTGACTAAACAGGTATCGTCAATGCTTATGCCCCGGAATGATGGTTTCTCTTGTATCGCACCGGAAAAATTTCCTTGATAGTTGGGGTAAAAAACAGTATATATGTTCGCCCTGACCGCATTCCCGGCCGGGGTGACAATTGATGCTCGCTTAATGAAATGAGGACGTTTTTTTGTGTTGTCGAAGAAGACAAAGGTTAAGTACCGGGCACGGAAAAAGAAAAGCAAGTTTCCCACCGTAAGCATCCAGGTTTTTGACAAGTGGTGCAAGCGCTGCCATATTTGCGTGGAATTGTGCCCTCAAAAGGTGCTGGTGGTGGATGAAAATGGTTTCCCCACGGCGGTAAAGCCGGTTGAATGCAACCGCTGTGATTGCTGTGTCATGAGATGCCCGGACTTCGCTATTTCCATTTCCGGCGGTGATAAATGATGGGATGGCGAAATGACGAACGCACGTTCTATGTCCAATGAGCAGGGTGACGGGAAAATAAATCGGTGTTGAAAATTCTGTAGGAGCGCATTTATGCGCGATACATTCGCGGCTGAAGCCGCTCCTACCGTCCGCAATCATATTTCAGACCAGTTTCGGTTCGAAGCGGGTGAGTCTTAAGAATGGTTGATGACAAAGCGAAAGTGAAGCTCTTGATGGGAAACGAGGCCTGCGTTGAAGGCGCGCTGGCGGCGGGCGTCAGGTTTTTCGGCGCCTATCCCATCACCCCCGCCAATGAAATCGGCGAGATTCTCTCCGACCGGCTCCCGGAGATCGGGGGCAAGTTCATCCAGATGGAGGATGAAATTGCCAGCATGGGCGCGATTATCGGCGCCTCGATCGGGGGCTTGAAATCAATGACCGCCACCAGCGGTCCGGGCTTCTCCCTCATGCAGGAGAACATCGGTTTTGCCGCCATGGCGGAGGTTCCCTGCGTGGTGGTTAATGTGATGCGGGCGGGGCCGAGCACCGGCCTTCCCACCAGGCCTTCCCAGGGGGATGTGATGCAGGCCCGATGGGGCACCCACGGGGATCACCCGGTTATTGTTTTAAGCCCCCATTCAGTGCGTGAGACCTTTGACCTCACGGTCACGGCCGTTAATTTTTCCGAGAAGTACCGCCTGCCGGTGATACTGCTCATGGACGAAGTGATCGCCCACATGCGGGAAAAGATGACCGTGCCTCCGCCCGAATCCATCGAGATCATAGACCGGGTCAAGCCCACGGTGCCGCCCCAGTGGTATAAGCCGTATGAAGATAACCAGACCGGGGTTCCGCCCATGGCCAACTTCGGGGAAGGGTACCGCTACCATATTACCGGCCTCACCCATGATCAGATGGGGTTTCCCACCTCCCGCCTGGATGAGATCAAGGCCGGGATGGAGCGGTTATTTAAAAAGGTGACCCTCGCACTCAAGGACATTCAGCTCTATGAGTATGTCATGGTGGATGACGCGGAATTCCTGATTGTGGCATACGGGTGCGTGGCCCGGTCGGCACGAAAAGTGGTGCATGACTTGCGAAAGAAGGGAGTAAAGGCGGGGATGGTGCGACTGATCACCCTGTGGCCGTTTCCGCGCCGGGCGCTGGAGGCCATACCCAAAAAGGTTAAAAGGCTGATTGTGCCTGAAATGAACATGGGGCAGATATACCGGGAAGTGCTGAGGGTCAACGCGGGCAGGGCAAAGGTGGTTAAGGTGAGCAGGATTGACGGGGAACTGATGACCCCGCAGGAAATTGCCGCTGTCTGCTGAGTTGTACGGGATGAGGAACAGTTATCCATGACTGATGAAAAAGAAGGCATCTATAATTATCTGCGCACGGACAAAAAATTTCCCCCCATATGGTGCGCGGGATGCGGCAACGGGATCGTCATGGGATCCATGCTCAGGGCGATCGGCGCCATCGGGCTCGACAAGGACCGGGTGGCGGTGGTTTCCGGCATCGGATGTTCGGGCCGGACGTCAACCTACGTTGATTTTAACACCCTGCATACCACCCACGGCAGGGCGCTGACCTTTGCCACCGGCTTAAAGCTGGCCCGTCCGGAGCTGACCGTGCTGGTGGCAATGGGAGACGGGGACGCCCTGGCAATCGGCGGAAACCATTTCATCCATGCCGCGCGGAGGAATATCGATCTTACCGCGATTATCTTCAACAACTTCATCTACGGCATGACCGGCGGCCAGATCTCGCCGACCACCCCCGCGGGGATGATCGCATCCACGGCGTCGGCAGGCAACATCGAGCCGGCATTCGACATCGTCAGGCTGGCCGAGGCAGCGGGCGCGAGCTTTGTTGCCCGGGGGTCGGCCTTCCACATCACCCAGCTTAATGAGCTCATGGTACAGGCCATCCGCAAGAAGGGATTTTCAGTGCTGGACGTGATTACCCAGTGCCCGCCCATCTACGGTCGTTACAACCGCATGGGATCCGGCGCTGAAATGCTGCGCTGGCAGGAAGGTCAATTACTGGACCGGCACGAGGCAGAGGGATTATCTGAAGAAGCGGTTAAGGATAAAATCCTGACCGGTGTGTTCGTGGACGCGGATAAGCCGGAATATTGCGAGGCATATGACCGCCTGGTAGCCAGGGTCCAGGGGAAGGCGGGTCGCTGATGGCAGACTACTATGAAATGAGGCTTGCGGGGCTGGGGGGACAGGGGCTGATCCTGGCCGGCATCATTGTGGCGGAAGCGGCGGGGATTTACGAAGGCAAGGAGGTCGTGCAGACCCAGGCGTACGGCGCGGAAACCCGCGGCGGCTTCAGCCGCTCGGATATAGTCGTCAGCGACGAGGAGATACTCTATCCAAAGGCGTCGGAACTCGATTTTCTGCTGGCCATGAGCCAGAGCGCATATGAGGAGCATGTGGGCAGTCTTAAAAAGGACGGAGTGCTGCTCCTCGACAGCACCTACGTATCGGAAGTAAGCGGGGAGCGGACTTATGCCATTCCCTTTTCAAAGATAGCCCGGGAGAAGTTCGGCAGGGAAAATGTGGCCAACATCATGGCCCTGGGCGCCATAACCCAGGTCTTTTCCCCCATTTCCCAGGAGTCCATGGAAAAGGCGGTTTTGAATAGAGTGCCCTCGCGGTTCGTGGATCTGAACAAAAATGCCTTCAAGGAGGGTGTGAAGCTGGGCAGGAAGATCTTTAGGGAGGCATCCCGGGAAGGCAGCCCATCTGAAGAGGAAGAGCTATGAGCAGACAGGTGGTTCTCAGCACGGACTTCAAGGACATAAAGCTGGTGAGCAGGGGGAAGGTGCGGGACATTTACGATTGCGGCGATGCACTGCTCATCGTTGCCACCGACCGCATATCCGCCTTTGACGTGGTGCTTCCCGACGGCATTCCCTGCAAAGGGGCCGTGCTCTCCCAGATGTCCGCCTACTGGTTTGCCGAAATGCGCGAGGTGATAGACAACCATTTTATATCTGCGGACCCGGCGGGGTTTCCGCCCCTGTGCCGGGCTCACGCGGAAATCTTGAAGGGAAGGGCGATGCTGGTGAAGAAGGCCAAACCCCTGCCCGTCGAATGCGTGGTGCGGGGCTATCTGGCCGGTTCAGGATGGACGGAGTATCAGCGAAACGGCTCCATCTGCGGCATTCCCCTTGAGAAGGGGCTTTCCGAATCGGCGCGTCTTAAGGAGCCGATTTTTACCCCTACCACCAAGGCCGAGCAGGGGACGCATGACGAGAACATAACCATGGAGAAGATGGAAGAGATCATCGGGGCGGAACTGGCCCGGCGGGTGAAGGAGGTAAGCCTGCGCCTTTATGCCAAAGGGAGCGAAATGGCCCGCCGGAAGGGGATCATTATCTGCGACACCAAATTTGAATTCGGCCTGTTCCGGGGGGATCTGATTTTGATTGATGAAGTGCTCACGCCGGACTCCTCGCGCTTCTGGCCGGAAGCTGAATACCAGCCGGGAAGACCCCAGAGAAGCTTTGACAAGCAGTTTGTTCGGGACTACCTGCTCACCCTGTCGTGGGATAAGACACCGCCCGCGCCGCACCTGCCCGAGGATATCATCCGGAAAACCAGCGAGCGCTATCAGGAGGCCTTCACCAGGATAACCGGAAAGGAGCTTAGCCCCTGCTGATGATGTTCCCCAGCAGGGAGACGCCGTCCATGTGGGGGGGTATGGGCAGGCCCATCATTTCCAGGATGGTCGGCGCAATGTCAATCAGGTAGACATTTTCCCGGTTGGAACTCAATCCCCTGATGTAGAGCAGCGCGTCATGAGAGGTGTGCATGCCGGAAAATTTTTCCTTGCCGGTGAGATGTTCCTTGCTCAAGGATCCCTTGATGTCGTAGCGCGAATCTGAGGCGAGAACCAGGTCCGGTGCCTGCTCCGTGTAATCCCCTGAATACAGCTCCTCTTTTCGAAACACCCTGTCAATGCCGGTTATTTTCAAAAAGCCATCGGTAAGTTCCTGCCGCAGCGCCTCGTAATCAGCCGGATCCACGCACCCCTGGGGCAGCTTGCCCTTCAGGTTGATGTACACCCTGCCGGGGTCGAGGATGAACGCCCGGGACGCGGGATCGATGTCCTTGATTGATTCCGGCGGCTCCCGCTTGAGCCTGAGATAGCCCTTTTCCATAAGCCAGGTATTGGGGTACAGTTCCTTTTCGATCAGCGTGAAGCCGTGGTCCGCGGTAATGATCAGGTTCACCTCTTTTCCCACCGATGAAACAATCTTCTTGATTATTTTGTCAAGCGCCCGGTAGTATTCCAGAAATTTCTCATGATACGCCGATTTGCTGTCCACAAAATCATGCCAGAAATAATGGTGAAGGCGGTCGGTCCCGGTGAAGGTGGCGATAAAGAGGTCCCATTCCTCCTTCTTGAGCAGGTGAAGAATTGCATCTCTGCGCTTTTCCAGGGTATAGAAGAGATCTTTAAAAAACTCGTCCTTCTTTTCAGCCGCCTCCCGGTAATTCACATCAATGCGGTAGTCCATCTCCTTGAGCCTGTGGTAGAGATCAGGCGGATAGACCCCCTTTTCCAGGTCAAGGGCGACGAATCCGGAAATGAGCATGCCGTTTAACGGTTTCGCGGGATAGGTCTGGGGTATGTTGACGGCAATGGTTTTCTTATTCTGCTCTCCAAGAATATCCCAGAGCGTCGGAGCCTTGATGTGCGAGGAGTTGGTAAAATAGATGTCATAGGAATCAGGCTTTCGTTCCATAAAGCCATAGATGCCGTGCTTGCCGGGATTGACACCGGTGATGAGGCTCGTCCAGGCGACCGAGGACACCGGGGGGATGGCGGATCTCATCTCGCGCATCAGCCCCTGCCTGCTTAATGTGCCCAGGAAGGGGGTAACGCCCATCTTGATGAAGTTATTGATGATGCGGAACGGCACTCCGTCGAGGCCGATTACCAGCACTTTCTCCTTATCATGGTGACGTCTTCCCATCAACTTCAGCATGCGCGGCTCTTTTCCTCCCAGTGTTTTTTCAGTTTCTCAAAAAGTTCAAAGGGGATCTTGAGTCCGCCCCTTCCTTTCCCCAGCTCGATTCCCTCCACGTTGGCTCCGTGAAAATCGCTTCCCCCGGTGATGAGCAGGTTGTGTCGTCCGGCAAGCGACTCATACACGGAGATCTGTTTTGAGCTGTGCTCGGTGTAATAGACCTCGATTCCCGCCAGCCCAAGCGACACCAGATTTAAGACCAGGCGTTCGAGCTCATCAGCGCTCGCGCAGTTGAGCGTGAAGGGGTGGGCCAGCACGGGAACGCCCCCGGCTTCAGTAATCATGCTGATCGCCTGGGCCGGCTCCAGCCTGAATTTATCAAAGTATGCGGGCGCGCCCTTGCCCAGGAAGCGGTCAAATGCCTCCTGGATGCTCCTCGTGTAGCCCTTCTGCAGAAGCACCTGGGCGATGTGCGGCCTTCCCACCTGGCCTCCGCCTGAAATATCAATCACCTCCTGGTAGTTTATGCGGACCCCCAGCTCATTGAGCTTTTGGATGATCCTGGGGTTTCTGTCCGCGCGGCTGTCCTGCAGCAGCCGCAGCTTTTCGCTGAGGGCCGTGCTTTGTGCGTCAATGAAAAAGCCGAGCATGTGCATGCTGCCCGGTGAATGGTCAACGCTTATTTCAACCCCCGGCACGACGGTGACCGCCGTGCGCTCTCCCTCGGCCATGGCTTCGGCATTGCCTTCTATGGTATCGTGGTCGGTGACGGCAATGACCGTGAGCCCTTTCTCTTTGGCATAGCGGACAAGCTGGGAAGGGGTGAGAGAGCCGTCAGAGGCGGTGGTATGGGTGTGAAGGTCGATGGACATATGAGCTGTGTTCCTGTGTGCGTTATGGCAGGAGAGTATTCGCGGCTGAAAGCCGCTCCTACCGGTTTTTAAATCCGAAATCCGAATATCAGATTTCGCGCTTCGAATTTATGGTTCAATTCATTAATGTCCAAAACAAGATAATTGCATTTTGATTTTAATAAACTGTTTACATGAGATTGCTTCGTCGCTTATGCTCCTCGCAATGACCCCATTGGTGCGGCATCCCTTGATTTTGTCATTGCGAGCGAAGCGCGGCAATCTCGTTTTTGGACAAGACTGAGTTCAATTATGGTTGGTCAGTATCTTACCCCTCATGTCCTCAGGTACCGGGACGCCCATCATGCGCAGAACCGTGGGGGCGATATCGAGAATGTCCATGTCCTGACGGAATGAGGCAGGCATGTGAGCCCCGGTACGGGGATCGTGTATGATGCAGATGCCCTCCTGGGCATGGTTCGCGTCATCCGGCCCGATATCATTATCGAAGGTCAAAATGGTGCCGTGACCGATGCTGCCCACGGACCTCCACCTGAGGTCCCCGAAATAGACGATGAGCTCCGGCGGTATGCCGCGGGCCGCGGGATAGATGGCTTCCGGCTTAAAGACCCGGGTGCCGAGGGGGTTCCCCTTTTCATCGCGCATGGCCTCCAGCTTTCGCGCGATTTCCGATCGAGTTTCTTCATAGTTCTGGGGAAGCACCACACCCCGGGGTTCGCGTCCCTTGAGGTTAAAAAATATGCGGGAGTAATACCCGCCCTCGCCCCAGCAGATGGTGCGCGACCAGTCGATTTTCGCCTTTGCCAGAGAGACGATGCCCGGCGGTTTTTCCAGCAGCGTAAGATAACCTTCCTGGAGCAGCCATTCATTGATGCACACCCCGCCCTCCATCGCCTGCGCCCCGTGGTCGGACACAATGAAGGTGACCGTACTGCTGTCGGTCAGGGCCAGAAGCTCGCCCAGCTCCCGGTCAAGGTATTTGTAATAATCAAGCACCGCGTGAGCGTATGGGGATCCCGGTTCGTGCTTTCTGTGGCCGGCATCAAAGAATTTCCAGAAGCCGTGATGCATCCGGTCCGGCCCGATCTCCACCATCATGAAGAAATCCCAGGGCTTCCTGCTGAGCAGGTGTTTTGCCACCCTGAACCGCTTGCCGGTCATTTCATAAATTTGTTTCAGCAGCAGCTCCTTGTTTTCGGTTCTGAAGTTGTCCACGTCGAACACGTAGGTGCCGACCAGCTTTTCCACCTCTCCCTTGAGCTCCGGGGGATAGGTGTATTGGCAGCTGCTGTCGGGGGTCAATATGCAGGATATGAGCAGTCCGTTGACCGGCTGCGGCGGATAGGTCTGAGGGACGCCGACCACGATGACCTGCTTCCCCATCCGCGATAGAATATCCCACAGCCTCTCTTCCTTCACCGAGAAGCTGTTGACCATGGTAAGGCCGTCGTAGGAGTGATCCAGCCGGTTGCGAAAGCCATAGATGCCCAGCGCTCCCGGGTCTTTACCCGTCGTCATGCAGGCCCAGGCGGGAACGGTGATCGGCGGGATGCAGCTCCGCAACGGGCCGTACATGCCGTTCTGCAAAAGGCGCTTGATGGTGGGCAGATGGTCCAGCCAGCGATCGAATACCAGCCGGGGGGAAAGACAATCAAGGCCGATGACCAAAACCCGCTTTTCTTTGGTAGACACGTATCCGCCGTATTATTTTTTTTCATTCCCCTCGCGGTAGGAGCTGATGAGTATTTCCGCGATCTCGGGCCTGGTGAATTCCCGGGGGGGTGTTTCACCTTTGACCAGCATGTTTCTCACCGCCGTTCCGCTGAGGGCAATGTGCTCCTTCGCGTCGTGGGGACAGGTTTTGCTCGACGCCATGCCGTCACAGCTTTTGCAGTAAAAGGTGTGGTCGAAAAAGAGCGGTGAGATGCCTATCTCGTTGGGTGCAAATTCATCGAAGATGTAGTGGGCGTCATAGGTTCCGTAGAAGCTTCCAACCCCGGCGTGGTCCCTCCCCACGATGAAATGGGTGCATCCGTAATTTTTTCTCACCAGGGCGTGGAAAATTGCCTCCCGCGGCCCCGCGTAGCGCATGGCGGCGGGGAAGACGGACAAAACGGTCCGTGTCTCGGGGTAATAATTTTTCAGCAGCATTTCATAGCAGCGCATCCTCACCGTCGCGGGGATGTCGTCTCCCTTTGTCTCTCCCACCAGGGGATGAATGAGCAGTCCGTCCACGGTCTCCAGCGCGCATTTCTGGATGTATTCATGGGCGCGGTGAATGGGATTGCGCGTCTGAAATGCGACGATGCGCTTCCAGCCTTTGGAGTTGAAGAGCAGGCGCGTTTCCCGGGGATCGAGCCGGTAATTGAGAAAGTGCTCGTGGCGGGGACGGTTGAGCAGGCTGATTTTACCGCCCAGGTAGGTGTCTCCGGAAGCATTGAGATACTGCACTCCCGGGTGGCTTTGATCGGTGGTCTTTAAAACGGCCGCGGCCTCTTTCTCTTTATCACAGTGATACTTTTCCTCGAGGTGCAGAACGCCCAGGAGATAATCACCCTGACCATAGAGGGCGACATCATTTCCCTCCCGGTAGCGATGGCCTTCTTCTCCGGCAATGGCCAGCGTTACGGGAATAGTCCAGGGGAGACCGTTGGGCAGCCGCATCAGGTCAATGACGCTTGTATATTCCGAACTGCGCATGAACCCTTCAAACGGGCTCAGGGCGCCCACGGCTATCATCTCCAGGTCAGAAACTTCTCTCGGGTTGAGGTGAATCTTCGGGAGGGATGGCGCTTTTCCCAACAGCTGCTCTCTTTCATTGCCTTTGGCGACTCTGTCAATAAGCACCCCTCCATGCGGTAATATTGGCATTGCTTTCTCCTTTCACTATTTATTTAATGAGATGTTTGGGTCTGGTCAACAGTGCATCAGTTTTAAATCAGCTCTTTGTGTGGAGACGGTGATCATGGGCGAAGCCGATATTTTTGTGCAATTGTTATTTAACCTATTGAAAATAAAACTTTTTCAAGCGCAGACCGTTTTTAATTACGTGAATTTTCAGGCTTTAATCTTCTTTTTTATATCCGGGTTTGCCGCTTGAAACAATATTTCTTAAAACATAAATAACCATATCTGTAACGGAATTGAATCCCAGGTTCGTTTTAATCAACTTAATATGGTTATATAAGGGCCGGGGAATTTTGATTGTAACCTTATCTTTTTTATTGTAATCGTTCATGTCTTTTAGGCTCTTATAATATTACTATAGGAGTGAAAGAATATCATACCACATTTGAGTGTCAAGGCATTTTTACCCGTCTGCCTTTCAGGTTTTGCAGCGGTGAATAAAATTCCTCTCATAGGGTTATAACTTGACGCAAAATAAAATCAATGGTATTTAAAATACTTATAAAGAAAGGTCTTTTCATGTATTCTTCTAGCGGGCCTGCCTGTGCAGGCAACAGGACTGTTGCGTCATGACCGTAAAAACCATAAAACCGTTGAGCGAAATAATAATCGAATCAGGGAAAGTGAGCAGGGAGAAACTGGAGAAGGTGATGGCAACCCCCTCTCCGACTGCGGAAGGCTTGGGCCAGCGCCTGGTAAATCTGGGCCTAATCTCTGAGACAGCGCTTCTGGAACTTATGGGTGAATATTTAGATATTCCCGTCATTTCTTTGAAAGAATTTACCCACCAGACCGTCATGCCGGAAAGCCTCTCGGAAAAATTTATGAGGCAATATCGGTTTGTTCCCCTCACGATCGAGAATAACGTCCTGACTATCGCGGTGAGCGATCCCTACGACATTTATACCTGCGACGCGGTGAGAATGGCCACCAACTGTGAGGTCAAGGTCAATCTCGCCCGGGAGGAGGAGATCCTGGACGCCGTGGGCAAGCTCTTTAACACCGACAGTTCCTCCATGGGCAGAATCATCGAGGATATCGGCAAGGATACGGATGAAGTGTCCATCGATGATGAGGGAGACGTTGATCACCTGAAGGATCTCGCGTCTGAAGCGCCGGTCATCCGTCTGGTAAATCTGCTCATCACCCGGGCCATCGAGCTTCGGGCCAGCGATATTCACTGGGAGCCGTTCGAGGGGGACTTTAAGGTGCGCTATCGCATCGACGGCGTTCTCCAGGACGTGGAGGCCCCTCCCAAGCGGCTTCAGGCGGCGGTCATTTCCAGGATAAAAATCATGGCCAAATTGAATATAGCGGAGAGGCGTCTTCCCCAGGACGGGCGCATCAAGCTGCGGGTTTTGGGAAAGGAGATCGATTTTCGTGTCTCCACGTTGCCCACCATGTACGGCGAGAGCGTGGTCTTGAGAATCCTGGACCGTGAGGCTGTCATCCTTAATTTGGAGCGGCTTGGTTTTCCCGAGTATGATCTGCAAAAGTTTAGAGACTTAATCATCAGGCCCTATGGTATCATCCTGGTGACCGGCCCTACCGGGAGCGGCAAGACAACCACCCTGTATGCGGCTTTAAGCGAAATCAATTCCCCGGAGAAAAAGATTATTACGGTAGAAGATCCCATAGAATATCAGCTAGGAGGCGTCAACCAGGTCCAGGTTAAATCCACTATTGGATTGAGTTTTGCGAATATCCTGCGATCCATACTGCGACAGGACCCTGACATTATTATGATCGGTGAGATTCGTGATGCTGAAACGGCGGAGATTGCCATTCATGCGGCCCTGACCGGTCATCTTGTTTTCAGCACCCTGCATACCAATGACGCGGCAGGTGCGGTAACCAGGCTGCTGGAGATGGGAATGGAAAACTACCTGATTTCGTCCAGCATGCTGGGAATAATGGCGCAGCGTCTGGTGAGGATCATATGCCCCGAGTGCAAGGAACCATACACGCCCGAGATCGGTGTTCTCGAGGAGCTTGAGGTCGACAAGCAGGAGGCACGGGGGCAAACGGTTTTCAAGGGCAGAGGATGTGAGAAGTGCGCCGGAACGGGATTCCGGGGCCGGCAGGGCATTTATGAACTGCTGCCGATTAATGACGATATCCGGGAGCTGATCCTGGAAAAATCCCCTTCCAACGTAATAAAAGATAAAGGCAGATCGATTGGCATGAAGACCCTGCGGGAAGCGGGATGGGACAAGGTGCGGAGGGGAATCAGCACCGTCTCGGAGGTGCTGCGGGTGACGCAGGTGGAATAGGAGGAGCAGAAGTAAGGAGTCAGAAGTCGAGAATAAACCCGGTAGGAGCGGCTTTCGGCCGCGAATACATCGCACATGAATGTGCTCCTACCAGAATCGAAATAAGGCAGGGGTTTGGAATATTATAAATTCGGATTAAGGATGTGCCGGATGTCTGGTGTTGCACATTGGTTTCGTTCCTCACCTGCATCATGCATCATGTATCCTGCATCATTAACTAAAAGAGGCTCCCACAGTGCCGGAATTTGCCTACAAGGCCACGGACAGCACGGGTAAGATCGTTGAGGGGTTGATGGACGCCCCCGGGAAGCAGGGTGTCATCAGCAAGCTGCAGTCCCTCGGGTACATTCCCATAAAGATCGACCACCCCGGCAGGGCGCGAAGTTTTTCGCTCAACATTGACCTGTTCGCCTTCTTTAAAAGGGTTTCTTCGCGGGACATCATGACCTTCACCCAGCAGCTCTCCACCCTGCTTTCCGCGGGGTTGCCCCTCGATAAAAGCCTTTCAATCGTGGCTGAGTTGACTGACAAGGGCGAGCTGAAGAGGGTTGTCACCGATGTGCTGAACGGTATCCAGGGAGGCATGTCATTTGCCGATGCCCTGGGCAGGCATCCCAGGGTTTTTTCTAAATTATACGTGAACATGATACGGGCAGGCGAAGCGGGGGGTGTGCTGGAGCTGATTCTGGAACGTCTGGTCGATTTCCTGGAAAGCTCCCAGGAGCTGAAAGAGTACATTACCTCCTCGATGATCTATCCCATTCTGCTTACCGGCGTGTGCGGACTTACCATCGTGCTGCTTTTGACCTTCATCATACCCAAGTTTTCCGCCATGTTTGAAGACGTGGGGAAAGGGGTACCCGCGTCGGCCCAGCTGCTGATGGGAGCAAGCGAGGCGATTAAGAGCTATTGGTGGGTGGCCCTGGGACTGATTGCCGCCGCTGTGTACGGATTCAGGAAATTTCTTGCCACCGAAAAGGGAAGGGTGCAATGGGACGCGTTTAAGCTGAAGCTGATTATGGTGAAGACGCTGGTGCAGAAAATCGAGGTGGCCCGTTTTTCCCGGACCCTGGGAACGCTCATGAAGAGCGGCGTTCCCATTCTGCAGTCAATCAACATTGTGAAGGAAACCATCAGCAACGTGATAATTGCCGGCTCCCTGACCGGTATCCACGAGGGCATCAAGCAGGGGAAAGGCATCTCGGGTCCCCTGAAAAATGCCCGCACCTTTCCCGCCCTTGCCATCCACATGATCACCGTGGGTGAAGAGACGGGGAGGCTGGATGAGATGCTGCTCAAGGTGGCCGACACCTACGACCAGGATGTGCGCAATGCCATAAAGCGCCTGATATCACTGCTTGAGCCCTGCCTCATTCTGTTTATGGCATTCGTGGTGGGCGCAATCGTTATCACCATGCTGCTGGCCATTATCAGTGTCAATGATATTAAATTTTAATGCCCAATCTTTAAAGACAGGAGGCTGTCATGAAAGAGCAGGAGAGAAAAAACCATATGCGGACAGCGGGTTTTACCCTGATCGAGCTGCTGGTAGTGCTGGTGATCATCGGGCTGCTCGGCGCGATTGTTGCTCCCCGGTTTATTGGAAAGGGTGAAAAGGCAAAGCCTCAGATTGCCAGGCAGCAGATAGAGTTGCTGGGCACGGCGCTGGACACCTATAAACTCGATATCGGGAACTATCCGGAAAGCCTTAATCTGCTCATCGAGACCGGCCAGGAGGAAATGAGCAAGTGGGATGGCCCCTACCTGGCAAAGAAGGTCATTCCCAAGGATCCCTGGGGCCGTGAATACGTCTATAAGTATCCCGGCGAAAACAGCGAGTACGACCTGACCTCGTATGGCAAAGACGGGGAAGAAGGAGGGGAAGGGCTCAACCGGGATATCAACAGCTGGGAAGTGGATGAGCAATAGCATCACCTTCAAGCACACGTCGGGAAGGTGCCGGTTGTTCATGAGAATGCTATGGTTACCGGGAGTTTCAAACTGAAATACAGGTCTCAGACGGGGTTCACCCTCATCGAGCTGATTCTCGTCCTGGTCATAGCGGGATTCATCATCTCCCTGGTCGCTCCTGCCATTACCTCAACCACCGGGCTGCATCTCAGAACCGCGGCCAAGAGGGTTGCCGCCGGCCTGCGCTATGCCCGGAGCCAGGCGGTTACCACGGGCAGCGTCTACCAGATTGTGTTTGACATTGATGAGAACGAGATGATCATCGAGCGTATCGTGGAGGAGGATCCCTACGCTTTGCAAACCGGGGGAAGCCGGTGGGGGGAAGAAGAGGAGGTTGATGAAGAAGGAAGCGAGGGCGCCGGCGGCATGAATTATGAAAAGAAAACCTACCGCCTCCCCAAGGGCGTCACCATAGCCAGTGTGGTCACTGATGGAGAAGAGATTGACCAGGGGGAGGCTCTGATAGAGTTTTATCCCAACGGAAGCTGCTCGGGTGGTGATGTTTTTTTGATGGACAGCAAGGAGCGGGTCTTCCGGGTGGCGCTGGAATTTATAACCGGCATCGTGACCATCGGGGAAGAGGAAACGTAGGAGCGAGAGGCGATGTGGGATGTGGGATGTGCGATCTGCGATAAAGAATAACCCCGGTAGGAGCGGCTTTAGCCGCGAATGTATTGCTATGCGTGATGTGCGATATGGGATGCAAAGCAGAAAACCGCCATCCAGTACTCCATCACTCCAATGCTCCATCACTCCAGCACTGTCACACGGCAGGAGTCAGTATCCATATGAAATCATCCGCTGACAAGGGCTTTACCCTCCTGGAGATTCTTCTGGCCATTGCCATCCTGGGGGTGGCGGTCACCGTGATCATGCAGCAGTTCTCAGCCGGCCTGCGCATAGCCAGGACTTCAAAGACCTATACCACCGCAACCATTTACGCCAAGCAGATGCTGGAAGAGTACCTCCTCGCTGAGGAGATGGAGGAAGGGGAGGCGTCCGGAACCTTCGATGACGGCTTTACCTGGAATGTGAGCATAGCGCCCTACGAGGATTATATGGAGGATGAGGGCGCAACCGAGGAACAGCAGGAACTCTATGAATACCTTCCCCTGGAAATGTTCCGAGTCGAGTCGGTTGTCTCCTGGATGGAGGGCGGCAGGGAAAAGAGCGTGGCCCTGGCTACGCTGAAGACGGTCAAAAAGACGGAAGAAGACACGATGTAATATGATGCCCAAAAAGATGTGTGCCTTCACTAACCGGCTCCGGAAATGGTTGGGGTGCGGTAAGAACCGCCAAACGGGGTTTACCCTGCTTGAGCTCATTCTCTCCATCGCCATCCTTTCAGCGGTTCTGGTGACCATTTATGCCACCCTGAGCATGGGTTCTCGGACCTGGGAGAAGGGCGAACGCGATATCGAAAAGGTGCAGCGGATGCGGGTGACCATGGATCTGCTGAGCAGGGAAATCAAGTCAACCTACCCCTACAGGGTAACGCCGGGAGAACTTGACACGCACAAGGAGTTTTATGCGTTCGACGGAAAAAAAGATTATCTGAGCTTTGTTTCATGCATTCCGCTGTCCGGGGGCACCGGCAGGCTGTCCTGGCTGACGCTCTGGGTTGAGGAGGGAGAAGGCCTGGTGGTGGTGGAGCGCGATGCCCTGCGCTCTGACATTTTTGAGGAGCGTGAAGCCATGGACAAGGATGAAATGGTGGCTCTTGACGCGAACGTCATCGATATCCGGTTTGAATACTACCGCGCCGATGAGGGCGATACGGAAGAAGCCGCGGAGGAGGAGACCGCCTGGGAGGAAAAGTGGGATGCCGAGGAGGAGGGAGAGCTGCCGCAGGCCGTCAGCGTGGCCGTGACCTTTCGGGAGGAGGCGACCAGGGAGGGAGCTGATGATGAAGTGTACACCCGCGAGCTGGTCATCCCGCTTATGATAGCGGCCGCTGACCGGAGCAGCGGCGGCAGGGAAATGGCAGCCACCGCTCCTGAAGGCATGCTGGGGGAGGATATGGGCATGGCGCCGGGAAGTGCGTCCGGCGGGAGTTTTGCTGATTCCGGGAGGGCTGAAACAGGCGGCGGTAAAACCAGCGACAGCAGCAGCGCGAGAAGCTGGGGCAAAAAAGGGGGGTTGAGCGGCAATAAGAAATCGGGCCGGCAGTCTAAATGAGCCACATTGAAGCGTGCAGAATGCCGATACAGGAATACTCAAAAATGAACAACGAGAGGGGGATCGCCCTGGTGCTGGTGCTGTGGGTGCTGATGCTCCTGTTCATCATCGTGTTTGAGTTCTGCTCCACCATGAGAATAGAAGCGACCATCACCAAAAACTTCAAGGAGGGCGAGCGCTCGTATTATTTTGCCCAGGCGGGCATAAACCGGGCCATCATCGAGCTGGTTAAAGCCAAAAGCGATGTGAAAAAGTTTCAAGAGGGCAAGGAAACGCTGGTTGACAAGGAGGACCGCCGCGAGAGCGACAGGTATGAGGAAGACGAGGAAGAGCCGGAGGAGTGGGTGCCCCGCGAGCAGCCCTATGCGTTTCCCTTTGAAGACGGTGAGTGCGAAGTGACCATCGGAGACGAGGGGAGCAAGATCAATCTGAACTGGATTGCCGCCAGGGCCAAGAGTGACCGGCAGGTGCTTGCCGATATCCTTGAAAGAAGCTGCGGGCTCTATGACGTGGAGCGTGACACCATCGTTGATTCCATTATTGACTGGGTGGACAAGGACCAGGAACACCTCATGAGCGGCGCTGAGGATGAGTATTATGAGTCTCTTGAAGATCCCTATGAATGCCGGGACGGTGAGTTCATCATATTGGAGGAGCTGCTCCTGGTCAGGGGTGTGACGGAGGATATTTATTACGGCCGCTTCAAACCCGAGGACGAGGAGGAGACGGGAAGTAGCCGGTCGCGGCGACGGGGCAGAAGCTCGGTTGCCAGGACGGTTTCCGGCGATGATGTGAGGCAGGCGGGCATGTACCAGGGCCTCGCGGAGGTCTTTACCGTTTTTTCGAAGGGTACCACGCTTAAGATTAATATTAATGATGCACCCTTCGGCCTGCTCATGAGTTTGCCGGCCATGACTGAAGATATGGCATACGACATCATCGCCATGAGACGTGAGGAGGAATTTGAGGATATACGCGACTCCCGGCTGCTGGAGCTTCCTATTTATGATCAGATAGCCTCCCAGATCACCGTGGAGCCCACCAATTTCTACCGCATACGCGCGCGGGGAAGGGTTGCTGACAGTTCCGTGGCGCGGTCCATATCGGCTGTGATTGAAATCGCCCCCCGTCAGAAAAACAACTATACCATACTCTACTGGCAGGAAGGAGTGTAGGACCTGATGATATGGATAGCATAGGCTTGCTGTTAAATGAAAACCGGCTGTTGATGGTCCTGTTGCGCAAAGATTTCAGAAGTGACGCCTTTCTGCACAGCTGCCGCATGGTGGCATTGCGCGACGTCAAGCCGGAGGACCGGGATGACATCATCCTGAGCAACATCGAGGGATTCATCGATCAGACCAAAAGCGACCGCGACAACCTCTTCCTGGGCATACCGGGCAGCAAGGTGATCTTCAAGAGGCTTACCCTGCCGGCCCCGACTGAAGAAAACCTCAGGGAAGTGCTTGGCTATGAAATGGACCGCTACACACCGTTTGCCCTGGAGGACGTCTACTTTGATTATAAGGTAGTGGGGCGCGATGAAGCGCATGAAAGCATTCAGGTTTTGCTGATGGTGGTGAAGAGGGAGGTGATTGATTACTACCTCACCCTGCTGCGCCGCATAAACGTGAAGACAAGGTGCGTTGAGGTTCTGTCCACGGCGCTCTATAATCTCGATGCTCATGAAACAGCGGCTGAGATCGGCGGCGCGGAAGCCGGCTCCTGGGTTTTCCGGGGCGCGAAGTGGCTGCGGGCGCAGGGATGGGGGAAGGGCCTGGCGGCATACCTTGACCGCTATCTGAAAAAGAGTGAATCGAAAAAGGCGGCTTCAGACGAAGGAATCAAATACCTTCTCACCGTTGAGGAAGAGGGCTGCGAATTGGGCGTGGTGCGAAACAGCGCCTTTGCCTATTCGCGCTCGTTCCGGGTATCACCCGCACCAGATGCCGCTGACGGGCGGGCGGCCGCAGAGGATCTGGCAGGCCAAATACGTGCCGCCATGGAAACGACCAGGCTGGGCCTGGGCGATGATCACGCGGTTTCCTCCCGGGTCATCATTTCAGGAAGCCGGGCGGACGCTGACCTGTCGGCCTGCCTCAGCGCGCAGGGGATGGGTGATGTTCACTTGCTGGACGCCCTGACGATGAGCATACTGGCCGATGACGCCCGGGACAAGGTGCCCTGCCTGTCACCGGCTGTGGGATTAGCCCTGAAAGGGCTGAACGGTGTTGCGCTTGACGTTAATTTCATTCCCCAGGAGCTGCGGCCGAAGAAAAAAAAGAACTGGAGCCTGATCGCGGGGGTGCTGCTGCTTGGCCTGGTGTTCCTCGGCGTTTCTTCCTATGCCATTTCATTTTTTGTCAAGGAACGGTTTTATCTTGCGGAATTAACCGAGCGGGTTGATGCCCTGAAAGGGCGGGTCGGTGAAGTGGAGAAGATGAAGGAAGAGATTGCGGTGATTGAGAAGAAGATAGAATCGGTGGAAAAGATCAAGGGGGGTGAGATCAGCAAGCTGGAGCTGCTGCGGGAACTGACGGAAATAGTCCCCGGGGATATGTGGCTGACCCGTTTTTCCTGCACGGAGCAGAAGGGGAGGCGTGAGGTTGATCTTTCCGGCTTCGCCAATGCCGCTTCTGAAATCATTCCCATCCTGGAGAAGTCGAAGTATTTTGAGGACGTCAAATTTAAATCCTCGATTGTCAAAGACCGCAGCACGGAAAAGGAAAAATTTAACGTCACTGCTGCAGTAACCAGGGAACAGGAGGCTGCGCCGCCGGCAAGCAGTCCCGCAGCTGAACCACGCAAGCAAAATAATGTCAAAAATGTCAAACAGCAGTAAAGGAGTCCCCGGTGAATTTATCAAAGCGGGATAAAAGGTTTTTAACCGTAGGCGCCGCGGCGCTCCTGCTCTTTCTGGTTGTTAACTACATCATCGTACCCTTCATTGAGAGCGAGGGCGAGATCCGGGACGGCACCGAGCAGAAGGAAGTCACGCTCGAGAAATTTGAAAAAATAATAGCGGGTCGGGCCGAGGTTGAAAAGCAGCTTGCCCAGGTCAAAAAAAAGCAGTCGCAGCTTAATGCGAAGCTCCTCACCGGCAGCACGCCGTCTCTGGCGGCGGCCGAGATGCAGAAGATGCTGGAGAAGATCTCCGCCGCCCACGACCTGGAGTTGAAAAGCGTCAAGGTGCAGGACGGGGAAAAACAGGGTGACCTGCTCACCATTCCCCTGGAGATTCGGCTGCAAACCGACCTGGACAGAACGAGAAAGTTTCTGGCCGACATCGAGAAAAACCAGAAGTATCTCGTCGTGCCCTCGCTGAAAATCAGCGTCCAGAACCAGAGGGATCCCAAGGAAGTTATCGTCACCATGGTGGTCACGGGCTTCTTCATGAAAGAGGAGGCGGTGAAGGAAGGGAAGGGGTAACGAGCTGCCCGGGTCATCCCTGCAACAATATCGTTTTGATTTTTGCAAGCTTTGTAGTATGAAATTGTGTCGTCGGTGTATTCCTCGAACTGTCGCAATTGGTTCCTGCGTCTGATGGAGCCATTGCGGGCGGGTGCGGCAACCCGGTTTTTTTAAAATAGTCTTCTGCGCAGTCTTATCCAAAAACGAGATTGCCGCGATTCGCTCGCAATGACAAAATAAAGGGAGATGCGCCAATCGGGTCATTGCGAGGAGCATAAGCGACGAAGCAATCTCATCAAAAAAGTCTAATAAAATTATAATGCAATTATCTTGTCTTGGACACTCATGTCTTCTGAACAACTCGTGACATATATCCGGCGAGGGCGGAAAAGGGGTAAGCTATGAAATATTGTGCGGCGGTTATTCTGGTGCTGGGAGTTTTCCTGTGTAATCCCTTCACGGGAGCGGTGTGGGCCCAGGAGGGGGTACAGGCGCCTGCGGAAGGGACGGTTCAAAAGGAAAAACCCGGCAGTACACCCGCGACTACGGCAGATTCCCGGGTCAATGACCCGGGCCGGCTGGCTGAAGCGATAAAGGAAGCGCAAAAAGGGGTGCAGACGCCGCAGCAGGCGGCGAAACCGGAAGCGCTCAAAGACGGGGCTGCTCCCAGTGTTCCCGCCGGAAAAAACGAGGCTGAAATTGAAGAGCTCAAGGCCCGCTTCAAAAAGCTGGTGGATAGTGAAATGAAAAAATTCGGCGCCCTGGAAGAAGCGCTGCCCGGGGAGGGGAAAAAAGCAGCGGGCCAGGTGCAGGAAAAGGCCGGCGTGACCGCCCGGGAACCCGGAGGCGACGCGGGTAAAGCGGCCGCTACGGTCGAAGGCGCCGCGGGGAAAAAGGAGGGTGGCCCTGCTACAGGAGTGATGCCCCCCGGGACGCAAAAGGAGGTTCCCGCCGAGGCTGAAGGGGTTCTGCCGGAGGAAACGGTAAAAGGGGAAAAGCAAATCGTTCCGGCCACGGGAGAAGCAACCGGTTCCCCGGAGGAAACGGTACCCGCCCCGGCCGGGGATGCAGGCGTTACGGCTGAAGATACAGAAGAGGAGGAAGAGCCGCCGGAGGGTATGGAAGAGGAAAAGCCTCCGGTGCGGGTGGAGGTGTTACCGCCGCAGCCGGAGAAGCCGGTGGAGGGGAAACAGAAGGTTGCGCTTGACTTTCAGGACGCGGAGCTGCAGGAGGTGATCACCGCCCTGGCGGAAATCGTGGGCATCAATTACATTGTCGATCCCAAGGTGAAGGGCAAGGTGAATATCCACACCAGCGGTGAAATCCCCGTGGAGGACGTGCTGCCCATTCTGGAAACCATCTTCGAGATCAATAATGTTGCCGCTGTGAAAATGGGAGGTATCTATAAAGTCATACCCATTAAAGACGCGCAGAAACAGTTTCTCTTTCCCAAGGTCGGCGACCAAATTAAAGACGGAACCTCTCCGGACCGGATCATTCTGCAGATTGTCCCCCTGCGATACATTTCTTCAACGGAGATGGACAAAATAATAAAGCGTTTTATCGGGAAGGGCGGAGACAGCGTTGATTATGCGGACCGCAACACCCTTATTATCGTTGACACCTCTGACAACGTGAGAAAGCTTTTGGGCTTGATCGATGCGGTTGACCTGAGCATTTTTGACACCATGCATGTGCAGTTTTACGAGCTCAAGGAAGCGGAGGCGGTAGACCTTGCAAAAGAGCTCGAAGAGCTCTTCGCCGCCATCGGCATTGACCCGAAAAAGAAGAAGGGCGGGGAGATTGTCAGCTTTATTCCCATTGAGCGGATGAACATCATCCTGGCGGTGAGCACCACGCCTGATGCCTTTGAAAAAGTCGATGGGTGGGTTAAAAAGCTTGATGGCGTACGGCAGGATATCGACGAGCAGATTTACATCTATTTTGTTGAAAACGCCAAGGCGGTTGATATTGCCGACATCGTAAAGGAATTGTACGGGGAGGAGCGCAGCGCGCGGGATAAGAAAACCACCACCAGGAAAACAACCTCCCGGGACAGGGACCAGAAAACCAAGACACCGGCAGCGACCACCAAGAGCGCAACCGCCAAAACCGCCTCCTTGACCGGCACCAAGGGTGAGATCACCATTGTGGTTGATGAAACCAATAATGCCATTGTCGTGCGTGCCCTTCCCCAGGACTATGCCAAGATTCTTAAGACCATAAAGATGCTGGATATCATTCCCCGCCAGGTATTGATCGAGGTGCTGATTGCCGAAGTCGGCCTGGATGAGAACACCGAATTCGGGGTGGAGTGGACCGTTTTCGATGATTATGCGTCACTGGGAGGCTACAAAGGCGTCGACCGGCTGGGCCAGAATTTCAACCTGGGGGGGCTCGGTCAGGATCTGACCAAACCCCTCGGCCAGACCGGCTTCACCTATGCCTTTGCCTCAAACGCGCTGGAGGCTTTTTTGCGCTCGTATTCCCGGGAGAACAAGGTCAACATTCTTTCCACGCCGCATATTTTAGCGGCTGATAACACCGAGGCCAGCATTGATGTGGGTCAGGAGGTCCCCATTGTAACCAGCGAATACACGCCCACCACGCTGGAATCCGGCGAAACCTACTCCCGCTCCATCGAGTACCGCGACACCGGAATCCTGCTTACGGTTACCCCCCGCATCAACGATAAGGGTCTGGTGGCAATGGAGGTCAACCAGGAGGTAAGCGATATCAGCGAGCAGCGCATTGAGGGCATCAATTCACCCATCATACTCAAGCGCCAGGCGGAAACGTCACTGGTGGTGCAGGACGGCAGGACCATCGTGATCGGCGGACTCATCAGGGAAAAAACCGACAAGACGAAGGAAGGGCTTCCCATTTTGTCAAAGATTCCGTATCTGGGCATGCTGTTCGGTTATCAAAAGGACACGAAGAACAAGGTTGAACTCCTTATTCTGATTACCCCGCATGTGATTAAGAGTTTTGAGCAGGCGGAGCTGGTGACCAGGGAGTTTACCGAGAAGGTTAAGAGTCTGGAAAAACTCCTCAAGCAGTAGCGCCTGCAGCGGATGCGTGCAGCGCTGGCCCGGTTTTATCGGTTGCCATAAAGCATTTAAATGTTTTGTTAAATAATGCTAAAGAATTCCGGCGCCGGTGCCGATAGATTCGTAGATTCATCATTTATATCATTTGATAGGATGAAACTTATTCTGATCATGGGTATGTCATTTTAATCTCTTTCTGCTCAGGCACGTTGCGTGTCATGGGGATACCTGTGATTCACGTGTAAGTTTTTTTATGGGTCAATGCATTTTGTCGGTTATAAAAAATAAAATCATTGCACTCCATCGCCTGTTAATTTGGAAATTTATAAAAAAAACTTGACATGTCTGCTCCAACTCTGTATAAAAATTAATAATTAGTAATAAATAGGTAATGTTTAGCTTTTGCAAATACTATTACCCCTAAAATAAATTTTAAAAGGAGGTGATGAAGAAATTAGAATATAACGAGGGTTGTTACTTATTGATTTTATTGCTACCCAATAGTTTAATTATGTTGAAAGGAGAGGAAAGATGAAAAGTAGATTCAAGGTGATAGGTTTGATGTCAGCAGTGCTGCTTATATTCGCTATGGGCAGTGTGGCATCGGCTGACAACGCAGCTTCAATCAATATTGCCGTTTCATATCCCTGTGAATCGGCCCAGAACCCCTGTGACACCGGGGTGGCGGTATCCCGTTCTGAAGGTGGGGATGTTGTGAATGTTTACATCACCCTGGTCGATGCCGCCGGCAACCCGGCAACAGCCGGTCCCAATGCTGAGCCGCTTGCAGGGCTTACCGCACGGCTGACCAGCCAGCTGGCCGTGACCGATTCGATTGTAGCAAACAGATTTCTGCTGGATAATGCCAATGTAGATTTCGCCGGCAAGGCATCTGCCAGGGCCAATATTGACTATACCGGTGCCATGGCCGGTGTAGATCCCCTCAACGCGGACATTACGGGTGCTATCCCTCTTACGGCAACGGCCAATGTGAATGTCGTCGCCCCGCCTGCAGTAAGCTTAACAACCAGGACCTGTGCGTCAATAGATCTTGATCTTTATGATCCCATAGGTGCAGACTGTGCCAATGGCGGGCAAACGGCTGTGGCCGGTGCTTCCATAGCAGTGCAGGTGATCGCTGATGAGGGTAACGGCCTTTTCACTACGGCCCCCAATCTTGAAGGAAAGCAGATCGTAGTAAAAGCATACGCGGATTACGATGGTAACGAAGCGGCGACTCCTGATACGCCTGAGGAAACACCTGTTGCAAGCGGGACCTTTACCATGAGCAACGGTATTGCCCAGGGGAATCTGGTTATCAATAGCGCCGGTCCTGCCGGGCTCGACGTGGTTTTTATTGCTGATGCTACAGACATCGACGAAGCGGGTACTGACATTGGTACGCTTGACCTGGATTTGGTGAATATGCTTCCCGGTGATCCGGCTGCCATCGTGGTGGTTGGTCAAGATGATTACAATGGGAATCTCATCGTTCCGGCTGCGAACAACTGCGTGACGGTCCTCGATGATGCCTGTGCAGACACCCACGGTTATTCAGGTGGCCGTTGTTGATGCCCTTGGAAACGCGGTAAATGCAACGAAGCAACTGTGACCGGTACGCTTGACGGTATCCTGGCCGAGCAGTTGAGCGGCTGCGACACAATAGATATAGCAGCGGCACGTATTCAGGCACCTGCCAGCTTGCGTGATAATAATGCAGATGGTGCCGGCTCAATTGTCATCGGTCCGCTGCCATTTACAGCAACCGGCCTGACCGGAACTTCGGTTTCCGTGTACCTCCTGCCGGCAAGTGGCTGTGAGACTTGATATGCAGGTGGGTGTTGCAACTGAACCCCCTGTTGCTGCGGGCGACACGGTGACGCTGACCATCGATTCCATCGGTGACATTTGCTGTTGTTACCGAAGGTGATGACCTGGTCATCTCCGCCGGCGGTTTGCTGCTGAGCTCAGACGGGTTTGCTTCAGCTACCAGCACCTTGCAAATCAACAACGTTCTTGATGCTGATGCGGAACAGCCGGCATCCAGGTTCCTATACAGATTTATGGCGCAAGTGCAACTCCTGTTTGCATAACCGTGCAGGACCTGGATAAGTGCAGTGCGGAAGACTACGAGAGACAGCATGTATCGCGAGCATTACGGCGGGTGCCGCAACCAATCTGGCGGTCGTCGGTGTGGCTGCCGGTGCGGAAACCGATAGCGTTCTGGATGAGACAGGAAGCTATGTGGGAACATCACCCATCGTGATCGATTCTTACATCCAGACCAACTCACAAGACAGCTCGCGACCGCCTATCTGGACCACAATCCTGGATGGGGCGGAATGTTGTGATCTGCAGGTATGGGATGCTTTCACCAACGTGGTCGATGATACGCCTGAGGATATTGTCTGCAGCACCGATTCACCCTATACGACCATCGAGTTGACGGTTGCGATGTGAGAGTTTCCGTTGCCTGGGGTGGTGCCGGCACAACTGCTATCGTAACCTGCGGTGTGGATATAGACGAAGATCCCGAACTTGATCTGACCAGGACCTTCCAGCTTACCAGCATCGTAAACGCGATACCTGACGATCCGGAAGAACCCAGCACTGCGGCAACCGCGCTGGCAGTGATAAAAGAAGGTCCGCAGGCTCAGGATGGAACTCAGATTAATCCTCTCCCCGGCGGCGAGGCCATTATCAAAATTATCCCCAATGGCGTGCTCGGCGCTTCGGCGAATGTCCAGATTGCCTTTGGTGCCGGGTCAGTCGCCGGTGCGGAGCTGAGGAATCTGGATGGAACAGTGGTTATCCTTCCGGTAACCATTACCCTGACTCAGGCAATCCCAACCAAGCGGTATGTTGTGTACGCCCCTGCGGCTGGTCAGGTAGTGGTTAATGTTACCGAGGTAAGTGCAACAGGCTTGGCTGCCGGTACCGGTACGGTAGTATTCGGCGCGGCATGTGAAGTGGCTATTACACCCGCCAGCCCGACCGTGGGCCAGGGCGGAACACTGCAGCTGGCAGCAGCGACAACCTGTGAAGGCGCCCCGACCGCGGGAACTTACACCTGGGCAGTTATGGAATCAGCCTGCACCAGCTCAGGCACGATTAATGAGACCGGGCTGTATTCAGCTCCCGCAGTAGGCGGATGCACCGAGACAGTGCGGGTGACCGATACTGCCAACGGCAACGTGACTGCTGATGTTATTATCAACGTGAGCGTGTGCACGGCTGAGGTTCAGATAAGCGGCAATACCAGCTTAACCGTTGGTGCGAGCCAGACTTACACGGCAGCAACAACCTGCGGCAGTGCTCCGCTGACAGGAACCTATAGTTGGGAACTGAATGGCGCGGCGGTAGGTACGGGTAATTCCTATACCTTCAATGCCACGGCAGCCGGCACCAATACCCTGGAAGTAACCGATACCACCAATAATGTGACAGATACGGTCACCATAACGGTGGTGAGCGGTTGTGGCATCGATGTGGTGCAGGATCGTGTGGTACGCTCCCGCTGGGTACCGCTGCCCGCCTTGATTACCATCGTGGGTGACGATACCGACATCCAGCTGCTTGGTACCCGGGTTAACTATGAGTCGGCAGAATCAGCACTCTCAGTTATAAAAACACCAGTCAAACTGACATTTCCTGGTGTCCAGACCATACAGCAGTTGGTGATCATCATGCCTTCTCTTCTTACCGGTGTGACGGAGACCGAAACAATTACCGTTACGCTTACCGACGGTGGCTGCGAGACGGCATCTGACACCTTTGACATCGAGCTGCTCCCGTTTTTCCTGGACCAGCAAAAGTAAGAAGCAGTTGATTAAAGATTAACCGGAGAGCCCGGCGGCTTAAAGCACCGTCGGGCTCTCTTCTTTTCTATATGCTGTGGATCTAATAATTCATAGAATAAGATGGCTTGCTCCGTAGGGGCGACCGGCCGGTCGCCCCTGCATCTGGATAAGAAGCACACAGGGAGGGATGTGCTCCGTCGCGTCCGAATAGTGTATGCGGCCATGACAGAGCATGGCCCGATATCATTCAACAGTCATCCTGCGACTTGATCGCAGGATCCAATGAAGTTATAGATACTGGATTCTGAGGTCGAGCCGCAGAATGACGCGTCTATAAAGTAATGGTGCAGAAATAAAAAAGGCGTCCATGGTGCAGTGCTCTTCATGGACGCCGCTCATTTATACCTGTGATATGTCAACTCTACTCCGGTGCCCCGGGTACCGCCCCTCCCATTTCTTCCATAAACCGGTCTCTGAACTTTTCAACCCGTTCCTTTATGGCGTACTGATCCATGTTGCCGCCGCCGTCCTTCAGATCATCCATAATTTCCTTGTTAAAATCCAATAATTTTTTCATGTTATCCTGGGACATGAACGGTGAATTGGCCAGGGCTTCGGGAATCTGCCCTGCCGCAAGCTGGTCTTCCATCTCCTCTTTTATTTTTTTCTGCTCCTGCTGCTCCTGCACCCTTTGCTTTAAGGGCTTGGCAGGCTGTCCAGCCGCGGGCTGGGGAGCCTGCGGCGCTGGTGGTCTTGTTTCTTCGATGGGTGTAAAATCCCCCTTGGCTTTCTCCTTGCCTTCGTGCAGATTGAGCGTAACCTTTTCGCCGTAGTAGTCAAGCACGACTTTTTTTTCTTCTATCGCGGAGATGACATACCCGCCGATGTAATCCCCCAGCGAATATATTTCATTTTTTTTACCGGGAGCAGCTTCTGCCGGGTTCTGCTTTCCTGCCGCCTTGCCCGCGTCCTTGTCACGAATAATGGCGCTCTTTTTATTTCCGACAATTACAGTGCCGAAGAGGGAGAGCTTGCTGGTGTCAATCTTCTTGTCCACCATTTTCCCGCCCGAGCCTTCCTGAATCCACTCAGTCCTGTCCGGCCTGAAAAGATTTTTTTTCGAGATGACGGCATAAGGATCTGCTGCTCCCCACGACTGCGATGACATCAGGAATATGGAGACAAGCAATGCCGATGCGTAAGGCGCCACTGTCCTGTTCATAGTGTTCATACCTTGTTGTTTATTTAAGATAGGTCAAATTCTAGCATGAATAAAGAGAAAAATCAAATGGCATTCAGTGCTTCCTTCACCCGTGCAGGGTTTTATCTATAAACGTTTGGAGCACTATTTGGTTTGCAATCGCCTCTCTTCGGTCGCCGGGGTCATCCGGGGAAGCACTGTACGTAAACATCGTATCCCTCAACATCCCCGGTTTCAGTGGTAACGGTAATATCAATGAAGCCCTCCGGAGGATTGCGCTTCAGCATGACGAGCTGCAGTAACAGCCTGGGAAGTGTAATGATCGGGCGCCCGATGGGAACAAGATGTTCTTCCCCAGACGATACCCGGGTGGAAAATGGCAGAAAACGAGTGTCGTAACCAAAAAGCGCCACCAGGTAAATCATGGGCATGGTTCTGCTGCCTAACAGCTTCGAGGGAAATGCAGCGAAGATGAGCGGGTCGAGTGTTGATAGTGCGTTGACTTTGCCATAGCCGAACATCTCATCCAGACCCGGTTCTCCCAGATCATCAGCCCTGCCGGTGAGATATGCCGCCACCTGGTTATTGGTTAAATGAGGCTGTTCGGAAAGGAGAAGGGCGGCGACACCGGAAACCATGGCAGCGGAGAGAGAAGTCCCTTTGTTGAACGTGTAACCACCGCCTGAAGCGGTGGTCAGGATGAAATCATCAATAGTGCTTCCGCTTCCCCGTGCCACCAGGTCAAGCTCGGGACCGTAAGCGGAATAGACGTTCTGGTCATACTGGTCTATGGCGGAGACTGCCAGCACCCTTTCCAGTCGTGCCGGGAACCAGACAGGGCCATATCTGTTTCCTGCTGCCGCCACCACGGTAACTTCTTTATCTGCCGCATAGGCGATGGCTTCAGCTACCGCCGTATGGTCCTCTTCATCATTCCATCCCAGGCTTAAATTGATGATGGCAGCCCCGTTATCAGCCGCGTAAATAATTGCTGCTGCAACGGTTTCATCAGTAAAGTTATCGGTACTCCCCTGGCTTATCTTTACAGGGAGTATTTTACATTCAGGAGAGACACCGCTGATCCCCAGGCTGTTGTTCTGGACGGCAGCCATGATGCCGCATACCTGTGTGCCATGGCCCAGTTCATCGCCCGGGTCATCGTCATCATCTCCGAAATCCCACCCGCCGGGCAGGATATTATCAGCAAGGTCTTCGTGGTCACGGTCAACCCCGGAATCGACTAGCCCGATGATGACACCGGCGCCTAATGACTTATCCCAAGCCTCCGGCGCCTTGATTGCGGGAAGGTATAGCTGTTCGCTAAACCTGGGATCATTGGGCTCCGCCAGGAATTCTCCATAATAGTTGGGCGCAACGGCAACAACATCCGATTCACTTTTAATGCCTGCCATTGCCTGAGTCATGCTTCTGCGTGAATCAATTTTTATTTTAGCCCAGCCTATTTTGGCCAGCGGACCCTGGAAATGATGAGGATACCTTCCGGCCCGGTATTTAACCAGCAGCTCCCCGGGAACGGGGGAGGCAGCGGGAAAAACAACAGTTGCGGAAAACAGAAAGATAAGGGTGGTAATAACGGGTATAACTTTTTTCATGCAAGCAGCTCCGGATCACGCTCAAGGCTGTGATTTTTGGACACTATAATGAACACAATAACATATTTCAAGGTAATAGTCCTTCATGAGAAGTAAAATAAACGGGTCATTGCGAGGCCATAGGCGACGAAGCAATCTACTTCACGGGAAAGTAGGGCATTATAAAACATGAGATTGCTTCGCTCACGCTCGCAATGACCCTTCTCTTCTCAAGTTTATAAATTAAAACCCCCGCTTACCACGGTGGCTGTCATTCCGAAGGAAGCGTAAGCGACTGAGGAATCTTATCCTCTGCAATGAAACCCCAACTCCAGCTGTTTAAATCAATTGTCAAAGCCGGTGCTTTGTGCTAAAGGTTGAATGCTTTTTAAGGCTATTGTAAGGAAGGGTCATGGCGCACAGAATTGAAGTCGGATTCAAATCCGCGGTCAGGGATGCCTGGGGTGAAAAGATAAAGCGGCGGATGTGGGAGGACCTGCACTGCCGGGTGAATGCCGTGTCAGGCATCGAAGTGTACACCCTGGACATGGATGTAACGGCGGAAGAGCTGAGGCACATTGCCGAAGGTCCGCTCGTGGATCCCGTTATTCAGCACTATGCCATCGATAAACCGCTGGCACGCGATTTTGACTGGATTGTCGAGGTCGGCTTCAGGCCGGGGGTGACCGATAATGTGGGAAGAACCGCGCGCGAGGCGGTGGAGCTGGTGCTGGGCAGGGCGCTGCGCGCGGATGAAAAGGTGTATACCTCAAAGCAGTGCCTGATCAAAGGTGACCTTCCCCTTGAAAAAGTTGAAACCATAGCCACCGGCCTTCTGGCCAACGAGCTGGTGCAGCGCTTCAGCATCGCGCACAGAAACGATTGGGATCCGGCAAAAGGCATGCCGGTTGTTGTTCCCCGGGTTAAAGGGGGCAGCGAGCGGGGAGTGGTGGATGAGATCGACCTCACGGTTGATGATGAGGGGTTGATGAAGATAAGCCAGGAGCGGGTTTTGGCGTTAAGCTTATCCGAGATGAAGGCAATCCAGGCCTATGCAGGGAATAAAGAGGTTATCGCAAGGCGAAGGGCGGCGGGACTGGGAGAACACCTGACGGATGTGGAGCTGGAAGCCCTGGCCCAGACCTGGTCGGAACACTGCAAGCACAAGATCTTCAACGGCATCATTCATTACCGCGACGAGCGAGGCGGGAAGACGACCATTAAGAGCCTCTTTAACACATATATCAGGGCCGCCACCGACAGGGTCCGGGAATCGCTCGATGAAGACTGGCTGCTTTCGGTGTTTGAGGACAATGCCGGCGTCATCGCCTTTAACCGATGATTATAACCTGGTCTACAAGGTTGAAACCCACAATACCCCGTCCGCGCTCGATCCTTACGGGGGCGCGCTCACCGGGATTGTGGGTGTGAACCGCGACCCCTTCGGCACGGGAAAAGGGGCGAAGCTCATATTCAACACCGATGTCTTCTGCTTTGCCACGCCGTTCTACAGCGAGCCGCTCCCGCCCCGCCTGCTCCATCCCCGCCGCATTTATGAAGGCGTGCGCGAGGGCGTTGAGCACGGCGGGAACAAGAGCGGGATCCCCACGGTGAACGGCTCCCTGGTTTTTGATGACCGCTATCTGGGCAAGCCGCTCGTCTACTGCGGAACCGGCGGCATAATGCCCCGCGAGGTGCTGGGTGAGCCCTCGCAGGTGAAACGGGTGTTTCCCGGGGACCTGATCGTGATGACCGGAGGCCGTATCGGCAAGGACGGCATCCATGGCGCCACCTTTTCGTCGGAGGAACTCCACGAGGGATCGCCGGTTACCGCGGTGCAGATCGGGGACCCCATCACCCAGAAGCGGATGACCGATTTTCTGCTGCGGGCGCGTGACCTCGGCCTCTACAATTGCATCACCGATAACGGCGCCGGCGGCCTTTCTTCGTCCGTGGGAGAGATGGCCCAGCAGGCCGGCGGATGTGAGCTGCACCTGGAGAAGGCGCCGCTTAAATACACGGGGCTCAGTCCCTGGGAGATCCTGCTCTCCGAGGCGCAGGAGCGGATGACCGTCGCGGTCAGCCCGGAGAAGGTTGACCGGCTTTTCGCCATGGCCGAAAAAATGGGGGTCGAGGCCACGGTCCTGGGGAAATTTACCGACAGCGGCGCGTTTCATATCCTGTACGATAATAAAACCGTTGCCTATCTTGACATGGATTTTCTGCACAAGGGTGTTCCGCCCCTGATCATGGAAGCGCAATGGGAGGCGAGGCGCCATGATGAACCGGGCTTCGAACCGCCGCGGGACCTGACGCCCTCTCTGAAGCAGATGCTGGGGCGGCTCAACATTTGCAGCAAGGAGTCGGTGGTGCGGCAGTATGATCATGAGGTGCAGGGTGGCAGCGTGGTAAAGCCCCTGGTCGGCGTCAACAATGACGGGCCCGGCGACGCGGCGGTGGTCAGGCCGGTTCTGGAATGCTGCGAGGGGGTGGTGGTAAGCCATGGCATCTGCCCCCGCTACGGTGATATCGATACCTATCACATGGCGGCCTGCGCCATCGATGAAGCCCTCAGGAATTACGTTGCCGTGGGCGGCAACCTGAACCGGGTGGCCGGCCTTGACAATTTCTGCTGGTGCGATCCCATAAAGGCCGAGAAGAATCCCGACGGGGACTACAAGCTGGCGCAGCTGGTGAGGGCCTGCATGGCGCTGTATGACTATACCACCGCTTTCGGTGTTCCCTGCATTTCCGGCAAGGACAGCATGAAGAACGATTACCGGGTCGGGGAGATAAAAATTTCCATTCCCCCGACGCTCCTCTTTTCCATCGTGGGGAAAATAGATGACGTGAGAAAGGCCGTAACCATGGATGTGAAGCGGGCGGGCGATGCGGTGTACGTGCTGGGCGAGACCTGTGATGAGCTGGGGGGGTCGGAATACTATGCCATGCACGGCCGGGTAGGAAACCGGGTGCCGCAGGTTGACGCGCCGCGGGCAAAGTCCCTGTACCGGGCTCTCTCCCGGGCAATTGAATCGGGGCTGGTGGCAAGCTGCCACGACTGCTCTGACGGCGGGCTGGGCGTTGCCCTTGCCGAATCAAGTTTTGCGGGCGGTCTGGGCATGGAGATTGACCTGCGCAGGGTGCCGGCGCGCGATATCGCCCGCGATGACAGCCTTTTTTATTCCGAATCGGCGAGCCGCTTCATTGTCACCGTTCGGCCGGATGACAGGGCCGCGTTCGAGGAGATCATGAGGGGCAACGTCACCGGGGCGATCGGAACCGTCGCGCCGGATACCACCTTCAGGGTTGTCGGTTTGTCGGGTGAGATCGTGGTCGATGCGGACATTAATGAACTCAAAGCAGCGTGGCAAAAGACGCTTGCCTTTTAAAACCATATGATAAAAACCAGGGCGATAGTTCTCTCGGGAAACGGCACCAATTGTGAGATGGAAACGGCCCACGCCTGCAGGCTGGGCGGGTTCGATCAGGTTGATATTGTTCACATCAGCGACCTGGTGTACGGGGAAAAGAAACTGCGGGACTATCACTTCCTCAATCTGCCCGGCGGATTTCTGGATGGAGACGACCTCGGCGCCGCCAAGGCACATGCCAACCGCATCAGGCACGCGGTGACTAAGGATACCGGCGAGCGGCTGTTTGACCATTTTCTGCAGTTCATTCAAAAGGGCGGCCTGATCCTCGGCGTGTGCAACGGGTTTCAGCTGATGGTCAAGCTGGGGCTGCTGCCCGGCTTTGATGGCGACTATACCGCGCAGCGGGCCACCCTGACTTTCAACGATTCGGGGCGGTTTGAAGACCGCTGGGTGAACCTGGGCGTCAACCGGCAAAGCCCCTGCATTTTTACCCGGGGTATGGATACTGTGTATCTCCCGGTCAGGCACGGTGAAGGCAAGTTCGTTGTTGAAAATCCTGCGGTGCTGCAAACGCTGCATGAGCAGTCCCAGGTCGTCATGTGTTATACCCGGAATGGCGGGGAGGAACCAACCACCGATTATCCCTGCAATCCCAACGGCTCCATTGACGGCATAGCCGGCATTTGTGATGAGAGCGGCAGGATGCTGGGGATGATGCCCCATCCCGAGGGCTACCTGCATTATACCAATCATCCCCGCTGGACGCGGGAGCGGCTGCCGGAGGAAGGCGCAGGTGTTGCCTTTTTCAGAAACGCGGCAGACTACGTGCGGCAGAGTCTTGCGTGAGAAATGTATGAGCGGTAAAAAATTCTGTACCTATTGCGGCGCCCGGCTGACCGAACGGGTGTTCGAGGAAAGACCCCGCGGATATTGTCCGGGATGCGACAGCATACACTACGAGAATCCCGTGCCCGCCGTTGCCGCGCTGGTTGTGAACCCTGACAACCAGCTGCTGCTGGTTAAGCGGGGAGTGGAGCCGGCAAAGGGGATGTGGTGTCTCCCCGGGGGCTTCCTTGAGATCGATGAAAGTATCGAGGGGGCGGTTCTGCGCGAGCTGGAAGAAGAGACGGGCATCCTGGGGGAAATCATCGGGCTGGTTGACTTCTTTTCACAACGGAGCCCCCACTACGGGGCGATTCTGCTTTTTGGCTATACGGTAACCATGACCGGCGGAACGGTCAGGCCCGGCTTTGACGCCGAGGCGGTTGCATTTTTTGACCGGGATGCCCTGCCTCCCATCGCCTTTTTTTCCCATCAAAAATTGATCGAGAAGATCATGCGCGGCCCGAAATAACAGCGGCACCGTCATGCTCTCAGCACCTGCTTATCCGGCCTTTTCCATTTCAAGCTTGCGAATGACTTCCCTGATGCTCTCAGCCTGCGGGTGCCGCGGCGCTTTTTCAAGTGCCGTCCGCAAATGGTAAAGTGCTTTCTTGTTATCCTTTACCTTTTCCAGGCACAGTGACGCAATCTTTAGCCGTGCCTCCGCATCGCCGGGGACGAGCTGCAGGGCCTGCTCATACGCCTCAATCGCCTTATCATACCGCGAGATTTTTTCATAAGCCGCGCCCAGCCGGTAATACACGGCGGGCAGAAAGCGAACTGCCCTGCTGGCACGGAGAAGGACCTCTGCTGACTGCTCATGTCGCTTGAGGCCGCTATAGGTATCCGCAAGATTATAGTAGGCGTCAATATAGCCGCGATTCAGGGTCAAGGCCTTCTCATAATTCACGATGGCCTGGTCATAATCCTGCAAGCTGCGGTACACGTTGCCCAGATTGTTGTATGCCTCTGCGTAATCCGGTTTTCTCTCCAGGGCGCTCCGGTATGCCTTTATTGCTTCAGGAAATTTATTTTGCATGGCATAGGCATTGCCCAGATTGTTGAAGTTCCTAACGTTGGCGGGATTGAGCTCAGCAGTTTTTGCATACATGGCCAGTGCGCGTTCATAATTTTTTTCTTCCTTGTAGACATTTCCCAGGTTGTAGTACGCCTTTTCGTAAGCGGGCTGCAGCGTGATCGCCCGGTTGTACAGGCCCTTTGCCGTTTCGTAATCCTTCCGGTTGTAGTATTCAATGCCGAGGTTGTTGATCGCCCGCACGCAGGAAGGAACGGTTTTAACCGTCTTGCTCCAGATGGTGAAGCTGTCCTTCCAGTCGTAGTTTCTGTAGAAGGTTCTCACTGATAATAATGCAATGATGACAGTGAAAAGTGCATAGGTGGGCCGCTTCCACCGTGCGCTTGCAGCTGCCCGATTGAAAAGGAGTGAGGCCAGAAGGACAAATCCGAAGGAGGGCAGGTACAGATAGTGCTCTGCCAGCAGCTCGTGGTGAGGGAAAATGTGACAGACCGGAAGCAGGGTGACAAAAAACCAGATGATGGCAAAGGCCATGACCGAATTGCTCAAAAGGAGTCTCACGGTTACAAAGGCAATCAGGCAGAGGGCGATGATGGAAAGAAAGGCCGCCGGCTCGAAAATGAGAGGTGACCAGGGGAAAGGAATTAAATGAATAATCGGCAATCAGGGTGACGGGATACAGCAGCAGCTTTATGTAATAAACCAGTATTTTCCCCAGGGTGAGCAGCTGTACATACAGCTCTCCTCCGTAAAAGCCGATCTTGTTCGAGGGGGACTTGATCAGCACCTTGTAGCAGGTAAAGAGTAGAGCGGGGGTCAGGAAGCCAAGATAGAAAAGCTTGTAACGGGCTATGATTTTTTTCAGTGCCGCAGTGCAGCGCCTGAAAGCGGGGCCTTCAGGCGCAAGATTGGTGACGAAGTCGTAGAAGAAAAACATGGCCGGAAGCGTTACCGCCATTTCTTTGGATGCAATGGCAAGAAGGTACGAGGCGAGCGAGAGAAAAAGTAGCTTAGGCTGATTTTTCTGCCGCGACCGCAGGAAGAGGAAGAAGCCGAGAATATAGAAGAGGGTTGAGAGAATGTCCCGCCTGCCGGAGATGTAGGTGACGCTGTCGGTGTGAACCGGGTGAACGGTGAAAATGCATGCGGCAAAAAAAGCGGCGCGGCCGCTTCCCGTCAGGGCCGCGATGGTCAGGTAAATTATGATGGCGGTGACGCAGTGCAGGATGATATTCGATACGTGGTAGGCAACGGGATTGAGGCCGGAGAGCCGGTAGTCTATGGCATAACTGACCCATCTCAGGGGCCGGTAGGGGGCCTTGTCTATTCCGGCGAAGAGATACGCGGGCACCCGGGCAAGATTTCTGATGGAAGGATTGTCGCGAATGAGGGGAAGGTCATCGAATACGAATTGATTGTTGAGGGAGTTGAGATAGACCGCCGAGCCCAGGAGTACCAGGCACAGCAGGGCGATTACCGTGCGACGGTGTGTTGCGGCCGAAGCCGGCCCGCTCCCGGCGGAGGCTGGGCTTTTTTTTTCTGAGCGGTCACCGCGCTGCTGACAGCGCGTCTTTTTTTACTGCCCACGCGCTTTATCCTTCCCGGTCAAAGAAGCTCCACCGCTCCTTGTTGCTCAGCAGCTTTATCGCGCAAAACTCTCCGCACATGGTGCACACGTCCTTGTCGGCGGGCCGGCTGCTCGAGCGCAGCCTCTCTGCCAGCTCCGGGTCAACCGAGAGCCTGATCTGACTCTCCCAGTCCATGGCCTTGCGGGCGCGTGCCATCTGCATGTCCTTTTCCATCGCGCCCTTGACACCCTTGGCGATATCAGCGGCATGGGCGGCGATCCTGGAGGCGATGACACCGCTTTTTACATCCTCTATGCTGGGAAGCCGCAGATGCTCCGACGGGGTGACATAGCAGAGAAAATCAGCGCCGGCGGCCGCGGCCAGGGCGCCGCCTATGGCGGAGGTGATGTGGTCGTATCCGGGGGCGATGTCGGTTACCAGGGGGCCCAGCACGTAAAAAGGGGCGCCGTGGCAGAGCTGCTTCTGAAGCTGGATGTTGGTCCCGATCTGGTGGAGGGGCACGTGCCCCGGCCCCTCAATCATGACCTGGACATTTCGTGCGGCAGCCCGCGCTGCCAGCTCTCCCAGTATGATCAGCTCCTGCACCTGTCCCCGGTCGGTGGCGTCAGCCAGGCAACCCGGTCGCAGCCCGTCGCCCAGGCTTAAGGTGAGGTCATAGTCACAGGCGAGATCGAGCAGCCGGTCATACTGCTCGTAGAGGGGGTTTTCTTTTTTGTTGTAGGCCATCCATTCGACGGTGAATGCCCCGCCGCGGCTCACCACATCCATGAGCCGGCCTTCACGGTGCAGGCGCTGCGCCGACGCGCGGGTTACCCCGCAGTGCACGGTGATGAAATCAACGCCGTCTTCGGCATGCTTCTGTATTACCTGGAAGAGCGTCTCGGGAGACATGTGCACCATTGCCGTGCCGGTCCGGACCGTTTCAATCACCGCCTGGTAAATGGGCACCGTTCCGACGGGCACGGTGGATTCACTGATGATCTCGCGCCTGATGTCATCGAGCGCGCCCCCGGTGCTCAAATCCATTATCGTGTCTGCCCCGGCCGCAATGGCCGCCCTGAGCTTCTGCAGCTCCTCCTCGCTGTCCTGGTGATCTTTGGAGGTGCCGATGTTGGCGTTGATCTTGGTGCGCAGCCCCTTGCCGATGCCGCAGGGAGGGATGGCGGCGTGGTTTCTGTTGCGGGGGATGATGATATGCCCTTCGGCAATGCCCCGCAGGATCACCTGCGCATCAATCTGTTCGGCGGAGGCGACCGCCTCCATGGCCGGGGTCAGAATTCCTTTTCGTGCCTGTTCCAGCTGGCGTTCCATGGATGTCCGCTTTTTCAGTGGGCTATCTTTAACACTTTTTCGGCCACGTCCATGGGATTGATTCCCATGACCCGTACCATGGGTTCCTTACCCATGTCTCCCAAATCGTAAATGATGTCCGGCACAGCCCCCTTTTTGCCGATGAGGCGATCGATGCCCCAGCTTAAGCTGCTGCCTTCCATCTCCTTTACCTCCGCCGGCTCGTCGGCGCGGTCAAAGCTCGCCACCGTGAGCCTGAGCGTCCTGCACTTCCTGATTATCTCCGGGGAATAGCGAATGTTCATGGCCGACCTCACGCCGCTGCGATACTGCATCGCGGTGAGGATGATCTGGGCGATGTGGCGTGACGCGCCGGGCAGCGGGTCGGCCACTGCAGCTATGCCCGCATTAAGCCTGATGATTCTGCCCGGAAAGGCGACAACGTCCTCCGGGCCGGCGGCCAGGGGCAGGGCGTAGCCGAGATTGGACTGCACCTCGGGAATGAGATGGCCGATGGCTCCGTCTTTAAGCGCGGCCAGGGCGCGCTTAAGCTCCCCGCCGCAGTGCAGTACCTCCTGGTGCCGGGAAAATGAAGCGTAGGGATTGAGCGGGCCGCAGCCGTGCCCCAGGTCAATGGAGGACCTGATGGCGGCGGTGACAAACTCCTTCGCCCGTTTGACCGCATCGAGCAGGGGGGAGCCGCCGGCTATTTCCATTGCCAGCGCCGCCGACAGGGTGCAGCCGGTCCCATGGGTGTTCCGGCTTTCAATCCGTTCGGATGCCAGCTCGTAGTAATCCCGGCCGTCATAGAGGATATCAATGGCCCTGCCTTTGAGATGGCCTCCTTTGACCAGCACATTGCGGGCCCCCATCAGGTGAATGGCATGCGCGGCCTTTTTCATCCGGGGAACGCTTTCCGTACTTGTACCGGTGAGGACTGAAGCCTCGTGGAGATTGGGGGTGACGATGAATGCCAGGGGAATGAGCTCCCGCTTGAACGCGGGATACGCCTCCTTCTCCAGGAGTACCGCTCCGCCTTTTGCCACCATGACCGGGTCAACGATGATCTTTGTCTCCGCCAGGCAGCGCAGTATGCGAGAGACCGCTTTGACGATCCGGCCATTGGCCAGCATCCCCGTTTTAACCGCGTCGACCCCGATGTCCGAGATGACCGCGTTGATCTGGCGGGCGACAAAGGGTGCGGGCACGGGATAAACGGCCTGAACGCCGGTGGTGTTTTGCGCCGTCAGGGCAGTGATGGCGCTCATGCCAAACCCGCCCATGAGCGCGATGACTTTCAGATCCGCCTGAATGCCCGCGCCGCCCCCGGAATCAGAAGCGGCTATGGTTAAGATTCTCCTCATGGAAAAGCCCTTATTGCCCGGGGAAATAAAAAAAGCCGGGCGGCTTTTTTAAGCGGTGTTCTCGGTAATCGGTTAACACTCATGCTGCGCGCTTGATCATAAATGTACCAGAGACTGGTCATTTGTCAAGACTTTTATCTTTTTGAATTACTTGAGCTTTTCCTTGCCTGCCGGGTTGATTTGTGCTATAGGGTGCTGTGTTCGATATAATTATATTCAGACTGAAAGGCAACGGATGTGGAAACGCTGGGAGATTATTTAAAAAGTAAAAGGGAAGCATTAAACATATCGCTTCAGGAAATAGCCCAGGTCACCAGGATTCGTAGATCCATCCTTGAGGCTATCGAGAGCAATCGGTACGACCTCCTGCCTCCGAAAGTTTTTGCCCAGGGATTCATCAAAAGCTACGCCTCCTATCTCGGATTGGATGAAAACGAGGTGATCAAGCGATATTCCGAACTGGTCGAAGCGCCGGATGAGGATACGAAAACGGCCGAGGTGCGAACATCGTCCTCGTCCGGCCGTTTTTTTTTCATCATACTGCTGGTCGCCGGGCTGATCGCGGCAGCGGTATTCCTGCTGCGCATGAATCCAGGCGATGAAAACGCTGAAGACAGTGTGCCGCAGGAAACGGCACCGGTCTCCGCGCCGCCTGCGCCGGTGACGCCTGCACCTGATGAATCAGCCTCTGTTGAATCCGGGAGAGAGACGGCGGAAGCGCCGGCGGCTTTCACATCAACCATAATGGCTGAAGAGGGCAGCCTGACAACCGCTGCTGTTGAGGGGCCGCCTTCCGAAACTGCCGGGCAGCGGCAGCCCGACATTGCTGAGCAGCAGCCTCCTGCCGTGGCGAGTGGCCCGCCCCTTACCGCGATTGTTGAGCAGCAACCCGCGGCGACTGCCGGTCAACCACCGGCGACTGATGCCGATCAGCGGCCCGCCCGTGCAGCCTCGACCCCCCTGGTTTTGAAAATCGTGGCCTCCCAGAACACATGGATGAGAATTCAATCCGATACGGAGAGACCGGTTGAATTTATCCTGAAAGGGGGCCAGACACGGACCGTCAGCGCAGCTGAAAAATTTACCCTCAGGATTGGAAACGCGGGAGGGGTGGATCTTTTCTTAAATGAGCAGGGATTGGGGAAACCCGGAAAGCCGGGTGAAGTGCTGCAGCTGACACTGCCGGAGTAACAGGGGCAGGATGGGGTTCGGGTTTCTAAATTCGTGCTTTGGGCTTTTTCCACGAGGTGCGGGTGATTCATGTGAAAATACGTAGAGGCGACCGGCCGGTCGCCCCTAACAGTTGATAAGCACAAAGAATCCTCAAATTTGTTTTAACTTCATTGATGAAATAAGGAATAGTATGAACTTGCTGGTGGTGGGCTCGGTGGCCCTTGACTCCATCGAAACACCCGCGGGAAAGGCAGAAAGGGTGCTGGGCGGTTCGGCAGTTTATTTCTCGGTGGCGGCGAGCTATTTTACCGAAGTGGGCCTGGTGGCTGTCGTCGGCCGCGATTTTCCCGAAGAGCATATCGGCCTGCTTAAGGAGAGGAAGATTGATCTGCGCGGATTGACCCGGGAGTCCGGCTTGACCTTCCACTGGAAAGGGCGCTACAACGGCGATTTGAACGAGGCCGAGTCCCTGGATACGCAGCTCAACGTTTTCGAGACCTTCCGCCCCCTCATTCCCCCCGAATACCAGGCGGTTTCTTTTGTCTTCCTTGCCAACATAGATCCTGAATTGCAGCTCTCTGTCCTGAAGCAGGTGAAGCGCCCGAGGCTTACCATCTGCGACACCATGAACTTCTGGATACAGGGGAAAGAGGACGCGCTTCGTGAAACCATAAAGCAGGTTGATATTCTGATCATAAATGAGGGAGAGGCCCGCCTTCTCTCCCGGCAATCCAATTTGATCAGGGCGTATCGCACCATAGCATCGCTTGGACCGAAAACGGTGGTGATAAAAAAAGGCAGCCACGGTGCGCTGCTCTTTACGCCCTCATCCGTCTTTGCCGCGCCGGCATACCTGCTGGAAACGGTAACCGACCCCACCGGGGCGGGAGACTGCTTTGCGGGCGGATTTGCGGGCTATCTGGCGCGGGTGCAGCAAACCTCCGAAGAAGAGCTGCGCAGGGCGGTTATTTATGGCAGCGTCATGGCTTCCTTCAATGTCGAGGGATTCAGCCTGGACCGGCTGAGGACCTTGAGCAGAGACGAGATTGAAAACCGCTTCATCTCTTTTAAGCAGCTGACCCGGTTCTGAACCGGCCGCAGGCAATTCTGCTGACATCTTACCTTCGGCATGATAACCCTCATTACCGACTTCGGCGACAGGGGTGGATACGCGGGCATTATGAAGGGTGTTATACTGACCATTAACCCCCGCTGTCCCATTATTGACATCACCCACCACATTGCCCCTCAAAACATAGAAGAAGCTGCCTTTGTGCTCGGGAGCGCCTATCCTTTTTTCCCGGATGGAACAGTTCACCTGGTGGTGGTGGACCCCGGCGTGGGCGGTCCGAGGAAGCCGATTATTGTTGAATGCGAAAGGCACCGCTTCGTCGGTCCCGACAATGGCGTTTTCAGCCTCGTGTTCGAGCGGGAAAGGATTACCGGTGTCCGGGAGATTTCCGCTGACCACTATGAGCATTCACAAGTGAGCCCCACCTTTCACGGCAGGGACATCTTTGCCCCCGTCGCGGCGCGGCTCAGCCTGGGGACGACTGCCGCTGAGCTGGGAAGAGAAGTGAGTTCCTGGGTTCGGCTGGACACGCTTGAGCCGGAGATTGCGGAGGGGGTGATTAAGGCCAGGGTGATTTCCGTGGATTACTTCGGCAATCTGGTAAGCAACCTGTCGCGGGATGATTTCATCCGGCTGGCGGGGTCCAGGCCGTTCCGCATTGCGGTGGGCGGAGCCGTTCTGAAGGGGATTGCCCGTTCGTACAGCGATGTCCGCGAAGGCGAGGTGCTGGCCCTTTTCGGAAGCTCGGGACTGCTGGAGATCTCCGTCCGGAACGGGGACTGCCGGCAGCAGCTGCAGGTAACGCGGGGGGCGCCGGTGGAGATAACGCTTCTGTGATAACATTTTAATGAAGTTGAGTTGTAGGGGCGAGGGGCCGGTCGCCCCTACATTCACATAAGACGTGGATACCCAAAGGGGCTTGGTGGTTTAAAATAAAGGAGGACAACAAAAATCTCGCCTGGGGCGAGATTTTTGTAATATGGTCAGAATATCCGCGGCAACACACGGGGATTTATTTTTCAGGCTTTGCCTCTGCGGGCGGCTTTGTCGCCTCGACTATCTTTTTGAGCGCATCTTCGTAAATCACCACGTCTGTTCTTCCCTTGATGTCCTTGAGCAGCGCCTCTATCGATTCGTTGCGCTTTTTCTGCTCCAGCTTGCTGCTGATCCTGCTGCGCGATTCCTCCAGGCTTTTGGTTTCCGCCGCCTTTGTTTCAAGCACCTTGATGATTTCGTATCCCTTGCTGGTAAGCACGGGGCTGCTCACCTCGTCCTTCTTCAGTTTCGCGGCCGCCTCTTCAAAAGCGGCCTCTTTCGATCCCTTTGAAAAAAATCCGATCACCCCGCCCCGGTTCTTTGTCGCGGCATCATCAGAATACTGCTTGGCGAGTTCGGAAAAATCCTCACCCTTTTTAATCCGGGCACAAATTTCATCAGCCCTGGCCTTTTTCTCCTTCTTCACGCTTTCAGAGGCGTCGGCCGGAACGGCAATCAGTATGTGGCTTGCCTTCATCCGTTCGGGCACCGCGAATTCACTTTTGTTGGTTTCATAATATGCCTTTATTTCCTGATCGGCGACGGCAATGTTTTTGTTGACGCTCTGTTCCAGGAGCGCCTGGGTCAATATGCCCTTGGTGAATTCCTCGATCTTGTACTGCACATCCGGATCCTTGTCAATCTTCAGCCGGCGCGCCTCCTGGGCAAACAGGGTGTTGTCGATTTGCCGCTGGAGCAGATTGTTGATCTGCTCGGAGGAGCTGAACATGGCCTGGTATGAGGGGGGCATCATCTTGATTAATTTGCTCAAATCGCCGTAGACGATTTCAGTGCCGCCCACCTTGGCAATCACCGTGGCATCATGGGGGCCGGTTTTGCTCTCCTGCCCCTGCGCCGCCGGCGCAAGGCATATGAGGGCTAAACCGATGACAGCTATCACTTTGTGAAATACTCGTCCTTGCATGGTAACCTCCTTTTTCGTGTCAGTCCGCATCCTCTTCCGGTTTCTTTTCCTGAAAGGGAATATCACAGGAGCCGGTAGTTTGCCAGCACTTTCTTAAGCGCAGCCAGGTTTGCCGCTGAGAGCGGAGACAGGGGAAGGCGCATCTCAGGGTCGATTTTCCCCATCAGCCCCAGGGCGGTTTTCACCGGGATGGGGTTGGTTTCCAGAAACATGGCGTCATGCAGCGGGATCAGCTCATAATGAATCTCCCGTGATGTGATGTAGTCGCCGGCGGCAAAGGCGTCCCACATGGCGGAGATCCGTTCCGGCACCACGTTGGCGGTAACCGAGATGATGCCCCTGCCCCCGGCCGTGAGGATGGCATAGTTGGTAAAGTCATCACCCGAGAACACGTCAAAGTCAGGGCCGCAGAGGCGAATGATATCGCAGACGTGTCGCAGTGAACCGGTGGCCTCCTTGATGCCCACAACCGTCGGCAGTTCGGCCAGCCGGGCCACCGTTTCAGGCAGCATGTTTACCCCGGTTCGGCCCGGCACATTATAAAGAATAAGCGGGATGTCCACCTCCGAGGCTATGGCCCGGTAATGCTGGTAGAGGCCCTCCTGGGTGGGACGGTTATAATACGGCGTTATCAGCAGCGCGCCGTCCGCCCCTGCCGTTTTGGCGCAGCGGGTCAGCTTGATGGCCTCGCAGGTGTTGTTTGATCCCGTGCCGGCAATGACCGGGACCCGGTGGTTGACCGCCTCCACGCAGATGTCGATGATCCGCTCGTGCTCCTGGTGGGACAGCGTGGCTGACTCGCCGGTGGTGCCGCAGGGGACGATGCCGTCAGTGCCGCCGGCGATCTGGAATTCAATCAGCTGCACAAAACGCTTCTCGTCAACTGCGCCATCCTTGAAGGGCGTGATGATGGGGATCAGTGAGCCTGAAAACATGGTGTCCTCGTCCTTTCGTACTGTTAGATGATGGTGCTGTAAAGCTGCCCCTCGTAGATGAAGTCGGCGCCGCCTTCGAGAAACAGATCCGCCGGCGCTTCCTGTTTCAGCGCGAAGTGAACGGTAAGGATTTCGCCTCCCCGGGTGACGACCGACAGGGGCGATGCCATGTTCCTGGTAAGGCCGGCGATCAGGGCGGAAGCGACCGAGCCCGTTCCGCAGGCCAGGGTTTCGTCTTCCACGCCCCTTTCATAGGTCCTTATGGCAATGGTCGAGCCGTCCTTGATGGACACGAAATCGGCATTGGTGCCTGCCGGCTTGAAGCGGTCGTGAAAGCGAATCTTCCTGCCCAGCGTCGCTACCGGACAGCCCTCAAGGTCATCAACAAACAGCACCGCGTGGGGAACCCCGACGGTGATGCTGTTGACGCTGTAGCGCGTGTCATCAATCGTCAGGGGGATGCCGAGGACGGGGCGCGAGGCCGGCGGCAGCTCAAGCTTTACCCGTTCCCGCCCGACCTCGGCCTTGATGATGCCGGCCAGCGTTTCAAAGCTGAGCGCTGCCGGGGCAATGCCGGCGCGGTGCGCGAAGCGGGCTGCGCACCTGCCGCCGTTGCCGCACATTTCCGCCTCGCTGCCGTCGGCATTAAAAAATCTCCACTTGAAATCCGCCCGCGGTGAATCCTCGATCAGAATCAGCCCGTCCGCACCCACCGAGAGCTTGCGCCGGCAGATGCTCCGCGCGATCTCGCCTCCCCGCGCCGCATCCACCACGGAGGCGCGGTTGTCGATCATGATGAAGTCGTTGCCGGCCGCGCTCATTTTGGTGAAGGGTATCATCTTCATGGTTTCTCACTCACAGCAGCCGTCTCAATAAAATTGTCTTGAGCGGGGGGCAGGGGGCGTTTTTAAAGCCGCAACACAATACGTCAGCAGATGTAGAACGGCAGGTGACTTGCGACTTGGGCATTACCAGACCCCATTCCATCGACCTTGATCGAAGCCGTGGAAGCTGCCTGTCCTCGGCATAATACGTAAGCTTCAGGGGTCGCAACGTAAGCCGCAGAACAAATTGTTGCGGCTTTAAAAACGCCCCCTGCCCCCCGCTCATAACTAATGTTTGGAGAGACTCGTGATCATGACTAATGTCTGTATAAACTCCTAGCGTAACCACTCCGGGATGGTTTCGCCCCTGATCAGGTCGTCGTACTGCTCCCGCTTCCTGATCAGGAAGAAGTCCTTGTCGCGGACCATGACTTCCGGAATCCTCGGCCGGGAATTGTAGTTGGAAGACATGGTAAATCCGTATGCCCCGGCGCTCATGACGGCCAGCAGATCGTCCGGCGCCACCCTGGGGAGCGCCCGGTCCCGGGCCAAAAAGTCGCCCGATTCGCAAATGGGCCCGACCACGTCGGCCACCATGGTCGCATCGCCTGCAGGCCTGACCACCGGCTGAATGGCCTGAAAGGCGCCGTACAGGCTGGGGCGGATGAGATCGTTCATGGCCGCATCGACGGTGACAAAGGTTTTCTCGGTTCCTTCCTTGATGTAGAGCACACGGGTGACCAGGATGCCCGCGTTGCCGACAATCACCCGGCCGGGTTCGAGAATGAGCGTGCAGTCAAATCCTTTCATCTCCTGCATGAGGGCTGAGGCGTACTCGCGGGGATGGGGAGGCTGCTCCCGGTCGTAGGTGATGCCCAGGCCGCCCCCGACGTCGATGTAGCGTATGGGGATGCCGTGGCCGCGCAGGGTGTGCACCAGCTCCTTTATCTTGGCCAGCGCTTCGACAAAGGGCCTGCTGTCGGTGATCTGCGAGCCGATGTGGCAGTCGACGCCCACGATCTCCACGTGCTTGAGCTGCTGCGCCCTGCGGTAGTCCTCGATCGCCCGCTTTATTTCAATGCCGAACTTGTTTTTTTTCAACCCGGTGGAGATGTAGGGATGGGTTTGGGGATCAATGTGCGGATTCACCCGGATGGCTATGGGGGCCTTTGTGCCCAGGCGGCCGGCAACCTGATCGATGGCCGTCAATTCCTGGGAGGATTCCAGGTTGAACATCAGTATGCCGTTCTCGAGGGCGTAGGCCAGTTCCGGCGGCTGCTTGCCCACCCCGGAGAAGACCACCTTGCGGGGGTCCGCGCCCGCGGTAAGGACGCGGAACAGCTCACCGCCCGAGACGATGTCAAAACCTCCCCCCAGGTTGGCCATCAGCTTCAGCACCGCCAGGTTGGAGTTGGCCTTTACCGAAAAGCAGGTGAGGTGGTCGATGCCCTGAAATGAGTCGTCGAAAACCCTGAAATGATTTTGGAGCGTATGGGAGCTGTAAAGGTAAAAAGGCGTTCCCACTGCTGCGGCAATGTCCCTGACGGATATGCCTTCGCAGTACAGCTCATCTTTTCGGTAGTTGAAATCGTGCATGATCTTTCTCTAGCAGGTGATGTTGAAAAACACCCATCTGATGTGTGGCTCAAAGGGGGAGGGGCTTTTGACGCCACGACAATTTTTCAACAACCTGCTAAAACGTGCAGGTGATGGTGACGCCCTCGGACGGCCGGCTTTCGTTTGAATTGGTGGCGTCATCGAATGCCGTGACCGTGTAGGTATAGGTTTTGTTTTTTACCGCGGTTGTGTCGGTATAACCGCCTCTCACCAGCGGGGTGCCGTTTAATTTCACTGTCTCCGCCTCGCCTTCCGCCCGGCGATAGAGGTTGTAGCCCGCGAGGTCCTCTTCCGTGTTTTCATCCCATTTAAGAACCATCCCGCTCGTGGTCGGCACAGCGACCAGGCCCGTGGGGACCCGGGGGGGCGTGTGATCGGTGGTGTTGATGGAAATCTCCGCGGAGGCCTCGCTTTCAAGGGCGGTTTCCCTCACCTGCCGGATGGCCCTCAGCGAATAGATATAGTCGGTGTCCTTCACCACTCCCCTGTCACGGCAGGACAGCTCGGCAAGGGGCTCGCTGTTTATGGGGTTAAAGGAATAGGGTGTGTCGGGCGTTCGCCGGTACAGGTTGTATGCGACCGGTCCCTCAAATGGCGTTCCGTCCTGAAGCGTGGTTGGCGCTTCCCAGCTTATGACGACCGCCCTTCCCTGGAGTTTCGCCCGGACCGCTCGGGGAGGCGAGCCCGGCACGTCCCAGAAAATGTCCGGGCTGGTTGCGGGCGGACCCGGACGCCGGTCGGTATTGTAGCATATTACCCGGTACGCATAGATGGTCTGAAAGGCAATCGCGCTGTCGCGGTACTCGATGGTGAGGGACCCGGGTTTTTCCATCATGTAGGTTTTATAGTCAATGTCGTATATGACCAGGAAGCGGTCGGGGCAGTCCCTGCACTCCCGGGAAAAGGCCTGCTCGCTGCGCAGAACGGTAAATCCCGCGAGGTCGGAAAGGGGTGAGCCGTCGGTGTTTTTCCCCGGTATGGCGAAGCTCAGGGTAATGGCGTTACCCGCGGGGCGGGCGATGAGATCCCTGACCTTGGCCGGCGCTACCGCGACCGGCGCGGTGGGATCATCCTTCTTGCCGCACCCGCCGGGCAGGACCAGGCAGAGAAACGCAAAACAAAGAAGTACGCTCAGCCCCCGTGGTTTCACATCATTTCCTGTTGTGGATATCGGTTGAGCCACTGAACCTCTTCTACAGCATGGTATTCGCAACGAACAGGAGCCTTTCATAAGTAAAGATGTGCTGGACGCACTACACTAGCGCCTGGCCTTTAAGAGGCTGTTGATCTTCAGCCGCAGGGCATTGAGCTGAATGAAGCCCTCGGCGAGCCGCTGGTCGTAGACCGTGTCCTCTTCAAAGGTGGCAAAATCCGGGTGGTACAGGGAGTGCGGCGATTTCCGCCCCGCCACGGTGCAGCTGCCCTTGTAGAGCTTGACCCGCACCACTCCCGTCACCAACTTCTGGGTTTCATCGATGGTTTTCTGCAGCAGCTCCCGCTCGGGCGCGAACCAGTAGCCGTAGTACACCAGCTCCGCGTAGCGGGTGATCAGGCCCTCCTTGATGCGCATCACCTCGCGATCGAGGGTGAGCGACTCCAGCGCCCGGTGGGCCGCGTGCAGGATGGTGCCGCCGGGTGTTTCATATACCCCGCGGGACTTCATGCCCACGTAGCGGTTTTCCACGATGTCGACCCGGCCGATGCCGTGTATGCCGCCCAGCCGGTTAAGCTGCGCGAGCAGCCGGGCCGGCGAGAGGGCTTTGCCGTTGATGGCCACGGGGTTGCCCTGCCGGTAGGCGATTTCAAGATAGAGCGGCTTTGCCGGGGCCTTTTCCGGAGAGGAGGTGAGCACGAACATGTCTTCAGCCGGCTGCTTCCAGGGATCCTCGAGTATCCCGCCCTCAAAGCTGATGTGGAAGATGTTGCGGTCCGAGCTGTAGGGCTTCTGCGGCGTCACCTGTATGGGAATGTTCTGCTCGCGCGCGTAGTTGATGAGCGATTGCCGCGATTTGAAGTGCCAGAGCCTCCAGGGGGCGATAATCTTTATCCTGGGGTTGAGCGCGAGGTAGGTGAGCTCAAAGCGGACCTGGTCATTGCCCTTGCCGGTCGAGCCGTGGCAGACCGCGTCCGCCTTCTCCCTGCGCGCAACCGCGATCTGCCGCTTGGCGATGAGCGGCCGGGCGATGGAGGTTCCCAGCAGATAGCTGCCCTCGTATACGGCATTTGCCCGCAGCATGGGGAAGATAAAATCCCGGACGAACTCCTCCTTCAGGTCCTCCACGTACACTTTGCTCACCCCGGTCTTAAGCGCCCGTTTTTCCAGGGCGTGAAAGTCATCCTCCTGGCCGAGATCGGCGGCGAAGGCAATGACCTCGCATCCGTAGGTCTCCATCAGCCACCGGGGAATCACCGACGTGTCCAGCCCGCCTGAGTAGGCCACCACTACCTTTTTTATCTTTTCCATAGATCCCGTTTCTCCTTTAAGCGGTGTAATCGAGAAAGCCTGCCAGTATCGCCTTCTGCATGTGCAGCCGGTTTTCCGCCTGGTCGAAAATGACGGCATGGCTGCCGTCGGCCACCTCATCGGTGATTTCTTCTCCGCGGTGGGCGGGAAGGCAGTGCATCACCAGCACATCTTTTTTTGCGGCCTTGAGCAGCGCGCTGTTGACCTGGTAGTTTTGAAACAGTTCCCGTTTCTGCCGCACCGCGCCCTCTTCCTGGCCCATGCTGACCCAGGTGTCGGTATTGATGATGTCGGCCTCCCGTACGGCCTGGAAGGGATCGGCGGAAAACTGCACCCGCCCCGGGGCCTCCGCACCGGCCCGGGCCGCGATCTTCCCGTCAGGCTCATGGCCCGGGGGGCAGGCGATCCTGAGATTGAAGCCGAGCTTGAGGGAGGCCTCTATCCAGGAATTGGCAACATTGTTCCCGTCACCCACGTAGCTGATGTTCAGGTGCCGGTAGTCGCCTCTTTTTTCCACAATGGTCATGAGGTCGCTCAGTATCTGGCAGGGATGGAGCAGATCGGTGAGGCCGTTGATGACCGGGATGGAAGCATGGCGCGCGTAACACTCCAGCGTGTCCTGGGAAAAGGTCCTGATGACCAGGCCGTCCAGGTAGCGGGAGAGCACCCGCGCCGTGTCCTCGGGCGACTCCTTCCGGCTCAGTTGCGTGTCCCGCGAGCTCATGTAGAGGGCGTGCCCTCCCAGCTGCACCATTCCCACCTCGAAGGAAACGCGGGTCCGGGTTGAGGGCTTTTCGAACAGCAGGCCCAGGGTTTTTCCCTTGAGAAGCTGGTGGGGAACGCCGGCCTTCTGCTTCTTTTTAAGCTCGATGGCCCGGGAAATCAGCACGTCAATGTCGTGCGTGCTTAAGGAATCAATGCTTAAAAGGTCACGTTTCATCAGTCTGTCAGCCCGGTACGGATAAGGATTGATCGAGAACCTTGAGTGCGATATCTATCTCCTGTTCGGTGATGGTCAGCGGGGGAATAAAGCGCAGCACCCGGTCCATGGTGCAGTTGAGCAGAACACCCTGATCCATGCAGCGGGTAACCACGTCGGCCCCCTCCCGCCCCAGCTCCATTGCCAGGATAAGACCCTTGCCCCTCACGTCCGTAATCACCGCATGCTTTTTCTTAAGCGCGGTGAGCCCGTCGAAAAAGTATCTGCCCCGCTTCTCACAGGTTTTGAGGAAGCCCTCCTTGAGGAGTATCCCCAGGGTGGCGATCCCCGCGGCGGTTGAGAGCGGATTGCCGCCGAAGGTGGAGGCGTGGGTGCCCGGAGAAAAGCTCGGGGCGATTTTGTCCGTGCCCAGCATGGCGCCGATGGGTATCCCTCCCCCCAGACCCTTGGCCAGGGTCATGATGTCCGGCTCGACGCCGTAGTGTTCATAGGCGAAGAGCCTGCCGGTTCTGCCCATGCCCACCTGCACTTCGTCAAAGATGAGCAGCAGGTCAGCCCGGTCACAGATCCCGCGCACCTGTTTGAGATAGTCCGGCGAGGGGCAGTTGACGCCGCCTTCCCCCTGAATGGGCTCCAGCATCACGGCGCAGGTAGCCCCGGTGACGGCTTTTTCAAGCGCCCCGGCGTCATTGAAGGGAACATAGCGGAAACCGGGGAGCATCGGTTCAAAGCCGTTATGAAATCGCTTCTGCCCGGTGGCGGAGAGAGCGGCCATGGTTCTCCCGTGGAAGCTTCCCTCCATGGTAATGATCTCGGACCGGCCGGCATTCCCCCGGTCATGGGAGTACTTGCGGGCCAGCTTGATGGCGGCTTCGTTGGCCTCCGCCCCGCTGTTGCAGAAAAACACCTTGTCGGCGAAGGAGTTGTTCACCAGCAGCTCCGCCAGCCCCGCCTGGGGCTCGCTGTAGAAGAGATTGGAGACCTGCATCAGCGTCTCGCTCTGCCGGTGGATGGCCTCAACCACGCCGGGGTTGAGATGGCCCACGTTGAGCACGGCGATGCCCGACACCAGGTCGAGGTACTCCTTGCCGTTGCCGTCCCACACGGTGCTTCCCTTTCCCCGGGTGAGCACGACGGGGGCCCGCCGGTAGGTGTTGAAGATATACCGGTTTGTCTTGTCAATCACTTCCTGCACGGAGGCTGGACACATACGCTATCCTGTAATTTGGGTTCCGATGCCGACATCAGTAAAGACTTCGAGGAGGATGGCATGCCGTATTCTGCCGTCAATGATGTGCGCCTTTCCCACGCCTTCCTTGAGGGCCTGCAGGCAGCAGCGCACCTTGGGGATCATCCCCCCGCTGATCTGCCCCTTTTCTATGAGGCGGCTTGCCTTCTTTTCATCCATGGAGGAGATGAGCTGTCCCCGTTCATCCAGCACCCCCTCGGTGTCGGTGAGCAGCATCAGCTTTTCCGCCTTGAGGGCGGAGGCGATTTTACCCGCCACGGTATCGGCGTTGATATTGTAGGAACTGCCGTCTTCCCCGCCGCCGATGGGGGCGATGATGGGTATGAACCTGCTGCGGTCCAGGGTATCCAGGACCAGGGGATTGACCGCCTGCACCTCCCCCACCAGACCGATGTCACGCGCGCGCGATGACTTGCCGGAGGCGGAGCGGGTGATGAGCTTCAGCTTTTTGGCGGTGATCAGGTTTCCGTCCTTGCCGCTTAAGCCGACCGCTTTGCCCCCCTGGCAATTGATCAGGCTCACTATTTCCTTGTTGATTTTGCCCACCAGCACCATTTCCACCACGTCCATGATTTCCGGATCGGTAACCCTCAGGCCGTCGACGAAGCGGGAGGTTTTGCCCAGCTTCTTCAGCACTTCCTCTATCTGGGGGCCTCCTCCGTGAACCACCACCGGGTTGAGGCCGATGTAGTTCATCAGGGTGATGTCCATGGCGAAGCTCTGCTTCAGGGTCTCATCCAGCATGGCGTGACCGCCGTACTTGATGACGATGGTCTTCCCGTAGAAGCGGCGGATGTAGGGCAGCGCCTCCATTAAAATGGAGGCCTTGTCTATCAGTTTTTGCATCATGTCCGGCCCGTGCCTGAAAGGTTGGCAGGTTATTGAAAAAGTAGTTTTCCCCCGCCTAGCAGGTTGTTGAAAAACACCCATCTGATTTGTGGCTCAAAGGGGGAGGGGCTTTTTAGCCACAACACATGTATTCGGAACCTGTAGAACGGCAGCGACTTTCTAACTTTGTCCGACAGACCCGCATGGTAACAGCCGTATCGAAGTCTCCGCAAAGCTGCCTGTCTGCGGTTTAAGTCGTAAGGCACCGGGTCGTGCCGTAAGCCTAAAGACAAATTGTTGTGGCGTCAAAAGCCCCTCCCCCTTTGAGCCTTTGAACAGCCTGAGGAAAACTACTTTTTCAATAACCTGCTAGAGTATGTAGCGGCTTAAGTCCTCGTTTTTTACAAGCGTGTCCAGTTTACCGCTCACGTAAGCGGCGTCAATAACAAATTTTCTCTTTTCCGAGTCCGGTGCGTCAAAGGAAATTTCCTCCAGCAGCTTTTCCATGATGGTGTGCAGCCTGCGCGCCCCGATGTTTTCCGTTCTTTCGTTGACCACCTCCGCGATCTCGGCCAGCTTCCCGATGGCGCTGTCCTCGAAGATGAGCTCAATGCCCTCGGTGTCCATGAGCGCCTTGTACTGCTTGATCAATGCGTTCTTCGGCTCGGTGAGAATCTGCATGAACTCCTTCTTGCCCAGCGATTCCAGCTCCACCCGGATGGGAAACCGGCCCTGGAGCTCAGGAATGAGGTCAGATGGTTTCGCGCTGTGGAAGGCGCCGGAGGCGATAAACAGGATGTGATCCGTCTTCACCATTCCGTACTTGGTGGTAACCGTGCAGCCCTCAACGATGGGCAGCAGGTCCCGCTGCACCCCTTCGCGCGAGACATCCGGGCCGTGGGTCCCGTTTTTGCCCACGATCTTGTCAATCTCGTCGAGGAAAATGATCCCCGACCCCTCCACCCGCTGGATGGCCTGCTTGGTGACCTTCTCCATGTCGATGAGCCGCTGTGCCTCCTCCTGGGCGACAATCTCCAGGGCTTCTCCTATCTTTACCTTCCGCTTGCGGGATTTCTTGGGAAAGAGGTTGCCGAACATGTCCTTGATGTTGATGTCCATCTCCTCCATGCCGGCGGCGGAAAAGATTTCGACCATGGGGACGGCGCGCTGGGTGATTTCCAGCTCCACCATCCGCTCGTCCAGCTTGTGCTCGCGCAGCAGCTTGCGCAGCTTCTGGCGGGTGGAGACTTCCTCCTCCTGCTCATTTTTTACCAGCTCCAGCGGCTTCTCCGCCGCTTCAGCCGGGGGCCGCTTCTCGCGCCGGGGCGGCAGCAGGAGGTCCAGTATGCGCTCCTCGGCCATTTCCTGCGCCTTGAGCTGGACCTTGTCCGTTTCCTCCGCCTTTACCTGGTTGATGGCCAGATCGGTGAGGTCCCGCACCATGGATTCCACGTCCCGCCCCACGTAGCCGACCTCGGTGAACTTGGAGGCCTCGATCTTTAAGAAGGGGGACTGGGAGAGGTGGGCAAGCCGCCGGGATATCTCCGTCTTGCCGACGCCGGTGGGGCCGATCATGATGATGTTTTTGGGGGCGATCTCATCCCGCAAATCAGCGGAGACGTTCTGCCGCCGCCAGCGGTTGCGCAGGGCGATGGCCACCGCCCGCTTGGCGTTGTGCTGGCCGATGATGTACTTGTCCAGTTCGGTGACAATTTCCCGGGGGGTGAAGTTCTTCATTGCGCTTTCAGTATAGGTACCGTGGGGGCCTGCTAGAGTTCCTCGACGGTAATATGTTCATTGGTGTAAATGCAGATGCCGGAGGCTATCTGCATGGCCTCCGCCACAATTGCCCTGGCATCGAGATCGGAGTATTTCACCAGGGCCCGTGCCGCCGCCAGCGCAAAAGCCCCGCCCGAGCCGATGGCGGTAATGCCGTCGTCCGGCTCCACCACGTCACCGGTGCCGGAGATGATCAGGGAATGCTCCCGGTCCATGACGATGAGCAGCGCCTCGAGCCTTCTGAGCATGCGGTCGGTTCTCCAGTCCTTGGCCAGTTCCACGGCGGCGCGCATGAGATTGCCGTGGTGCTGCTCCAGCTTTCCCTCGAAGCGCTCGAAGAGGGTGAAGGCATCCGCGGTGGCGCCGGAAAACCCCGCCAGCACCGAGTCCTTGTAGAGCTTCCGGATCTTGTTGGCCCTCTGCTTGAGCACCGTGCTGCCGAGGGTCACCTGTCCGTCTCCGCCGATGGCCGCCTTTCCCTTGTGCCGTACCGCAATAATGGTCGTTCCCCGAATGCCGGGATGTTCGCTCATCAGATGCTCCCTCGCCGGGATCAAGCCCCCGGATGTCATGTTCTAAGCCTTTTCCCTGCTTTTGGGATGGGCCTTGTCGTAGGTTTCCATCAGCCTGCTCACGCTCACGTGAGTGTACTTCTGGGTGGTGGAAAGGCTCACGTGTCCCAGCAGCTCCTGGATGGCCCTCAGGTCGGCCCCCGCGTCGAGCATGTGGGTGGCGAAGGTGTGGCGCAGCGAGTGCGGGCTGATGCTTCTGGCGATGGCGCAGCGCTCAATGTACCGGTCGACGATCCGCGCCACGCTGCGGGCGGTTAATCTGCCCCCGCGCAGATTCAGGAACAGGGGATCACCGGGGGAAACCGTTCCCCGGCGCCCTTTTGCCTCCCGGTAGCGATGCACCGCATCGAGCGCCTTGCTCCCGATGGGGACAATCCGCTCCTTTTTACCCTTGCCCATGACCCTGATGATGCCCAGGTTGTCGTCGAGGGCATCTTCGTTCATGCCCACCAGCTCGGAGACGCGCAGCCCGCTGGAGTAAAGGGTCTCCATGATGGCCTTGTCCCTCGCCCCCGCCAGCGTGGTGTCATCGGGCATCTTCAGCAGGGCGAACACCTCATCGATGGAGAGAAATCCCGGCACGTGCTTTTCAAGCCGCGGGGTTGCCACCGCGGCCGCCGGATTGCTCTCCATCAGGCCCTTGCGCAGCAGGAACTTAAAAAAGGTCCTCAGCGATGCCAGCTTGCGCGCAATGGAGGATTTTTTATTCTTTTTATAGAGCGTACCCATATAGGAGCGGATGGTAGCGCTCGTAATGGCTTTGACAGGTAAGGTCCGGGTGCTGCCGGCTGAGAAACTGCCGGAAGTGCCGCAGATCCCGGCTGTAATTGCGCCGGGTGTGCGGCGAAAAATTTTTTTCCACGCTCATGTAGCGTTCAAATGCTTCCAGCAGGCTGTCCAAACTCATGGGACGCAAAGGAAAAAAAGTATATATGAAATAGAGAAATAAGCAATGAAAAAAGCCGCCTGCCGGGGCGGCGTTCTGACCGCTGCTGAGGCGTGCTATCCGGTGAAGGCGTCAATGCGCTTAATAAGCCTGACCAGATTTTGGGTGAGCGTTTGGGCGATGATTTTGCCCTTGGGGGCGCTTGCCGGGGCCGGGTTTCCCCACACCGCGTTCTTCCAGTATTTTCTCTTGTTCGTGGTCAGGATGGGGTGGGGAAAGCAGGGATATTCCTCTTTGCCCCTTCCCCTGACCAGGTGCGGGGAGAAGTGGAGCATGAGCGAGGTTTCAATCTCGCCGGCGTGGGAATCGTCCTCGGTTTCGCAGACCCCTCCCGCCGCCTCCCGCGCCATGTCGTACGCGGATATGACGGCGATGGTAACCCGCGGCCCCATTTCCCCGAGCAGCGACTCGCCGGCCTCCTCCAGTGCGGAGAGGTGGAGCGAGCTGGCGTGGCCGGAGATGATGGCGAACTTTCTCAAGCCGTTGGCGTAGAGGCCCTTCACCACGTCCCTGACACACAGCCGCAGCGTGTCGGGTGCAATGCCGACCGTGCCCGGGTGCCTGCTGGTGCTCCGGCAGACGCCATAGGGGAGCGGGGGGGCGACAAAGACGGGCATGGAACGTGCCACCCCCTTTGCTATCTCGTAGACTTCGGTGGTGTCGGTGCCCAGGGGCAGATGGGGCCCGTGCGCTTCGAGGGAGCCGAAGGGGATGATCACCGTCCGGTGTTTTTTTATCTGCTGCTCGAACTCCTTCATGCTCATTTCTTCGAGAATCATGAAGACTCCTAACGGGTTATTGAAAAGTAGTTTTTCTCAGGCTGTTCAAAAACATTCAGATGCAAGGCACGCGAAATCCTGAGGAATGAGGCGTACTTTTATGTACGTCGCAATGACAAAGGATGAGCGTGTAACGCAGGGGATGGGTGTTTTTCAACAGCCTGTTAGTTCTGGACAATCGCTGCCGCTTCCACTATGATTTTTTGCAGCGTTCTCATGACAAACCCTCCTCCGCGCCCGACCGATCGGGCTGTCGCGCGCCGGTTCCATCATGATAGATTTGCATATTCATACCACAGCCAGCTCGGATGGTCAACACACACCTCAGCAGATTTTCGACATGGCCGGTGCCGCGGGCCTACGCGCCATTGCCTTTGCCGACCACAATTCCGTGGGGAGCATTGCGGCGGGCATCTCCCTGGCGGAACGCACCGGCATTGAGTTCATACCCTGCCTTGAATTCAACACCATCCACCGGGAGATGGACCTGCATATATTAGCCTACTTCATTGATTATACGAGCCAGCGGCTCACGTTGTGGCTTAAGGAAATCCACCAAGAAAAGAAGAGACAGGCAGGGATGCGGGTCAGGAAATTGAATGAGCTGGGATTTGTCTTCACCACGCAGGACGTGGAAAAATTCGCCGCGGGCCGCGAGCCCACGGGCATCTCCTATCTCAAGGCCATCATCAGCCGGGAGGAAAACCGGGGGGATGTGCGGATTCAGCGCTTCATCGACGGCGACCGTTCGGATTCGCCGTATCTCAATTTTTACCGTGACTATTTGCGCGGGGGAAAACCGGCGTTTGTGCCTCTGCAGTCGGTTGACACCTTTGCAGTGATGCGCGGGATAAAGGAGCTGGGGGGCATTCCCGTTCTTGCCCATCCCTCGGACACCGGAGAGGAGGTCATAATAGCTCTGGTCGAAGGGGGTCTGTCAGGCCTGGAGGTGTTTTCCAGCTACCACACCGCGGAAGAGGAGGAACATTTTCTCGCCATCGCCAGGGAGCATGACCTGGTGGTTACCGCCGGCTCCGATTTTCACGGCGCCGCGGTAAAGCCCAACGTTTCCCTCGGCGACGTCAGGGGCAACAGCTACGAGCTGGTTGAAAAGCTGAAACGTGCCAGGCCCTGATATGGAAACTAGAGGCCGCTTCCCTGCGGGGCATCGCCCGGCGCCGGGGGAGTTGTGCCGTCCTTGGGTTTTATCTGGCCGTCCTTGGTGCGAAGGTCTTTTTTAAGCCGCTTCACCTCCCTTTTAAGGGAAAACCTGTCCAGCAGGTTCACCAGGCTGCCCAGGATAACGCCGGCCAGAAACGATGCGAGGATCAGGAGCGAGACGGGCACCGGTCTCAGCTGCAGATTTAAGAAGCTGAGCTGGATGCTCTGGACGTTTGACAGCGCGAAAATAACAAAGAACAGGGTGGCGGTGACAAAAAAGACGGTGTTGAAAAATTTTCTCATAGTGGGCTCCCCCTATAACCAGGCTGCATTATGTGGATGTAATCGTCTTCGTTGAGAATCGGGATACACGATGCATGATGCATGATACATGATGCAGGAAAACATCTTCTAACGTGTAACCTGCAACTTGTAGCATCCACCTTGATGCTGGATGCTGGATTCCGGGTACTGAATTCTGAATACTGAATTCTGGGTACGGACTTCTCGTTCCGGCCCCTATTCTTCACGCAACTGTGTGCCCGGTTCCCTTGTTTCCCCGCCCTCGGACGGCGCTTTTAGCCGATCCACGGTAATGCCTACCTCGCCGATCGACCGTTCATCGGAACTCAAAATGGTAAAGGTCAGGGTGCCGTATTTCAAGACCTCCCCCGGCTGTGGTATGTGACCGAGCCGGTCCAGGAGAAATCCCCCCACGGTTTCAAAGTCTCCTTCCGGAAGGGTAATTGCAAACATCTCCTCCAGCTGTCCTTTTTCCATGCGCGAGCGTATGATGTACTTGTTCCTGCCTGCTTTCCGGCAAAACGGCTGCTCGGCATCATATTCATCCTGGATTTCGCCCACGATTTCTTCAAGGATGTCTTCGATGGTTATGATGCCGACGGTGCCGCCATATTCGTCCACAACGATGGAGAGGTGGTTTCTCTTTTTCTGCATTTCGATCAGCAGGCCGTCAAGGGGCTTGGTTTCGGGCACATAGGGCGCGCGGCGTATGAGGGGGCGGATGGACCCGTCCAGCGGCAGGGATTCCAAGAGGTCAAAGCTGTTGATGATGCCGATGAGATTATCGGTGCGTTCGTGATAGACCGGAATGCGGGAATACCCTTTCGCCTCAAGAAAGGCTATCGCCTCCCCGACGGAGGCGGTGTCTTCAATGGTGGCTATGTCGATGAGCGGAATCATGGCCTCTTTGACCACAGTGCGCGAAAAATCGAACAGGCGCTCGATCATGGTCACCTCTTCAGCGGTTAAATCGCTGCCGCCCTTGCTCATTTTGACAATCAGCCGCAGCTCCTCCCGGGTCACGAAAGGAATGTGGGGCGATTTGCGCGCGCCGGTTATGTAAATGACGAAATTGCTTATCTTGGTCACCAGAAAAACCAGGGGGTAAAAGAGGCAGGAGGCAAGCCAGATGGGATAAGAGACCACGGGTGCGATGGCATTGGCGTACTGCTGAAAAAGGATCTTGGGGATGATCTCGCCGAAGATGAGCAGGATGGGGGAGAGCACCAGCACCGCATACAGTTCACCATGATCCGGGAAGAGGGTGAGGAAGAACGATGTCAGCAGGGTGGCGTTGGTTACCACCGAAAGGTTGGTTCCGAACAGGGTCGTGGCCAGCATGCGCTCCCGGTTTTGCAGCAGCTTCAGCGTCAGGCCGGTGCGGCCCGGCCGGCTGCCCGGTGATTTTTTAATTTTTTTCGGGCTGGCCGCCAGCAAGGCAATCTCGGAGCCGGAAAAAAATATTTCGGCAGCGAGGCACACGGCACAGATGGTGAGATAAAAAATGGTGTCCATAAGGGTTTTCTTTGTTACTCCCTGCGCCAGCTAATCGAATTCATCATATATCTCACCGAACAGTTCCTCGAGCATGTCCTCCATGGTGACCAGCCCTATGCATTGTCCGGAGCTGTCGGCAACCAGGGCGAGATGTATTTTCCCCGCCTGAAATTCCTTGAGTAAAACCTGTATTCTTTTGTCGGGTGAGGTGAAGTAGGGGGGACGGATGATGTCCGCTGCCGTGGTAATGGTGCGATCGCCCTTGGCGGCCACGGTGGTGAGATCCTTGGCATTGAGTATCCCGATGAAGGCATTCTTCCTCTGGCTGTATACCGGCACCCGGGAAAAGTGCTGATCTTTTACCCGGGCAATGACCTGGTCGAGGGGCAGATCGTCGGGCAGAATGAACATTTTTGAGCGGGGGGTCATGATGGAGGAAACCACGGTGTCATTGAATTTAAGTATCTTGTGAATGAGCGCGTACTCTTCCTTTTTAAGAACCCCCTCCCGGTGTCCCGCGTCCACCAGGTCCTTGAACTCCTTTTCATAAAAGATGCTTTCACTTTTCCCCTGAGAAGCCCCCACCAGGTAGAGCACCGCATCCACCAGCTTTTTGAGAATCCAGCGCAGGGGGAAAATGAGTCGCGCGAAAAAATCCACCGGTTTGGCGACCAGGGTGGCAACGATTTCGCTATGGGTAACGGCGATGGTTTTGGGGAGGACCTCACCAAAGAGAAAAATGATCGGGGTCATGACCGCTATGGACATCCAATTGCCCTCAATGCCCGCCACCGAAATAAAGAGAGAAGCGGCAACCGCCGAAGCCGCTATGTTGATGATGTCGTTTCCCGCTAGCAGGGAAATGATCAGCCGCCGCGGGTGCCGGAGCAGTTCATCGATCAGGGAAGCACGCGGGTGGCGAGATTCCTTGAGTTTGAACAGCTTGATCGATCCCAGGGAAAAGAGGGCGGTTTCGGATCCCGAGAAGAATGCGGAAAAGCAGAGCAGAACGAAAATGAGGATGATTTTGAAGAGAACTGTGGGTTCCAAGTCGATTGGGTGCTGTGATGATAGTTGGGGGGTTCCGATTACCGAACCTGCCGAAATGAGATAGGTGTATGATAGTGGGTTGGGGCTAAAAAGTCAATAAACTTAATGAAAAGATGCAGGATACATGATGCATGATACACGATGCAGAAAAAAAGCAAGATTCCTCACGTTCGTTCGGAATGACATTCTTCCCCGGTACCAAAATGTAGGGGCGACCGGCCGGTCGCCCCTACATTTTTTCGTGTTACCCACTGCTGGTTGATTGTGAAAACCTTTGTATGCCCTAACTCTTCCACAGGCCGTGCAGGTTGCAGTAGGCGCGCGCGGTGATAACATCACCCTCCACGTTAAAGGTTGCTTCAGGCTTTCCTCCGGGCTTTAAATAGGCGCGGTAAAGTTTATCCGCCGACGTGGATACGCCGATGACCTCAATGTAGTGCTTCTCCTCCATGGGGTGCGGCACCGAACCGACCGTTACCTTCACCGTGCTGTCCTGCTTGGTGACAACGGGAACATGCTTTTCCACCGATGCGTCGGTGGTGTTCGCCTTGAGCAGCACCATATCCGCTCCGCAGCATACAAGCTTTCCCGCCGCGCCGTGAATCACCCCGACTATGTTGCCACATACTTCGCATTTGTAGATATCATCTCTCTGTGCCATCGTCGTTCCTCCTCCTTCATGTTTGGTTTATATATATTTCATGATTTGCATTGCGCAATATGTCTCCATCTTCATCATAGTAATAACTTTTTTAAGTGCGGGATGTCAAGTGCGAAGGCTGTTTTATGAATTGACGGTTGCAGGACGCTAATAGAGCTTGATTTTTGGGGAAATTACTCTATTGTTACCCGTGATGCCTGTTCCCGGTCAGCGGGTGACGGCGGACAGGACCAAAGCATTACCGGGAATGCGCACAAGGAGAACAAATGAAAAAAAGGGGCAGCGGCATCTTACTGCCTATTACCTCATTACCTGCTCAGTACGGCATCGGTGACCTGGGACCGGCCGCCTATGAGTTTGCCGATTTTCTGGCCGGGGCCCGGCAGCGGTACTGGCAGATCCTTCCGCTCAACCCCGTCGATCCCGCCTTCGGCAGCTCGCCCTACCACAGCATCTCCGCCTTCGCCGGCAACGTGTATCTCATCAGCCCGGATCGTCTGATTGAGGCGGGGCTGCTGACCCGGGACGACCTTGATCCTCTTCCCGCATTTCCCGGTGACGCAGTGGACTATCACGCAGTGATTAAATATAAAAGCCGGCTCTTCCGAAAGGCCTACGGACGGTTCGTCCCGGGCGGCAACAAAGGCTATGAGCAGTTCTGCGACCGCCATAAACACTGGCTGGATGATTTTTCTCTCTTTGTCACCCTCAAGTCGCATTTCGGCGGCGGGGTGTGGAGCGAATGGCCTGCCGATCTGCGAGACCGGAATGCTTCCGCCATGCAGAAGGCGGCAAAACAGTTCGCTGACCAGACAGGGTACGAAAAATTTTTGCAATACCTGTTTTTCACCCAGTGGGCTGACCTGAAGAGCCATTGCAACAAACGGGGGATATCTTTCTTCGGTGACATGCCCATTTACGTTGACTATGACAGCGCTGATGTGTGGGAGTTTCCCGAAATGTTCAAGCTTGACGGGGCAAAGCGGCCGAGGGCGGTGGCAGGTGTTCCTCCCGACTATTTCAGCGAGACCGGGCAGCGCTGGGGAAATCCCCTGTATCGGTGGGATGTGCTCAGGCAAAGCGGCTATGACTGGTGGATGCGCAGGATGGCCCACAACCTGGATCTCTTTGACATGGTGCGCATCGATCATTTTCGCGGTTTTGTCGGCTACTGGGAGATACCGGCGGACAAGAAAACCGCCATCGAGGGCACGTGGGTTGAGGCACCGGCTGAGGACTTTTTCAGCGTGCTTACCGCGCGTTTTCCGGAAGCTCCCATTGTTGCGGAGGACCTTGGCATAATCACCCCGGACGTAAAGGAGATGATGGACCGCTTCGCGTTTCCCGGCATGAAGGTGTTGCTCTTTGCCTTCGATGATGAACAGGGGGCCAATCCCTATCTTCCCCACAATCACGTGGAAAACTGCGTGCTCTACACCGGCACCCATGACAACAACACCGCCCGGGGGTGGTTTACCGGCGAGGCTTCGCCTGAAGTGAAAAGAAATTTATTCCGTTATCTGGGAAGGGAACCGGAGGCGGACACGGTCCACTGGGAGCTGATACGGTTGGCCATGATGTCGGTGGCGAAAACGGTGATCATACCCCTGCAGGACGTGCTGGGACTCGGGGAAGATGCGCGCATGAACCGGCCCTCGGTGACGAATGGGAACTGGAAATGGAGGGTATTGCCCGAGCAGCTTACACCGCGCATCGCAACGGTGCTGGCGGAAATGGCCACCATCTACGGGAGAACGAAGTGAGCGATGACGAGGGGTATAGCGGCTTATTAAAATGAAGCAAACTGCTCAGTTTTGTCCAAAAACGAGATTCTTCGCGTTGCTCAGAATGACAAGCGAATGGCTCGCAATAACGAATTAATATAGTCATTGCGAGCGTTAGCGAAGCAATCCCATAAGATTGCCGCGTCGCTTACGCTCCTCGCAATGACTGTTTATTTTGTTGTTTACTATAGTTTTTACCAGGTTTGCTAATCGCCTGCGCCGCCGGCCGCCTTCGAACGGAAATCCTCCTTGCGCAGCCCGAGGCGCCGCATTTTATCAAAGAGTGACCGCGGCTGGATGCCCGCCTTCTTGGCCGTTTTGCCCACCCTTCCGCTGTTCAGATGCAGCAGCCCCATCAGGTAGCTCCGTTCAAACCATTCCAGCATTTCCCTGCGAGCCTCATGCAGCGGCTTTTGCAGCCACACCTCGGGGAGATTTCCTCCCTCACGCGAGAAAGCCAGGGACATGGGGTGGGGCTGCGCCGGCTCATCGATGTTGCTGATGGCGGTGGGCAGGTCCTCCAGGGTGATCATGGTGCCGTTGCAGAGCAGCATGGCGCGCTCGATGACGTTGATCAGCTCGCGCACGTTGCCCGGCCACGCGTAGGCGCAGAGGGCGTCCAGCGCCTCCTGGGTGATGCTGTATATCTCCCGGCCGATGCGTGGGCGGAGGTAGTGGATGTAGCTCTCCACCAGGACGGGTATGTCGTCGCACCGGTCCCGCAGGGGCGGGATCTTCAGCGCCATGACGCTGAGACGGTAAAACAGGTCTTTTCGAAAGTACTGCGATTGCACTTCCTTATCCAGGTCGCGGTTGGTGGCGGCCATGACCCGCACGTCCACCTTGAACGATTTCTCGCTTCCCACCCGCTGTATTTCATGCTCCTGCAGCACGTGGAGCAGCTTCACCTGGAGCTGGTTGGGCAGCTCGCCGATTTCATCCAGAAAAATGGTCCCCCGGTGCGCCAGCTCGAACCATCCCCGCCGGGAGCGTATGGCCCCGGTGAAGGCGCCTTCCTCATGTCCGTAGAGCTCGCTTTCCAGAAGGGTTTCCGGCAGCGCGCCGCAATTGACGGTGATGAACGGGCCCTTGGACCGCGGGCCTTCCGCGTGGATGGCCCGCGCCAGCCGCTCCTTGCCGACCCCGGTTTCACCGAGAACGAGCAGCGGAACGTCGCTTGGCACCACACGCCGCACAATGTTCATGAAGGTCTGCATGGCGGGGCTGGTGGAAACGAAATCAGTAAGGCGGGGCTGGGCGAGAGGGCGCACGGCGGAGAGCGTCTTTTGCTGCAGCGCTGACCGCTTGGCAATGATGGCGGTGATGACTTTCTGCAGCCGCGCGTCGGATAAGCCAGCGTGCACCACTGCGTCGCAGCCTGCCGCGATAAACTGGGCCTGCTCTTCGGGATCCTTCCGGTCGGAGATGATGATGACCCCCGGGGCGTCAGGGAGCTGCTGGAAGAGGTTGATGGTATCAAAAACCGGTTCGGGTATGAAGGACTGGCTGATAATGATCAGGTCGCTGCTCTCGCGGGAGATGCGTTCCAGGAGATGGGATTTTTTGCTGACGGTTTCCACCATGACATCGTGCTGCGATATGAGCGAATGAAGACGGCGCTGCAGCTTCTTCGTGTCGGTGGCCAAGATGATCCTGGTTAACATCGGTTTTCAGACCTCTTAAATTTATGATGCGGTCTTTATAGCTCCGGTTTTATCGGATGTCAAGGCTCTTATATTATTGCAAGCAGCTCATCAGCCACAATCCGCCGAAAAGATAAACCGGTACATTTTTCGCTACCTTGCCGCATATCCGCTCATCGTCGCCTGCATTGGCACAATGGTTGCTCTCCTGTAATTGAGGTTTTAAGATTTGGAAAGGGCGAGTGGCCGTGTTTCAGGTGCCCCTTTCTGTGGATGCCTGACGTTGACAGGCAAGGGTTGCATGAAGCCCTGTGAAGGGTAACTCCATATGTGAGGGGGAGAAAGCGAACATGATGCAAAAGCATGCCGGTCACGGTACCGGCCGGCCGGAAAATCCGGTCAGACGAAAGCAACCGGCACATGTTGGCGATGTGCATGAGGTGTTTCCACCCGGCAATGTTCCATCGGAGCAGGTTGATGACCTGGTGGTGCTGCTTGACGGCATGGACATGGATGATCTTGACCGGGAAGGGGCCCTTCCGGACGCGGAATGCGGGCAGCTGTCGGCGGAAGATGTCGACGGCGAGTCCCTGGATGAAAGCGACCAGGCGGAGGTGACCGGCGTCATCGATCCGGTGAAGATGTATTTGCGGGAGATGGGCACGGTATCGCTGCTCGACCGCGAAAAAGAGGTGCAGATCGCCAAGCGCATTGAAGACGGTGAGCGGGAAATCCGCGAGGTTGTCATCCATGCGCCCTTTGTGGTCGGCGACATGATCTCGCTTGCACAGCGGCTTGCCGCAAACCGGATTTCCATCAGGGAGGTCGTCAGCGGCCTGGAGGACTGCGATGCGGACGTTGATGAGTCATGCTGCAGGAAGCAGGTGATCGACATGCTGAAGCAGATCAGCCGCAGCCAGGCAAACAAAAAGGGGCTGGAGCGCAGGCTTGCGAACGGAGGGGGGGGTAAGGAGCAAAAGGCCAGGCTCGCGCAAAGGATTGAGCAGGAGCGGGCTAACAGCATCAGCCTGCTCAAAGCGCTTGATTTGAGCAAGCATCAGATTGCCGCGATGGCGCGCAGGCTGAAGGCCTTCGGCGAAGGGCTGGAGCGTGCAGAGAAGGAGCCGGCCGAGCGGGTGCGGCGGGAGGCAATAAGGGGGGTGGAGCTGGAGTCCGGGCTCGATGCCGGGTCGTTGAAGAGCGCCGTCAGATCGGTCGAAGAGGCCGAGATAAAGGTCAGGGTCGCCAAGGATGAAATGCTGAAGGCCAACCTGCGGCTGGTGGTCAGCCTGGCCAAGAAGTATACCAACCGGGGCCTGCACTTCGCGGACCTGATCCAGGAAGGCAACATAGGCCTGATCAAGGCGGTCGACAAGTTTGAGTATCAGAAGGGCTACAAGTTCAGCACCTACGCGACCTGGTGGATTCGCCAGGCCATGACCCGGGCCATCGCTGACCAGGCGCGAACCATCAGGGTGCCCGTGCACATGGTCGAGACCATCAACAAGATGATCAAGGCCTCCCGGAGGCTGCTGCAGGAGCGGGGACGGGAGCCGACCCCCGAGGAAATTGCGCAGAAGATTTCCCTGCCCCTGCACAAGGTGCGATCCATCCTGCAAATCGCCAAGGAGCCCGTGTCTCTGCAGATTTCCATCGGGGACCATGAAGACAGCAGCTTGAGCGATTTCATCGACGACAAGAAGACCGCCTCTCCCGGGGAGGTGGCCATTAATTACAATTTGCAGGAGGAGACCCATCAGATCCTGTCGGCCCTGACCGCCCGCGAGGAGAAGATCGTGCGCATGAGATTCGGCATCGGGGAAAAATCGGATCACACCCTGGAGGAAGTGGGGCAGGATTTTGAGGTCACCCGGGAGCGCATCAGGCAGATTGAGAACAAGGCGCTGCAGAAGCTGAGGCATCCCAGGAGAAGCAAGCTGTTGCGGACTTTTATTGAGCGTTAACGGTTCAGCGTGCAAGCAATCAGGCGTGCGGCCGATGCCGGGCAGGATAACGCGGGGGCGGGATGATCGGCAAGGCGGCGGGAAGTGCCGCGAGGTCATGCCGCCAGAGGACAGCATATGAAAAAGGTGAAGGACAGGAAGAAAAGAGACAAGGAAAAGAAGCCGGTCCAGGTCAAAGAGGATGGCAGGCTCGATAAGGCTAAAATATCCACCATACCCAGTTACACCCCCGGAGAACTCCCGAAACGATAACGGGCGGTGATGAACCTGCCGCAGCTATGCGGCGTGGGGTGATAGCGATATGATAAGCAATCTTTTTAACCGCTTCGTGAACACCAAGGGCCTGCTTAAAGGGGACCCGGACCCGGGCAGAATGACAGCCATGTCCGGCGGGCATATCGCCAGCGCAACCTGTCCGGCGCCGCCCGCGAAATGGACGGTTAGAAACAGGCTCAGGCAGTTTGTGGAATCGGGCAGGCATCTCATCTCGCTTAAGGGCAGCCGGTTAAGCGGCGAGAGTGAAACGCGGACGGAAGAGAGGCACATGACCTTCAGCCTTTACGCGCCGGAGGCGGGGTGCGTTTCGCTGGCCGGGGAGTTTAACGCGTGGAGCCCTGATGCTTGTCCCCTGGACAAAGCTCCCGGGGGGATGTGGGAGCGGGTGCTTGCGCTTCCTCCGGGACGGTATGAATATAAATTTATTGTCGACGGCCTGTGGCAGAACGATCCCGGCTGCACGGTCTATGCCCCCAATCCCTTCGGGGGTGAGAATTCTGTGCTGATTGTGTCCTGACCGGCAGTCCGGGCGCGACGGCATGCATAAGGCATGGTAATAAACAGCAAGATTTTTCCTGCTGTTTTATTTTTTTATAAAGACAAGCCCCGCGGGAGCGCATTCATGCGCATTACATTCGCGGCTAAAGCCGCTCCTACCGGCCATACACAAATCTGAGAAAAATTTATCAGGAATATATCTGCAGAAATACGATGTGTTTTTTACTGCGTATCGAAACAGCAAACAGCCCTCGGCACGCATGTTTCCGTTTGACTTATACGCCTTCTTTCGTTACATTCATACTGTCAGGCCGGATGTGTTTATTCGCTCTGTCAGGAGCATAACAGGGTTGAAGGGGGCATAAATGTCAGCAGGAAGAAGCGGTCGAAAGGTTGCGCTGTCTTTATTTTTTGCGATACTGGGAGGCCTTTTCGGCGCAGGGCTGGCCCTGCTCTATGCCCCGTCCAGCGGGGAACGAACGCGCCATTATCTGAGAGTGCAAAAGGAGTGGGCGCGCAGAAGGGCCGGCATCGTGACCGGGGACATTAAAGAAAGCATGGATCGCCTCGTGGCCGAGATGAGGGGGATTACCTCCCGTCTGCTCGAGGGCGGAGCGACCCTGACGCGGGAAACAAAGGCCGACCTTCTGGCGGCGATTGAAGCCGGTAAAAAGGCCATGGACGAGGAGCGCAGGCGATTGGGCCGCGGTGGTCAAACCTGAGAAGGGTGCGCATGGCACAGGGGCTTAAGATCTTATTTCTTTCTCCGGAAGCGGTACCCTTCGCCAAAACGGGCGGATTGGGCGATGTTGCCGGCAGTCTTCCCCCGGCCCTGCGGCGGCTGGGCGTGGACGTGCGGGCCGTTCTTCCCCTCTATGCCATGGTGCGAGCGTCGGGGGCGGAGATGCGGCTCATCCGCGAGGATTTGAAGGTTCCCCTGGGCGGGTCCCTGCTTACCGCCCGCGTATGGGAAGCGCAGGAGGCTGAAAACACGCCGCTGTACCTTATTGAGCGCGAGGATTTTTTCGGCAGGCCCAACCTGTACGGAACCGCTTCAGGCGATTACTACGACAACCTGGAGCGTTTCTCCTTTTACTCGCACGCGGCGCTTCGTCTTGCCGAGGAGCTCTCCTTCGGTCCGGACCTGATCCACTGCCATGACTGGCAGTCCGGGCTGGTTCCCGCCCTGGTCAGGGGACCTTACCGGCGCAGCGCCTGCGTCGGAGGGGCCCGGACGATGTTTACCATCCACAACCTGGGCTACCAGGGCCTTTTCCCCCCTGAAAAGCTGCCGCTGACCGGGCTTTCCCCGGAGGAATATTTCCACATGGAGGGCCTTGAGTATTGGGGCAAGATAAGCCTGCTGAAAGCGGGCATGGTGTATGCGGATATGATTACCACGGTGAGCCCCACCTACGCGAAGGAAATTCAGACAGAAAGCTACGGCCTGGGCATGGACGGGATCTTGCGGGGGAGGAAATCCGCGCTCTTCGGCATTCTGAACGGCGTGGATTACGGGGTCTGGGATCCGGGGCACGATGTCCATCTGCCGGCAAACTATTCGGTCAGGAAGATGGCGGGAAAACGGGACTGCAAGAAGGCGCTCATCGGGGAAATGAAGCTTGATCCCGCGCTCGGCAGCAGGCCGCTGCTGGGGGTGATATCCCGGCTTGATGCCCAAAAGGGCATTGACCTGCTGGTGTCTGCGCTTCCCGGGATTCTCGAGTCTCGGCGCGGGTGTGGTGGTTCTGGGATCAGGAGACGCTTCCATCCAGGAGGCATTGAGGAAGGCCGCCCGGGACCATCCCGGACGGGTGGGCCTTACCATCGGCTTTAACGATCCGCTGGCCCACCGCATCATGGGCGGGACCGATCTGTTTGTGATACCCTCCCGCTATGAGCCCTGCGGCCTTACCCAGATGTACGCCCTGCGCTACGGAACGGTTCCGGTGGTACGGGCAACGGGCGGACTGGATGATACCATCATACCCTTCCGCAGGAAAGAAGGAGACGGGAACGGCTTTAAGTTTACCGCTTACCAGCCGCAGGCGCTCCTTGCCGCCATCAGTGACGCGGTTGATCTTTTCAGCGACGCCAAAACCTGGAAAAAGCTGCAGACCAACGGAATGAAGGCTGACTTTTCCTGGGACCGGTCAGCTCGCAGCTATCTTGAGCTTTACCGGTCTGCGCTGAAACCGGCACGGACCGGGTGACCATACGCTCTCCGTACCGCTTCCCGGGCATCGTCCCCGCGAAAGCAGGGATCCCTATCTGTTATATAACGGAATCATGCGATGTGGAGGGCCATGCCCTGTCATGGCCGTAATAAATAATCGGACGCTGCGGAGCGCGTCCTTCCACAAGAGATCCCTTTTCTAATCAAACACCCATGCCCTCCGGGTGCAGCAGCGTCGTGCGTTATATACTCGTTCCCGAACATCCCTTTCTGCTGTACCAGCTGCCGGATTTCTCCGGCCAGGCGGATGAGGTTGTCTGTCTGGTAAAGGATGCGTCGTCTTTGCCGGGAGGCCTTCCCTTCAAGGGGAAAATCTTCGCGGGCGATCCCGCACAGCAGGAAACCTATCAGGCGCTTGAGATAGGGCCTGATGACAGGGTTATCCTGTGCGCGGTATCACCCGGCATGACGGAGCGGATGCTCCGGGCGCTGCTGGGCACATGTGCAACCGTCCCGGTGGTGGTGCTGGGAAAGGATGCCCCGGCAGACCGGCAGATGCAGCGTTACAATGTATCCTACGTATGTGCCGAAATGCTTTTGGGGAAAACCATCCGGGAGGAGTGGCAGCACATCAGGAACAGGGAGCAGACCGAAAAGATCAGGGAGCTTGCCCGGGGAGCTAAAAACATGCTTATCCTTACCCAGCATGATCCTGATCCGGATGCGCTGGCAAGCGGCATGGCCTTGCGAACCCTTTTGGGAAGAAACCTCGCTACCACCCCGCTCGGTTCTCTGGGCGGGGTGACGCGAAGTGAAAATCTGAAAATGATCCGGCACTTGGACATACGATTGACCCCACTGGAGCCGCAGTCGCTAAGCAAGTATTCTGTTATTGCCCTGGTTGATGTGCAGCCCCCTTATTTCGGCGATGCCCTGCCGAGGGCCGACATTGTGTTTGATCATCATCCCCGGGTCGCAGACTACGCCTGTTCCTTTGAGGATATCAGGGAGGACTACGGTGCCACCTCGACCATCCTGAGTGAATATCTGATTGCCAACGGCATCAAGTTTAACCAGCGGCTGGCAACGGCACTGCTTTACGGTATCAAGTCCGACACCCTGATGCTGGGAAGGGAGGCTCACGCCGCTGATGTACAGGTTTTTACCACCCTCTATCCCCTGGCCAATCACGATCTCTTGCGCCGCATAGAATATCCCTCCCTTAACCCCGAAGAGGTCAGTGCTTTTGCCAGGGCATTGCAAAAACACCGGCTGATCAACAGGGTGGTTTTTACCCATCTGGGGAGGGTGCGGCGGGATGACATCATACCCAGGCTGGCTGATTTCTGCCTGCAGATGGACGGTGCCGAGTGGTCGGTGGTGTCAGGCCTTTTTCAGCGCCGGGTGATCATATCGGTGAGAAATGCCGGGTATGTGAAAAGCGCCGGCGAGGTGGTACAGATGGTGTTCCCTGATCCTGAGACTGCCGGGGGCCACCGCACCATGGCCAAAGTGAATATCTCCTGGGTTGATTTTAAGAAGCTGTTTCAGATTCGCTCGGCTGCGGCGGTTGCGGATAGTATCATCGGCGCTTTTTTAAGAAGCATCGAAGAGGATAAGCATTAGCAGGCTGTTGAAAAACACCCATCCCCTGCGTTACACGCTCATCCTTCGTCATTGCAGCGTACTTGCATGTACGCCTCATTCCTCAGTATTTCGCGTGCCTTGCATCTGGATGTTTTTGAACAGCCTGGTAAAAGTTACTTTTTCAACAACCTGCTAGGAACGTGCAGTGAGAAAGCACCGGCCATGAACTACATTTTTAACATATCCGAATTTTTTGCGACCGTCCGCTGGCATGACTGGCTGGACATCGGCATCGTCGCCTTTCTGCTGTACCGGTGCTTCGTCCTCTTCTGGGGCACCCTGGTGTTTCGGGCCATCATCGGGGTGACCCTGCTCTGGGTTTTCGACCTTATTGCCAACACCCTGGGCATGATTGTTACCAGCCTCATTCTCAGGGGTATCGGGGCCATCATCGTCATCATCGTGGTGGTGATTTTCAGGAATGAAATTCGCGGGGTGGTGGTCAGCACCAGCCCACTCAACCTGTTTTGGGGAAAGCCCCGCAGAAAAAAGGTTTTTGACTACCATGCCGTTTCGGAGGCAATCTTCGCCCTGGCCGAAAAGCGGGTCGGCGCGCTGGTGGTGTTTACCAGGATGACCAGCGTGGACCACCTCATTCAGGACGGCGTGCGGCTGGCGGCGAACTTCAGCCGGGAGCTCCTGTTCAGCATCTTTGATCACGGCTCGGTGCTCCATGACGGCGCGGTCATCATGGACGGCAGCCGGATAGCCGTTGCCGCGGCCTTCCTGCCCCTGACCATGCAGGGATCGCTCCCCCTGAAGTACGGCACCAGGCATCGCGCCGCGCTGGGCCTTTCAGAGCGGTCGGATGCCGTGATCGCGGTGGTTTCTGAGGAGCGGGGCGAGGTATCGCTGGCGTGCGGCGGCAGCCTGAAGACGGTTGCCGACGGGGAACAGCTTTCAGCCCGGCTCAAGGAGCTTATCGAGGGCGAGTCAAAGAAGGCCGGTTTCGCCGGGCCCCTGAAAAAGGCCGTGCTTGATGCGGCGGTCAAGATCTCCTTTTTGCTGCTGGCGATCTTCATCTGGTTCTTTTTCGCGGGGGAGAAGGAATCGGTCATATCCTACACCGCGCCCATCGAATTCAGAAATCTGCCCAAATCGTTTGAGCTGATGAGCGTCTCCGCCGACCGGGCGGAGGTGCAGGTCGCCGGGAGCCGCCGCCTCATCCTGCAATTGAAACCCGAAGAGATCAGTCTTTCTCTTAACCTGGCCGACAGCACGCCGGGGAAGAACAATTACCCGCTGACGCGGAAGAACATTGCCCTGCCGCCGGGATTCAATGTTATCAAGATCAATCCCCATGAGCTGGCCGTGGTGATGGAGGAGCGGGAGACGAAAACGGTGGAGGTCATCCCCCAGTGGACGGGGATCCTGCCCGAGGGGAAAAAGCTGGTTTCTTCGCGGCTGACACCGGATCGGGTGGTTGTGTTTGGCGCCCCGTCGGTTCTGAAGGCCATCATCAGCGTTAAAACAGAGCCCATTGACCTTTCAGGGGCAGAGAAGACGGATACGATTGAAGCGGCCGTTATCCTTCCGACCGCGTCGGTTTCCCTTGCCCCGGGAGCTCCGCCCAGGGTAAAGGTGGACCGGGAAATTGCCGACACCGCCGAAAAGCCGGCAAAGAAAAAACAAAAAGCGGAGAAAGCACCCTAGCAGACAACAGAAGGAGGGGAGACGGTTATGGAGCGCTACGTACAAAAGAGATCACGCAAATCAGGGCTGCCTCCGGGCACGCTCGTCCACATCGGGGCGAAGCGGGAGGAGAAGGCGCTGATCACCTTCATGAACTACGATGAATCCGGGATGAGCGAAAAGGAGGTGCAAAGCATCGAAGAATGCTTCTTTTTGCGGGACCTGCCGATGGTGAGCTGGATCAATATCGATGGCGTTCACCAGGTTGAGCTGATCGAGAAACTGGGAACCCACTTTAACCTTCATCCCCTGGTGCTTGAGGATATTGCCAACACCGGCCAGCGTCCCAAGCTGGAGGATTACGGGGATTACCTCTTTATCGTGCTGAAAATGCTCTACCACGGCAGGAGAAACGACCTGATTGAAGCGGAACAGCTCTGCCTGGTTGTCGGTCCCCACTATGTTATTACCTTTCAGGAAAAACCGGGGGACGTATTTGACCCCGTCCGGGAGCGCATCAGGAATGGTAAAGGACGCACCCGCAGGATGGGGGCGGATTACCTGGCCTATGCATTGATTGACGCCATCGTTGATGATTATTTCGCCATACTTGAGCACTACGGCGAGCGGATCGAGGCGGTCGAGGAAAAACTGGTTAACCATCCCACGCCTGATAATCTGCGCGCCATTCACCGGCTCAAGAGCGAGATGATATTTTTGCGCAAGTCGGTGTGGCCGCTCCGGGAGGTGATCACCGTCCTGGAACGGGGTGAATCACCGCTGATACAGCAGCCAACCACCGTCTATCTGAGGGACGTCTACGATCACACCGTCCATATTATCGATACGGTGGAAACCTTCCGGGACCTGATATCGGGCATGCTGGAAACCTACCTCTCGAGCATGAGCAACCGCATGAACGAGGTGATGAAGGTGCTGACCATCATCGCCACCATATTCATGCCGCTAACCTTCATCGTGGGCATCTACGGCATGAATTTCAATACCGCTGCTTCGCCGCTTAACATGCCGGAGCTTAATTGGAAATACGGCTACCCGGCGTCAATCGCCGTCATGGCGCTGGTGGCGCTGGGCATGATCTGGTATTTTAAGAAGAAGAAATGGTTTTGAGCGGGATCTGACTAAAATTCATGCAATTCCTCAGGGAAAGGAGACCAGCATGGAATACATTTCTCCCCGGGAAGCTCTGGCAAAAGTGAAAGCAGAACAGGCGCGGCTCATCGACGTCCGCACCCCCGCCGAATACCGGGCCATCCGCGCGGCAGGCGCTGAACATCATGAGCTGAGCAAGCTGAATGACGAGTATATTGATCGTACACTGCTCGCGGGAGGAGCAGAGAGACCGCTGCTCATGCTCTGCAAGTCGGGCAAGCGTGCCGCGCAGGCGGCGAAATTGATCGAGGGCAGAACCAGGGCGCCGGTGCTGGTGGTGGAGGGCGGGACTGATTTGTGGGATGAGCAGAAATTGCCGGTGGAAAAAGGCGAGGCGGTCATGAGCCTGGAGCGGCAGGTGCGCATAGCGGCAGGCAGTTTGGTGCTCATCGGCACGCTGGCCGGCTTCTTTTCACATCAGGCCTTCCTGGTAGTGCCGGCATTCGTGGGGGCAGGACTGGTGTTCGCCGGGGTCACCGATACCTGCGCCATGGGCATGCTTCTGGCAAAAATGCCCTGGAACAAGTGAAATGAGCCGGTGAGGAACCCTGTTTATGATATAAAATAAGCACCTGATTCATTACGCATAACCCCTTAGCACTCAATTCTGAGGGGGTTTTTTATTGCGCTTGCAATGGCCTTCGATCGCTGCAGGAAAGTGCTAAAGCTTTTTTGGGAAATTTCGATAAAAAAACATTGATACCATAGGATTTTAACCGCAGTGCAGGCTGGGAAAGCACAACCAAGAACAGTTGATCCATCTTATAAAATGTTTATCGAGCGGGAGGGACTAGAGTGAAGCTGGCATATACCCAAAAGAGGGAGTGGGTCGATTTGTTCATGGTGTTGGCGGTGTCATTTGTGTTTACACTCATCAGCCTGTCGATCAATTTCATTGATAAGATGTACAAGTATTTTTATGCTCTAACCCGCTACCCGGTTGCTGAATTTGTCATCAATCTGGTGTTCCTGTGGCTCATAGGCCTGCTCTGGATAACCTATCGTCATTGGCAGAGGGCGTAACAGGGGCAACGGGAGCTGGAAGATACCATTTCAAGCATCAATCCTGATGTGCTGATGGTCGTCGACGGCAACCGGAAGGTCATTTTGTGTAATGCGCCGGTACGGCAAATGTTCGGATATGCAGCGGAGGAAATCATTAATAAGCCTACCGACTGGCTCTTCAGCGATAGAGAACTGTGCGCCCCGGATAATCCGGATATGCATGACGGCCCGGATAATGACGGTTTCCAAAGGGCATTTGCTACGGGGAAGAGGAAAAGCGGGGAAACGTTCGGGCTTGAAATAATTACCGCCAGACTGCGTAACCGGGAAGGCGCGGTGCTGTTATTAAAAGATGTTAATGATCGGAAGCGGGCTGAAGACGCAGTAAAACTTTCCGAGGAAAAATATCAGCGCCTGATCGAGAACGCCAATGACGGGATTGTTTCAATGGACAACGAGGGGCTGATAATCGGCTTTAATAAAAAGGCCGAGGATATTTTCGGTTGTACCCAGAAAGAGGTTATGGGGAAACCGGTCTTTCTCCTGTTCCCGGAGGAAGAAAGAGACGGGGACATGGAAGTATTTAAACAATTTAAAACAACCGGCGAACTGGGGTTGCTCGGTAAAACCATCGAGCGGGACGGGTTGCGAAAGGACGGCAGGAGGGTTTCTTTAGAGGCAACCCTGTCCGTCTCCGGAGCGAAAGAAAAAAGTATTATAACGGCAATTTTGCGAGACATAACCGAGCGCAGGAAGATAGAACAGCAGCTCTCGCAGTCTGAAAAATTGCGATCGCTGGGAGAACTGGCAGGAGGCGTGGCCCATGAATTCAATAATGTGCTGGCGGCGATCCTGGGCAGGGTCCAGCTTTTGAAGCTCCAGCTTGAGCCGCCTCTCTCGCCGGAGGAAAGGCAGAAGTTGCTGCTTGATCTGCTGCGGAGCCTGGACATTATTGAGAAAGCGTCCTTTGACGGGGCCCAGGGGGTAAAGAGGATCCAGGAATTTTCACGCAAGCGGACCGATGACCGCGATTTTAAAGCGATTAACATTAATGAGTTGCTTGATAATGCGCTCGAATTCACCCAGATGCGGTGGAAAAATGATGCCGAGACAAAAGGCATCACTGTGGCCATTCACAAGGAGTATGCAGATCTTCCCACCACGACCGGCAGCGCATCGGAAATACGGGAGGTATTCACCAACATAATCAACAATGCGCTTGATGCCATGCCTGACGGGGGAAGCATTACCATCAGGACATGCAGGGAGGACGATCATATCTGCATAAAAATAGCGGACACGGGGGCCGGCATTCCTGAAATGATTCGCAACCGCATATTTGACCCCTTCTTCACTACCAAGGGCGTTCAGTCAACAGGGTTGGGCATGAGCGTCTCGTACGGGATTATCAGTCGCCATCACGGCAGCATCGCGGTGGACAGCACTGAAGGGAACGGGACCGCCTTCACTGTGAAAATTCCCATCACCCGGGAGATGTCGCATGAGAAACCTTTATTAAAAACGGAAGCAGAGAAGAACAGGAAGGCACGGATTCTGGTCATAGAGGACGAGGACGATGTGCGCCAGCTGCTCTTTGATATCCTGAGCAGTGAGGGGCATGAGGTTGAGGTGGCTTCCGACGGAATTCAGGGACTGGATTTGTTTAAGGAGAGAGATTTTGATCTGGTGTGCACCGACCTGGGCATGCCGAAAGTGTCGGGCTGGCAGGTGGCCGAAGAAATCAAGCGTATCGGCAGAAAGGTGCCTGTCGCCATTATTACGGGATGGGATGTGAATATCATGGAATCAGAGCTGAAAGAAAAGGCGGTAAATTTTGTGATTCAGAAACCATTCCAGGTTAAGCAGGTTTTAAGCCTGGTCAAGGAAGGCGTTACCTTGATGGACCGGTTTAAAGCAGCCTGATAAGTGCAAACCGGCAATAAAACTGACGTCGTCTCCGGCAGCAGTATCTTTCCCCGTTTCAATTCCCCTTCAGTATCCGGTGCTGAAGGGGTTTTTTACGCTCGCTTCGCTTGCACGCGCATGCTTTTATTACATTCCGGCGGTGAAAATAATCTTTTCAATCGAGGGCAGTTCTGATAGATTCAAATGTAGCCTGTGACAGCGGGATACGTTCCAGTTTGATGCTGCGGGTGAACTGCCGGCATCAGCGGCGAAAAAATTTTGATGGTTTATTTTCTGAGAGAAAGTACGATGACACGGATTAAAGATTTGCAGCTCATGGCCAACAAATTGAGAATCGCCTCGCTTGTGTCCACCACGGAAGCGGGATCGGGGCATCCCAGCTCATGCCTTTCCTGCGCCGAAATCGTGAGCGCCCTGTTTTTCTCGGTCATGGGGCCTGACGATGAATTCATCCTCTCCAAGGGGCATGCGGCCCCCATTCTCTGGGCCGCCTACGCGGAGGCGGGATTCATCGACGCGGGCGAACTGGCGAACCTGCGAAAGATCGGGAGCGTACTGGAAGGGCACCCCACGGCACGAATGCCGCTGATAAAGATTGCCACCGGGAGCCTGGGACAGGGATTATCCGCGGGCGTGGGCATGGCGCTGGCGAAACGGCTGAAGGGAAGCACCGGCAGGGTCTATGTGCTGCTCGGAGACGGCGAATGCGCGGAAGGCGCCATATGGGAGGCCGCCAACAGCGCCTCCCATTACGAGCTGGCGTCGCTCTGCGCCATGGTTGATGCCAATCGCCTCGGCCAGTCGGGGCCGACCATGCACCAGCACGACCTCGCGCACTACGCAAAAAAATTCGAGGCCTTCGGCTGGGACGCGCTGGTGGTGGACGGACATGACATGCAGGAGGTGCTTGACGCGTTCAAGCACGCGGGGAGCTGCAGCAGGCCCTGCGCCATCATTGCTAAAACGATCAAGGGGAAAGGGGTCTCGATCCTGGAAAACAGCGGGGGGTGGCACGGCAAACCGTTGAGCCGGGCCCAGCTTGAAACGGCCCTGGGCGAAATCGGGGCGGCTGATGTCAGGCTGCCGTCGCGCGTCACTTCCATGCCCGTCAGCCATATGCCATCCGGTTTTGAGCCGGGCATCTACCGAAAGGATGAAATGCTTTCCACGCGCGAGGCCTTCGGCAGGGCACTGGTCAGGCTGGGAAGGACCGACTCCACCGCGGTTGCGCTCGACGCGGATGTCATGAACTCGACCATGACCGAGGGATTCTTCAGGGAATTTCCTGAACGGGGATTCCAGACCTTCATTGCCGAGCAGAACATGGCCGGCATGGCGGCGGGCTTTTCCGCCCTGGGGTTCAAGCCTTTTGTTGCCACCTTCGCCTCCTTCCTGACGCGCGCCTATGATTTCATCAGGATGGCGCAGTATTCGCGGTCGAACATAAAGTTTGCCGGATCCCACGCCGGCATAAGCATCGGAGCGGACGGCCCGTCGCAGATGGGCCTCGAGGACATCCCCATGTTTCTGTCAATGCCGGACGCGGTTGTTGTATATCCCTGCGATGCCGTTTCCGCGGAGCATCTGGTGAGCGCGATGGCAGGGCACACGGGCATCTCCTACATCAGGCTGACGCGGGACAAAACGCCGGTGATCTATGACAGTTCTGAAACCTTTCCTGTCGGTGGGCTCAAGGTGCTGCGCGCGGATGAGCGGGATTGCGCCCTGATCGTTGCCGCGGGCATAACCGTCCATGAGGCCCTCAAGGCCCACGAGATGGCGAAGGGGAAAGGTCTTCTCACCAGGATTGTTGACCTCTATTCCATCAAGCCGTTTGACGCGGAGGCGCTGGCAAGCCACGCCGGGGCCTGTCACGGCAATGTTATTGTCGTCGAGGACCATTACTGCGGCGCCATCGGCACGCTCGTCTCCTCCGCGGTGGGTACGCTGTGCTCCCTGTGCGTGAAAGAAATACCCCGGTCGGGGCAGCGGGATGAGCTGCTTGCTGCGTACGGCATAGATGCATTGGCCATTGTCAGCGAGGTGGAGCGGATGTGCTCCCGGCGGCGGAAATAAAAGCAAGGAGGAAATATTGTGGCGACACTCACATTTTTAGGGGCTACCGGAACGGTTACCGGCTCGCGTTTTCTGCTGGAGGTTGACGAACGAAGGCTGCTTATCGACTGCGGCCTTTTTCAGGGGCTCAAGAACGACCGGCTGAAAAACTGGGACCCCTTCCCCGTGGACCCTTCCCGGATAGACCGGGTCCTGCTCACCCATGCCCATATCGACCACAGCGGGTATCTGCCCCGCCTGTGCAAGGAGGGCTTCAGGGGAGTGGTTAACTGTACCCCCGCCACCGCCGACCTGTGCGGCATCATGCTTCGCGACAGCGGCCACCTCCAGGAGGAAGATGCGTACTGGGCAAATAAGAGAGGCTTCAGCAAGCACCAGCCTGCCCTTCCCTTGTACACGCTGGAGGATGCCGAGGCGTCGCTGAAGCGCTTTGAGCCGGTCTACTATGGCACGGATCTGTTCCTTGATGATTCCCTGCGGGTCAAGTTCAAAGATGCGGGCCACATCCTGGGCTCCGCCATGGTCGATATAAAGCGCAGCCGGGGCAAAAAAACAGGCAGGGTGCTGTTCAGCGGTGACCTGGGCAGGCCGTCGAGGCCGATTCTTCGGGACCCGGTTCAGGTCTTTGAGGTTGACTACCTCGTGATTGAATCCACCTACGGCAATCGACTCCATGACCAAAAACCGCCGGAGGAGGAACTGGCCCGCGTCATAAACGAGAGCCGGGAGCGCGGAGGCGTGCTGGTAATCCCCGCTTTTGCGGTAGGGCGAACGCAGGAGCTGCTCTATTGCATCCGTGAGCTGGAGGAGCAGGGGCGCATCCCCGTGCTTCCGGTCTACGTTGATTCCCCCATGGCCATAGACACCACCCAGGTGTTTGAAAAGAGAAAGGGGGATTATGACCTGGGGTCCAAGATACTGGAGCTGAACGGCACGCACATTCTAAAAACAGGCAACCTCCGGTTTTACCGGGACAAGGAGCAATCCAAGCAGCTGCACGAGAAGGTCAGTTCAGGAATTATCATATCCGCCAGCGGCATGGTTGAAGGCGGCCGCATTCTTCACCACATGATACACCGCCTCCCCCATACCCGGAACACGGTGCTGTTTATCGGCTACCAGGCGCAGGGCACGCGGGGAAGAGCCATACAGGAAGGAACAGACACGATCAAAATACACGGGCAGATGGTTCCCATCCGGGCGAAGGTGGAAAGCATCTCCGGCTTTTCGGCCCACGCCGATTACAACGAGGCGCTGGCCTGGCTGATGGGGTTAAACCGCCCGCCGTTCAAAACCTTTATCGTGCACGGGGAGCGCGAGGCCGCTTCGTCGATGGCTGACCATATACGCACCACCTTTGGCTGGGAAGTGGTCATACCCTCATACAACGAGAAGTTTACCATCGATTTGTAGAATTGTTTGACCGTGCAAAAATAAAAATATCCCCGGTCCGTTTCTACTATACTACACCTTCACCATCGGTTCGCCGCAGCAGACCAGCTCGCCACCGCCGGCCTCCAGTACCTGCACCTTGTTGCCGCAGATTTCGCACACATAAATCTCTTTCACTTGTGTCATGGACGTGCTCCTTGTTGTGGATGGTTGTTTCCGTTGATCGGTTCTCTATAAACGCTTGAACTCGCGGCTTAAAGCCGCCCCTGCCGGCCGTAACCTATCTATCCCAGTATCGCCTTTAAATCCTCATCAGGAGTGCTGATGGGTTTAATGTCAAACAATTTAACCAGGGTATTGAGGATATTGGGTGTAATGAAAGCCGGAAGTGTCGGCCCGAGCCGGATATTTTTTATTCCCAGATGAAACAGGGTCAGCAGAATCGCGGCTGCCTTTTGCTCATACCAGGACAGTACCATTGACAAAGGCAGGTCGTTGACGCCGCAGTTAAAGGCCTTGGAAAGCGCCACGGCAACCTGGATGGCGGAGTAGGCATCATTGCACTGGCCCATGTCCAGCAGCCGTGGAATTCCCCCTATATCACCCAGATCCTTGTCAAAGAACCGGAACTTTCCGCATGCCAGGGTGAGCACCACGCAGTCTTTGGGAACCTTTTCAACAAATTCGGTGTAGTAGTTGCGGCCGGACCTGGCCCCGTCACACCCCGCCACCAGGAAAAAATGCCGGATGGCCTTGTTCTTAACCCCGTCAATCACCTTGTCCGCCACCCCGAGCACGGCGTTTCTTCCAAATCCGGTCATCACCGCCCGGCCATTCTGATCTTCCGCAAATCCGGGCATGGAAAGGGCCTTTTGTATTACAGGACTGAAATCATGTCCTGCGATGCGGGGCACATCAGGCCAGCCCACCGGTCCGCAGGTAAAAATGTGGTCTTTGTAGGCGTCCCTCGGCCTCTGGATGCAGTTGGTGGTCATGACAATGGGGCCGGGGAACCCGGGAAATTCCTTGGCCTGGTTCTGCCAGGCGGTGCCGTAATGACCGTAAAAGTGTTTATACTTCTTGAGACCGGGATAGCCGTGGGTGGGGAGCATCTCGCCGTGGGTGTAGACGTTGATGTTTTTCCCCTCGCTCTGCTTGAGGATCTCCTCCAGGTCCCTGAGGTCGTGACCGGAGACGAGAATGGCTTTCCCTTTTTTGGATCCCAGCGGTACCTTTGTCGGCACAGGATGCCCGTAGGTCCCGGTATTGCCCGCGTCAAGCAGCTCCATGGCCTTGAGGTTGGTCTCGCCGCATTTGAGGGTCATCTTCACCCAGTCGTCAAGGCTCAAGTCTTTGCGCAGCATGCCGGCAAGCGCCTCCTGCACGAAGGCAAAAACCGCATCCTCCTCCTTTCCCAGTATCTGCGCATGGTATGTGTAGGCCGAGATACCCTTGATGCCGAAGAGAACGGTATGCTGAAGGCTTTGGATGTCGGGATCAATGCCCGGGTCTGACTTTAAACCCACAGATTCACCCTGCTTGATAAGGTCTTTGAGTGATTTCTCCGGGATAAAGTTTGCCGCCTTCTCGGTGAACTGGGCGGGCCCTCCCGCAGCCTTTATCTTTTTCTTGAGGGCTTCCCGCAGCTCAACGCACGTGCTGATAAATTGCTGCAGGCGCTCCGGGTCAAAGTTGACGTTGGTCAGGGTGGAAAATGCCGCCTCGCAGGTAAAGGAATTAACCTCCTTATCATTGATGCCTCTTTTCCGGCCTTCCAGTGCAACAACTGATAAGCCCTTAAGCGCATAAACCAGTGCGTCCTGTAAAGCCGCTACTTCCGGCTCCTTTCCGCAAATACCCATCTGGGTGCAGCCGGTACCTTTGTTGGTCTGTTCACATTGATAGCAAAACATGGCATTCTCCTTTCCTGTGCAGGTTGAACCGTGTGCGTGCATCCGTCCTGTCTGAAATACTGTTGATCGCTTTCAAAATCGTATGTGGTAATTGTAATTCACTAACATGGGTTGCTTTCGCTTTCCATGACCTATGTCATACAGTACGGCAAAAATGCGACTGTTTTTCTCCGGCAGCAGCCTATCAACCATACTACATAATTACACTATGAACCGCCATATGTATCTTGAAAATAATGGCCTGTTCCGTTCCGTGGTAATAATTCAATACCGGCCTTCCCGGCAGCGATGCCTTTCTTTGACTCCTTGACTTCCCCTGCTTCATTCCCTATACTCGCTTAATCAAGGAGCGAGTTTACCAGGGAAGAGGGTTGCCCGTTAACGCCGGGGAGGAGTTGCCGGTGCCGCGGATTAAGATAGATACAGGATTGCACCTCTATTATGAAACGGCAGGAGAGGGTGAGGCGGTTATCCTGGTGCAGGGATTGGACCGGGATCACCGGGGGATGGCGCTGCAAATGAAGGCGCTGGCCGACCGCTACCGGGTCATTTCGTACGACTCGCGGGGCATCGGGCAATCTGACACCCCTCCCGGGCCCTACACCTGCAGGCAGCTGGCTGATGATATCCGCGGGCTGCTCGAAGCGTTGGGTATCGCCAAAACCCATCTCATCGGCGCCTCGCTGGGCGGTCTGGTGGTCCAGGAGTTTGCCATCAATTATCCCGGAATGACCGAAAGCATCATTTTGATGTGCACCTTCGCCAGACCGAGCAGCGATATGCGGAGCACCGGCAGGTTTTTTATTGATTCAATCGAAAGCAGAGGCCATGCTCAGATCTGCGAGGAAATGATGCGCCAGGCCTACAGCAGCACCTATCTCAAGAGCGAGAAGCAGCGTTTTGATGCCGCCTGGGAAAAGTTGAGGGAGACGGATGCCACTTACAACATCAGGGGTTTTCAGTGGACGGCAGAAGCGGGCCTCAGCGGCGACACGCGCGACAGGATCGGCAGCATCAAGGCTCCCACCCTGGTGATGGCCGGGGAGCTGGATGATCTCGTTCCTCCCTCGCTCTGCGAAGAGCAGCTGGTCAGGTCCATCAGCGGATCGCGGCTGGTGGTCATAAAGGAGGCGGGCCATCTTTTTTCTGATGAGAAGCCCGAAGCAGTCAACAGGGAGATACTCTCTTTTTTATCGGGCATTCGCCGGAGCAACTCCCGTACAGGCGATGAAAAATAATCCTTAGATGGACATTGGCTCATGGACACACAATACGGCTGGGCGGGAAAAATACTGAAGGTTGATCTTTCCGAAAAGAGAATTGCCGCGGTGGAAACCGGTGATTATGCCGGGCGGTTCTTAGGCGGCATGGGAATTGGTGAGAAATTTTACTGGGATGAGTCGAAACCCGGCCAGGCAGCGGATGACCCGGAAAGCCCTTTGATGTTCATGAGCGGTCCCCTGGCGGCAACACCGGCCCCGAGCGCCCCGAGGCTGGTGATCTGCGGAAAATCGCCCAGCCTGTACCCGGAGGTTTTCAATAATGCCAGCATAGCGGGTTCTTTCACGGCGGAACTGAAGAAGGCCGGGTATGACGGTGTAGTGGTTACGGGACGGGCATCGCAGCCACTCTATCTCACGATCACCAACGGGGCTGCGGAGCTGAAAGATGCCACGCATCTCTGGGGACTTACCAACAGCAAAACCCAGCAGTTTATACGCAATACGTGGGGAGAGAAGACGCGCTTCCTGACCATCGGTCCGGGCGCTGAAAACGGTTCCCGCATCGGCACCATAGCCACTGATGTGGGTGGCAACGGCTCGCGGGGTTTTGGATCCGTCATGGGCTCGAAGGGGTTAAAGGCCATAGCGGTCCGAGGCACAGGGGAAATAGCTGTGGCCGATCCGGAAAAAATTTCCGCCGTACGAAAAGCGGTGCGGGAGATGCGGGGTGAGGGGTTCTTTGATCTGTACGGAAAACCGCTTTCCCTCCCCGGCGTGGAGGTGGTGCGGAAAGTACATTGCCATGGATGTCCGCAGGGGTGCTGGCGCACGCTGCACCGCAGCCCCTCGGGAGAGGAGGGCGTCCGGAAGTGTCAGACCCCGCTCTTCTACAGCCTCTGGAGCAGCAGGTTTCCGGAGACCGCGACCGAGGTCAGCTTTCGCGCTGCCTCCCTGGTTGACGATTACTCACTCTGCGTGATTGAAATGACATTTCTCCTTTTATGGATGGAAAAGTGCTTCAAGGAGGGGATATTGAACGATGCTAATACCGGTCTGCCCCTGAGCAGGCTGGGCAGCATGGAGTTTTTCGAAGCCATGCTGCAACAGATGTGCTCAGGGGAGGGATTCGGAAAGGTTCTTGCCCAGGGGGTCGCGCGCGCAGCCGAAGAGGTGGGCACGGAATCAAAAGCCATTGCCGATTCGGACCGCCCGATGCCCTACGGTCCCAAGACGTTTATACCCTCGGCCATCCTCTATGCCGTCGAGCCCCGGCCGCCCATCACGGAACTCCACGAGGTCTGCCATCCCCTCACCAAGTGGGGCATTTGGTATGTGAGCAAAGGAGAGCGGTCTTATGTTTCCACGGCTGTGCTGAGAAAGATCGCGAACAAATTCTGGGGAAGTGAGACGGCGGTTGATTTTTCCACCTATGCCGGCAAGGCGCTGGCGGCAAAAATAATACAGGAGAGGCAGTATGCCAAGGAGTGCCTGGTGCTGTGTGATTTTGCCTTTCCGCTGTTTGACCATGCCGGTTCGGAGGATCACGTGGGAGACCCGCTGCTCGAGAGCAAGCTGTTATCGGCGGTAACGGGACTGGATGTTGATGAAAAAATGTTGCATCTCGTCGGCGAGCGGGTGTTTAACCTGAACCGCGCCATCCACCTTCGCGACGGAAGAAGGGGAAGGGCGGATGACTGCCTGCCGGAGTCGCAGTTCATCGAGCGGCAAGAGCGCATTGCCGATGTGTTCGGGATACATAATCCCGAGCTCTATCTCCCGGGTGCCGGTGATGACATTATTTCCCGCAAGGGAAAGGCCCTGGATAAGGAGCGCTTTGAAGGGATGCTGGATGAGTATTACCGCCTGCGCGGCTGGGATGTCGCGACGGGCCTTCTCAAGCAGGAGACCCTGCGGGCCCTGGACCTTCCTGAAGTCATTGACGGCCTGCCGGGGAAAGTGGTGTAGACCGGCTTGCAAATTGATCTCCTGCATTACAAGCAGGGTATGCATCCATGCAGAGAGAGGTCCTCGTTACGTAGCGGCGACCGGCGGTCGCCCCTGCAGAAAATATACGCAATAAACGAAGCACATGGAAGCACACATAACCATATCCAAGCAGGATTGTGCCCAGACCCTTTACCTCTGGCTGTCGGAGCATCTGGCCGACAGGGAGGTCAGGGCAATGGCGTTACAGATCGGCTTCCGGCTCACGGGTCGGCTCGGTATGAAGGCCAATAAAAAGCTGTATGGAAAGTTTCATTCAGAGCTGTTCAGTCTGAACATGTATCTGATCGTTTCCACCTGCGAGGCGGTCATTTCGGACGAGGCCACAAAAAACGACGTGCTGCAGCTGTTTCACAGGCTTGTATATGCCAGGCACATAAAAGTTACCGGCGTCAGCCACGTCAGGTGGATGCAGTTTATGCGGCTCATCTATGACGAGTACACGCGGTCCATGGAGGGAAAAAGTCTTTTAACGCCGGTGCTGCTGATAGCCCAGGCATTTGAGGTGAATCTTTTCGGGAAAAGCGTGCTTGATCCATATGTGCGGTTCGAGACCGGCATGCGCATCGGCGGGATGATACAGCAGCTGACCAAACTGCTCCAGGGTTATGTCGTAAGAAATTAGATGTGCAAGGGGCAACTTCCATAAGGCAGTTGCCCCTTTTCATGAAAACCACCATACCCAAAAATATACCCACCTACCGGCTACTCTTCGTGAAACTTGAAGGAAAGATTGACCCGCGCGCGGAAATTGATAACCTTCCCTTCGTCCACTGTCATATCAAGCCTTACAATCTCGGCAACGCGTAAATCCTTGACTGTCTTGCCCGCGGTTTCAACGGCGTTGCGCGCCGCATCCTCCCAGGACTTTTTGCTCGTTCCCACCACTTCAATTATTTTATAAATGCTGTCCGCCATGGCAGTTCCCTCCTCCTTTGGTTGCAGTGTTTGGCTCTCCCCCCTGTCTCGTGCGCGCTGACCTGGTCACACCTCCTTTCCTTTTATGTGATTTTAAGAAAATACTATATCTATTAGCACGACACTTTGCAAATAGTTTCATGCCCGGTCTATCCGCTTTGCCATGCGCAGAACGAAGCGTGCAATGAACGGGCGGGCTGAGGCACAATTTATTGTGCCGGGGAAGAAAAATTTACTACATATCGTGTTTTTTCTTGAATAATCGTTTCCCCTTTGTTATAAGGACAGCACTTTTGCGTACGCTATCCCACATCATTATAAACTGACGTGCCACGGGGGAGGAAAAAATAGATGAGAGTCATTGCCATTGCCAATCAAAAAGGTGGATGCGGCAAAACGACGACAGCGATTAATCTTTCGTCATCATTATCTTCACGGGGGCAGAGAGTGCTGCTGATCGATTGCGATCCGCAGTCGCATGCTACCATGGGGCTGAATGTTAATCCGGCGGATCTGGAAAAAAGCATGTACAACGTGATGACTCCCCGCGCGGGCGAGACTCTCGGGCTCGATGACATCATGCTGCCGGTCAAAGAGAGGTTTGATCTTGCCCCCTCCAGCGTAATCTTAAGCGCGGTTGAGCAGGAGCTTTCCGGCGTGGAAGGGAGGGAGAACCGGCTGCTGCACGCACTGCAGAGGCTCAGGCAGTCCTGCGATTATTGCATCATTGATTGCCCGCCCAGCATCGGCCTGCTCTGCTTTAACGCCCTGCGCGCCTGCGGGGAAGTGATCATCCCCATTGACATGAGCCTTTTTTCGCTCCGGGGGGTTGAGAAACTGCTGGAGATTGTCATTTTGCTCAAGGAAAAGCTCAGCCACGACATTGTCCCCCGCGCGCTCATCACCATGTTTGATCACCGGACCCGGTACTCCCGTCGCGTGCTGGAAAAAGTCAAGGACCAGTTCGGCAGAGATGTATTTGAAACCGTCATCCGCTACACCATCCGCCTGAGGGAGACCGTTGACTGCGGGCTGCCCATCAGCGATTACGACAAGCATGCCATAGGCAATAAGGACTATGATACCCTGGCTGAGGAGCTGATTCGATCCGCGGCGGACGCGAGCCTCGAGGCGCGGCCGGGCGAGATGAATGGCACCCATTCCATATTGCACAAGACCGGGGCTTACATCGAGTCGGCAGCTGCAGAGGCCGGGCATTCAGAGGGTGACGCTGAAGAGTTTGCCGGTTCAGGCCTGCGCTCCTCGTACTCGGAGATGATTGAAGTGCTTGCCACCGACCCGCCGCTCAGCGCTCTGGCCGGTGATGACAGCGAATAAGCATTAAGCGGCAGTTTGACAGGATCGCAAAGAAGAGAGGGGCATTGCCGTGTAACAGACGGGCAGTGCCCCTTATTCATGATCGCCCTATTTTTCCTTCGATTCTTTTAAAATGTTATAAATCTCGGTATGCAGGTTTTTAAATTCTTTGTTTTCCTGCACGGCTTCAATCAGGTTGAGCTTGATTTTTGATTCCTTGAGCACCATTCTGTTTTTTTGTTTGTATAAGGGCGCAGATGACAAGCGAAGGATTCAGAATGACAAACATGGCGCATTCTTTATTATGACACCGCCTGTTTGCTGCGGACTCTGCACTGACGGCTTTCCCCTTGACATTAATTTTATTGTCGGCTACTTATTGGCATGAGGAAGCGCCTGCCTGTTTGAAATATGCATTCAAACAGAAACGGCCGCGGGTGCATGGGCCAGGCGGGCAGCATCCTTCAAATAAAGCACATCAGAGGATCTGTTCATATGCGGGCTGCCATGATCGGTGTGAGAGGTGCCTTTAAGAGTTGTTTGCAAAAAGGCAGTCATGTAAGGAAACGGGTTTATTGAAAATCCCCTTTGCGTCAGATTGTGTGCCAAAGGGGTTTTGATTTTTAGACAGTCACCCTAACCACTAACAAGGAGATGTGCTATGAAATTAAGAAACATGTGTCTGGCGGTTTTAATAGCATGCCTTTTTCCTCTTCATGCGGCGGCCCAGCCGACGGCGGTAGAGGACAAGGTGGCGGTGCTTATCACCGGCTGGTGCATGTCAGCGGGCTACAGCTATGACTACGCCTGGACAACCAGCGATTATCCCCGCATCGGTGACAGGACCGAGTATGAGGGCCAGCCGTGCAAGATAGGTCACCCGGGAGAGTTTCCGTACCAGTCTCATATCAATATGATTCCCTGGGCAATTACCTATTTGACCGAAGACAACGAGGCCTTTTTTGATTCGTACGGCATCTACAGCTATAATGAAGCGCTTAACCTGTACGAACACCCCAACCCCGCTGTTGCCGATATCAGCGCGGAGAATATACCCCCCGGGATACCCATAACACCGCTGGTGGAGTCAACACGAATGAATGAACTTGAGTATCCACCTGACCCGAGAACCGGTGAGGATCTGCTGCCCGGGTGGTATAAGATCGGCAGTTTTGCCGTTCCGTATCCCAATGGCGTGAGTGATCTGGTGGAATCCGGCATCCCGACGTTTCTCCGCTACTACGGGGTCATGGGTGTGCCCGAGGAGACAACTGATCCCAATGAGCCGCCTCCTTCACTGCAGGCGCAGGATGCCTATCTTGAGCAGCTGATGACCGGCGCCTTCGGGGATAAAATCGATCTCCGTCATGGATGCTATACCGCCATACCGGGATATACCAAGCTGCTTGATGATGTGGCGGAGGAGTTTGCCAATGAGGGATACACCAAGCTGCTCGTTGCCCGGGAGACGACCGATCACAACCGGTACGCCAACGAGTTTTTGTCGGGAAATTATGTCAGGGAACGGTTGTGCGAGATGAATAAGCTGGATAGCATGCAGATCTACCAGACCCGCCAGGTTGGAAGGACTCCGGAATTTAATGCCATGAATGTGATGAACCTGAAGTCCTATATCGAGGCCTACCCGGAGGGAAGCACCATCGGCATTATTTATGTGACCAGGGGACTCACCTGGTATAAGGACGATACCTCCGGCCCCTTCGGCACTGCCCACCCCTGGGCCAAGGAGGTGTATCATGAGAATGCCTACCTCAATTATCTCTCGTGGAAGAAGGCCCTGCAGGCTGCCTATGGCGACCGCTACAACCTGGTATTCACCAGGAGCGGGGTGGAAACGGATCTGCGGGAGGAGAATTTCTTTTCCTACGGGCTGGCTACCGATATCGACCTCAAGGGATACGGCGGAACAACGGTGTTTTACAGCATCCGGGAGGCTATAAAACTTGCCGTTGCTGATGGTCTTGAGCAGATCATTGTCGCGCCCTGTCACTGGAACTATGACAGCCTGGATACCATTTTCCGCATGCAGGAGTACAACAAGCTTCCCATAGCTCCCAAGGCCCAGCTTGAGGCAGGGAACTTTGCCTATACCCATTGCGAGGATGCGGAAGGCAGCGTGGTCGATTGCGCGTCCGCCGATTCAGTGGTTACGGTCACCGTGGCGCCTTCGTACAGCAATTTGCCGGAAGAGTTTTCTACGGCCTATTACGTTGTGCTGCGCGGTACGCTGGAGCGCTTCGGGCTTTTCCCGCAGGGTGAAGAGCCGATAATAGAGGTGTCGCAGCAGGTGACCAAACTTGCGGGCGGCACGGTAGAGGTGACGTCAGCCTCAAGCCCCATTCTGGGCGCAAAGATCGAGATACCGGGCGACCCGTATCCCGACCGGCCTGAAAGTTTTACCCCGGAAAGCGCTATTCCCGTCAACGACCCGGCCGATACCAACGACTGCATGTGGGAGGATACCGAAATTAAAATCGGTTATCGGGAGTCCGCTCCGGACATGAATGACGCCGAGCCTTCGGGGCCTGCCGTTCACGTCGGTCCGTACCGGACTTTCTTCAACCGGAATGTGAGCATTACCATACCGTATTCCGGAGCCGGCAGCCGGGACTTGATGGTGTACATCTATAATCACGTCCGGGAAGACTGGGATCCCATCGAACCTGAGAGTGTGGACAGGGCTAAAAAACTGGTGACCTTCAAAACCCAGGTGCTGGGCCTCTTCCAGGCGGGGCGCGCAGCAGGGGTTTGTCCCGCGGAGCTGATTTATGGAAAGGATTCTAAAGAGGTGCAGCAGCTCAAAACTTTCCGGGACAATATATTAAGCAAGACCGCACAGGGTCGGGCGATCATCAAGCTGTACTATGACTGGAGCCCGGCGGTGGTTAAAGGGATGAAAGAGGCAGCGGCGCTCAAGGAAGAAGTGAAGAAGACAATGGATGGTGCGCTGCTGATGCTAAGGTAGTAACAAAATAAAAAAGTAGAACAGGGGCGGCTAAACGCTGGTCCAAGTACTGGAACGGGGTTATTCAGTCCAGGGCGTCAGGACAAGCCTTTTAAGGCAAACCGATCTAGCGGAGCTGGAGCGCCTACCTCATTGCGAGAGCCGCCCCTTACATTTATGTCAGGAAGTAATTCCACTTAGTCAACAACGTCCCCACTGTACGCTTCCAGCGCCTCTCTGACCTAAAACATTTCGCCATCCGTGCCGTGAAAATGGGTAGAGCACAGCCGCGCCAGATTGGCCACAGAAGACTGGAGGGCCTTTAATAACTCAACGTAATGCTTTTTTGTGTCGACTAAGGTTCTCTGGGCTTCCAAGACTTCAAGATACTCCAATGCGCCACCATGGTAGCTTTCCCTGGTTGCCGCAAAGTAACTCTCCGTCTTCGGCAAAATGCTTTTTTTGAAAATGTCCACTTGCAGCCGGGATGCTTCAAAAGTTCGGTACACCTCATTCAGCTCATACAGCAGCCGGTTTTTTGCCGCATTTCCGTCCTCTTTCACTTTTTTTTGATTGACCAGCGCTTCCTGAATGCTTCCCTGGTTTCGGTTAAACAGGGGAAGGGGCACGGCAAGGCTTGCCACCATTGCATAATTGTCGTCTTCCTCAAATCGCCGTACGCCGAAAGCCACGTCCACATCGGGAATTCTCTCCGCCTGTGCCGCCTGCAAAAGGAGATCGCCCTTCTCCTCCTGCAGCGCGGTCATTTGAAGCTCAGGATTGTTTTCCAAAAGGTGCTTTTTTATCTGGTTGTACTCAGGAACCTTGAACTCCCGATCCAGATCGCCTTTGCATTCTCCCAGCAATATCTCAGCGCCTCCCCATAAAACAACAAGATTTTTTTTAGCGCTCTCCAGGGCTCGACTGGTGTTCATCACTTCCATGGTGGTTTGCGAAAGCTCTATTTCCGCGCTTAGCATCTGGGGAGTGGATTCTTTACCTGCCGACTTTTTTGCGTAGAAGTCATAGAGATTTTGGGCAATTGTCTGTGCTTCCATAGCGTAGTCTACATTTTTTCGTGCCAGCAGGATTTCATAAAAGGTCTCCTCAACCTTTAATATCAAATCTCTTTTTGCCGCCTCATACTGGAGACGCACGATTTCCTTTTCCTTGGTGGCGATGTTTTTCTGGTGCTTGATTTTTCCGCCCAGCACAACCGGCTGACTGACTGAAACACGGTTCTCAGCGCGGCTGAACCCCGGGTTGTCGCCGGAGAAGTTCTCTGATTCCATCTCCAGCGTGGGATTTGCCCACAGTCCCGCCTGCTGTATGTTTGCGTCTGCCGCGTCAAGCTCAAGCGCCATTGCCTTAAGCTCCGGGTTGTTCTTCACCGCGATATCAATTGCTTTCTGCAGGTCACACTCAGCTATGTATCCATCTTTTAAAGCATCTTCGCTCCGGGCAGGGAATGAAGATGAAAGCAGGCAGGCGCCTGCAATGATGATAAAAATAGATGCGTTCGCTCTCATCGCATACCTCCGTTCTGTTGTATGGTCATTTGATTATCTGCTTTCATAAAGCAAGCACTACCATAACAAAACCCATTATTTATTTCCACTATTAAGCTGTTGCTTCTCTATGATGCCTTCCGGTATAATGCAATTCAGTGAATGATGTGCTGCAGTCGTTGATTTGTATGGAGGAGCGCGCGGGTGAAGATAGATGATTTTATAAATGAAATGAAGGAGAAGACGGCGGGAATGCTGCTTGAGGTTGCAGGAGGGGGGGAGCGCAGCGAGAAGCGATACAGGTTCAAGGCAGGAACTGCGCACATTATTACGGTTCGGGGCGGGGCGATTGAAAAGGCGGCCATTACCCACCTCGTGCTGGCCGGTGTAAAGCCTCCCGGCGCTGACAAGGCCTCGGACGGCGTGGTCTACCAGATGGAGGTGTTTCCCGAAAATCCTTATTCCCCCATGGGCCATTTCAATCTCCAGTGGACGACGGGGGCATCGAATTCCTATTCCATGAACCTGGATCTTTTCCCCGCCGTGACGGTGAAGGAAGACCTCGCTGACATGCGGAGCGTGATGGATGGTGTCGCCGATTCCTTTGGAAGAGACCGGGATGAAATGCGCAAGGGACTCGACGAGCATTACAGCCTTCCATACTGGGAATCGCCGCTGGCAGCGCAGGTGGGATGCAAACTGCTATCGCTGGGTGATGATATGGTTGACCTTGTTACCACTGCCTACCGCACATTTTTTGATGCCTACGCCGGCATTCTTAAGAAGAGAAAGGATACACCCTTCGGCGATAGCGAGCGGAAGATCAAGCTGGAAAGAAACGGCAGGTGGCTTGAGTATATCGTTTTCAAGGACCGCGCCGTCAAAATGGCGCTTGCCTTCGGCATGCCGGCAGAGATTTTAACCGGTCTCAGCTTCCCGCCCTCGGCGGCATTTTAACAGGCTGGTGAAAAAAAGAATAAAGGAGGAAGCGGTGGCAGACATTGTGTCATTTGTGAAGGAGATGAAAGAAAAGGTTGCCGATGCACTGTGTGCTGTCGGGACTGGTGTGCAACGTATTCAAACGGCCCACACCTTCCAGGCAGGACAGGCGACCATCACCACGCTCAGAGGCGGCCCGATTGAAAAGGCCAACATCACCCTGATGAACCTAAAAGGCGTCACCATGCCGGGAACGGCCGAGAAGGTTGATCCCACGGTCTTCCAGGTGGAGGTGTTTCCCGAAAACCCCTACTGCCCCATGGGCCATTTCAATACGGAGTGGACGAAGGCCGGGGCGGGTCCCTACTACATGAACCTTGATCTTTTTCCTGCCGTGAGGGTTGAAGAGGACCTGGAGGATATGAGGAAGGCGATGGACGATATCGCTGACCGCTTCGGCCGGGACAGGGAAAAGATGCGCGACGGGCTTGATGTCCAGTACAACATGGACCACTGGTCAAATCCCCTCGCGACCAGGGTGGGCTGCAAGCTTATGAAACTCGACGAGAAGGAACTCGATCTTTTTATCAGTGCCTACACCACTTTTTTTGAAGTCTATCTGAATATCTTGAAGAAAAGGTGTGGCACTCCATACGGTGAAGAGGAAATGCGGCTCAAGGGGGAGAGAAACGGCAAATGGCTTGAATACATTGCCTTCAAGGACGGCGCGGTCAAAATGGCGCAGGCTTACGGGATACCGGCCCAGGTGCTGACCGGCATAACCTTTCCGCCGTCAGTAGTTTTTTAAGCACCTAGCAGGCTGTTGAAAAACACCCATTTGCTGCGTTACGCTCATCCTTCGTCATTGCAGCGTACTCGTAGGTACGCCTCATTCCTCAGGATTTCGCGTGCCTTGCATCTGGATGTTTTTGAACAGCCTGAGGAAAACCACTTTTTCAAAAACCTGCTAGTTATACGGTTTCAGGGATGGAGGTGAAGCTTATGGCACGGGTTGATTATAAAGATATGGTCCGCTTTAAGGAGGAGCTTCTTGAAAGACATAAGCTTCTAGCCGGCCTGGAACTTGAACCGCTCCCCCGATCATGATAAACCTGCGGAAAATTATTCAATCCTGAAAAACACCTTCGCGTTGAGCCCCATAAGGGCTTTTTTTTCTTCATCGTTTACAAACGGGGTGCTGAGAGCGCTCTGCACGCTTTGCTTTATGGGGGCAAAGGGATAGTCGGAGCCGAAGAATATGTTGTTCAGATTATGCTTTCTGATGATGGTTTCAGCAAGGAACGCACTGATTCTCCCGTAGGTCATGGAGGTTTCCAGGTAAACATTATTCCGTCCGGCCAGCATACGGGCCGTATCGTCCCACATGTTGAGACCGCCCAGATGCGCGCCAATGATGATCAGTTCAGGAAAGTCCTGCGCCACCCGGAGGACCATTTCCGGGGTCGATCGTGCGTTCGCCGTAACAGCAGGATTACCCCCCACATGAAACATGACCACCATGCCGCATTTTACCAGTTCTTCATAGAGGGCATAGGCAACGGCAGCATCGTCAACCGTGAAGCCCTGCACCTCCGGCTGCAGCTTTATGCCCCCGATGCCGTTGTCCTTGAGCCTGCGGATTTCTTCCCGGCAATCCTGCTGAAAGGGGAGCACCGTTCCGAATTTTACAAAGCGCGGTTCCCTGAGATGAATGAGCCAGGTGTTGATATCTTTTACGGATTGGGGGGTGGTGGCAACCATGTGGATGACTGCGTGTCCCACGCCGCTTTCATCCATCTGGGCCAGCAGGTCTGAAGCTGTCCCCTTGCCATACACCTTTACCTTGAACTGCTGCGAGGTGAATTGCAGGATCCGTTCGGCGGCGGCGTCGGGGAAAATGTGGGTGTGGGTGTCTACAATAAACATGGAAGATGACCATCACATGTGTGATTCTATCCCCGGTAGAATACCACGTCTTTAATGCCTTTGCGGCTTCCCCTTCCTCCCTTCTCCGCGGGGTGTCCCAGGGCGATGACAGCCATCAGCTCAAAGGTGTCCGGGGCCTTAATAATCTGTGCGACCTTCTCCTTGTTCTTAAGGATTTCTCCCAGCCAGACACCGCCCAGGCCGAGAGCGTGAACCGCAAGCAGCAGGTTCTGGATAAAAGCACCCATTGCCTGAATGTCCTTGGTGCGGTCGTAGCCGGCAGCGGTGTCCAGGAACAACGCCAGCAGCACCGGCGCACCATCGATGATGCTTGAGTAGCGCGTCAGGGGTGCGATGGCCTTCCTGGTAGCGGCGTCCCTGACAATGGCAACTTTCCAGGGCTGGTTATTGAGCCCTGAGGGTGCCCAGGTGCCGGCCTCGATGATCTGCTCGAGCATCTCATCTTCAACCGGCTGGCCGGTGAATTTCCTGATGCTTCTTCTGCTTTTGATCAGCTGCAGCATGGTGCGAACTCCTTGTGGAGAGACGAAGCACGAAATCCGAAACAAATCTTCATGCTTCTTGGGGGGCTCCACTGTTTGGGTTTTGGATTTGAATTTAGGATTTGTCTCACTTCGTGCTTCGGATTTACCTGCTGCCATTAATAGAAAACGCACCTCATTTCTGATAGCTGAGTACCAGCCTCTTAAACGTCTCCGCGTATGCGAAGGGCTTGCCCTCCGCCTGCTTTGAAGCCATTCGCTTGATGTTTTCGCGCCAGCCGGGCATTTGTGCAAGCTGGCTCTTGTGCTTCGCGATGGCATCCAGTTTCTTTTCCATGACAGCGGAAATATCCACCACATGATCGGGCACCGGCGGAAAGGTAAAATATATTTCCAGCGGGGCATGGGGAGCAAGTTCCAGTTCCAGGAGGACCGGCATGAACAGGTGGTCGCGCGCGTACACCACCGCATCGGCGGCGGCGAAACCGACCGCGCGGTGGTCGGGATGTATCTGGTAAGGCCTCCAGGGGTCATGGGTGATGATGATATCGGGCCGGTTATTTCTGATCAGCAGGGCAATTTCATCGCGCAAGCCTTTGCAGTTGTCCAGCTCCCCGTCCGGGTGCCGCAAAAAAGTTATCCGTTGAACACCCAGCACCGCGGCCGCTTCTTTTTGCTCCTGTTCCCGTATCGCCGCAAGCTGAAAGGGGGTCATGGCAGTATCTTTGGTGCCCTTGTCCCCGGTTGAGCAGACGACGTAGCGCACTTCATGGCCCTGCTCGATCAATTTCAGAACCGTACCCGCCGATGAAAGTTCCGCGTCATCGGGATGAGCCATGACCAGGAGCACATTCTTCCCCGTCGGGGGTGCAGTTGTGGATGCCATACATTTTCCTGATGTGGATTAAACTGCGCCGCAGGTGATTGCCGGCAGGGCAGCTTCGGCCCCGGCATCGCGGCAGAAGGGCAGCAGGAGTTGCGCGCTTTCGATCCGTTTGTCACTCAGCGTGAGGTAGATCTCGAGAATCCGGTCGGCAATGGCATGCCAGCCATAGAGCAGCGATCGCTCGCGGGCATTCCATCCCATGGTTTCCCTGAGCGAGGGATTGCCGAGCAGCAGGCATATCTTTCCCGCCAGCGCCTGCTCATTTCCTTCGGGGACCACAAAGCCGCAGCGTTCATCCTGGATGAGCGAAGTCAGACCGCCGACGTGTGAGGCGATGACGGGGGTTCCGCAGGCCATGGCCTCCAGGGCCACCATTCCGAACGATTCATAGCGTGAGGGCAGAACGCATACCTCCGCGGCGGAATAATAGTGGGGCAGGCGGTCCTGTCTTTGGGATCCCAGAAACGTTACCGTATTTTCAAGCTTCAGCTCGGCTGTCATTCGTTTCAGCCGGCTGATTTCACCGTTTTCCGAGTAATCAATGCTGTCTTTATCTCCCCCCACGATGAGGAGTTCGGCATTGTAATCACTGCCCATCTCCCGCCTCACGATGACCATGGCCTTGAGAAGGGTATCAATACCCTTTACAGGGTCGATGCGCCCGACGAAGAGAATCAGCTTTTTGTCTGGCAGTCTGAGATGCTTTTTCGAAGCAGTGCAGTCAAGCGGCCTGAACATCTGTGTGTCCACTCCACAGGGCACCACCGAAATCTTCTCCGGAGGTGCGCCATAGGCCCGGATCATGTCCACCTTTTCCGGCAGGCTGGAAACGGTGATGTGATCGGACTCGGCTACCAGCTGCTGCTCCACCTGCAGGCGCACCTCGGGCTCCTGCCCGCCCAGCGATTGAGTGGCCCTGTTTTTGAAGTAGCCGACGGTGTGAAACATGTGCAGCTGCGGCACTCCCCAGCGCTTGCCCAGCCGGGCTCCCACCCAGCCGGACAGCCAGTAATGGCTGTGAATAAGCCGGTAGCTGATGTTCTCGCCGAGCCGGAACTGCTCGAGGTTATCCAGGAATTCAGGCAGATGAAACCAGACGCGGTTTTTATCGTAGGGAGATTCGGGCCCGGCCTTGAGGTGGACGATTCTGACCCCTTCAACGAAGGGGACAACCGCCGGGACAAGCCGGTTCATGGAACGGGTGAAGATGTCGACCGTACATCCTTTCTCTGCAAGGGCCTTGCTGAGCTCCCGGATATACACATTCATCCCCCCGGTTTCCTTGCCGCCCAGGGCGGCAAGAGGGCAACTGTGGACGCTGAGCATGGCGATTCGACTCATGGGGTTATTCTCCACGGTGGCTGCAGGTCAGGGTATAAATATGATGGTCACGGCCGCCGAAGCGGTACTTGTATGTCTCATTCCCCCGCAGGAACTCGAAGCGCCTGATTCCGCGCTTTATGGCGTCTTCAATACACATGGCTATGGCGACGATGCCGGGGCTCACCTGCGCGTACCGGTTGTCATAAGCAGCGTTGTAGAGATACAAGGTATGATCGTAAACGAAGCAGAAAAGATACGCGATTGCCCTTTTGTTTAAGGACAGCCGGTACAGATCCAGCCATCCCCTGCCGGAAAACTCTTCCGCCAGTGAAAGGAAAAAAGCTTCCCGTTCAGGTGTGAGGAATGAGCGCTTCATGCCGCCGCTTGCGCGGAACAGATCGAGGAAAAAGGGCATGGCGGCCATCACCTGCGAGGGCCCGCTCACGCGCTCGAAATCCAGCGCTCCCTCCTTTTCAGCCCTTCTTTTTTTGCGCCGTATTTCGTGCCGGTCTTTGGCGTCGAGGCTGTCGAGATAGGCATCGAAATCGGGGGGAAGATCCATGCGCGGGGCGGTATCTTCCGGCTCGATATGCACCTCAATGTCTTTCCTCCGGGCAAGGTTATTGAAACATGAAAGAGCGGGGGAGTGGTGCTGGAGTGAGCTGAGGGTAAGGGCCGCTCCGCGGTGCGATTGCCGCATCAGGTAGGAAATGAGCGCATCATAAAAGCGTGATTCATCACCTTCCGCAACAATGCAATCACGGTAATCACAGAAATCGGGGCTGCCAAGCAGCATCAGCGCCGTGTGGTCATCGGCGCCCGCGGAACAGAGGGGGGCGATGCCGCACAGGCCGCCATCGGCCTCGTACAGGGCAAGAATTTTTAATCGGCGGTCCTGGTGCCAATAGCGCCACCAGAGCTGGTGCCATGAGGCAGTGAGGAAGGGATTGCCGGTAGCGCAGCGCAATGACAGCTCGTTCCACTCCGCGGAGAGGGTGCTGAGAATTGAGGGATGACTGAACTCCCGGACCGTGAGATCGGGCGATGCTTTTGTGTCTGCCGGGTTCATTACCAGGGCTGCATGATTCATGGTAACTTCCTGTAACCAAATGGGCAGAATCGGCTCCCGGGCTGCTCATCAATTTACTGAGTCCGGACAGCACGGGGAGAGGATGGAGGGGCACGGAGCAAAAAAAAATAACCTGTTTCCTGAATTGTGTGCGGAACGATGTTCCGGCGCTTGTAAGTAAAAACCACGGAGCGGAGGTGTTTTTTTTGCCTCCTCCGGCTATCTTTTAAGCAGTGTGAGCGAGCTCGCTTTCCTGACCCTGGATTTTCTCGCGGACTGAATGGTGCCGATTTTTTTCTCGTACTTGCTCATCACCAGATCGAGCCCTTCCCGTATGTACACCGCCTGCGGCACCCTGGTTTTTTCTGAAAGCAGCTTAAGCCGTTCGACCTGCTGCATATCGAGATAAACGCTGCGCAATGCCTTTTTGCCCATGCATCATCACCCCTTTCTTGCCTGTACATACCATATTTTATTTATATGTACAAGTCAACCGCTAATCGGGATTTATCCCGGCAGACGAAGCGCATTATAAAGAAAGGGCGGCCGGCCGGCCGCCCCTGCTTGTGGAAACCATATGATGGAATTCTGATGGAACTCCCGTGTTATTTAATCTGAAAATCAGGCTTCAGCTTGAAGGCATCATTGGACTTCTGCATCGGGGAGGAAAACTCATCCCCGCTCTTGTCAATTTTAATCCTGAGCCGGATGTCATTAACGCTGTCCGCGTAGGCCAGGGCGTTGTCATAGCTTATGCGGCCTTCCTTGTAGAGGTCGAAAAGCGCCTGGTCGAAGGTATGCATTCCTTCAACGCCGCCGTGCGCCATGGCCTCCTTAAGCAGGTCGATCTCGCTCTTGTAGATGAGGTCCTTGACCCGCGGCGTGTCCAGAAGGACTTCCGTGGCCGCCACCCGCTTTTCGTTTACGGAGGGAACCAGCCGCTGTGAAATGATGCCCTTGAGATTAAGGGAGAGCTGGAGCAGTATCTGCTCGTGCCGCTCGTGGGGGAAGAAGTTCAGGATGCGCTCCATGGCCTGGTTGGCGTTGTTGGAGTGCAGGGTGGCCAGCACCAGATGGCCGGTTTCGGCAAAGGTGATGCCCGCTTCCATGGTTTCAGTGTCGCGTATTTCACCCACCAGGATCACATCGGGGGCGGCGCGCATGGCGTTCTTCAAGGCATTGGAAAAGGAAAGGGTATCCAGGCCCAGCTCGCGCTGGGAGACAATCATCTGCTTGTGGGAATGAATGAACTCAATGGGATCCTCGATGGTGATGATGTGGCCGGTCGAATTTTCATTGCGGTAATCGATCATGGCCGCCAGGGTGGTTGATTTCCCGGTGCCCGTTCTCCCCACCACCAGCACCAGGCCCCGCTTGCACATGCTAATGTCCTTGAGAATGGGAGGCAGTCCCAGATCGTCGATGGTGCTGATTTCCATTTTGATCTGGCGGATGACGATGGCGGTATATCCCTTCTGCCGGAAGATGTTGACGCGGAACCGTCCCAGCTCAGGATAGTAGAGTGCCAGGTTCATTTCCATGCTTTCGGCGAATTTAATCTTCTGCTTTTCGGTCATGATCGACGCCGCAATCTCTTCCGCCTGGGCGGGGGTCACCTTCTCGTTTCCGTAGGGCCTGGTGATGCCCTCGGTGCGGAACATGGGGGGGCTGTCCACGGTGAGGTAGATGTCAGATGAGTTCCCCTTTACCATCACGTTCAATAATTCTCTGATATTCATGGGTGTCTCCTGCTGGTGACCTCTCGTTCACGATCCCCGCTTTACTGGGGGGTCTTGGTTAAATCCGCCAGGATGGGCTGCGCCTCGTCGGCGGTTATGAGCCTTCGGGTCAGGAGGTTCTTGACGGCCATATCCATGGTCTGCATGCCGAACTGCTGGCCCGTTTGCAGCGTGGATACGATCTGGGCGGTCTTGGATTCGCGGATGAGATTGCGTATGGCGGAGGTGCAGATCATGATTTCAAGGGCGGGAATTCTGCCCTCCCCGCCGGGCCGCTTCAAGAGGATCTGCGATATGACCGCGAACAGGGTTTCTGAAAGCATGGTCCTGGTCTGGGCCTGCTGGCTGGGGGGGAAAACGTCCACGATGCGGTCTATGGTTTTCGGCGCGCTGCTGGTGTGCAGCGTGGCAAACACCAGATGGCCGGTCTCGGAGGCGGTGAGCGCCAGGGAAATGGTTTCCAGATCCCGCATTTCTCCCACCAGGATGACATCGGGGTCTTCGCGCAGCGCGCTGCGCAGTGCATTGGCAAAGGAATGGGTGTGCGCCCCCACTTCCCTCTGGTTGACCAGGCACTTTTTTGACTGATGGATGAATTCTATGGGATCCTCAATGGTGATGATGTGCTTGCTGGTGTTGCTGTTGATGGCGTCAATCATGGTTGCCAGGGTGGTGGACTTCCCGCAGCCGGTGGGACCGGTGACCAGCACCAGGCCCTTTTCAGCCTTGGTGATGTCCCTGCATATTTTGGGCAGCCCCAGCTCGTCGAAGCTTTTTACCACGTTGGGAATGGTGCGCAGCACGGCCGCTTTTCCCCGGTTCTGGATGAAAACATTGACCCTGAACCTGCCGTACTCACCCAGGGCAATGGAAAAATCGAGCTCACGGTGTTCCTCGAACAGCTTGCGCTGCTGGTCATTGAGAATGTCATAAATCATGGTATGTACTTCATCTTCGGTCAAGGGCTCCATGTCCAGCTTTCGTATGTCACCGTGTATCCTGAACATGGGCGGCTCACCGGCACTGATGTGCAGGTCGGAGGCCGAGCTCTGAATGGCAAATTTTAAAAGCTCGGTCATGTCTATAATCTTATCCTGGACAGCTTCCATTGATTGTACCCCTTTCGCCTGCCGCAACAGTGTTCTTATTATATGTTCATACTATCTGTGACTTTTATTGTCATTTCGAAGGAGCATGCGCGACTGAGAAATCTTATGAGATTTCTCACATGCGTTCGAAATGACGGTGACCCAATAAATCGAGAGAAAAATTAAATGGGGTGTCCCGCTTTTTTTTCGCATTACGGTATACAGTCCGTACTCTATACGTATCGGAAAAAGTTATTTTTTCTTCACCACTTTTTCATGCGGGGATGGAAAAAACCCGTGGGTCGTGCGGCAGCATAAAAGCGATGAAAGCGGGCACAAACGGATATGTAAGGGGTATGCAGTGAGGATGGAAAGCGGTTGTTCAGCCGAGAAGTTTACGCAGGGCGAGGAGTTCTTCTTTGATTTCCTTTAAAATGGCCAGGTGGTCATGCTGGTCTTTTTTGACGGTAAAATCCAGGTCGAGCTGCTTTTTGTCCTGGACCCTTTTATCCTGCAGTTTTCTGCGTGCGCCGGCGATGGTGAGCTTTTCCTCGTACAGCATGCGCTTTATTTCCAGGATGCTCTCCACGTCCTTTCTCCGGTATACCCTTTGATTGGACTGTGTCCGGGAGGGCTTGATGGACTTGAATTCCGACTCCCAGTAGCGTATGACATACGGCTCCATCCCCGTGATTTCGCTCACCTCGCCGATTTTGAAATAGAGCTTGCTGGGGATGATTACGTTTGCAGTTTCCGGTTTCGACATATATCAGCCGTGCAAATATGTTCACTTCAGTTCAGCACCGCGGCTGTCGCGGGCCGGGAATCGTTCCATGTTTCCCGAAGTCGGCAGATTCAATTGCTGAGCGCTTTTTTTAAAACCGGGCTTGCCTTAAAGGTAAGCACTTTTCTCGCGGTAATCTCAATTTCGCTGCCGGTTTGCGGGTTTCTTCCCCTGCGGGTTCTCTTCTGGCGTACCACAAAGTTACCGAACCGGGATATCTTTACCTTTTCACCCTTTTCAAGGGTTGCCTTGATGGTCTCGAAGACCAGTTCGACGATGCTGTTGGCCTCTTTTTTTGACAGGCCTACTTTTTCATATACGCTCTCAATTATGTCCGCCTTTGTCATCCCTTCTACCTCCTTGCAGCGCAGGTTCCCGTTTTTATTTCCGTAGTTCCGCACCCAGCTCACAGCACAGGACCTGTACCAGTTCCTCGTGCCATCTGTTCACCTCCCGGTCGGTCAGGGTGTGATCATACGATTGATATTTTATCCGGTAGCCGAGGCTTTTCTTGCCCGGGGGAATCGATGATCCCTTATAGTAATCAAAAACTCTGATTTCTTCAATATATTTGTTTTTAAATCGACCTATTATATCCCATATGCGCTGCCCCGGGATGCCCTCGTCCATGACCAGGGCGATGTCCCTGTTGACGGGGGGATACTTCGGCAGCGAGTGGAATGTCCGCTCTTCTTTAAAGCGGGGCAGCAGGTGTACGAGGGTGAGTTCGAAGAGGTATATCTTTTGGGAAAATCCGAACCGTTCGGCTATGGCAGGGTGCAGCTCCCCGATACTTCCCGCTCTTTCCCCATCCAGCACCAGGTCCAGTGCCCGGTGCTGATGGAGAAACCGGCTTTGCCCTGATGGCTCTAATGCGAAGCCGGCGCCAAGAAGTTCCCGGAGCAGCCCTTCCACGCAGCCCCTGATGTCGAAGAAGTCGGCCTCGCGCGGCTTCCTGTTCCACAGCTCTTCCTCGTTCAGGCCGGTCAGCAATCCTGCCGCCGCTTTCTCCTCCCGGGGAAGTTTTTTATCTTTCTCGGGCAGGAAGACAGGGCCCACTTCAAAAAGCTTAAGATTCAGGTTTTTCTGGTTGATGTTCCGTTGCGCCGTTGCAAGAAGTCCCGGCACAAGGGTGGTCCGCATGCAGGACTGTTCCTCGGTCAGGGGATTAAGAATGGTCAGGGGCTTCAGGCGGGGATCATCATCCGCAAGGTTCAGGGCGGCCAGCTCGGCCGGAGAAATGAAGCTGTATGTCAGTATTTCGTGGTAGCCCTGACGGGTCAGGCAGTCCCTGATCTTCTTTTCCATGGACCGCGCCCTGTTTTTGTCCTGCGGCAGCGGGGAGACAAGCGGAAGGGTTTCAGGGACGCTGTCGTAGCCGCGAAGCCGGGCCACCTCTTCGATCAGATCGATGCCCTCCCCGATATCCACCCTGAAGGAGGGGGGTGTGGCGGTAACGGCGTCCCCTTCCGCGTCGGTGACGGAGAAGCCTAAATCAGCAAGCGTCTGCTTGATCTCATCCCGGGAGAAGCGGGTGCCCAGCACCCGGTTTGTTCTGGCGGTGCTCAGGCTGATGGCCGCCGCAGGTTTGGGTGGAACAGGCCTGTTATCGATAAGGCCCGGACTGACGGTGCCGCCGGCATAGGAGGCCATCAACCCGGCTGCCCGGTTCATTGCCCTGATGACCCCTTCCGGGTCCACCCCCTTCTCGAACCGCTGTGAGGCCTCGGTACGAATGTCCATCTTTCTCGAGGTGGCAAGAATCCCGGCCGGGGTAAAATAGGCGCTTTCCAGAAGGATGGTGGTCGTCTCCGGTGAAACCTCGCTGTTGAGGCCGCCCATGATGCCGGCAAGGGCGACGGGCCTTTTTGCTCCATCGCAGATCATCAGCGCGTCCTCCGGAAGCATCCGTTCCTTGCCGTCAAGGGTGGTGAAGGAGGTTCCGGCGTCGGCGCGCTTTACAACAATCCTTTTTTCGCCGAGCAGGTTCAGGTCAAAGGCGTGGAGCGGCTGTCCCGTCTCCAGCAGCACGTAATTGGTGGCGTCAACGATGTTGTTGATGGACCTCATCCCGCAGGCCTCGAGTCGCCTTCTCATCCACAGGGGAGACGGGCCTATGGTTACCCCGGTGATGATGCGCGCGCAGTAGCGGGGGCAGAGATCGGGGGCTTCAATGGTGACGGAGGTAATGCGGGAAATGTGCTCCCCGCCTTCCGTGATCGCGGGATCGGGAATGAGCAGCGGCCTGCGGGTGATGGCGGACACCTCGCGGGCAATCCCCAGCATGCTGAGGCAGTCGGGACGATTGGGGGTCAGGCTCACGTCGAGAATGAAATCCTTCAAGCCCAGGGCCTGGGCCAGGCCCTGCCCCGCCGCGGTGTCGGGGGGAAGAATCATCACTCCCGAGCCGTCATTTCCGATAAGCAGCTCCGTCTCCGAGCAGAGCATGCCCTCTGAAACCTCGCCCCGTATTTTTGTCTTTTTGATGGTGGTGCCGCCGGGAAGGCGCGTGCCGTGGAGGGCCAGAGGCGCTTTATCCCCCGGCCGGATGTTGCGCGCGCCGCACACGATGCTGTGAACCGCTCCGCCGCTGTCAACCGTGCAGAGCGACAGCTTGTCCGCCCCGGGGTGGGGTTGCACGGAAGTGATCTGTCCGACGATAACCCCCTCCAGCTCTCCGCCCTGCTCAAGGCAGTTTTCCACTTCGCTGCCGGAAAGGGTGAGCATCTCCCCCAGTTCTTTAGCGGTTGCATCGACGGAAACAAACTCTTTTAACCAGTTGAGGCTTACCAGCATGGAGGATGATTGGGTACGGTGTTTAAAATTGTTCTAAAAATCTGGTGTCGTTTTCGAAGAACAGGCGGATGTCATCGATGCCGTATTTCAGCATGGCAATCCGTTCGATGCCCATGCCGAAGGCGAAGCCGGTCACCTGGTCGGGGTCGTAGCCGACCATCCTGAAAACGGCCGGGTGAACCATGCCCGAGCCCAGTATTTCCAGCCATCCGGATCCGGAGCAAACCCTGCAGCCGCTGCCCTTGCAGATGACGCAGCGTATGTCGATTTCGGCGCTCGGTTCGGTGAAGGGGAAAAAGCTGGGGCGGAAGCGGAGTGCGCAATCCTCCCCGAACATGCGGCGGGCAAACACGGTCAGCACCCCTTTCAGGTGGCTGAAGGAAATGGATTCTCCCACCATGAACCCCTCCACCTGGTGAAACATGGGGGTGTGGGAGACATCCGAATCCCGGCGGTAGGCCGTTCCGGGTGAGATGATGCTTACCGGGGGCTTCAGCTTTTCCATGGTCCTGATCTGGACGGGAGAGGTGTGAGTTCTCAGGAGAACATCTTCGGTTATATAGAAGGTGTCGTGCATGGCGCGGGCGGGATGGTGGGGAGGCATGTTCAGCGCTTCGAAATTGTAGAAGTCCAGCTCCACCTCGGGCCCCTCCGCGATCTGAAAGCCCATGGCGGTGAATATGGCGGTTATCTCTTCGGTGACCTGGGTGATGGGGTGCCGCTTCCCGGGGGAAAGGCATCTCCCCGGCAGGGTGATATCAATCTCCTCTTTTCGGTATGCGGCCTCCTGCTCCCGGGCGGTGATGACGGCAAGGCGCCCCTCTATGCCCTGTTCGATGGACTGCTTGGTGCGGTTGATGAGCTGGCCCATGGCGGGCCGTTCAGCTTCGGGGAGCTTTCCGAGCTGCCTGATGAGAAGGGTCAGCTTTCCGCTGCGCCCGAGAAACTCCGCCTTGATCTGCAGAAGCCCCTTTTTATCAGCGGCCGCGGCAAGCGCACGTTCTGCTTCGGAAGCAAGATGTGCAAGCTGTTCCTTCATGGCAGTGCGGGGCACTCGGCGCGGGTTTAGATGTTTTCTTTGGCCAGGGTTGTAATCTTTGAAAAGGCCTGAGGGTCTGATATGGCCAGGTCTGCCAGCAGTTTTCTGTCGAGGATGACTTCCGCCTTTTTGAGCCCTTTGATGAATTGACTGTAGGTGAGGCCGTTGAGCTTTACGGCGGCAGTAATCCTGGTAATCCACACGCTTCTGAAATTTCTCTTTTTTACCCTTCGATCCCGGTACGCGTACTTGAGTGCCCGGTCAACTGCCTCCCGGGCGCTGCGCAGGAGGGTGCCGCGCGCACCCTGGTAGCCCTTGGCCTGTTTTAAAATCTTTTTTCTTCTTTTGCGTGCGTTCACGCCTCTTTTGACTCGTGGCATGTGCTTAGTGCCCTTTCCTGATGCGGTTCATACGGTTGGTGACCATTCGACCGGCGTGATGCGCCCTGTCCTACAGATAGGGCATCATCCGCCTGATTTTTTTGGCGTCAACGGCGCTGACGGTGCTGCTTTTGCGGAGGCCCCGTTTCCGCTTGGGGGATTTGGAGGTTAAGATGTGGCTGGCGTAGGCCTTCTGCCTCTTTATCTTGCCACTTTTTGTTTTTCCGAATCGTTTGGCAGCGCCCTTATTTGTTTTGATTTTAGGCATCGCAATACCTTTCCCTGTCCTTGCCCGGTTCAGAGGCGGACTGTCAGTTTGGTTTTTCCGAATCGCCAGTGCAGATGATCGCTTGTGGAGGTACTGCTGCTTCAGGTTTTGGGTGCGAGCAGCATGATCATGTTTCTGCCTTCCATCCGGGGCTGATTTTCGACGACTCCTATGTCCTGGATCTCGGCGATAATCCTGTCCAGCACCGCTTTCCCCATGGACGGATTGCCGATTTCCCTTCCCCTGAACATGAGATTTATCTTGGCCTTGTCACCGTGGGTGAGGAAGCGCTTGATGTGCCCTATTTTTACCAGGAGGTCGTGCTCGTCCGTGCGGGGCCTTAACTTGATCTCCTTTATGTGCATCACCCCCGGGCCGTGTTTCTTTTTTGCCTGGACGGTTCTTTTCTGCTGCTGGTATTTGAACTTGCCGTAGTCCATGATGCGGCAGACGGGCGGCACGGCATTGGGCGAAACTTCCACCAGGTCACAGGTCTCTTCGCGCGCCAACCGCAAGGCCTCGGACGTAGGCAGCACACCCAATTGAACACCCTGGCTATTGATTACCCGCACTTCCTTGCTGTTGATTTTTTCGTTGATTCTTTGTTCTTTGGCTATGTTTTTAACCTCCCAATTGATTGAAGAACCACTTATGACGGAAACCGTGCTTCCTGTGCGATCAGGGAAATAAAGTCATTGAGCGGCATCAACCCCAGGTCCTTGCCGCTGCGCGTGCGCGGCGACACCCCGCCGCTCGCCGCCTCTTTATCACCGATGACCAGCATGTAGGGTATTTTTTGCAGCTGGGCTTCCCTTATTTTAAGCCTCAGGCTTTCGTTTCTGAAGTCCTTTTCAACCCGGACGGAGCTGTCAATCAGCCTTTTAAAAGCCTCCTCAGCGAAGGCATTGTGCTTTTCAGTAATGGTGAGAACTGTTGCTTGAACAGGGGCAAGCCACGTTGGGAAAGCCCCCGCATAGTGTTCAATCAACACCCCCATGAACCGTTCGATGGATCCGAGGATGACCCGGTGCAGCATGACCGGCCGGTGCCTGCCTCCGTCCGGACCCATGTAGCTTAAATCGAACCGCTCCGGCAGGGAAAAATCGCACTGGATAGTAGCACATTGCCACTTTCTGTCAAGCACATCTTTGAGGGTGACATCTATTTTGGGGCCGTAGAATGCCCCTTCGCCCTCGTGAATGAGGAAGGGCAAGCCGTTGTGCTGCAGAACCCGCTTGAGGGCGTCGGTGGCCCGGTCCCAGTCCTGATCGCTGCCGATGGATTTGGGAGGGCGGGTGCTCAGCTCCATTTCAAATTCGAAATCAAATATCTTCATTACCTCCGCCACAAAATCAATAATACCCTTGATTTCGCCGTCCAGTTGCTCCGGGGTGCAGAGTATGTGGGCGTCGTCCTGGGTGAATTCCCGCACCCGGGGAAGTCCATGCAGCACGCCCGCCCGCTCGTGCCGGTGTACGGTGCCCAGTTCAAAGAATCTCAGCGGAAGGTCGCGATAGCTTCTTATTTTTGACCCGTAAATGAGCATGTGTGAAAGACAATTCATGGGCTTGAGGCCGTACTGCTGACCATCCACCTCGGTAAAATACATGTGCTCGCGGTAATGGTCCAGGTGGCCGGACTTTTTCCACATGTCCACTTTCAGGATCTGAGGGCCTTTTACCAGCTGGTAGCCCCGCTTGAGATGCTCCCGCACTTCAAAGTCCTCGATGATTCTTCTCAGCAGAGCGCCCTTGGGGTGATATATGATCAGCCCCGCGCCCACCTCGTCATGGATGCTGAAAAGTTCAAGCTCTTTGCCGAGCTTGCGGTGGTCCCGTTTTTTTGCCTCATCCAGAAAACGGAGATGGCTGTCAAGCTTTTCTTCCCTGGCAAACGCAGTTCCATAGATGCGCTGCAGCATCCGGTTCTTTTCATTTCCCCTCCAGTACGCGCCGGCCACGCTGGTCAGCTTGAATGCCCTGACCAGCCCGGTGGAGGGGAGATGGGGGCCGCGGCAAAGATCGGTAAAGCTGCCCTGGGAATAGACGGAGATGTGATCGTCCTCAATTTCCTCGATGATCTCCACTTTGTAGGGCTCGCCTTTTTCCTTATACATGGTGAGGGCATCATCCCTGGACAGCACTGACCTGGTAATGGGACGATTCTCGGTGATGATTTCCCGCATGCGCTTTTCTATCTTCTCCAGGTCTTCGGGGGTAAAGGGCCTTTCGTAGTCAAAATCATAGTAGAAGCCGTTTTCGATGGACGGCCCGATGGTTACCTTCGCCCCGGGATAGAGTTCCTGAACCGCCTGGGCCATGATGTGGGAGGTGGAATGGCGGATGATGTCCTCTCCCAGGGGAGAGTCGGGGTAAATGTATTCCAGCTTTACATCGTCTGCCATGGGCGTGCTTAAATCAACGGGCGTCCCGTTTACCACTGCTGCAATGGGTGATGACCCGTCGCTCCCTCGAGCGCCGCCGACCGCTGAGATAAGCGTTCCCTCGGGATAAACCGCAGATCCACCGTCAGGAAACGTGACCGTTACCTGTTTTTTTTGGTTCATTGCCGTCCTTTTACGCGCTGCTCCTAAAAAAATCTTCCCGCAAAAGCAGGAAAAAGGCACCACAAAAAGTGTTCTTCATGATGCCTCAAAAAAAGTGGTAGGCACGGGCGGTTTCGAACCGCCGACTTCTACCGTGTCAAGGTAGCGCTCTCCCCCTGAGCTACGTGCCTATGCTAAACAAGTCCAAGAGAGCCTGACAGGGTTGTGTATGTACCAATTCCAGGGTTATTTGTCAAGGAAATTATCTATTTAAACGATATGAGGTCCTTCTCGGGGGCAAGCGGGGGCTTCCTGTTGTGCCAGGTGGTGTTCTGCTCATAGGCGTGGGCAACCTGCAAAAGCGTTTCCTCCCGGAAAAAATTTGCCAGTATCTGTACCCCTATGGGCAGGCCGTCCTCCGTGAAGCCGCAGGGCACTGAAATCCCGGGGATGCCGGCAAGGCTGGCGGGTACGGTAAAAATGTCCGCGAGGTACACGCTCAGGGGGTCGTGAAGCTTTTCCCCGAGAGAAAAGGGTGGATTGGGGCATGTGGGTGTGATGATGACATCGCATTCCCGGAAGGCGCTGCTGAAGTCATCGCCGGATGAGGGTTCTTACCTGGGAGGCTTTTTTATAATAGGCATCGTAGTATCCCGCCGAAAGGGCGTAGGTCCCGAGCATGATCCGCCGCTTCACCTCCACGCCGAACCCTTCTGAGCGGGAGCGAGTGTACATGTCCAGCAACCCGCCTTCTTCGCCGCCGCGGAATCCATACTTCACGCCGTCGTAGCGGGCCAGGTTGGAGCTGGCCTCGGCCGGGGCGACAAGGTAATAGGCCGCCACCGCGTATTCCGTGTGCGGAAGTGAAATTTCCCTGATCTCCATCTTCAGCCCCTCGAGCACCCTGACTGATTCCCTGACCGCCCGTTCGATGCCGGCGTCAAGACCGGAGGTAAAATATTCACCGGGGATGCCCACCCGCATGCCGGCCACCTCTTTGCCAAGGACAGCGGTATAGTCGGGAACGGCGGCGTTGGCTGAAGTTGAGTCGAGGCGGTCGTAGCCGCTGATCCCGTTCAGGAGCATGGCCGCGTCCCGCACGTCTTTGGCCATCGGGCCCACCTGGTCGAGAGAAGATGCAAAGGCGATCAGCCCGAACCGGGAAACCCTGCCGTAGGTGGGCTTCAATCCCACCAGGCCGCAGAAGGCGGCGGGCTGCCGTATGGATCCGCCGGTGTCCGTGCCCAGCGCCGCGATGCATTCATCAGCGGCCACGGCGGCGGCCGAACCTCCGCTGGATCCGCCGGGAATCAGCGCGGGGTTCCACGGGTTGCGGGTCGGGCCGAAACAGGAGTTTTCCGTTGACGAACCCATTGCGAATTCGTCCATGTTGGTGCGCCCGACAAAAACGGCACCCTGTTCGGCCAGGGCGTTTATGACCGTGGCGCTGTAAGGGGGAATAAACTGAGCAAGGCTTTTGGATCCGCAGGTGGTGGCAATTCCCTTGATGCACAGATTGTCTTTGATGGCGAGAGGAATGCCGGTCAGCAAACCCGCTGAGCCCGACCCGATGCGTTCGTCCGCCCGTTGTGCCCCCTCCCGCGCCAGGTCGGAAGTCACGGTAATGTAGGCATGAACCTTCTCATCCACCGCGTCGATGCGCTTGAGGACCGATTCGGTAATCTCACGCGAGGTTACTTCCCCCGCGGCCAGCAGGGCGTGCAGCTCGTAAATGGTTTTGCTGTAAAGCTCCGTCATTGCTCTATAACCTTGGGCACCTTGATGCACCCTTTTTCCTGTGACGGCGCGTTCTGAAGGAGAAGGACGCAGTCGGCGAAGGCAGCCACCTCGTCGTCGCGAAAGGGGGTGTCTGTCCCAACCGGATGAGAGGTGGGCGGGATATCCCGCGTATCAACGCGCTGAAGCGTATCGAAGTAGTCCAGAATGGTATTGAGCTGCGCGACAAAGGTGGTAAGCTCTTCCTGGCTGAAGCTCAGGCGGGCGAGCTGAGCCACGCGCATAACCTGCTCTCGGTCAATTTTCACCGGCTTCTCCTTGAAGAAAACGCTGCTTGCCAAACTCTCATCGATACCGTTAGACCGGAGTTAGATAACAGAACGCGGGTCAAATGTCAAACCTTGTCCGTGCGCCACTCGGGCCGGATGAAAAAAACATTTAACCGCAGAAGATTCTGTGCTATGAAATACCCGTGTGGTTGGATTTTTTCACGATACATGGTGTATCTCAAAACCGTCCCTCACGGAAAGGAGAGAAGTAATATGCGCTTGAAAACGATGGCAGTGATTGCGGGCATGGTCATGATGCTGTACGGATGTCTCAGCGTGGGCAGGCCGTTCGAATCAGATGATTTATCCTGGATCCACAAAAATAAGACCGCCAAGGACGATGTCTACGACGAGCTGGGGGAACCCTTCCGGGTGGGGAGTGATTCTGGAAAGCTTACCTGGACCTACGGTTACTATAAATACAGCGCCTTCGGTTCGACACGCACCAAGGATCTGGTAATCTACTTCAACAAGGACGGAACGGTTGAGAGCTACGTGTTCAGCACCAGCTTTCCCGAGGAAAAGGAGCTGTGGAGGGAAAAAAAGTAAGCTGAATGCGGGGGGGGTTATTGCACGATGCTGAAACGTGCAGTCTCACCCGAGTCCCCAGGCCGCAGCCAGCGAGCGGTCGGGCAGCTCCCACACCGCCTTGTGCAGCGCGGCCATGCGCTCAGGGTCGTAGAGCAATTCGATCTTTTCCGTCGGCGTGAGGTTCCCCGGGCCTTTGAGCAATGCCTTTTCCTGAAGCGCCTGCCGGCGCTTGCCGATTTTAAACGACGGCGGCCGCCTTGTACCCGCCAGCCTGATGTGAAGCTCATTGACGAACGGCTCCACCACCGCCCGCACGAAACCATTCGGTTCCCTGACCCCCAGCGATACATCGAGTTCGCCAAGCTTCTGTTGGATACTTCGTATCCACTCCAGCTCCAGGGGAGGATTCAGCTCTTCGGGAATGACCAGCAATCCTCTCGCACGGAAGGCGCGGCCGATGGAGGACCGGCTGGTCAGCACCGACAGGGGTATGGCAAGGATCAGCCCGGCAAGGACCGGGGTGATCCACCAGAAGAAGGTTCGGTTGATGATGAAGGTTGCGATACCCCACACCAGTCCCAGGACGGTGCTTCCCCAGTGGAAGCTGACGGCCACCCGCCAGGGGGTGCCCGTTTCCTGCCGGCTCTGAGCCCCCCAGCCGACCTGTTTTCCCATCAGGGTGAGAAGCACAAACTTGCTGTTGAAGAGCATGCGTACCGGCGCGAAGAGCGCCGACAAAAGAATTTCAGTGAGTATGCTCAGCATCAGTTTAAACGCCCCGCCCATCGACCGGGCAGAGCCTTTTCTGAGAACGTGCAGCAGAAAGGCCAGCGGCTTGGGCAGGAAGAGAATGATGATGGTTATGAAAAGCAGCGCCATTGAACGCTCCGGCCGCCACACCGGCCAGTCCGGAAAGAGGCTTATGGTCTCGGTAAAATAAGCCGGTGTCACCATCTCATGGTAGACTGCTTCTATGGTGCAGATGATGAGAAAGAGCAGCCAGAAGAGGGCGGTCAGGTAGGCCATGGCCCCGTTTAAGAACATGGCACGGTGAGCCGGGCAGAGCCCCTTGATAAACAGCAGGCGGAGGTGCTGCAGGTTCCCCTGGCACCACCGGCGGTCCCGCTTCAGGTCATCGAGCAGCGTCGGCGGCATTTCTTCGTAGCTGCCCTCCAGATTATAGGCCAGCCACACCGCCCAGCCCGCGCGGCGCATGAGGGCCGCTTCCACAAAATCGTGGCTGAGAATTTCCCCGCCCAGCGGGGGCTTTCCGGACAGGCGCGGCAGATCGCAATGCTCCATGAACGGCTTGATCCTGATAATGGCGTTGTGTCCCCAGAAGTGCGCGTCACCCAGCTGCCAGAAATGGAGCCCTGCGGCAAACATGGGTCCGTAAATATTGTTGGTAAATTGCTGCAGCCGGGCAATGAGACTGTCCCTTCCAACACCCTTGGGCACGGTCTGGAGGATGCCGACGCTGTAGTTCTGCTCCATGATTTCCACCATGCGAACCAGCGTCGAGCCGGTCATAATGCTGTCCGCGTCCAGGACGATCATGTAGCGGTAGTTATGCCCCCAGCGTCGGCAGAAGTCGGCAATGTTTCCGCTTTTGCGCTTGCGGTTGATTCTCCGGCGCCGGTAAAACAGCTTCCCAAAGCCGTTGAGCAGGTGGCACAGCTTGTACCAGCACCACTCTTCGTCGATCCAGGTGTCGGGGTCGCCGGTGTCGCTGAGGATGAAAAAATCAAAATATTCTCGCCTGCCCAGCGCTTCCAGCGATTTGTACACCGCGCCCATGCCGGCGAAAACCCTGGAGGGATCCTCGTTGCAGATGGGCATGAGTATGGCGGTGCGGGGATGGGAGGCGCTTGCTGCCAGATCCATGCTCGGCAAATCCGGAAGGGAAAACCGGTTGACGCGGCGGAGGAGCACAAAAAAGCCGACCACCGCAGTCCAGAACCCCATGGAGATCCAGACAAAAAGGGTGGTAAACAGGATCAGGACCACCAGCTCCAGTGTGGTGCTGCCCTGCTGAGGCAGGAGATAGGCCATGTAGCCGCTGCAGAAAACAGTGGGCACAATGATGAGCAGTAAAAAGAGGATTCGCCTCCAGGTGGCTATCCCGGCTTTCAGGGTATAGAGATGTTCGTTCTGCGAAGACATTGCGCACCGGCCCCGGCGAGTTTACAGCCAGAAGAAAAGTCCAACCAGCAAAAGAATGTTAAAAAGAATAAGCAGCGGTATGAGAAGGGGACGCAGCTGGGTGATCACGGTGGTCAGGTATGATTCGGTCGACATCCATTCCGGCAACTGGTCGAATTTCACCGGCAGCATATGACCGCGATTCAAAGGGGGCGTGCTTTTCAAGCCATCCAGACCCTGTTTAAAAAATCCCATGCTGTACAGCTTGGATTGCCCGTCGCTCATGAGCGGCAGGCCGGAGGTTTTCAGCAGGGCCCGGAGCGACTCCACGGCCGCGGGGGTGATGTCCTGTTTCCCCCCCTGGGCGCCCAGCCGGGCGAGTGACTCCAGGGCGAGGGTAAGCTGCTCTTTGCCGGGCGGCACGTTAAGGCACTTGAGATAGCGCAGCAAACGCTCCTGGGTAATGTCCCAGCCTTCAGCGGGCGACTGCGGCGCCGGGAGCGCACGCTCCTCCTGACGACGCGGGTTTTCGGTATCAACTGACGATGGAGAGATGCTCATGCCATTGTCTCTTACAGCCGCAGTCCGTAGCTCCATGTTTCAGTGAGCACATTCTGCCCCCGCCGCAGGAAGGCACGGATTTCAAATATCTGTTTTCTTTCAGGCAGCACCTTTTCAACCAGGGTCGCGGGATTCGCGGGCTCTATCTGAAAAACCAGACGCCATCCGCCGGACGCGGTATTTTTAAAAACCTGCTGCTCGATCAATCTGCACTCGTTGGGCACGGTGACGACGCCCTCAACCACATCATTGTCCTTAAGCGGTTCCAGCTCGCCGCCGGCGAAATCGATGCAAATTTTCTTTGCATCCCGGGTATTGCCTGCGCCGATCCTGGTGGCGGTCACCCGCCCGGTGGGAGGACAGATCTGCTCACAAAATGCCCAGCGCATGGTGTATTCGTAAGCAAGCGGTTCATTAAGCGGGCCGAGAACATCAGGCTGCCAGAATGCCACTATGTTGTCATGTATGTGACTTTCAGTGGGAATCTGAATGAGCTCCACGTGTCCCTTTCCCCAATCGCCAACCGGCTGTATCCATACGCTGGGACGGAGCTCCGGGCGGGTTTCCAGATCCTGGTAGTGGTCAAAGTCGGTATCCCGCTGCATGAGGCCGAAACCGGCGATGTTGTCCGCCTGAAAGGTGTTTACCCAAAGGGTTGAAGGGTTAACCAGCGGGCGCCAGAGCCACTCGCCCGATTTTAAGGCGATCTGGAGACCGTCAGAATCGTGAATCTCGGGGCGCATGTCATCGACGGGCCTGAAATTGGTGTTTTCGCCGTAGAAAAACATGCTGGTCAGCGATGCGATCCCCAGTTTTTTTTCTTTCCGCCTGAAGAGTTTGCTGGTCACTTCTAAAACGGTTTCTTTTCCCGGCTTGATTACGTAGCGGTACGCGCCGGTCAGGCTGGGGCTGTCGAGGAGCGCATAGACGGTGATCTGTTTATCGTTGAGGCCCGGTTTTGCTATCCAGAATTCCTTGAAAAAGGGGAATTCCTCTCCCGAGGGAGATCCCGTGTCTATGGCGATGCCTCTGGCCGAAAGGCCGTACACCTGGCCCCTGGCAATGGCACGGAAGTAGCTGGCCCCGAGAAATACCAGGAACTCATCCTTGTAGGTCTTGGTAAGAATATTGCAATGGAGCCTGAAGCCTGCAAAACCGACGGTGTTCGGGACGCTGGCCTTGAAATCGTTGGTGCCGTAGTCGAAGAGCTCGGTGGAAAAGGGGAGAGCTTTTACCCCGGACGGGCTGATAATGTTGATGGTAACCGGAATGTTGTAATAAAAGCCGGGGTGGAAAAATTGCACTTCGAAGGGCAGCTTTTCATCCCGCCACAGGGATTGCTCAGGCTTGTATCGGATGTTGCGCCACTGATCGTAATTGATCTCCAGCAGGAACGAGGGAATGCGTCCAAAGGGATCTTTAAAGGGAGTCTGAGCAAGCTCGCGGGCTTTCCCGACCACGTGTTCCAGACCGAACGTCGTCTTCGCGGGTGTTTTGGCTTCAACAGTATTTGCCGCGGCGCAATCAGAAACCGGGAGTGTACAATGAAACATAAACCATACTCCCGACAGGAAAGCGCTCATCGCCAGTACCCGGACAGGACGATTGCGCCACAGCAATCGTTTTGAACGCGCTTTTTTATTGCTCGTGATCACGGGAATGACCTTTCTGCAGGCAGCGTTTTAAAAAACATATATATTTTTCTTTTTCAAAAAGCAAGGTGTATCAGCCGGGGCGCACCCCGTTGCCGTGTTTCAGGCAATGGCCTCTCATCTAAGACTTTTCCCCCCACCCCTTGCCTTTCTCGCGTAAAAAGGCGAAGGATGGGGGGAAATCATGTATACAGAAATCGACAGCTCATGGCATGCAGAGCCGTACCGTGCATGTGAGCTCTATGCCTGCGGGGTCTTATTTCACGATCTTAAATTCAGCCCGCCTGTTCTTGGCCCAGGCGCTTTCATTGTGTCCGGGCTCGGCCGGCTTTTCTTCACCGAAACTCAAGGTGGTGACATTCTGCATGGAAACACCCATGGTGGAGAGATAATTCTTGGCTGCTAATGCCCGGCGCTCTCCCAGGGCGATGTTGTACTCGTCGGTTCCGCGCTCGTCGCAATGGCCTTCAATGCGGATCTTTTTCTCGGGGTTCTTGGAGAGCCAGTCTCCGATCTTCTTCAGCACTATAATGGAGCTCGGATCCAGATCGGCTTTATCAAAGTTGAAATAAATGGTATTGAGGATTTTCCCCTCGGCCATGACATCGGTATCTTCAGCTTCAGGAGTGACGACCTGCTGGGCAGCAGTATCAGGAGCTGCCGCTGTTTCTTTTTTTGTATGCGAGCAGCCCTGCATGATCACCAACGCTGCTATAGCAATGGTTATTATTACTTCCTTGATCCGCTTGTCCATACCCTACTCCTCCTTCAATGAATTGTTAGTGATGCATAAAACGTTCTACCGTCTCGCGATTGCCTGGAACGGAAGGCAGTTTTTTATTAATCTGGTATTATAATCCTTTATTATTTTTTTACCAGCTATTTTTTTATTTTTTTACCCCTGGGGATGGGCGGGGAGGATTCGCGTCGCGATTGCTGCTCTCGTGTATGGATGAGGCAATTTAAATATGTTTAGTATGAAAAGTGCCGGGGTATGACACTGCCGCAGCACTGGTTAAATTTTTTTTGACTATCCTGACAATGCGCCGTATACTTTTCATGCCCGCTTCAAGGCATGCGCTCCGGGGGTGCCGGAACAATGCCGGGGCAGCGGCATGTGCCAGTGCTATGAAAAGAACGGTGGAGACTGAACTCATGGAGGATGTGGCGGGGGCTGAGGGATATGCCCGCGCCGACTTTGAAGAGGCCCACAGCCGGGTTATAGACCTGTTCGACGCCGTGTTCAGCGGGATCGAAATTACCGGTACCGTTCTCGATCTCGGGTGCGGTCCGGGCGATGTAACCTTCCGTTTTTCCGCAGGTTTCCGGAGGCATCCTTTGTTGCAGTGGACGGTTCGGCGGCAATGATTGCCCTGGCGCGTGAGCGCCGGGAACGCTCGGCTGCCGGAGCGAACATCAGCTTTATTGAGACGTCCCTTTCGGGTGAGGCAGTTCCGCGCAGGGTTTATGATGCGATTATCAGCACCAGCTGCCTCCATCACCTGCATGACCCCACTGTCCTGTGGAAAACAATCATGCGCCACGCCGTGCCCGGGACAAAAATATTTGTCTATGATCTGCTTCGGCCCGGGGACCGGAAATCGGCGGCAGACATGGTTGAACATTATTCGGGCGGAGAGCCGGAGGTGCTCAAACGGGACTTTTACAACTCTCTGCTCGCGGCATTTGAGCCGGCCGAGGTCGCGCACCAGCTTGTTTGCTGCGGGCTCGGTGAACTGTCGGTCAGGGCTGTAAGTGACCGGCACATGATTGTTTTCGGTAAAAAAAGACCCGGCAGGGCATCTCCTTGAGCAGCTGTCTGTGCCGAAAAGAACATTAATACCCCTGTTGGAGGGGTATTAATGTTTTGAGCCGGGAAACGGGCCTGTTAGATATTTATATTAAATTCAATAAGTTATATACTGTGGCGCAGGTTGATGAGCCTGCTTTCAGGCATGGTATTAAACTTGCTCAGTATTGCAGGCAAGCGATATGGAGGTCCCGATGATAAGAGCAGCGCAATACGTTTTATGGTTTTTTATTCTGGCAGCGGTAGTGCCGACGGTACACGCGGATGATACAGCGCTTGACGGCACCTTGTGGATGTACGAGCATGAAAGCGGCTCCAGGCATTATGTGGCTTTTTACGGGAATTATCATTACCTCAACAGTTCCGGTTCCGGTGCCTGCGATGAAGATTTATGGCTGCGCAGCGCCTTTCCTTATTTGTTTCATAATAATTTTGATGGGTCAATTACCTATTGTTCAACCCATGTGGCATCAGCCGCCTGGGCAATCAATTGGGGTCGCCTGGACATGGATGCCGGCAACGGTTCATTTAACGCGGCGGGAATGCTCTACGCAATCTTTATTTACAACCGCAACGAGCCGTATCAGCTGGTATCTGCCGGCTGGAGTCCGCCTGCTCGTGCGGCAGGTCTCGGCCCCTCTGAGCAGTCCGCTTTTATCCCGGATCTTATCTCAACCGTGTTTGGCCGGTAAACAGCATGTAAGCATCATCACCCGGATGTAGTAAACATGCCCCCCGCTCATAGACAGCAGGGGGCATTCTTGCATTACCACAAAATGGATGCGGATGGGTAAGCTGCTTCAATCATGACCCGGCCACGGGGCCAATCCCATTTATTTCTTGGCCAGGACGGTCTGAGGGATGTGGGTATTCAGGATGTAGTGCACGGGGTTAACGGTCTTTTGGTTCTCGTACACCTCATAATGGAGGTGATGGCCGGTGGACATGCCCGTGTTTCCCATGAGGCCTATCAGCTTGCCTCTTTTCACCTTCTGACCTTTTACAACCTTGATTTCGAGCAGATGTCCATAGAGGGTTGTATAGGTTCCATTATGGTCAATCTCTATGAATCTGCCCACATACGGGTCACGGCCTACCCTGGAAACCGTGCCGTTGGCGGGAGCAATGATGGGCGTACCTCTCCTCGAAGAGATGTCCATGCCCTTATGAAACTGGCGGCGGCCGGTAAAGGGGCTTATCCTCCAGCCAAAACCGGAAGTGACAAAGAACCTGTCAGTCTCCACCGGTAAAATTGAAGGCTTGGTGTCCCATCGGCTCTTGCGGTCAATTAGGACATCAACGATTCCTTCCAGGTTTCTGTTCAGGGTCAGGGCCCGTTCCACAGGCGTCCGGCTGCCGGCAGATTCATCAGGCAGGTATGGTTTTGTCGGTTCAGACGTGATGGTTGGTGCGTCATCCGGAGTATCAGAAAACCCTCCACCCTGGCCCAACCGCCCCACGTTTGCCCCTGCCTTGCCCAGTCCTAAAAAATCCTCGATGAACGATTCATTTTTTTCAATTTCTTCAACTACTTTGGCTGTTTTCTCCAGCTCGTCTCTCTCGTCCTTCAGCTTGCTGTTTTCTTTCCTTAATTTATTATTTTCAAGATACTTGAGAATGGCAATACAATCACCAATGATAAAAATAAGGACGACAAAAATAACGCTGTAAAACGTGCCGATGTGCAATGAAAAATGCCTCGATTTGCCTGCCTGGGGCGGAGAAATAAAAACAGTATATTGATTATTCAGCATGACACCTCCTTTCTCTGGACGGTGAGCTATGAAATCGGGAAGAGAAATTAATGAGGAATATTAATAATTATTATACTATTTTGTTTCTGACCGCATTTAATTCAAAAACGTATAGCCTGTCAAGCAATTTTTTTGACGGCGTGTATTTATGTCCGGGATAAAAATGCTTGACAAGAAAGTGGCATTTTGATGTAGATAGGCGGGCATGATCCTTGCTGCAGGTACAATCGGGAAAGGGTACCCCATAAAAGGGGTGGCCTCAGCGCACGCGAGCTTTTTTTAAGGTGATCCCGGCAGATGCAACAGGACATATATCATTGGCTGGCCTTAAGTTTTGTTGAAGGTCTGGGCAGCATAGGCTATCGAAATCTGATCAAGCGGTTCCACACCCCCGGCGGTGTGTTTAAAGCTACTTCAGCCGATTTGGAAAAGGTTGAAGGGATGCGGAGCAAGGTCATAACCGGCATAAAGGAGTTTAAACAGGCTGCCCGGGTTGAACGTGAACTGGAACTGATGCAGAAACACGGGGTACAGCTGGTACCGTTCGTCGATGATGCCTATCCTGCCAACCTGCTCAACATCTATGACCCCCCTCCCTGCGTCTATGTCAAGGGAGAACTCAGGAGGGAGGATTCGCGTGCCGTGGCGGTGGTCGGATCGCGTTTTGCCAGCAGCTATGGAAAGATGATTACCGAGCGAATATCGCGGGACATAGCGCAACAGGGTATCACTATTGTAAGCGGCATGGCCCGGGGTATAGATGCGAGCGCACACCGGGGTGCGCTGTCAGTAAAGGGGAGGACCATTGCGGTGCTGGGATGCGGGATTGATGTTGATTATCCCCGGGAAAACAAAACGTTAAAAGATGAGATTGCCGCCTGTGGCGCGGTGGTTTCCGAGCTGCCCATGTCCACGGCTCCCGCGGCCGGCCACTTTCCCAGGCGAAACCGGATCATCAGCGGCATGTCCCTTGGAGTGGTAGTGGTGGAGGCAAGTCACCACAGCGGTTCCCTCATTACCGCCCGCCTGGCGCTGGAACAGGGAAGGGATGTGTTTGCCGTCCCCGGCAGCATCGACTCGCCCCGGAGCAGGGGAACCCATAAGCTTATCAAGGATGGTGCCAAACTGGTTGAGGATGCCGGTGATATCCTTTCCGAGCTTGTGCCGGAGGCCGGATTCTGCCCGCGGCAGGACTGCGGCCGGGAAGCGGCCGGCGGGCACGGGTTAAGCAGGGAATCAGGGGCGGTCCTTGCCCTGCTGGCCGGCGAGCAGATGCACATCGACATCATCATCGCCGGGTCCGGGCTTAGCAGCAGCCAGGTATCCGCCGCCCTTCTGGACCTGGAACTCAGGGGATTCATCAGGCATCTTCCCGGCAAACATTTTATGCGAACATGCACCTAATGCAACCATATGAAAGGAGTTTACCGATAACCGATGACTACCCATTCACCTGCACTTATCGTGGTCGAATCGCCTACCAAGGCCAAAACCCTGGGCCAGTTTTTAGGCAAGCAGTATGAGGTCGTGGCCTGCATGGGGCATGTCAGGGCCCTGCCCAGCAAGTCGGGATCAGTGGACATCAGCAAGGATTTTGAACCCCGGTACGCGGTTCTGCCGCAGAGCAAAAAGCACCTTGAGAAAATAGAAAAAGCCCTTCGCCATTGCGGCACCGTGTATCTCGCCACTGATATGGACCGGGAAGGAGAGGCCATCTCCTGGCACCTGACGGTGAGCCTGGGGCTGGGCAACGGGGCGCCGCCTTCCCGGAAAGGCAAGCCGCTTGATGTCAAAAGAATCGTATTCCACGAAATCACCAGGGAGGCCATCGAGGAAGCCCTCAAGAATCCCCGGGCCATTTCCACCCCGCTGGTGGACGCGCAGCAGGCCCGGGTGGTGCTTGACTACCTCTACGGCTTTAATCTGAGCCCGCTGCTCTGGAAGAAGATCAGGCCGGGGCTCTCGGCCGGGCGGGTGCAGTCAGTGGCGCTGCGCCTGATCTGTGAGCGGGAGGGGGAGATTCAGGCGTTTATACCCCAGGAGTACTGGACGGTACGCGCGGATCTCTCGACCCAACCTGATGAAGCCGGAAGCCATGACTTTTCCGCCGAACTGGTTGAAATGGACGGCGGGAAGCTGGACAAGTTCCAGATCGGGAATCAGGCGGCTGCCGATGCCATCGCGGGACGCCTCGAAGGCGCCGCCTATGCGGTAAAGGAAATACGGCGCAAGGAAGTGAAGCGCAATCCCGCTCCCCCGTTTACCACCAGCACCCTTCAGCAGGAAGCCTCCCGGAAGCTGCGATTCTCAGCCAAGAAGACCATGTCCATCGCCCAAAAGCTCTATGAAGGGATCGCCCTGGATGAGGGGATGAAGGGGCTGATCACCTACATGCGTACTGACAGCGTCCACCTGGCTGAAAGCGCGATGTACAGCATCAAGGAAAAAATCCTGGCATTGTATGGAAAGCCCTTTTGCCTGAAGCACCCCCGCGTGTTCAAGCAAAAATCGAAGAATGCCCAGGAGGCCCACGAGGCCATTCGCCCGACCGACATCACCCTCACCCCGGAAGAGCTGCATGCGCACCTGACGCCTGATCAGTATAAGCTGTATGAGCTTATCTGGAAGCGGACCATCGCCTGCCAGATGGCACAGGCCGTGCTCGATGCGGTTGCGGTGGACATAGCGGCAGGGGCACACTTCATTTTCAGGGCCACGGGGTCTACCGTGGTGTTCCCCGGGTTCATGAAGGTGTACACAGAAGGGAAGGATGATGATGGGAATGACAAGGATGCGATGCTTCCTCAGCTCAAAGAGGGACAGGAGCTGCTCCTGAAGGCCCTGGTGCCGGAGCAGCATTTTACCCAGCCGCCCCCCCGCTATACAGAGGCGACGCTGGTGAAGACGCTGGAGGATTACGGCATTGGAAGGCCGTCCACCTACGCCAGCATCATTGAGATCCTCAAGACCAGGAGGTATGCTACCATTGCCGACAGAAGGTTTTTCCCCGAAGACCTGGGCATAACCGTCAACGGGCTGCTGGTGAACCACTTCCCGCGATATGTGGACTATCAGTTTACCGCACACCTTGAGGAGGAGCTGGATGAAATCGCGCGCGGCGAGATGGAGTGGAAGCCGGTGGTGCGCAATTTCTGGAAGCCCTTTATCAACCTGATCGGGCAGAAGGAGACTGAAATCAAACGACACGAAATCATCACCGAAAAAACAGACGAGGTGTGTCCCCAATGCGGGAAAAACCTCATTATCCGGCTGGGGCGCTACGGGAAGTTTTTGGGCTGCGAGGGGTACCCCGGGTGCCGGTTCATCCGGTCGTTTGCCTCCAAGGAAAACGGCGGGAGCGGGCAGGATGCGGGGACCGGGGAAGCCTGCGAGAAATGCGGCAAGCCCATGGTTGTAAAAGAGGGGCGCTACGGCAGGTTTCTTGCCTGTTCCGGATATCCCGATTGCAGGACCATCAAGTCGCTCAACAAGCCGGTTCCCACGGGCATCAAATGTCCGGTGTGCGCCGAGGGGGAAGTGATCGAGAAAAAAACCAGGAGAAATCGCGTCTTTTACGGCTGCTCCCGCTACCCCCAGTGTTCATTTGCCACCTGGCACAAGCCGGTGAATGAACCCTGCCCGCTGTGCGGAAGCCCCTTCCTGGTGGAAAAAGAGAGTAAGCGCTACGGAGTTGTGGTGAGTTGTGCGACAAAGGACTGCGGCTATAAGAAAAAACTTTCCGAGGCCTGAGCGCTCCAGCCCGTGCCCGTGTAAGCGGCCGGCGGCGCGCCTGGTGCCATCATGCCTTCTGGTCTTCTGCCTCCTTGCCGGCACGGCCTTTGCGGGAGCTGAAAACCTCGCGTATCCAATCCCCGATGCCGGCTATTCCGATGAGCTGCCCCGTTTCTTCTTGCCCGCGCTTGAAAAAATCAGGCTGATTGTATATCCCGTTTTGGGCTGCCCGGCCCTGGTGGCGACAGGTGAATCCCTGGGCGTGGTGGTTAAACGGGAGGATGGCGGGGCAACGCATGACTGGATGCTGCGCATCGCCACTCATGATCCGGTCAGCCAATCGTATACCCTGCCCGTGACAGAGGGCACCTATGACAGTGCCTCCGGCTGTTACCTGCTGAAAGGCACTGTTCCCCCGTACGCTCCGCGCGATATCTTCGACTGTGCCATCAGCAGTCAGACCGCACATGTCTCGGACATCCAGCCCAATGCCGTACGAGTGGTAAAGGCCTATGGCGAAAGCTACCGCTTTGTCCACCTGACGGATGTACACGTGGGCGACCCCCGCACGTATGTTCAGGAACGCCGCCCGGAAAACAGGTACGGTGCGCCTGCGATGACGGTAGAGCGGATCCTCAAGGAGCTCTCGTTTCTCGATCCGGAGTTCATCGTGGTAAGCGGTGACCTGGTGTTCGGCGGGCCGTATTCCCCCGAGTACACCTGGGCCTTCGAGCTCCTGAGCCGCTTTTCCCTTCCCCTGTTCCTGGTACCGGGGAATCATGACGGTTATGCGAGCGGAGGGGGAATTTTCAGAGACGGTTTGGAGTACTGGAAGCAGATGATCGGTCCTCCATACTATTCTTTTAATTATGGCGACAAGCAGCATTTTGCCTGTATCAACAGCTATGATGGCCCGGCTGCCCGGCGCGAGGGCTGGTATGTTGCCGTTCAGCAGTGGGGAGGGGCCATGGGCCTGGATCAGCTGGCATGGCTGGAGCAGGATCTGCTCAGCGCTCGTGAAGCGGGAAGAAACACGATTATGGTTGCGCACCATGACCCGCGGGGGAATGTCCATGGATTCGGCGGAGAAACCAGCCCGGCGGATGAGGACGGCGATGGTTATGCGGAGGCCCTGCAATTGCCTGACATGTTTTCTTACCAGGAGTGGAACGACAGGGAAAGCGGTCAGGCCCTTGTCAATCTCATCACGGAAAACAATGCATATGCCGCCGATCACCCCGGGACAGGATCCATAACCCATGTTTTGATGGGTCATGTGCATGGTGATTTTATCGACCGGGACGGGGACAGCGGGACCTGGTGGGTGCACACCACCTCGGCGGGAAGCGCGGTTAACAGCAAGGACGATTTTTTGGGCTACCGGGTCATAGCCGTCGAGGACGGCCGTGTTGTCAGTCTGAATCGCACCGCTCCCGAAGGGGTGGAACTCCCCCCGGGAGACAATGATGACGGCAATAATCAGGGGTGGGGACTACCAGTCATGTGCGGGTAATAATGTAATCATCACCACGGTCAGGGGACCCAATGATGGAACATCGGCGGTGGTAACCCAGGAAATAGCCAATTATTCAAGCACTGCCGTTTCAGGGGTGTTGAAATTCTATGTGCCGCTGATTGAAGGCCTTGATGACGGACGGAACGGCTATGGTTATGCCGTTTTTGGCGGCGCCGTTCGTGACATAGCCCGTGGCGATGGAAACCGGTTGGTGGTGTATGTCGAAGCCGGGGTTGCCCCTGGTGAACACAGGCGGGTTACGGTACAACCGGGAGAATCGGGGCCATAACGGCTGCCGGGGTTGGACAGCGTTTCACGTGCGGCATCATGCGGCACGTTTGTTTCAGCGCAGGGTATTCTGCAGCCGGGAAAGATCAGCCTGCCGCTCATTCATAGGGTTTGAGCAGCTCCATCAGCTTGGGGTCAACGGCGGCTCCAAGCTCAATCGCCCTCTTGCAGTGGATCATCGCCTCCCTGTACTGCTTGTTATAGTAATAGGCGATGGCAAGATGGTAGTGGGCTTTGGCGTAAGCGGGATTAATGGCCACTGCCTGTTTGAGTTCGGAGATGGCTTGATCCAGCTGTTGTGATTTGCGGTAGGCTATTCCTAAATTATAATGTGCCTCCGCAAAGTTCGGCCATATGTCCGTTGCCCTCTCGTACGCCGCGATTGCTTTGACCAATTCCCCCTGCTTAATGTACGCATTGCCGAGATTGTTGTGCGCTTCGGCGAAATCGGGGTTGATGGACACCGCCCTGGTAAGCTCCTCAACCGCCGCCGCAAGCTCTCTTTTGGCGATGTGCGCATTGCCCAGATTGTTGAGCGCCCGGGCGAAACCGGGATATATGTCCAGCGCCTTTTTATAGTAAAGAATTGCGGTATCAATATCGCCTGTGCTGCCGTACGAGATTCCCAGATTGTACAGCACGCCGGGCGAGCGGGGGTTAACCTCCAGCGCTTTGTGATAATAGGCTATGGCCTTATCCGCTTGCCCGATGGCATCGTAAGCGGTGCCCAATCGGTCGTAGACGTAGGTTTTATCAGGTACGAGGCTGATATTTTTTTCCGCGGTCTCTATTTGCCGGGAAACGCAGCGCTCCATGATGTCCCGGTCGGTAAAAACAGAATAATCATCGACCGGTGATCTGCCGCAATAGTCTTCCACCAGTTGAACGAACCGCTCCCTTTGATCGGCGGTTGCCTTTTCAAGATCAACCATATTGCGAAAGGGCTGGTAGAGGGCAAGGGCAAAGGCGGCGAAGGCTATTTGATCGTCAATGGTGTCGATGGTAGCAAGAACGGAGGCTGTTTCACTGCTGAGCAGGCGGCGGGAAGAGAGGTTTTTTTCTATGGCGGGATCGTTGGTGTACATGGCCCTCGGAGCCGCAAACTCAAGGAGAGGCCGGTTGTCGGTGTGGAGCGGCCCCGCACCGAACAGCGCGGGGAGTTCTTCACTGACTATCAGCCGGTAGAGAAGTTCAGGGTTGGATAAACGCATATTGTTCGATTGTCCGGCGTAGGCGATGGCCCCGGCGGCGGCATCCCGGTTGAATCCCTTTCCCCCCTTAAAACCGATAAACAGATAATCGTTTTCCGGCCTGATGAAACCGGGGGCGGTAGGAAAGGTGGTCATAAGCACGCTTTGCGGGAAGACCTCGCTGAACGTTCTCCCCACCAGGGCAAAGGTTTCCCAGTCCATCTGGTAGGAGTGAAACATTTGCACAAATATCCCGTCCTGCTTAAGCCTGTTCCTGGCCAGGGTGAAGCATTCTTCCGTAAACAGGTTGGCCAGGCCCGCCATCCAGGGATTGGATGGTTCGGCGATGATGACATCATATTTCCGGTCGGTCAGCTCCAGGTGGGCGCGGGCATCCTGAATGATGAGCTCTGTTTTTGGATGGGCAAGCACGTTGCTGTTCCAGGCGGTAAAGAAGTTGCTGGCCGTGACCACCTGCTCGCTGATATCAACAACATCGAGTCGCTCAATGGGATAGAGCAAGCGTTTCGCCCGCGGTTATCCCGCTGGCTAACCCGATGACCAGCACCTCCCGGGGGTCCGGATGAAAAAGCAAGTGGAATGTGAGCCAGTAAGCGTTTGGGTCGGCATGTCTCCATGGCTCGACGCATCCCCCTTGCCGCTATTGACCAGCAGGTATTCGATTTTCACCCAAGAAATTTACTATTTTCATCACCGTCGTGAATCCGCCGATACCGTCTCCGTAGAAAAGAAGACTGGTGTTCGCCTGATACTGTTCCAGTTTGGACGGTCCTGCTTGTCAGCGCCTCCCACCAGCCGCAGGTCCTGAGTTCGGTGCTGAATTCCTCGAAGCGGTGATACCTCCCCATGGCAAGCTGCTGCCGGTTCCAGTGCGGCAGGTAAAAGCAAAGGGTGATGGCGGCGAGGGCCATGACGCCGGCGGGCGTCCACTTCATGATCCCGGCTTTGCGCTCGGCCGCGAGAAGGTAGCATCCCGCGAACAGCGCGCTGCAGAGCTGAAGACCGGTGACCAGACTTAAGCTGAGTTCCTTGCCCAAAAGGGGGATCAGCAGGAAACCGGCGCAAAAGGATCCCAGTACGGCCCCGATGGTATTCACCGTGTAGGCGAAGCCTATGGAATGGCCGATCCTGCTGACCGAGCTGGTGTAGATTTTCCCCACCAGCGGAAAGGTGGCCCCCAGTAATAAGGTAGGGCCGATCATGATGATGAATAGAAATGCCTGCCTTGGCCGCCGCGAGCAGCGCGAAGCTGGTCTGAAAGTGGTAGATGAGCTTGGCGAAGAAAAACTGGCTGTTGCCCAGAAGCTGGCTGACTCCCAACGCAAGCAGTGCCGCGAAAAGCTGGGTATAGATTAACAGCCTGAGCGGCTTTGCGGTTCTGTCAGCCATCCGGCCGAACAGGAGGCTCCCGATTCCCAGCCCGGTAATGAACGTGGTCAGTATAATGGTAAAAGAATAGGTGGTGGGCCCGATGATTAATCCCAGCAGCCTGGTCCAGATTACCTCATATGCCATGGCGCAGAAACCGGACAGGGCGAAAATGGAGAGCGTAATGAATCGGTGGCCGGCGGAAGATGCGGGAAGCGCAGCTTCATCCGCGTCGGGCTGTTCCGGGACGGCATTGCTGAGCGGGGGAGCATTTTCGTGCGGCCCTTGCCCCAAGCCGATGCTGTTGCTTGCCAGCAGACTGACCGCGCCGATGGCCGCGTTAATGATCACCGCCGAGAGCAGGCTTCCCCAGACCCCGAACCAGGCTATCAGCCAGAAACCGCACACAAAAGAGCCCGCTGCCGCCCCGATGGTGTTTAACGCATACAGCCGCCCTGAGCGTGTTCCCAGGTGGCCCAGCTGAACGATATAAAAGCGGCATAAAATGGGCAAGGTGGCGCCCATGCAGGCGGAAGGCAGGATGAGCAGCACAAGGCATCCGATGAGGGTAAGCACACTGTAGATTAAAAAGTGGCTGAAAAGCTGGTTGTACAGAAGGCTGTAGAGCGGTTTCGACAGTATTATCAGACCGGGAAGAATGATGCCGTACCCCCCGATAGCTAATTCCAGGAGAGCGTATAGCTTCAGCAGCCTGCGCGGTTCTCCCACGCGGTCTATGGTTTTGCCGGCAATGAAGCTGCCCAGCCCCAGACCGCCCATGAAGACGGTTAGAATGATGCTCACGGCGAAAGGCGCCGCGCCGATGACCTTGACGATCATCCGTGTCCATACGATCTCGTAAATTAATCCGGTGAGTCCGGAGAAAAAAAAGCAGGTTAAGACCAGCGCAGATATGGAGGCAGGTAAATGCCGCGAAACCCTGTCAGAGATGGATTTGGTTTGCATGCGACCGGCGGAAAAGGTATTGCTTTATTTTGAGTGGATGGTAAAAGAGGCCGGTTTGATGATCGCGTCAAAAACTTTTCCGTTACCCCCGACGACGGTATCAAAACCCTGGATGGGCTTCAACTCGATGGGCTTGGTGCATTTGTCCTTGCAACTGCATTGCACTTTGGCGATGATGATGTCTCCCTTCTTGTCCGGTTTGACATTGCCGAGGTTGCCGACAATAACCATGTATGCTCCCGGACCGCCCGGATTTGCCACCACCCTGCTCATGGCGCTATCCCAGGGACCCGGCGGTGCCGTACCGTCATAAACATCGATCTTGACAATGCTCACTTGTGACGGATCGTAGGTAAGCCAGAAGCCCGCGGTGATCAATTCCTCAGGCACATCTTTAACCCAGACGTCCACCGACATCTCTTTCCCGGCATCTTTGACACCCTTCTGGTCAAAACTTTTCAAGCCGGCTGCACGCGCCGCCGGGGTTGCCCTTCTCAAGCTGATCAACGGCATACTCGATTCCTGAAACAGATGATAGTGCGAATAAAAGGGATACGAGCGGTACGAACCACATAACTAATCTTTTCATTTCAGATCTCCTTTCGGGCCATTAGGCAATGTGCTTTCACATACAAACCCTGATCACACCAATCGGCCGAAAGCGCTCTGCAGGGTCATATGGCAAAGACATCGGGACCACAAAGCATGTTCCGGTTCAAGGGGCTGACAGCAAAAAAGCCGGTATGAGGGGGGCAATGAAAAGAGGTTGAGTCTTGTCATAGCTGCCCAGCTTAAAACCATACGCGTCATCTTTACGTATAATGTACGCAACATCAACCGATTTTCTTTCTTCTCCATGAACTGGTAGGCGTGCGGCTGGCCAAAGGTTACCGGGCCCTGTTTTGTGATGATTTCCAGTGCCCCTGCATCATTCACCTTTAATCCTTCCACGTCCTTGAGCTTGACAGCGATGCTGCCGGGATCTCCTCCGGGCGCAATGGTAAAGATCTTTTCCAGATTATCGGTAAAGGCCAGCAATTGCAGCTCAATGCCATCATGAATCGCCCCATAGGATAAACGGTAATAATTCAGATTATCTCCGATCAATTGAGCCTTTTTGTTTCATGAAAGCGACCGCAGTTTCCGGGGGTGGTTCAAGCGGGGTAAGAGAGATTTTTTTTTCTGATACTATTTCATTAATAACTATGCCGTTTCTGGTGGGAGACGCAAACTTATAGGTGATCATACCCATTTTATCAATATAGATATACCCATCCGAGAGCCTGGCAAAATAGGCTGCCTCTTTATTATCAATTTGGCCTTTATTGACAATGAAGGTTACCTGAATGCGGTCAAAGCTCTCCTTCATCCCGGCCGGAGTCGTTTCTTCAGCGATGCCATACGCTGTTAATACAGGAGAAAATAAAAACATGATAATTATAATCAAATTAAGATGCTTACCCATTAAACACAACCCCCTTGCATAAACGTTATAGCTCCTAAGGCAACGTTGTATTGTATGTTCTCAACTCTTTAAAGTGTTGTTTGCATAACAGATTTATATGTTTTTGTAAAGATAAATTCACCGCGAATCTTTAAAACCAGAAAACAAGCTAACTACTTAATTCATTTCCTGCAAAGGACGATAAAAGCAACTTCAGCGTGCCCCCTTTACCAATGATAAAAATTATGGTATAAACATAGCAAATTTTTAGTCGGCATAACAACTGTCTGCTTTTCAAAGAAGGAGGAAGTCGCAATGGGAAAGATTTTTTTCAAGTCACTGGTTGTTCTTCTAAGCTTTCTGCTACCTGTATGCGGTACCCGGTATTTGTGCCGATAAGGACAAAACTGACTCGAGTGATATTAAGAAGATGGAAGAGACCATTAAGAAACAGGAGGAAATGATAAAACGGCTGCAGTCTGAAATAAATAAGCAGCAGAATAGGGTCGAAAAGGCTTCCAGTCAGCCGCAGCTCGAAAGGCAGACATTGTTGAACAGGCCTTGCGTGAGAGCTGGGGCTGTTGCGGTACCGAATCCCGCGTGGTGAAGATAAATGATGGAACCGTCTCGATTTACTTTAACAATATCCATGATATTATAGGTTTTTTTGATTCAGGCGCTGAAGGCCATGCCCGCGCTGACCATGCTGTTTTTCTTAAAGCAACCGGCCTGGAGCGCGGCACCATTGAATATTATTCCGCCGAGAGAAGACTTTATGCCATCTCCGGCAGTCTTGCAGAGGCGAAAACGGCACAATATTATTAAACGCATGATAAGAGGGGGCACACAAAAATGATGATGGGTACAGCATCGGTCTGCAGGGGGTTATACAAATATGCCTGAATACCCCGCAGCTCTGTTGGGTTGGTAATGCACTGTCGGGAGATGAGGATGCAAGTAAGTTGCAATGACGAAGGATGAGCGTAACGCAGCAGATGGGTGTTTTTCAACAGCCTGTCAGATAAATTCAACATTTCGGGTGGCTGATTTAACCACGAAAATGCGGTTGTTGTTTCCGTTGCAATCGGCGGGTGACATGATAAAACCCGGGCGGTCGGGCGAGTAACCCAGAACGAACCCCACGATAACCTCACCGTCGGCAAACTCCACCCTGATCTTCCTGCCTCCCCCCTGAATGACGTCATTATAGGTCTCTTTATAATCCTTGTTGCCTTCGATGTCTTTGACAAAAAAGAGGGCCTTCAGCGTGTCCACGTCCACTGCTTCCGTTGACCCGTCCGTGCAGGTGAAATGAAACCGCGCTTTGTTGGGGAGGAAATCACTGGTAATTCCCTTGCGCACGGTACCGTTCTTAAGCTGAATGACCACCTTGTTCTGCTGCATGACCCGCCTCCCGAATCATAAACCGGATGCGCCGGCGCTGTCTCAGGCTGGTACTCCTTGTTCCGCCGGGTCGCCTCCCGGGGAGCTGTGAGAGAGACTACCCACCGTATCGTCAGCAGTGCTGAAATGCATGAGCAAAAATTGCGTGCACGCATTTCAGACGGATATGCGCGAGCGTTACTGAGCGAAGAGAATGTGCGCGTTCGGCTGGTTGTCGATCAGCACGAATTTCACCGCGTCGGCAATAGTGCTGTACGAACCGGGCGATGTCAAGGTCACCGTGCACGCGGTCCCCGCTTCAAGCATGTAGGAACCGAGCAGATTCCACTGGCCTCCCCCCGCTTTTTGGTTGACGGCAACGGTGTCCAGCACCTCTCCCCCGCAGGTAATGGTTACCGGGCAGCTGCTGCAGCTTGAGAGGAGGGAACTCCACCACAGATATACCTCGTAATAACCGGCCATGGGCAGGGTCGGCCCCCAGGTGTAGGTGCCGGTTTTGGTCAATACCGCTGAAGTGCCCCTGAAGGCGTCAGTTCTTGGCGCCGTCTTCCATCTTCCGCTGAAAGAGGTGCAGTCCTCCCCGTTGTCACAGGTTATCTCAACCGGGCCGACATACAGCGTTGAGCGTGCGGGCAGAGACCATATACCCTCGTCGTCCTGGACGCTGAAGCTTATCTGGTGCGTCCCCTCCGAGAGGCTGGATGCATACAGCAATTCGGTGTTGCCTAATTCTCCATCGCGATCGGAAATCCAGCTGTAGCCGATTATGCTTCTCCCGGTTGGGGAGGTGCCGCCACCTTCAAGGTAGACTTCCTCGTTTACGTCCGCTGGGTTGGGGGCAATACTGCTGATGTGGGCCTCGGGCAGGCTTTCTCCGCGATAGACAAGCTTTACCGCGTCAGCGCAGGTTTTGATGTTATAACCCTCTGATTTGAGCGTGACGCTGCATGTGCTGCCCGCTTCAAGATTGTACGTTCCCAGCGCATTCCACTGTCCGCCCTGAGCCCGCTGGTTGACGGAGAGCGATGCCACTGACTCTCCATTGCAGATGATCTCAACCGGACATTTTTTGCAGCCTGTGGGAAGAGCGCTCCACCACATGGAGACATCATAGAAGCCTTTCCGGGGGAGTTCCGGTGCCCAGCTATGAGTCACGATCCTGCTGGAAACGCGCGCGGTTCCCTCAAAGGCGTCTTCCCTGGTGGCGGTACTCCACGCGCCGCTGTATGATGAGCAGGTATCGGGGTTGTCGCAGACAATGCCCGCCTCCTCGCAGAGGTCGCTTTCCTCGTTGCAGGTGAGCTGTTGGCAGGGATCCCCCGAGTGCACGGTGCAGCCTCCGTCACCGCACGCATCATCACCGTTGCAGAAGAGCCCGTCATCGCACAGGGCGGTGTTATTAGTATAAACGCACCCGGTTAGCGGGTTGCATGCATCATCCGTGCAGCTGTTCCCGTCATCACAGGCAAGAGGGGTTCCGGCGACACAGCTCCCGCTGGCGACGTCGCAGCGCTCAATCCCGGTGCAGAGGTTGTTATCCGTGCAGTCGCCGTCCTGCATGCAGCACCCGGGCAGGGCGGTGTAGACGCAGCCGGTTTGAGGATTGCAGCTGTCGCCGGTACACACGCTGCCATCGTTACAGTCGACGGGGTTGCCGCCCTGGCAGACCCCGTTCAGGCAGGCGCTCGCCGTGGTGCAGGCATTGCCGTCATCGCAGGAGGCGGTGTTGTTGGTGTGAACACAGCCGGAAGTGGCGTTGCAGGAGTCGGTGGTGCAGAGGTTGCCGTCATCGCAATTGAGCGCTGTTCCGCCGACGCATGTGCCATTGGAGCAGATGTCGGCGGCGCTGCAGGCATTGCCGTCATCACAGGAGGCGGTATTGTTGGGATGGGTGCAGCTTCCCGATCCGTTGCAGATATCATTGGTACAGACATTGCCGTCATCAGTACAGGCCGTTCCGCCGGCGGTAAGACAGTTATCGGCAGCCTCATTGCAGGTGTTGTTGCAGACCGTCCCGCCGCTGCAGGGGTTGCCGGCATGCACGGAGCAGATTCCCCCGCCGCAGGTGTCACTGCCGTTGCAGAACAGACCGTCGTTGCAGGAGACGGTGTTGTTGGTGTGGAAACAGCCGGACGCGGGGCTGCAGCTGTCCGTGGTGCAGACATTGCCGTCATCGCAGTTGAGTGTGCTTGTCCCCACGCAGGACCCATTGGAACAGATATCGCCGGTCGTGCAGAGGCTGTTGTCATTGCAGGCCTGATTGGTGCAGTCGGCATCAGCGCAATCGACTTTGCCGTCCCCGTCATTGTCAATGCCGTCCGCGCATTTTTCCGACCCGGGGGCAACACTGGTAATCTCGACAGACTTTTGACTCTCGTTAAGGGAGGTGTCAAATGCGGACATGGTTATGTAGTACCGTGTGCCCTCGTTAAGATTGGAGAGTACATAGCTGGTGACTTTGCCGGGTTCTTTTACAGAGGTGTAATTGCCCGACGATGTTCCGTAGTAAATGCGATATCCGGCAAGATCGGTTTCAGTGTTCGCATTCCAGGCCAGATTTAAAGAAGCGCCAAAAACAGGCGGCGCCCCAAAAAATAAAAAAAATCCAATCACAATAAGTGCGGTTATTTCATTTCTAATTTTTTTATCTATTTTGGTAATCATTGCGCGCTCCAATTTTTATGATTTTTTATATTTAAAGCACTTACTGCAAGCCGGATGCCACAGAGAAAATTGCCATCATCATTTTAATATATTGAAATTTATGATTTATTTTAATTGCCGCGGCTGTCCTCTGGAGGCCGGGGCCGGGAAGAATATGAAAAATTTAAATGTATATGTATGAAAATTTGAAACATGACTTCACGGGGACCACTGATGGAAGAATCGCATGGCCTATGGGGGCATTGGCCTTCTTCTTGCTCCGGTTTGCGGTGTACCGGTTCTGTCTTTATGCCCTGAACTGTATCCGGTTTAGCTGTTGACACCCTTCCGGAAAAATTATATAGAGCTTCTAAAAAGCTCTCGGAGTGCGTAACTGCCCACTCGCGCGTACGGCATAGTTGAGGCGTGCAGACATGAAAGAAGAGCTTTACACCGATCTCAAGAAGCTAAAGATAGATCCTGCGTCTCCCAAGACCCGCTCGTTTCCCGGAAAAGTGGCGGTTCTGTGCGGTGTCATGGTGATAGCCGGGTTTGCCGTCTTTCTGCTCGTCAGGGACTTTGATGACCCGCGGAAGCAGGTTACGGTGCTGACGGTGAATGCTCCCCCGGCGGGGGACGGGCCGGTCCTGATGACCGCCGGAGGATATATCGTAGCTGAAAGCGAGGTCACCGTGAGTTCCAAGGTTGCGGGCAGAATAGACTCTCTAGCGGTGCAGGAGGGCGATCTGGTTCAAAAGGGTGAGGTTATCGCCGTTCTGGACGGTGAAGAGTTTCAGGTGCAGGAGGAGGAGGCACGGGCGAACCTGGAAAAAGCGCATCTGCATCTCAAGCATAAGCAGGAGCTGCATCAGAAGGATGTTGCCGAGGTGAAACGGAGACGGGAGCTTTTCCGGGAGCATCTCATTTCACCTGCCGAATTGGACAAAGAAGAGAAAACCGCGGTTGTTTCCGAGCTCGAACTGGACTCGGCGCAGTCGGAGGTGGAGGTGTGTAAAAAGCAGCTCGAGCTTGCCCACATCCGCGCCGCGGAATCGATCGTCAGGGCGCCCATAACCGGTACGGTGATCGACAAGATTTCTGATGTGGGCGAAATGCTCTTTCCCATGAAGACATTTGAAGGCATATCGGGTTCCGCCGTAGTAACCCTGGCTGATTTGAATGTGATGAATGTCGAGGTGGACATCAATGAAGATGAAATCAATGCCATTCACATCGGCAACCGCGCCCTGATCACCCCCGATTCATTGCCTGAGAAAACCTATGAGGGGGAGGTGACGGCCATTTCACCCATGGCTGACCGGCAGAAGAATGTGGTGCCCGTCAAGGTCAGGATCAAAAATCCTGATAGGTATCTCAAGCCGGACATGAGCGCCAAAGTGGCATTCCGGGAAAACGCATCCGTCATAGCGCCGGAAGCATCAGGAATTACCATACCGCGCGATGCGGTGATTGAGAGGGACGGGAAAGACCTGGTCTTTGTCATAGAAAATGGAATCGCCGTGGAACGGGAAGTTCACCTGGGAACGATGCGGGGAGCGGGGGTGGCGGTTGAGAGGGGCTTGACGGGGGGAGAAAAACTGGTGGTTGAAGGCCATGCTCATTTGCGGTCCCATGATAAGGTGAGCTGTCAGGAAAGAGCGGGAATAGGCATTTAGGCTTCTTATAATTTGATGCTCGCAAGGAGATCACATGATGAAAACGAGCCGTGTTCCGGGATTAATGGTGCTGATGCTCCTGCTGGCGCTGTGTGCCGGCCGCGCTTATTCCCAGGAGAAAAAGCAGGAAGTGCAGAACCCCTCCCCGCGGGAGATAGACGCGGCGAAAGAGCACTCCAGGGGGACGGAGCAGATGCTCGCTCAAAAATACAAGGAGGCCATAGTATTTTTCAGGCGGGCAATAGATCTGAACCCGGACTTTTCAGAGGCATATTACAATCTGGGCATTTCCTACGAGAAGCTTGAGCAACATGAGGATTCGGTTGAGGCGCTGCAAAAGTCGATCCGGCTCACGCCGGATAACGCCAATGCGCACTATGCCCTGGGATACGCATACTGCCGGCTCAGGCGCTACAAGGATGCAATCGATGCGCTTGAGCGCTCGCTTGCCTTGAAACCCGACAACGCCTTTGCCCGGGCCAAGCTGGGTTCCGCGTACCTGGCCATGGGCAATAAAGACAAGGCGCAGGAGCAGTATCAGCTGCTCAAGACACTCAATGCTGCCATGGCCGAGGACCTTCACCGTGAGATTGAAGGGAAAAAGTAAATGCCCGCCCATGCGCGGGATACCGGGCGGCGCATTCCTGGTACGCTAAACCGAGAACCATATGAAAGGAACGGCAATGGGACCTAAGAAGAGAAAGCTGGGCAGGGGCGTTGCGATCGTCGGCGCGGGCATGTCGCGGTTCGGGGTGTTCAAGGAAAAGGCATCCCGTGACCTCTTTGTGGATGCCTTCCTTGCCATGAAGGCGTCGGTAGACCGGGGGGTTGATGTGAATGCGATTGAGGCCCTCTATCTCGGCAATCTTACCAGCGACCTTTTCGAAGGCCAGTGCCATCTTGCCCCCATTATGGCGGATTGGATCGGCATGGTGCCGAAGCCGGCGACCCGCTTTGAAGATGCCTGCGCAAGCGGAGGGGTGGCCATGCGTGAGGCGATCATCGCCATTGCCTCCGGTTTTTATGACATGGTCCTGGTGGGCGGAGTGGAAAAAATGTCCAACCTTTCCACCGCGCAGGTGACCGATACCCTGGCCGCGGCGGGGGATATCCTCTATGAAGCCCCGACGGGATTTACCTTCCCCGGATTTTATGCGGCGATTGCCACGGCCTACATGCATAAGTACGGGGCGAAGGTGGAACATTTCATGAGCGTGGGACTTAAAAATCACCGCAACGGGGCCCTGAATCCCAAGGCCCAGTACCAGGTCACCATAGAAGATCTGATGGCGCGGAGGATTGCCAAGGTGAAAGAAAAGGGAGGGCCGGTTCCGGCCTGGCGCGACGTCTGGGATTTTCTTAAGGATGAGGAAGCCAATCCCGTGGTTGCATGGCCCATGCGGCTGTTTGACTGTTCTCCCATCACTGATGGCGCCGCCTGTCTTCTTCTGGTAGCCGAAGAACTGGCCGGCAGCTTCACGGACAAGCCGGTCCATATCATCGGGACGGGCCAGGGCAGCGGGTCCGCCATGCATGGCCGTGAAGACGTGACCTCGCTGGAAGGTGCGCTGGCGGCCGCGGCAGAGGCCTATCAGATGGCAGGGGTAACCCCTCAGGACATCAAGATTGCCGAGGTGCACGATTGCTTCACCAGCGCCGAGATTATTGCCAGCGAGGACCTGGGCTTGTTCGGGCGGGGGGAGGCATCACGGGCTGCTTTTGAAGGAGCGACCGCGCTCACCGGGAGGAGACCGATCAATACCTCGGGGGGACTGAAATCGAAGGGGCATCCCATAGGCGCATCCGGCGTGGCTCAGGCGGTGGAGATATGGACGCAGATGAGGGAAGAAGCGGGAAAACGGCAGGTCAAAAACGTCGATCTGGCGCTGACCCATAATGTGGGGGCAACCGGCGGAACCTGCGTGGTGCACATTTACGAGAGGAGATAAGCTCATGGCAGAGGAGAGAGAATATACCGCGGCATCTTTTAATGCCTTCTTAAACGAGAAGAAACTGATGGCATCGCGATGCGCGAAATGCAATGCCGTGTACCTGCCGCCCCGTCCGCTCTGCACGTCCTGTTATGGTGCCGACATGGAGTGGGTGGAGTTGAAGGGCCGGGGGAAGTTGACCGCCTACACGGTCATTGCAGTCGGTCCGACATTCATGGCTGAAGAGGGTTATGACCGGGAGCACCACTACTGCGCGGGAATAGTCCAAATGGAAGAAGGCCCCAGCATCAGCGCCCGCGTTCTGGATGTTGATGTCAAGCACCCTCATGCCATTAAGATCGGCACACCGTTGGAAGTCTGCTTTTTGAGCCGGGGTGAAGGAGAAAGTAAAAAAACATTTCTGGCCTTCAGGAAGACCGGCTGATCAAGGCTGATGTTCCGTTCCCATCCTCAGCTCTGGAAAACGTACCTGTGAACCTGCCTTTTAAACTTCCATCTCACAAGCCGTTTGATGTCGTGGGTCTGGGATTAAACGCGGTGGATTTCCTCTGCGTGGTTCCCCATTTCCCCGCGTATGACAGCAAACTTAAGATGCTTAATTTCAGGCAGGCGGGCGGTGGCCAGGCAGCCACTGCCATGGTTGCCTGCCGGCGCCTGGGGCTTAAGACCCGGTACGTGGGAAAAATGGGGGGAGGAGACTTTGGTGATTACTCCCGGAAGAGTCTGGTGGAAGAGGGAGTGGATATTGAAGGGGTGGCAGTGGTGCCGGATACCAGGAACCAATGCGCCTTCATCCTCATCGACGAGGGCACGGGAGAGCGCACCATCATCTGGGATCGGGACAGCAGGCTTGCGATGCATCCCGGCGAGGTTCCCCGGGAGATTATCTGTTCCGCACAGGTCCTGCTGATTGACGGTCATGATGCTGCTGCCGCGGTCCAGGCAGCCCGGTTTGCCAGGGGGGAGGGAATGTGCGTGATCATGGATGCTGAACGGATTTCCGATGAAACGGCTGAGCTGGTATCGCTGTCCCATGTGGTCATCGGCGAGAAACGCTTCCCCGAACGCTTCACCGGCTGCGGCAATCTCAAGGAAGGGCTTACGCAGATTGCGGGCAGAGGTCCGCAGATAGCGGGCGTCACCCTGGGAAGAGAAGGGGCGCTTGCTTTGTATGACGGGCGCTTTTATCATTCTCCCGCCTATGAGGTGAGCTGCCGTGACACCACCGGGGCCGGGGATGTATTCCATGCAGCATTCATCAGGGGCCTCTTTGAAGACTGGGACCTCTCCCGCTGTCTTGATTTTTCCAACGCGGTAGCTGCCTTGAAATGCAGGGACCTGGGAGGAAGGGCGGGCCTGCCCTCGTTCAGCGAAGCGATCGCATTTATGGAGAATGGTAAACGCCTTACCGTGCGGCACGCGGGATTTTGACCGCTCACGGGCGGGGATGTGTGATCATTCCGGGCTGCATGCAGTAAAACGCGTGATGATTGTCTTTCCCCGGCGTGTTTGGGGAATCCCGTGTTATGGTCCGGCAGGGAGGATATACGGATGAAAATGCATGAGCTGATAACCGGCCTGAGGCACATTGGTGTCATCGTCAAGGATGCCGAGCAATCCATGAGCCTGTTCAAGAACCTGCTTGATTTGGATGACAGTGACATCACGGTTGTTTCTTCCCAGGTGACCCGTGGCGAAAGTGTATTTTCTTTCATTCCGGCGGGGGGCATAGAGCTTGAGCTGATACAGCCCCTTTCGGAACGCTTCGGTGCCATGCTCGGAAATCCGCCGGCCGGCATCAATCATATTGCCTTCACGGTTACCAATATCGAAGAGGCGGTGACACGCATGGAAGCAAAAGGCGTCCGGCTAGGTCACGTCACCAGGGATGGCATTCTCGACATGGGCAGAAGCAAGGTTGCCTATTTTAATCCCGAGGATACGGGCGGGATCCTGATCGAGTTTGTGGAGCCGGTGGAGGAGTGATTTGGTACCGCGGTTTGATAATAATCGAAGGCTTGGTTTTTTTTGAATAGACAAATCCCGTAGCTTCACCAGCTGTTCCATATTTCCTGGCGAGTTCATCCAGGGGCCCGGCATCAAGCGCCCTCATGGGGCAGGCCTCCACGCAGACGGGTTTTCTGTCTGCGACTATCCGGTCAAGACAGAAGGTGCACATCTGCATCTTGGCTCCCGCTTCCTCCTCGAATTGCGGAACGCCATACGGACAGGCCTTTTTGCAGAGTTATTGACAGGCTATGTTGCCGAGGCAGAGCATCCCGGTTTACTACTACTATCCCGTCTTCGGTCCTCTTGCTGATGGCCTTAGCGGGGCACGCGCCGGCGCAGGCCGGTAGCGCGCAGTGATTACAGGAGAGGGAAAGATAGGAAAGAAAGACATCGGGGTACGTTCCCCGCTCCCGTGAGATGACCCTTCGCCACTGTATCGGACCTGCTGCAATATCGTGCCAGTCCTTGCATGCCACGCTGCAGGCGTAGCACCCCACGCATCGCGACTGATCAAAATAAAATCCCCATTGTCTCATTACTCCGCTACTCCATTACGCTACTACGCCAGCGGCGCTTGAATACTGGATAGATGGAGTGTTGGAGTAATGAGATATTCCAGTAACCGCAGCACTCCACTACTCCATCGCTCCTGCTCCATTACCCAATTCCCCTGCTGTGTTTTTTCCCTTACCGGCCTTCTCCACCTGCACCAGGCAGGTGTTGCTGCAAAAGGCCCCTGCCGGTGAGTGCTCATCCTTGAGGAGCACGTTGCAGCAGCCGCCCCGGTCAATCCCCGTGGCGTCGGGATTGTACCATGCCCCCTCGTCCAGGCTCACCACCCCGGGCATGATGCGCTCGGTGACTTTTGCGGGGATGACCACCTCACCGCGCTGATTGAAAATTTTCACGCTGTCACCGTTTTTAATATTCCTTGCTCGCGCATCAATGGAATTGATCCAGAGGGTCTGCGGCTCACATTCCCTGAGCAGGGGAATGTTGTCCATGTTGGAATGAATCCGCCGCTTTATGTGGGTGGAGATAAACTGCAGGGGGTATTGTGCGGCCAAGGGGTCATTCCGGCTCTCCCAGGTTTCGAGGTAGGTGGGAATGGGCGGAAGCAGGGGGTTGTTCATGTCCGCCAGGCGCCGGGAGTAAATCTCGATCTTTCCGGATGGTGTGGGGAAGGGATGCTTTTCGGGGTCTGCTATCTCCTGACTGAAGGAAATGGCGGGCTCCGGGAGATGGATCTTGTGCACGCCTTTCTTTTTCAGGGTGTCATAGTCAATCAGGGGTTTTGTATGGGCATGTTCTGCGGCCCCTTTCCAGAACTCCCGCAGCCACTCATCTTCAGTTTTATCGCAATACCCTTCAATGCCGAGCCGTTTCGCCAGTTCCGCGCAGATCTCAAGGTCTGACTTGGACTCGTGGAGCGAGTCAATGGCCTTGTTGAGATACATATAGTAAGAACCCGAATGCCAGGGGCGTATGATGTCGTTTCGTTCCAGCTGGGTGTTGACGGGAAGCAGAATATCGGCATACCGGGCGGTGGCGGTCATGAACTGCTCGTGAACCACCACGCATTCTATCGCTTTCATTGCCCTGACGGCCTTGTTGGTATTTAAAAACTGGTTTACCGGGTTGCCGTTGGTAATGTAAAGCAGCTTGAAATCGGTTTCGTAACCGCCGGCTTTTCCCTGTATGATTCCATCCCAGACCTTGGTGATATGCACACCCCTCTTGGGTGAAGTGCCTTCAGGCAGATTGCCCGGCATGGCTCCCTTGAGCAAGCCGGCCGAGGAGAGAGGCTCGAGGCCCACGGGCACAAGGCCGAACCCGGCAGCATCCCCGCCGGGAATGCCGATGTTGCCGGTGATGGTCGCAAGGGTGGCGGCCGCGCGGTGAAACTGTTCGCCGAAGGCGGTACGCCCCGGTGCCCCGAGGGTCATCAGGGCTGCGGGTTTGATGGTGGCATACTCGCGGGCGAGTTCCTCAATGCTTGCAGCCGCCACGCCGGTTATGGTTTCCGCCCAGCGCGGGGTTTTGGGCGTGTTGTCGTCTTTGCCCATGAGGTAGTCCTTAAACTCCGGGAAGCCGACCGTGTGGGTATCGAGGAATTTCTGGTCCTGCAAACCGGCACATACGATTACATGCGCCATGGCCACCAGCAGTGCAGTATCGGTGCCCGGTCTGACGGGCACCCACTTCCGGGCAAATGCCGCCGCAGAATCAGTGAATCGCGGGTCAACGGCGATAATGTTAACCCCGGCTTCTCGCGCCTGGGACAGATACCAGGAGGTGTTGGTGCTCTGGATTGACACGGCGGGGTTCCAGCCCCACATGATGATCAGGCGCGCATTGAGCAGGTCTTCACGGGAGTGGCCGGTGGTGAGGGTGCCGTAGGTGATGTTTGAGGCGAAAAGGTTGCCCCAGAACGAGGCGGATCCCCAGACGGGCGTAAAACCGCCGAACATGGTGAGCAGCCGGTTGACCGCCAGCTGGCTGTGCAGAAAGGTCCCCGTGTTGCCGGAATAGGGGACATAAAAAATTGCGGCGTTTCCGTAGATTTTTTTAACGCGCTGCAGCTCATCGGCCACCCGATCCAGGGCTTCGTCCCAGCTGATGCGCTCAAATTTCCCCTCGCCCCGTTCCCCGACCCGCCGCATGGGGTATTTGAGACGATCGGGGGAATACACGCGATGGCGGTATGCCCGGCCCCGCGCGCACGCCCTGAGCTGCGGCTCCTCACCGCTATCGCTCTCAATCCGGGTGATCACCCCGTCTTTCACATGCAGCTTGAGTACGCACCGCCCGCCGCAATCATGAGGACAACTGGTTATTACTTCTTTCTCCATTGGGGTCAGACCTTGACATTGGACACGTAGTTCGCTACGATGAACCCGACACAGATAGCATATTAACAGTTCCTATACCAATTATGTCAACAGGAAAATTCAAGGGCTGACCCCAACACACAAAGATGGGTGACATGAAAAAGGATGATTCAAGCAAAGTGCGGATTGCAAAAATCATTTCTCTTTTAAAGAAGCGCTATCCGGATGCCAGGTGTGCTCTGCATTTTAACAGCCCCTTAGAGTTGCTGGTTGCCACTATTCTATCAGCGCAGTGTACTGATGAGCGGGTCAACAAGGTTACCGCGGATTTGTTCAGGAAATATAAAACGGCGGAGGATTATGCCCGGGTTAAGCAGGAGGTTCTGGAAACGGATATCAGGTCAACCGGGTTTTACAAAAACAAAGCCAAAAGCATCATCAACTGCTGCAAAAAGATGGTGCAGCTGCACGGCGGAAAGGTTCCGGGCACGCTGGAAGAGCTGGTGGCGCTTGACGGGATCGGTCGCAAGACGGCCAATGTCATTCTGGGCAACGCCTTCGGTGTCCCGGGGATTACCGTGGACACCCATGTGAAACGGGTGTCGTATAGGCTGGGGCTCACGAAACATCAGGATCCGGTGAAAATTGAGTTTGATTTGATGAAGCTGGTGCCGCAGAAAGAGTGGACCAACTTTTCCCACCTGGTGATCTTTCACGGCAGATACACCTGCATGGCCAGAAAGCCGATTTGTGAAAGTTGTGTCATTGCGCAGCTTTGTCCCAGGGTGGACGTATAAACGCCTGCTCATTATCATCGTGATGTATGTATGCGACGGTAGTTTTCCTTCCAGCAGAGCTTAACCGCGGGGCAGAGCACATACTCTTATATGGTGGCGAGGGAAGTCAGCATGGATGGAACGGTTATTGTTGGTGCGGGTGTGGCCGGTTTGACCGCGGGATATCTGCTTTCCCGGTCGGGTCATAAAGTTATCGTGATCGAGAAGGAGGATCGGGCGGGGGGATTGGCGAGGAGCTTCTACTATGATGATTTTATCTTCGACATCGGACCGCATCGTTTCCATACCGATGACAAAGAGGTATCAGCATTCATAGAGGAAATTCTCGGGGAGAGGAAAATTGTCCTTCCCCGCTGCAGCGGCGTTTGGATGTTCGGACATTACCATGACTGGCCGCTCAATTGGAAGGTTCTTTTTAAGCTCCCCGCGTCTGTCATTTTCCGCACCATGCCGGATCTCCTCTCCAGAAAAGCTCAGCAGGGCAGCAGTTTTGAAGATTACATTGTGAGCCGGTACGGTAAAACACTCTATGATGTTTTTTTTAAGCCCTACACGGAAAAATTTTTAAAGCTGCCTCCTCACCGGGTGCACGCCACCTGGGCGGAATCGGGAATCGATCGGGCGGTGATCGATAAAAAGGTTCAAATGGGAAGTTTATTTGAAGTGGTCAAAACCGCCTTGCTTCCCGCCCCGGTTAAAACAAATTTCCTCTATCCTTCCGATGGCGGTATAGATGTGTTTAGCCACAAGATGGCTTCACTCATCGAAAACAACGGCGGCGAGGTTCTCCTGAATACCGTAGTTGATGCTATCGAATGCGAAGGATCAGCCATAAAGTCCATCTCCTGTGGTGGCAGGAACATCCGGCCCGATCTGATCATTTGGACCGCACCGCTTACCACGCTCAGCACACTGTTGGGGCTTCCGCGACCTGATATCAGCTATCTCTCCATTGTGCTGTACAATGTGGAGACGCGGGGACCCTGCAGAACAAAGTATCAGTGGTGTTACTATGGTCAGCAGGACACGACCATAAATCGCATTTCGGTTCCCGCCTTGTTTTCTGAGCGTGCAGCTCCTCGGGGGCGCACCGGTATCTGTGCGGAAGTAACCTGCATGGAAGGCGATGCCGTATGGACGCACCCGGATGGGTTAATCAACACGGTCATTCAAGATTTAGTTAAGGTGAAATTGCTCAAGGATGAAAGCGAAGTGGGGCGCATCCATATTGAAAAAATTCTCAATACCTACCCGGTGTATGATATCGGGTATCCCCGGAAGCTGGAGAAGGTTATGGGGCTGCTCGCACCATACCAGCGGTTGCGGCTTTTAGGCCGGACAGGAACCTTCTGGTACAATAATATGGATCATTCCATACGCATGGCCTTGGATTTGGTGCATGGCCTGCCAGTGAGAAGAGGCGGGGAGTAATGCCTGAACACAATGCAGGGTTGTACCGGCATCATGTGAAGATGTGGGAATGGCGTTGAGGTCGATATGCGGGGGGCATGTTCCCCGGGTAGCTCTTCTGCTTGTACGTGGACGGTCATGATGGTACAGGAGAAAGAACAAAAAAACCTTCTTCGGGGGGTGCTGCTCATTTGTCTGATCGCCGTGTTGTTGCGAGCCCCCTACGTCACGGTCCCTTTTTTTAATGTTGATGAAGCGCTCATTGCGGTTATGGCGGATACGATTTTAGATGGCGGGGTGCTTTATAGAGATGTGTGGGAGCACCAGACCCCGGTGGCCTACTATATCTATGCCCTGGTCTTTTTTATTTGTGGAAAAAACAACATGACCGCCATTCACCTCTTCGGCATCCTCTGGATCATTCTGTCGGCACTGATGATTGGCAGGCTGGCCGACGAAGCGTTTGGCCGCGTCAAGCACCTGGGCCTCCTTGCCGGTCTATTTTATGTAATCTATATCTCCAGCTTTGAGAGCTGGGATGTGCTGGCGGTGAACACGGAAATGCTGCTGGTCCTCCCGGTAACCGCCGCGGCTGTCTGCCTATTCCGCGGTGAAAAAACTGCCCGTGGGGCTTTCTTTGCATGTGCCGGGGCGCTGTGCGGGCTGGGGGCCATGACCAAACAAACAGCCGGGCTGGTGCTGCCGGCAATGCTTTTTCATCTCATGCTTACCCCCGCCATATGCAAAAGAAACGTGCCCTGGAACGAAAGGATAAAAAGGTCGCTTCTGGCGGCCGGGGGATTCACCCTGGTCATTGCCGGCTTCGCCGCATATTTTTGGCGGCAGGGCGCTCTGGAGGATTTTTTTTATTTAACCGTCATCCATCCCTATCAGTATTCATCAGCGATGGATCCGCATTATTTTAAGTGGCGGCTCAAGATAAAAACCCTCGAAATCGTTCTGCCCCATTTTCTTCTCTGGAGCATGGCGGGTTTGAGCTGCGCTTACATGCTGTGCAGGACCATCACCGATTGTTTGTCCGGGCATAAGCAGTCTTCAGGCGCGTGGGAAACGCAGGCAGGGTGCTTTCTCATATTATGGCTTTCTGCTGCGCTGGCCGGAGTTGCAATGAGCGGCCGTTTTTTTGGCCACTACTATATTCAGGCCTTTCCGGTGCTGGCACTCATGGCCGCCTACGGCGTCTTAAGGCTGCCTGCATTATTGCTGAGGGAAAGGTTTGCCGCACCGGTTGTGAAGAGGCTGATTTGGGTGGCGGTCCTCGTGGGAATGCTTATTCCGGTGATACAGTACCAGACGCAATATATCATGCGATTTATTGTCCAAAGAGATAATCCCCAGGTAACCCATGACATGGTTGAGGCCAGTTTCAGACCGGTGGCCGATTATGTCCGTACCCATACCCGGCCTGAGGATACCGTTTTTGTATGGGGGTTTTGTCCGCAAATTTATGTTCTTGCCGATAGAAATCCGGCGTCGAGATTCATTTTTTGCAATTTTCTAACCGGCAGCATGACCGAGTCCGCCCTCGACTTTGAACCGCAGGCGGAAACTGATGACTGGATTACGCCGGGCAGCTGGAACATGCTGGAGGATGACCTTGGTAAAACGAAGCCGCAGTGTATTGTTGATGTGACTCCTTCCAGCTATTTGAATTACGCAAAGTATCCCATAAGAAAATATCCATACCTTGCGGCATTACTGGATCAGCATTATCAATTGGCCGCGACCATAAGCGAAATGGATATATACCAACGCAGCGGCTCTGCCGCACACCGCCGGTACCGGACAGGGCCGGCATTAATCATGTGACCGTGATTTAGATGAATGCCAGGCAGATCAGGGATATCGCGATCATCATTATAGCTGCGCTCATGGTCATGGGCGTTTACTGGTATCGGGAGTGGACATGCACGGCCGGGCATTATGGCGTCCCTCTGGACGACGCGTGGATACATTATCATTTCGCCTCAAATCTTGTTCAGGGAAACGGCTTTGTTTACAACCTTGGTGAACCGGTGTCAGGATCGACATCTCCCTTATGGGTCTTTGTACTGGCCGGCGCTTTTTTTCTGAGCGGGGAGTTTCTGGTCACCTCCAAAATACTGAGCGGGCTCTTTTTCCTCGGCACCGCCGCGGCCGTTTACCTGTTTGCCCTGCAACAGGGATATCAAAGGCGCATCGCACTGCTATCCGCCCTGCTTACGGTTATGGCGGGCCGCTTCGGCTGGGCATCTCTTTCCGGAATGGAGGTGACCCTTTTTACTTTTTTAAGCATGGTGGCGGTGATGCAACACTGCCGTGACCGCAGAGAAGGCAGGAACGGCCTGTCGACTGCGGTGCTCTTTGCGGTTGCATCACTGGTGCGGCCTGAAGGTTATGCGCTTTTTACCTTTGCCACCATCGATACCATGCTGGAGATGAGATACACCCGGGAACGCGGCTGCGTGATCACGCTACGAGCTGTTCCGCTGCTGCCGGTTTGCCTCTATCTGGTTATCATCGCCCCGTACCTGATCTTTTCCTACTACACGACAGGTCACTGCCTGCCTCAAACCTACTACGCCCAGAATGAACTTTTCGGCCTGCTGAAGCGACTGGAGTATCTCAAGCAATATGTGGCAAGCATGTGGGATGATCATCCGCTCCTTTTTTTCTTTATACCCTTCGGTATCGGTGGTTATTTTCAAAGCATACTGAAGCGCGGCACGGAAAAAACTCACGGAGTTTCCCTGCTGCTCCTTTTCTGGACCGTCGGATATCCCCTGCTGGCCATGCTTATTGCGCCGAATGCGCGGCACTACCATCGTTATATGATGCCGCTCATCCCGTTCTACATGGTAATCGCCGCGGGGGGCTTTGACCGCTTTCTCAGCGCGGCCGGGGACTTCTGTAATCGCCTGGAGCTGGTATCCCGGCTTGGGAAATGGACGGTTTCTTCACGCCCTGCCGCCATCGCTGCATATATGGTGGTGATCGGCGTGTCAGTTTTCTTGTCGGTGGCGGTCTGGTCACACCGGTTTGCCGGCGACGTGGAAAACATCAACAGTCAGCAGGTTGCCATGGGCAGGTGGGTGAAAGAACACATACCGCCGGAGAAGGTAATTGCCCTGAGCGATATCGGGGCCATAACCTTCATTGCGCAGCGGAAAAAAATTATCGACATGGTGGGATTGGTGAATCCCGAACTGCTCGACGCCGTGCGAAATTCAGAAAAGGCGTATCAGGATGTGCTGCTCGATTTTCTTCACCAGCACAAGCCGGATTACATAATAACCCACCCTACCTCCTATCCCCGGCTGATTGCCGAGAAGGCAGTACTGCAGGAAATCTACTCCATCGAGCTGCAACAGTATAGCGGCATGAGCGCGGGGCGAACCATGGCGGTGTATAAAACCCATTGGGATGATTTTAAGGAAGTTCCCGAGGAGGCGCATGAGGTTGATCTGCCGGTGATGCGATGACCGGTTCATATCGCCGGCGGATACACGAAGCGTTTACAGCACAACCTGGCTTCCATCCTTGCTGATCAGCTCAACCCGTATCCGGTAGCTGCCGGATTGTATTCCCCGAACATCTGCAAGATCAGTTTCCTGCCACTCCTGCCCATTGTAGTAATCGCTGATTGTCCCCTTGCTCGCAAGGGGTGTCACCCGTTCAAACCGGTAGTCACCGGAATAAGGCATGATCTTGGCAAGCGAGGTGTCTTCATCTCCCCGGGGAAGGCAGGGCCCTATGTACATATTACTGTCTCCGGTGGTTTGGTAATCGCCAAATATGAGGACATGGTTTTTGCGGGGATCCCCGCTGCCGGCGATCGAACATTCAATGACCAGACGCGTGTTGTCACGCAGCATGTGGGGTGGGAGCGCAATTTCATACCACTGCCGCAAATCCTCGGGCTTCAGCTTATAGGTGTCAAAGAGAAAGCTCTTGTAAAGGCCAAAGAATTTTTTATCAAATTTCGCTTCGCTTGATTTAATCCCCCCCTGATACCGTTGTACCACTTCACCATTTGCCGTTACCTGTAAATCATACTCGTGACCTCCCCCGGGAAACATATCGATCATCAGCGCCGCCCGGTCATAGTCGTCGACGTTCAAGTCATCCGGGAGCAGGATGGTCTGTCTGATTTTTTGATCCGGGGAAAAAAGAATGCAGTGCCACTCCTGCCAGGTTTTGCTGGTCAGGGCATCATTAGTGCCGCATACCATTATCACAAAGAGAGGAATAGCAGCGGCGTACAGGCTGAGATGCTTGAGTGTAATGCTCAGCGCAAAAATCCGGTAGAGCACGATGGCAAGAACCATAAATAATGCATTCATCATAATAATGGTAATTGCATATAGGGTTGCAGGCGGGGTATGCGGAAAGACGCCAAGCAATGCAGGAACATCGAGATAAAGGAACAGCGAAGCGGTGATGACAGCACAGCAGCACAGCAGAGAGAACCGGTATGATAGCAACCGATTCCGCTCATGAATAAGAATGTACAGGATGTTGAGCAAGGCATATGCCGCTACAATTATGACGAAGGGCATGGCCAGGACTGCATAGCGGGGAATGCCGATTATGGGAATATAGACTGCGTTGACATACAGGAAGATAAGGTAAAAAGGCCAGCAATGGAACCAATGCGGGAAAGAAAGCACGATGCCCAGCAGGCCAAGAATTATCAAAGAGCGATGCAAGTGCAATTGGCCCCATATCTTTGCCGAATGCCACCTTGCAGGGTAGGTCTCGACGTACATCCACATCCGGGTAGCCCTTTTAAGCATCTGGGACAGAAATGCTACCGGCCGTTTGCGGATGAGCAGTATCCCTGCCTGCAGATAAACCTCCGGTGTCAGTTTCTGGGCCTGATTCCCGATTAATAATGGTGGATTATAATTTTGTGTGATCTGGTATAATTCCTGGGTGGGTGTGGGGGCAAAAGTGTCGGAAACCCATCCGTCTCTATGGATGGTTTCGTAGAAAGACCAGGCAATTGATGGTTTGTTGAGGTTTATTGACCTGCTTACCCGATAGGAAAACGCGCCATAGATAATGAACATGCAGAGAAACCCGGCGACAAAGTAAAGGAAGGAGCGGAGAAAACTTTTTTTGTAGTATAACCACAGTGTCATCAATAGAACGGGTGCCATGAGGAGGGGGAGGAATAAAAATCCGGACCGGTAAAATGTTACCATTGTCACCAAAACGCCTGAGATGAAATACAGAGAGAATCTCGTCCGTGAGAAAGCCTTTTGGAGGGAAAAAAAGCAAAGGGAAAGAAGAAAAACAGCAGTGGTTTCCTGGTATAACATGGTTGAATAATAGATAAAGCCGGGATAGAGCGCATAGATAGACGCAGCGATCACCCCTGCCGTTCTGCTGAAAATGCTCTTCCCGATGCCATATATCAGCAGACAGGAAAGAGCGTCTATAAGTGCCTGGGCAAGCCTTACAAAAAAATCGTGAGGGCCACATACCTGATATATACCTGCAATGAAGAGGGGATAAAGCCAACCTCTCTTGGCGCCGAAGTAGGTGAATCGGTTTTCGTCTTCCAGGGGTTCTCCGGCAATGGCCGTGGGCAGGTTTCGGGCGATATATTCATATTCATACGCATCATCGGTAACGGGTCTTTGGGGCAGGTAGTGCAGGGCGTACAAACGCAGAAGCAATGCAACCACAAAAATTCCTGTTATCGCCAGACGCTCTGTTTGTTTACGTTTGCGTGACATGGGATGATGTATGGCGTGCGTATCCGGCCCTGGAGTTTCAAGAAATCGTATAATGCCTAAGAGAGACAGCGGGTGTTGTAACCTGCCCTGGCAATGCTGACTGCATTCTAGTGAGCCCCTCGTCAAAAAGCAACAAAATTGAAAAAAGTCCGGGATTTTTGAAGATCGTTCCCGGTGACGACACTGCAGTGCCCGGCACGACTACCTGTTGACTTTTGAGCGGCATTCCTATACGTTGAATTTATCCGTGCATCTCGAAAACATTAAGAGCGGGGACTATTCATATGAAGGCATTGATCACCGGCGGCGCCGGCTTTTTTGGGACCGTACTCAAACAGTATCTTTCTGAAAAGGGCGCGGAATCGGTTATCTACGATCTGGTTCCGGATACGGACAAGGTCAAGAACACTGTGGCGGTGCAGGGTGACCTGTGCAATGAATCGCAGCTTGAAGCGTGCTTTAAGACGTACGGGCCCTTTGACGTGGTCTACCACGTTGCCGCACAGCTGGCGCACAATGTGAAAGACAAAGGCTTTCTCTGGAAATCAAATGTGGAGGGGACCCGGCAGCTGGCAGAGATGGCGGTCAAGTACAAGGTGCCGCACCTGGTTTTTACCTCGAGCAACTGCCTGTGGGGCATCCCCATGGGGAAAAAAATCGGAGAGGCGGAGCCGCCCCACCCGGTGGAAATTTACGGCCAATCCAAGTGGGAAGGGGAAAAGATACTCCTCGGCTATAAGGATTCACTTACCCTGACCATCATTCGCTGTCCCACCATTACTGATGCAGGGAGGCTCGGCCTGCTGGCCATACTTTTTGAGTTCATTGAGGAGAACAGAAGGGTCTATCTTGTCGGCGGCGGCGATAATGTCTATCAGTTCATCTACGCCCGGGATCTGGCTGATGCCTGCCTCAAGGCGTATGAGAAGGGAACCTCCACCGAGGTCTATAATATCGGGAGCGATAACGTGAAGCCGCTGAAGGAGGTATTCGGCTACGTGATCCAAAAGGCGGGATCATCGTCAAAGCTGGTGCCTCTTCCCAAGGCACCCACCCTGCTGGCCATGAAGCTGTGCTACAAGCTGGGATTGTCACCGCTCGGACCGTACCAGTACAAGATGATTGCCGAAAACTTCGTGTTTGATACGCAGAAAATAAAAACCATGCTTGACTGGAAGCCGACACTTACCAATGAGGAGATGCTCTTAAAGGCTTATATGTATTATAAAGAGCACAAAGGGGAACTGAGAAGCGCCAGCGATGTTTCCGCCCATAAGCAGGGTGCTAAAATGGGCATCATCAGGTTGCTGAAGTATCTTTCATAATTCATGCGATTGCTTCCGTCCGCAATTGGGAGTCACGGTCATTTCGAACGAATGTGAGAAGTCTTATAAGATTTCTCAGTCGCTTGAGCTCCCTGGCCGGGAAGCCACTTTCAGCCTTATCAATGCATTCGGGCAGGCCTTCGAAATGACAGGAAGGGGCTTTACTGTTCATTGAGTGGTCTTCAGTGCTTTTTCTGCTCATGATATTCATCTTCGATATTTACCATGAAGGTATCATGGTGGGCCCCCAGAATATTTTGGGCGCCCTTAATGCCCGTTTCAAGTGAATGGTCAAGGTTATTGTATTTATAGGTGCCGTATCTGCCAACCAGCTGAAGATTGGTAAAGCCCTTGAGATAATCCCGGATTTTGAGGAGATGGCGGCTGAAGCCGATTTCGTAAAGGGGATAGGTTTTCGAGGTTCTCACCACTCTATAATCAACTATCCTTGAAATGGCTTCCGGTGATATGGCGGATTTCTCAAAGTCCCGTCTTGTCTGCTCAAACAGCTTTTCATCGGAAGCATTCCATACCGAATCCCCCTCATTGCAGAAATACTCAAATACCACGCACGACTTGTCGGGTGGAGCCATATGTATGCTCCAGTTTTTCGGTTCATGAAGCCTTCCGAAGTCAATAGCGGGATCATGCACGTAGATCCAGGTCTGGTCGGTAACAAAAGGCATCTCAAACATCAAGGCAACACAGACAAGATCGCGGTACTTCAGCCATCGGGCCGCTTGGACAATTTCATCGGGGGGCAGGGGACGCAGGGATAGAATCAGGTCGGTTATGGGCATGCTGGATATGACAAAATCGGTTTCGATCTTACCCCCGCCTTCAGGACGGCCATAGCCAATGGCTTGAATGGTATTCCCCTCATGAAAAACTTCTTTTACCGGGGCGTTAAAAAGCAGGGAATTGGGTTCACGTATTGTCTCGGCCAGTTTTTCGCAGATCACCCCTATGCCCTTTCTGGGATAGGTGAAGTATTTTACCAGGGAGGCTGCATCCTTTTTTCGTTTTTTCCAGAAAGCGTCTATTAATGCGGTTCGCAGTGAAAGCCCCTTAATCCTCTGCACCCCCCATTCGGCGGATATCGTACTGCAGGGTATTCCCCACACCTTTTCCGTGTACGTCTTGAAAAACAGACGGTACAGTGTTTTGCCGAACTGGCTTATGACCCAGTCTTCAAGGCTTCGGGGGGCCGGGCGGTTGAACTTGAACCGCTCGATCAGGTAGTTGAAGATAATGTCCGCGGCGGTCAGAGGTCCGAGGCCGAAAATGGCATTGACCGGCCTTAAGGGGTAATCAAAGAGCCTGCCATTGAGCAGTATTTTGCTCGAGCGGTCCACCGAGACCAGCTCATTGCCGAGGAGGTTTGACACGTAGCGGTCAATCTCACTGTTCTTGGTAAAAAAGCGGTGGCCGCCAAGGTCAAAGAGGAAATCGTTATGCCTGATGGTCGCCGAGATGCCGCCGGTGTGGTCGCTCGCCTCCAGCACCGTAAACCGGCGGTCGCTCTTTGAAAGCGTTTCAGCGGCGCTCAGTCCGGCCGGCCCCGCACCAATAATGACCCCGGTTTTTTTATCTGTCATGGCTTATGTTCCTTCATCAATCGGTTTAGTCTGCATGGCTTTCGACTGACGCATTACTTTCGCAGCACCACGTTCAGAATATCATAGGGATTGAAGTAAAATGAAATCCGCTGCGATCTTTCAGCCGCGGCTATTTTTTCAACCAGGCGGTGCAGTGTTCTGGTTCGGACATAGTACTGTATCCTTGAGAGAAAAAAGGAGAGCGAGACGTATTTGCCGTGATAGAAACAGGCCTCCATGGCAAGGCCTGCGCTTCGGGCAAGCTGTTCCATGGTGTCCCGGCTGAAGAAATAGAGGTGTTCAATATTTTTAAATCCTATCCATTTTTTTCCCAGCAGCCGGTATGACCATGAATCCACGTTGGGGATGGAGAGCAGGATTACCCCGCCCTTCTTCAGGAGGGAGCGGCAGACCTTCAAATCGCCCAGGGGGTCGGTGGAATGTTCCAGGTAGTCCCACATGGTAATGGCGTCCATGCTGCACTCTTCTCCGGGGTAATCGCGAAGGGCTCCCTGGTGGACTGCGAGGCCCCGGGATCTCGCGTACTGCACGCAGAATTCCGAACACTCGACCCCTTCCGCCTGCCAGCCCCGCTGACCGGCGGCAATGAGCGAGAATCCCGTGGCGCACCCCACGTCCAGGACCCTTCCCTTTGATCCGGCAAATCGTTCCACCTTTTTCATTCGCTTGTGCATCGAGCGGGTAATCACCGGCTCCTCGCTCACGTAGTTGGCGTATGCCTTGTAGTCTATGCCGCTCTTGTCCTGATCCAGCACGAAGTAGTCCTTGGAGTATATTTGCTGCAGACTCGCGGCGTCGAGGCGGGGGTTGCAGTAGATGAGCCCGCAGCGCCGGCAGCGAACAATGCGCTCGGGCGTGAGAAAGAGCAATTCTTCATCGCGTGCCCCGCAGAGGTTGCAGGCCACCTCCTCACGGGTGTATGCATCAGCCGCGGCGTTTACAGGGTTATCTCCAGACATCCCGCCTCACATTCTTGACGATATGGAAAAAGTACCTGAACCCGGCAATGTTGAAGAGCCGGAAGTAGAGCATGTTTTCAAACGCCTCCCACAGCCTGGTGAGAGAATAAAGGGGGGTGAGCGGCAGCTTGATTAATATCCTGGTGAGCGGGGTGAGAAAGGGAAAATGCACGGTGAGATTGAAAAGCGCGCAGAGGTTTTCAAACTCCCGCGCGTAGCGGGTGCGAATGAGAGATTTTCTGATGATCTGGGTGAAATTGTGAATGGCGTAGTCTGCGGGAAGCAGTCCCTTCTCAATCGCATAGTCGACGATCTCTGTTTTGGGGTAGGGTATCAAAACACCGGCACGGGTATAGTCGGCGCCGATCTTCTGATTGATGGCCACAGTTTTGAAGGCGTCGTCGAGGGTTTCTTCCGGAACGCCCATCAGGTTGGTGACGATCATCTTGATGCCGTACCGCTTGATTATTTTTGCGTTCGTTATGATGTCTTCTTCCTTGAGATGTTTCTTGAGGATGATGTTCCTGATCCGGTCGCTCCCGGACTCGATGCCGAAAGAAATGCCGTAGCACCCGCTCTTTGCAAGATCCCCGATTATGTTCTCATCTACCTGGTCAATCCTGATATTGCAGGAGAAGGGGAGTGAAATCTCCCTTCGATATGCCGCCAGAAATTCCTTCAGCCACCCCTTGTCCAGCACGAAGGTATCATCGGAAAAATGGACGTTCTTCAGCGGGTAGTGATCCTTGACCTGGCGCACTTCCCTGATCACCCGTGCCACGCTTTTCTTGCGGATGAATTTCCCCTTGTCCGCATAGATTTTTTTCTGCAGCGGGTTGTGGCAGAAGGTGCAGTGATAGGGACAGCCAATGCCGGAGATAAACCTTTTTATGGGCAGATTCCTGATAAAACGGTATTTGTAGTAGATCTCCCGGTAGGGCAGCGGAAGCGGGTCAAAGTCCTGGATCAGGTCGCGCAGGGGGTTTTTTATCACCTCACCGTTATTCCTGCACCAGAGATTTTTAATCTCTGATCCGTCCTTTCCCTCATCCAGGGCGTTCAGCAGCTCAAGCACCGGGTATTCACCCTCACCGATACAGACATAATCAGCGGTGCGGAGATCGATATCCTCCGGGAAGAGGGTGGGGTGCACCCCACCCATGATGATCGGCGCGGCAAACTTCTCTTTCAGCGCGCGGGCAGTGGCAAAAGCCCACTCCCGGTTGCCGGTCATGAAGGAAAACGCGATGAGATCAGGATGGTAGCTTTCAATAAGGTTTGAGTAGTTTTTAGGATGTTCATCGATGAGGATGAGATCAGCCTCGTGACCATGCGCTCTAAGCATACCCGCGATAGACATGACCCCGAGGTTTTCGTTGACGCCGTTATCTTGAATAAAGAGAATACGTCCCATATCAGTCACAAAAGTCGCGGCATTTCAATTCGCTCTGTTTGGAAGCATGTGCGCCTTGCAAACCATGTCATTTTGTGGGCTTTCTTACCATACCGCTGCTTTTGTTGCAAGACAGATTTCCCGTGGTGACCCTGGTGCTTATTGTATCCCGCCCGGGGGATGAGGCTGTTCCGGCCTGCTTATCAACAGAGCAAGGGTGAGACACAGCAGCAGGCAGGCTCCTGCCAGAGGAAGAGAAACCAGCAGCCTGGTGGCGTATCCCTGTCCGCATAAACGTATGATGCCGGCATAATCAGGATGAAAGGAGATCATAGCGTATCCGATGAGTGTCAGGGTGACCATGGTCGCTGGCCGGGGGCGGGATGACTGAAAGCAGAAATTGGCTATCAGTACGATGGCGAGGTTGGACAGGATGAAGTAGTGGAGCCAGGAGATGGCCGGTAGCATCAGGAAGCATAGGATAAGAGCGGCAAATTCGAGCGGGTGTGCGGCGGAGTCCTGCGCACCCGATGTGCGCCGGAAGAAGAGATACAGCGCCCCGATCATCGACAGGGTGACGGCATACCGCAGTACGATGCCGGCCCCGGTGACCTGTATGGGATGAAATGCGAAGATGCCGCCCGCATGGAAAACCCTGAGCAGAAACGCTTCTATGGACTGGTTGCTCCAGGCGGCTATTCCCATGCCCGAAATGGTGCCGAGATAGTTCCAGTAGAGTTTATGGAGAGCGAGCCCGTAGAGTGCTGTTGAAAGCGCGAGGAGGGCCAGCACCGTCGCTGCGGCTGAGAGCACCAGCAGGTATTTTTTCCGGTACAGAAAATAGGCAACGAAGAGAAGCGGCGAGAACTTGAGGGCGGTGATCAGACCCAGAACGATTCCGGCGAAGAGATCCCGGCCGGAAATGATAAAGTAGTAAATGAGACAGATGGCGAGATACACCAGCAGAGAGGTCTGCCCCAATTTGAGGGCATAAAGCAGAGGGAAGGAAAAGAAATTAAGGGCAATAATGACCATGAGGCGAAGGAAGGGATGGGACAGGCCTCTGGTGATGTGCCACTGGAGAAATACTATAATTACAAGAGCCGCCAGATTCACCAAGAGCCATACAAACGAGGCTGTCGCAAAGCTCAATTGGGTAAGCAAGGTGAAGGGGAGGAGAAAGACGGGCAGGTACACATATCGGGTGGGGGTGAGATGAAATCCTGCCTTCCGGGCTGTCTCATAGAACATACCCTTATCCACCACGCTGAAATCATCGGTCATTTCCGCATAGATCGCCGACGCGTTTCCGGACTGCACAGCTGTGCCGCTGTATAGTAGGCGATAAAGTCAACACCATAGACCGCGTCAGGGGTATCCTGCGTGATGCTGCTGAGTGCAGTGTAGAATGTATAAAGCGCCATGGACGTGAGCAGAACGATGGCAACGCCCAGGAAACGTTTTTGTGTCGAGTAAGAGGTTGGTGCAAAGGTAGCCATGGTCATGAAGCGCTGCCCGCAAGTAGGAGAACCTTTTTCGATCCTGATCAGCGTGAAGTCGGACATGGGTTTATGAATTTTGCAGAGATAGTAGCTCCTGCCGGGGAATGCGCTCATCAGCAGGCCGTTTTTCTCCCGCAAATCCATTGCGTAGATGACATCATCCTTGAGGTCGGGAGAATTAAACTGGAATCCCGAACCGTAGGGGATGCGATTTGGTTCTGTTACGCCGGGGGGATACCACACATCTATGAACACAATGGCGTTGTGTATCCCCTCCGCTTCAACCGCCTTATGGATCTTGTCGGTAACCCACCAGTAGTCGCTGGAATACTTCTTAATAAGCGACGGCAGGGAGGAGAGAGAATATATAGATAATGCACGAAAAGCAGGAAGTACAAAGTTGCTTCCGACTGCTTTTGGCATCGAAACCCCTCTCCCGTAACCAGCCGGGCAATGCAAGAAACCCGCGGACGGTAAGCAGGATCAGGAACGGTGTGAGGAGCTGATAGTAATATCTTGGTCCGAAGCAGAGATCCTGATAAAAATAAAGAGCGTATCCCCCCATGAGTGAAAGCGTTGCAAAAAGCAATAGATAGTCCCATCGGTTTTTTTTGACCGGATAGGGCAGGGTAAATAAAAATGAAGGTGAGCGAAGGGAGCGGCCACTCAAAAGATACTGATTGAGGCCGATGAGATTATTGCTGGTATTGATGATCCCTCCCTTAAGGGTATGGGGCGGCCCGAACTGCGAACTTCCCCAGAAACCCAGGCTGGGGTATTTTTTTCCGTACCCGAAGGTAAAGGGATTGCCGGTAGTCAGTTTGTTGTAAACAGGAGCAGCATGACCATGAAGGCTGTGCCGACTAACAAAACATCCATCTCGTTCCTACGAGCACTTCTTTTTTCTTGAACAGACAATAGAGAGATAGATGGCAAAAGGGGCGGCAAAAGCAGCGGCATCCAAGGGCCTGATGTGGCAGCATAGCCGAGGGACAGGCCGGCGAGAGGGCATACCAGCGGAGAACCGATGCAAACATCTTGAAGGTAGGCATACAGGAAAAGCAGCAGAAAGAACAGGGTCGAGGTGTGATTCATGTAGCTCGAGGACATGAAGAGGAAAAAGGGGGACAAGAGCAGAAGGCAACTGCTTGCCATGATTATGCGCTGCTCATCATATATGGTTTTGGTAACAAGATAGAAGAGGACCAGCGAGAGAGTTCCCAGCAGGGGGCCGATGAGCCAGGGCACGCCGGCGAGCAAGCCCGCCGTGAGGAGAAGCGAGTGGCCGGGGGGATATTGAGAATACCACTTCTCATCGTTGATGATGTTGGTATAGTCGAAAAATTCCTTATAGGGGGGAAGGGGGGCGCAGAGCATTCCTTGCTTAAAAATTTTAGCCTGAAAAAGCTGGGCGATGCTGTCCTCCACGTGAGGAATACCGTCCAGCACCGTGTAAGCAATGAGCGCGGTGGTCAGAAAACAGATGGTGAGACAAAGACCGATGACGGTTAATTCCTTCAATCGAAAGAAGAAGAGGTGATCCGCTCCACGAAGGTTGCGGTCCTGAGGGGGAGTTTTATAAAACAGTAGAGACAGCACAGGCATGTTCCGGCAAGGATCAAAAGAGTACAGATAGAATCAAGTGGGGGTGGTAGCGGGGAAGGATTCGAGGGAGCGGGTGAAGCCGCGCTGCGCCCACCTGAGGGGGAAAAGGGTAAAGAGGAACAGAGGGGAAAGGAGCACAATCCGGATGAGCGGGGAAAGGGAAATGTGCCTGAAGCGGGGTATTATCGCCGCCCCGGGCTGTCTTGCATAGAAGAAAAACCATGCGATGACAAGAAGCATGAAGACTGCTGCTGCGGGTGCGCTCCACACGTAATCGGCGATGACGGCCAGGTAATAGCCGGTTGATCTCAGCAGCGGCAATGAGGCGATGGTGTTCTGAAAAAAATAAACAAGCGAGGCGGCGCTGTAGCAGAGTATGCCCAGAGCCAGGAAGAGATTGACAGGGCCGGTCGCTGTCCTGGTGCGGGGGTGCCCGGTTTTGTCAACCGCGCCACGATTCACCGTTTGAGGTGCTCTCATGCTGTTCCGGGATTGGTGTTGCAGGCAGACCGCGCGTTTCTTTTATGGTGCGTTTAAAAACAGCCTGTTCTGTTTCAGCTTCGCGATCTGCAGAAGATACTTTACCAGCGTAAGGAGTGTCCGGGAACCATAGATGACGCTGTTTGAAAAGTTGATGGATGACGCCTCATCAAAATATCTGACCGGAACCGGAACATCCCCGATTCTGAATCCGTAGTAAACCGCCTGCACCAGGAATTCGGTGTCAAACACAAAACCGTCGGAGTTATTATGGTAGGGTATGGTTTCCAGAACCGTGCGATGATAGGCGCGGCACCCGCTGTGAAAGTCGGAGACATTCTGCCCCAAAACGATGTTTTCGATGAAGGTTAACAGGCGGTTGCTGATATACTTGTACTTGGGCATGCCGCATTGCAGCGCTTCCGTTCGTGTTCTGATCCGTGAGCCGAGAATGACATCACAGATGCCCTTCTCGATGAAACCGGCAATGTGCGGGATGAGTCTGCTGTCATACTGATAGTCGGGGTGGATCATTACCACGATGTCGGGATTTCGCTTGAGCGCCTCATCATAGCAGGTTTTCTGGTTTGCGCCATAACCCCGGTTTTCAGGGTGCACGATGACGGTGAGGCCGAGCTTACGGGCAATTGCCACCGTATCATCGCTGCTCGCATCGTCAACCAGGATTATTTCATCCACCGCGCCCGGGGGAATGTCATTATAGGTTTTTTCCAGGGTTTCAGCCGCGTTATATGCAGGCATCACGATGATGATCTTACTGTGCTCCGTTTCTCGGCATGCTTCCGTCCGTGTGGTTAGGGGTGAGCGGTTGAGCTTGATCAGAATCAAATCACTATTTTCGAAGATGATTTCCCCCATGCTTTGTACATCATCCACCAAGCGCCGGTCAATCTGAAAATTGAGATAGTAATTATTTATCCGGTTGACCTCATTTTCTTTCATCCGGTCAAAATTAAGCAGCAGATGGGTGGCCGCGTACTTGCTCGCGATCCGCTTCCTTTCCGCCAGAGACGTGGCTGGATGATAAAAGCACACGGCGTCGGCCACCCGCTGGTCATTGTCGGCAACCAGCGGGTTATTATGATAGAGGGCGACAATTTTTGCGCCGGTAAAAGCGGGCAGCAGCCAGGAGGTGAGCGGGTCGGAGAGCACAATGTCCCCCTCGGCTATTTTGCCCTTTAGAAGCAAATAGTTGTCGAGCGGATTCCTGTACCGGGTAAGCGCCGGTCGCGGTTTAAAATTGATCACGAACCCCGCCTGCTCACAACCCAGTTTGGCGAGCTGGTAGCCTATGCTCAGGAGGGCTATAATCATAAAAAAAAGCACATGCAGGTTCTTTTCATTGAGGGTGGCGAAGGTCTCACGCATGGCCCGGGGCGACACGATGTTAAGTCTGCTCAGGTACCAGGCAAGGGCGAGGTGCAGGAAGACGATGGCGAAAAAGATATACCGCTCCCCCAGACGGATATTGACTGCATAGGAGAGGACGTAGATCGTGGCACAGAGAATAAAGCCGCGGCTGATGACAGCATATTGTTTCTTGATGAGAAAGAACAATACAACCGGCAGGCCTAAGAGGGCGGGGCCCATCCGGTAGATATTTCTGATTTCGTAGAGGTAGGTGCGGAACGGGTAGTACCAATCGGTGGAGGTGCTTGCGATGAGTGCATCCCAAAAGGGGTGATACGGCCAGAGCAGGGCCGCGGCAAGGATGATAACCAGGCTTACTGCAAATAAGAGGGCATGTTTCAGCCTCTTTTCTCCCTCGCTGCCGACATGCAGCCCTGCGCCCAGCAGAAAAAAAGAAGCGGTGAGCGGATGGGTGAGGAAGATGAAAACGGCGAGGGCGAGGTAAAGAAAATAGTAGCGCAGTTTTTCACTCCGCGCATAGCTGAGGATCAGATAGAATCCCAAAAAGCTGAGGTTAAAGGTGACGGTGGAGGGATAGAACAGGGAATAGGTTAAGAACCGCAGGCTGTACTCATTGCTGTAGTTAAAAGGCATGCCCCAGAAAAAAAGAAGCGTCAGCAGCAGGTAGCAGGGGGCTTGTTCGTCGTTGAAATAAGCCGCGCCCCACCAGTATAGTCCTGCTAAAAGCAGGAGAAAACTGAGGAGGGAGGCCAGCCGGATGACGGTAAAGAGCTCCAGCCGGCTCCATTGTTTGAACCATGCCAGGATGAAAATATAGGGGGTGTAGCGCAGGGTGGTTGACCCGTCCGCGGCCAGCAGCGGATTGGCGGGGGATGCGAGATTGCCGGACATCTCCCGGATGCTGGCCGCATGCTCTCCGAAATCATACAGTTCAATGAGGGGTCCCCGCCGGTTGCCGAACGTGACACCTGCCACAATAAAAAGAAGGACCAGAGCGGCGCAAAGATATGTACGTTCCATGAATGCCCGTGTGACTTTTTCTGCCGGTGCGGGTTTGCCGGGATGTCTTTTATAATCCGATGGGGTGATTCAGCACGGAAATACAGTGATGCCCATTATAGTCTGATATGTTAATCGAAATCAAGGGAAAGGATGTGCCTGATGATAATAAGCAGGCGTTATTTTTGCGAAAATGGATTGAGGCGGAGATCATGTTCACCTCAGCACGGGATGTTCGACACTGACTTTGAACTTGCTATTTAAGGCTTTTTTTGTTACATGAATCAGCACCATTTGCCTTTTTATCCGGCCTTCAGGCGACGCAGTACGTGTGTATGAAAGCGCATAACGATCAAAGGCACTTTTGATGGATTTGCTGACACTCCATATTACCCTGAGCTCGCTGTGGAGGTTGCTCATACTGCTTGGCGTGTCTCTTGCCTCGGGGCTGCTGCTTGCGCTGGCCTATCAAGCCGGGAGCAGAAGGGATCAGCAGTCTTCACTTCCCTTTGCCTGGCTGCTGGTCATTATGCCTTCGCTGGTTGCGGTTATCATTTTTATGGTTGAAGACAATTTTCTGCGCGCCATTTCCCTGCTCGGCGCGACAACCATCATCCGTTTCAGGAATCCGGTTAAATATCCCCTCAATACCATTCTGGTGCTTGCCACGGTGGGCACCGGCGCAGCAGCGGGCTTCGGGTTCCACCTGGTGTCGCTGATGCTCGCGCTGCTCTGTTTTCTGTTGCTGTTTGTTGATGCACGCTTCCTGCACCGGGAGGGTGGGCATGAAAACCGTGTTCTCCATCTGAGCTGCCACCGTTCCAGCCATCCCGATCAGGTGTTCCTCGGCACGGGTACGTGGCTGCGGAAATGGACAAAATTGCGCATCGAGGCAACTGCCGTGAGCGATGATCTCAGCTGGTACTACCAGGTGCAATTGCGCAAGGGGGTGCCGATACAGGACCTGGTGGGGCACTTTCAGCGTCATGGCATTACAGCGCACATCCTCGAACCACGCGATCTGGCGGAATTTTGAAAGGTGAGCCCATGTTTTTCCGGCCACGCTATGAGCTCAAGTATCTCATCCCCGCTTCGCGTGCACATGCTATTGCAGGCAAGCTGACCGGCCGCTGCCATCAGGACGACAACGGGCAGGAAGGCTCGTATATTAATGAATCCCTCTACTTCGACTCCCCCCTGTTTGATTTTTATTTTCATAAGCGGGACGGGGTAAAACTGCGGAGAAAGGTGCGCGTCCGGCGCTATGGAGATACCGGCCCCTGGGAAAGGGTTTTTGTGGAAGTGAAGCGCAGGAACGGGCAGTATATTGAAAAGGGCCGCTTCCCCCTGGCCGGGGATATGCTCCCCGTGCTTTTTAATCCTTCGCACAGAAGTGACATCGGTCAGGGTTTATCGCCCGCGGCGCTGCAGGTATATAATGAGGTGCTCTCATTAGCCCAGCTCTATCAGCTGCGTCCGGCCATTTTCATCCGCTACCGGAGGCGCGCGTTTTGGGCTGAAGGCGACGAACGCCTGCGGATCACCTTTGATTCAGACCTGTGTTATGACCTGGTAAACCGGGATTGCTCGCGCCCGCTTGAAAACACCCGGTTTATCTTTGATGCCGACCTGATGGTCATGGAAATAAAGGCCAACGGGCGGGTTCCCTTCTGGGTGCTGCAGCTCATTCAGGAGTTTGAGTGTCAGATGACCCGCCTTTCCAAATATTGCCTGGGCATTGAGCATGCCCACGACATGGCCGGCAGGAGCGTGGAACGCCCGCGGTGAAACATTCTCAGCCGGGCGCGGTGAGCCGGCACACGCCGAGCGAGGATAAGCTGCTGCTGCAGCTCCCGGATCAACTCATGAGGTAAGGGAAAACCATGGAAGCCTTCACAGCATTTTTAAATTTTCAGCACGTCACCTTCGCGGGACTTGTGACCATCCTGGTGCTGAGCACGGTTCTCTGCATGATCAGCGCAACGGTGTACCGGTACTGCATGCGCGGCGCATCCTATTCGCAGACGTTTCAGCAGACCATCGTGCTCATGGGCATCATCGTGTCGGTGATCATGCTCATCATCGGGAGCAACATCGCGCGCGCCTTCTCGCTGGTGGGTGCCCTCTCGATCATCCGCTTCAGAACCGCCATCAAGGACCCGATGGATGTGGCCTATCTCTTCTTTTCCATGGCGGTGGGCATGGCCTGCGGGACCCAATTCTATGGCGTCGCCATCGTGACCACCTTTTTCATTTCCGCGGTGATCATTCTGCTCACCCGGCTGAATTTTGGCAGCAAGATCTTTCCCGAGCATTTTCTGGAAATGCAGTTTGTCACCGGGTCTGATCCCCATGCGCTCCTGGCCGGCTGTCTGGAGGAGTTTACCATCCGCTCAACCTGCAACCGCATCGAAACGGTTATGGGCGGCGCAATGCTTGAAACGAGCTACACCCTGCAGCTCAAACCCGGGGTGTCGGAGAACGATTTTCTGGGCAGGCTGCGCGAGATCAACGGCAATAATAAAGTCAGGTTGATCTTTAAATCGCCGGGATTTGAAATTTGAAAGGATGAGGTGGCAAGAATCAGACCGGTGAAACAAAAGGCATTGCTGATAGCGGTAACCGTGCTTGCCGCGTGCATGACCGGCGCTGTGCTTCTGGATGCATACTGCAGAAGTGTTTTCCCCGGAGCACTCTATGCCAATTACAGGAATTTTCTGGCGCACTATCTCAGGGAGATAGTGCTTCAGGGTTTGATCATCTCCCCCGCCGAAAACGCGCTCTTCACAAAGCAGGAAAATCTCTCCACCACCCGGCTGCCGGTCTGGGAAATCAGCCTTAAGGGAGAGAAGCTGGCCGCGCTGAACCGGGACCTTCCGGCAAGCGGGCAGGTCTATCAGTCCGGCACCATCCGCATTAACGGCGCTGCTTATCCCGCGCGCTTTCGCTTCCGGGGCGACAGTTTCTGGCACTGGATGAGCAAGCAGAAGTCGTGGAAGATCCGCTTGAAGGATGATGCCCGCTTTGAGGGAAAAAGGGAATTTAATCTGGTCAACCCCAAGTCGACCACGGCGCTGCACTGGCCGGTGGCCTCGCACCTCGCCCGTTCGATGGGATTGCTCACGCCGCGGGTGGAGCACGTGCACGCCCGTTTAAACGGCCGCTATCTGGGGGTTCTCTACCTCCTGGAGAATTTTGATCACACCTTTACCGTGCACAATGGGTTGCCGGAGGGCGCCCTCTACGAAGATGAAGCGCGGGGCCTTTTTAACCCTTCCTGGGAAGAACTCAACAATTGGAACATCAGGCCGCCTGACTCCAACCAGAAGCGCCAGGCCGGCACCACCCCCGCCGACGCTTACGAGCAACACCTCAGTCAGCTTTTGGGGCTTTCCCGGTTGAGCGACGAGGCGTTGTTTTATCAAAAGCTGGGCGAGCTGGTTGACCTCGAGCAGTATCTCGCCTGGTGGGCCCACGCCATTTTGTGCTTCGATATACACCAGGACCGTCAGCATAACAACCGGCTTTATTTTGACCCCACCGCCGCGAAGTTCCGCCCCATTCCCTGGGATACCCTGATCGGCATTGATCCGCAGAGCACCATAGATCTGGATATGAATCCGATTGTAGCGCGGCTGTTGCAATCTCCTGAACTGATTCATCAGAGAAACAAGGTGCTGTGGGAGGCGCTGCAGGGACCGGTGCAGATTGACAAAATTCTGGCATGGATTGACAGCACGGCGGAGCTCATCAGGGAGGACATCTATTGCGATCCCTATAAGGACGCCCGGTTTTTTACCCTTGCGCCATTGGCGAGTCTGCAAACCGGGAAAATTCAGCTCACCCAGTGCATGCTGCCGGTATCCAACAGAATGTTTGAGCGGGATGTGCGGGTGATGAAGGACTTCTTCATCAAGCGAAGCATATATCTCCAGGAGGTCCTTGCCGCCTCTGAAACCGAGCTGTGGTTTGGACCGCCCCGGTCTTCGGATAATCCGGAGGGGGGGTCCGCTCTCACCCTGGGAGAAGTCGACCTGCGCATTGCCGGCCAGGCGGGAGTGGTGGTCAGGGAAATCCGGGTGGCCATGCCGTCCCTGCCCGTGGATGCCCGGCTGGTGCTGTTCTACGGCAATAACCGGCTGCTCATTCAAAAGGCGGGCACGAGGATCAGCGATGACGGCACACCGGACGCGGCGGTATATGCCTTTGAGCTTGATGAGCTTCTGCTTCCCGGAAGGACGACAGAGGCCCCCCATGGCCCGCAGGCGGTGAGCTATTCATTCACGGTGGCCGTCAATGGTGCGGTCGTTTCTCCGGGCGCCCCACACTATGCTGAGGCAAGAGGGGAGCACGCATTAACCCGGCAGGGTATTCTCCTTAAGGTCCCTTTTGCCGCCGCCGCGGGGGACAAGGCCGGTGTGCCCCCCGGCAGGTTTCAAAAACCCGCGCGTCCGGCGGAGCGGGTGGTCTGGCAGGGACGGGTGATCGTCGAGGCGGATAGACGCATAGGCGCGCATGAGGTGCTGATCATCGAACCGGGAACAGAGGCAGTCTTTGCTGAAGGCGCGTCGCTCCTGTCCTACGGAAGGGTCGAGGCCGTCGGCACTGAGCAGGCCCCGATTCTTTTTACCCGTGCCCCGGGCGCCGCTTCATGGGGCGTCCTGGCCGTCCAGGGATCAGCCGCCGACGGTTCGGTTTTTGAGCACTGCATCTTCGAACATAGCGGTGAGGACGAGGTTGACCGGGTTCATTACAGCGGGGCACTGTCGCTCTATAATGCAGATGCGAAGGTTACAAATTGTGTGTTCCGTTTCAGCCAGGGCGATGACGGGCTTAATACCAAATTCTCTACCACTGATGTTGTTCGCTCAGTCTTCCTTGACAATAAGGCAGATGCCTACGATTTGGATTTTTCCGGCGGACTGGTGGCATGGAACAGTTTCGAAAACAATGGCAACGACGCCATCGATTGCGGCACCTCACATCCGACGATCAGCAACAATCGCATTCTGTCGGGAGGCGACAAGGGTATTTCTATCGGAGAGAGGTCACGGCCGGTGGTGGAGAACAATTTCATCGCCCGCTGTCCGATCGGCATCGCGGTGAAAGATCAATCGCAGCCGGTAATCCGGAAGAACGAACTGGTGTCCAATGCCGTCGGGGTGAGCGCCTACCAGAAGAAGAAGGTTTTCGGCGGCGTGCATGCCACGGTTGCGCAGTGCACGTTTAAAGGGCAGGGAAAACCGTATGAGACCGATGCGGTATCCTCCGTCGCCCTGGTGGATTGTGTCATTGAAGATACTGCATCCCTAACCGCTAAGTAAAGGGCGGTCACATGAGAGGGACACTGCGGCTTTGCCTGATCCTGATAGTTGTATGCCTCTGGTTTCCCGGCAATGCCCGGTGCCGGCAGCGGAACGGAGAAGAGGGTTTTTTCATGGTTTCAGGCCACCTCTATGACCTGTCCCGGGAGGTGGGAGTAAAACAGGAGTTTTTAACCAGGGCCATTCCCTTTATCAATAGCACGAATCCGGACTTTCTCATCCTCACCGGGGATGTTGTGTTTGCGGTTACCAATCAGGGGCCCCGTTCCCTCGAGACAATCAGGGCGCAATACCGGTATCTCGTTCCCACGGTATTTGATAAGATCGCCACAAAGATTTATTCAGTGGCGGGAAATCATGATACGGGCAAGAATCCCTATCCGCCCGCGGTGGAGCTTTTTGAAAAAAACCTCAATCCACTTTCCTTTACCTTTGAACACAAAGGATCGCTCTTTCTCTTTCTCTCCCTCTACCGGCCCTTCCCCCATATGGAAACAGGCAGCGCCTTTTCCCGCATAACCCGCGTATGGGCTGATTATGATACCGCAGCGTCCCGGGCCCTTTTAGATGAACTGAGAAGCAGACTGCAGGGGAAATATGACCATATTTTTATCTTTATGCATTTTTCTCCGCTGACCGAATTTCGCATCGGCTATTATTGGACCAATTATCTTGTGCCGCTTCTCTCGTCTTTGGAGCAGGATGTTCATATATTTTCAACCTCGCAGCTTGCCAAACCGCCCTTTGCCTTCCCCGAAAATCAGGTGGTTGCTTTTAAGAACCTGCGCTTTTATTGTTTCGCGGAATTTCCGGTCGGGAGCTACCTGGTTAATTATGAGGCCGAAAAGGTCAGGGTGCAATTGATGCGAGGCAGCAATTTTGCGTCTTCTCCCCTGAAGGAAACGCCTTACCGGCCGACCACCCGGTTTTCAATGCTTAAGAGTCACCTTTATTTCTGGTGCATCCTTGTCCCCAAGGGAAAACTGAAGCAGTATTGGCTGGAATATGCCGGTATCATTAGCAGGTTGTTGAAAAAGTGGTTTTCCCAGGCTGTTCAAAAACAGCCCAGGTGCAAGGCACGCGAAATCCTGAGGAATGAGGCGTACATGCGAGTACGCTGCAATGACGAAGGATGAGCGTAACGCAGGGGATGGATGTTTTTCAACAGCCTGTTAGAAAGTATTTTAAACAACTGCTCCAGTGTTTATGAAAGCAGCTTTGCCATGCTTGTACGATCGCTCCAAAGCCATAATAAAACAATTTATGCGTCCGCGCTGATGGTCCTTTCGGCGTGCCTGCTCTTCTCCGATCTGGGCAGCGGTCTGATGCCGCCTATTGATGATTGCTACTTTGCGCAAAAGGCGAAGGAAATGATCCGGACAGGTGACTGGCTTACCTTGCGGTATGCCGGTGACGTCAGCCTGGACCATGCCCCCCTCTATATCTGGCTTATCGCGGCTGGGTTTAAACTTTTCGGGATCAATGAGTTTGCCGCCCGTTTTTTTTCTGCCTGTTTCGGGATTGCGACCATCATCGCTGTCTACTACCTGGGCAGGATGCTCTTTGATGAGTGGGTGGGGCTTTTTTCATCCCTGGTGCTTCTGACCACAGGCACCTTTTTCATGTATGCGCGGCGGGCGATGTTTGACGTGACCTTCACCTTCTGGGTTGTCCTGGCGCTCATCTTTTTTATCAAGGGACTGAAAAAAAGAGAATACTTCCTGCTCTTCGGCGCGTCCACGGGCATGGCGATTCTTACCAAGAGCGTAATCGGATTCTCCCCGCTGCTCATCGCTTTCCTGTATCTTGTGCTTGCAAAGGAATACAAGCGGATTGTGGATCCGTTCTTTATCTGCGGATGCCTGTTTGCCGTCTTCATCAGCGCACCCTGGTTTGCCTATCAATATATCAACCACCGGTTCCATTTTGTCGAGGGGCATATCAAGTGGCTGCTTTTCAAGAGCGCGGTTGAACATGAAAATGCAATCTCTCCCGCGTGGTATGTGAAACAGCTGCTGGCGGTGTACTGGCCCTGGCTTCCTTTTGCACCTACGCCTTTATCATGGCCATGGTCAGCAATGTCAAACGGTTTGACTCCCGGACCTTGATTCTATTGTGCTGGACCATAGCCATTGTCGGCGTGATGAGCTGCATGAAGGTGAGAAAAATTCACTATATTATGACCGCATTCCCCCCCCTGGCGCTGTTCAGCGCCATTGCCTTGAGCAGCTTGCTGAGGCGGGAGCGGATCAGGCATTGCGTTGCGCTGGGCTTTTTAACCATATTATTCATATCAGCCCTCATGGTTATTGCTACGCCCCTTAAACTGCCCCCCCAATTGCGTGAGGATAACTATTTTGAAAATCTGGTGGATGATACGCACGCAGTTGCCTTGTTTGCCAGAGACCATTTTCCTCAGGATGAAAAAATTCTCCTCTATCGCGAATGGCTGTGGCGGATCAGAAGCACCTACTTGTTCTATTCTGATCGGGACGTCTCCGGTTCGATCGATGATGCGCAGCTGTTCATGCGCACACTCAAAGAGGGTGAGGTGAAGTACGGTCTCACTACCAGGGAAAATTTTAGGGAGTTGCTTCAGCTGGAGCAATTCCGGCCGGAGATACTGAAAGAAACAGAGTCACTGATTCTCTTCACCACCACCTGAGCCGCCGAGATTCACCTTCACTGTCGGCAGGATAAGAGCGATTTTCAGCATGAACACGTATCTTTCACCCCGAACAGCTATGGTTGCCATCGTCCTGTTCTACGGTGTCTTTTCTCTTTTCAACTACTGCATGATTGAGGAGGACGCCTTTATTTTTTTTAGATTTGTTGAGAATATAGTTAATGGGAACGGTCATGTCTTTAACCGGCCGGATGGCAGAATCGAAGCGTGCAGCTCATTGCCCTGGCTGTATCTTCTGGTTCTTTTTCGTGCGTTCGGTTGTGATCTTCCCACCGTCTCAAAAATGCTGGGTATTTGCTTTGGCGGTGTCTCTCTTCTGTTAACGTACCGGATAAGCAGAGCCCTTGCCTCCACGGTCACCTGGGCTATCATACCCCCGCTGCTCACCTCCCTCAGCGTGCCGTATCTTTTCTGGAATCAGATGGGAATGGAAACGGCGCTCTACACCGCAATCTTTCTTCTCTTCGTTCTCGTCTGTCTTGACACCTCCCGGTTTTTCTGGTGGCCCGTGTGCGCGGTGCTGCTGGTTGTGACACGGCCGGAAGGAATGTTTATTGCGGCAGGGATGATTCCCGCATTCCTGTTTGCCGGAGGATGGACCAAAGAGATGCGCCGTTCAGTTGCGTTATTTGTAACTGCAGTCATCATGCTGTTCGCGGCACGATTCCTTTACTTCCATGATTTTTTTCCCAGCGCTTTCTATCATAAGGTTTCCCCCGGCCAGGCCGGGGAGGGACTGTATTACGTCCACATGTTTTTCAGGGATCATTTTGTCTACGCCCTTTGCGTCCCGGTGGCCTGTGTTATGGGCTGGAGGTGGAACTGGGAAAGAAAAAGGCTGATCGTATTCTCTTTTATTGTTGTTTATCTGACCTGGGTGGTGCTTGCCGGCAAAGAGTTCGGCAAGCCCTTTTACCGTCCGCTGGTGCCGGTCATTCCGGTTATCTATATCTATGCCGTCACCGCGCTTGAAAAGATACTCGCCGGAGGGAGGGCGCGATGGAAGTTTCTTGCCTATGGTTATATTGTGCTTTTTGCCATAGCCGCCCTGCTGCTCTCAAGGAATTACTGGCAACTTCATTTGCGCATTCCAAATCCGGTATGGGAAAACATTAAATACGTGTATGCCAATCCCAGTGTTGCCGCAGTATACCGGGCGCGGATTGCTGAACCGCTCAGGAGCAGGCAGGTGCTGATAGGGGATTTTATCAGGAGAAATTATGCGCCGGGATCAACACTCGTGTATGATCAGATGGGCGCGGTTCCCTACCGGGCAGGCATTGAATATAATTTTATTGATACCTTGGGATTGACCGATAAGACCGTAGGGTATTACTATTTTCATCAGAGAATCAGCGGCAGCATGTGGTTGGGATACTATGAAGGAGTTTTGCGCCGGTGCGTCAGGGCCTTTTCCCCCGCCGCAAAATTTTGCGATACCAAAGTTGACGTGCTTGATTATCTGTTCACAAAGCGCCCCGACCTTATCCTGGTCTGGGAGTATCTACTCTCTTTTGAGCACAATCTGGCCTATGCGCTGATGAGTGATAAGCGGTTTCTGGATAACTATGACCTGTCTTATTTCATCAGCGGCACATTCTTTTTGAGAAAAAAGGACTGGTCCGGAAATCCCCGGACATTCCCCCGGGGCTCTCCGTGGTGCCTGCTGAGGAGATACCCGGTGTGTTACCAAAAGATCACCCGCTGTTTCAATTCACCGCTCTGCAACTCCATCGCAGCGTCGAAGTGACACCCCCGGAGAAAAAGTGATTCCCGGGTTGCAGGCCATGCCAATTACGCTTGCGCCGGGGAGGTTGATGCACTATAGTACGGTAACGTGCGGTTGATGTATCTTCAGGTAAAGATGAAGCATTGGAATACAGCGGAACCGCTTGCGGAGCAGTCGTACATTTATGATTGCCGGATTAAAAAAATGGATACAGGTGCTTGACCGCGTCGGCGGACCGACGATGAGCGCCTGTGCATTCGCCGGTGCGAGTGTGGGGGTCGCGGTTTCATTGTATTCCCTGTGCGCTGCGGCCTACGCATATTTCACCCGCACCCACCCCCTCAACTGGATGGCGTTACCGTTTGATTTCTTGAAGTCAAAAGAATGGATGCTGGTGATCGGAATGCTCTCCTCGTCCCTCCTCACCATAATCACCTTTTCTGCTATAGGAGGTTTGATAGGGCTCGGGCTGCATTTCATTTTCAGCCGGGGTAAGGCATCGTTCGCCATCCAACCGGCGTTTGCACGCAGCAAAAAGATTGAGGCCGTGGCAGCAGCTGCATGCGCATATTCCCTGATTGTGTGCTGCGGGGTGTACATTCTTTTTGGGTTGCTCTTGCTGCTCGCCTCTCCGGGGGGTGAAAAACGAGCTGGCGGCAGCCGGGAAGCACCGAATGTTATCCTGATTACCATCGATGCCTTGAGACCGGACCACCTCTCATGCTACGGTTATCCGCTGCCCACCAGCCCTCACATTGATGCGCTTGCCGCGGAATCAAGCTTGTTTGCCAATGCCATTTCCGTTTCTCCCTTCACCCTCGGCGCGGTTCCCTGTATGATGACCTCCCTGTACCCGGGACAGATCGGAATGGGTGAGAAAGAAATCCTGGCGCTGGCGCACCGCAATACCACCCTTGCGGAACTGTTGCAGCAAGATGGATATGAAACCGCTGCGTTCGTGGGAAACTACTTTCTTCGGAAGGAATTTAACATATGGCAGGGATTTTACATCTACGATGACGCCTTTTCCTCCCGGGAATTACAGCGGGGGTTTCCGGAAGAGGCGGCCGGGCAGCTTACCGAAAAGGCGATGGACTGGCTGAGAAGTGTTCATGGCACAAAATTCTTTCTCTGGCTTCATTATCAGGACCCGCATGGCCCCTATACGCCGCCTTCCCCCTTTAACAGTGCATTCAAGAGAAATCAGTACTCCCCCCGCAGTCCCGTTCCGCTGCTGGAAGACAATTCCGGATACGGCGGAATTCCACGGTATCAGGTCATCAATGGAGAGCGGGATCCGAACTATTACCTTTCCCAGTATGATGGGGAAATAAGCTACACCGACCACCATATTGGTTTGCTGCTGGCAGAGCTGAAAAGACTGGGCGAATATGACACCACCGCGATCATCATCACCGCTGACCATGGTGAAGCCATGGCCGGTGAGGGAGGCTATTACTTTTGCCATGGGGAAACGGTGAGGGACGAGATCATAAAAATCCCGCTGGTGATAAAACTCCCCGGCGTGAAAGAGGGGAAACGCGTCTCCACCCAGGTTTCATCTTTGGACATTGCGCCCACCATCCTGGAGGAGGCGCATATCGCGCTGACTGATGCAATCATGGGCGAGTCACTGATGGGGCTGATGCAGGGGGGGCACTACAACCGGACGTACGCCTACAGCCACAAGGCATCAATGGATCGCCCGAGCAGGGCCATACGAACCAATGAACACAAGCTGGTGATGAGCGGCGACACCCTGGGTCTCTATGACCTGACCGCCGACCCCGCGGAACGGGAGAACATCTATGACCGGGAGGACATGCGGGCGGTTGCAAAACTGTTCAAGCAGGCATTGGACGATCACGTGCAGAAGCTGAAGGCAAGCTCACCGCTTTACAAGCATACGGTGGTAGACGAGAGGACCAAGACCATGCTCAAGGCGCTGGGCTACGTTGACTAGGTTGCCGGAGCATCGCTCCCGTCAGAGATAACCGAGGCTCTTAAGTGCCTCCCGGGTTTGCCCATCGATCTTTTGCCGGGGCCCGGCTGAGGTAGGCTTGGGCAGAGAAGCAAGCAGTTTCTCCATGGATGATCCCATGGCCTGAGCCTTCTTCCGATCCCTCTCAATGAGGTTGACCGTTTCACCGGGATCATCCTTCAGATTAAATAACAGGTTCTTGCCCATACTGTTCCAGAGAAATTTGAAGTTTCCCGTATAGAGTGCCCGCCAGTCGCCCTGATATTTATCATGGAAGGGAAGCGGGTAGGCTTCCGCGAATATAGGATGATCGATCCGCGATGGCACGTTGCCCTGAATATCCGGGGGAAGAGGTATATCCAGACGGTCGAGTATCATGGGAAGGATGTCGATGAGCTGGACAACACGGTCGTCCCGCCGTGCCCTGGCCTCGCCGGCGGGATACTTTACAATCAGCGGTATCTGCAGCTCCTCCTGATACAGTGTGTTTCCATGTCCCATCAGCCCGTGCTCGCCGAAGAGCTCCCCATGGTCAGACGTCACGATGATCCATGACGTATCGTAAAAGCCGAGGGCTTTCAGATCGTTAAACAGATGGCCAATGTAATCATCCATGTAGCGGATTTCCCCGTCGTACAGCGCTTTCATATTCTCATAGGAAGAATGAGACTGAGAGGGGCGGCCGTCTTCCGGAAGAGAGGCATGAAAATAATTCCCGGGAGGATTGTAGGGGAAATGGGGATCAAAATAGTTGAGAAAAAGAAAGAAGGGACGGGTGCTCATTCGCTTCAGCATGGAGCGCGCCTGGGATGTGACCTGCCGGGCTCTTTTTCCGTTCAGGACAGTAATCCCGTAGTCGTAATAGATGTCAAATCCTTTATTGAGGCCAAAGATGCGCTTGAGCCAGGGGCCGCTTACCACGGCGCAGGTGGCATAACCCGCAGCTTTTAAAATCTGGGCGAGGGTGTGCTCCTGGCTGCTGATGCTGCGGGCCCGGTGCCGATTATAGTCTTGATTGTCGGGATCGAGGGCGATGCCAAGGTTGAACGCTCCCTCCGGGTCGTGGCGGGCGCCATGGCTGTAGGTGAACTTTCCGGTAAAAAGCGATGCGTGGGAGGAAAGGGTCCAGCTCGACGGTGCCAGCGCCCGGGTGTAAAGCACCGATTCCTTCGCGAATTCGTCCAGGCAGGGGCTGGTGTCCCGCGTATACCCGTAGCAACCGAGACTGTCGGCGCGGGTTGTGTCAAGGGTGATAAGGATTATATTGACCCTCTTATCCCGTACCGGCTTGTGGCAGCCGCTCAAGGGCAGCATGGACAATCCTCCCGCTATGGCGCCTCCGCAGACGCCCTTTAAAAAGGTCCGGCGGCTTATAGGTTCCGGTAGGTAAGCGGTGAACATGTTCACCATTCCTTCATACAGCTGAGACCGTGTCCGCGGCTAATTTTTGCAGCCCCGCCTGCATAAAAAGGGCGGTGACGCAGCGCGAGGAACCCGGGCGATACAGCCATTCCGCATCGCCAAACAAACGCCCCCCTAAAGCAGCTTCCTTATCACATATCTGCAGGCGACAACCCTTTTAAGACCATAAGCAGCAACACATATTGCTGCGAGAAAGTCGGGAACGAATATCGTACCGGCATCCTGAAAAGTATGATGTCGTATTTTACCATAAATGCGTTGTGCAGCAAATAGAGTTCATAGGATGCGCATCCGAGCAGGGATAACAACCGGTACCGGATGTTAAAAGACGTAAAGCACACAAACATGCATATGGCAAACAGGGCAAGGCAGAGACGGGATATGTTAATGATCAGTGATGACGAGAGGATACCGTAAACCGAGTGATCTATCGTGGTTTTCGCGGTGAAGAAGAACACCGAGAAGAAACATAGGGCAAGATATAATCCATTCCATTGAAATCTTTCGGGGGTCGGGAATATCTTCCGGAGCTTTTCAACATACACCCCCGCCAGGAAACCAGCGGGAAAAGGAAGAATGAAAAGATGCCACGGGTTCCAGCCCCCCGGGCCGGCAGGATATGGGTAAAACCGATGCGCGGGTCATAGGGCGTAATGATTTCAAAAAAATAGTTGAGGTAGCATACGATGATGGGGACGACAGTCAAAACCAGCAACTGGATGGCAAGCTTTTTAAAGCGCGTGGCCAAATAAAAGAGGAAGTAAAAAAAGAGAATAAGCGTGATAAACCATCTCGCGTAGTCAAGCAGTTGGAGCTTTAAATGAAAATTGATTCCGAGTGCGGTAAGGGTTATCAGTTTTAGAGGATATGTTTCTGAAAGCAGGAAATAATCGAGCAGGAGGAAAAGGAGGGTTGTGATCCAGTATGGCATGAAAACCCGGTTAACCCTTCGTTTGATGAACTGAGCAAGGGTGTGGTTCTTTAATTGCTGGGAGCGCATGAGGCCGAAGCCGGAGAGGAAAAGAAACAGATAGACGCCGCAGTTGTTGATCCAGAGTGGGATGTAGGCATTCGTCACCAGGACATTGCTGTTGAGATGGCCGATCATGATGAGCAGGATGGCAATGCCTCTGAGCTGCTGGGTTTGGCTTAAATCAAGGAACTCCTGCTTTTGGGGGCTTCTGGCAATTGAGAGGAATAGTGCTGCGAGGATAATGCAGTAGATGAAAAGAACGGTTGCCTTGGGGTCTGCCAGCGGTATGCGGTTTGCTATATGGGTTACAAAAAATTCCATCATTCAGCGAATGGGCTTACACTGCCCCCGATTGGTGCACGGAGAGGGCCACCGGCGCATGCATCTGCGGCCCGAAGAGGGGGAATTACAGGCATCCTATCATCTCTCTCATTGTTTACGGCGTTCATCCGCAAAAGTCAAGCAATACATTTTGCGCAATCTTTGCTTGAGTTTCATGCCGATGGCTAGTATACTGATAGCCGTACACATGAGACGGGCTCCGGCGGAAAAGCTCCCGGGCGCCGGGTAATCATCATAGCGGGTATGGTCAGGAAGGGTATGGAACAGGTCAGGAAAGGCACGGTTGTTCTCCTCTGCGGCGGGCTGGGCACGCGCATCAGGGAGGAAACGGAGTTCAAGCCCAAGCCGATGGTGGAAATCGGTCAGAAGCCCATCCTCTGGCACATCATGAAAATATATGCCCACTACGGATTCAACGATTTCATCCTCTGCCTGGGCTACAAGGGGGAGATGATCAAGGAGTATTTTCTCAACTATGAGATTATGCACAGCGATTTTACCGTCGAGCTGGGAAGCAACCGCAAGAACATTACCATTCATGATTCCCGCGTGAAAGACCAGTGGCGGGTGACGCTGGCCGATACCGGCCACCACGCCATGACCGGTGCCCGGTTAAAAAAAATCGAACCCTATATTGAGACGGATAATTTTTTAATGACCTACGGAGACGGCGTCGCCAACCTTGATGTGAACCGGCTGTGGAACTTCCATCTTTCCCACGGCAAAACCGCGACCATCACCGGGGTCAGGCCGCCTTCCCGGTTTGGTGAGCTGGTCACCCGGGGCGATGAGGTAACAGAATTCAGCGAGAAACCGCAGATACGGGAGGGGTATATCAATGGTGGGTTTTTCGTGTTGCGGCGGAACATATTTGATTACCTGAGCGATGATGAAAACTGCACCTTTGAAAGGGAGCCGCTGGAGCGGGTGGCCTCGGATGGCGAACTTAAGGTCTTTTTCCACAACGATTACTGGCAGTGCATGGATACCGTAAGAGATCTGGACATGCTTGAGAAGGAATGGCAAAAGGAACATCCATCCTGGAAAGTGTGGGAGTAACATGTCGGATTTTTGGAAATCAAGAGATGTGTTTGTGACCGGGTGCTCGGGATTTCTGGGGTACTGGCTTACCGAGCGTCTCTTACAGGAGGGTGCCGCGGTAGTAGGCTTGGTGAGGGATTCAGTGCCCCAGTCCAGTTTTTTCCATTTCCGGCTGGATGAGCGGATAACCGTGGTGAGGGGCGAAGTCGAAAATTATCCCCTGCTGGAGCGAATCCTCAATGAGTATGAGATTGACACGGTGTTCCATCTCGCCGCCCAGCCCATTGTGGGTACGGCTAACCGCGGATCCCTGTCCACCTTTGAAACCAACATCAAGGGCACCTGGAATCTTCTGGAAGCGTGCCGGAGAACACAGCCGCTGGTGAAGCGGATCATTGTCGCCTCCAGTGATAAGGCCTATGGAACACAGGAACATCTTCCCTATACCGAGCAATCGCCTCTCCGGGGGGCGCATCCCTATGACGTGTCAAAAACCTGCGCCGACCTCATTGCCTCCAGCTTTTTTGCCACCTACCGGCTGCCCCTGGCGATTACCCGCTGCGGCAATTTCTACGCGGGCGGCGACCTCAATTTTAATCGGATTGTCCCCGGCACCATCAGGTCGGTTCTGCAGGGTCAGCCGGTCATTATCCGCAGCGACGGGACTCCCCGCCGGGATTATATTTATATTAAGGACGTTGTTTCCGCGTACACGGTCCTGGCTGAGCGGCTTGAAGAGCTTGCCCTGGCCGGCGAGGCCTTCAATTTCAGCGGAGGGCAGCCCCTGAGCGTGATGGAAATGACCAGCAGGATACTGGCGCTCATGGACAAGAAGGACCATCCGGTGGAAGTGCTGAATCAATCGCGGGGAGAGATCAAGGACCAATACCTGTCCATCGAGAAGGCACGCACGAGTCTGGGCTGGCACCCCCGCTACAGCCTTGAAGACGGCCTCAAGGAAACCATAGCCTGGTACAAAACCTTTTTTGATGTAAAATGAACTGGAACGGCAAGAGGGTTTTGGTCACCGGGGCCGAAGGCTTTATCGGCTCCCATTTGGTTAAGAGGCTGCTGAAAGAAGGGGCCTCGGTTCAGGCGCTGGTCAAAAAAGGGAGTTCATTGTGGAGGATACAGGACAGTATTGACCGGATGCTCATTGTAGAATCTGACATTACTGACCCCGATGCTCTCAAATCCGTCATACCCCCTTCCAACCCCCAGATAGTATTTCATCTCGCTGCCCTGGTCGATGTTTCGCGTTCATGGGAGCTGATTGCTCCTCTCGCCCGAACAAATATCATGGGAACAGTTAATCTGCTGTCAGCGGTCAGGGAAGCCCCCCTTGAAATCTTTGTTCATACGGGTTCCTCCGAAGAGTATGGAGATGCGCATTCCCCTATCGCTGAAACCTGCAGGGAATCGCCCATTTCCCCCTATTCCTTCAGCAAGGTAGCAGGCACCCATTTGTGCCAGATGGCAGCGAGAACCTTTGATCTTCCGGTCACCATTGTACGCCTCTTTCCCACCTACGGACCGTTTCAGGACGGCTCCATGTTTATTCCTTCCGCCATCCGGGATCTCCTGTTGCGAAAGGAATTTAAAATGAGCCCGGGTGAACAGATAACGGGAATTCACCTACGTGGATGATGTGGTTGAGGCCTACCTTGCGGTCGCTCGTTGTCCCGATGCCCGGGGAGAACTGCTTAATGTGGGAAGCGGTGCATGCCTATAAGATAAAGGATGTAATAGAGATAATGCGCAGGTTAGTAGGCGGGAATACGACCGTTGAAGTGGGGGCCCTCCCTATACCGGAAGGGGGAAGGCAGCGAGATTTTTTGTGACAACCGCATGATGCAGGAGCTCACTGGCTGGTCTCCGGCCGTTTCACTGGAGGAAGGACTGCGCTTAACCGTGGAGTGGTATAAAACCTACTATTCGTCAGGGTCACATCTTACCGATTAACCCTCGCATGCTGCCGTATGCAATAGTTAAGTTAAATCTGACCCCAGGGACCATCCCGTAATATTTTTTAAAAGAATATTTTTCAGGGATGCATAGTCATGTCAACCAAACGTCCTCGTGAGCTTCTTTTCGTTTCCCTCACCATGCTTTTCTTGCTTCACCTGCTGGTGACTGCTCCTAACGGTCTTGCCTGGGAAACCATGGAACCACGGGCTGGTTATGTAGCCGGTGCAATTTTTGGGACGTGCTTTCATGACCTCAATCTGAATGGCATCCGCGATGACGGAGAATATGGCATCGCGGGAATAACCCTCTCACTGAAAAAAATTAACCTGCTGCTCCACCGGACTGAATTGGGAACCACGGTGAGTGACGGAGAGGGAAGATATGAATTTGCGGGATTGCAAAGAGGGTTCTATCTCATTGAGGCGCAGCGTACGGAGCAATGGATATGCAGCACAAAAAATCTTCGATGGGTAATAGTGACCTCATTTATCAATAGGAGGGTAAGTGATATTGCCTTTCAAAGGCAGGTGCTGCAGGACTCATTTATGTTGAGTGAGTTTCGATTCAATTCAATGGACACCCACATGCACTGGGACGGGACGTATCTCTGGCTTCCTGAGACGGAGTATCTCACTGATACTGTTCGATTCAGCACCAACCTGATCAGATTAAACCCTGAGGACTTCAGTTATACACGATACAACCTGCCCCGGATTGAGTATAATGGGGAGGACATTTATCCCATCGTATATGAAGTTGTACCCAGCCCCAGTAACAAAGACGTACTGTATATCAGCGCTCCTTACAGACAACCAAAATCGATTTATGTGTTTAATAAATCAAGTGGGTCCGCTGACGGTTTCAGGCTGATACATGGGGATCTTGTATATGGCGGTAATAATGGAGCCCGGATGGCTGTTACGGCATCCGGGGGAAATGATACGGTATGGATCACCTGCAACGATTCTAAGATAGGAGTCTTTGATGTAGCATCGGCTGTGATGACAGAGCTGCATGATTTCAGCAGCATCGCGCCGGGGGGGCTTTATGGAATAGCGGCAGTGCCTGCCGCCACCGGCGAGGGATATATGATCCATGTTGCCTCATTCGGGGGTAAGCTGCTGGTAGTGCCATCGGATTTCACCTCGATCAGCCAGAGTATGACCATCGACGTGGCGGATTACGGGGTCAGCGAGGCGAGCTTGACGGCACTTGTCTATGATGAGCCGTATCTCTGGGTTGCCGGGCATGGGAGGTACAATGGGCGTTTTCGGCTGTTTATCATGCGATATATGCCGGCGTCGCAGTATGATGTGGAGGGGGAATGTGCCTTCTACTGGTCAAATGTGAGCGTGGGGATGATGCCATCAATATTCTCCTACGGCAACTGGGTGTTTGCAGTGGTTGAGAATTTTGATGACTGTTCTGTACAATATTTAATCAGGCTCGACAAAACCACGGGTGTGGTTGAAGCTATCGAGATAGAGTTTCAAAATCCCAGAATAGCAGCAAGCTTAGGTCATGACGGAGATGGCAATATATATGCGGGTGGATTTGGGTGCTGGTCGAAGACCATTCGGCCATTGGAGCTGGTGCGTTTTACAGGTTTGGCAGTCCCGTGACGTTTAATTGATATCGGGAAAGTGGTATGTAATAAACTGCAAGCTTATAGAGAGGGAATACATGTTTCAGTGAAAAAATGAGGTTCAGACCGAAACCTTTGGTCGAGACAGGCCCTAAGCCTTTCTCTGGCTTAGTATGAAGATCTATTCGTTAGCAGGCTTAAAGCCAAGAGAGAGGAGCCTAGTCAAACAGCTTGACCTTGAGCAGCGCCCAGAGCGCCGGAAGGCTGTCGAACATTTTGATTTTCTTCCCTTCCCGGCGGGAACGGGGCTGGTAGGATACGGGTATTTCTTTAATGCGGTATCCCCGTTTGCAGAGCTTGCTCACCACCTCAAAGTCAAAGGTGATGCTCCGGTCTGAAATGGGATAGAGTTTTTTTAAAGAGGCGGTCCGGTAAAATTTGCTTCCGATGATATCGGTGAAGCTTTTATGATAAAATTTGTTTACCATCCAGGTTGAAATGACCGCGGCCAAATAGTAAGGGCGCTCACGTATCAGCTGAAGATAGGATTTGTTCCGGTGCGCCAGCCGTGAGCCGAAGACCGCGTCATACCCCTCTCTGTTCGCCAATTCTATCATTTCATGCACATGCCGGGGGTCGTATTCAAGGTCGGCGTTATGCACATAGAGATACTCTCCCCGGGCCATGTCGCAAGCGGTGATGATCGACTGGCCGTATCCGAAATTTCTCTCCTGCAGGACCATCTGGACGGATTGGCTGCGATAGGTTTTTAACAGTTCCCTGGTGCCGTCAGTGGAACAATTATCAACCACGATGATCTCTTTTTCCACCTCCAGCGCCTCAACCTGCCTGATCGCTTCCAGCACCGTATCTTTTTCGTTTAAGACGGTAACCACGATGGTAAGGAGCATGTGTCTATTCCTTGCAGCCGCTGGCGCCGGCCTGTTCAGACAGCAGAAATCCGGCATGTGCTTCCTCGGCAACCTGCCGCGCCCGTTCCAATGCCTTTGCCCGTTCCTGCACGCTCATGGTGTGTTCTGCCTCAAACAGCGGGATGTCCTGATAGGTTTTGAAGTTGTTCATGTATTCCCGGTAAGGGTATAACATTCTGCCGTGCGCGTCAATCCAATCCATCAGCGCGGTACCCTGGTAGGGCACGAGGTTGAAGAATCGCGCCTGATAGACGGGATACCGTTTTATGAAGGCAAACATGTCTTCCAGCGATTGCGGGGTCTCATGGGGAAATCCGATTATGAAGAACAGCCTGACCTTAAAGCCCATTTCGGTCGCCAGCCGGACCACCGCTTCAATCCGGCCGGTGGTGGTGCCTTTCTTGATGAAACCGAGGACCGCGTCGGAGAAGCTCTCCACGCCGAAGGAGATATATTCCACCCCGATGCTCTTTAAAAGCTCCAGTTTCTCCCGGGTCATGCCGCTTACCCGGACGCCGCCGACAATATTGATGGTAAGGGAGGAAATGGCGCGTGCCCGGAAAAGCCGCCTGATTTCCCTGAGCCGTTTCGCGTCATAGGCAAAATTATCGTCAAGGATCTGGAAGGTTCGGTAGCCCCGGCCGATCCAATACTCAATCTCCTCAACAAAATAAGCCGCGCTTTTCCCCCGCCAGTTTTTACTGAGCAGGCTGCTCTGCTGGCAGAAAATGCACTTGTAAGGGCAGCCACGGGAGGTTAAGAGGGGGATTGATTTGTCCTCGTAGGAATCGAGCTCAAATTTTTCGAACTTTGGAAACGGCAGGGTATCGATATTTTCAGTAATCCGTTTCCGGTTGGCGCGCACCGTTCCCGTTTCGTCACGATAGAGCAAGCCCGCGATATCTTCAGGCGGATCCCCGCTGAGCAGCTGAAAGAGCGAGGACTCCCCCTCGCCGGCAATCGCGTAATCGATGGCAGGGCATTCGCTGAACAGCGACTCCTGTATGGTGGACACATGCGGCCCCCCGGCGATGATGCGCAGGTGAGGCATGGCTTCTCTGGCGGAATTGATCAGCTGTATGGTTTTGTCCATGCACAACGAATTGATGGAAAATCCAATCGCGCCGCTGTTCAGTTCCTTCACCCGGCGGATGATCTCATCCGCGGTGTGGCCAAGCCCCATGTCAATAACCCGGTGGTCTACGCCTCTTTCAGTTAAATATTCGGAGAGGTAGGCTATGCCCAGCGGGGGGGTAAGCAGCCGATCGCCATACCCCGACTCGGCGTAATACACGTTCACCAGCACGATGGGCATTCTGTTGTGATCCATGCGAGAATTCTTGCGTAAGGTGCGCACGGTTACGGTTCTTTATATTCTTACCATGCTAAACCGAGAATTTTCCTTTCATCTATGTTTATGACCGGTAGGAGCGGCTTTACGCCGCGAATGCATCGCGCCTGAAGGCGCTCCTACCGAAATTTCAAATATCTTTGGCTAGCTTTTATCATTTGTTGTGCGGGGCAGTTCATAGAGAATGAAAGAGTCGTTTTCATACAGCACCGGCAGTTCAAAGGTTTTCGGCTTTTGGGTCACCACATACTGTGCGCGATGCTTTTTGGCAGCCGCGACAATTGCTTCCGTGGTGAGGGAATTGTAGCCCGCTTCCGCGCCCCGGATGGTTTTCCAGCCCAGGTCCTCCATCCGCGCGAACCATTGTTTCGCGTAGTCATTGTCAAGATAGATGATGCTCGATCCCTCCGCCCAGTCCCCCAGGGTTGCCCGCTTTGAATAGATTCCGAAATCATTGAGATAGGGCGGGATGATGAACAGCGCGTCCTTGGCGGTGTGTTGTTGCGCGAAGCGTTGCACCTCCGCCCAGGGGTCTTTTTCACCTTTGCGGTAGCCATGGTAATAAATATCCGGTCCCCCCCGGTGCCATAAGCTGCCGCCATCCAGGAACACGATAAACAGGAGAGCGACAGGTATGAAGGAACGGCGGTCCTGAAGGCGTGGAAAGTTATGTTCGAGCGCGCTGAGCAGCAGCAGAAACGCGCCGGCGGCGCCCAATCCGGTGCCCACGACCCTGGCGCCGTGGTCAAAGAGACCCTGGCAGATGAGAAAAAGGCTCAGCATGATAAAAAAAGCGGGGAGGAGATGCCGGTACATCCATGCATAGTGTTTCTCCAGCCTTGATTGCAGAAGAAGCAGCAGGAAAAAGATGTTAAAAAGAAGGAGATAGTAGTAGGGGAAGGAATGAATGCAGCCGGTAAGCAGTATCAGGGTCGAGATGATGAGGAACCGTCTCAGGAAACTCCTGTCCCCGACGGTGATGAAGAGATGGGCCAGGCAGGGAAGGGATAGTATGATGTAAAGCCAGGAACTCCTCCAAAGGCTCAATTTGATAATGGAAGCAACGGGAACGATTTCAGCGAATATGGTGCCCACGACGCACAGCACGCCGACAACACCGACAAAGAGTATGAGGTCGCTTTTCTTCCGGTCCGGGGGAAGGGTGGAAAGTCCCATGAGAAAGAGCCAGAAGTAGAGACCGGCGCGGAAAAAGTAGGAGGCCGGCCAGGTGGAGGGGAAAACGGTGTACCACACAGTCCACAGCACGCCGGTTAACCATTCCGGACCGTATTCCCAGCTGATGCGCGCATAGTCCAACGATTGGGTAAGCATGGGCAGCGCGGCACAGACGAAGGCGACACTGCACGCCAGCAGGGTTTTTATTCCGTATTCCCCGGGGTGCCTTAGCCAGTGAGCGAAGAGGAGCGCCAGGAGGAAAAGAGCGCTCATGGGATGAAAATTCCAGGCTGCCCCCATAAAGAAACATGCCAGGATATAATTTTTTCTGAATATGAGCGCGAGGGAGAGAATGTTGAGCATGATGGCCCACTGCAGCCCGTGGTGGAAAAAATTGATGTAGACGGCAGGCGAGCCGAGCGTCCACTCGTTAAGTTTGCCGGTGAAAAGCAGTGCGGTCGCGTAGCCGGCCAGGTCAGAGCCGGCCAGCGTTTTGCCGAGATAGAACAGAACCGCCGTGGTGAAAAAGAGGCAGATGAGCCACTGTGCCATCGCGAAGGTTTCCAGATCGACATGGCGGAAAAGAGAGGGGCTGAGGTTGTGCATCAGTGAGAGGCGCGCCTTTTTCCCTTCAACGCTCTGGGTATAAAGCGAGCGGCGGAACAGGCTGGGATCAAGCTTGGCGGCAATGGGATCCACGTAAAGCCCGACGGTGAGATAACGGTTCACATGAAAAAAACCGTTCATCAGGAAGGAGTGGGCGGTAATGAACAAAAGAATGAGCGCGGTCCGGACAATGCGGGAAGTGGTGCGGGTGGAATCCATAATAAGCTTTTTTTGAACCCCGGGACAATCGATGAAAAAGAGTTGCGTACGGCTGCACCTCGTCAGGCGTAGAGTCCTTTCAGGTCGTTCAGTTTGATCCGCAGCAGATCAAGTCCGCAGGCAATCACGTTCCTGAACACGCGCACCTTGGACCCGCCGGTGTGTTCCCATGCCACCACTATTTCTTTAATCCGGTGTCCGTATTTCCGCGCCACGAAAATATTTTCAGCGTCAAAACTCCAGTTGTTGAGCCGCTGCCGGGAGAAGATTGCCTGCACGCACCTTTTCCTGTAACATTTGAAGCCGCAGGTGATATCGGAGACGCCGAGGCGGAGGAGGAAATTTGCCAGCAGGATATATCCATAGCCGAAGAATTTTCTTTTAAAGGGCGCCTTCTGCTTGAGGGTTCTCCGGGCGATATAGATGTCAATCTCTTCGGAGAACTGGGGGATAAAGCGGTCAATTTCCTCTATGGATGTGGATCCATCGGCATCGATGAAGAAAATATACTCGCCGGTGGCCTCAAGCATCCCTTTTCTAATGGCGGCTCCCTTGCCCGCGTTCCGGGCGAGCCGTATAATTTTGTATCTGCCTTGCAGCTGCCGGCCGAGCAGGTCTTCCACCATCGCGACGGTCCGATCGGTGCTTCCGTCGTCGACGATCACAATTTCGCTCGAGAAGCCCTTCTGTCGAACAAACTCGATCACCCGGGGGAGAAAGAGGTGAATTCGCCTTTCCTCGTTGTAAACCGGTATGACAATGCTTATAAAGCAGGGTGTCCCCTTCATGATCGCTCTGCGAAAAAAGTGTTTTATTTACACTTGATAAACAGTTATACTGAGTCCGCTCTTGTTGCCGACGGCACGCTAATTGGTGCAAGACTAAATCAGATTTTACCCCTTTTTTCAATTTATTTTTAGGGGAATTATTTGCGCCCAGCAGAACACAGGATTTCTCAGTCGCTTCGCTCCTTCGAAATGACAGGGCAAAGGAACAGATATATTCAAACAATATGCCGGGAATATTTTTTTGTCATCCTGCGACTTGATCGCAGGATCCAGCAAACAAGCATAAACTTTCATCCGATAAATGAACATCACACCCGAAAACACTGACCGAATCGCGTTGCTTTTGCTCGGCCTGGCCCTGCTGGCAGGATGTGTCCTGCGTTGCTGGAACATAACCCAGAGCTTCTGGTGGGATGAGATATGGAGCACCCTCCCTTACGCCAAGGCCCATTCTGTCTGGCACATCTTTACCGACCTCGGGTACTATTTCAATAACCACCTGCTGAATTCTCTTTTGGTACGCTGCTCGATAAAGGTTTTCGGCGAGAGCGAATGGGCGGCCCGGCTGCCCGCCCTGCTCATGGGACTGCTTGCTATTCCAGCGGTGTTTCAATTCGGGAAGCTGTTCTCGGGGACTTTATGCGCCGGTGCCGCCGCGCTGCTGCTCGCCTTTTCTCCTTTCCACATCGATCACTCTACCGAGGCCCGCGGCTATGCCGGCCTTGCCCTCTTCGCGATTCTCTCTTCCTTGTACTTTCTCCGGGCGATGAAGGCGAATGAGATGCGGGCATGGGTGCTGTTCGGAATCTGCACGGTGCTCGGCTTTTGTTCGCACATCTTCATGGTTGCCGTGTCGGCCTCCCAATTGTGTACCGCCCTCCTGGTTACCGGCGCGGTCGGGTGGTTTCACGCCCCGCTGCACTGCAGCTCACGGGCGTTGCGCGGCGCAGCTATTTCCCTGTTCTGTGCCGGTGTCATTACCGTGCTCATCTACAGCCCCATCCTTCCCGCCTTTTTTGCAAATCTGGGCAAAGTGCGCCTGGTGGATGTCAATCGCGTTCCCTTCGTGGCGAGCCTGGCGGGCTCGTTCCTGTTCCCCGGCATCGCCACCGTTCCGGGGTGCATTGTATACGGTGCCCTGGCGGGCTCGGGCATGTACGTGATGCTGAGGAAGGATCCGGTGCTATGTGTCTACCTTGTAGCGCTGTTCCTGCTGCCGCTTTCCCTCTACCTGCTGATAAACCCCATGTTTGTGTTTGAGCGCTATTTTATCTTTGCCCTGCCTTTTGCGTTGCTGGTGATCGCCCAGGGGATAGCGGCGCTGGCCGGCGGATTGAGGCCCCGCTTCAGGATCCCGGCGGTGATGGTCATGCTGGCGCTGATTGCCTGGCTGCAGTACCCTGCCATTGCCGGGCAGCTCGGCCGGGACCGGCAGAACTACCGTGAGGCCGTCCGCGCCGTGGAAGGGGCAAATGGCCGCGCCGGGGATCTGGTTTTCTCCCTGGGGTACGCCGGCGAGCACTTCCGCTACTACGCGTCCACGTGCACCGTCCATACTCCTGAAACGCCTGATGAACTGTCCGGGCTGATGGAAGGCAGGGAACGCGCCTGGTGTCTGATCACCGCCTGGCTTCCGGACCTCCGCCCCCCCCATGAAGATGAAGCCCTTTACGCGGAGCGGCCCGGTCAGGCTGAGATATATAATTATGTGAAAGGTCATTTTAAACTTGTACAGCGCTTTTCTTCACGGTATCCTGTGGACGTTTATTTTCTGGAACAATAACCGCATGGCCGGCGCTTCACTGCCCGGGAAAGATTCTATGATGAAACGAAGTGTCTATTGGGGTGTTTTTTTTGTTGCCCTGGCAACCCTTGCCTGGGAGGTCCTTTTAACCCGCATTTTCTCGGCGACCATTTATTATCATTTTGTGTTTATATCGATTTCCCTGGCCATGCTCGGCTTCGGTTGCAGCGGCGTTGCGGTTTTTTTGTTTCCCCGGTTTTTTTCAAAGGAACGGTGCAGCCTTCATCTCACGCTGAGCGCGGCGCTCTTTTCCCTGACCATGCTGCTGGCAATCATTGCATACCTGCAGATACAGGCTGCCTTCATCCCCTCTCTTCAAACCTTCGCCGTGCTCTGCGCGGTATTTTTCCTTATTTTTCTCCCCTATTTTTTTTCCGGTCTGTGCATCACCCTCGCCCTCACCCATTACTCGCCGCGGGTCAACGTGCTGTACTGCTACGATCTCATCGGGGCGGGACTGGGCTGCGTGTTTGTCATGGGAATGCTTTTTATCTATGACGGCATCAGCCTGGTGATAGCAGCCTCGGTACTGGCCATGTGCGCCTCGCTGCTTTTCTCCCGGTCGCTGGCCGGAGACGCTGGTGAAACGGCTCGTTTTTCCGGCCGCGGTGGTTTTGCTTGCCGCGGCCTTTGCGGTCAATGCCTACGGGGTGCGGTTCCTCAAGGTGAAGTACGTTGCCGGGCAGTCCGAGAGCGACATCATATTCGAGAAGTGGAACCCAATCAACCGGGTGACGGTGAGACCGGTCGCCCCTGAAATTTTTTCCGGGGAAAAGGTATTGCAGATTAATTATGATGCGACCGCCGTCTCATCAATTCATTTTTTTGACGGTGATCTGAAGCGACTGGAGTACCTGCAGCGACTGCCGTGGTCCTTCTACTATCGCATCAGAAAAGAGGCGGAGGTGCTGATCATCGGCGTGGGCGGCGGGCATGACGTGCTCACCGCCTATATCAACGGCCACCGCGCCATTACCGGCGTCGAAATCAATCCCACCATCGTCAGGCTGGTGAAGGAAACCTATCGTCATTTCAATGGCGACCTTTTTCATCAGCCCGGCATCCGGCTGGTGTGCAATGACGGGAGAAATTTCATCCGGCACACCGACAGACAATTTGACATCATCCACCTCAGCAATGTTGACAGCTTTGTGGCAAGCTCGTCGGGGTCGTTCACCTTTGTGGAGAATTCCCTTTACACGGTTGAGGCTTTTAAGGACTATTACCGCCGCTTGAAGGATGACGGGGTTTTGTGGATGGGGAGGTGGAACACCATTGAAGGTTATTTTCTGGAAACCTTCCGGGTGTTGACCGGCGCGGTTGAGGCCCTGGATGAGCTGGGGGTTGCCGAGCCTGAAAAGCATCTGGTTATTCTTGAGGCGCGAACCCCGGTGCCCTGGCGGCCGGCGGTGGTGCTGCTGAAAAAATCCCCCTTTGATTCAGAGGAACTCCGGGCCATCGACCGTTTGCGGGATGAGATGGGGCTGGTGTGGCTCCATCATCCTGAAAGGAGAATGGCAAACGCCCTGGATGAATACCTTTTTACCTCCGACCGGCAGGCCATTCTGGACCGGTATCCTTTCCGGGTTGACCCGAACCGGGACGACTGCCCCTTCTTCTACAATTTTTTAAAACCGGTTCACTACCTGTGGAATCCACACACCGCCGCGGTGCCCTTTACCTACCCGGTGTTCATGTTTAAATCGCTTTTGATCATTGTGCTGGTGATGGTTGTGTTCACCATGTTTCTGCCGCTTCTGGTTTCCAATGCAGTTCGGCGTCAGATCGGGCAGGTGGACCGGCCCTGGGGGTATCTGCTTTATTTCGCATGTCTCGGTCTGGGATTTATGTTTGTGGAAATCCCGCTCATTCAAAAATTCATCCTCTTTTTAGGGCAGCCCCTTTACGCGATAGGTCTCATTCTTTCCACGCTGCTGATTGCATCCGGGATAGGCAGCCTGCTGGCAGGAAGATTTGCAGAAAGCACGGCCTTGCGCCGTTTGTGTGGCGTTATCATTATATTGTGCATAGCGTTAGCGGTGTATATAGGCGGCCTGCCCCGGGTGTTTGAAATGTTTCTGGGGGTGCCTCTTGTGGCACGTTTTGTGGTCGCCGTCATATTACTCCTGCCCCTGGGCATGCTCATGGGGATGGCCTTTCCCCTCGGCATTCGGGTATTGGCAAAAGACGCGCAACCGATGGTACCGTGGGTGTGGGGGATCAATGGCGCCTGCTCCGTGATGGGTTCAGTCATGGCATGGGGGATTTCGCTCAACTTTGGCTATGATGCGACCCTGTGGGCTGCAACCGCAATTTATAGCTGTGCGTGCCTGAGCATGGTTTTTAAATCGAATTTGCTCAGTCGCAAAGCAAAGGTGTCGTAACCATATGGCTGCTAACACTGGTCGAAAATGCTATTGGTTGCTCTTCGCGCTCTTCTTCATCAGCTACGGCTATTTCTTTCAAGGCGGGGGGTGGAATCAGAATTCGCGCCTCTGCCTTACCCGCGCCATCATTGATCGCGGCTCCTTTATCATCGATGCGTATAGGGAGGATGCACCGGGAATAAAGTTCGTGAATGCCGGGGACTGGGCATATTATAACGGTCACTACTACTCCAACAAATCCCCCGGCCTGTCGTTCATGGCAGTCCCGTTTTTCGCTGCCTCCCAGGCGCTTGCGGCGCGCCTCATCCCGGGCGATCCGGGGCGGCAGGTGCTGGTGAGTGCCTATTGCAGCACCGTGTTCACCGTGGGGTTGCTTTCCGCATTCCTGTGTCTCCTCATCTTCTATGTCTTTCACCGCGTTTTTTCCATGCGTGTCAATGCGGCGCTGCTGCTGGCGGTGCTTTATGGCTTCGGAACCCTCGCATTCTCCTACAGCACCACATTCTATTCCCACCAGCCCGCGGCATGCTGCTCGTTTCTCTCGTTTCTGCTGGCCATGAACATCCGCTACGGCGCTGCCCCCCGCAAAACGCTGATGGCGGTGCTCGCGGGATTTTCCGCCGCCGCCGCGGTGGTGATTGAACCTTCCGCGATGATCATGCTTGTGGGTGTGGCATTCTGCCTGGTGAGCGTGCGGGAGGGGAGAAGTTATATCCCGCTCTACGTGCTCGGCTGCGTTCTGCCGCTCACAGTGCTGGGGTGGTATAACTACGTGTGCTTTGGCCACCCGCTGGCCTCGGGCTACACCTACTCCAATGATATGGTGATGTGGAAGGTGGAGGGCAAGCTCTTTGGATTGCCCGGTCTCAGGCGGTTCTATGATCTGCTCATCTCCCCCCACCGGGGACTTTTTTTCAGCTCACCGGTTCTGCTCATGGCGCTGCCCGGCCTGTTCATCGCCCTGAGACGACGACAGTGGCTGAGTGAAATTTTGTTCTGCGCGGTGATCTCAGGAGTTTTTATCGTGTTCATTGCCTGCCTGCACGCGTGGCATGGCGGATGGGCCGCGGGGCCCCGCTACCTCCTGCCTGCCTTTCCCTGGATATTCATGATGGCGGGGCTTTGTCTTCCGCGCATTCCCCGGGTTTTCATGACTGTGGGCCTGCTGTCACTGCTGATCAATATTTCCATCGCCATCGTGGGCAATGAGATTCCCCTGGAAGTGAAAAATCCCCTCTTTGATGTGGTCTGGAAACATCTCATCGCGGGCAGGGTTTCCATCAACCCCTTCCCCCTCTCGCACTGTGCGGACTATACCATGGCTGAAATGGCGCGCGTCGAAACCTGGCGGGCCAACTTCAGTTCGTTCAACCTGGGCGAGCTGCTCTTTCCTTACAGCATTGCCAGTGTTCTTCCCCTGGCGGTCTTCTGGGCTGTCTGGGGATACTGGTGGAGGAAGATCGTTTGTCATCATCGCTAGCGCGGCCGCTGCTGGTGCTGCTGGTATGCCTTTTCCTTCTGCAGCGCATCGGGCTGATCCTTTACGGATATCCGCATATTGCCCATCCAACATTTGATGAGACGGCGAGCGGGGTGCTTGCCTGCGACCTCCTCGACGGAAATGTGCGGGCCCCGCTTTCAGTCTATCAGTACGAGAGCAGGTCCGGAGACAGCCTGATAGAGGGTTTTTTGCTGGCCCCCTTCTTTGCGCTCTTCGGGCGTTCCCTGCTTTCTTTAAAATTGCTTGCCCTGGCTTCGTCCTTGTTCAGCATGCTCTGCTGGATAGCCTTGCTCAGGCGATATCAGGGGGCGTGGGCAGCGATTATCTGTGCCGCGCTCTTTGTGCTTCCGCCGCCCCTGTTTTCCCGTCTCACCCTGCTTGGCACCATTGCGTCGCACCACCTTATAAATCCCATGATGTCACTCCAGCTGCTGCTGTTGTTTGCCATCGCCGAAGCGGGCAGGGACCGGGCATCACCCTGGCTGTGGCTGGGGCTGGGGGCGCTTGCCGGCCTGGGCGCCTACACCTTTTACACCTATATTATTTTTGACCTCTTATGCGCGCTGATGCTTCTTTTTTTCAGGCCGCAGCTCATCTCGGCAAAAGCGCTGCTGTTATTCGGGGCGGGGTTGCTGGCCGGTTTTTCACCCTGGATGGCAATGACCATCACGTCGGGGGGCGGGGGAGGCTATCTCCTTTCCATCCTTCGGGACATCAGGTTTGACGGATGGGTGCTGGCGAGGAATTTTCTCTTCACCTTCCCCCATGCCCTGGGATACGGTTATCCCTCACCGGGAATAGGAACGGTATCGATCCTCTTTTCCCTGTTCACCCTTCTGCTGGCCGCCGGACTGGCCATCGGCTGCTTCAGGCATCTCGGTTCTCTGCGGACCCGTTCGTGGCGGGAAGCGTTCCAACACCTGCAGCCTTCGCACCTGCTGGGCATATTTCTGGTGCTCTTCCCCCCGTTCTTTCTCCTGCTGCTGTCAATGTCACCCCTTGAGATAAAGCCGTTCGAATACTGGCCGGCAGTCGGTTTCTTCGGGCAGTTTTCCGTCGCGGATCTCTACCGCTACCGGTGGCTCACCCCGCTTTACCCCTTCATCCTGGCCCTGGTGGCAGTTGCCATGGCAGGCCTGGCGGCGGAAAACCGAGGGCATCCGCTCATCCGCCGGGCGGCGGGAATCAGCCTGGTTTTTTTTCTCATCGCCGGCGTGGTTAAAAGTGTTTCCCTCTGTTCGGAAAGCGAGTATATGAAAGTATGCTCCTACAAAGGCTTCAGCTATGATCAGATGGGGAACCGTTTTATGCTGCGCCAGGGTGACGATATTTGAACCGGGGAGCGGGCGAGCGGTTTATTGCGGATTATCCCGAAGGAAACCGGTCGGAGCTGTATAAATTTCTCGGTGCCCGGGTGATGCGAGAGACAGTTGAGCATGCCGGTACGGAACAGCACCTGGAAGGGTTTTTAAAGGAGCTTGCGCCCGCGCATAAAGACGATGCCCTCTATGGCATCATCTGGGCCGCGCAAAGTATACCGGAACATGTCTTTCAACCGTATGCACGCTATCTGGCAGAGAACTTGAACGGCTTGTTTTATGAAATGTGGGGATATCGGTATTTTGCGTACAGGTACTACCTGGTTTTGCTTAACCGGGAAGCGATCACAGCTTGTTTGTCTCCGGGAGAGCGGTGGTTCTTCAGGGAATTCCTCCTGAACTTTGAAGGTGCCATGCAGGGGAGGGCGGGAGAGGAACTGGAAGGGAGATTTGCAGGCGAGATAGAAACCATTCCCCTGCAGTATCAACCTGATGTTGTGCGGGGGATCGGCATGCGGGTAGGGGATGAAATGCTCTTTAACCCGGTGGGCATTGCCGACTATCCGCTCGACAGCCGTTATGGCCGGCGGTTTGAGCACAGACTGCAAGAGGCATTCTACGAGGGGGTGGGGGCGGGTTTTGCTGAAGCGCTCTGCCGCTTATGGAAAACCCTGCTCTTGCCGGAGGACCACGCCTCGCCGCTTTATACAACACGGCTTGACCTGGAGCGGGATCGCTGTCAAACCCTGATGGCGGCGGTATCACCCGCACATGCCGAGCTTATCCGCAGGGGCTTTACCAGGCAGATGCGCGCCAAACATAAAGGGGACGTCCATAAAATTATAAATTGATTTATGTAATGTTTTTTGTTGCGAGTAGTTCATATGCCGCGCAAATCACGAATTGATGTACCCGGAGCAATTCATCACATAATAATAAGAGGTATAGAAAGGAAAAGAATATTTCAGGATAACCTTGATAGAAACAATTTCCTTGATCGGATGGGAAGTATATGCACCGGGTTGAATGTTATCTGCTATGCATGGGCCTTGATGCCCAATCATGTACACCTTTTGTTGAGAAGTGGTACGGCACCCATACCTACTGTCATGAGACGACTTCTCACCGGTTATGCGGTAACCTATAACCATCGCCACAAACGGCACGGTCATTTATTTCAGAACCGATACAAGTCGATTCTTTGTCAAGAAGACACCTACCTGCTAGAATTAGCGCGATACATACACTTAAATCCGCTCAGAACAGCTGCGGTATCGGACATAGAGAGTTTAGATCATTATCCTTATTCCGGCCATAGCGTTATCATGGGGAAGAGAAAAAACGATTGGCAGGAAATCGGTTACATCCTTGGCCATTTTGGATCAGTTACTTCCCAAGCGCGCAAGCGCTATAGAGCATATATTCAAGATGGCATAGCAAGGGGCAGGCGGGCAGATCTGACAGGAGGGGGGTTAATACGGAGCCTGGGCGGGTGGTCTGAGGCCAGCCTGAGACAAGGTCAGGGGGACCGCATTAAGGCAGATGAACGTATTTTGGGGAATGGTGATTTTGTTGAGGAAGTGCTGCGAAGATCAGAAGAAAGATTAGAGCGAAAGTATCAGTTACAAGCGCGCGGTATTGATCTTGAAAGTCTTGCCAGAAGAGTTGCTTTGCTCTTTGGTATTGAGCCTGAAAAGATATATGCGCCGGGGAAGTATAAACAGCGCGTTGATGCTCGCAGTCTTTTTTGTTATTGGGCAGTGCGGGAGCTTGACTTTCGTACAACCGAGCTTGCTAAAAAGCTTAGGCTTTCGCAACCGGGGGTAAGTATCTCGGTAAAGAGAGGGGAAAAAATAGCGAGAGAAAAAGGAATTCAGTTTTCAATTGATTAGAAATTTATAATTTTATGGACGTCCCCCTTCAGTACCCGTTATAGATGACCAGAGACTCGGGCGGATCGGTGATGCGGATGAATCCAACCGGATCATCACCGATAAAAACCCTTTCCAGCTTCCGTACGGGCTCGGTTTTAAGCTGCCGCATCCAGTGGTAGGAAATGATGATCTCGTTGCCGTCAGGGACGACCTGACGCAGCTCCAGCCGGTTGTAGTCGGCGTGTACCTCACCGCTCCCCTTGATAAAGAAAGAAGGTTTCCGGTTGACACGGTAAATGGTGAAGGAGGCGATCTCGCCCTCCCTGGTCAGGTAGCCGGGATGGCGGTTGAAAAACTCTTTTGATCGGTCAAGCCAGCAGACCACCCATGTGACGTTGTACCTGTCAAACTGCCGCTGCAACTCCTCCCGTGAATATTCCTCAATCTTTTTCTCGAACAGCACTCCTGCGGTAAAGCTTGCATAGCTGTGCTTCACCGGATACATGGGACGCGGACCGCAGAGGTACTCCCGCTTCACTCGTTCAGGGAAGAGAGCGGGCAGGCGTGCCCCTCCGAACCGGTGACCGGTGTCGTATTCCGAGTCTTCAAGCAGGATTCTTCCCTCCCGGGTGGTATGTTCATCCAGCCAGGCAAGCAGCTCCTCAACGGCGGGAGAAAAACTCGCAGTTGAGGCGGTAGAGGTTGTAGCCGTAAATCGTTTTGAGCGGTTGTATTACCGGGCCGACGAGCAGGGCAAGCAGGAGAGCAGCACCGAAGAGTCGCACTGCGAACCCCCTCTTTTCGAAGAGCGCCCGGAGTACCGGTACAACGCCCGCGCTCGCGGGGATGAGCAGCAGTATGTTGAGCGGGACGATGAACCGCTGGGGCTGCAGCTGGGGGAATAGCCGGGTGTGGGAGCCGTAGTAGGCGACGGCAAAAATGAAAACAACTCCCGCCGCGAAGGGAAGGAACAGCGGCCACCGCTTTTCCTTCAGCCACCGGTACATGCCGCCGATGCCGAAGAGCAGCAGCGCTACCTCGATAAAAGTATTATTGAGTGAAGGAGTCTTCCGATAGAGCAGGCTCTGGTGTTGCCGCAGGTAGACGTTGAGCGGCTCGAGGAGATTGGTGATCTGCAGCGCAAAGTTGTAGTTCTCCGGCCGGGTGGTCTTGTCATTGAAGAACTGGACGAGCGGTATCAGCCAGAAGCTGTTGATGATCAGCACCGCGAGGGCCAGGGAGGCAAGACCGAGGTGGCGTGAGAATGACAATTTCTGAGCGGAGAGGGCATAGAGCATGAGCAGGGGGATAAAAAGGTGTACGGGAGCCAGAATATGCATCATCAGCAGCAGGGATGATACAAGGGCAAGCCACACAAATCTCTTCCAGGTGAACTGTTCGAGGAGTTTATAAACAAGTGAAAAAACGTAGAGAGAGCAGTAGCACATAAAAACGTAGGAAAGCATTCCCCACGAGACCAGATCGATGGTCATGGAGAGGTGAAAAAAAAGGAGTGCCAGTATCGCCGCGGCTACAGCGGTTCCCCGAGACAGGCCGAAGTTCCTTGCGGCGGCATAGGGAAATAGCGGGTAGAGCAGGAGAAAGGCAATCAGGTAGAGCTTGAAGGCCTGGCCCTCCCCCAGAAAGGAGGAGAGGGCAACGAAGAACACCTCCCAGGCCTTGTTGTCCGCGTTGACCAGCGTGCCGCTGGGATAGCCCGCGAGAAAAAAGGGGTCATATCCCCAGAGCCGGCCCGCCGCCGAAAAAAATCTTTTGGCGGCGAGACACTGGGAAAAATGCATGGCGTAGTCGTCGGTGTAAACGGGGGCGTCGGAAAGCATATCTTCAGTTGACAGGAGGAGGCTGATCGAGCATGCGGAAGCAAGGAGGAGCGCGACGACGATGAGTTTCTTCATGGAGATGTGATCCTTTCAGGTGCCCCTGCTTAAGCTCATCAGGCGCTCGCCGATCTTGGTTTTGAAAGTGGGAAAGGCGATGCGCAGGGTCAGAAGGAGCCTGCGGTTAAATCCCGTGAACATGAGGTAGAAGTAGGAGAAGGGCTCGATGAGCGTGACGATACAAGCGTGCATGACGGTAAGGGCTAGCCGGGCGAGGGCCGATTTCCGGTGTCGGATGAAATAATCAACCATCCCGGAGGGGATGAGCGGGGAGATCCTGACCAGCTTGTTTAAAAAAGTGGGTCTGTAGCTGAAGTAGTTTTGTATGGGAAGGTCGGTGCCGGCGCCCATCTTTTTTTGCATCATGCCGTAGATATCGGTTCCCTTGTAAAAGGTGAGGGTAAAGAGCTGCAGCTGGAAGGGCTTGGGTATTTCCTTCAGCACCTTGATGGTGCTGATCACATCTTCTTCTTCTTCAAAGGGGTTGTCGAGAATAACGTCATAATAGCCGCTGACGCCATACTTCTTCGCCAGCTCCGTTGCCTCCAGGAATTTCTTATTCGATACGTGCCGGCAGTACACCTCCCTGTTGATCCGCTCGCTTCCCGACTGCAGGCCCATGGTCACCCAGGCGAGGCCGGCCTCCTTCAGCATCCGTATCTTGTCTTCGGTGAGGTGCAGCGGGGTGGACCTGACGATGAAGGGCCGGTCGATCCATTTTTTATAGTCCTTTACAAATTCCCGGTGCCATTCCTCGCGGTGGGCGAGAAAGCAGTCGTCGTGGATGTTGATCAGGATGATGTCCGGAAACGCCTCGACGGCGGTGCTCAGTTCCGCTATCACGTTCTGGGGGCTTCTGGCGCGGATGCTTTTGGTCCCGTAGAGTTTGGAAAGAAAGGAGTTGCAGCAGTAGGAGCAGGAGAATGGGCAGCCCCGGGAGGAAATGATGTTGTATGCCTTACCGTCGTACCGGGTGTACCTTCTGAAGAGCTTCAGGTCCATGGGCAGGATGTTTCCCCGGTGATAGACATGGGAATGCTCCGGGAAATGGGTGGGGAAGGGAAGCCTGTCCAGATCGGTAATGAGAGGCCTCAAAGGGTTTTTCCGCACCGTGTGCCCATCTTTAAAGGCGAGGTTTTGTATCTCCTTCAGGCTTTTGCCGTCCGCCACATGGTTCAGCGTTTCCAGAACGGTGCCCTCGCTCTCCCCGATGGACACCATGTCGGCGTATTCCAGGCACTCCTCCGGCGCCACGGTGGGATGTATGCCCCCGACCATAAGCGGTATCCGGGGGGCGTGCTCTTTGATCTGCCTGCCGAGATAGGCTGCGAAGGGCGCTTCGTAGCTCATCATGCCGCAGCCGATGAGGTCCGGACGAAATGAATCAATGAAGGCCTTCAGGGGCGGTATGACCGCGTCTTCATGACGCGGGATAAAAAGGATGTCGGACTGATGTCCCTGCTGCAGCAGATAGGAATGGAGGTATTTTATGCCGAAATTTTCGGTGGTGGGCAGAAGTGAAATGAGCAGTATCTTCATGGCAGCGACTTTGCGGCGGGTGCTTTCTTGTCGGAGGCGCGCGTGATGCTGAAAAGTTTTTTTAACATTCTCCGCGTCTTTCTGAGGATGAAAATCTTATAGCGCATCTTGAACTGGAAGGCGTCGACATCAAACTCCTTGTGCCGGTCGAGCACCCGGGCGATGCTATGGGTGAACATACCCAGGTTGGGCATGATGCGGTAAAACCGGATGCTGATCAGGAAGCGGTTCAGCCATGCGGGAAGCACCGGGATCAGCGTCAGGAAGCCCTGTATCCTGGCGAAGTTCAGCTTTCTGATGGTGCCGCCCTGGATAAAGGAGCGGGCATTAAGGCCCCGGTTTATTTCCTCCACGTCTTTATCGGTGAGGATGCCCTCTTCAAGCGCACTCTCGATGATCTTTGTCTTCGGGTAGTACCGGATGAAGTAGAGGCTTAAGCGGTTGGGCCGGGTCTGGTTGTAGAAGTTGAGCATATGCACCAGGTCATCCTCCGTCTGGGTGGGAAGACCGAGCATGTTTTCGCAGATGGTGAGTATCCCGGCGCCCTTGAGCAGCTCGATGCTCCTTTGCACCTGCCGATTGGTTTCCCTGCGGTTGAGCACCTTTTTCTTGAGCTCCTCGTCCAGGGACTGGACGCCCATGATGGCCTGCCAGCAGTTCCCCTCCTTGAGTAGCGCGACGGTCTCCTCGTCGATGAAATTGACGTGTATGCAGCAGGTGAAGGGCACCCCGATCTCTTTTTTATAGCCCCGGAGAAAATGGGCGAGCCACTCCTTGTCGCTTATGAATATCTCGTCCCAGAAGTGAACGGTGCTGTAGGGATATTGTCTGCGGGCCTCAATCAGTTCCTCGAGTACGCGGTCGGCGCCCCTTCGCCGGAAGAACGGTCCCTTGCCGCGGTAGATGGTGTCCTTGTAAAGGGAGTTGTTGCAGAAACTGCACTTGTTGACGCATCCCCGGCTGGTGATGGTGATATAGCCCTCCCGCAGGTAGGGAAGCTTGTTTAAAAAGATCTCCTTGTCCGGGAGGGGAAGCGCGTCAAGGTCCTGCAGCAGGGGCCGCACCTCATTTTGTATGACCTCGCTACCGTTCTTCGCCCAGACATTTTGAATGTTTCGGCAGGCGGCAGGATCCTTGATGCTGTTTACCAGCTCAACCAGCGCATCTTCGCCTTCACCTATAACCAGGTAGTCTACGGAGGGCTGCATGATGACGTATTCCGGCACCGACGTCGGATGAACCCCTCCGAATACGATGGGCACATCCAATGCTTTTTTTATTTTGTCGGCGAGCGCGATCGCCCAGGGGTAATTGTCCGACACCACCGAGAAGGCAATCAGGTCGGGGGCGTATGCCCTCAGCTCCCCGATGATTTCATCGGAATAGTCAAAGAACCGTTTGAGCATCCTGTTTTTGAGGAAGGTGTCATCAAAAAGCTGGGGATCAAAGCACAGCGAACACCGGTGACCGGCTTTTTTGAGGACGGCCGACAGGTACTCTATGGCGAGCGTTTCACAAGCTGAAGATATGAAGACGACGTGCATAAGGGAGCTGATCAGTAGGTTGTTACACAGGTAAAGCCCTTAGATTTTAAATCAGAAATCCGAAACAAATCCAAAATTCAAATTCCGAATGTTCCAAACCCTGGCTACCTGTAATTTGTTTGTTTGCTTTTTTTGAATTTAGGTCATTTTCGGATTTCGTGCTTCGGATTTATAGGGAACGCTATAAGAACTTCTGGTATGTTTTAACTGCCCGAGTCAGGTTAACCTCTTCTTAATATATCCTCCCATTGCATACTTGGCCACGTAAAACCCCGCCTTGACCGTATCGACAATGTTCCGGGGATTGGTGAACAGTAATTTCATCACGTAGCGCAGAAAGGTCCGGGGGCGCAGGTAAAATTTCCGGTACATGCGCCGGTGGGCCTCGATGAGCTGCTCTTTGGTCATGCCGGCGGGGATGAAGACCGGGTCCCAGAACCCGAGCTTTCTCCAGTCCCGCTCGAAGGCGCCGTAGCGCTGCGCGGTGTCGAAAAGCTCGGCGCCGGGCATGGGGGTGCAGAAAGTGACGTGGAAATCCTTGAGCCCGCTCTCCCGGGTAAAGCGGGTGGTTTTCTCCAGGGACTCCGCGGTTTCTCCCGGGCAGCCGATCATGAAGTAGCCGCGGGAATGGATGCCCGCCTCGTTGGTCTTGCGGATCACCTCGGACAGCCTTTCCAGTGTCACCCTTTTTTTTATGTTGTCAAGTATGCCCTGGTCTCCGCTTTCCACGCCAAAGGCGATCTGCCAGCATCCCGCCTTTTTGATCAGCCCGAAAAGATCCACCGAGGTTACTTCAGGCCTGGCAAGGCAGGACCAGCTGATGGTATAATCTTTTTTGAGCAGCGCTTCGCAGATTGCCGTCACCCGCTTTTTATCAAGCAGGAAATTGTCGTCGTAGAACATGATGTCCTTGATTCCGTACACTTTGACCAGGTGGTCCACCATGCCGACCGTATACTCGGCGCTGTGCGCCCGGTATTTTTCCCCCATAAAGGGCCGCGCGCAAAAGGTGCAGGTGCCGTTGCACCCCCGCGAACTCATCAGGGATGAGGAAGGAAGCCGCCGGTAGCTGTGCGGCGAAGGCTTGTAATGCTTTGCCAGGTCGGGCAGGAGATCCCAGGCGGGAAAAGGAAGCGCGTCCAGGTCCTGTATGTTGTCTCTGCGGGGTGAGAGCTTAATCTCCCCTCCCTCCCGGTATACAATGCCGGGGATGGAACGGAGGCCGCTTCCCGCTTTGAGCGCGGCAAGGATATCGCAAACCGTGTATTCGCCCTCGTTGATTACCCCCATGTCAAATTCGGGACACTCTTCCAGCGTCTCACGGGGCAGCGAGGAAACGTGGGGCCCGCCGAGGATCAGGGGGGCCGGTATCCCGCTTTGCCTGATGGCCTTTGCCAGCTCGAGGGCCCGGTTCAGGGACACGGTAGAGGCGGTGATGCCGATGGCATCGGCGCCGGCACGGGTTATTTCCGCAACCGTTCGGGCGAGATCAAGAGAAAGCGCGGGGGCGTCAACGATACTGACCGTGTAGCCCTGCTTCCGGGCGGATGATGCCAGGTAGCAGAGGCCGAGGGGCGGCGCCTGGCTTCCCACGGATGCAAAGCTTCCATAGCGCTCCTCCAGTGTAATGGGCGGATTAACCAGCAAGAGATCATGCTTCATGATCGACATTGTAACACAGGTAACGAAGCTTTCACAAGGATTGATTGCCCGCGGTGCATAAGAAAAGAGGATGGATGATTCGCGGCTGAAGCCGCTCCTAACGGATCATCGCAGATGTGTAGATAATATAAAATGATTATTTATAATTAAAACGGGTTTATAAATATCCATATTTCTTATGATTGTTGGTGAACAGAAGAAGGGGTGGTATTTTGAGTTTTATAATATAAAAATATTGAAATAATCCTTGACATTTTTCGGCAATTGTGGTTAAATTGATAATAAAAGAAATTCATATTTGAAAAATAGAAAATATATTTATACGCTTTGATGTAAATAGCAATGATTAGATGCCACTTAGATACACAAAATGATGGTTTTCCTGTCCATGTTTCTTGTAATATAATAAATTCTGTGCGGAGAAAAAAACACTTGACAAGATGTGAATAATATAATGTAATATGTAGGCGGAAGGTTGTTATGTTTCTTGCGAGTGATGGTAGCCTTATTTTAATCAGTTGGGTGCTTGTCATGCTCACCATCGTCATAAAGCAGACTTATAAAACCGGAGCATTATTTGGAGCGGCTAAAGCAGCATTGTCACCTAGACGCCGTTTCAGATAAAGGGCCGGTTTTTTTTGGTTGACGATAGTATCAAAACATAATAAAGGTACTGGAGCAGAACAGGCAAGCTTAGTGCACTAATCGAAAGGGCAAACCCCGGGCAACCGGGGGACGCAAAGCTACGATCCCCTCAGGGGAAGTCGGGTTGCTGAAATTAGCGCACTGCTTGAAAAAGAGCAACCCGGTTTTTTTATTGTCTCAGAGTGAGGGGGCATGAATGGAAGGAGGTGATGCGGAAAGCCATACGAAATGAAAGAGAGGTGATATTTGTAGTTAAGCCACAGAAGCAAAGAAGATGCAGCAGCAGTACAACAGTATCAAGCAAGAAATCGCGATTTCAGTAAGTTTATGTTTTTAGTTCGATCATCAAATAATTTGATCAGCAAAGAAATGGAGGAGAAGAAATGAAGAAATATATTGTATGTTTGATAGGCCTGGTGATGGCTCTCGGTTTTATCGGGATGTCATCAGCGGCCATCGTGACCGATCCAACCGGTGATAAATTTGGCAGCGGCCCCACCGATATTACCGCAGCACGGGCTGAACAGGAGACAAGGACTGACGGGGTTACTGTACTGAAAGTTTCCTATACCGCCACACCCAACATCGGCGGCATCATGTTATTTGAAGCCGATGTTGATAGCAACACCGTTACGGGCGGAAATATAAGCATGACCGGTATCCCGGTTTTACCCTGCCCCTGCAAGTCAACCCCTGGTATCGATGTGGCGATCATGGTGATGAACAGAGACCAAGCGGCAACTTCCAACTCTGCCATGTGTGCAGGCTGTTCTGATTCTGGGTCTGCTTCATGTGCCAGGAAGCGGTGGTATGGTGAGTGGTATGCGGTGGCATCAGGAACGGGAACCACGGACACAACCGGCTTCATGAGGGGTTTTCTGGATCCCACCACCTTTTATTCGACCATCACCAGTAAGAGCTACACCTTCCCCTGGGATACGATCTGTGCTTCGTGCAAATTATGAGATTCCCGTGCCGTGAGCAATATGTCTATGCCGATGCCATTAATCCAGCCCTCACCAAATGGCAGCTGAGTGTGTGGACCGATCCGAGCTTTGCTGATCGAGGATGACTTTGCCAATGGCTCAAGCTTCTTCGGCATTTCCGACGTGATTCCCAACGGCAATGGCAATCTGGTTGCCGGTGTGGATGTTGCTACTAACCTTACCTTCTGCGAAGGGAATTTTGACAATGACCCGGACGTGGACGGAGGTGATGCCTCCAAATTCAAGACCGACTTCGGAAGGAGTGGCTTGAAGAATCCGTGTCCGAATACACCCTGGTTATATTAATCTTTTCCCCCGCCCGGTCTTGTCAACGGGAGCGGGCGGGGCATAATTACAATGAACCCAGAAGTATAGGTTATATCTTAACTCGAAAGGGGGTGATGGTCAAAAAAAGGATAGTTTCAGGAAAGGAGGTGATGAAGCAGCAACAGTATGTGTAGCAGCAGTTTGGAGGAGTGGTCGGAGACATTGGGCCTTCGGCCGGTAGTTAAAAATTAATCAGGAGGTGTGAGAATGAAAAAAATGTATATGATCATATTGGCAGTGGCAGTCGCGCTGTCAGCCGGGCAGGCCTTCGCTCTTCCCGGTGTCTACAACATGGGCGCTGATACTCAGACCCTGTTAGTGTCCCGCCTGTGAAACAAGAACCATAAGCCTGGATGGAACCGGCTTCGGCACCTCACCGCTGGTGTCGGGCGGTTTTCTTCTGCAGAACAGCAACGAAACCGCGGTTGATATTACCGCCGTTCAGTGCTATGACGGCGCGCTCACCCCGGCAGTGTGGGATGCGGGCTCATTGATAGTGTTCGATCCCACCGGGTATCCCGGCGCAGTGTTTGTCGCAGCCTCCAACCTGGGCGCCGGCGTGGTCCCGTCCGCCAACATCCTGGTGTGCGATGTGACCTTCTGCGGCGTGGCCGCCGGTACTGCCAACCTGTGTGTTGACACGGTGCCTGATTTCGACACCTTTGTTGCCCAGGATGCAACCGTGTATGACCCCAACATCGATGGGGATTGCATTGCCGTAACCGTCCAGGATAATCCCTGCGAGTGCAGTATTGCCGGAGCTACCGACAGTTGCGGCAAGTGCTACTGAATCCGGTGACCGCGCAGTATACTGCTTCTGGAGATGCAGAATGTGTAGATTCGAGTTTACGCGTATAGCAGCGACTGTACCGCTGGGTACTATTGACCCGGATACAGGTCTTTTAACCGTACCTGCTACCACGGATGGTGAGTGCTGTACCATAACAGTAACCGATACTGCCAATACCGATGTTAATACCGGTGATCCGGTTGTCTGCACGCTGCCCATACGATATCGTAGCTGGCGTCAGTCTGCAACACCGAAATCGCGCTCGGCAGGGAATGCCCCGGCGAAGCGATTGACGACCCGGCTTACAACAGGCCCGGAAGACGCGGTCTTGCCGCCACCTGCGATGACATCATCGACTTCACCGTGTGCACCAACAGCACCGAACCGACATGGTCCGGGGCTTGCCTGGTGTGGACGATCGAACCGAACCTGACAGGCGCCACCATTACCCAGATCGATGATTGCTGCTGGAGACTTATTGCTGGCGACACCTGCGACCTGCAAGAGAAGACCTTTACCGAAGTTGTAACGGTGACCGACACCTGCTGCAACAGCACCGACAGTGTCGAGATCGAATTCGGCAAGGTGATCATTGACATCGGCGACACCAACATTCAGCCCAACAGCGAGTCCGGACTGGTCGACATCAGCATGACCAACCTGGATCACTCTGTGCGCGCCATTACCCTGGACATCGCGGCCTGCACCGGTGAAGACAACCTGGTATGCACGCAGTGCCTGGTTGATGTTGACCGTAGCCTCGATTTCACCTGTTCAGCCAATGAGCAGGCGGACGGAAGCTGCAGAGTGGTTCTGTACTCAACCGACCCGGCAGCCGTCATTACGCAGGGCAGAGGCCCCATTGCCCAGATCGTGTACTCGGCAGATGGCGAGCTTGATGTGTGCGGTTCCGATGCCTGCGTAGATCTGTGCGCGATCAACATCAGCGTATCCGATCAGTTCAACGAAGATCTGTGCACCTGCGCCAGCGCGGGCGAAGTATGCTTCACCACCTGCGGTGATATTTATCCCCAGGACTGCATCGGCGGTACCTGCGGCGCTCTGACCTGCTGCGGTGATGGCGTGATCGACCTCTTCGATATCCTCGAGGCGGTTGACATCATCCTGAACCTGCAGATTGCCACGGACTGCCAGATCGCAAACGGTGATGTGCCCAACGGTATGCCGCCTTACTGCGGTAATCCTCCGGGGACACCCAACTGTCAGGGTGACGGCGACATCGATATCTTTGATGTGCTGGTCATGATTGACAAGGCCCTTGGTAAGATGAACTGCTGCGATTACTGCCTGTACGGCAATATCTTCTAAGCACGCTCATCACCGGTAACTAACAACTAACCCCAGCCTGGCAGGAGGTATTATACCGACTGCCAGGCTGGTTATTATTAAGGATAAGTGGTTTGGTTTGAGAATAGATTATGTGCAGGAACGCGCTCCGTCGCGTCCTATTGAAACGATGCAATAAATATGTTACTGAATACTAGCTATAATATCGAAGCGAAGCGAGAAATCTTTTACTCAATATTAAAAATAATTGCCCCAAATCAAACTTTGAACGTTTAATAAACATCGCATATCTCAACCAGAACCTTTAACCAGCAAGGCGGTGACCGGATGATCAGACAGTTTTCCAAATTATTGACAGTTGCGGGACTCATACTTCTTACAGGCAATTATCTTATTACTCCGGCAGAGGCGGCAGAGGAAGGAAAGAAGACGGAAGCCGTCAAGGCGGCGCCGGCAGCGACGCCCACGGAAGCGGCACAGGCTGTTGAAGGGGCGAAACCCGCCGAGGCGGCTAAAAAGGGAAAGACGACGGAGCCGTCTCTGGGGCTGAAGGCCGGCGGTAAGAATACCGCCAAACTTGAGCTGCAGAGCGATATCCCGGTGCGGGCCCTTCAGTTTTCCGTTACCGGGGCGAAAATCACCGAGGTGCGCACCACCGGCCGGGCAAAAGGCTTTTTCTCGAAGTTCAACGAGCAAAACGGCATGGTGATCATCCTTTCGACGACCGGGGAAGAGATTGCCCCGGGCAAGGGCGAGGTGGCTGAAATCGTGTGTGATAAACCGGCAACCGCCAAACTCGCGGATGTGAAAATAGTGGGGAAACGCAGTGACGGAAGTTGCCTGATGGTTATAACTATTATGGCTAAGGGAATGACAGGTGGATTGTTTCATTCAAGACAAGAGCGGAAACAGGAGATGCGGATCGCATGTATCTCTTGTTTTGCTGTCTTCAAGACCCTTAGATAACCGGTAGGAGCGGCTTTAAGCCGCGAATGCATCGCGCCTGAAGGCGCTCCTACCGAAGTTTCAAAAGGATAATTAATACCTGAGAGGGTCGGTGGCGGATTCATAGTAAGAAAGATACGGGGGGCTTGATCTGAAAAACCAGGTAAAAAGGAGAGGATGCATGATCAAGAAAGCGCTGTTAGTAGTTTCCGGCTTGCTCTTTTTTTCCCCAGTAAGCCAGGCGCAGGTTACCCTGAGCGTTGGCACCGGTTCGGGGTACCGGGGATCCGATAATAATGTCGTGTCGGTCAACCTGAGCAATGCCGCCGACAGGGTCAGAAAGGTGCAGGTGGAGCTGTGCGATGTCGATAATTACATGAGCGTGGCTCAGGTGCGATACCACCACCCGCAGCCGTGACGGGTTTACCTGCGGTGTCATCAGCCTTCCTTCGGGATGCTCGCGGATTATTTTAAATTCGCCCGGCGGATATATTCCAACGGGCACCGGATCCATAATGACCCTGCGGTATAATGTCGTTGCCGGCGCACCCGCCGGGGAGTGCAGGGCGATCAATCAGCAGAACATATTCGCCTATGATGAGCTGGGAAGCCTCTTGAGCGTCACCCCGGTTTCGGGGAATTTCTGTTTCAACAACTGCACCCTGACCACCCAGTGCCAGGACGGACTCTACTGCAACGGGACCGATGGCTGCTCGGGCGGCGCCTGCACCCACACCGGCAATCCCTGTCCCGGCACCCAGTGCAACACCTGCCAGGAGGACACCAATACCTGTTATGACCCGGCCGGCACCATTTGCACCGATGACGGCCTTTTCTGCAACGGGGATGAGATCTGCAACGGGAGCGGCTCATGCACTCACTCCGGCAGCCCCTGCCCCTATGCCACCTGCGTTGAAGCAACCGACGAGTGCAGCTGCTTCGGATCGGGCGAGAGCTGCGAGGACAACAAGTTCTGCAACGGGGATGATTACTGCCTGTTCGGGGTGTGCGAGCACGTGGGCGATCCATGTGCCTCACAGGATTTGCATTGCGCCGAAGCGGTGGACCGCTGCATCTGCTTTATCGATGCCGAGTGCAATGACGGCAATGCCTGCACCGATGACCGCTGTGAAACTGACGGCAGCTGCAGGGGGATCAATAACACCGCTCCCTGCGACGACGGCATCTTTTGCAACGGGGCAGACACCTGCTCCTGCGGGTCCTGCAGCCACGCGGGGGACCCCTGTGCCTATCCCAATGTGTGCTATGAGAATACCGATACCTGCACCACCCGGGAGGTTGAGGTGAACCTGGGGTTCGGCTCGGGCAACATCGGAACAACCGACAGACAGGTAAATGTGCAGCTCAGAAACCCCAGCAGGGCGGTGAGCGGGTTGCAGATGAATGTCTGCGATGAGTATGACCACCTGATTGCAACCAGTTGCACCGTAAGCTCGGCCGCACCTGAGTTGCTGGCCACAAAATTCGACTGCGCGGTGAACGAATTGGAAAACGGCTGTGCCAATGTGGTGCTGACGCCCAAAGGATCGGCGCCCATAAACCCCAATTCAACCACACGGACCATTTTTAACATAGGCTTTGACGTAGGCCTCTGTACGACAAGGAGCACGGCCTGCACCAACTGCGGCACCGACTGTTACTATCCGGGTGCGACCTGCTCCGCCGGCGCCGCCAACTGTTACCGCTATGACCGGAACAAGCTGTGTAATTGTGATCAAAACGGATGTTATTCGCTGGAAGATATCTGTCCTCCGGTTGATACCGGGGATGTGTGGGTGACAATTAGCGATCTCCTGGTGGTGGACCCCTTTAACAGTGTGCTGGGGGCGCTGGCGGTGCCCACCCCCTTCGCGAATTTTGAGATCGCCTGTGACGGCAACGCTGACTGCTCCAGGGGAAGCGTCTGCAGCACCGACACCTGCAGCGGCGGCTCCTGCATCCATACCTCGAGCGGCGTGGTAACCTGCAATGACGGCCTCTTTTGCACCACCACCGACCGCTGTTCCGGCGGGTATTGCGTGGGTACGGGCGACACCTGCGGCTCGATATTTCTCTGCAACGAGGAGACGAACGCGTGCTTCAGCTGCACCGGTGACGCCGACTGTGACGGTGTCCCTGACGAGGGCGACAACTGCGCGGGCATTCCCAACGGACCGGACGGCGGCTTCTGCACCGCGGGCACCAATTCCGGGACGCCCTGCCTGGAACACTGCGATTGCGGTCTGATCGCGAGCTACTGCAGCACGGGCCAGGAAGACAGCTACCCGCCGGGCGGCAATAACATTGGTGATGCCTGCGAGTGCGAAGGCAACTTTGACACCGATACGGATGTGGACGGGACCGATGCTTCCAAATTCAAAACTCATTTCGGCAGGAGCAAGATTCAGAACCCCTGCACCAACGTAAGCACCTGCAATGGGGACTTTGAGTGTGACCAGGACGTGGACGGCACTGACGCCAGCCTGTTTAAGAAGGATTTCGGACGAAGCTCCATAAAGAATCCATGCCCCGTCCGGCCCGTTACGGTGTGGTGCGCGTATCCGTAAACGAGGGGGCAGGGTACAGGGGTCAGCGTACAGAGGGTGTGATACGAATCCCAAATCCGAAGCACTTGTAAATGAATTTAAATGGTCAGGCGAAATTCGAAACAAATTCAAAATTCTAATACTCAATGTTCGAAACGAGGACAATAAAGAGAGATGCAGGGTTTTTTGCCCTACACCCTGGGCCCTGAACCCTGACCCTCATTTGTAACCACGAAGAGCACGAAGCCGTAGGGGCAACCCCCTGTGGTTGCCCTATGATATCGGGCAGGCACAGGGGCCTGCCCCTACGAAGAACAAGAAGGGAGAGGAACGTTAACCGGCCCGGTAGCGAATCGGCTCACGGGCGCACCTGAAGGAGGGGATTATAGGAGAAATGTAATTTCTTACAAAAAGATTTCTCGCGCAGCCTGTCCTGAGCCAATCGACTGAGAAATCTTTTCACAGCACCGTGCAGCAAAGGTAATATCAAAATGAAAGCGATACGCAAGCTTTTCAGGTCCTGCCTGGTAGCAACCGCGTTTCTTCTGTCCGCCGCTGCCTTCCCCGCCATGGCACAGCCGTGGGTATACAATCTATACGGCGCAAATGAGCTGCCGGACGGTGTTTCATACGGCACGGTTTCTTTGAGCTACATTTACGACAGCGGCAAGCGCGGTGTCAGACTTACCGTGACCGCCAATGATTCCATTCTTTCCCCCTGCAGCAATTTCGGAATTCAGCGTTTCGGATTTAACACCGTCCTGGCAAATCCGCCGGCTGACTGTCCCGAAGGTGACGCCGATGGGGACGGGATTTCCGACTGCTGTGGATAATTGTGCCGACCATGCCAATGGCCCGGGAGGCGGCACCTGTACCAGGGGTACCATCGGCGCCGCCTGCATAAACAATAGCGACTGCGGAGCGGACGGCTTCTGCAGCAGGGCTCAGGAGGATAATTATCCGCCCCCCGGCAACAAGTACGGCAACGCCTGCGAATGCGAGGGCAATTTTGACAGGGACCAGGATGTTGACGGTACTGACGGGTTTATCTTTAAAGAGGATTTCGGGCGGTACCCAATTTTCAACCCCTGCACCGATGACCTGCCCTGCTACGGTGATTTCGAGGAAGACAGGGATGTCGACGGAACGGACGCGATAAAATTCAAGGAGGATTTCGGGAGAGCACCGCGCAATAATATCTGCCCCAGTTTTTGGGCAAACGTGAGGATGACCCTGCCTCCGGAATGGTCAGGCACCTTTGGAAGTTACCAGTACAGCGAATTCGGCAGGTTTCAGATCGATGTCCGGGGCGATGGATCGAGCCGGGTCAATCCCCTGATTATAGATATTTACCACCAGACGGAGAACCTGTTCTACACTGATTTTGTCGTGCCCAATGAAATGGGCCAGTTTTTTTCCGCGCATATAGCTGACTTTTCCTACCAGGGCTCTGAGTGCATGAGCGGCTACTTTGCCTCTCCCGGCGGCGGCCCGCTGACCACGACCACTTCCAGCATAAAGACGACCACCACCACCTCTGCAGCCACAACGACGACGACTGCCCCGACCACAACTACATCGGAGATGACCACAACCACCTCCGTGTCGACGACAACCACCTCCCAGCCGGTGATCACCACCAGCACCACCACCACCTCTGTGCCCACAACGACGACATCCGTCCCGAGCACGACCACCTCGGAGATGACCACCACCACCTCTGTGTCCACGACGACCAGCTCTCAGCCGGTGATCACCACCACGGTACCGACTACCACCACCTCGGCACCCTCTCTCTGCAGGGGAGAGATATACAAGGGCGGCACCTGTGACCTGGGCCTGCCCATTGATGATCCGGCCTATAACCGGCCGGGGAGAAGGGGGCTCTCGCTTACCTGCGAGGATATTGTTGACTTCTGCGTCTGCACCGACTGCGTGAATCTTGATCCGGCGTGCCTGGTGTGGACGATAGATCCCGCCGAGCCGTATTTGAGCATCGTCGCCAACCCCAACGGGACCGCGCGGCTGACGGTGGGAGAATCCTGCGATCAGCTTGAGGAAATCAGGGAATACACGGTGACGGTGACCGACACCTGCAACGGCTGGTCGGACAGCGTGGTGCTTGAGCTGGGCAAGGTGACCCTGGATGTCACCGATGTTTCCATCCAGAAGGGAAGCGACGCATTTATGGTGCCGGTCAAGCTGGTGAACCGCTATAACACGGTACGGGCGCTGAGCGTGGATATCTGTGAGTGCGACGGAGGCGATGACAGGGCGGTATGCAGCGGCTGCGTCAGCGATCCCCTCCGCGCCCTAAATTTCACCTGCCTTGCCGCCGAGATGGAGGATGGCTGCTGCAGGGTTCTGCTGTATGCCACCAATCCCGCCGCCTTTATTTTGCGGGGTGCGGGGACGGTCGCCAACGTCATGTACGAGGCTGCGGAAGAATTTGACGGCTGCAGTTGCTTGCGGCCGGTCAACCGGCAGGTCTCGGACCAGTTTAATGAAGATCTGTGCGCCTGCCAGTCGCCGGGGGATCTTTGCTTCAAGTCCTGCGGAGACATCTACCCCCAGGACTGTCTCGATCCGGGCTGCGCGACCTGCGGGGACAATGCGGTTGATCTTCTGGACATACTGGAGGCGGTTGATATTATTCTGGGCAATCAGACGCCTACCTCCTGCCAGCTTGATCACGGTGATGTGCCCAACGGCTATCCGCCGTATTGCGGTGAACCTGCCGGCAGCCTCGACTGCGGGTCGGACGGAGACATTGACGTGCTCGATCTCCTGGTCATCATTGACATGGCTCAGGGGAGGGCCAACTGCTGCGACTACTGTTTGTTCAGGAAGATTTTTTAAATTATTTTCATTTGTTTAAAGTGTCATCCTGCGATTTGATCGCAGGATCCAGCAATACGTAGTTGGCGGATTCTCTGGTCAAGTTTCAGACGCAGAATGACGATGTGCTAAAGAGAGTTTCGCATGGGTCAATTTTAGGCTCTTTGAGTTGGATCGAGTCATCCTGCGACTTGATCGCAGGATCCAATAAAAAACATTTTTCGGTGTCTTTCAAGAGGTGATAGCGATGTATTACAGAATCTTCGGTCTTGTGCTGGTTGCGGTGTTCTGCGGCGCCCTCATCTTCCCGCCGGGGGCCTGTTCCCAGGTGACCCTCACGGTAGGAGAAGGCACGGGCGGGCCTGGTTCCTGCGCGTCGCCGGTCGCGGTGAGCCTGGCGAATCCCGGGGTCATGGTGAAGGGTGTTTCCATGGATCTCTGCGAGGCCAACAATACCCTTATACGCCTGGGGTGCGATACCACCCCTCGGACCCCCGCATACGCGGGAGGGAACGCCGACTTCAGCTGCATCAGCAACGAGCTTGATAACGGCTGCGTGCGGGTGCTTTTGTTCTCCAACCGGGGCAGCCTGATCGACATGGGCTCGGGCCCGGTGTTTGCCCTTAAATACGGTGTGTTTGAAGAAGCAGGCCCTGCCGGCAGCTGCGTTGAGTTACGGGCGGAAAACGTGCTGGTCGCCGGTGTGAGCGGTCCGCTTGCAAATGTCGCGGTGGTGGCCGGGAATTTCTGTTATTATGAGTGCGATGTTGATGGCGACTGCAATGACAGCCTCTATTGCAACGGCATCGAAACCTGCATCGGCGGCGCGTGTCAGCCGGGGATGAGTCCCTGCCCGGATGACGGCCTCTTCTGCACCGGATCCGAAGGATGCGACGAGGCGACGGATGCCTGCACCCTGAGCGTCAATCCATGCAGGGTTGCGTGCGATGAGACCAATAATGCCTGTACCTGCGCGGCTGACGGTGATTGTGACGACGGGCTATACTGTAACGGTGTTGAGACCTGCGATGGTCAGTTCTGCGTGCCGGGCACCAGCCCCTGTCCTCCCTCCAGCATTTGTACTGAGGACGGGGACTTCTGCGCGGAGTGCCTTAATGATGCTGATTGCGGTGACGGGCTTTACTGCAACGGCATTGAGACCTGTGTCGGGGGTTCCTGCCGGGAATCAACACCCCCCTGTCCGTCCCTTTCAACCTGCGATGAAGCGAATGATCTCTGCTCGTGCACCGACAACGCGCAGTGCGATGACGGGCTCTACTGCAACGGTGTGGAGCGGTGCAGCTTCAACCGCTGCGACATAAGCTTCAGCTATTTTTCCGATTACCCCTGCAGGGACTGCAACCCGTCACTTGAAGACTGCGATTGCCAGGAGTCCAACGATGCCTGCCTGCCGGTCATCCTCTCGGCGGGAAGCGGCTCCGGTGCGCCCGGTTCAGCCGGCAATGCCGTGGCGGTAAGCGTTGACACGCTCTTTATCGATGTTAACACGATCCAGGCAGACATCTGCGATGAAGGCAATTATCTCTCCTGCAGCGGATGCAGCAGCGCCGGCCGGACGCCTTCCGGATACAGTTGCCTGACCGCGGAGCGGCCGGACGGGTGTTGCAGGATAACCCTCATCGATTTAAGCGGCAGCACCATTGATGCGGGATCAGGGCCGGTCATTTCCGTTGATTACACGGTCAATGCCGGGGCGCCTGCCGGTGAATGCAGGACACTCAATGTGCTCAATGAAATCGTGGCCACCTTGAATGTGCCCCTTGCGGTCAACACGGCATCCGGCCAGTTCTGCTTTGATTCCGGTTTCGCAGGGGCATCGGCATCCGCCGGCGCTTCCGGCGGTTCGCTCCTGTCGGCGGGCAATGTTGCGGGCGTCCCCGCTGTAAGCGGAACGGGATCATCGCAAGCAGGGGCGGTAGTTTCAGCAGACCCGGCCGCGGGGCAGGATGGCAGCCGGGAAGCGCTCGAAACTTCAGCGGCCTGTCCCATTGCCGCCTCGATTGATGATCAGGGGCAGCTTGCCACCCTGAGAAGTTTCAGGGACAACGTCCTGTCAAAAAATATCTTCGGGCAGATTTTTACCTTCATATTTTACCGGAACGCGGCCGAACTGACAGCGATCCTCGATCAGAACGATGATATAAGAGAGCGGTTGAAGACCCTGGTGGATGAGTACATCTCCGTGATCGGAGAGGCGGCGCGTGGCGAAACTGCCTGCGTCGGGGATAAGGACAGGGCGGTTGTTATTGATCTCCTGAATGATATCAAGGACAAGGGAAGCCTCCAGCTTAAGACCGATATCGACCTGGTAATTGAAGGGATGGTCTCGAGCAGCGCGGAGGAGGTTTTTGGAATTGCCGTGGAGAAGTAAAAGAGAGGGTGCAGGGGTCAGGGGACAGGGTACAGGGAAAAAAGTTTACAGTTGACGGTTTACAGTTTATAGTGGGAAGAAAAGGCTCCGAATGAAAGAGTGATGCCTGTAAACTGAAAACTGACAACGTTCACCACAAAGCACGAAGAAAAAACAAACTGCGGAGAACACGAAGAAAATAGACACAGATTGAAAATTGACCCAAAGAATTCATTCCCGATCATTGTAATCCTCTCCCCCCGCCGGGGGAGGGGATTTTTTTGTAATTTCGAAGGAGCATGGGCGACGAAGCAATCTCATGTAAAAAGTTTAATCAAATTGAGGATCATTATCTTGATTTTGGACATTAGTTAAAAATACTTTCATTTGAAAGATATTTGTGCTATCCATTAAATAAAGACGTGAGGGGGGTGGTTATAATGAATGAATGTGAGTGTGGCGGTGGCGACGGGTATTCCTGTCGCTTGTTTGCTTTCGGAACAGCTCTTTATAAAGACTATAAAGAAAGGAGGAAAATGATGAAAAAGCTGGCCATTATATTTATCTGTGTATTATCGGTATGCATGGTCCCTGGTTCTGCCTCCGCTATCAGTTATGGCAAGGATTTTTTGGAGACGGGAAACCCCGGAGGCACGAGCGGTCTGAAGACATTCGACATCGAGTGGTCCATGCGCCAGTTTGAAACGGTTGATGTGGACATCTGGCTGATCGATGTGCCGGAGCGCATGCTGACGGCGGGTTTTTATTTTGTCTTCGATCCGGCCAAAGTGAGCGTTGCAGCCTTTCAGGTATATGATGGTGTCAATGGACCCGCGGGACCGTGGGACCCCGGCGCATCTTTGTTCGGTCCGGTTGAAGGCGACCCGGGCGCTTATTTTGTGGCCCTGGCCAATCTTGGCTGCGTAACCCCTGACGGAGGCGGAGATATTGTCATGGCCAGGATCCGCTTCAAGTGTGAATCGCCCGGAGATGCCGTTATTACCTTCAGCCCTATTCCTGATTTTGACACCGTTGTTGATTGTGCCCTGCCTCAAGGTGTTATCTATGACCCGGTTATTCCAGTTGAGGGCGTCACCATCCACCAGATAGGAATGCCTGGCGAATTCGGACTGCAATGACAATAACAGCTGCACCGCCGATTCCTGCAACCTGTCTTCGAATCTCTGCGTCCATGTGCCCGCTTCCCAATGGGACCAGCTGCCAGGACGGCCTCTACTGCACGGTATCCGATGGGTGCGCGGGAGGGGTCTGCGTGGGCGGTTCCGTGAGGGACTGCTCCGCGGCAGGAAACCAGTGCAATACCGGGGTATGCGACGAAGCTTCCGATCAATGTGTGTCCCAGCCGGTGCTGGACGGTACGCCCTGCAATGACGGCCTCTTCTGCACGCTCACCGACGGGTGCCAGGACGGTCAGTGCCTGGGGACGGGTGAGACCTGCCCGGATGATGCAAATGCCTGCACTGACAACTGTGATGAGGTGCGGGATGTCTGCTACCCTGCAATGCGACCGGTTCCTCCGATCCCTGCTGCGAAGATTCTGTCTGTGCCAGTGAGGAGATTTGCCTGGTTGTCATAAACGAATTCTACGTTGATGGGACGGACGGGAGCAACACGAACGATGGTCTGTCTCCCGCAACTGCCTGGAAGACCATCACCTATGCGTTAAGCCGGGTGCCGGTGCTGATCACCCTGGGAGAAAATAATCGCGCCCTGGTGCATGTTGCCCCGTCGCTCTATGATACGGTCATGGGAGGAGGAGACGCCGAGACATTTCCCCTGATCATGAAGAAGTACCTCTCACTGGTCGGTGACGGGGGATACAGCGGAACCATCATAGATGCCGACCGGACCGGCGGCGTCATTGAGTTTGCCAAGGAGGATGCATCCGGCTCCACCATTGCCATAGAGGGCTTTACCATCACCGGGGGCTCCAATTTCAGGGGCGGGGGGATTACGGTGCTCTGGGCTGACCCCTCAATCAGGCGCTGCCTGATCACCGGCAACATTTCCACTGACATCAACGGCGGGGGCATTTACCTCCAGCGTTCAAACGCCGCCATAACCGACTGTATTATTTCGAACAACACCGCACCGCAACAAAACGGCGGCGGTATTTCCTGCGGCAACATGTCAAGCCCCGCCATCGTCAACTGTACCATTGTTAATAATGGTGCCGGGTGCGGTTCGGAAGAGGGCGGAGGCGGGGTGTATGCCGGGTACGATTGCTTTCCCCGGCTCATCAACTGCATACTCTGGGACAATTACCGGGACTGCTCTCCCGCCCCCGTTCCCGACCAGATAAAGGCGGTGGAAAACATTGCGGTCAGCTACAGCTGTGTCCGGGACGGATTTGCAGGCATCGGTAATACCGCCGTGGACCCTGCCTTTTTCGGAGGGGAGTATTTCCTCTCCTACGGATCCCCCTGCATTGATTCGGGAACGAGTGACGGGGCAACCTTCACAGATATCGACGGAAACGGACGCTATGATCACCTGGCCACCCCCGACACGGGCGGCGGATCGTCTCCATTCTTCGATATCGGAGCGCGCGAATATCAGAATGATACAGACGCTGATGGTGTTCCGGATGATGGAGATGAAGGCGGGACGGTGGGGGATAATCCCTGCACGGGCGGAGCGACCACAGGCTGTGATGACAACTGCATAAGCATTCCCAACCCCGCGCAGGAAGACGGCGAAGGGGACGGCGCGGGGGATGTGTGTGACAACTGCCCGCTGTATCCCAACGGAATCATCCTCGGGACATGCCTGAAGCGGCAGAGCGCTGAAGTGATTTTTGTATCTCCTTTGAGCTGCACCCGGGACGCTGATTGCGGCAGCCCCAATCTGCTCTGCGATAACGATCAGCTTGACGCCAACGCCAACGGGATAGGGGATGTCTGCCAGTGTGAGTTTGATTTCGACTGCGACGGCGATGTGGATGGCACCGACGCGGTTGTCTTCAAGGCGGATTTTGGAAGGAATGCCTTGAGCAGACCCTGCACCGTTGCCGATCCCTGCATTGCCGATTATGACGGGGACGGGGATGTTGACGGCACGGACGCGGTAAAATTCAAGGAGGATTTCGGCAGGAACGATATTAATAAGCCCTGCGCTTCCTGCTACGGCGAATAGCAGCGAGCTTTGTGCGCAGGTGAAGGCCATCTGTGATATAAATCAGCCGGGCGCATAAGGCCCGGCTGATTTATGCGCATAGACGGGTGCTTGTCATCCCGTGAAAGGGCGCATGGCGGCAGATAATCATCTCTTTATGGCCCCCGCCCCGGTTAAAAACTAATTGCAATTCGGGGCCGCTTTGGCATATTCTGCACGCTGTAACTCAAACCAGATCCGAGACGGCAGAGGCGGCATGCGGTTGAAGCAATTTCTGAGGATAGCCCTTTTTCTCCTGGCGGTAAGTTTTCTGACGGAAAGCCTGGGCTATCTCACCCATGAGATGTACCAGTACCTGGGAGTGGCACTGCTGGTCCTGTACGGGTTGAGCATTTTTCCCGGCGGCCAAAAAACCGGGAAAGCGGCACTCTTCTTTTCAGGCTGTCTGCTTATTACGCTCTCCTTTTTCTTCCTGAGCGGACCGATCCTTCCCCGGCTCGCCGGAACAGCGCTGTTCATCTTCGCGCTTATGCTTGTGGTGGAAAGCAGGAATGGGGAGCAGCGGGAGCTGCCGCTGCTCCTGGCTTCTGCGGTACTCTCCTCTGCTTTCTTTCTGCTGTACCTGTGTTCTCCGCCCTTCTGGTACGGGAGTAAACAGCTGTCCCTTTCCTTTTCCTCCCTGGTCAGCGGGGTGAGCGGCCTCCCCATTCTCTATTCCGCAACCTTCCTGGGTTTGCCGCTGACGGCCATCTTCCTGTCCGTCATGCTTCCCGCGTTTTTTCGAAGCGACAGCAGGAAGCGCCTTCTGTTTTGTCTTTCCCTCATCTCCCTGCCGGTGTTAAGCGGCCTCTACCTTGTAATCATGGGATATCTGCCCCGGCCGGGAAGAGCCCTTCTGGGGCTGTTCCCTGATGATACCGGTTTTTTCAATCTTCTGCTAACCTTTCTCTTCGATTCAAGCTCACCGCTCCCGCGCTGCAATTACCAGATGAATGCGCCGCTGGTTCTCTTCTTGCTCTACCTGGTTCCCCTGTATCTCATCTGCCGGGGACAAGGTGCAGCGGAGGCCGGCCCTGCTGTAAAACCGGGGAGGAAGAGAAACGCGCTTGCCTTCTTCCTGCTCATCATCCTGGCGACGGCGGCCCTGGTGACCGATATGCCCGGGACCCCTTCCGATAAAAGAAAGGTGGTGCTGTACAATCAGGGCTATCTCAACTGGCAGGTGCCCACCTTTAAGATGTACGGCTCAAAGAGCTCGGGCATGTTCGGGAACCTGCCCCTGTTTCTGGAAGCGATGGGGTTTTCCGTGGAACGATCCGATGCCATTTCCGCGGACGTGCTTCAGCAGGCCGGGATTCTGATGATGATTAATGTTGACCGGGAGCTGCCGCAGGAAGAGCTTGCGGCCATCCGGCGATTCGTTGAGGGAGGAGGGTCGCTCCTGCTGCTGGGCGATCATACCTTTTATAAGCACGGGGTGGAGCGGATTATTTTAAACGATGTCCTGCAGCCCTACAGCATCCGCTATAATTTTGATTCCGCCGACTGGTTTGTGGGGGGATGGCTGCACTCCTACCAGTACGCGAGCCACCCCGTCACCGCGGGCATGCGCGATGACATGAATGACGCGGGCATCGTGGTGGGCGCTTCGCTTTCGGCGCCGCCGCCCGCCTTTCCCCTGGTTATCGGCAGGTACGGTTATTCAGATCCCGGCAGCGCGCTCGCGGGAGACCGGCGGGGCTACCTGGGAAACCTCAATTACGATCCGGGCGAGCCGCTGGGTGATGTTGTCCTCTGCGCCGCCGAGTATCACGGGAAAGGCAAGGTGCTGGTCTTCGGCGACACCTCGAGCTTTGCCAACTCCATCCTGGTGAACAGCCATGATTTTGCCAACCGGGTGTTTACCTGGCTGGCCACAAATGAGGCCCCCCGGCAGTATCGCCTCTTCCTGGCCGCTTCGCTGCTGCTGCTTGCGGCGGCGCTCTTTTTTTACCGCGGGACGAGCCGGCGGCCCTACCTGCTGCTCATGGCCTGCATGCTGTCCCTGGCAGTGACGGGGGCATCCCGGGGCTTGAAGCAGTACGAGTGCCGGCGGGCGCTCAAGGGACCGATTGCCTACGTGGATGCGTCACACGGGGAGCGGTACTCCCCCGAGTCATGGAATGACAATGCCGTGCTGGGGCTTCATCTCAACCTGATGAGAAACGGCTATCTCCCCTTCACCCTCCGCCACTTTGACCGGAAGGCGCTTGAGGAGGCGAAGCTCCTGGTTTTGATTGCGCCCTCCCTGCCTTTCAGCCGGAGTGAGATCGGCATGATCAGCGATTTTATCAAGGCCGGCGGCACACTCATATTGAGCGTGGGATGGGAGGAAAAGGAGGCCTCGCTTTCGCTCATGGATGCCTTCGGCTTCTCCGTGGACCATATGCCCCTGGCGCAGTTCATCAGCGTGATTCCCGCTGCAGGGCAAAGGGTTCGATTTGTCGAGGCATGGCCGGTCATGAGCAGGGAGGAGGGGGGCGAGGTCATCGCCGCCTATAAAAATTATCCGGTGATAATGAAAAAGCCGTATGGCAAAGGCACGGTGGTGATGGTCGGGGATTCCTCCTTTTTCTGGAACGCGAACCTGGAGATGGAGGAAAGCCACACAGTGGAGAACGTGGAGTTTCTGAAATGGCTGCTGGAGGGGCTGAGGCAGCCTGAAGGTTTTCGATAGAGGGAACTATTATAGTAATAAATCCGAAATCCGAAGCACGAAACCAGAAACTGCGACCACGAAGCGCACGAAGGGAGAAACACGAAGAACACGAAGAGAGACACAAAATCGTAGGGGCAACCCCCTGTCGTTGCCCTATGATAGCTGGGCAGGCACAGGGGCCTGCCCCTACCGGTTCTTTGCAAAAACAAACCGGAACACGATGAGAGAAGCAACCCCAGAAAAACATGAAGGAAGAATCGCATTTTTCCCGGATCGTGCGATCACTTCGCCGGATGATCACGCAAACATTTGCATTGAGAATATACTTCACTTTTCGTATCCTCTGCGATTATCGTTTTGAGCATTAGATATTTGAATTTTAGGTTTGTTTCGATTTCGTGCTTTGGATTTCGGATTTTTAATTTTCATATCTCCTCGGATGAGATGCTCCCTATAAAAAGGTTATCTATGACCCTCATTCTCTGGTCCGGTCTCCTGTGCCTCTCCTGCACCTGGATCTTTACCCTTAAGCTCTATACTTCTGAGATAGATGCCTGGTGGATTACGCTCCTGATTGCGGGCATAGTGCTCAACGCCGCGGGGATGAAGGGGAAAGCGTCGTTTAAGGCCCTTGATAAAAAGTACCTGCTCCTGCTTATTCCTCTTGTCTCCTCCCTTCTCATTATCCCTTTTCCGTACAGCCTGGGTATACTGGTGACGATCGCGGGCCTGCTCCTCCTTTCCCTGTGCCCCGTGCTTCCGTTTCTCTGCGCTCCCGCATCAGGGCTCATCCTGAGCGGGGTGATGCTCATGGTACAAAGTCCGCTGGGACATCTCTACACGGTTTTTACTTCCTACTCCCGGAACATTTTCTGGCTGGATGGCATCCTGCAGCGGCTTTTTGCTTTTTTCAGCCTCCAGGTCTTTTACAGCCAGCACCATTTTTACATCCAGACCATCAAGGATTTGTATGCCTTTCCCACCACCTGGGACCGGCTCGGCTTCTTCCCCCTGCTGGCATTGTGGGCGGGCTCCATTCCGCTGCTCTATCTTTTCTCCGGTCAAAGGACAAGGGACGCCCTGAAGCTCTTTGCCTGCGGCATGATATATAGTATCGCGCGATATGTCTTTCTGATCCTGCTTTTCCTCTACCTCATGACCTTTGTGCCTTACAAGGAGGAGGTGAACCGGGTCCATATTTTCTGGGACGCCAGGGTGATCCTGCTGACATTCCTTCCCTTCATCTTTCTCCTCTGCAGGTGTATTCCTTTTAAAACCCGGGATGCTGTCTTTGCCTATGACAAGGTCTCCTTTTCAGGCGCTAATAAAAAATCGCTGGTCTACTGTTCCCTGGCGCTCTTTTTTCTCGGGGCTGTTTTCGGCTTCCAGGATCCGGGGAGAAAAAAGGAGGGCAGGGTGCTCCTGGACGAGCGGCACAGCGGCTGGGAGAAGAGCACCCGGAAGATGGACACGGAGTGGTATGGAAACGAGTCCGGGTACAATTTTTACTGGATGGCTGAATTTATAAACCACCATTTTCCCCTGAAGAGAAATTTCGACGAGATAACACCTGAGATTCTTTCCGGGTGTGACATCCTCATTCTCAAGAACGCCACCTCGCCGTTCTCCGCCTCGGAAGTTGATGCCATACGCAGGTTTGTGAGGAGGGGAGGGGGCCTGTATATTTTAAGCGAGCACACCAATGTCTTCGGCAACAGCACCTATCTCAACCCGATTGCCGAAGAATTCGGCTTCAGCTTCCGCTATGACGTGCTCTTTGATATAGAGCGAAAGTTTGAGCAGCTCTACCATCCGCCCCGGCTGAATCCCCATCCCGTGGTCCAACATCTGCCCTACTTCTGCTTCAAGGTCTCCTGTTCGGTCCAGCCGGTGTCTTCACGCTGCGAGCCGGTGATCCTTTCCACGGGGATCAAGTCGCAGGACATCCATTATCCCAGCGCCAATTTCTACCCCCCGGTCAAGGACGAAAGCCAGATGCCCTTCGGCGCCTTCATGCAGATGGTGGGCATCAAGGCGGGCAGGGGCAGGGTGCTGGGGTTTACCGACAGCACCACCTACTCAAACTTTGAGGCATTTATAGCAGGCAAGCCCGAATTGCTGCTGTCGGCTCTTGACTGGCTCAACCGGGAAAACCGGTGGCACCGGCTCAGGTATCTCTTCCTGTCTCTTGCCGCCATATGCCTTGCCGGGGCCTTGAGACAGGGCAGCAGGGAAAGGCGCGACGGGCGCTTCTATCTCTGGATTGCGGTGCTCTCCCTTTTTTCCCTTGCGTGCGCCCTGCTTGCCTGCCAGTTCCTGTCCCGGAATGCATATCCATTGCCGCAGCCGGTCACCCCGTACACGAAGGTTGTTTTTGAGCAGGAGCACGGAGACTACGAGCTGCCGCTCCAGGGCTTTACCGACAAGGCGGACAGGAGCTTCGAGGTTTTTTACCAGTGGGTATTAAGAATCGGCTACTATCCGTTTACCGGAAGAACCCTCACGGATGATCTGGCCGAGGCGGACATGCTTATTGTCATCAACCCGCAGAAAGAATTCACTCCTGCCGATATCGGCCGGGCACAAGAGTACCTGGCACGGGGCGGAAAAATCCTGGTCATGGATAACCCGGACAACAGCGCTTCTACCGCGGATGGGCTGCTTGCGCCTTTCGGCATGAAAATAAACAGGGAGAAAAAGGTGACCCTGCCTTCCTCCTATACTTTGTCCTGGATGGGCAGGACTGCGCAAAACAGCGCTGCGGCCATTGAGGGAGGAGAAGCTCTCCTTCGATCCCCTGAAGGCGAGCCAATACTCTCCATGGTGAAGGCAGGGAGCGGTACAATGGCGGTGCTGACCTTCTCCCGGCTGTTTACCAATCCCCCCATGGGTGGTAGCTACCGGGTGATGCCCAATCAGCAGCAGCGGGCGATCTATGATCTGCAGTTCAATCTTTTGCGGGGACTGGGGGAAGGAAAATTGGAGACATATTTTAAATGATGCATGATACAGGATGCATGATGCAGGGCGAAAGACAAAGCAGTTTACAGTTGCCGGTTGACAGTTTAAACGTAAAGCAAGAAGCGATGCAAGATGCAGTATGGGCCTGCACACTGTTCCCTGTCCCCTGAACCCTTTTTTTCAACCAGAATACGAAGAGAAAAACAAAATCGTAGGGGCAACCCCCTGTGGTTGCCCTGCGATATCCGGGCAGGCACAGGGGCCTGCCCCTACCGTTCATTTCCATGAATTCTATCCTGCATCATGTCATCATGCATCAGCAAAGTGAATTAATGATATGAAAAAAACACTCCTCCTGATTATTGCCTTCATTGGCCTCCTGGCCCTCTACAAGGCACAGCACGTGAAGCCGGTGGAAGATCCCCGGGAATCTCCCATCTTCCAGCAGCGGCTGCAAAGCTCTCTGGATAAATTCCAGGAGAGCGATTATCCTTCCAGGTCCGAGCGAAAGCGGCGCGGCGATGCCGAAGCCGGGTCCCGGGCATCATCCGGCACGGAACAGCAGGTGAAAGACCTGGTCGCATCGGGCATGTGCGGTCAGGTTACCCTGACCTGGGTGGAGGAGAAAAAGATTCCCAAAGAGAAGGTTATCATCAAGCGCAGGGAACCGGATGAGGACTATGAACCGCTTGAGGGAACAGGCATCTTCGAGCGGGAGGAGGAAGGGGGAGTCAGGTACTGGTTTTCAGAAAGCGGACTGCGTGACGGCGTGAAATACGATTACCTGGTTTCGGTGAAGGATGAAGGGGTAAAAGCGCGGGTCAAAGGTCCTGTTTCCATTACGCTGGCCTGCACCGACCGGGACAGGGAGCTGCTGGCCAAGCGGGACAGGATGCTGAAGGAGTATGCCCAGAAGACGCCCCGGGAGCGGGATGGTGATCAGGCGGGAAAAGCATTGCCCCCGGCGAAGGCAGCAGGCGGGGATGTAATCGCTTCCGGGAGATGCGGCAGACTGACCCTGACCTGGGCCGAAACGGGGATGATTGACAAGAGCGGCGTTCAGATAAAAAGAAAATCCGGCAACGGGGATTACACGCTGCTCAAGGAAAGAAAAATCTATCATAGAGAAGAGGAAGCAGGCGGGATACGTTACTGGGCCGCGGACGACGGCCTTAATGACGGGGAGAGCTATCAGTATCTTGTTTCATTTAAAGATGGGGCGGGCAAAGAGGTGGTAAAAGGTCCTGTCTCAATCAGCCTGACCTGCACGGAGAAGGACAGGGAAATGATAGCCGGGCAGGAAAAGATGGTTAAAGAGTACTACCGGAAGCAGGCCGGCAGGGACAATTCCGCGCCCGGCGCTCCGGCTGCGGCAGCAGGGGCGTCGCCCTATGAGTTGAGCAAAGAGGTATATACAGTCGAGGCGGGCAAATCACCCTGGAAAGGAGCACCGGATGCGCCCGTGACCCTGGTGGTGTTTTCTGATTTTGAATGCGTCCACTGCGGTACCCTGGCGGAATCTCTGGAAACCATGCTTAAGATATTTCCCGATGACGTAAAAGTCGTCTTTAAAAATTATATTATACCCTACCACAAGAACTCTGAATATGCCGCCATGGCAGCCCTGGCCGCGGGTGAGCAGGGGAAGTTCTGGGAGATGCACGATCTGCTCTTTAAAAACCAGTCGGCATTGGGGAAGGAGGCTATTACAGGCTTTGCCGCATCATTGAAACTGGATCTTGAAGCGTTTGAAAAATCCCTGGCAAGCAAGGAACTTAAGGATAAAATTGAACAGGATGGAGCCCAGGGTAAAAACCTGAACATTCAAAACCTGCCCACCACCTTTATTAACGGCAGAAGCTTCATGGGCTCACCTCCCGCCGAACGCATAAAAGGCTTCATCGAAGGGATGCTTCAGAAGAGGTGATGCAGATAAGCCATTAATCCCAGCCAAGGATATTTGAAATTTCGGTAGGAGCGCCTTCAGGCGCGAGGAATTCGCGGCTGAAAGCCGCTCCTACCGGTTGCCAATATTTCTGAGAGAAATTTTCATATATGAGCCTGTAAGAATCTGTTAAACATTTATTTTCAATAAATTAGCACGGCAGGCCAATCTATAAAACACCAAAAAAAACGATTGACAAATTCATCTGTTAATGTATTATATTGAATATAAATTGTATAAAAAAGGGATTGCAACTTACATCAAATAAAACAATATTCAATAGACTATTCCCCTAGAGATTTTACTAACCAGTAAAAACAACACGGGGAAATAATATGGATAATGTGTCCTCCATATACCAATAATGGTGTGGGGGACTTTTTTGTTTTTGGTGAAGAACATTTTGATCAAGGGGGGATGAGCATGAGAAGAATATATGGAATTGTAGCCACAGTACTGTTCGTGAGTGGGGCGCTGTTGAGTCAGGCCTTTGGGCAGCCATTTGATTTTGGTGACGCGCCGGAAGGCGCGCCTGCCTATCCTTCTTCGGGTGGGATGGGAATGTTTCCTACCTGCACAATGATTGGACCTGCTGGATGGATCCAGCACACCAATTTCGGTGGCTGGTTCGGACCGGCAGTCGATTTCGAACCTGATGGAAATGCCGGCTTTTGTCCACCCTCCGGCTTTCCCCCTTATGATCAGGACGAATGCTTTGCCGATGGTGATGCCGGGCTTATCATACCACCCGCATACACCATTGTCGGCGGAGTTGAGGTTCTTTGCCCTACAGCAACAGCCGGTTCCCTGGGAACAATCTGTCAGGCGGCTATCTGGGGTGGGAATGTTGATATCATTGTGCACAACTGGATGCCTAATCATCCTCCATATGTTTCTGCGTATGTCAATGTGCTCATGGACTGGGATCAGAATGGTGTGTGGGGCGGTGCTTCGACCTGTCCCCTGGGAAGCGCTCCGGAGCACATACTGGTTAACTTTGTGGTGCCACCCCAATTCGATGGACCACTCTCGGCTCTCGGGCCGCCGGGCTTCCTCATCGGCCCCAACCCGGGTTTTGTCTGGACACGATTCACTATCAGTGAAAAAGCTGTGGGTCTGCCCTGGACCGGTGAAGGAATGTTTGAGGATGGAGAATCTGAGGATTACTTACTGCGCATTGACCCGGCAGCGCAACCTACCATGCTACCTGTCATAACCGAGTGTCCTGTGGTTGCAACCGAATGTCCGGTTGGAGAAACCACCTGCCCGGTGGAACAAACCTCTTGTCCTGTTGAACAAACGCACTGTCCGGTGGAACAGACCTTATGCCCGGTGATCAATACCCAATGTCCTGCACAACCGGAACCGACCATATGTCCGGAAGCGGCAACCCAGTGTCCTGTGGTAGAGACTGAATGCCCGACACAGGAGACTATATGTCCCCTGGTGCCGACCCATTGTCCTGAGGAGCTGACGCTTTGTCCCAAGGATCCGCCGTTCTGTCCCCCCGAGGAATTCACGATTTGGCCGGCAATACCGACCCAGTGTCCTGTGATATTGACAGCGTGTCCCATCGGTCCGACCTTTTGTCCTGATCCTCCTACTGCGTGTCCAATTACGCCAACCTGGTGTCCTCCGGTGGAGACGCAATGTCCCGTGGAGCCGGTTTTCACGGTATGTCCGCTCAACGCCACCCAGTGTCCTGTTGAACCGACAAAATGTCCGCCCCAGTACACCAACTGTCCGGAAATTCCCACCGTGTGTCCTATTGGCGCCGGGGCTACGACATGTCCGGAGATTCCTACCCAATGTCCCGTGGTTCCGACGGTGTGCGCGGCCCAGGTGCCCACGGTCTGTCCGGTGGACCCGACCTACTGTCCGCTCAGTGACGCTGACGCTGACGGCGTTCCGGATTGCAGCGACAACTGTCCCACTAAATATAACCCGGGACAGCAAGACAGCTATCCACCGGGCGGGAACGGGTGCGGTGATGCCTGTGAGTGCGAAGGCAACTTCGATGATGACTATGATCAAGACGGGAGTGATGCGTCAACCTTCAAGGTGGATTTCGGCAGAAGCAAAATCAGCGGCTACCCTTGTACCAGCGCCCTTCCCTGCAATGGTGACTTTGAGTGCGATACCGATGTGGATGGAAGCAACGCATCAATGTTCAAGGTGGATTTCGGCAGAAGTAAAATCAGCGGCAACCCCTGTCCCATTTGCCCAACGAACCCGTGGTGCGTGTATCCCTAAAGCAGGTGTTTTGCTTTAAGTGAATCGAATTACTGAGTACCGGACAAGAGATGAGAATCTGATTATTTTCATCTCTTGTTTTTTATGGCCATGACGGAGCATGGCCCTCCATTTTTATTGGATGCTGCGATCAAGTCGCAGGATGACCCGCTTATGTATACATACAAAAAACAGGGGTAAGAAATGAGCTGATTTTTATAAATATTCTTAAATGTTTATTGACGATTTACCGAATAGATTCTGCAGGCGCAGATCTTGAATTTCTCTCTCAGAAACATTGATAACAGGTAGGAGCGGCTTTAAGCCGCGAATGCATCGCGCCTGGAGGCGCTCCTACCGACATTTTAAATATCATTGCCTTGTTCTGACAGCAAACAAATGGCGCCAGTCATCCTGCGACCTGATCGCAGGATCCAATCAAATCTGTATGTGTCAAAGCACGGGAACCTGCGCATGAACATTACCGGTTCGCTTTTAAAATTCTGTTTAACCTTCACAATTGCATTTCTCATATCCTGTGCCGGTGCCTCCGCATTCGCGGGGAGCATGTGTGTTGAACTGACGGAGTCAAACAGGCTGCCTGACGGTCAAGAGTACGCCGCCGTTACCTTAAGCTACATTTATAATGGCGACAAGAGAGGGGTGAGAATGACCGTAAAGGAGAACGAGGACATTCTTTTACCCCGAAAATATTTTGGCATCCGGAGGTTCGGTTTCAACACCACCCTGGCTAATCCGGCAAAAAACCTGAAGATTAAAGTTCCCCGCGAATGGACCCGAAGGTTTAAGCGCTTCAGTTATGGCACATTCGGCCAGTTTGAAGTGAACGTCAGCAGGCGGGTTCCTTCCCTGGGGAAGATCTATAAACGGGTAACCCCGCTTATCATGGATATTTACTACCGCAGTGGAGATTTATCCTATAACGATTTCATAGTGGAAAATAAAAAAGGGTACAATTTCGCCGCACTGATTGCAAACTATACGTACGATGACAAATACAACCCGGGTGCCTGTTTTGCCACAGAAGAAAAGCCCTATGCCTGTGAAAAACCGTCCACCACAACGACCATCATTAAGCCTTATACAACCACAACAACCGGACCGGGAAGCACCACAACAGCCAAGCCTTCTTCAACCACGACATCCAAACCGGTCAGTACATCCACCGTAAAGCCATCCTCGACCACCACATCAAAACCGTTGAGCACCACCACTGTTAAACCAACGACGACGAGCACGGTTCCGGCCACCACAACATCCGTCCTGACGACGACCAGCTCGCTTCCGACGAGCACGGTTCCGGTTACAACCTCCTCGATGCCGTCGACCACCAGTTCCCAGCCGGTGATCACTACCATCAGTGCCGATCAACAACCACTTCACAGCCCTCAACCACCAGCACGCAGTTGACCACCACCACCTCGGTGCCCTCTATCTGCACGGGGGAGATTTACGAGGGCGGCACCTGTGACCTGGGGCTGCCCATTGACGACCCGGCCTATAACCGCCCGGGCAGGAGGGGGCTCGCGCTTACCTGCGAGGACATTGTGGACTTCTGCGTCTGCACCGACTGCGTGAATCTTGATCCGGCATGCTTGGCCTGGGCGATAGATCCCGCGGAGCCGTATTTGAGCATCGTCGCCAACCCCAACGGGAGCGCGCGGCTGACGGTGGGAGAATCCTGCGACCAGCTTGAGGAGATCAGGGAGTACACGGTGACGGTGACCGATACTTGTAATGGCTGGTCGGACAGCGTGGTGCTTGAGCTGGGCAAGGTGACCATCGACGTTCAGGATGTCAGCGTGAAGAAGGGGAGTGGATCCTTTAAGGTGCCGGTGAGTCTTGTCAATCGTTACAACGCGGTTCGGGCGATGAGCGTTGATATCTGCGAATGTGACGGGGGTAGTGACGGAATAGTGTGCGACAGCTGCAGCATCGATCCCGCGCGCGCGCTTGAGTTCAACTGCTCGGCGCATGAAACAGCCGACGGCTGCTGCAGGGTGGTGCTGTATTCCACCAATCCCGCCGCCTTTATTTTGCGAGGGGCAGGGACAGTGTTAAACGTAGTCTATGAAGCCGAGGAGGCTTTTGAGGGCTGCAGCTGTCTGAGGCCGGTAAACAGGCAGGTCTCGGACCAGTTTAATGAGGAACTCTGTGCCTGCCAGTCACCGGGGGATGTTTGTTTCAAATCCTGCGGAGACATCTACCCCCAGGACTGTCTCGGTCCCGACTGCACACCCTGCGGAGATAACGTGGTTAATCTTTTGGATATACTGGAGGCAGTTGATATCGTTCTGGGCTATCAAACTCCGACTGCCTGCCAGCTTGATCACGGCGATGTGCCTAACGGCAAGCCGCCTTATTGCGGAAACCCCGCGGGTACCCTCAACTGTGCTTCGGACGGGGACATTGACGTGCTCGATCTCCTGGTCATTATTGACATGGCGCAGGGCAGGGCCAACTGCTGCGATTTTTGTCTGTTTAAGAAGATTTTTTAGCGAGGGTAGGGTTGAGATAATTTTTTGTCATCCTGCGACTTGATCGCAGGATCCAATAAAAAAAACTGGATTCTGCGGTCGAGCCGCAGAATGACCCGGTAGGAGCGGCTTCAGCCGCGAAGGACATACCTGTCTTGAATGGACGCGCTCAGTCGCGTCCTCTTATTTTATGCGGCCACGACGAAGCGTGGCCCTCCATTGATCCACATTATTATTCTCTCGGCCTTTTTAACCTGCGGTAGGAGCGGCTTCAGCCGCGAAGTATGTTGCCTGGCCTGTCACACCGAATGAGCCTCACCCTTATCCTCCTCCCTCCTTCAGCCTACTCCTTCTGCCTCCTCCTTCAGCCTCCCCTGCCTGTCATTTCGAAGGAGCTTTGGCGACTGAGAAATCTTAAAAATGCCCGAGGCAGGCCTGCTACTAGGTTTTTGACCGGCAACTACTTATTTTGCATGATGATTTTTTTGAGTCGCTGACATAATTTAGCTTGACTAAATTTTTTATGAAATATAGTATTAATCGATTTTTTTAAAATATACTTTTAAATCCGACAGGTCATTTTAAAACCGAAACATTAATTGAGAAAGAGGAGGGTGGTTATGCTGAAGAAACTATCAATTTTATGTGCAGTCATGTTTGCTTTTGGGCTGATGGCAGGCTCTGTTTATGCCCAGAGCTACTGCCAGGATGTTTTGGAGGCAGGGAATCCCGGCGGCATTACAACCGGTCTTAAGACATGTGATACAGTTAATCCGGTAACGCTTAATCCAGGTGATACATTTTCCATTGACATCTGGGCAGCCGATATACCTGAGTCAATTATCTCCAGTGGATTTGAGATGCTTTACAATCCGGCCCAGGTAAGTCTCGTAAGCGTTCAGGCTTATGATGGTGTTGACATAGCCGGTCCTTGGGATGGAACAGCTACCCTTAAGATACCTGATGCTTATGGACCCGGTTCCTATGTACTGGCATTGGTACAGTTAGGTACCTGCCCGGTACCTGATGCCGGTGGTGACGTTATCATAGCCAAGGTAACCTTCCAGTGCCTCGCAAATGGTAGCGGTGACATTTCTGTCAAAGGAATAACCGATTTTGATACAACGGTAGGGTGCACCAGCGGTATAGTATACGATGCTACAATGGGCACCAATACACTTAATGTCACCATAGAAGCAGAAGGGTGTACTGTTGATGCAGAATGTGAAGACACACTATATTGCAATGGCGCTGAAACATGCAATACCGTTACCGGACTCTGTGAGCCCGGCACGCCACCAAGCTGTGATGATGGGGTAGCTTGTACTACTGATGCATGCACTGAGGGTATAGACGAATACATCTGTACCCACACACCCATTAGATACAGTGTGTGACGATGGTCTCTACTGTAACGGAATCGAGACCTGTGATGTAGCGGCTGGTTGCCTGCCCGGCACACCGGTTTTCTGTCAGGATGATGGCCTTTTCTGCAACGGTGAAGAAATTTGCGATGATGTGCAGGACATTGTGTCATCCTGGAAATCCCTGTTCTTCAGCCGGAGCCTGTGATGAGGAAACCAATACATGCATTTGCATATTATCAATAGATCCACCTTCAGCTAACGTGCAATTCCAGGGTACAATTCAGTTCAATGCTGTTGCCAGCGAAGAGTGTGCTGCACCCAGCTATACGTGGGAAATTTCTGCAGGACGGTTGTACGGGAGAAACAACGGGAAGTGCTATTGGCGGTGCCATCAATGCTAATGGTCTTTACACAGCAGGTGATACCGAAGGTACAGACCTTATCAGAGTAATCGATGTGAATAATGATAATATCTGTGCCACCGCTGAAGTGAATGTTTCCGCAAGCACAACCACAACAACCTCCGTCAGGCCGACGACAACAACCTCAACACCTACCACGACCACAACCGTTGAGCCGACGACCACGACTACCACAATCGGGCCGACGACCACGACCACCTCTATCCCCGGGGTAGTGCCAGCATCGACCTGAGGCCGGATTCAGTGTTCCAGTCGAGATGGTTCTTCTTGCCGCGGTTTTTAAGAATTGAGGGAACTAATACCAATTTTGTGCGCCGTCAAACAGCGGTGGCCTTCCAGCCAGCCAACGCAATATTGAAGTTTCGTCCTGTTGTGTTGGATAGTGATACTATCGTGATGTTGGTCATCATTATGCCAAGGTGGCTGACCGGGGAGGTTGACAGTGTTGAGGTGACGGCAATCACGGGGTCCGAATCGGCATCCGGTGAACTGGGTATTGAGTTACTCCCCTTCTTCCTGGAAGAAAAGCAGTGAGGAATGGAGTGCGGAAGAAGTCACCGGTAAAACCCGTGATTTTATAAATTTGTAAATAAAACAAAACGATAACCACGAAGATGTTAAAAAAAGCATCTTCGTGGTTATTTGTTAGATATAATTAAAGTACAAAGCGTTTAAATACGATATATAATTGAAAAAAAGCCGCTCTAAACCATTTTTAAACCTGTTTCAAGGAGGAGGTACATGAAAAGAAACAAAACGCTGCTATGCCTGTTAATCATGACATTTTTTATGGGTAGCTTCCTGTTGGTCCCGTATCTGAATGCGGAGGAGCCCAAGATCAATGTTACCATAACCCCAAAGTCAGAAGCAAAAACACCGAAGGCAGAAACTCCTAAAGCTGTAAGCACAAAGGGCAAAACATCAGGAGAGAATCAGCCCGTCATATCTATCGATGCGAGGCTATATGACGCCGGAGAAGTATGGGAAGGGGATATGGTAACACACAGCTTTATTGTTAAAAATACGGGAAAAGGTGAGCTGAACATTGCCAATGTCAAGCCCGGGTGAGGCTGCACCGTAGCCGATTTTGACAAGGCTATCGCCCCCGGTCGGGAAGGCAAAATAACATTAAAGCTCAATACAAGCAGAAGGCAGGGCAAGCTCACAAAAACAGCTGTGGTCACCTCAAATGATCCGAACACGCCAAGTACCAGCGTAACGCTGGCCTGTTTCATAAAAGAACATATCAGCATTAAACCCAACAACCGGTTTAACCTTACGGGGTATGAAGGCGACGAGTTGAGTCAAAAACTGACCATTACCGCGACAGAAGGCCAGGAGTTTGACATAAAGGAAGTAAAGACAGATCTGACGGATAAGATCAAATATAAGCTGGAAACTGTCCAAAAGGGGAAAGAATACACTCTGGAAGTTACGAGCCTTACCCGGAAAGAAAGTTTCGTTCGTGGGCAGATAGAGATCAGTACCACCAGCCAGAAGAAACCCCTCATAGTCCTACCGGTCTTTGTTAAGATCCAAAGCGAAGTCGAGGTGAAGCCAGCTTCCCTCTACTTCGGCAAAATCGATACAGCCGGCGGGCCGGTCAATCCTGAGATCCTTACCAAGTCCGTGGTGATTAAAATGGCCCGGGGGAAGGAGCTGGGCATCAAGAAGGTCAGTGGAAGCAGCAACTGGATTAAAACAGAGACGAAAACGGATGAAAAGGGCGTCCAGTATACTGTGGCTATTACTCTCAACAAGGATAAAATGCCCAGGGGGAAATTTGACGAAAAAGTTGAAATAAAGACCAACAAGAAGGACGAGCCGTTAATAGTAAGCATTAAAGGTGAAGTCATGTAGGCTGGGAAGCAAAAACATATCAAAGATTTCTCGCTTCGCTTCGAAATGACAGAATAAAGAGCTCAGCATGACCCCGGTAGGAGCGGCATCAGCCGCGAATAATATTCACTGCTTGTCATTTCGAAGGAACGTGCGTGACTGAGAAATCTTTCATTTGCGAATTTTAAAAAAGGAGCATTAATGATCAGCAGAAAAACCAGAATGCCGTTAATGAGTTTGTTTGCAGCTTTGAGCCTTGCAACCCTGTTCCTTGCATCAACCGTGTGCGCGCAAGTGACGCTGACCGTTGGAAAGGGTTCCGCGCTGCCGGGGGCAACTGAAAGCGCTGTGCCGGTGAGCCTGGACAACCCCGGTAATAATATAGCCAGCGGGATGGAAATGACTATCTGTGATGCCAATAATTTTCTTGAATGTACCGGGTGTGAAACAACGGAGCGCACCACAGAATTTTCCTGTTTATTCAATGAATTAGGGGATGAACCGGATCCGCTAAAAGCCGGTTGCTGTAAGGTGGTACTCTTCAGCGTAAGCAGCGCAGACATTGAAACAGGTACCGGCCCCATATTCACTCTTTTGAATACCGTCAATAGCAGCGCGAGCGGTCAGACGTGCAAAGAATTGAGGATACTGGATGACGTGAAGATCGCAGATGCTTCCGGCCCGCAGATAATCCCGGAGCTGCAGCCAGGCGGGTTCTGCTTCCCCTGCAGCTCTGACGCAGATTGCGATGACGGGTTATATTGTACCGGTGAGGAAAGTTGTACAGGCGATGCCTGTGTGCCTGGTACGAATCCCTGCGCGGAAGGAACCGCTTGTGTCGAAGGCGCTGATGATTATGAGTGTGTTACGCCATCGACCACCACCACCGCAGGGCCATCGAGCACTACGACAACGGGGCCATCCACCACTACCACCACCACAGATTCAACGACCACTACCACCGGGCCATCCACCACAACCACGACGGTCTCCGGCGACGCGAGCATAGAGGTGATTTCGGATAATATTTGGAAATCCCGCTGGGTGGCGTTGCCGAAACTGCTGGTCATCGAAGGAAGCGGAACCAGCTTTCAGCCCTTTAAGACAACCGTTGCCTATGATCCGCGGGATGCGGTGCTTAAACTGTTTCCCATAGTGCTGGGTGATAATTATATCTGGAACCTGATTCTGGTTATGCCCGGCTGGTTTGCGGGAACAGGGGACCAGGAGGTGACGGTTACGGTCACCACGGGAGATGAAATCGTCAGCGATGATTTTCTGATACAGGAGCTTCCCTTTAAGCTTGATCGGAAGATAAAGCCCGTTAAAAGAAGGTTAATTCCCCCTCGAACCCCAGTCCGGGTCAGCTAGAGCGCGAGTTGATGACCCCATGTATGTTTCCCTCAGGGAATTTATCCTGAGGGAAATTTTTTAAGATTTCTCAGTCGCGCTTCGCGCTCTTTCGAAATGACAGGTTAGGCCGCTCCTTTAAAAGATTTGACAAACAACTAGTGCTGCTTTAAAGATAAACCATGCGTTCAGGAGATGACCATACCAAGGCACAAGGCTCCCGGAAAGTGGTTGGCCGGGGGCAGGATTGCCTGCAAAAAAGCGGTTCCGCGGGGGGAAGGAAAACGGCGGGCGGCAGGTGGTTATGGCTTTTCCTGGTGATCCTTGCCGTTGTGATGCTCAGTTATTCCAACAGTTTAGAGAATCAGTACATCTTTGATGATTTTCATCTGATACTTTCGAACCCTCAGGTGACCAGCATCGAGAACACCGCACGCGACCTGCTCTCGGGGAAGCTCCCGGCATACTATAGGCCGCTTAGAACCATTTCCTATGCTCTGGATTACACTCTCAATAAAAAGTTCTGGTACCGGTTTGCAAGCCATCAATGGACTGACAGGGGGCTTATTCCCCTGGGATACCACGTCTCCAATATTTTCTATCATATCCTAACTGCATTGCTCGTATACCTGGTAATTTATAAGTTATCCTTGAATGCCAGGGTCGCTTTTATAGGCGCAAGCCTCTTTGCCCTCCATCCGGTACACACTGAAAGCGTAGCCTACCTTTCGGGGAGAAGGGATATCCTTTCTACTCTTTTTTACCTCGCTGGTTTTTATTGCTTCCTCTGTTACAGGCAGGGAAAGCAAATACGCTTCATAGTCGCCGCCTTTCTTATGTATATGCTGAGCTTGGGGAGTAAGGAGATGGGGGTTACCCTTCCCGGTCTCTTTCTCGCATATGACCTGGTAAAAAATTTTAATCACAATGAGAGCAGCATGGGCCCCGGCTATTGGAAGGCTCTCTTTTCAAGCGCGAAGAAAAGTTTTCAGCAGTCTTATTTACTGTATCCGGTTGCTTTCCTGGGGGCTTTAGCCTGCAGCTGCTATGCAGTGTTCATTAAATCAGCTTCCCGTCAGGATGCGTATTACGGAGATAGCGCGTTTACCACTTTTCTCACAGTTGGAAGAATACTGGTGCATTATATAAAACTCCTTGTCTACCCCATCAGGCTCAATGCCGATTACAGCTACAATGCTTTCCCTCTTTCGGTCTCCTTATATGAACCATCAACCTTCCTGTCTGTCCTACTGTTACTGCTGATGGGGTATCTGACCCTCAAGCTGCTGGTTAATCATAAAATGGCTGCTTTCGGGATTGCCTGGTTTTTTATAACCTTGCTGCCGGTATGTCACATCATTCCCCACCATGAGATGATGGCTGAGCACTATCTTTATTTGCCTTCGGTTGGTCTCTGCCTGGTCGCGGCACTGGCCGGTAAGCGCTCCCTGGCGACGGGGAGGTCACAACCTTGTTGCTCACAGGCTGTTTTCTCGCCGTAGTTGTGCTCTTTTCATTCCGGATATGGGATAGAAACAGGGATTGGAGCGACAGCCTTACCCTTTATGAAAAGACGGTTAAAACAGCGCCTCAGTGCGCCCGCGCGCACAATAATCTCGGCAATGCACTAACTCGTGCGGGAAGAATTGAGGAAGCTGTTTCTGCCTTTAAACAGGCGCTCGCTATTAAGCCGGATTTTGCAGATGCCCGCAATAATCTCGGGATTGTCTATGCCAGAAGCGGTGATGTGGACGCAGCCATCACCGAATATAAGAGAGTGCTGGCCCTTACCCCTAAACATACCAAGGCGATAGCATATAACAATCTTGCCTGGATTTATGCTACATCCATAAACGAGGCACAACGTGACGGCCGGAGGCAGTTGCATTAGCAATCAAAGCATGTGAGCTAACAGGATTTAAAAATGCCAGCTTTCTGGATACACTGGCCGCTGCGTGTGCTGAGGCGGGTTATTTCAAGAGTGCCGTGTTCTATCAGAAAAAGGCTCTGGCCATGAGTCAGGAAAAAGAACAAGCAGCTCTCCATGTCCGTCTGCGCCAGTATGAGTCCGGCCAGGCTTACCGATCCTACTAGGGCACTCATCTCTAACTGTCCCATCGTTTACTTTAGTGTGAATGGCTGGAACCTATTCATTGAGGCGAGCATGGGAAAAGCGAGCGTCAGAAAAAAAAGCAGGAAGACGTCCAGGGGAGCCAGCAGTTGATAACGGGTCAGCCTCTGAAGCCGGCTGCCTGCAAGCTCCGGCACAAGAGGCCGAGTGCAAAAGGAAGTGGTACCTGCTCCTGGCTGGCGTGCTGCTTTTAACCGCTGCCTGCTATGGTAATTCCCTGAACAATACCTTTGTGTTTGATGATGCCCTGGTGATTGCTGAAAATCCCGGGATACGCGGCATTGAAAATATTCCCCGGCTGCTGGGATTCACAACCGGCCGCACTTCCTACCGGCCCATCAGGATGGTCTCCTACGCACTGGATTATACGCTTAACAAGAACCTCTGGTGCCAGATCGGGAATTGCCGGGAATCGGATCCCGGGCTCTATCCCCCGGGATACCATATTGGCAATATTGCCTACCATCTGCTGACGGCATTGCTGGTTTTTCTGGTCGTTTCGCGCCTGGCCGGAAATTTCCGGGTTGCGCTGCTGGCAGCGGGCATATTTGCCCTCCACCCGGTGCACACCGACAGCGTGACCTATCTCGCGGGCAGGAGGGACATCCTGTTCACCCTGTTTTATCTGGCCGGGTTTTATTTTTTTCTTCGCTACCGGCAGGAAAAGCGGCTGTCCCTGATGATTTTCGCCTTTATCATGTATATGCTCAGCATGGGGAGCAAGGAAATGGGGGTTACTCTCCCCGCGCTCTTTTTGTGCTATGACATGGTTGAAAATTTTTCCCCGCAGGGTATCGGCCCGGGAGGCCGTGCCCGGGAGCTTTTCAAGAGTTTTAAAAAGAGTGTGGCCCAATCCGCGTATCTCTATGTTCCCCTGTTCATCGGCGCTCTTGCTTTCATCTACTATAAAGTTTTCGTTGCGTCACCATCCTACCAGAAGGCCTATTACGGGGACAGCGTTTTCATCACCTTTCTCACCGTGGTTAAGATTCTGGCGCACTACATTCAATTGCTGATATATCCCGTCAATCTCATCGCGGATTATTCCTACAACGCCTTTCCGCTTGCAACTTCATTGTTTGAGCCCGCGGTCCTCTTCTCCCTTGTGCTTCTCGCGGGGGTGGTGTACGCGCTCCTCCGCTTGTTGGACGGCCACAAGCTGCCGGCATTCGGCGGCGCCTGGTTTTTCCTGACCCTGCTCCCGGTCTGCCATATTTTTCCCCACCACGAGCTGCTGGCTGAACACTATCTCTATCTGCCCTCGGTGGGTTTCTGCATTGCGGCGGCAGCGCTGTTCGACACCTTCATGAAGGAGAAAAAGTACCGCTTATATGCTTCAGCCGGTTGTGTCGCCGTCCTCATTATCTTTTCGCTGCGCGTGGTTGACAGAAACAGGGATTGGAAGGACAGCCTTACCCTTTATGAAAAAACCGTCACAACCGTACCTGAATGCGCCCGCGCAAACTCCAATCTCTGCGAGGCCTATACCAATGAGGGAAGGCTGGATGAGGCCCTGGCGGCATGCAGGCAGGCGCTGGCCATCAAGCCGGACCAGATCGAGGCGAACCATAATCTCGGCACCGTGTATGCGCGCAAAGGAATGGCGGAAGAAGCGATTGCCAGCTACAAACAGGCCCTGGCTTTAAGGCCGCGCTACGCGAAGGCATATTTCAATATCGGTGTGCTGCTTTATCAAAAGGGTGATCTCGAGGGTGCAGTTGATGCGTATAAGCAGGCGCTTGCCATCAGTCCTTACTATGCTGAAGCGAGAAAAAATCTGGGCATGGCCTACAGCGCAATGGGAAGATTTCAGGAGGCAATTGAGCAGTACAGGTGGGCAATGGCCATCAAACCGAACTATACCGGCGCCCGGAACAGCCTGGCAGCCGCCTACCTGCAGCAGGGTGCGTTCGATAATGCCATAGCGGAAATGGAATTGGCGGTGGCCGGCAACCCCGATGACGCGGACGCGTATTTCAGCCTGGGATATGCCTATTCACAAAAGGGGGATACTGCCAAAGCGGTTGACGCGTATAAGCGTGCGATTGCCAAGGGCCTGGTGAGGGCGGAAGTCCACAGCAATCTCGGCAATCTCTACCTTCAGGAGGGGAGGCTTGATGAGGCAATCAGTGAATACCTGCAGGCGATTTCCATCCAGGATAATTTTGCCGGCGCCCATAATAACCTGGCCATGGCATATTTTAAAAAGCAAGAGTATGCCATGGCCATAAAACACTGTGACAGGGCGGCGGAACTCGGTCTCAGCAATCCGGCCCTGCTGAAGGATCTCCTGCCCTATCGCTAGCAGGCTGTTGAAAAACACCCATCTGCTGCGTTACGCTCATCCTTCGTCATTGCAGCGTACTCGCATGTACGCCTCATTCCTCAGGATTTCGCGTGCCTTGCATCTGGATGTTTTTGAACAGCCTGAGAAAAACTACTTTTCAACAACCCGCAGGGAAAGACCCCGCCTGCTTTAGAGTACTTTGCCCTCGACGATAATAGTTGCCGCGACGGTCTTGCCCTGGCACTGCGTCTGAACGGTTACCGTTTCCCTGAATTTCTCTTTGGGTAATTTGTCCTTATTCAGCGAGATGGTGATGGTGTACTGTTTTCCCGCCTGATCGGCTTTTACCTCTGCCGTAATCCACTCCTTGCTTGTCTCGATCTTGTTAATACTCAGATCTTCCGACTGCAGATGGCTGATGACGGTGGTTCTCTTGAGGCTCGATGCGTCGAAGTTTTCCTTGCCGGTATCGATAACGCCGAAATAAAGATATTCGGGGGTGACCTTTATCTCTTTTTTCAGGTTTCCCAGGACCGATATCGAAACCTCGGGCTTCTTCTTTGATTCCGTCTTGAGCGCGATTCTTCCCCGGAAGGTATCTTTAATGCCGCCCCGCGTCTTAATCCCAAGGGTGTATTCCTTGTCCTTCTTCTCATTTTTCAGGGTGTATTCTATTTTATCGTCGATGTTTGAAGAAACCCCGGTTATGTTGAGAGGCTCATCAGTATTGGTGGTAATGCGCAGAACCTGTTCCAAACTGTCCCCGTAAAATCCGCTGAACATCACCCGGGGGGCCGGCTCTACGCTGATGAAGGGTTTTATCGTACCCCCGATGGAAACCGTGACCTTGGGCTGTTCGGGATCGTTTGAAAAAATAATCGCGCTCTGTCTTGTCGCTCCCATTTTGCCGGGTGTGCTGATTCTCAGGGTTACTTTGCCCTCCTGACCAGGAGGAATAGCCTTATCAAAATCGGCTACCGTGCACCCTCACCCCGGTTTGACATTGGTAATGTCGAGCTGGGCCGTGCCGGTATTCCTGATGGTGAAGGTGTGAATGATATCCTCACCCTCCCATAGCTCTCCGGCGTCATAGTCAGGGGCATCGATGGTGAGCCGGGGCTGGTCTCCTCCCTGCGCGAAGAGGCAGTGAACAGTAGAAAAGGTAAAGAGCAGGCAAAGCATGGTCAGAAACAGGTTTTTTTTCATAAACAACATACGATTCTCCGGACTGGTTACAGGTGCGTGTTGCTTCACTGCTCATGCTTCCCGCAGATACACTTGCTTTCTCTCTCATTTTATATGTTTGCCGGGTGAATCAAGATGCTTGCGTATCCTGAACACATGAGAGGAAACAAGGCGGGTATAAATCAGAAAGGTCGTATCTAGTAGTCGAATGTGAATTTCGTGGGTCCCATCTTGCCATCGTATACGGTCGAGCTGTTCCCCACGCTGGTGTCAAAATTCGGGACGGGGGCAATAGTGAATTCGCAGTTTCCTGTGCAGGTGCCGTAGAGCCGTGCAATGTTAATGGTGTCGTTTTGATCAGGTGCAACGCTGCCCAAATTACCCACAATAACCATATAGGTGCCGGGCCCCGAGGGGTTCGGGACTTTATTGGTCATGTCACTGTCCCAGGGTCCGCTCAAAGAAGAGCCGTCATAGACATCGGCACCGGTGATATTCATTTGAGATGGATCGTACTGGATCATGAAGCCGCTGGTAATAAGTTTTTCCGGTACATCTGATAACCGGATGTCGACTTCCATTTGGTTGCCTGATCCCTCGTTTATGGCCCCGGCGGTATCTATTGCAAAACGGGGGGCACCTTCTATGGTCTGTTCCTGTTGATTACCGCCGCTGCCGGGGAGGTTGTTTTCCTCTTCCATATTTGCATACAGGTCGGTGAGCGCGCTTTCCGCCGCCCTGCTCACCGCGGGATTGGGATCCTCAAGGGCCGATGTCAGCGGTCCCAGCGCGCCGTCACCCATTCTGGCCAAACCCTGCACCGCATTTACCTTGGCCGCTTCATCTCCCTCCTGCAGATCCTTTGACCATTCTTTCAGCGATTTAACGGTGTTTTCCCTGGGGGGCGTTTTTAAAACCTGTTTGTTTTCAGCCGGTTTGTTTTCGGCTTTATCGGTGCCGGCAGGATTTTGAGCGGACTTGCTGGCGCTTATGATCAAAGGTTTTTCAGATGACCCGCCTTTATTCTGTTCCTGAATATAAATCCTGACCTCCCTCAATGTGCCGGTTCCGGATCCCTTGTTCGCATCTGCCTGGTCATAAATGAAGACACGGTTATAGGAGGCCAGAACCTTATCTATTCCCTGATCAATGCCGAAGTTTGCAAATCGCACCATCAGCCTGTTCTGGCAAATAGAGGGCGGCAGGGAAAAGCTTATGCCGGTCTGGTCCGCAAGCTTTCGCAACACCTCTTCCAGAGGCGCGTCCTTGATATCTACCGACAACAGGTTATTTTCCAGCTTTGCGGTAAGAGAACCCATTGACAAGGCTGATTTCACCTCAGGTTTTCCCTGGCTCAAGCTGCAGAACCCTGCGGCAGATGAAAAAACAACAATCGTTATCACGCAGGCTATAAATAGTCTTTTCATGGGCACTCACCCCTTGGAGAATTATTCAGTTAAAACAGGTGGCCTGAGTTTTAAGTATGATAACGATTACACATCGGCTCTGGTCTTTAATTTAATAATATCATATTTTTAGATGCGGGTTAAGCAAAAAATTCAGGTCAAAATCCTGCGATGTGACCTCAGTATCCAATGCAATAGAGGCAACTGGATTCTGCAGCCGGGCCGCAGAATCCAGTACCTGCAAAATCATCAATTCATGAGGATCAAACTTGACTGACAATTTTATTTAGATCCAGGACTTTTCCTCAACCTCCTTGAATCCTGGACCCTAAACCCTGGACCCTGTCTTTTAATAAGTGCACCACGGATCTGTTGCACAACTTGGGCAGCTGATACTGTATGAACTCCTGCCGAAATCCGCTTTAAAAAGTGCCGCGTCAGATCCATCAACATTCCCGTTGCAGCTAAAATCACCGTTGCAAAGAGCAACGGCGGTACAGGGGTTCTTGTATGAACTCCTGCCGAAATCCGCCTTAAAAACTGCCGCATCTGATCCATCCTGGTCCAGGTCACCATCGAAGTTGCCCTCGCACTCGCAGGCATTACCGCAACCATTGCCGGCAGGAGGATAACTGTCGTCCTGATTGGGATCAAAAGTAGCGGGGCAAACATCACCGGCACAGACATTATCCCCGTCGGCCGTATCCGTACAGCTGTCACATGCATCGCCGGTCAAATCCTCGTCCGCATCTTCCTGGTTCATGCTGCAGAATCCGCCTGTCCCGCACTCGCTGGTGTTGTTTCCCGGAATGTTGCAGGGATCCCCGATATTGCTGCCGGCGGTGCAGGTGCCGCCGCTGGGCCCATTCTGGATGGCCGGGCAATTGTCACGATAATCGATGACCCCGTCATTGTCGGTGTCATCTTCAGCAAAGGCGCTTCCGAAGGAATATATTTTCCCGTTGGTGGAAGAATAGTAGACATGCCCGTCCGCCAGGGCGGGAGAAGGAACCGAATACCAGGCCACCACGTAGGGATCATGGCCCCTCACGATGAATTCATTAGCCTGGATACTGCAGTTGTCATCCTTGCAGAACTGGTACTCCCACACGGGGGTCAGCGTGTTCGGGTCAGTAACGTAATCGTAGCAGAAGAGTTTCTCTCTCCCGTAGGTGTTTGAATTGATCCAGGCACGGTCATAGTCGGTGGCGGCCACATAGAGCAGGCCGTCCTGTGGAGAAATGGATATGCCGCTCGGCCCGGGCAGCCAATAGCCGGAAACAGGATGAGGATCGCCGACATTCCAGGTCGGCACACCCAGAAATGCTTCTTTAATGATCCGGCCCGTATCCTTGTTGAGCACAAACATGCGCCCGGTATCGGCTATGCCGATCACATACCCCCGGGATTCATCAACCGCAGGCGCTGAACAGAGGGCGGTATGACCCCTTACATTGAAGCCCGCATGGTATCCCCACTGCACCTGGCCGGTATCCACGTTCAGTGCCCAGAGGGCGCCGTCACCGCCGGGAGCATAAATAGTGTTGCCCGAAATGGCCTGGGTTCCTCCCTGAGCCAGTGGAATAGTTCCATGATGCCAGAGCTCGGCCCCGGTGTCTGCGTCAACCGTGCCAAACTGCCCGTAGTGATAATCGGTGGCGGTGTCCGCCTCGATGAAAACCTTGCCGTTCTGTACCGGCGGTATGTTGGTTACCCCGCATCCCCGCGGATTCCAGGTCCATAGGACCGAACCATTATCTTCGTCTAATCCGTAAAAGTATCCGTCACGACCGGCCCAGTAGTTGGTGGCATCATTGCCGATGGTGGGCCAGGGATATCCCGGCTGCCCTTCAGTCACATAGGCCCAGGGCCGGAATATGGCATAAAAGCTGGGAAGGAATGACCCGATGTAGAGCTTGCCGTTGGAAATGGAGGGCGGGGAAAGATGCCAGGCCCACTTCTGGTTATACCAGGGTTTCCCTACGTTCGGTCCCCCCGGGTCTTTGTAGGGTGTCCTCTCCCAGATGGTCGAGCCGTCATTCATGTTAAGCGAGATGACCCGCCCGTCAAAGGTCCCGAAAATGACGCAGCCGTTGGTGCCGTAATTGGGGTCCATGGTGGGCCCGGTGATGAACTGGTCGTAACCGGCAGGAAAAGGAAGCGGGGCGATGAGAGAAAAATCAGTGCAGTCCGGCTGGGTGGTGGTGCACTCAAAACACCAGGAAGGACAAGTGCCGGTGGTATAGCACACCCCGGTGTTTCCCTCCAGCATGGGAATGTCATTGTAACACCAGTCGGTGGGGGCTCCGGCCGGTTCGGTGGGCGCCTGCCAGAGAAAGTGTTGGTGCCAGAGCAGGCCGCCGGTAAACTGATCGTTGGCTTGGATTACCCCGGAACCCGCCGTGATTATCATTCCCCGGTCCACCACCGAGGGACCCCTGGAATCGGCGCGAGTTGTGGGAGCCCAGGCGCGAAATTCGCGGTCTTGCATCCACAGCTTGGCTGCGGTGGCTGGATAGCCGCTGTCCGTTGCCGCGCCGCTGTTCAATAAATCATGCCTGAAGCTCGGCCAGGGATCTGCCGTCGGTCCCACAGCCAGACCCGTTCCCTGGATGCTGCACATTACAAAAATGATGAGAGGGAGAAAATACGCGAACACTGTTTTCTTGCTCATGCTATACCTCCTTTAACTATTGTTCTGTTGCAATAATCAATGCGTAAAAATATGCAATTATTCAGCGCATGTGATCAATGAAATCCGTCGGCAAAGTAGTCCAGCAGTTCAATCACCTCCGGATTTTTAGGATCAAGCGCAACTGCTTTATTAAGGCTCAGCAGGGCATTGCGCGTAGAACCTATTTTTATGAATGCCCTTGCCAGCAGAATATGCGTATCAAGGTCGTCCGGATTGACAGTCAGATGAGCCGTCAGATAGCGCATGGCTACTTCGGTTTTTCCCTGATCCGAATAATGGGCTACCTTTTCCATGATACCCTGTTTGATGGTTGGCAACGCTGCCGTCTCGTCTTGATTGAGGGAAATGGATTTTTTAAATTCTCCAATTGCCTCCTTCAGGGATTCCTTTTTAAGGTAGGCAAGGCCCAGCTTGAGGTGCGCATCAGCATCATCAGATTTGTTCTTAAGGTATACATTGAAATTCTCTATAGCCGCATCATAATTGCCCTTATCCAGAGCTTCTACCCCAAGCTGGTAGTTTTGAGATACAGTGCCCGCACATCCTGCAAGGAAAATGCAGAGCACAATAGTTACACAATGTATGGTTTTTCTCATTCGAATTTTGATCATTCGTATTCGCTGTGTGCCTCGGGTTTATGGTCGGTAGGAGCGGCTTTGAGCCGCGAATGCCTCACGCATGAACGCGCTCCTGCCGGGATTGCTATACAAGGCCACGATTTTATTTATACTCATATCAACTTTTAGCTAACCTCCCTTATTACGGATAAGGGTCGCCGAAGCAGTATATTTTCCCATTGGTGGAGGAGTAGTAGACATGTCCGTCCGCCAGGGCGGGAGAAGGAACAGAATACCAGGCCACCACGTAGGGATCATGGCCCCTCACTATGAACTCGTTGGCCTGGGTGCTGCAGTTGTCATCCTTGCAGAACTGGTACTCCCATACCGGGACCAGGGTGTCCGGATCCGAGACATAATCGTAGCAGAAGAGTTTCTCTCTCCCGTAGGTGTTTGAATCTATCCAGGCACGGTCATAGTCGGTGGCGGCCACATAGAGCAGGCCGTCCTGGGGAGAAATGGATATGCCGCTCGGCCCGGGCAGCCAGTAACCAGAAACCGGGTGCGGATCGAACACATTCCAGGTGGGCACTCCCAGAAATGCCTCTTTAATGATCCGGCCCGTATCCTTGTTGAGCACAAACATGCTCCCGGTGTCGGCTATGCCGATCACATACCCCCGGGATTCATCAACCGCAGGCGCTGAACAGAGGGCGGTATGACCCTTTACATTGAAGCCGGCCCAATGGGTCCACTTCACCTGGCCGTCATCGATGTCCAGTGCCCAGAGGGCGCCGTCACCGCCGGGAGCAAAGAGGGTGTCACCTGAGATTGCCTGGGTTCCTCCCTGGGCAAGCGGAATAGTTCCATGATGCCAGAGCTCAGCCCCGGTGTCTGCATCTACCGTGGCAAACTGCCCGTAGTGGTAATCGGTGGCGGTGTCCGCCTCGATGAAAACCTTGCCGTTCTGTACCGGCGGTATGTTGGTTACCCCGCATCCCCGCGGGTTCCAGGTCCACAGGACATCACCATTATCTTCATCCAATCCGTAAAAGTACCCGTCACGACCGGCCCAGTAATGGGTAGCGTCATTGCCGATGGTGGGCCAGGGATATCCCGGCTGCCCTTCAGTCACATAGGCCCAGGGCCGGAATATGGCATAAAAGCTGGGAAGGAATGACCCGATGTAGAGCTTGCCGTTGGAAATGGAGGGCGGAGAAAGATGCCAGGCCCACTTCTGGTTATACCAGGGTTTCCCTACGTTCGGTCCCCCCGGGTCTTTGTAGGGTGTCCTCTCCCAGATGGTCGAGCCGTCATTCATGTTAAGCGAGATGACCCGCCCGTCAAAGGTCCCGAAAATGACGCAGCCGTTGGTGCCGTAATTGGGGTCCATGGTGGGCCCGGTGATGAACTGGTCGTAACCGGCAGGAAAAGGAAGCGGGGCGATGAGAGAAAAATCAGTGCAGTCCGGCTGGGTGGTGGTGCACTCAAAACACCAGGAAGGACAAGTGCCGGTGGTATAGCACACCCCGGTGTTTCCCTCCAGCATGGGAATGTCATTGTAACACCAGTCGGTGGGGGCTCCGGCCGGTTCGGTGGGCGCCTGCCAGAGAAAGTGTTGGTGCCAGAGCAGGCCGCCGGTAAACTGATCGTTGGCTTGGATTACCCCGGAACCCGCCGTGATTATCATTCCCCGGTCCACCACCGAGGGACCCCTGGAATCGGCGCGAGTTGTGGGAGCCCAGGCGCGAAATTCGCGGTCTTGCATCCACAGCTTGGCTGCGGTGGCTGGATAGCCGCTGTCCGTTGCCGCGCCGCTGTTCAATAAATCATGCCTGAAGCTCGGCCAGGGATGGATGGTGGATCCGGTACCCAGCGCCCTGTCAAGCGGCATGCATATGACCACTGCGGTCAGCATGAATGCACTGAGAAACCATAAACCTGACTTTCTACTCATGGCAATCCTCCTTTACATAAATGTTATCCGAATTACTGGTGTGGTGTCCCATGAATTACCTCATGAAGTAAAGAAATCTCTTGAATTCGACTATCCCCGCCTCAAGTCAATCAAAGGACAATTATCGCTTTTAAAACATAGCAAATGAGAGAAATCAAGTAAAAAATTGTTAGATAAGCAAATTATTAGATAATCTTAATAATAGGGTGTTAAAAGGCACGCTTTTAATGCCGGCGAAGCCTTAATTACCTTATATGATTCAATTTAACCTGTGCCGCAAACATCAACAAGCCCTATCGGCAACAATCCTTTTCCTAATACCAGCACCACCGGGGCGTATCACATTTGGTACAGGGGTTGCTGTATGCGCTTCTGCCGAAGTCTGATTTAAACAGCGACGCATCAGAACCGTCGACGTTCCCGTTGCAGGTAAAATCACCGTTGCAAAGGTTACTATTGGTACAGGGGTTGCTGTACGTGCTTCTGCCGAAATCCGCCTTGAAGGCTGCTGCATCACCGCCATCCACGTCCACGTCGCCATCGAAGTTACCCTCACATTCACAGGCGTTGCCGCAGTTGTTACCGCCCGGGGGGTAGGTATCTTGCTGGAGGGGATTGGAGAGAATGGAGCAGTTGTCACAGGCGTTCCCCACGCCGTCACTGTCACCATCTTCCTGGCTGGTGCTGCAGACACCGCCCGTCCCGCAGTGGGCGTTGCTGGTGCAGATCACATTGACATAACCGCTCATGCAGGTGCCCATGCTTGCGGCGTTGGGTGCCGAAGGACAGTTGTCCGCGCTGTCTGATACACCATCCTCGTCCATGTCGTCAGTCAGGCCGTTGAGCTGTTTGAAGACCTTCGCCCCGCCAAGTCCCGAAGGGGTGGAGCTTGCGCCCTTACTGCCGGCAACATACAGGTGACTGCCGAAAACGGCAAAACCCTCAAAATTGATTATTTCCGGGTCTCCAAACCCGTTGCCGGTTACCTGGGTCCATGTCGTTACGTCAGAGGTTTTCCATATCTGCGATCCGAGCATCTCATCAATGTTGGCGGAGCATTGTATTCAGGAACATATTGACAGATAATCCCGCCATACAGGGTGCCGTTAACGGGAAAAGGTTTACCGCAAGGTTCTGGTACGCGACACCAAAGAAGGGGTAATCCTGAGGATATTTATATCCGTCAAATCCATTAGGATAGGGGGAATCTCCCAGGGGATCAACATAGGAAGGGTCAACGGGGTCCACATTGGCTTCACCAACGGCGTACTGCCAACTTCCATCATCTTTAATTTCGGAAAGGCCACTTTGCGCAGAGAGCACCCGCGCCCCATCGCCTACAACCCCTACCATAAGATTATTGTCAAAATCAGCAAGACTCCAGGGCATGAAATTGTATTGATTGGTTCCGCACCCCGGCGGGCTTCCGAACCCGTTTTCATTACTGCCGGTGGTGTTGCCGTCAACCGCGTTATCGACGATGAGCTCCCATCCGAACTCGGTAAGCCGGGCCATGCGCGCGCATCCGCCCAAATCACCGCCGGTGCCGGTTCCCCCCGCATACAGCACCGGCGTTCCGGAAACTGAAGATACTGTCAGGTCGGATACGCTGCTTGAAACGGGCTTATAGCCCCCGGGATAGGCAGCGCTGTTGGAGTGGAAATTGCCGAAGCTGTGGTAGTTATAGGGTGCAGGGATACTCAGGACGGAGGGGGTTACAAACCAGTCATCGCCGTTCTCGGTGTACCAGATCTGCCCTCCGGTTTCATAGTTCAGCCCCGTGCTCACGTAGAGCTTGTTATCAAAAATACGCATCGCGGTAATGGTCTTGTTCCAGAAGTCACCAAAACCGTTTTCATCGTCCCCCATGCCGATTTCATAGGAATTGCCGACTGCGACCGCTCCGAGTGTATAAGAATAGGAAGGAAAGGGATTGTTATAAACGGCGCTGCTGCAGTTTGTGTATTCGGTTTCCACACCGCCGCTGTAAGTGCCGGCCGTTTCGTTCTGCTGAACCGTAAGGGTATTAGCTGTATTGCTTACAATTACAAACCTTCTATAGATGCCGGAGCCTGAGGTTATCTGCAGCACCCCGCCGGCCCATTCATTGGGCGACCACGCTTGTGCGCTGTCAGTAATATCGGCTGTTCGAACCCCATCTCCTGCGGCGCAGCCGGCAATACCGGTTATGGTTCCGGATTCTTCCGCGTCTCTCTTATCTGAAATTACCGCCTCCCAGTTTGTCCCATCATAGCGCCAGATCTCCGCGCCGGTTGAACCAAGGTAATTTCCCTGCAGGCCGGAAGAGAGTCCGAAATAGAGCTTGTCCTGAAAAACAATCATCCTGGCCCATACGTTGTTGATGTGAGTATTGCCATATACCCCGTTGGTTTCACCACCGGGGAACAGCACCTGTTCCCAGCCTGTTCCGCCCGTCCGCCAGACTTCAGTGCCCTCCAGCTGATTCCTGGTCATGGCATACAAATTTCCCCCGTATTCGGCCATCGCCACCACCGACATGTTATCATCGCTGCCGAAACCCGGCGGATTTACCTGCACCCACAGTGAACCGTCTTCACCGGTAATTGCCTGGGACCATTCAGGTGAGATCAGAAGCAGTGGCAAGATGATGATTAAGGTGATGATTGATTTTGATAAAATACTTCTCATGCTTATTCCTCCTTCTTTGATTCGAAAATAAATCGTGTGGAGGGACGCACTCTGTTGCGTCCGATGCTTGTATGCGGCCATGACAGAGCAGGGCCCTCCATCATCGACGTTTTCCTGCGGCGTGAATGCAGAATCCGCTATGTTTAGCTACGGTGCAGCCGTGACCCCAAATCCCTCCCAAATAATCTCTCCACTTTGACTCTTGGAGTCAGTCACCACACAGCGGACAGCGTAGGTCCCCTCGTCACCGGCTTGCGGGGTCCACGCCCAGGTGGTGCTATTAGAACCAACCGTGGTCCAGCCCGGATCTGCTGCTTCCTTAATTGACCAGGCATAAGTGTATGGCGATGTGCCGCCTGTCACCACAGTAGCCTGGAAGGTCACACTCTGGCCAACCGCGGTGCCCTCCTTTTCTCCGTTGGAGAGATACACCATGGGCTTGATGATTGCGTTAACCACCTGTTTTGCCAGCAGCTGTCCCACCCGGGGATCATTGTCGGGCGGGGCGTACATTTCCCAGGTACCCGTGTACTGGTCCTGCACCGGGTTATTGGGATCAGGTGCACCCACGAGGGGATCATATCCCAGGTGTCCGAAATCGCTCAAATCGTAGGCAAGCGATGGATCCAGATCATGCGCCCGGTCGGGTAGTGGGGTGAGCCGGGGCGCCGGATACGGCCGCGGCAGCGGATCATCAGCGCAGCCTCCCATCACGAAGCAGCAGTCGGATGAAAGGGTCTGGGTTTCAGTGCCGTTAGCCAGCGCATTGCCGAAAGGAGTCTTGTCATCGCGGATGGTCTCATTATCGCTGAAGGAGCCGACCAGATCCTTAAGCACAATCCTGCCCGCGGCGTTTCCGCCGGCCCAGCTCCCGCTTTCCACCGCGACCTGTTTTATGATGCCCGTCGCTCCCGATGTTTGACCGACGAGCTTTGCCCCCGGCTCGAGAGAAACCGGGTTGGTGCCGCCGCCGGCTATCTGCGAGGTTCCACCGTCAAACAGGAGTTCCCACTCGCCGCAATCCTGGTATACCCAGTTGCCCCAGTAATCGGCAAAGGGGTGGCCAACGACGGGATACCTGGTGAAATCACCCACGCTCCACAGCGCCCAGTTCTTTATGCCGATCTCCTTGCCGATCTGGTTGGGAATTTCAACCATGTCCAGCGCCGAGGAGGTAATGATTTGGGTGAAGCCGACCACGATATGCTGCACCCCCTTGGTATTTACCAGGTAATCGATGGCATCCCAGTAGAGATATCCCCAGGGGTGAAATTTCCCTCTCGGGTCTGAAGGATTGGGATACCCCGCGCTTGAAGGAAATTCCTTTGTCGTCTCGTAAAGGTACTGGTGCCCCAGGTTTTCCCCGCGCATAAAAATGGTTCTTTCAAGTAACGAGTGCTCTGCTTCGGGGTTTAGTTCTTTGACACCCATGCGGGCACCGATGATGTTATCCGGGTCCATGGTGGGATGGAGCGCGACGAGCTGGTCCTTGATGTTTTCATTCAAAACCACGGTATCGTTTAATTTGGGATCGAACACCTCGTCCAGATCGTTGATGGCATGGTTGAGGATGATGACCCCCGTATTTGCATCAGAAACGGTCCCTGAGAATGATGCCTCTATTGCCTCCCTCTGCAGCGTGGCCAGGTCGGGATCCGCGGCAACCGGGTTGGGACTTCCGTTTAGCAGCACTTCACTGTCCTGGGTCGGTAGTGCCCCGGTAGACCTGGTCCACCCCGCCGGAAGAATGGGATAGGAGCGTTTCATGAGATCACTGTAGTCGTTGACCCAGAGGAGGGGAACGGTAATACCATAAGTGTTCTTCCATTCATCGAGGCGTTTCTGGGACATGTTTTTCACATCGTATGTCTTGGAGAAGCGCACGCCGCCGACGGTGAGGTCAACCATGATGATCCGGTACACACCCTGCTTGAGCAGCCGGTCTATCGGTCCGTCCACGTTGTAGCGATTCGGGTCGCAACCGGGCCAGGGACCGCCGGGCTCCCCCTCTCCGCAGTAGGTGCAGTTGGTGCCAACGCCGGGGCCGTCAGGGCCGTAGTAAATGAAGCGGGGGTAAGGATAATGGTCGATGCAGTCCCCGCACATCCATCCCGCCCAGTCAGTGGCAAAATCAATGTTATGGCTGTCGTTTTCAAGCTCGGTCTCCATGTCAGACAGCTGATCCAGAGTCAGGCCGCCGAAGGGATCTGTTCCCCCGATGCGCGGATACTCAAAATCATACTTGGCCATAAATTTTAAGGAGGACTCAGCCGTCAGCACAAAGTCCCAATAGGCGGGGTTCCAGATGGCCAGCTTGTAAACACTGTTGTTGGGATCGTATGAGAACTGCTGTACCCCGGTGTCCCAGATATACTGATCTACATTGGTATCTGTTCCGCCATGCACGGTAAACAGCACTCCCACCGGCCGGCCGGCGGCAGGGCAGGGGTTAGTGAGTGACGTTCTGCCGAAGTCTGATTTGAACACTGCTGAATCAGTACCATCGGAATCGCTATCCCCGTCAAAATTGCCGTAGCAGGGGTTATCATAAGTGCATGGATTGCCGCTGAGAGTACTTCTGCCGAAACTCTTCTTGAACACTGCTGCATCCGTTCCATCCTGGTCCAGGTCGCAGTCGAAATTCCCCTCGCAGTCGCAGGCATCACCCACGCCGTTCCCGCCTGCGGGAGAAGTGTCTTCCTGGTTGGTGCTGCACACACCGCCGGTTCCGCACTGGTAATCAGCTATACAGGTTCTCCCCTTCACACCTTTTGTACAGGTACCCAGATTTGGACCGTTGGGGGTTGAGGGACAATTGTCTGAACCGGTGCAGGAAACATCAGATACACCGGGATTGCAGATGCCATCACAATCATCGTCTATATCTTCATTTGTCTGTACATGACAGTCTGTGCAATTACCCCCCCGGGGGATATGATTTTGTACTTCGTAGCATTGAGAATGGCAATTGGCGCAGCCCGACGTTTCAACCGGACCAGGCCCGGTATTTGTTCTGCAAGGAGATCCTGTGCCCCCGTTATGGCAAAGCAAACATTCGGCAGGGTCTGTTAGCCCAATTTGCGTAAAATGGAAAGCGTGAATGTTGCTGCGGGAATGGCACTGAAGGCAGTTCTGAGCTGCAGGTGGAGCGACGCATTCGTAGGCGAAAGCGGTGCAGGTAAACGCGGATACAATGAAAAGTAGAGTTATACCTAGTATTCCATGCTGAACCTTTTTCATTTTTACCCCCCTTACATTAAATGAGATGACTAAAAAAAGGACTTTCATGCGGGTATACACCCGGCAGAGAAAGTCCCTTTATATAGAGCTAAACCTTGATTCTGTCATAGGGATGACAAAATAACTTTTTTATAATGCTATATTAGTAAACGCGATGGATATTTATAACACGTTACTACCCTTGTCGTCAAGTATGATTCAAGATTATTTTAACATCATTTTAATAAAAAATCAAATTAATCAGCTATTTGTCAATAAAAAAAGAAAATGGGGAGGGTATGCTATTATTGTATGTATCTGTAAAAGAAAGAATTATTTGGGATGGCGTACGATCGGCGAAAGATGGGCTGCGAATAGAATAAATTGAAAAAGGGGGGATTAATTAAAATAATAGGGCATTACATACGAGGGTTCTTGCATGGGTGGATCACTCAAAGCAGAAAACGCCTTTTTTCACCCCTGCGGGAAGAGGGTTTCTTTCTTCATCAGAAACCTTGACATTTTTTGAGGTGATATCAACACATCGGCCTTCAGGGGCTTCTTCCGATACATCATAGCTGACATTGATGATCTGGCCCGCCTCCGCAGGAATCGCATTGCCGCTTAATGATACGAGCATTATTCTGAAGCAGCCGTCGGAAAGCTCGTTGAATGCGCAGGTGAATCCGGAAGCATTGCCCACGGCTTCGCAACCGACACCCTGCAGGTAGTTTCCTTTATCGCAGATATCCGCTTGAATGCCTTTGACCGTGTTGGCAGGATTGTCAAGGGTTATCTCCACCAGGTTGTTTTCACTGCCCGGGGATCCTGAGCCGTTTTCAATGGTCAGGTAGATTTCCGCCTGTTGGCAGGAGGTCAGGCAGATGATGGCCAACGGGATGATCATAAGCATTGCTTTTGAAGTAAGGGTAAAGTGTCTCTTGTTCATGGTGGCATCCTTTGCGCTGAGCCCGGTGAACCGGAGTTTACTTTCTTTTGCGGACCAGCAAAATACCGGCGACGGCAATAAAAGCTGCCAGTGCAATCAGGGTACCGGGGAAAAAGGGGCTTCCGGACTTGGCGGTCCCGCCCTCAACAGCGCCGCCGTCTGCCGGGCCGGCCGGGGAAAATGCATCGCCCGGTGCCACGGTTACCAGCGCATCGCTGCTGAGATTATCCCTGCTGTCTTTTATCATAATAATGTCGAGCGATTCCTCATTGGTCCTGTTGATGCCGGCTGTATATAAGCCCGCCCCGGTAATGGTTGAACCGATTTTACTGCTCACTTTCCATTGGTATGCACCCTCGGCGCAGGTTTTGCCGACTTTTTTTGCAGTGAAGGTTATGACATTTCCGGGAGAGATTTCCGCCGAAGAGGGGGTCAGCAGCAACGCACAACCTTCAGAAGGTTCCTTTATGCCTTCTATGGTTATGGTTGCCGTCGCGCTCATGCTCTTATTTGAGGTGTCTGTTACACGGATGGTTTCCTGAACCGGCGAGCCGGAGGCGTTGATGCCCGCAGTAAATATCCCGTCCGCATCGATGGTGCTTCCGATGCCGCTTGGCGGAAATATCTCCCACCTGTACTTTCCCGTTACCTCTCTGCCTCCCGCGATGGTTTGAGCATCGAGCGCCAGTATTCCTTTGGAATTGATTACCGACAGGGACGGTGAGATGATCAGCCGGGATTCCTCGCTTGCGGAGTCGCTTTTTGTCCCGGATGCCCCGGCGGAACGTGTATCGCTCTCCCGGGAGGCGGCGCTGCTTTTGCTGCCGGCAGTCCGGTTGCGGGAAGAGCCTCCGGTCGAGGTAAAGGTGTCAGTCTCAGGGGAGGCTTCCTGCACGCTGGTGGTCAATCCCCCCATGGGGGTTCTTAAGCCTGCCTGTGGATTTGCCGCGGCATTCGTGGAGTTGGTGGCGGGGGTTCCGGCCGCGGGTTCGTCCCCCGCGGTTTCAGGGCTTTCCGTGTTACCGGTATCGCCGGAGCGAGGGGTGGTGGTTGTGTCATCGCCGCTGCCGCCGCTGATGCAAAACTCACCACGTTCCGGCATGACAGTTAATCCCCTCGAATTTAGAACTCCCGGGATTTCTGGACGTGCGACTTTTGCGAGCCTTGGATTGAGCGAGATGCAGCCGGAGGGTGCATTTTCTGAAACTTCGTAAGTGATTCGGGCGATTGGTCCATTGCCAGGTGCAATGGTATCCCCGAATCCCATAAGCGATATATCAGCGCATCCGGGAGCCTGCCGGCATGCAGCGATCTTTGCATCGGTTCTGCACTCGTTCACGTAACAGGAAAGGCTGGAAGCGCGGCCCGTAGACGCGCAGCTTTTGACGGACAGATAATTGCCTTCATCACAAATATAGACATGCACCCCCGTCACGATGTCAGATGCATTGTCGAGCGTAAGCGTTATGGAACCGTTTTCTGAACCGGCCTCCGCCGAGCCGTTTCCGATGTCAAGAATGACATCTTCGGCGTATGCCCCCGGGCAAAAACAAAGGGCTGCCAGCAGACCAAGCAGTGATACAAGGGAGGGATTCTTAGATAGCATGGTGTGTTATCTCTCCAAGACTGAAAAAATGCCCCATGACGGGTAAAATAAGCTGACCAGGTAATAATCAATTATTTGCATGAGTGTCAACTATAGTCCCCGATTTCTATCTATTGCCTTTCGAACGATTATAGATGAATCAACCCATGTCCGGCAAATCATATTTAGTGAACGTTTCGGTATATTAATAAGTTTTATTTACATGTATCTTTTTAATAAGTTGGCGGGAGGTTACTCCCCGCCTGATTTTTCTTCAGCAACTCCAAAAGATCCCGGGGTATGGTGTGCCCGAGTTTTTGTATCGTTTCACATTCCTGTGCGGCTCGTGAATAATTACCCTGCAGGCAGTGAACATAAGCAAGATTAATATGTCCGGTGACCAGGGCTGGATTAATAGCCAGTCCTTTTGTAAGGTATACGAGTGCCTGATCAAAACTGTTTGTATTGAGATAGGCGGCACCGAGGTTGATGAGTGTTTCGGCGTGGAGCGGCTTTATTAAAAGCACCTTTTGATAGGCGGCAATGGCATCTTCATAACTGCCCTTGTTTAAAAAGGCATTGCCGAGGTTATAGCGAGCCTCAATATATCTGGGGCTGATGGACAAAGCCTTTGCGTATGCCGCTATGGCGCTTTCGAGCCTGTCTTCCTTGGCATAAACGATGCCCAGGTTGTTGAGCGTCTTGGGATGATTGGGCTGCAGGGCCAGTGCCTGCTCATACACGGTGGCCGCGTCTTTTAATCTCCCCTGCCTGGTATAGGCCGCCCCCAGGTTATTATATCCTTCCAGATGCTCGGGGTTGATGCTCAGGGCTTTTTTAAAGTATTCCTCGCCCCGGGCCGGATTTCCCTCCTGGGTGACAATGATGCCGAGATTGTTATACGCCATCCAGGATCGGGGATTTTTTTTGAGCGTGTCCATCCACAGCGCGGTTGAGTCGCGATAGGCATATGACTGCTGCCAGGTTAATATCCCCAGCATGAGCAGGACGATAATCCCGATGCATGTTTCCGCGTTTCGCAATCGCGCTGCCGCGCGGCTGCTTACCGTGCCTGTCCATGCGTCGAATTGCCGCCGTATGCCGCCCACAAACACCGCGATCAGTCCCAGGCTGGCAAGGTACTGGTAATGATCGGCAACGAATGAGTAGCGCATGGTGTAGTAATTGATGAACCCCAGCATGGGGGCCAGGGTTATGGCGAACACGCACACGCCGGTCAACGGTCCGCGCCCCCATCTGTTTCTCATGTGCCACAGGACAAAGAGAAGCAGCACCAGCGCGAGGTGCCATCCGTACTGTTCCAACGCAAAGGGATCCAGCGTCCACTGGGGGTAGGAAAAGGTGAGATTCACCGGCCAGAGCAGCTTGAGCATATAAAAGCACAGGGCCCGGCCTGAAAGAAGCACGCGCTGGAAAAATGAAAAACTGAAGTCTTCTCCTATCGTTCCCTGATGATTAGCTTCCCACCAGCTTGAGAGCAGGCCCATTGCCAAACCGGCTGCCATGAAGGGAACAAGCAGGCTTACCTCTCTCCGGGTTATGCGGCCTCTCCTCCACCAGCCCAGCAGGAGTATGACCAGCGGCAAGGTCAGGATCACCGTCTTGCTCAGGAGCCCCAGGGCAAAAAGAACGAAAGCCTGGATATACCAACGCCAGTGCCGGTTCTCCTCATAGCGCAGGTAACTCATCAACGCCAGCAGGCAGAACATTCCCGATAAGGTGTTCTTCAGCTCCGTAACCCATGCCACCGACTCCACATGCACCGGATGAAGCGCAAAGATTGCGGCAGCCATCCAGGCCCCCTGCAGCTTGAGCCGGGTGAAGAGCAGGAAAACAAGCATGGCATTGAGGGCGTGCAGCGCTATGTTGACCAGGTGATATCCCGCGGGATTGAGATCCCACAGCCGGTGCTGAATCAGGAGCACGGTATAGGTGAGGGGGAAGTATTGAGAAGGGCTCTCGGTGGTGAACCAGATGCGCCGCAGCCCATCGGGGGCGGTTAACAGGTGGTTTTCAGTAACGTAGAGATCATCATCCCAGATGAAACCGGCGTGCGTTGCCGGATAATAAGCGATGCAGGCAATAATAAAGAGCACGATGAGCGGGCGCCAATCCCATCTCTTGCCGGGAATAACAGCACGCGGTGTTTGCGGTGCAGGTCTATCAGCCCCTGCTTGTTTTTTAGATTTCTTTCCCATATGAAAAAAAGCTTTTAGAGTGTCCTGCAGTGCCGGAGATGGCGTCACGGTAAACTTCAGACGCTTCTCAATTGTATCGCAGTCTGTTCTTGTGAATCAATGGATTTTTTTAAAACATCGCCGGGGCGCAACTTCCTGCAAAGGCTTGTCTGTCATGCGTTTTTATGCTACAATCTACAGCCATTGTTGAATCTGAAACAGCGTGTTGAAAAAGTGCTCAGGAGAACAGGTTTGATCGAAGCCAACATATGAATTCATCAAGAGTTGCACGTTTAAGCATAACTGCAGCCGCGCTGCTTCTTGTCCTTGTGCCCCTGAGGGCACATGCCTATATCGGGCCGGGGGCGGGCTTTGCGGTTGCCGGTTCATTCCTGGTCATGTTCGCGGCGATGGTATCGGCCCTGTTTCTTATGCTGACCTGGCCGGTCCGCTACGTGGTGAGGGCCATACGTTTCAGAAGGGTTTTTGCCCGCAGCCGGGTCAAGAAAGTGGTGGTGCTGGGGCTCGACGGCCTCGATTATGCGCTGACCGGAAAGTGGATTGCCGAGGGCAAGCTTCCCAACTTTGCAAAGCTGCGCGATCAGGGCTGTTTCAAACCCCTTGCCTCAACCGTTCCGCCCATTTCCCCGGTTGCCTGGTCATCCTTTCAGACCGGCACCAACCCGGGGAAGCACAACATCTTCGATTTCCTCACCCGCGACCGGAGAACCTATGCGGCAAAGCTGAGCTCTACAGCCATCAGGGAATCGTCACGCGCGATCAGCCTCGGGAAATATCGCATCCCGTTGGGATCGGCCGACATACGCCTGCTGCGCAAAGGGCTTCCCTTCTGGAAAATTCTCGGCGATCAGGGGATATTCAGCAGCGTCATTCGCGTTCCCATCACCTTTCCTCCTGAAAAGTTTTACGGCATCCAGCTCTCGGCCATGTGCGTGCCCGACCTGCGCGGCACCCAGGGAATGTTTTCATATTATACAACCGAGCCGGGCGGGAACGGCCGCAGCACCGCGGGCGAAAATTTTCAGGTGCAGAAAAACGGCAACACGGTGAAGGGAGAGCTGGTGGGACCCAAAAATCCCATGCTGCAGGCGGGCGGGCTGCTCACCTGCCCCTTTGCGGTCACGCTTAACGGTGATGAGGTTGCCACCCTCAGAATCAGCGGGAAGACGGTGAGGCTCAGGGCGGGCGAGTACTCTGACTGGATAAAGGTTGTTTTTAAGGCCCCGCTCGGTGTCAGGATAGCGGGGATCTGCAGGTTCCTGCTGAAGAGCACCGCCCCGGAGTTCAAATTGTATGTTACTCCCATTAATATCGACCCGGAAAAGCCGGCGATGCCCATCAGCCATCCCCCGGTGTATGCCACCTATCTTTCCAAGCGGCAGGGTCCCTACGCCACGCTCGGGCTTGCCGAAGACTCGTGGGCGCTGAACGAGAAACTGATAAGCGATGACGATTTTCTGGAGCAGTGCCTGCAGCACGACGGCGAACGGGAGAGGATGTTTTTTGATTCCCTGGACAATATACGGCGGGGGCTGTGCGTCTGCGTTTTTGACGGGACGGACCGGGTTCAGCACACCTTCTGGCGGCAGCTGGACAGGGATCATCCCGCTCACGAGGACAAGGGCTCAGCACCGGAACATTCGGCCATTGAGGAAATATACAAGCGTGCCGATGCGCTGCTTGGCAGGACCCTTGATAAATGCAGGGACAAGGACACCCTGCTCATGGTCATTTCCGATCACGGGTTCAGTTCATTCCGTTACGGCGTTGACCTGAATCGCTGGCTTGAGGAAAACGGCTATCTGAAGTTGAAAGAGGGAGGCGGTGACAAAGAGAATCTTGCTGCGGTCGACTGGTCACAAACCCGGGCCTATGCCATCGGCCTTGCAGGACTCTACCTGAACCTCAAGGGGCGAGAAGGGCAGGGCATCGTCGATCCCCGGACCGAGGCGCCGGCGCTGCGGGATGAAATAGCGCGGAAGCTGCTCAGCCTCAGGGACCCCATACGGAACCAGCCCGCGGTAAAGGGTGTTTATAACGCCTGGACGGTATACAGCGGGCCTTACCGGGAGGATGCCCCGGACCTGATCGTCGGCTATCATGCGGGCTATCGCGCCTCGTGGGAAACAGCGGTGGGAAAGGTGACCGGCGGCATTTTCCACGACAATGTGAAGGCCTGGAGCGGGGATCACTGCATTGACCGGTCACTGGTTCCCGGCGTGCTTTTCTGCAACCGCAGGATTGCTGATGAGCACCCGAGGCTCATGGACATCGGCCCCACCGTGCTCGATCTGTTTGGTGTAAAGGTACCCGCCCACATGGACGGCAAACCGCTCGCCGTGGCCATCGGCGGAAAGGACGCCCCGTCGGCGGCATAGAGGCCGGGTGCCGGAGGCATAGCGTATATGAAAAATATCAGCAGAAGAAATTTCATCAAGCGGTCCGCATGTGCCGCCGCCGCACTGGCAACGGGCATGGGCGTCGCCCCGGCATTTGCCGTCAGGAAAGGACGGGCAAACGCAGCGGGGAAACAAGTCATCGTGATCGGTTTTGACGGCATGGATCCCGGGCTGGCCCGGCAATTGATGAACGCCGGCAGGCTGCCCAACCTGGAGCGCTTGCGAAGGCAGAACGGATACCGCGTGCTCGGGACCAGCATCCCTCCGCAGAGCCCCGTGGCCTGGGCCAACTTCATCAACGGCGCCGGGCCCGGTTCCCACGGCATCTTCGACTTTATCCACCGTGATCCTGAGCGGCAGGCCTATCCGTTTTTCGCCGCCGCTGAAACGGTACCGGGCGAGGGCTATCTTGAATGGGGCGAGCATAAACTGCAGCTCGACTTCTGGCCCTTCAATCATAAGCCGGCCAGAACCGTGCTGCAGAGACAGGGGACTCCCTTCTGGGATTATCTTGACCGGGAGGGAATTCCCTCCACCTTTTATGACCTGCCCTCGAACTATCCGCCCAGCCCTTCGCGCTACGGCAACCATCGATGCCTCTCCGGCATGGGGACGCCCGACCTGCAGGGAAGCTATGGGACCTACCAGCACTTTGCCGAGGACGGGCCCGCGCAGACCCAATCCGAGGGGGGCGGAAAGCGGTCGAGAATCCATTTTGAAGGTGATACCTCCCTTCCGCTGGCACTTCTGGGGCCGAGGAACACCCTGCTCAAGGATCCCCGGGATGCCGTCATCAATTTTACCCTTCACCGAGACCGGGACGCGGGCGCCGCGGTGGTGGAGATCCAGAAGCACACCCTGGTTCTCAAACAGGGGGAGTGGAGTCCCTGGATACCCCTTGATTTCGGGCTTTCCACTCCGGCGATGCTGCCGGATAAACACGTGAGCGGCATCTGCCGCTTCTACCTGCAGGAAGTTTCCCCCTGCTGCCGGCTGTATGTGAGCCCCATCAATATCAATCCCGCCAGCCCGGCGATCCGGATTACCGAGCCCGAAGAATTCTCTCAGGAAATGGCGCACCGCCTGGGCCTTTTCGCCACCACCGGATTCCAGGAGGACCACAAGGCCCTGTCGAATAAAATTTTTACCGATGACGAGTTTGCCCGGCAGGCCGACCATGTGCTGCAGGAACGCATGAACCTGCTCGATTATGCCTTGCGGAACTATGATGACGGACTGCTGTTTTTCTACTTCTCCAGCACCGACCTCCAGTCCCACATGTTCTGGTGGGACTGCGACGCGACGCATCCCGTCCGGTCCCGGGAAGCGGCGATACACTACTTCGGGCAGCTGCAGGATCTCTATGCCCGGATGGACGCGGTGGTGGGTGATCTGCTCAAGCGCTACGGAGACAGGGCCCACATCATGGTCATGAGCGATCACGGCTTTTCCAATTTCGTGCGCCAGTTCAACCTGAACACCTGGCTGCGCGATAACGGCTATCTCGGCTCCCCCGACAGCACCTCCATCATGGACCGGGGCTTCGAATGGTCAAAAAGCCGCGCCTTCGGCCTGGGCATCAACAGCCTCTATCTCAATCTCAAGGGGCGGGAGCGTTACGGTACCGTGGAACCCGGCCCTGAGCGGGAGGGACTGCTGGAAGAGCTTGCGCGCAAGCTGGTGGCCGTCCGTGACCGCGACGGCAGGCAGGTCATCCGGGCGGTCCACCGGGCCGACAAAGTGTACGCGGGTACGGCCACGCGTTACGCCCCCGATTTGATTATCGGCTACAGCCGCGATTTCCGCGCTTCATGGAAAACGGTGCTCGGGGACATGACCGATGAGGTGATGCTCGATAATGAGTCGGCCTGGAGCGCCGACCACTGCATGGATGCGTCCGAAGTGCCCGGGGTGTTATTCAGCAACCGGCCCATCGCGGCGCCGAACCCCGCGCTTGCGGACCTGGCGCCCTCGATACTTACAGCGTTCGGTTTAGGGATACCATCGGACATGACCGGCAGAAATATTTTTTAGCAGGCGGTTGAAAAACACCCATCTGCTTTGTGGCTCAAAGGGAGGGGCTTTTGACGCCACAACATTTCTACAACCTTTTAGGGCGAGATGTTCAATGGCCAAGATCAAGATTGATTCCAAGCTCTTTGACCGCGCGAAAGAAGCGGCGGAGAAGGCGGGATACGCCAGCACCGAAGAGTTTATCACCCACCTTATTGAGAAAGAGGTCGCGCGGCTGGAATCGCCGCCTGCCGGGGATGATGCCGTCGCGGACCAGCTTCGGGGCCTGGGATATATTGAATGACTGAACTTTTGCTGCGGACGCTGACGGGGATAAACACGGTCACCAATGCTCTCGGCGATATGCTGCAGGCGCCGGTTGCGACAATGCCGGGGTGGCTTTCCATCACCATCCTGTCCGCGGCGGTCGGGGTGCTTGCCCTGATTATTTTCAAATACACCTCCAATCAGAAGGCGATCGGCCGCGTCAGGGACGACATCAAGGCCAACCTCCTGGCCGTCAAGCTCTTCAGGGACAATTTCTCCGTGGCCTTCCGGTCGCAGGCACGGGTCATGGCTGCCGCCGTAAAGCTGCTGGTTTATTCCCTGGTGCCGATGCTGGTTATCATCCTGCCGGTGTGCCTGGTGCTTGCCCAGATGGGTTCGTGGTATCAGGTCCGCCCTGTGCGGCCGGGGGACGGGCAGGTCACGGTACAATTAAAAATGAACCATCGCGCCGGCACCCTCCCGCAGGTTTCGCTTGACCCCCTCCCCGGTATCCGCCTCCTCACCGGGCCGGTTCGGGTCCCCAGCAGGGATGAGATTTATTTCAGGCTTCAGCCGCTGGAGTACGGGAACCACACCCTCGTTTTTCATATCGGAGACGCCCGGTATGAAAAGCAGCTGGCCGTCGGCGAAGGCTTCATGCGGGTAAGCCCCAGGCGGCCGGGCGCAAACCCGGGGGATGTTTTGCTGTATCCCATGGAAAAACCGTTCTCTTCCGGCGATCACGTTGGGTCGATCAGCATTGCCTATCCGGCACGGGAATCGAAAATTTTTGGAACCGACTGGTGGATTGTCTATTTTTTTCTGGCCTCCATGGCATTCGCCATGCTCTGTAAACCTTTTCTGAAAGTGAGGATATAAGCAATGGAGCAGAAGCCGTTTATTACCATTGTTTCGGGCCTTCCGCGCTCGGGGACATCCATGATGATGCAGGTGATTGAAGCCGGGGGCGTTCCCGCCCTCACCGATAACCTGCGCACCAGGGATGAGGACAACCCCCAGGGATATTATGAATTCGAGCCGGTAAAGAAGACCAGGGAGGACCCATCCTGGGTCCCGGGGGCACGCGGAAAGGTGGTCAAGATGGTGTACCGCCTGCTGTATGATCTGCCCGGTGACCAGGAGTACCGCGTCATCTTCATGCGCAGGAACATCGATGAGGTCCTGACCTCGCAGAAAAAAATGCTTCAGCGCTCGGGCAAGCCGGGCGCGGCCATCAGCGATGAAAGATTGAAAGAGCTGTTTCTGGCCGAGCTGGACAAGTTCGATCGCTGGATAGCGGAACAAAAGAACTTCTCGATCATCGAGGTTGATTACAGCGACATGGTTGCCTCCCCCGGGACGCAGTGCAAGCGCATTAATGAATTTCTCGGAGGGGTCCTTGATAGTGACCGCGCGGCCGCGGCGGTGAATCCGTCCTTGTACCGCAACCGGAGCTGATATTCCGGGGACACCATACGCAATGTGATGTTGCATGGAACGGAATGCTCTTTTTTATGCACTATTACGTATGGTGTCCCCAAATGACTTGAAGGTAAAAGTCAACAGGTAAGCAAAGGGCCTGGCATTGAGCCGGGCCCTTTTTGATTCAATCGTCTCAATGCGGCGGTCAGGGTTCCGGCTCAAATACCAGGATATAACGCTGCGGGATGAATTGTGCCCGGTCAACCAGGCGGAAGCCGTAGTGCTTCAGCTGGCTGATGATGAGCTCCGGGGCGATGCGGGGGCCGTAGTAGGGATTTTCAGCGTCCGCCAGGACGGCATTGTCGGCGATGACCAGCCGGGCGCCTTTTCGCAGGGAGCGCTTGAGGCTGTTGATGAAACCGTCTTTCACATATTCCAGCGAGCCCATGTAGATGGCGTGATACACGGAGCAGATGTACACCAGGTCCACGCTTTCGGGAGGCAGCGCGGCGTCATTGTCCCGGGCCAGGACGGTCTGAATGTTGCGCACCCCGTTTTTTATCGACACCTCCCTGACATAGTCAAGCATGGCTTGCGTGGTGTCGGTGGCGTAAACCATGCCATCCGGGCCTGCCAGTTCCGCGAACTTGAAGGTGTAATAGCCGGGGCCGCAGCCGATATCCGCGATGCGGGTGCCGGGCTTGATGTTGAGAAACTCAATGACCCTGCCGGTGCGCTCCCAGTTTTCGCGATAGGGGCTGCTGAAGGCAATGAACTCGCCCCATTCGTTAAGCTGGCCCTGGGTCACCGGGGCGGATCCGGGAAGCTCCAGGTCGCGAATGGAGAGCTTCTGAGCGCCCGGGCCGGCGTGCGCCGCGTCTTCGTCGTCGAGCACGGCGTCGAAATAATATTTATAGCGCAGATAGGTCTTCAATACCCTGAAGTCGTCAACTGCCAGCCGCTCGAAGTAGCTGCGGACAAACCAATGGGCAAGCAACTCCTGTCTTAACCGGGGTGAGGCAAGCAGATACTCGCAGAACCATTGCCAGGCAAGATATTCGTCGCCGAACCGCTCCCGGGGAATCAACGCCCTGTAGGCTTCCAGGGCCGCATTGATGGTTGGCGGGTCCTTCTTTTCCAGGGCTGTGTACATCAGCCGCGCTGCCCGCCGGCCGGCCAGGGTAAAGCCCGGGGAGGAGGCGATCGGCGAGGAACGGAGCAAAGAAGATTTTGAGATGAGGGGGACGCAGTCATCGCCGAGTGGTCGGTCAAGCGGCGCGGGCTGCGGCTCCTCCGGCATCATCTTAAACACCAGGATGTAGCGCTGGGGAATGAACTGGTAGCTTTTGACCAGCTGCAGGCCATAATACCAGAGCTGGTTGATGATCAGTTCCCTGGCGAGATGGGGACCATGATAGGGAAGAGTCCTGTCTTCAACCAACCCGTTGTCCACGATCACCAGCATACCGTCCGGCTTGAGGTTGCTCTTGATGCTGTTGATGAATGTGCCGCGCTCTTCATCGGTGTCCAGGGCATATATATTGTGATACAGCGAGCAGAGGTAGGCCATGTCCGCTTTCCGGGGAAGCAGCATGCCTGTTGACGCCGGCACCACTGCTTCCACGTTCTTCACGCTGAGCTTCTTCACCAGCTTCGATACATAGTCAATATGCTGCTGATTGGTGTCTACCGCATACACAAGGCCGCGCTCGCCGACCATTTCCGCGAACTTGAAGGTATAGTAGCCGGGGCCGCAGCCGATGTCGGCCACCACGTCGCCCTTTTTCAAACCGAGGACTTCAAGGATGCTTCCGGTCTTTTCCCATCGCTCGCGCCGGGGATTGTTGAAGAGGATGAAATCCTCCAGAAAGCGGAACCTTGGCTCCGACTTGGGCGTCGCCCGGTCCTTCCATTCCAGCAGGTGGTACTTCTTCTTGAGGTAGTCCCTGAGCGGCTCGAAGTCATCCCGGGAGAGATAATCGTACCACGCAGCCGTGATGGGGTCGGCGAGCATCTTCTCCCGCTCCTTTCCGGATGCCGCCATGAACTCGCCGATCCATTCCAGCGCGGTGTATTCCCCGCCGAAATTCTCCGAGGGTATGATCTGCCGGTAGATCTCTATCGCCTCACGGGCGGGCCGTGGATCCTTCCGGGTCAGACAGTCATACATCAGCGAGGCCGCCCTGGTGCCGCCTTCGGTGATGTCGAAGGAATCGAGGCTGCCCAGATGAATGAGGGAGGCCCTGGAGGTAACGCGGATGAAATGCGGGGGCGCCGACGGGACATCAGGCTGCCTGAGCAAAGGAGGCGGGGGCTGCCGCAACGGCGCCGAGCAGGAGGTAACTAAATAAAGAGGTTTCATGGTTTTGAACAGCTTTCCCGGGCAATATGCGGGGGTCCTGAGTGAGTTCCGTGCATATAAGGATTAAGCGGGCCGTCCGCATAGCGTGCCGGGGCAAACGGCATATATTCCTTCTGGTGAAACTGCTGCACCACCTCGTCGGCGAAAAACGCCCCCAGCGGGGTAAGCTCAACGCGGGACCCGGTTTCGCTGATAAGCCCGAACTCTTTAAGGCCTGCAAAAATGCCGGGGAAGGCTTCGGCCAGGGGAACCCCGGTCACCGCTTCAAAATGCTTTTTTCTGATAAAATAGTTCTTCAGCGGCAGTATGATTGCCCACCGCGTCTGCTCATCTTTGCTGCGCACCAGGCCGCGATTGAGCGGCAGGCGCCCCGCCTCAACGGCGCCATAGTACTCGTCAAAGTACTGCACGTTCAGGCTGAAGCGGTCGCGCATGCTGCTGAACGCGGTCAGCCCGAACCCTATCTGGTCGAGCAGGGCGCAGCACTGGTTGAAGGCGTACAGCGAAATGTCCGACCGTTTCCTGGTAAACACCCGCCGCAGGTTCTCGTGAAAGCCGCTGCGGGCGAGCAGGTCGATGGCCACCTGCTTCATCAGGAACATGTCTTCAACCGCTATCATTTCATCGGGACGGATCTCCCGCACCTTTTGAATCACCCCCTGCTGGTCCCCGTAGGGTATGACCTTGAGCCGGTAAAACTGGATTTCGTCGACGCCGGCGCCCAGCGCCTGCTCCAGCACCGCCACCCAGTTTTCCATGGTCTGACCGGGATACCCGAAGATGAATTCAATGTTCACCTTGTAGCCGTATTCCTGCGAGTTCCTGATGGACTCAAGCGCAACCGCGGCATCATGTGAACGGTTCATCCGTTTGAGTATGGCGTCATTGAAGGACTGCACCCCGATGGTCAGGCGGTTGACGCCGAACGACCTCATGATGCGCAGCCGCTCCCTGCCTTCGGGACCCACCAGGGTTGAAGGATCAACGTCATAATTGAACTGCCGGCATCCGCCCATGTCCAGCCGGGAGGTGAAGAAGGTCAGGAAGCGCTCCAGCTGTGCCGGGGTCAGGTCGGTCGGCGTCCCGCCGCCGACCAGGATGGAGCGCGCTTTAATGGAGCTGATTCCCAGCCGGCGCAGGTAGAGATCCATCTCCCTTTCCAGCGCAGTGAGGTAGCGGTCTTTTTCCGCATCAGCCGCGCCGTAGAGGGAGGGATAGTGGCAGAACACGCAGCGGCGCATGCAAAAGGGAATGTGCACGTAGAGATCAAACATGCCGTCCGGCGGCAGGGTGTACGTGTCAAACAGCGCTTCTTCGGTAACCGGCGGATACATGGTAATCGGCGGATAGTGGACCGAGGGGAAGAAGTCCCCGTCCATGGGAACGAGCCCCGCCTTCCTGAGCCGCCGGTAATCGTCCAGTCTCGGGCGGGCCGCATCCAGCATTTCCCTGATTTCGCCGCTACGCATGAAAGGCCTCCATGGAGAGTCGCATGCCCGCGCGGCGCACAATGTCTTCAAGGTGCGCTTCATTCGGCACAACGCGCTTGAGGGAGTAGATGGGGAAAAGGCGCTTCAGCTCCGGGGGCGTTCCGTCGTGAATGGTGACGGTATTGGCGCCGGCCGTCAATCCGCGGTACTGCCCCTCCGGCGCTGCTTTTTCCAGGGAACTGGTGGCCGGCATGAGCACGGAGGGATTCATGATCCTCATCAGGGCCATGACGGCAAGGGTACGATCCAGGCTCCCCATCGGTTCATCCCGGCAGCAGGAGTCTTCCGAGGGGATAAATGCCGTGCAGCTCACCATGGACAGGGGATATTGTTGCACCAGCAGCAAATCAGCCGCGATGTCCTCCAGCGTCTGGCCGGGCAGGCCGACGATGTTTCCGGTGCCGACCGCGAAGCCGGCGGACAAAAGGTGCTCAATGCACGCCAGCCGCCGCGTGAGCGAGTCACCGGGTTTCAATTGTTCATAGAGCGCGGGATTGGCTGTTTCAAACTTGAGAATATAGCGCTCCGCCCCCGCTTTCCTGAGCCGGCGATACTGGTCGGGACGCAGATTGCCGAGGCACAGGATGACCAGCAGGTCGCTGAAGCGGGCCTTCACCCTCTCGACGCAGCGGCACACATAGTCGACAAAGGATTGAGCGGGGTTTTCACCCGACTGCAGGAGTATGACCCGCCTGCCCTTCAGGTAAACGGAGGCAACAATTTGTTCAAATGCCTCCGGGTCAATCCGGTAGCGTTCCCGCTTCGAGCTTCTGGCCATGTTGCAATAGAGGCAGTCGCGCACGCAGGTATTGGATATTTCGATCACGCTCCGCACTTCCACTTTTTTTTCAGGAAAGTGGAGGTCCCGCGTCTTCCGTGCCAGGGCAAAGAGAAGGGATTGCGCTTCACCGTCGAAGGAGAGTGCCTCTTTCAGCAGGGAGGGATGGAAATCACCGCTCGCAAGCGCATCAATCACTTCATGAAATGCCATCTGCCGCGTGCTTTCGACACACATGGTATCCTGTCCCTTGGTGACTCTGCTCACACCCTGCAGAGCAGTATCACCCCGAACACCGTAAGCACCGCCCCGGCTATCTCCATCAGGGTGACCCGCTCCTTTAAAAACACCACCGCCAGCGGAATGACGAACAGGGGCTCAGCCGCGCTCAGCGCGTTGGCGATGGCAATCTCGACGTGCTTTATGGCCACCAGCGACAGCCAGAAGCCGCCGAAGGTGACCACGCACACCGAGATCACGAATACGCCGAGCATGTTCATGTCGCTGAAGGGGTTGATCCACTCCCTCACCCGGCCGGTGAGCATGCCGAAGATGAGCATGCCCAGGGTTCCCGCGACCATGCGAATGAAGGTGGCGGTCATGGTTGAAACCGAGCCCAGCGCCTGCTTGGCAATAATCAGCGAGATCGACATGGCCAGCATGGAGAAAAAGCCCAGCAGGATGCCCCGCATCCTGGTCGGCCGGTGGGTTTCATCCCGCGAAATCTGGGTGAGCAGCACCATGGCAATGCCGGCGAGGACCACCCCTATGCCCGTCCACTCCCCCGGCCGGGGCACCTCTCCCAGAAAAAGGATGGCCAGCAGCGCGGTGAGAATCTGTCCGGCCATGAAAAACACGATCAACCCGACCGGGCCGAGGTCCTGCAGGGCGGCAAAAAAAAGCGTGTCTCCAACGGCTATCCCCAGTATGCCGCTCACCAGCAGGAGGCCGAGCGCCCCGCCGGGAATGGCGCCGTATCCGGTGATGCAGAGCACCGCCCCCAGCAGCAGCGAGCTCACCGCCCCCTTGCTCAGGGTCATGCCGAAGGGGGTGACCGTCTCACCGATGCGCTTGAAGAGAATTGAGCCAACTGCCCATGATGCCGCGGAACCGAGCGCAGCGCCCATGCCCAGCAGCTTAAGGTCTGTCACGTCTCCTCCTGTGGATCTTCAACGGACGGCAACCGGGTCATGCCGGATCACTCGTACCGCAGCGCGTCGATGGGATTGAGGCGCGCCGCCTTCCGCGCCGGGAAAAAGCCGAAGATGATGCCGATGGCCGCGGAGACCATCACCGAGACAAAAATCATTTGTGCCCTGATCAGGGCGCTGAAGGCGGTAAACCCGTTGATGCCCCATGCGGCAGCCAGCGCCAGCAGCACCCCGCAAATGCCGCCGATCAGGCTCAATACCACCGCCTCGGTGAGAAACTGCACCATGATGTCGCTGCGGCATGCCCCCACCGACATGCGTATGCCGATCTCGTGAGTTCTTTCGGTGACTGACACCAGCATGATGTTCATGATGCCGATGCCCCCCACGATCAGCGCGATGCCCGCGATGGCGGCCAGAAAGCTGGTCATCAGCTTTGAGGATCTGGTGACCACCTCAATGATTTCAGTCTGGTTCTGAATGGTGAAATCATCCTCCCCGCTCTCCAGGCGATGGGCATCACGGAGGGCGGCTCGCATCTCCTCCTCGGCGTCTTCAAGCACATCCTCCGACACCGCGCTTGCGGTAATCAGATCGATGTAACGCCCGCCCTTGAGACGGTACAGCACCGTGGTGGCCGGGGCGATGACCAGGTCGTCCTGGTCCATCCCCCTTCCGCCCTGCCCCTTTTCCTCAAGCACGCCGATGACGGTGAAGGGTATGTTTCTGATGCGGACCTTCTGCCCCACGGGATTTTCGCCGGCAAACAGCTCGTCGGCAACCGTCCTGCCGAGCAGCGCAACCTTTCTTCGCCCGTTCACATCCTTTTCGGTGAAAAGCGTGCCCTGCTCCGGCTTCCAGTTTTTTATCTTAAAATAATCGGTGCCCACCCCGCATATTTCGGTTGCCCAGTTGGCACTTCCGGCGATGACCTGCCCGCCCGCCATGACCAGCGGCGATATGGCCCGGAGCTGTGTCACCGATTGTCTGATCTTCTCCACGTCATCCAGGGTAAAACGGTTGAGGCTTCCCATGCCCCGCTGCACACCTCCCAGGCGGCTTGATCCGGGAGAGACAATGATCACGTTCGTGCCCAGGAGGTTGATTTCCTTCCTGATCAGGTCCTGGGTTCCCTCCCCGACCGCCGACATGACGATCACCCCGCTTACACCGATGATGATGCCCAGCGAGGTCAGCATGCTGCGCAGCTTGTTCTTGAGAATGCTCCTGAGGGCGATCCCGAGCAGATTCTTAAATATTAGCGGCAACCCCATATCCTGCACCATGTGTTCTGCCGGTCCCGCATCCGGCGGCGCCCGGTGGGCCGAAACGCTCACAGGCCGGGGGGCGGCGGTCCGGGCGGCGGACCCATGGACCCCGGCTGGTCTCCCATCAGTATCCGATTCACATTGCCAATGCTCTTGCCGCCCTTGTCTGTGCTGCTCACTCCGCAGAGCACCTGCATGCCTTCCTGAAGCATGCCCGGATCGGAGAGCTCGGTAAACATCCCGTCGGCAATGCCGGTCTTCACCCGCTCCATTGTCAGACGGCCGTCCCGGTCAATGAACCACAGTTGACCGTCGCTGTCCCGGGAGGCATCCTGCCCGGAAGGGGAGGCCGTGCGGGCCGCGCCGTCTTCCTGCGGCCTCTTGAGGCCGCCTCCGGCTGACTCCCCGGAGGGCTGAAACTGAAGCGCGGCGGTGGGAACGAGCAGGACACCGCTTCTCTCCGCGATCACAAAGTCAACCTCGGCGGTCATGCCCGGAAGCAGCAGGTGATCCTCATTGACGGCGTCAACCACCACCGTATAGTTAACCACGTTGGATATCAGCCTGGGCTGCAGGCGGATTTTTTTCACCACCCCTCCAAAGACCCTGCCGTCATATGCCTGGACCTCGAACTGCACCTTCTGCCCCTCTTTGATTTCACCTATGTCGCTCTCATCCACGTTTACCAGGATTTCCAGGTGCGACAGGTCGGCGGCAATCTCAAACAGCGTGGGCGTGGCAAAATTGGCCGCGAGCGTCTGCCCTTCCTCCACGTTTTTCGCGATCACGATGCCGTCAATGGGTGAGCGGATCACCGCGTACTCGAGATTGCGCCGGGCCTTCTGCAGGGTGGCCCTGGCTGATTGCAGCTCCGCCTGCCGTGTTTTTAACTTGACCCGGGTGGTTATGAACTGGAAGTCGGAAATGACCCCTTTTTTAAAAATCGGCAGATTGCGATCATACTCCGCCTGTGCTTCCTCCACGGCCGCTTCTTTATTGCTCACGTTCGCTTCCGCGTTATCCACCTCCGCCTTGAAGAGCGAGGTGTCCAGCTCTGCCAGGAGCTGATCTTTTTTGACCCCGTCGTTGTAATCCACGTGAATTCTGGCAATGGTGCCTGATACCTGCGTGCCCACCTCCACCTTGGTTACCGGATCAAGCGGGCCGCTGCAGGATATGGTTTTCCTGATGTCGCCCCTGCTGATGGCGGCCATTTTGTACGGGGCATTCCCGCGCTGCGCAAAAAACCCTCCGATAAAACGCACCAATCCCGCGAGCACGATTGCGCCTACCAGTAGCCACAGCAACCTCCCTCTCGCGCCCTTTTTAGCCGTCATGGGCGGTTCGATGCTTTCCTGCGACGCCATGTTTTCACCGTCTCATGTTCTTTCGGAATTGAATCGTCACCGCGCGAGGTTACAATACGGGTACTTTATATAATAAGCGCATAAAAACACAATATTAAAATTGACAATTGTCCCAAAGTTCTATACATGTCATTAGGAAAAAGCCACCGTGTGAGCCCGCACCCATGTCAGCAATGAAACAGATCATTGCAGCCCGCCACTACAGCTCTTCTGACTCTTTGATCCCTTTTGTGCGTGATTCCTCTCATCCCCAGCCGGCTGTTTGCCGCCCCGCCCCCCGATCATTGCCCGACCGGATTTACATCATCGGGTTTTCCGGCGTGGGGAAAACAACCGAGGGAGCAATAATCGCCCACATGCTCGGTCGGAAATTTATTGACCTGGATCAGGCGATTACCGGAAGCACCGGGAAGACCATACCGCAGATTTTCGAGGAAGGGGGACAAGACCGCTTTCGCGCCGTCGAGACACGTGTGCTCCACGAACTGGCGGCAGCCGAACACAACGCGGTTATTGCCTGCGGGGGAGGGACGGTCTGTGAACGGATAAACCGCCGCATCCTCAAAGAGAGCGGCCTCAGCATCCTGCTCGTTGCCGATGTGCAGACGATCTATAAGCGCACGCGTTCGTCCGACCGGCCGCTGCTGAGCGGCGCGGACCCGCTGCGAAAGATTGAGGAGCTCCTGCGCGATCGCCGTCCTCTCTACCTCGAGTGCGCTGACTGCATCTTCTCAACGGGCCGGACATTGCCCGATGAGGTTGGAAGAGACATATGTAATTACTATCTGGCCGGGCAGCCCCAGGCCGGTATGCGTTAGCACATTAAAAAAGTGTAATCGGTAAAAGCAGCTCAAACATGGAGGATTTCAAAATGGGTCCGGGAGAGAATGCGGTTTCTTATTTTGAGCAGGGAAATAACTGAGCGGTGTCAGTGTTTCGCTCGTTGAGCGAACTGGTTGATGCCGGTGAGAGGATGGACTATCATCTGGCGGCGGGATTCGGAGGCGGCCTGGGCAGAAACGGTTACGTGTGCGGTGCCGTCGCGGCTGCAACCATGATTATCAGCCTGGAGGGAAGGGGAAAGGAGAAGAAGGAGATCTACAGAGATGTGGATGGATTTCTTAATGATTTCAAATCCCGCTTCGGAGAGGTTAATTGCCGCGGACTGCTGGGAGTGGACCTTAAAACCAAAGAGGGAATGGCATTTCTCGCAACAGAGGGACACAAAAAGTGCGCTGACTATGTCCGTTACGCCGCGGACCGGGTGGGGGACATGATTAGTGTGAAGGAGTGAGGGGAGATAGGACGAATGATGCAGGATACAGGATACATGATGCACGATACAGGATGTGAGGTGAGGCAAATCCGAAGCGCGAAGAGAGGTAAACCCTAATTTCAAAATCCCAAATCCCAAAGAAATCCAAAATCCAAATGTCAAATGCTCAAAACGGAAACCACGAAAGACGCGGAAACAACATACTTCACCAGAGCGTGAAGGAAAACGACAGGCAACAGTAGGGGCAACCCCCTGTGGTTGCCCTTTGATATCCGGGCAGGCACAGGGGCCTGCCCCTACTCAACCGACAAACAAGGGAACGGGCAAACCAGCAAACCATGAACCGCCCTAAGATCACCGCCTCCACACAACTCTGCGCCATCATCGGCAACCCCATAGGACATTCCCTCTCTCCGCTGGTGCACAATGCCGCTTTCCGGCACCTCGGGCTGGATTATGTTTTCGTGGCATTCCGGGTGGAGCGGCTGCAGGAGGCGGTCCGGGGCATCGCGGCGCTCGGTTTGAAAGGGATCAGCGTCACCATACCTCACAAGGTGGAGGTGATGGCCTGCCTGGATGAGATAGAACCGGTGGCCCGGCGGATAGGGGCGGTGAACACCATTGTCAACAGGGATGGAAAGCTCATCGGCTATAATACCGATTGGAACGGCGCCATGAGGGCACTGCAGAATAAAATTGAGCTTCAGGGAAAAACTGCCGTGGTTCTGGGGGCGGGAGGTGCGGCGCGGGCGATCGCCTTTGGCCTTAAAGAAAAGGGCGCTGACCCGGTTATTCTCAACCGGACGGTTTCCAAAGCCGAAGCGCTGGCTTCAGGGCTCACATGCCGTTTCGGCGGCCTTGAGCTCATCGACAAGCTGTCTTTTGACCTGGTAATTAACGCCACCTCAGTGGGGATGTCCCCCGACGCGGACCGCACGCCCCTGAACAGGACGGTGCTCAAGAATGTGCTTGTCTTTGACACGGTGTACAATCCCTTAAAGACCCGCCTGATCAGGGAGGCTGAAGAAAACGGCTGCGCCACGGTAACGGGGCTGGAGATGTTTGTGAACCAGGCGGCCCTGCAGTTCGAGCTGTGGACCGGGCAGACGGCCCCGCTGGATATCATGAAACAGGTTACCGCCCGGGAGCTGGCATGAATATTGTGGTTGAGCCTTCCCGCCTGCAGGGCAGCATAGACATACCCTCATCCAAGTCCCACACCATCAGGGCCGTGGTTATCGCCTCGCTTGCCGAAGGAACATCGCGCATAGGAAACCCGCTGGATTCCGGGGATACCCGTTCGGCGGTTCAGGGCTGCAGGGCCCTGGGCGCCGGGATTGAAACAGGCGATGAATGGGTGGTGAAGGGGGTTGGGGGACGTCCCCGGCTCACAGTGCCCCGGATAGACCTGGGGAACTCCGGCACCTCGCTCCGTCTTCTGACCAGCACGGCGGCCCTCCAGGACCGAGAGGCCATTTTTGACGGGGACGCATCGCTGCGAACCCGGCCGCTGCAGCCGCTGCTGGAAGCGATAAACGCGCTCGGCGGCAGCGCCTGCTCCCTCAACGGCAACGGCTTCTGCCCGGTCAGCGTGAGGGGAATAATGCGGGGCGGGAGGACCGCGGTGAGCGGCGTGACCTCACAGTTTCTCTCCAGCCTTTTGATCAGCGCGCCCCTCCTGGAAGGGGATACCGAAATTACAGTTGCCGCGCTCAACGAGAAACCCTACGTGGAGATGACCCTGACCTGGCTGAAGGAACAGGGCATCCGCTATGAGCGGTCCGGCTGGGAATCCTTTTTTATCAGCGGAGGGCAGCGGTACCGCCCTTTTGACAAGCCGGTGCCGGGTGACTTTTCCTCCGCTGCCTTTCCGCTCTGCGCGGCGGCCATTACCTCCTCCCGCGTCCTGCTCAAGGGGCTGAGCATGAGCGACACCCAGGGTGACAAGGAAGTGTTCAGCATGCTCTCATCCATGGGGGCATCTGTCCAGGCGACAGCGGAAGGCGTTCTGGTCTCCCCGGGAGAGCTGACCGGGACCGAGCTTGACTTAAACAGCACGCCGGACGCGCTTCCCGCCCTGGCAGTGGTGGGGTGCTGCGCAAAGGGAACGACGGTGCTCAGGAATGTGCCCCAGGCGCGCATTAAAGAGACGGACCGTATCAGGGTGATGGCGACCGAGCTTTCTAAAATGGGGGCCTCCATCGAGGAGATGGATGACGGGCTGATTATCCGGGAGAGCAGGCTTACCGGAACCAGGGTACGGGGCTATCATGACCACCGGGTGGTCATGGCGCTTTCCCTCGCCGGCATGGTGGCCGGGGGTGAGACCGAGATTGACACGGCGGAGTCGATCGAGGTTACCTTTCCCGGGTACGTCCAAAAAATGCAGGCGCTGGGAGCCCGGATACGGGTGGTGACGTAAGCGGAAGAGATGGCTGGAGCGCGTCCCTCCCTGTGATTCTTATTTACATGTAGGGGCGACCGGCCGGTCGCCCCTACAGAGACCTCATTTTCGTGTTAAACAATCGAGTTCCTCGGGAATAGCACGCAATCGAGAAACCGGTGCGGTATGGGAAAGAAGGATTTTTATCAAAAGCTGCGCATACGGTTGAAAGAGTGGGCAGCAGGAGCGGGTAAAGACAGTACGGCACTCAAGTATGTGCTGCTCGCGCCTGACTTTTTTCATTTGCTCTGCAAAATTCTTCTTGATCCGCGGGTTCCCGGCAAGGAGAAGGCCAAGGTGGGAGGCGCCATTGCCTACTTTATGTCACCCCTTGACGTGGTGCCTGAGGGGCTGCTCGGCCCTGCCGGTTATGTTGACGATGTCGCTCTTGCCGCATATGTCCTCAACAGCGTATTGGAAAGCGCCGGTCCCGAAGTGCTCCGGGAGCATTGGGCGGGCGACGGAGATGTGCTTGAGCAGATCAGGAGTGTCATCAAGGCGGCTGACAAGCTGCTCGGGTCAGGCGCCTGGAGTAAGATAAAACGCTTGATCAAGTGAGAACGGGTGAGCATGCGCGGGTTCACATCTTTATTGATACTTTCAGCTGTTTTTCTCCTTCCCCTTTCCTGCGTTCATTTCAGGGAACCCGTTCATCTCGATGTCTATCGGGGGGAGCCAATTCCCTTTGAGGAAATGATCGGTTCCCTGGCGCAGGCCCGGCTGATTTACATCGGCGAGATACATACCCTGGAGCGGCACCACCGCTTTCAGCTGCTGGTCATACAGGCGCTGAGCCAAAGGAACATCCCGCTGGCCGTCGGCCTGGAGATGCTTCCCTTCACCGTGCAATCCCACCTTGACGCCTGGACTGAAGGCCGTTTGGGCGAGAAGGAATTCCTACAGCTCATCGACTGGAAAACCAACTGGGGCACCGACTTTGGCCTTTACCGGCCCATCTTTGAGTATGCCCGGAGGAATAAAATTCCCCTCAGGGCGCTCAACGCGCCGCGCGACGCGGTAAAGGAAGTGGCGCGAAAGGGACTTTCGGGTTTGAGCGAAGAGACGCGCCGGATGCTTCCGCCCGTAACCGTCTCTTCGGAGGAGCATCGCCGCCTTCTGGCCCTGTTTATCGGCAGGCATAAAACCCTGCGCGCAGATATGCAGGATGCCGCCTATGAAGCCCAGGATGTGTGGGATTCCACCATGGCTCACGGCGTGGTGCAGTACCTGAACAGTAAAGAAGGAGCGGGGAAAACCATGGTTGTGCTTGCCGGAACGGGACACCTGGCATACGGCTTCGGAATACCGGAACGTGTGGCGCGATCATGCAATCTTCCCTGCCGGATCATCATTCCCTCCGACAGCGGTGACCTTGAATATGAAAAGGAATGGGAGCGCTATGTTGAACCGGCTGACCTGACCCATGAAGATTTTCTTTTCCTTGACCGGCCCATAGCAAATTTCATTTTTTTAGTGCCCCTGCGTTAAAGGCGGCATACGGTTTTCTTTATCACCATTCTCCGGACGATTGTTTCTCCCCCCGACTACTGCCCATGGACTTCTTGCACGACCGGCTTGAGGATTTGAAGAGGATGGGCCTGTACCGCTCGCTCAGGGAGGTGGAGGGCCCCCCGGGGGCAACCATCGTCATTGACGGCAGGAAGCTGCTGCAATTTTCCTCGAACAACTATCTGGGACTGGCGAATCATCCCCGCTTGAAGGCTGCCGCGATGGCTGCCGTGGAGCGATACGGTGTCGGGTCGGGGGCATCGCGCCTGGTCTGCGGGAACCTGGACCTGAACCGGAAGCTTGAGGAAAAGGTCGCGCAGCTGAAAAAGAAAGAGGCGGCGCTGCTGTACAGCACCGGCTACATGGCCAATCTGGGCGTCATAGCAGCCCTTGCCGGTGAAGGCGATCTTATCCTGAGTGACGAGTTTAATCACGCCAGCATTGTCGATGCCTGCCGCTTGAGCAGGGCGCAGACCAGGGTATACCCGCACAAGCGCATGGATGAGCTGGAGAAGCTGCTTGCCGGCGCGGGGAGCAGCAAAAGGCGGCTCATTGTTACCGACGGGATATTCAGCATGGACGGTGACATAGCGCCGCTTCCCGATCTGGTGGAGCTGGCCGAAAAATATGAGTGCCTGCTGATGGTCGATGATGCTCATGCCACCGGGGTGCTGGGGCCTGACGGGGGCGGCACGGGGGACCATTTCGGCCTGGCGGAAAAAATTGATGTCGCCATGGGTACCTTTGGAAAAGCGCTGGGCGGCTTCGGGGCTTTTGTGGCCGGAGACAGAAACTTGAGGGAGTTGCTCATTAACTGCTCACGTCCCTTCATGTTCACCACCGGGCTTCCTCCGTCAGTGCTTGCGACCGGCATTGCCGCCCTAGAGCTGGTGGAGGAAGAGCCGGAGCTTCGGGCTCGCCTGAGGGACAACGCAAACTTTCTCAGAAACGGGATTGAAGAGCTGGGCTTCAAGGTGGCCGGCAGTGAAACCCAGATTATTCCCCTTCCGGTGGGAGATGCCTCCCCGGCCATGGAAATGAGTTCCCTCCTTCTGGAAGAGGGCTTGTTCATCCAGGGAATCAGGCCTCCTTCCGTCCCGCCGGGCACTTCCCGGCTGCGCATAACCGTCACGGCGGTCCATACCCGGGGTGAGCTGGCCTTTGCGCTGGAGGCGCTTCAGAAGGTGGGGAGACGGGTGGGGATTATTTGAGAAGTGATGGGGGATGTGCGATGGAGGAGGCAGGAGGCAAGATGCGCGACGCAGGTTGAAATCCAAAATCCAAAGCTCAAAATCCCAAGTAAATCCAAAATTCAAATGACCAAAACAACCCGCGGGCAGGTCCGTTTTTGAACGTTTTGTCATTTGAACTTTTTCACTTTTCATTTGGGTTTTGTTATTTGAACTTTGTCATTTATTACTTGGATATGCTCCGTGCTTCGGATTTATAAACATTCCTATTATTGCTATAAAGATTAAATTAAACAAATATGCCCTTTTTTACAACCCCTGATGGCGTGAAAATAAACTACCAGATTGCGGGTAAGGGTAAACCCCTCCTCTTCCTCCACGGATGGGCCATGTGCTCACGGGTATGGAAATATCAGGTGGATTTCTTCGCCGGGCATTATCAGGTAATCTGCCCGGACCTGCCCGGTCATGGGGCTTCTGAATGCCCATCCGGGGCATGCGATTTTGCGTCGCTCACCCGTGACATTGCACGGTTCATTGAGGGTCTGGAGCTGAACCGGGTTACGCTCATTGGATGGTCGATCGGCGCGTCCGTGGCCATATTGCTGGCCGCGTCACATCGGCTGCCGGTCGATTCGCTGGTGCTGGTTGACGGCACCCCCAGCTTTATGGCGCGGGATGATTTTCCCCACGGCCTTTCTGCCGCCTCGTTAAGGCGGATGCTCAAGCTGGCAGATGCCGATTTTGGCCGCGCGCTCCGGGAGTTTCACGGCCTTCTGCTCTCCGAAGAGGATCAGGCGCTGCCCTCCGGAGATGAAATCCGGGAGCTTCTGACGGATGAGCAGTATCTTCCCCGGCGGGACGCGGCCCGGAGCCTGCTTGCCTCCCTGGCCCGCGAAGACCTGCGGGAGAATCTCGGCAGCATCAACATTCCCTCCTTGCTTACGCACGGAGATCAGGATACAATCTGCCCGCCCGGGGCTTCCGCGTACATGCAGGAACGCCTTGCCGGGGCGGAGATGATCACCTTTGCCGGCGCGGGGCACGCGCCCTTTCTCACCCGGGCCGATTTCTTCAACCGCTCGCTTGCGTCCTTTCTTTGCTCATTATGATGGACAAGAATAAAATAAAGCGCTCATTCAATGACCACGCTGCATCCTATGATGGATCGGCCCATCTGCAGCGGCGGGTGGCTGAAGAGCTGGCTGCGCGAATTAAGACTCTCGGACTGTGCCCCTCAGCCGTACTGGATATCGGCACGGGGACGGGGTATATCCCGCTCAGCCTGGGTCAGCTGTTCCCCGCGGCATCCATACAGGCCTGTGACCTGGCCCGGGGCATGCTCCTGGTGGCGCGGAACAAAAGCGACGGCTGTCGCGGCAGCCCATCTCCGGTTTTGTCAATGCCGATGCCGAGTTCCTTCCCTATCGGAGTGGCGCCTTTGACCTGGTGGTTTCAAATCTTGCCTACCAGTGGCTTGACGATTGGAAGGCTGCGTTTCGGGAGGCTTCCAGAGTGCTGCGTGCAGGGGGCGTCTTCTGCTTTACCACCCTCGGAAGCAGCACCCTTTTTGAGCTCAGGGATTCCTACCGGCACTCTTTTCATGCGCGGGGAAGCGGGGCTTTGCCCGCCCTTCACGAATTTATCCGGCATGATGACCTGCAGCGTATCCTTGAAAGCGAAGCATTCGGGGAGGTGTCGGTGCAGCGCAGGCTGGAAAGGGAGTACCATGCCGATGTCAGGCAGCTTTTAATCGGCTTAAAGGCCATCGGCGCGCAGAACGGTTCTAACAACCGGCTCTCCCGCCCGGGCAGGCCGAAGGTGTTCCGGGGGATGATCGAGGTATATGAGAGCAGGTACCGGGATCCAAAGGGCATTCCGGCCACCTATGAACTTCTTTTCGGTTTCGGGCGGAAAGCGGTGCAGCAGCAGATATGAAAAATGACGAGCAGAGGTACCGGCAGTCGGAACTGGAAGCATGGGATAAGCGTTATCTGTGGCATCCCTTCACCCAGATGCGGGATTACTGCAACGAGAGCCCGCTTATCATAGAGCGGGGGGAAGGTTCGTTTCTCTTTGACATCAACGGCAACCGGTACCTGGACGGGGTTTCATCGCTCTGGGTCAACCTGCACGGGCACCGGCGGGAGGAGATTGACCGGGCAATCATCAGCCAGGTTCAGCAGGTGTCCCACTCCACGCTGCTTGGCATATCCAATGTTCCCGCCATTGCCCTGGCGAAAAAAATGGCGGAGATCGCGCCCCCGGGCTTAAGCAGGGTTTTTTATTCGGATGACGGGTCCACGGCGGTTGAAATCGCGCTCAAGATAGCCTTCCAATACTGGCAGCAAAAAAAGTCCCCGAACCAGCGGAAGAGCAGGTTTATATCACTGGACTATGCCTATCATGGCGATACCCTGGGCGCGGTGAGCGTGGGCGGCATCGACACCTTCCACCAACTCTACAGGCCGCTGCTCTTCTCCACCTTCCGCATTCCCTCCCCCTACTGTTACCGCTGCAGCCTGGACAGGAGCTATCCCTCCTGCGGCCTGGAATGTCTGAACCGGGCGGAAGAAGTCATCAGGCAGCACCATGAGGAGGTCGCCGCGCTGATCATCGAGCCCCTGGTCCAGGGCGCGGCAGGCATGATTGTCGCTCCGCAGGGATATCTGAAAGAGATCCGGCGATTATGCGCCGCATATGATCTGCTGCTCATCGCCGATGAAGTGGCGGTCGGCTTCGGCAGGACGGGCACCATGTTTGCCTGTGAGCAGGAAGGGGTGGTCCCGGACCTGCTCTGTGTTGCCAAGGGTATTACCGGGGGATATCTGCCCCTGGCGGCGACGCTTGCCACCGAAGCCATATACGAAGCGTTTTTGGGCGAGCACCAAGAGCTTAAGACCTTCTTTCACGGACACTCCTACACCGGCAATCCGCTTGCCTGCAGCGCCGCTTTGGCCAATCTCTCCATCTTTGAGAGCGATCGAACCCTGGAGACGCTGCAGCCCAAGATCGCCTTTCTGCAGGAGAAGCTGCAGCGGTTTTCCGCGCTGTCTCACGTGGGCGAGGTGCGGCAGAAGGGATTCATGGCGGGGATTGAACTGGTTGCGGACAGGGAGAGCAAAAGGCCCTTTCCCCCGGAAAGGAAGACAGGCATACGGGTCATCCAGGAAGCGAGAAAGCGGGGGCTGATCATCAGGCCTCTTGGCGATGTGATTGTCATCATGCCGCCCCTGAGCATTGACCTCGAGCACCTTCAAGAGTTGCTGACCATTGTGTTTGACTCCATCGAAAGCGTGACCAACTTGAATCCTCGAACCCCTGACCCCTAAACATGCAATCGTAACCCGATAGCAGCTTAAGAGGTGCATCCGTGTCGCAGGGTGTCTTTATTACGGGAACGGATACGGGAGTGGGAAAGACCCTCATCGCCGGGGCACTGGCTGCCTGCTACCGTAAAGGCGGAGTTCGCGCCGGTGTCATGAAGCCGGTGGAAAGCGGATGCAGGCGGCTGGAAGACGGCCTGCATCCTGACGACGCGCTCTTTTTAAAAAAGATGGCCGCATCGGCTGACGCCCTGGATGATATTGTTCCCTACCGGCTGGAGCAGCCGCTCACTCCGAGCGTGGCCGCGGCGCTTGCCGGCGTTACCATTGATCTTGAAGTGATCAACCGCTCCTACCGCCGCATTGCGGGAAGAAACGACATCGTGCTGGTGGAGGGTGCGGGCGGATTGCTGGCGCCGATTTTCCAGCGTCTGACCGCTGTGGATTTGATACGGCTGCTGCGGACACCCCTGATTATTGTGGCGCGCAACGCCCTCGGCACCATCAATCACACCCTGCTGACGGTTGAGCACGCGCGCAGAAGCGGGCTTGACGTGCTCGGCATCATCGTGAATCAATGCAGCCCCTCCCCGGACCTCTCCGCCGAAACCAATCCCGGCATTATAGAACGGCTGTCGGGGCTTCCGCTGCTGGGTGTGCTGCCGTATCTTCCGGCATCCGTCCGGGAGGACCCGTCGCTCCTTGCGGAGGTAGTCAGCCGGGAGGTGCGCATGGAACTGTTGGGGTTTGGGAAGAGGGGATGACAAAAACTCTCCGCATCATGATGTGAGAACAAATAATGGAGATGGAGGGACGCGCTCCATCGCGTCCGCATTCACTGCACGGCCACAACGGAGTGTGGCCCTCCATTATTAACCTGTCATTTCGAAGGAGCAGGCGCGACTGAGAAATCTTGCACGTGAATTGTACTGTAGGGCGAAGCAGATGGTTTTAAAAAGGATGGTATTAATCTCGGTTATGTTGGCCTGCGGATTGGCTATCGCGGATGCGGTACCGGTTTTCGGAGAGCAGATGGCTGACAGGTCACCTTTGAAGGGTGATCAGGTGATGCCGGCTCATGACCTCTTTGACCGCGTCATCGAGATGGCCGGGGGTGCCGCCAATGAGGATGAGCTCCGGCAATGGATGGAAAATGACCCCCCGGTTCAGGAGGCCGGCATCAACCCCGACTCTGATCTCATGATCAGCGGCGTTTACACCGGGGACTGCTACCTGACCCCGCTCATCTGCCTCTTCGAGACCGTTACGCCTGATTTGAGCTGCGTGTATAACTGCATCGGGATGCGGGGCTCCGGCGAGGTGATCCGCCGGAACGCGGAGGAGTGTGATTTTATGGCGGGCTGCATATTGTTCGAGAACTGCCTGACGCTGTGCATGACCATTATACCGCATGATTTTCCCTCAGTTATCCGGTAAGGTGCCTCGGGGAGATAATCAGCTTGCCGTACTGATGGGGTCCTGATATGGTAAGGATAATCGCAGCGGATGGAAAGCATAAAGAGGAAGATGCGGAATTGGTTTGTGGAATTGCAGGCGACGATTTAAAAAGCGGCAGAACAGCAAACCGGGGTATATGAGGAGGTGATGGCAATATGAAGGCAGCAACGATTGTCCTTTTACTGCTCATTCCGGTGGTGGCAGTTGCCCAGAATTTTCCGGGCATGAGCGAGGCAGACATGCAGAAGATGGAGCAGATGCAGTCGTGCATGGAAAAGATTGATGAGGCGAAATTAAAAGCAATTGAGCAACGCTCATCTCAGATCGAAGCGGAGATAAAATCCCTGTGCGCCGGCGGCAAGAGGGCCGAGGCGCAGGCAAAGGCGGAGGCGTTCGGCAAGGAAATGGCGAAGGACCCCACCATGCAGGCCATGAGCAAGTGCGGCGAGATGATGAAAGGAATGATGCCCAAAGTGCCTTATGTGGACCAGGGGAAGGGATCTTCCGGTCGTCATGTGTGTGATTGATTGCAGGGGAGAGCTGCTCAAACCGGCGGCCGCAATGACCACGGGGTGAAAAGCAAACAGGTCATCACCAGACCGGGATAATGCCTCCCGTATCCGTTTCCTGGAAGGGGACCCACACCAGGGCGGTGAGCGCCACGGAGATGTCCTTCTTTTTGGGCTTTATGGCAAGCTGCTCGAGCGTCTCCGTCAGGGGGTCCGTACTTTTCCGTGCAGCCTCCGTTTCCTCCGCCAACAGCGCGTGAAGTCGCTGCCAGCCCCTTTCTCAGCTCATCGACGTTTTCCTCCGCCCGTTCCACATCTTTGGTCTCTTTCAGAATGCGGCCGGCGCGGCCTGCCGTCGTCGAAGCCCGCCCGAGGGTGGACCGGCTCCCCTTTCTTCTGCTCAACATGGCGTCGAAAATGGTGGTCCCCAGTGAAAGCGCGGTCTGCAGCTTTTGCTGCTGCGCCTGCTCCTTTTCCCGGTCCACCGCCTGCTCCGCCCTGCGAATGCGCTCCTCGAGGGCGGCGATTTTTTCCGTGTACTTCCTGCTGATGCGGTCAATCAGCGCGTCCCTCATTTCGCGGGCCGCCGTCTGCAGGCGGATTCTGAAATCGCGCTCGCTTTCTCCCGGCCGGGACACCTCACCGAGCGAAGGACTCTTCATCAGGCTGACGGTCATGTTCCGGTACAGCCACTCATGAAATGATTTTCCCCAGAGGGGGTAATTGCCCTTTGCCGATGCGTTTTTCGGCAGATCGCGGTAAGAGGCATCGGGATCATCGGGGAACTTTTCCAGGCTGCTGTCGGGAAGGGTCACCCGATCCGCCCTGTCCCAATCAATGAGGGAGGAGGTTTCAGGAATCTCTGAGAGCAGTCCAATCTGTTCTTTGGCTGCCGCTCCCGCCGCCGCATCGGCGTAGTAAATGGTGCCGATACAGAGCAGCATTGGTTCGTACAACAGCCGCCCGCCTTCTTTTTTTTCTTCCTGCACGGGAACGAAATATTCGGGAATTCCCGGAGGCGTAATGGGACGTTGGGATGTGGCGGCGGCGGCAGCCCTTGTGGCAGGGGTCTGCTGCGAAGGTTCAGGGGCGGGCTGGGCGGCCGGCGGGATCGATGATCGCTTTTCATCCATCAGCAGCTTTATCTGGTCCCGGGTGAGCGGACCGCCGAGGTAGGACATGGCCCACCGGGTTTCAAAGGTCAGGGGCTCATCATCATGGACGTTGTTCATGAGAAAGACCCGCTTTCCCAGCCGGGAGATGGTCTGCTCAAGCCGCTGACGGTCGAATCGTCCGCCGGCGCTTCCCGCGGCGCCCTCCAGCCCTTCAATCATGCGCGCCTTGTCCCGTTCGGTCTGCAGCCTGCCGATGAACCAGGTGCCGATATTGGAAAGGCCGCGGTAGTCGAGGTCCACGGGATTCTGGGTGGCCAGAAGACAGCCCAGCCCGAAGGCCCGCGCCTGTTTCAGCAGGGTGATCAGCGGTTGTTTCGAGGGAGGATTTGCCACCGGGGGAAAGTAGCCGTAAATTTCATCCATGTACAGCAGGGCCCGGAGGCTGGTCGTCCCGGGCTGTGTGCGCATCCATCCCACCACCTGAGTGAGCAGCAGGGAGACAAAAAACATCCGCTCGGCATCGTTTAAGTGGGCGATGGAAAATATGGACACCCGCGGTTTCCCCTGCGCGGTGTACAGCATCCCGTCCATGTCCAGCGGCTCACCCTGCAGCCAGGACTGGAACCCCGGGGCTGCCAGCAGATTGTTCAGGCGCATTGCCAGCGCAAAGCGGTCCTTGGAGGAAAAAAAGGATTCCAGGTCGAAGATGCCGATTTTTTCCACCGGCGGCGACTGGATGGCCATGATTAATCCGGGAAGGTCAAGCGACTGACCGTTTTTCCATGCCCCGTCAAGGATGGTTGAAATCAGGATGTGTTCCCTGCTCTGAAGGGGATCCGCTTGGATGCCCAGCAGGTTGAGCATGCCGGTGACCGTCACCGTGATTCTTTCCCGCAGCAGGTCGCTGTCGTTAAGGATGACCGGGGCGGGGGATTCAAATGATTTGAGTATGGACACGGGGAGACCGGCACTGCTGCCGGGCGTGTAAATGGAAAAGTCAACCGCCTCCCGCAGCCGCCCGATACGTGCCTTGTCCTGCCCCCATTCGGCCAGCCCCTTTTCCCAGAGTCGCGCCTGGCTTTCGGCATAGGCCTCCCGCGACAGCCCCTGCTTGCGCGCGTCTTCTTCATTGACCCAGGGGAGGAAAGAGGAAGCGCTGAGATCGGGGAAGGTGAGCAGGAGGTTGGCAAGGTCCCCCTTGGGATCAACGACGATGGAGGGGATACCGTCAAGGGCGGCTTCCTCCAGCAGCCCGATGCAGAGGCCGGTTTTCCCGCTGCCGGTCATCCCCACGCACACCGCGTGCGTCAGCAGGTCCTTTGATTCATACAGCAGGAGGTTGTCCTTCCGCCGGCCCGCTTCGCTGTCATACTCCCGCCCCAGGTAGAAAATCCCCAGCTTTTCAAAATCTTCCATGATCATCCTTTATTCTTAATATGGGGTCAGGTCTTGAATTATCAGTTTTCTTCACCTATGACTTGATCCGAAAGAAACTTCAAATGTTTTTGGCGAGTCTTTAATGTGCCTCGCTCCAGGAGTTTCCCCAGCTTACCTCCACTTCGAGCGGGACAATCAGGGTCATCACCTTTTCCATTTCTTCCTTCACCAGGGCGCTCACCGCGGTCAGCTCATCCCGGGGTACCTCGAAGACCAGCTCGTCATGCACCTGGATGATCATCCGGGTTTTGAGCCGTTCGCCTTTTATCCGGTTGTGAATGGCGATCATGGCCATTTTAATCATGTCCGAGGCGGTGCCCTGGATGGGGGTGTTGATGGCGGTGCGCTCGGCAAACTGGCGCGCCGCCAGGTTCCTGCTGTTGATCTCGGGAAGGTAGCGGCGCCGCTTCATCAAAGTGCTGACATATCCTTTTTCCTTTGCCTCCCTGAGCTCGCTGTCGATGTAATTCTTCACCCCCTGGTATTTACGGAAGTAATTTTCAATGAAGGCGCTTGCCGCTTTGGGGGTGATGCCGAGTTCCTGCGCCAGGCCGAAGCTGCTCATGCCGTAAATGATGCCGAAATTAATCACCTTGGCTTCCCGCCTCATCCCTTCAGTGACCAGATTGGGCATCAGCCCGAATATTTCGGCGGCGGTGCGCCGGTGAATGTCCTCCCTGCGCTTGAAGGATTCGATCAGGAGTTCGTCCTGTGAGAGGTGGGCCAGGATGCGCAGCTCGATCTGGGAGTAGTCGGCGGAAAGGATCTCCCAGCCGTCTGCGGCTATGAACGCATCCCTGATTTTTCTCCCCTCCGCGCTGCGGATGGGGATGTTCTGAAGGTTGGGGTTGCTGCTGCTGAGCCTGCCGGTGGCGGTGACGGTCTGGTTGTAGGAGGTGTGGATGCGCCCGGTGTCCGGGCTGATCAGGCCGAGCAGGGCATCCACGTAGGTGGACTTGAGCTTGCTGATGCTGCGGTATTTGAGCACTTCGGCGGGCAGGGGGTGAATCTGGGACAGGCCCGTCAGCATGGCAACATCGGTGGAATAACCGGTTTTCGTCTTTTTCGCCCCGGGGAGCTGCAATTTTTCAAACAGGATCCTGCCGAGCTGCTGGGGCGAATTAATGTTAAATTCCTCGCCTGCCGCCTGGTAGATGGTTTGCGTGGCGGTATTAAGAAAATCTTCAAACTCTTTTCCCCGTTCGCGCAGTGTTTCAGTATCGATCTTAACGCCGTTCATTTCCATGGTGGCCAGCACCTCGATCAGCGGCAGCTCCACCTCGTAGAAAAGCCGGTCGAACCCCTCCCGGCTGAGCCGGGGCAGCAGCAATGCCGCTGCCTCAAGGGACAGCCGGCAGCGCTCGCAGGCGTAGTTCGAAACCTGGCCGGCATCGATCTGATCGAACGCCAGCTCCTTTCTGCCGCTGCCCGCGAGCTCCTTGTAGGAAAGCATCTTATGGTCAAGCCATTCCAGCGCGATCTCCTCCAGGCTATGGCTGTGCTTTCCGGGGTTGAGCAGATAGGAGGCCACCATGCTGTCGGAGGTGATGCCCCTGAGCTCGATGCCGAAGCGCCTGAACTGAATGATTTCGTGCTTGATGTTGTGTCCGTATTTCCTGATGCGCTCATCCTCAAGGACCGGCTTCAACTGCTGAAGCACCCACTCCCGGTCGCAGCCGCCTTCATCGCCGGCGTGCGCGGGAGTGAGCGGCAGGTAGAACACCCGGTCCGCGTCCGCGGCAAGTGATATTCCCGACGGCTTGCTGCCAAAAGGTTCCAGGTCGGCGGGCATGCAGTTGAGCGCGCACTGACGCGCCTCCCTGATCTGCGAAAGCACTTGCATGCATGCTTCCCTGGTGGTCGCCAGCTGAGAGCACTGCGCGACGGCCGCCGGCGCGGGGGTGATGGCCTGGAGAAAGGTGGTGAACTCAAGCTGCTTGAAAAGCTCCTTCAGTTTTTCACGGTCGGGGGGCGCCACTTTCAGATCGTCGGGCTGATAGTTGAGCGGGACGGCGCTGTCAAGGGTTACCAGCTGGCGGCTCAGGAGCGCCTTGTCGCTGCAGGCAATGAGATGCTCACGCACCTTCCGGGAATCGACCTTGTCGACATTCCTGAGCAGGTTCTCTATGCTATCAAATTCCCCGATCAGCTTGATGGCGGTTTTTTTACCGATGCCGGGTACTCCCGGGACATTGTCCGAGGTGTCCCCGACCAGCCCCAGGAAATCCACCACCCGCTCCGGTTTTACCCCGAGGTGTTCGAGAACGCCTGCCGGGTCAAACCGCTTGTCGCGCATGGTGTCAATGACGGTGGTATGATCGCTGACCAGCTGCAGCAGGTCCTTATCACCGCTGACGATACAGACGTCCATGCCCCTGCGTTCCTCGGCCCGGGCAATGGTGGCGATGATGTCGTCAGCCTCAAAACCTTCCAGCTCGAGGCTTTTGATGTTGAACCCCTTCACGATCTCCTTGATAAAGGGGACCTGGGCTATGAGGTTATCGGGCATCCGGGGGCGGTTGGCCTTGTATTCCTGATAGACTTCGTGCCGGAAGGTGGGCGCGGGGGTATCATAGGCAATGGCGAGATGGGCAGGATGGTAGTCATTGATGATCTTGAGCAGCATGCTGGTGAAGCCGTACACGGCATTGGTGGGCTGACCGGCGGAGTTTGAAAGGTAGGGGATGGCAAAAAAAGCCCGGTAGATGTAAGAACTGCCATCGATAAGAAAGAGGGTCTGTCGCCCGGCCATCACGCATACCTGGTGTGAAATTGTCCGGGTCAGGCAGGCCTTTTTACGATTGCAAAGGCGCTGGTTCCCGGCATCCCGGAATCATTTCAGCGTTCTGGTGTGGTCAATGGTAAAATCGAAGTGATGGGTGTAGAAGGGTATTACGATATCCCCTTCCCAGGATACCTGGATGGTAACCGTCTGGTCGTTTCGCTCCGCCACGATATTGTCCAGGGTGATGTCCACGCCGCGGCTCCGTGCCTCGATCAGTACCGCTTCGGCTATGTCCCGGTTGGAGCGGTAGGTCTTTGCTTTCCAGTCCTCGGCCGCATCCCCGGCGATCTGAAAGGCTTTCTTGTCCAGAAAATATTTTGCCATGTACACCCTGCCGAATTTGTAACCCACATAGCCTCCGGCAATGATAAGCGCTGTAATAAAAAGGCATCCGAGATTTATTCTGCCGCGCATGCGAAAGTGCTTCATAGGGCCCCTCCTTACCAGTCGCTGGTTTGTTGCACCATGAGCCTGCGTATCACCATGCGGTTGAAAGAACTGTACACCGACCTGTTCATGTTTGACCATGCCGGTACAAGTTCCCGTGCCTCTAAACAGGTTCCTTAACAACTCACTATAGGGAAATTAACCGGGTGTGTCAACCGGAAGATGAACTTATCGGCTGATTAAAATCAGGCGCAGAGATGCTTTGGTTGTTGAATGTGTGGCTTGCGGATATCAGTTATGGTAACACATGCAGAGCCCCTCGTGCTCTTATTATGCGAAAAAACACACGACCAATTTTCACTGCATTGAAAAATAATCGTGACTATTAAGTTCGTCGGGAGTGTCAACCGAAAGATAAAGAGGGACGCCCTTAAAATTCTAAGAATCCATTTTTTGCCTCAAACTTAGAATTTTAAGGGCGTCCCTCTTATACATACATAAAGTGCCTTTCTACGGCAAATGGGCAAGCCACTGGTATGCCGGGGCGACAAGAATTTTGTGGTCTCCGTTTGACAGCAGCCGGTAGGTCTTCCCTTCCTGCGTTAGCTGGGCCGCCGGTATCTTCAGCGCCGATTGAAATTTGGTGAGCGCTGTCGAGGGCTGCATGTCCGATAGCTTTGCTTCGATCAAAAGAAAAGGTCGGCGGTCTCTGGCAATGAGAAAGTCGACTTCCTGCTTTTCCTTGTTTTTTATAAAGTGAAGCGAGAACAGTCCATAACCCATGTCATTCCATGAAGTGATCGCGCGGTAGAGTTCAATTGCCACCATGTTTTCAAAGCGGGCTGCCGGTTCGGAAATGCGCGGGGAATCCCAGAGATAGATTTTGCGCTCTTTTTGAATCGCCCGGGTAATCTTTGCCGTCCATGGATATACGCTGAATACGAGGAAAAATCTTTCGAATACTGAGATCCAATTCTTCACCGAGTTGTAGGATGCCTTGAGATCCCGGGCAAGAGCCGGTACCGAGAGCGGGCTTCCGATTTTTGAGGGGAGCAAGAGATAAAGTGTCTCGACATCTCCTATGGATTTGATATCGGTCATGTCCCGGATATCCTCTTTGATCAATTGCTGGGCATAGCTGTTTGACCATCGGCGGTAGGTGGTCATTTTTCCCGATAAATAAGGTTCAGGAAAGCCGCTCAGGTTCGAAAGCTGCATCCACATATCCTTGAGTGTCTGGTGCCGCTCCATGCTCATGGAGAGCGGATCCTTCACTATGTCTTCAATAGTGTGAGCGCATTTTCCCAGCTCGGCAACGGTAAATGGCCAGAGGTGAAAGAGAAAATATCGGCCTGCAAGGGAATCACCGCCCTTGCGGTAAACGTCGAGCCGCCCGCTTCCTGACACAAGGAACTGATACCTTGCATGAAAGTGATCGTAGGTACCTTTAAGATAATTTTTCCATTCTTTATATTTGTGGATTTCATCAAAAATGATGAGGGGGATGGATGAATCCTTGCGTTCGACCGCCTCAAAAAAAGCAGGGTTTTCCAAAAGGCGCGTTCGGTGTTGCGGAATATCCCAATTGAAATAAAGGCTGTTGCTATAGGAACGTGAGATAATTTTTGCCAGGGTGGTTTTCCCCGCCTGCCGTGGTCCAGCCATAAAGACCATGCTTTTTTCTGCGGCAAGTTCCTTCCAGATGTTTATATAGAATTCCCTCCGTTCCATGCCGACTATTATTCACCATAATGAAAAATAGTCAAGACTATTTTTCACTGTACTGAAAAATAGTCAGGGGCATCGTGTGTGCTCCGCGACGTATAATCAGGTAAAGGTTTTGGGCCCTGCTGGAGAATAAACTGCCGGAAAAAAACGGGCACATGGTCAGAATTTCCCGGGAGCTTAAGCATAGCTCCGGGAGTTTTATAATTCACTTGACAAACAAAAAGGAAATATGTCATTCCATACCTGCTTGAGAAGAAGATGAGCGTTGAATTGTCTCACCGGAATGGAGGAATATCATGTTAAAAAAAGGGCTGGAAGCTGTTGTCGGCAAAAAATACGTTCTGGATGATGAGCCAACCCTCGATGCCTATTCGAAGGATCTGAGTCTGAGCACCCCCCGCAGACCGTCATTCGTGGTCAAGCCCAAGAATACCGAGGAAGTCCAGGGGCTGGTGAAGCTGGCCAACAAGCACCTGATACCGCTCATACCGTCAAGCTCGGGAGCCCACTGTAACGGCGCGACCATTCCCGAACAGGGCGGCATTGTGGTGGACCTGAGAAGGATGGACAAAATAGTGCAGATTGACGCCAGAAACCGCAAGGTGAAAGTTGAACCGGGCGTGACCTGGGGCCAGCTGCAGGCGGCCTTGAAGGAGTATGACCAGATGCCGCTTACCCCCCTCTTTCCCCACCCGCAGATGTCCGCCATGACCTCCAGCCTGGAGCGGAACCCCATGCTGATTCCCAAGTATGAATATGCCGAGCCGGTGCTGACCATGGAGGTTGTACTCCCCCAGGGCGATGTGTTCAGGACGGGAACCGCTTCCGCGGCCAACACCGAGGAGGCCTACCCTGAGGGGCCGGGGATCGATTTTTACCGCCTCTTTCAGGGGGCGCAGGGAACGCTGGGCATCGTCACCTGGCTCAACATTAAAACGGAATACCTGCCGAAACACCAGAAGGTCTTTTTTGTTCCCTTTAAAAGAATCGAGGACGCGGTGGATCCCGTCTACCGCATGCAGCGCAGGCACATCGGGAACGAGTGCTTCCTCCTGAACAGCTTCAACCTGGCCCTGCTGCTGGCGGATGAATGGCCGAAGGACTTTGAGGACTACCGGGAAAAGCTTCCTCCCTACATTCTGACGGTGGTCATCGCCGGCGCGCCGCGCCGTCCGCTGGAGCGGATTGCCTATGAGGAAGAGGCGCTGCATGAAATCGCTTCACAGCTGCTGTTTGAGCCTGCCGCCACCGTCGCGGGCATCGCCGGCCTGCAGGACATAATGCTGCAGAAGCTCCGCTCGCCCCAGGACGAGGGCAGCTACTGGAAGACCAGGTGCAAGGGTTCTTCGCAGGACATCTTTTTCATAACCACCATGGACCGCGCCGGAGCATTCCACGGGAAGGTGATGGAGGCCTGCGGCCGGTTCAACTATCCGACGCGCGATGTGGGCGTTTACCTGCAGCCGCTGGAGCGGGGCAGGGCCTGCCATCTGGAATTCAGCTTCCCCTGCGATCTCGCCTGCGGCCCGGAGCGGGAGAAGATTGGAGAGCTCTGCCGGTGCTTGAGCGAGGAACTGATCACCATGGGCGCCTTTTTCTCGCGGCCCTATGGCCCCTGGGCGGATATGGTTTACCGGAGGGCGTCAGCCTACACCGCCACCTTAAAGGAAATTAAAAAGGTTTTTGATCCCAACAGCATTTTAAATCCCGGTAAGCTCTGCTACTAAAGGAGGACCAGTTCAATGGGTAAGAAAAAAGAGATGATCCTTCCCAAGGACCCGCGCTATTTAAAGTATCCCATCGACGAGCCCTTTGACCCGCGCTGGACGGCCTTTAACTGCTCCCGCTGCTCCTGCTGCAAGTGGATAGATTCCTGGAGGGTGAAAAGCGCCAAGTACGCCCGCATCTGCCCCCAGCACAAGCGCTACCTCTATGACGCCTATTCGGCCCAGGGGAAGTGCGACCTGGCGCTGGCCGTCATCGACGGCAAGATGAAGTGGGGCGATGAACCCGCCATCAAGGACATCCTGTTCCGCTGCACCCTCTGCGGCGGGTGCGACACCATGGACAAGTGCATCAGGGACGGCGAGGTGCTCAAGCTGCAGAAGTGGATGCGGGAGGAGTACATCAAGGCGGTCGGCGTGCTTCCCGATCACCAGCCGCTGGTGGACAGCGTGCGCAACTATGACAACGTGTGGATCCAGCCGCGCGCCCGGAGGAATTCCTGGGCCAGGGACATGGAGATCAAGGACCTCAACACCGAGAAGGCCGAGGTGCTGCTCTTCGTGGGGTGCACCTACGGGCTCTCCGAGGAACTCAAGGCGACCATTCGCAACGTGGCTTCCATTCTAAAGAAGGCCAGGGTGAATTTCGGGATCCTGGGCTCCAAGGAGCTGTGCTGCGGAAGTCCGGTGGAGAAGATCGGGGTCACGTCCGAATTCGAGCGGCTGGCCAGGGCAAACATTGAGCGCTTTAATAAGCTCGGGGTAAAAACGGTGGTGGCCCCCTGTGCCGGGTGTTACGGCACCATACGCGAAGAGTATGACCGCTTCAAAATCAAGAAGAACTTTGAGGTGCTCCACATTACCGAACTCTTTGATCAGCTGGTCGGGGAGGGAAAGCTCAAGTTCAAGAAGGAGGTTCCCCTCACGGTGACCTGGCACGATCCCTGCCATCAGGGCAGGCTGTCGCGTCCGTACGTGCCGGGCAAGGAGATTGACGGCGTCTATGAACAGCCGCGAAATATTCTCAAGGCCATTCCCGGCATCGAGCTCTACGAAATGGAGCGGATCAAGGAATACGCCTGGTGCTGCGGCGGCGGCGGCGGGGTCTTCACCGCCTTCAAGGATTTTGCCCAGTGGACGGCGCTTGAACGCCTGGAGGAGGCCAAGGACACCGGAGCGCAGGTGCTGGCCACCAGCTGCCCCTGGTGCGAGTCCAACCTGGGTAATGCCGTCAAGGGCATGGAGGAAAAGATCGGCATCGCCAGTTTAACTGATATAATGGTCAAAGCTCTCTAGCGAAAGGACATATTCCATGGACAAAGAAAGACATGCGATCATTCTGGAGGCCTTGCGATCCGCCATTGGAAAGGAAAATGTCGAGGACAGCCTTTCGGTGATGATGGCTTATCACCGCGACTGGCTGCCGCCGGGCGTGTTGAATCCCGTGCTCCCGGAATTCGTGACGCTTCCCAACGGCACCGAGGAGGTCCAGAAGGTAATCAGGATCTGCAACCGCTATAACGTGCCCTTCATTCCCCTGGGATCCAGCCAGTGGTCACTCACCACCGCGCCCAATCGCCCCGGGACACTGATCATTGACTCAAAGCGGATGGGCCGCATCCTGGAAATAGATGATAAAAACATGTACGCGGTCATTGAGCCGTATGTGACCATGGCACAGATTCACTCCGAGGCCAACCGGCGCGGTCTCTATCTGGGCAGCCCCGAGGCCAGCGCCCAGGCATCCGCCATGGCAGGCCACGTCTTTCAGGGCATGTGGGGGGTCGGCCACCGTGTGGGGGTCGGCCATCGCAATATCCTGGCCATGGAGTGGGTGCTGCCCAACGGGGAAATTGTAAGGACCGGCTCGTGGGCCACCAACAGCGGGACGCGCTTCTTCGGTGAAGGCCCGGGAATCGACCTGCGGGGCATGCTGCGCGGGCTCGCCGGGGCCATGGGCGGCGCGGGCATGGTAACCAAGATGGCCATCAAGCTTCATCCCTATCCCGGCCCCAAATTTTTCCCCTGCGAGGGAATGATACCCAACCACACCTCCACCCTGCCCGAAGACCGCTTCCAGTGGTACATCATCAAGTATCCCTCGATTGAAAAGGCAGCCCATGCCATGTATGAAATCGCCCGGGCCGAGATCGGCGGGGTGCTGCAGAAGCTGCCCACGGTTTATTTCAACTGGTGGTGGGCCAATTCCAATCAGGAGTACTGGGAAACCTGGCAGGAGGGCGTGTGGCAGAAGCACTGCAAGTACGCCGTTGAGGTGTGCCTGTGGGGCTTTACCTCGGAAAAGCAGCTCGAGTATGAAAAGCGGGTGCTCGAGGACATCATTAAAGAAACCAAGGGGAGCCTCATCCCCCGGGAGATTTTTGACAAGTGGGTGCCCCGCACCGCCAACAACTGGATACGCGATACCAACGGATCCCGGATGATGCGGCCTTCCGGCACGTTCCTGGCGCTGCGGCTGCCCTTTGACACCATCAACAGCTCCATCGGCGTATGTGCGGACGGGGTGCGCTGGGTAGATAAGTTCAGCCCGCCCATACTGGACAGCGACGGGCCGGACTGGATCTCCACCTTTGACATGGGCCATTTCGGCTCAGCGGAGACGGATTTCCCGGTTGAGAAAAACCCCGAGGCGCTCGGCGATCTCATGCAGAAGCTCATGGGCATGATGAAGGAGGATCTCTCGCGCAAGGTTGAGGGAGGGGTGGGTCCCTTCCTGGGCGGCCCCTATCATGGAATGGCGGGATCGGTTTTTTCCAACTACGGGAAGCTGCTGGGGGGCATCAAGAAGGCCATTGATCCCAAGGCAGTCGCCAACCCGCCGCACAATTACCCGATTGAAAGAAACGATTGAGGCAGGTATTTATCATCCGGCACAGAACAGGGAGAGATAACCGATGGAACTGAAAGTTGACAGCTTGAAATGCACCGCCTGCAAGGCATGTGAATTTGCCTGCAATTATCACTTTGACGGCACCAGCTCCCCGATAGGATCGAGCATCATGTTTTCCCGCGAGGAAAAGAAGAACTACTACGGAGCCATGGTCAAAAAAGCCAAAAGCCTGCTGCTCGCGCGCCCCGAGGGGCCTGAGGAGATCAAGCCCGGGCAGCAGATCCAGGGGGCGTCGGCCAGCAGCAAACCGATTCTGCTGCGGGTGGCCTGCAATCTCTGCGAGGGAGAGGAAACCCCCTTCTGCGTCCGCATCTGTCCGCAGGGTGTGTTCAGCGTAGAATAGCCATCATTCCCCCCAGTCTATCCTTCGGCACAGCGAAGCGAGAGGGCGGGTTTGATGGAGGGCCATGCTCTGCCATGGCCGCATGGCATCATCGGACGCGACGGAGCGCGTCCCTCCATATGATTTTTTTATTTACTGTAGGGGCGGCCGGCCGGTCGCCCCTGCAGAGACCGATATTCGTATCAAGGCAGGGCTCTGTTACATCAGCCATCAAGATGTCGAGCATGACAATAATCAGGTGAGAGGAGGCAGCATGGATTTTGCAAACAATTACAACGGCACCATTCTTATAGTTGATCTGGAAAAGGGCGAGACCTCCAATGAGAGTCTCGATGAAGCGCTGGTTGAGGAATGCCTGGGCGGCGCCGCCCTCAATCTCAAGCTCTATGAGCAATACGCTGATCGCAACCCGGTGGTGCTGGGCACCGGCCTTTTCACCGCCACCTTTGTGCCCGCTGCCTGCCTGGGGGTGGCGACCTTCAAGAGCCCGCTCAACGGCGGCATCTGTCATGTGCCGCTGACCTGGCAGACGGGGGTTGAACTGAAGCTCACCGGTTTTGATTTCGTGGTGTTGCTGGGTTCGTCCGCCAAGCCGGTTCGGCTGTGGCTGCACGACGGGCTGGCCGACGTGGAGGACTCCGCCGACGTGTGGGGGAAAAGCACCTGGGAGACGGTTGATGGGCTGCGGCAGACGTACGGCGATGACCAGGTGCAGGTGCTCTGCATCGGTCCGGCAGGGGAAAACAAGTCGGCCCTGGCGCAGGTTTCGGAAAGCTACTGGGGAAGCAAGGACAAGTCCGCCCTGGGCAGGGTCTTCGGGGAGAAGAACCTGAAGGCGGTCGCGCTGCGGGGACTGGGAATGCTGGAAGTGGCTGACGGATTTTTTGACCGCTGCGCCGGGCTGATGAAGGAGATAAACGGGGGTGCGCTGAAGGGCAAGCGGGGCCTCAAGGCAACCATGGCTTCGCTTCCCCAGGACCAGATGTCACCGGAGGTGCTGGATTCGCTTACCCACAGAAACAACGCCTGCTATAATTGTGCCTACGCCTGCAACACCTTTGTTAAGTACCGGGAACCGGCCGGCACCATGGCCATATCCGGCGTGGCCGAACCGGGATGCCAGATCACCGACCTTTCGGGCTTGCTGAGCTTCGGCTTCCTGGGCAAGGACGCCGCGGCCGCGCTGGAACAATGCTTCCGTCTCGGGCTCGAGCCTTCAGGGGCGGCGCAGGTGGTGAAGGCGCAGGGCGCAAAGGACCTGCAGTCGGCAACCGAAAAGCTTGCGCTTCTGGCCGCGTCAGCCGGCGGGGTTAAAGAGGCCGGGCTCCCGCATTTTTGCGGGGTTTCTTCCTGGCCGATCAAGCCGTCCCCCGAGACCGGATTAGCCCAGGCCTTCGGGGTGTTCAGCAATGCCGTGCCGCCCATGCCGGTTGCTGCTTCCTGGGAGTCCTTCGGTGTCACGGGATCCGCTGTGGATAAGGCCGCCTGGTGGCTGAAGCGGCAGTCGCTTGCTTACATTCTGGGGATATGCCCCATCTTTGCCCTGGCCTCACCGGAACTGAGCGAGCAGAAGCTGGCTGAACTTGCCAACTGTTCGCTCGGCTGCGAAGACTTCGGGGCGGAAAAGCTTGAGCAGCTGGCGGTGGAGACCGTGCGCCGATCGCTCAAGGCGGGCGAGCGGCAGGGGGAGGTGCATCCCTCGCTTCGGGGTGACGGTTTTGAAGCCGCGTACCGGGAGCTCGTGGCCCGCTTTTCCTAGAGGAAGCAGTGTCTACCGGCATATTGTAAACATATTTGACACGGAGGAATGCTCGCATGAAGAAGGCGTTAGACGGCATAAAAGTGCTTGATTTGTCACGGGCGCTGGCAGGTCCTTACTGTACCATGATGCTTGCCGACATGGGCGCGGAGGTCATAAAAGTGGAGATGCCCGGCACCGGCGATGATTCCCGCGCGTGGGGACCGCCGTTCGTCGAAGGTGAGAGCGCCTATTTCATGAGCATCAACCGCAACAAGAAAAGCATCACCCTGGACATGAAGGGCGGCAAGGCAATCGAAATCATCATGAAGCTCATCAAGGGGTCCGACGTGCTGGTGGAGAACTTCAGGCCCGGTGCCATGGAGCGCCTGGGGCTTGCCTACCAGCAGGTGAAGGCGGTGAACCCGCGCCTGGTGTATTGCAGCATTTCCGGCTTCGGGCAGAACGGGCCGTATCGCATGCTTCCCGGCTTTGACCAGGTGCTGCAGGGCATGGGGGGATTGATGAGCATTACCGGTGAGCCTGATGGTCCGCCGGTAAAGGTGGGTGTGCCCATAGCCGACATAACCGCCGGCATGTTCGCCGCCTACGGCATTGCCATTGCGCTTTTTACCCGGGAGAAGACCGGCAGCGGGCAGATGGTGGACATCTCCCTGCTGGACAGCCAGGTGGCCCTGCTTACCTATCGCGCCGGCTCCTTTTTCGCGTCGGGTGAGATACCCAAACGGGTTGGCTCCGGGCACCCGGTCATCGTTCCCTACCAGGCCTTCAAGGCCAGGGATGTGTATATCAATATCGCGGTGGGCAATGACCAGCTGTGGGGAAAATTCTGCAAGGCGGCCGGGCTGGAAGGTATAGTGAACGACCCGCGGTTTGCCACCAATGCGAAGAGGGTGCAGAACCGCGATGAGGTGGTGAAGGTGGTGGGTGATTTGATTGCCACCAAAAACGGGGAGGAGTGGCTGAAAATCCTCACCGATGCGGGCATTCCCTGCGGGCCCATCTACACGGTGGACAAGATTTTCTCCGATCCCCAGGTCATTCACCGCCAGATGGTGACCGAATTGCACCATCCCAAAGCCGGCACCATCAAGGTAACCGGCAACCCGGTGAAATTATCCGACACGCCCGGCGAGCCGTCCGTGGCGCCGCCGCTTCTCGGTCAGCACACGCAGGAGGTGCTTGAGGGATTGGGATATTCCGCAAAGGAAATAGAGGAGCTTAAGCAGGCCAAGCTTATTTGATCCGGCTGCTCCTGACGTCATTCCGGTGTGGTCCCTGCCCTGAACGACAGGGCGGGTTGTGTGCGGTGGGGCTGATAATCGAGCGTTTTGTGCGAAAAGGCTTTGACAAGAAGTGCCGGCCATGCTATGTAGAAGCTAGTTATGAGGCAATAACCAGGCTACTAACTTAGTAAAAGGAGGGCTTTATGACCAAAGCAGGATTAGTTGCTCGGATGGCAAAGGATGCCAAAATAAGCAAGGCGGCAGCCAACAAGGCGCTCGGCGGCGCGATCGATGAAATCACCAAGACGCTCAAGAAAGGCCAGAGCGTTACGCTCATCGGGTTCGGGACCTTTTCGGTTGCCAAAAGAAAGGCCCGCAAAGGCAGAAATCCCCAGACCGGAAAAGTGATCACCATCGCGGCGCGGCGGGTTCCCAAGTTCAAGGCGGGTGCCGGGCTGAAGAAGGCGGTAAAGTAGATCCGGTTGTAAGGGACATGTGTTTTAGATTGACTGCGTTGAACGCTGATAATTGAAACAACCCTGATAGTTTTGCTATCAGGGTTGTTCTGTTTTGGACCAATGCTTCCATCGGATCATCCTGCGACTTGGTCGCGGGATCCAATAAAATGAGTTACTGGATTCTGCGGTGACCGCAGGATAAGTCCGGAGTAAACATTTCGCGTTCTCTATTGGTCAGTTATCAAACCGGGACAGAGCGTCCTCTAACAACAACCCCGCATGGTTAGCGGGGTGTGTCAATTTTGCTCTTGCGATGCGACCACAAATCTGTCATGAGCGATTGGTGTATTCAGCTGCTCAGAGCTGATCGGCGTGAGGGGCGGGACTCCATTTCCCGGGGCAGGGGCGAATCATTGTCGCTGGAAATGAGATTGGTGATGTTGGTGAATGCCCCGTTGGCAATCTGGCTGAAATTGCGCATCTCTATCTGGTTTCTCTTCTTGAACAGCCTGCTGAGATTCTTCATCACCAGCAGGTTGGCCGCTTTGGGCGAAAGATACTCCACCCCCTTGAAGTCGATCACGATTTTTCGCTGCCCCTTGTTGAGAAAGGAGCTGAGCCGCTTGAACAGCTTTTTGGCAGCACTCAGATCAAGAGAGCCTTCCAGCTTGATGAAAAGTGTTCGAAATCGTTCATTGTGCGTGGCCTTGACCTTGAGCAGCCTGCCGGCGCTCTTGAGCATCTGCTGGCTCTTTGCGAAGGTGGCGTCCACAAAGGTGGGGACAAGATTCTTTTTGTCCTTGATGGGGATGGAGGTATTTAATTTGCCGAGCACTCTGGACATGATGGGTATCCTGCCCTTCGGGGCCCGCATCACCATTCTGCGGAAGGCTACATTGCTCACCAGCTCGGGAACAACCCTTTTCGTGGGAGGCATCAGAATGCGTTTGGCGATGGACGCATAGGAATAGATTTCCTGGAACGCCCAGCTGTAGCCGTTGAACAGGGTTTCTTCGGATATGAGCTTAGGCTTGAACACCACGTTTGAACCATTGTACCGCGACCAGTCCTTGTGCAATATGCGTCCATCCTCGTCCATCCGCTTATAGAGACGGGTCCCGGGGACGGGGGTGAGGATGAAAAAGATGGGGAGGTCTATTTTATTCTTTTCACAGAATCGCACCGTGCGCTCAAAAACCGCATCATCATCGTGGTCAAAGCCGAAGATAAAGCTCCCCACGATCATGATGCCGTGATCGCGGATTTTTTTAATGGCATCCTCGTAGCGCGAGACGTTGTTGATGGATTTATTCATGGCGGCAAGGTTGTCCTGGGTAAGAGACTCGATGCCCACGAACAGTGCATAGCAGCCGCTTGCGGCGGCCAGTTTCAGGAGCTCGGTATCCTTGGCCATGGTCAGGCTGCCCTGGCTGGTCCATATCCTCTTGAGCGGGGCCAGCTTTTGAAACAGCTCCTTGGCGTAAGCAGGCCTGCCCATGATATTGTCATCGACAAAGGTGAAGTACCCCCCCGACGGGAGCTGCCTGACTTCCTCGATGACCTCGTCCACCGGCCGGTAGCGATAGGTGTCTCCGAAAAATTGGGCGACCGAGCAGAAGTCGCAGCTGAAAGGACAGCCGCGGGTGGCCTGAACGCAGTTGACGGTCCAGTAATGCTCCTTTTTGAGCAGGTCCAGGCGGGGATGCGGCTGCGACTGCAAGGTGCAAAAGCCGCTGCTCCGGTAAAATGGCTGCAGGCGCCCCCGCTGAAAATCTTCCAGCAACCCCTTCCATACCCCTTCCGCCTCTCCGATAACCACTGCATCAACATGCTGCTTGGCTTCCTCAGGGAGGCTCGAGGCGTGGAGTCCGCCCATGACCACGGGGATGTTGCGCTCCCGGAAGCGGTCGGCAATCTCATAGGCCCGGATGGCGTGCATGGTCATCGCGGTCAGACCCACTAGGTCCACATCCTCGTTGAAATTGATCTCCTCGACATTCTCGTCGGTGATGGCTACTTCAATCTCCGGTGGGGTCAGTGCGGCGATGGTGGTCAGGCTGAGTCGGGCAAACCAGTAGGACTTGATGTCCTTGTTGGTCTGCATCAGCAGGTTGTCCTTGGGGGCGGGGTCTATAAGTCGGATCTTCAAGATGTCTTCTCCTTGTGGTGCGCGGGCACGGTTATGACAGAAAATGAACTTTTACGGTGCGATCGTCTATGCGCGTGCAATCAGGTATAACATGCGGTATGCGGATCGTCAACCGGCAACGAATGTTATTCGAGGGTTATGGTTACCTCGTGCGGACTTTCACTTTCGCTGAGAGCGATAATGGTGCTCCCGTCGAGGAGCTGCTGGTCGGTGAGGGAAGCGCTCATGAAGTCATGAATCTGCTGTTTTCGCACGACAAGGATCATCTCTTCATAGGTGGCATAACGATACTTGTCTTTTATTTTCTTTTGCACGCCCCAGCGCGTGCTGATCATGATTCCCGCCACATCCGTGTCCTCAAGCAGCGCCGTTTCCGAAGCCGCGATGGAGAGCAGCGGCCTGCTGTATGCGGCAAAGACGGCAGCGGCCCGTTTTGCAAAAGTGGTTTTGTCGTCGTTAAACGAGGCGGAACACTTGGTGTTGATGGAAAGGTATGTGTCATACCTGTTCTTGAGCTGGAACTTGCGAAAGCAAATGCCGGATATGAGGAAAAACTCCAGCTTGGATGAGCTGAAGCGGTCCCTGATCCCGTTATAAATGGCGTTCAAACTGCTCCGGTGCTTGAGGACCAGCAGCCTGTCCTCCTGTGATTCATACATCTCGGGAGCCGCAATGACGGATTCACCCGCCAGCGGTTTGTGCCGGTGATATGCCTGACAGGATGTGCCGGCGATGAGCACCACCGCCGCGGCAGCCTGAAGAATGCGACGCTTCCGGAACATCTGCTTTCACCGCCTCACGGTTAAAGTTCCGCGCTGCCTGCTGATGAGCTTTGCGAGGAGCAGCTGCCGGGCAGGTTATACCTGCTCTGCCTGATCATACCCGCCGCTCTCGTCCTGGGCGGGTTCCTTCTGCTTGCGGGAGGGCAGCTGCGCTGCCAGGAGGTGGGTATCTACAAATTCCGAGAACTCGAGCAGGTCGGGCAGCTGCTTTGACAGTTCCTGCTCATACTGCCTTCGTTCGTCTTCCTGCATTCGGCCGAGAATTCTCTTGTCAAGTACCTTCATGGAAACCTCCGTCATACCCTGACCATAACTGGGGATGTTCATTGAGCGTCTGTCGCAGGCGGTGCATCCGGCGCGAGCACTCTGATGCCGTCAATGGATACGGGAATGTCAGGACACAGCTTATGCATGATGCTGATGATGTTTCGGCAGATGTCCTCCATTGCCCTGTATCCCATGCCCTGCTCAACGAATTTCCCTATGTATTTGTCCTGGTCAACAGTGATGATCTGCAAAAAATCCGGATTGTTGTCCTGGAAATAAAAGCGGTTGAGCGGATTGGACCTGTCAAGCCCTTCCTGAAGCTTTGCATTTATCCTGATCCCGAGAAACGGTTTCAAACCTTCAAAGTCCTCTCACCGGTGCGGCTGATTGATACAAAGTGCGAATGCACTCTAACAGATTTTGCCCAAAAGTAAAGGGCTTTTTGGGGCAGCAGGCGGAGCGGGGCTCACGCGGCTTTGCTGACATCACCTGGCACGCATGCGCAAGGGGGGGGTAACCGGGTGCTTATAGGGCCTCAGTGCCGGGAGACGGTGTGTCATTCACCCTCCCCGGGCACTGGGGGAGGGGTGACATCCTCTCCGCCGCTCTCGGGAGCGGGTACGCCGTCATCTTCGGGTATCACGGGAGACAGGTCCCTGTCCTCCGCCGGCACTGATGTTTCAGGCTGCTCATAATACGCTTCATACGAAGAGGTGATGAAGGTCGGATAAATAAGGCACGAATCATAAACCGGCACGGGGAAGGTAATGAGGTCGTAGGCGCCCACCACCAGGCGCCATAACCCGATGCCAATGCCGGTAAACAGGCCTTCAATGGCACCCGCGGCCGTTTCAACTCCGTAGCGCGAATTTTCATCGGCGTGATCTGCCAGGATGTACATCTGATTGGGCACCTCAAGCGGCGACGTGACCACGTTCACCGCGCCCCGGGCAAATTTCAAAAACGGTTTGGTCAGCAAAGGCCTTTCGGCCTGATCCCCGGCGGCCGCCGTGAGCGGAGCGGCGAAACACAACAGAATGGAAAGTGCAAAGGGTATCCATGACTTCATGGCCGTATCTCCTGTTTGAATGATGCGCGCAGGTATTGGCGTGCCTGCGGGTTTGTTTATACCAGTATAGTGAGCAAGAAACAAGCAAAATGTGAGTTGCGTGCAGCCAAAGGTGTTTCATTCTGCGGCTCGACCGCAGAATCCAGTTTTACGATTCTGTTTGGATCCTGCGATCACGTCGCAGGATGACTTGTAATGGAGGGCCATGCTCCGTCATGGCCTTTATAAAAACGGATGCGACGGAGAGCGTCCCTCCACATGAATCATTCCGGAGGCACGTCCCTTTGGTAGGAGCGGCTTTAGCCGCGATCCAATGCTTATCTCACTGTAGGGGCGACCGGCCGGTCGCCCCTACAAAAGGGATCGAAAAATAGTTGAAGCAAGAGTTCTGCAGCAGCAGCTACTTAGGTGTTGACTAAAGAGTGCTTATACATTAAGATTTTAGCGCATTTATAAATTTATCAGCGAGCACCCCTGTAGGAGCGCATTCATGCGCGCTGCATTCGCGGCTTAAAGCCGATCCTGCCGGCCTGAAAGCAATGCGCAGATTTTCCTGCATGAGCATCTAATGTTATTTCCACTGTATCCGACAAGACGTAATCATGGCTGCATCAGATAAAAAACCAAGAGTAAAAAAAGAAGTCGTGGCTGTCTGCTGCCTTTTTCTGGCAGTTTTTATCGTCTGCTGCCTTCTTTCCTACCATTCCGCGGACAGCTCCTTCAACACGGCCTATTCTTCTCCGGCGGGCAGGGTACACAACTGGGGCGGGCTGGCGGGTTCATATCTGGCGGACGCGCTCTTTCAGCTCATGGGCCTGACCGCCTTTCTGATCCCGCTGATCCTGCTCGGGCTGTCATTGAAGATGCTCTTTTTTGCGGGCGCACCGGTTCGCTACACGACGGTGCTGAGCCTGATCCTGCTGACGGTTTCCTTCTCGGCGCTGCTCAGCCTCACCGTGGCCGACGCGGGTATTCGCCTGGCATCATTCAGGTATGAGCTCAACGGGGGCGGACTGGCGGGCAAGCAGCTGACAAACCTTTCGCATGCCTATCTGAATACCGTGGGAAGCATGCTGGTCTTTTCCCTGGCGGGCCTGGTTTCCCTGATCATTCTCTTCAATCTGACCATGCACGGCATGTCCGATGCTTTGAGCCGCATCCTGGGAAGGGTAACGCACGGTTCACGTCTGATAAAAAAAATCACCGGCGGTCTTGGGAATGCCCTTGCGGGAGCACGGGTTCGTTCTCAGGCAGTCATTGCATATTGCAGGACGCTCACGGCGAAGTGGGAGAGGAAGCAGGTCATCGCCGATGAAGTTGAGCCTCCTCCTGTAGCGCTGCAGCCGCCTCCTCCCGGGGAGCACGAACGGGAGACACGGCAGCGGAAAAGATCCGTCCCGGTTGAAGAGAAGCCCCGGGTCAGAGTGACATGTTCCTCTGACTATCAGATTCCGCCCTTTTCGCTTTTGGACAGCGTTTCCCAGAAATCGACCAAGGCGGGCAAGGATGCATTGCGGGATAATTCGCGGACCCTGGAGAACAAGCTGGCGGATTTCGGGATCGTGGGCAAGGTGGTGGAGGTGAACCCGGGGCCGGTGATCACCCGCTATGAGCTTGAGCCGGCATCCGGCGTGCGCATCAGCAAGATTCTCAACCTGGCCGATGATCTGGCCCTGGCCCTCAAGGCGGTCGGCGTCCGCATCCTGGCCCCGGTTCCCGGCAAGGCGGTGGTGGGCATAGAAATACCCAATACCATGCGGGAAACGGTTTATTTCAGGGAGATTGTGGGCCGGGAGGAGTTTGCCCACTCCCGGTCAAAGCTGACCCTGGCCCTGGGAAAGGATATCGCCGGCAAGGCCATCATCGGCGACCTTGCCAAAATGCCCCACCTGCTCATCGCCGGCTCGACCGGCTCGGGCAAGAGCGTTCTCCTGAACGCGCTCATCTGCAGCATCCTGTACAAGGCCGCCCCGTCCGAGGTAAAGTTTCTGCTCATTGATCCCAAGCGCCTGGAGCTTTCCTTCTATGAGGACATCCCCCACCTGCTCTACCCGGTGGTGACCGATCCCAAGAAGGCCTCCCTGGTGCTGCAGTGGACCGTGGGTGAAATGGAGCGGCGCTACGGGATGCTGGCCGACATGGGGGTGCGGGACATAGATGGATACAACCAGAAAGTAGAGGCCGAGATGCAGTCGGCGCAGGGCGGCCGCGGCAAAAAGTCGGACCCGGACAGCGGGGCTGAATGGGAGACGCTGCCCTACATACTGGTGGTGATCGATGAACTGGCTGACCTGATGATGGTGTCGTCCCGCGAGGTTGAAACCTCCATAACCAGGCTGGCGCAGATGGCCAGGGCGGCCGGGATCCATCTGCTGGTTGCCACCCAGCGGCCGTCGGTTGACGTTTTGACCGGCACCATCAAGGTGAATTTCCCCGCGCGCATTTCCTTCCAGGTTTCATCCAAGGTTGATTCCCGCACCATACTCGACACCATGGGGGCCGAGCGTCTGCTGGGGATGGGCGACATGCTCTTCCTGCGGCCCGGCACCTCAACGCTGGAGCGGGTCCACGGCTGTTACCTTTCCGAAGTGGAGATCAGAAGGATCACCGCCTTCTTGAGAAAGCAGGCGGAGCCGGTCTACAACCAGAGTATAACGGAAATGAAGCAGGATGATGCCGCCGGGGAAGAGGATGACTATGACGAGTGCTATGATCAGGCGGTTGCCCTGGTGGCCCAGGAACGCAAGGCATCCATCTCAATGATCCAGAGAAGGCTGCGCATCGGGTATAACCGGGCGGCACGCATCATGGACCGCATGGAGCGCGAGCGGGTGGTCGGTCCCAGCGATGGGGTTAAACCCCGAGATATACTGGTCAAGAGGCTTTGATATGATGCAGTTCATGAGCATGAGACGATGGAGCAGTTGGGTGATGGCGGGTGCGGTCGCGGTGTGCCTGCTTGCCGGGACTTCCCGGGGTGACGATACCGAGGCCCTGGCAAAGCGTATTCAAACGTCCTATGACGCCATCAGGGATTTCAAGGCGCACTTTGTTCAGGAATCTTCCATCAAGTCCTGGAATGCCGAGCAGGTGCAGAAAGCCGAAGGCATGGTGTATTTGAAAAAGGGCGGCAGGATGTTCTGGGACTACCAGGCCCCCGACCCCCAGCAGATTATCAGTGACGGCAGGAAGCTCTGGTTCTATGAGCCCGAGGAGAAGCAGGTCATGGTCACCACCGTCGGCGAAGGCCTGCAGTCGCAGGTGTCCGCCGATCTCCTCAACGGGAAGGCGCAGCTGATGAGGGATTTTACCATCAGGGATATTACCGCTCAGGCCGACCGCGACGCGAATTCCTGTGCGCTGGAGCTGATCCCCAGGGCTCCCCAGCCGAACCTGAGTAAAATTATTCTCAGGGCCGACCGGACCACCTTCCAGATCAGGCAAACCGAGGTCTATGACCTTTTTGATAACATTACCCGGATCACCTTTTCCCGGGTTGAAGTCGACACGCTGCTGTCTGACGCACTGTTTACCTTTATTCCTCCGCCGGGGGTTGAAAGCGTTGCCCCGCCCGCTTTGCCGCTGCCTGACCGGAAACCGTAAGATTAAAACTCGTTGACATGGCACTGCCTCAAACAACTCGTGCCGGTAAAGCTGACCCGGCTTCACTGGTAAGCCCCATATCCGGACCGCTCCGTGCGGGCGTTGAACGCGTAACCCTGACCGGCCTCAAGGGCTCCTCCGCGTCGTTCCTGCTGTCAGCCTTGTGGCGTGAGAAGCCCCGGCAGCTGCTGATCATTACCCCTACCCTCGAAGAGGCGGAAGACTACTGCCGGGAGCTGCTTTTTTTCCTCAACGACCCTGACCGGCCCAAGCAGGAGGAAAAGCAGGTGGTGCTTTACCCGCCTGACGGGGAATTCCCCTTCACCGTGTGCACCCGGAACCCTGAACAGAAAAGCGGGCAGGTGGAAATTCTGCACCGACTGTTGCGCGGCGGGGACCCCTTCATCATGGTTGCCCCCGCGGCCGCGGTGGTGCGAAAAACCATCCCGCGGACCGTGCTGGAGCGCTACGCGCGCCGCCTTCGGGTCGGGGAGGAAATAGACCGGGAAGCGCTTGCCTTCCTGCTGGTGAAGGGCGGGTACCTCAAGGTGGGAGTCGTTGAGGACCGCGGCGATTTCAGCATCCGGGGCGGCATTATCGATGTCTTTCCCCCGGGATGTGCTTATCCGCTCCGGGTGGAATTGTTCGGGGACTGCATCGAATCCATTCGCTGCTTCGATGCGGCAACCCAGCGGTCCCGCGGCGAGCTGACTGCCGCCTGGATTGCACCGGTGTCTGATACCATCCTCGAAGAGGATGGGCTGGATGAAATCGTTGAGCGCATGAAAGGCAGCGCCGGAGAGCCGCTGCAGGTGACCGGGAAATGGGAGGAGCTGGCCGCGTCCCTGGTTCGTTTTCAGGCGCACGCCGAGCTTGAGCGTTTCCTTCCCTTCATCTACCCGCAGCCGGAGACGCTGCTTGACTACCTTTCCGCCCAATGCGCTGTTTTCCTCCACGACCACGAAGTCATACGGGGCGAGCTTCATAATTATCGGGCGGAGGCCGGGGAGCAGCACGCAAAGTGCCTGCAGCAGGGACACCCGGCACCGCCGGTCAGCGGGTTTTACCTCTCCCCGGAAGAGCTGGATGAAGGGCTGCAGTATTTTCAGACGCTCTCGCTGGACACCCTGGGCGGCGCCCGGCCTGAGGGAACGGCGGTGTCCTACCTCACCTCTTCCAATGAGGATATCCGCCGGGAACTGCTTGAGACCACTTCCAGCCAGGGCATGCTCTCCCCCCTGGTGGGCAGGCTGCGGGAGTGGGAGGAGGAAGGGTACTGCATTCTGGTTATCTGCCATGCCCTGAGCGAGGCCCATAAGCTCATGGCGCTGCTTGAGGAGTATGGCATTGCTGCCGGCCTGAGCGAGCGCGAAGGGTTTGATTACCGTGGCGATCTGTCCGTTATCCACCGCAGGTGGATCCAGATAAGCAGCTTCACCCGAGGCTTTCGCTTTCCCCAGGCGCGCCTGATTGTCATCACCGAGGAGGAGATCTTCGGTGAGAAAAAGCGGCGGCCGGCGCCGCCCCGCCTGAAAAGCAGCTATTTTATTTCTGACTTCGGGGAGCTTGAAGCCGGCGATTGCGTAGTGCACGTTGATCACGGGGTGGGAATCTACCGGGGCTTGAAGCAGTTGGAGGTCGGCGGCGGGCGCAGCGACTATCTCCTGATCGAATACCAGGGAAATGACAGGCTCTACCTGCCCATCGACCGGGTCAAGCTGGTGCAGAAGTTCCGCGGAGCGGACGGTGCGCACCCCCCTATTGACCGTCTGGGCGGGACATCATGGAAGAGGACGAAAAGCAGGGTCAAGAATTCACTCATGGCCATGGCCAAGGATCTGCTGGACATTTACGCCTCGCGCAAGCTGCTCCAGGGACACTCCTTCTCATCCCCCGACCATTATTACCGCGAGTTCGAAGCCACCTTTCCCTACGAGGAGACGCCGGACCAGCTTGCTGCCATTGAGGATGTCATGAGGGACATGAATGACCCGAAACCCATGGACCGGCTCATCTGCGGAGATGTCGGCTACGGCAAGACCGAAGTGGCGGTGCGCTCCTCGTTCAGGGCGGCCATGGATGGAAAGCAGGTTGCCTTTTTAGTGCCCACCACCATTTTAGCGCAGCAGCACTACCAGACCATATCCGGGCGGCTCAAGCCCTACCCCATCCGGGTGGAAATGCTGAGCCGCTTCAGGAGTCCAGCGGAGCAGAAGGAAATTATAAAGGGGCTTGCGGACGGGTCCATCGACATCATTGTGGGCACGCACCGCCTCATCCAGAAGGACGTGCACTTCAAGGACCTGGGCCTGGTGATTATTGACGAGGAGCAGCGCTTCGGCGTCGCCCACAAGGAGCGCATGAAGAGGATGAGAAAAACGGTGGATGTGCTCACCCTCACGGCCACGCCCATACCCCGCACGCTGCACATGTCCATGGTCGGCGTTCGGGATATGAGCGTGATCGACACCCCCCCCGAAGACCGGCTGGCCATCAGAACCTTCATTACCCGGTTTGACGGAGGGGTCATACGCGAGGCGATCACCCGTGAGCTGAGCCGGGGCGGGCAGGTATTTTTTGTGCATGACCGGGTAAGGACCATTCCCGCGATGGCACGGTATCTCTCCGGGCTCATTCCCGAGGCAAAGCTGGGCGTGGCCCACGGACAGATGTCCGAACGGCAGCTGGAGAAGGTCATGCTCGCTTTTATCAACCGCGAGGTCAACCTGCTGCTATGCACCACCATTATTGAGTCGGGCCTGGACTTTCCGGCAGCCAACACCATGATCGTCAACCGTGCCGACCGCCTGGGCCTGGCCCAGCTCTATCAGCTGCGGGGCAGGGTGGGAAGGTCAAAATTCCGCGCCTACTGCTACCTGCTGACGCCCCGGCGAGGAGGCGCTTTCCCGGGATGCCCGCGAGCGGCTGCAGGCCATCTTTGAATTCAGCGAGCTGGGATCGAGCCTGCGGCTGGCGACCCGCGATCTCGAAATACGTGGTGCCGGTAACATGCTGGGCGCGTCGCAGTCGGGCCACATTGCCGCCGTGGGCCTTGATTTGTACACCCAGCTCATGGAGGAAGCCATCAAGGAGCTGAAGGGGGAGCAGATTATTCCTGATATCGATCCGGAGATAGCCCTGTCCATTCCGGCCTTCATTCCCGAAGACTACCTGGGTGACATCAATCAGCGCCTGCTCTTTTACAAAAAGCTGGCCTCCTGCCCGGATGACGCAAGCATCGATGCGGTCGGCGAAGAGCTGATTGACCGGTTCGGGAAGCTTCCGCCGCCGGTCTCCAATCTCCTGCGCGTCATGCACCTGAAAACCATCCTTCGGCGGTACCTGGTTACCCGCATTGCCTGCCGGGGAAAGGAGATTCTCCTGAGCTTTCATCCCCAGGCGGAACATTCGCTGGATAAAATTTTAGCCCTCATTGCCGGCAACCCCAGGCGATACCGACTTTCTCCCCAGCTCCAGTTCAGCATAGCCCACGATACCTGCGACTGGAAGGAAGTGGCGGATGAGGTAACCCGGCTGCTGGGGTAGGCCGCATTCGTGGTTGACATTTCAGGATGAGGTTGTTTAGAATGGTCGCGATACAGGATGCATGATGCAGGATACATGATGCATGTTAGAAAGAAGTTGCTGTCATGAGCCCTTCGTTGCTTCATTCCGAGTCCTTCATCGTGTCATCCTGCGACTTGATCGCAGGATCCAATAAGAAATAGCAACTGGATTCTGCGGTCGAGCCGCAGAATGACGCGTCTATGGTATTATCGTTTAATCCTTCGTTGTGTCTCCCAAGGGGGAGATGGGGAGTTGTTTGATAATCTGTCGTGTTCACTCAGGAGAAACAGGTATGTGTTCCACAGAATCACGGTTTTCATATATGCGAAGTTATCGTAATCTTTTGCGTACGACAGTCCTGCTAACGATGTTTATGGCGCTGTCGCCGGGGGTGACGGCCGCCGCAGAAACAGTGGACCGGATCGTGGCTGTGGTCAACGGGGATATTATTGTTCTTTCAGAACTGAGACAAGTATCCCGGAACTACATTGATCGGATGAGTGAGCAATTTAAAGTCGCCGGCGGGGATGAGCAGCTGCGGGAGGCGGAAAGGCGCATACTGGATCAGCTCATTGAAGAGAAACTGGTTAACCAGGAGGCGGACCGGCTGGCCATTACCTTTAGCGAACGGGAAGTGGACCTGGCGGTCAAGGAGATGCAGAACCGCAACAGGATGAACGATGCCCAGTTTGCGGCAGTCCTGGCAGAAGAAGGACTGACGATGCCGAAATACAGAGAGCAGCTTACATCGCAGATGAAAAAGGCGCGGGTGATCGACCAGGAGATAAAGTCCAGGATACAGGTGTCCAAGGAGGAAGTGGACGCATACTACGAAAAGCACGCGGATGATTTCAATGCCGAGCCCGAGGTGAGGATTCAGCAGATCCGCCTGCTCATTCCTCCCGGGTCAAGCGCAGGGGAGGTCAGCCGGATTCAGGCGCAGGCGGAATCCATCCTGGCAAAAATCAAGGCGGGCGAGGACTTCACCGCGCTGGTCGGCCTCTATTCCCAGGATCCCACCGCCGCGGCGGGGGGAGACATGGGTATATTCAAGCGGGGCGAGCTGCTGCCCGCCATTGATGAGTTCGCCTTCAGCATGAAGCCGGGTGAGGTGAGCCCGGTCATCAGGACGGAGGGCGGTTTTCACATTGTGAAAGTTCTGGGAAAGCGGGAGCCGTCTGCCCTGTCCGAGGAAGAACGCAGGGCCGAAGTAAAAGATGTGCTTTTTAGCCAGAAGGCTGAGGAAGATTTCAAGGTGTGGATTGCCAAGCTGCGCAAGAAGGCCTACATTGAGGTAAATCTGTGAGAACCCGTGTTTTCCTAAATGTGGCTTGTATAATTAAATAGAGCTAAAAATGGGTTATCAATTTTTTTATATGATGAATATGCATAGGGCCGGTAGGAGCGGCTTTAAGCCGCGAATGCATCGCGCCTGAAGGCGCTCCTACCGAACATTAAACTTCTTCTCTGTAACGAAACTTCTTCCCCTTGCGTTGTCTGCCAACAGTTTCCAGATATGCCTGTATAAGCATCCCTAATGATTTTTCCTCTATTTCTTCACTATTAATTTTACGCTTATTCCGAAATGCCTGGCTGCTGCCGCAAGTCGCACGTCTGCAGTCACCAGGGTCAGATTATGAGAGGAAGTGACCGCAAGGTGCAGGGCATCAAGCGTTCTCAGGGAAGTGCTAAATTGAGCAATCCACCCTTTTGCCGTCCGATAGTTTTGGGATTCGATGGCAACCCACCGGAAGAGGTGCCGTTCAATATGGGCCTGAAATTGAGTTATTATTTTGTTGCCGTCTGCGGATGATAATTCTTTGTCACGAATTTTTCTTGATAGCGCAGAAACCAATTCAAGAGCTGTAAGGTAACTGATTGCCGGCTGTTGCGAACGAATAATGATCTTTTCAACTGTTGCGCTGATTGGCTCCGGACAATAATAAGCGGTTAGAACACTGGTATCCAGATAAAGCATCAGTACCGCTCCCTGTTTCTTGAGTCGATCACCGTTCGGCTCAGTGGCTTCCCTTTTGCCTTAATGCCGGAACGAAAATCAGCCAGGCTTGGCAAAGAAGCCCTTGTTGTATCCGCTGAGATTAAACGGGCAATCTTCCTGCCGTGTTTCGTGATCACGATTTCTTCACCCCGCTCCACACGTGCCAGAAGGACGCTTAAGTTTCTTCGCATTTCTTTGACATTAATTTCCAGCATAAAAGCTCCTACGATAGGTGTACATTAATTATGTACACCTTTTTATCAGACAAGTCAACATAATCTAGCCAAACATATTTGAAAGTTCCCCTCACCCCATCCATCTCCCCGGCGGGGAGAGGGTGTGAAGTAAAGATTGAGTGAATATATTTCCGTAATTATACATACGTGTCTTAATCTGGAATCGGGGGACGTTCGTGCGGAAATTGCCTCAATGATGGACGCATTCCTTTTTTCTGTAACAGATGAAGATGATCGGAAAGAAAAGGTAACAAAGTGATGCGAGTAAACAAAACTATTTTCCCGTGCGGATTGAATAATAGCTATCCCTCAGAGGTCTTCTCTTCAATGCAAAGCAATTTCTGCACGAACGTCCCCTTTGTTTACCGTAACCTTTCTTGACATCCCCTTCCGTACGTGATAAAAATCATGCCCACAATATTGGCATTTCGGTAGGAGCGCCTTGAGGTGCGATATATTCGCGGCGTAAAGCCGCTCCTGCCGGCGCAAGAAGTTACATATGCATTCATTCATTCCCGTGAAAACGGGAATCCAGATAAACCGGTCATAAGGATTCCCCGATCAAGTCGGGGAATGGCTATTAAGGGGATAGTGGGAAGTTCCCGCAAGGATAAAGAAAGCATGTCGACTGCTGAAGTTTTAGAAAAGGTGTATGAGCCGCACCAGGTTGAAAAACACTGGTATCAATACTGGCTGGACAAGGGTTATTTCCGCGCGGATGCGAACGGCTCCTCCCGGACCTTCTGCATTGTCATTCCTCCCCCCAACGTAACCGGCTCCCTGCACATGGGCCATGCCCTGAACAACACCCTGCAGGACATCATGGTCAGGTACAAGCGCATGTGCGGGTGCAACACCCTCTGGATGCCGGGCACGGACCATGCCGGCATTGCCACCCAGAACGTGGTGGAAAAGCAGCTCTCCGGCCAGGGCATGAGCAGAAAGGACCTGGGGCGGGAAAAGTTCATCGAGCAGGTATGGCAGTGGAAGGCGAAATACGGCGGGATCATCATTGAGCAGCTCAAGCGGCTCGGCGCTTCCTGCGACTGGGAGCGGGAGCGCTTTACCATGGACGAGGGACTCTCGCGGGCGGTCCGCGAGGTGTTTGTCAGGCTCTACGAAGAAGGCCTGATTTATAAGGGCGACTATATCATCAACTGGTGCCCGCGCTGCCATACGGCGCTGTCAGACCTGGAAGTGGAACACGAAGAAACCCCGGGTCATCTCTACTCCATCAAATATCCTGTCCCTAACAGCAAGAAATCACTGGTGGTTGCCACCACCCGCCCGGAAACCATGCTGGGGGACACGGCCCTGGCGGTGAATCCCAATGACAAGCGGTATAAGGCCGTGGTGGGCAAGACGGTGGCGCTTCCCCTGACCGACCGCATGATACCGGTGATCGCTGACGAGTACGTGGACATGGAGTTCGGCACCGGGGTTCTGAAGATTACCCCCGCCCATGATCCCAATGACTTTGAGATCGGCAATGCCCATGGTCTGGAGCTGATCCGGGTAATCGATGAGGCGGGCGTCATGAATGAGCGCGCGGGATCCTACCAGGGTCTGGACCGTTTTAACTGCCGCGATAAAATTTTAAAGGATCTTAAAAAGCTCGGGCTGCTCAAGAAGGTCGAGGACTATACTCACCATATCGGCCACTGCTACCGCTGCAAAACGGTGGTTGAGCCGATGGTGTCCAAGCAGTGGTTCGTGAAGGTAAAGCCGCTGGCAGAAAAGGCCATGGAAGCGGTGGAGCGGGGAGAGACGGCCATTATTCCCAAAAACTGGGAAAAGACCTTTTTTGAGTGGATGCGCACCATACGCGACTGGTGCATTTCCCGCCAGATCTGGTGGGGCCACCAGATACCCGCCTGGACCTGCGCGGACTGCGGCGCCATTACCGTGGCCCGGGAGACCCCGGCTCAGTGCAGTTCCTGCCGGAGTGCCCGCATACAGCAGGAAGAGGATGTCCTGGATACCTGGTTCAGCTCCGCGCTCTGGCCGTTTTCCACGCTGGGATGGCCCGATGCCACCAAAGAACTTGCCCTCTTTTATCCCACCTCGGTACTGATTACCGCCTTTGACATCCTCTTTTTCTGGGTGGCCCGGATGATGATGATGGGGATCAAGTTCATGGGCAAGCCCCCCTTCAGTGAAGTTTACATCCATGCCCTGGTGCGCGACCTGGAAGGCAAAAAGATGAGCAAGTCGAAGGGGAATGTCATTGATCCCCTCACGGTCATGGACCAGTACGGGACCGATGCCTTCCGCTTCACCCTGGCGGCGCTGTGCGTTCAGGGCAGGGACATCCGCCTGGCGGAGGAGCGGATCAAAGGCTACCGGAATTTTGCCAACAAGATCTGGAACGCGTCGCGCTTTGTGCTGATGCACGCGGGTGACTGCGATCCCGGTCGGGCGACCGTTGAGCCCGGTTCACTGTCGCTCGCCGACCGCTGGATTCAAAGCCGCCTGAACCGGCTGATGGGGACGGTGGAAGAGGCGTTTCGGGGGTATCAGTTCAACGAGGTGGCGCACGCACTGTACCAGTTTATCTGGCATGAGCTGTGCGACTGGTATCTTGAGATGGTGAAGCCGGTCCTGAACCAGCAGGGTGACACGGCGGATAAGCGGGCGGCACAGCACACCATGATCGAGGTGCTGGGCAAATCCCTGCAGATGCTTCATCCCCTCATGCCCTTTATTACCGAAGAGATCTGGCAGAAGCTGCCCGTGGCCAAAGACAGCATCATGATTTCTTCGTACCCTGTTGCTGACCCGCGGAAGATTGATGCGGGTGCGGAAGAGACCATGAATCTTATCATCGATGTGGTCAACAGCATCCGCGCGCTCCGCTGGGAAATGAACATCGCGCCCGCTCAGCAGGTGGAGGTGGTCCTGCGCTCAACCGGCAGCAACAGCCTTGATATTCTTAACCGCCACCGTGGGTACATTGAGAACCTTGCCAGGGCAGGCAACGTTACCGCGGCCGCCGGGGTGAACAAGCCCGAATCTGCGGTGACTGCCGTGGTGCGGGACGTTGAAATCTTCATGCCCCTGAAGGGGATTATTGATTTTGCCGATGAGCAGCGGAGGCTTCAGAAGGAGCTTGCCAAGATTCAGAAGGATCTTGGTGATATCACCCGCAAACTTTCCAACCGGGATTTTCTGGCCAAGGCGCCCGAGGCGGTTATTGAAAAAGAAAAAGCGCGGTCCCAGGAACTCATCGAGACGAGGGATAAGCTTCAAACCAACCTTGAGCGCATAGAGGCATTCATTCAGGAGGGTAAGCCATGATCCCGCTGCTGGAAGCGGACGCGCTTATCGGCCTGGCGCTGAGAGAGGACATCGGTGACGGTGATATCACCACCACTTCCATCATCCGGAGCCCGGTCAGGGCCGCGGCTCGTCTCATCGCGCAGCAACGGCTGGTTGTAGCGGGCCTGGATATTGTGCAGCGGGTGTTCGAGAAGCTGGATCCCGAGGTGAGGGTGCGCAAGAACCACGATGACGGCGAAGCGGTCGGCACGGGTGAGGTAATTTTGGAAATTGAGGGCAGCGCGGCCGCCCTTCTTGCCGGGGAACGCATCGCTTTGAATTTCATCCAGCGCTTAAGCGGTATCGCCACCCTGACCGAAAGCTTTGTGGCCCGGGTCAGATCCTACCCGGTCAAGATTTGCGATACCCGCAAGACAACCCCCGGGTGGAGGGCGCTTGAGAAGTATGCGGTCAAAATGGGCGGCGGCATCAATCACCGCATCGGGTTATTTGACGCGGTATTGATTAAGGATAACCACATCAAGGCGGCCGGCAGCATCGCAGAGGCGGTCCGCCGGGTGAAGGGCAAACTCCCCGCGGGCTTTCCCCTTGAGGTTGAGACAAGAACCATCGAGGAAGTCCGGGAGGCACTGTCAAGCGGCGTAAACACCATCATGCTTGACAACATGAGCACTGACATGATGCGGGAAGCGGTGGCGCTCATCAACAAACGTGCGCTCATCGAGGCCTCGGGGAATGCTCGCCTGGAAACGGTTGAAGGGATAGCGGCCACGGGGGTTGACTTTATTTCTGTCGGCGCTCTTACCCACTCGGCACCGGCGGCTGATATAAGCATGAAGTTGAGCTAGAGACCGGAATGACAGTGCCTCATCGTATCTGCAACAGGTAATAGTCATGCTGCTGGCAATTGACGCGGGGAATTCAAACATTCTGGCCGGTGTTTTCAAGGATGACCGGCTGGTTTATGACTGGCGCCTCCTGACGGATGCACGGAAGACGGCTGATGAATACGGAATTATATTGCAGAATTTGTACAGCTCGGCAAACCTTAAGCTTGAAGAAACGAAGGCGGTCATCATTGCCTGTGTCATTCCTCCGCTGCTGGGCACCCTGGAGGAGATCTCCAGGAAATATTTTCATCTCGATCCCTTCATTATAGATGCCGGGGTGAAGACGGGGATCACCATTCTCTATGAGAATCCCGGTGAGGTGGGCGCTGACCGGATCGTCAATGCCGCAGCCGGCTACGAAAAGTACCGAAAGAGCCTTATCATTATTGATCTGGGAACGGCAACCACCTTTGACTGCATATCCGAGCGGGGTGAGTACCTGGGAGGCGCCATTGCGCCCGGCATCATGATTTCCTCGGAAGCGCTGTTCAGCAAGACATCAAAGCTGCCCCGGGTGGAGCTGGTAAAACCGGAAACGGCCATCGGCAAAAACACCGTTTCCAGCATGCGCTCGGGCATTATCTTCGGATACGTGGGGTTAATTGACGGCATGGTCAAACGCATCAGGAAAGAGATGGGGGGAGATCCGATGGTTATTGCCACCGGCGGACTTGCCCCGGTGATTGCCAGTGAATCGGAGACCATTGACGCGGTAGACACCTATCTGACCCTGGAAGGCCTCAGGATCATTTACCGGAAAAACAGGTAACCGGAGAAGAGCAATGTTTATCATCGTCAACCTGCTTGATGCCGTGGCCCTGGTCATCCACTACCTGCTTAACATATACATGTGGCTCATCATCATCCGGGCCTTGCTTTCCTGGGTAAATCCCGATCCCTACAATCCCATTGTGAGCTTCCTCTACCAGGTCACCGAGCCGGTCCTCTACCGCATCAGGAGGTTCCTCCCGATCCGCGGGCTGGGCATTGACCTGTCTCCCATTCTTGTTTTTATCATCATTATCTTTCTCGATCGCTTTCTGGTAGGTACATTGCAGGATATAGTGGTGCGGCTCAGGTGATCTCGTCGGATGCGAAGTGCGTTGCCTTGAACAGCCCTCGATAAGGAGATGGATATGAAGCTGACGCCCCTGGACATTCTTCAGCAGCGGTTCAAGGTGACGTGGAGGGGCTTTGACCGGCAGGAGGTGGAAACCTTTCTGGAGCTGGTTTCCGAGGACGTGGGATCCCTGCTGCAGGAGTGCTCCAGCCTGAAGGCTGAGCTCGAAAAGTGCGAAGCGCTGCTGGTTGATTTCCGCCAGAACGAACGGGTGATCCAGCAGACCATCATGAGCACGCAAAAAGTGTCCGATGACCTGAAGCGAAACGCCCAGCGGGAGGCGGAGGTTATCATCAGTGAGGCAAAGGTGGCAGCGGGGCGGATCATGAACGATACCCGGGCCCAGGCGGAAAAGTTGATAAGTGAGAGCCGCAATGAGATAGCGCGGCTCACCAAGGAGATTAATGATCTTAAAAACAGAAAAGTGCAGTATGAGATGGCCTTCAGGTCTATCCTCGAATCGCAGCTTAAAGCCCTGCACCATGAACAGGAGGGAGGCAAGTCATAGGAATTCTTTTCTGAGGCCGCTTCAGCCGGAGATTAATGTATCTTACATTGCAAGTTCTCCCTTATCCTTCCCCTCTCCTCGCTGGGGAGAGGGATGGGGTGAGGGGCACATTAAATATTATTTCGCAGGGTGAAGCTGCCCTGCGCATTTATTTTGTGCGGGAGAAAGTTCATCCATGTGTCTGAAGGAGCATGAAGGTGGAGTTGTGGTGGAGGTTGTGCTTCAACCGCGGGCTTCCCGGAATGAAGTGGCGGGGATGCAGGGGGATCGGGTGAAGATCAAGGTGACCTCACCTCCTGTTGAGGGCTTGGCCAACAAAAAGCTCTGCGAGTTTTTGGCCGACCTGATGGGGATAGGAAGACAACGGGTGCAGGTCATCGCGGGTCAGGCGGCACGAATAAAGCGGGTGAAGATATCGGATGTGTCGCTGGATGAGGTGAGAAGAAAGTTAATGCTGCGCCTGTAACCCGGTTAATTGCATCAATGACTGAGAATGATTATGTCAAAAGATAAGACACCCGTAACTCCTGTGGTAAGGGTGCTGCGAGCCGCAAAGGTTGAGTTTACCGACCACCTCTATGCCTATGAGGAAAAGGGTGGGACGGCCGTGTCGGCACGGGAGCTGGGAGTGGACGAACATGCCGTGGTAAAGACACTGGTCATGGAGGATGAGAAGAAAAAGCCGCTTATCGTGCTCATGCACGGAGACCGGCAGGTGTCCGAGAAGCAGTTGGCGAGAATTATGGATGTAAAAACCGTGACCCCCTGTACACCTGATATAGCTCATAAGCACTCGGGCTATCTGGTGGGCGGAACCTCGCCCTTCGGTACCCGGACAACAATGCCGGTGTACATGGAAGAAACAATTCTTGACCTCCCCCGCATTTATATCAATGGCGGCAAACGCGGCTATCTGGTGGGCATTGACCCTCAGGAAGTGGTGCGGCTCTTAAATCCGGTCCTGATTAGAGTGGGAATAGAAAAAGGCTAAACGGAGAACGTCCGCAGATACATCACTATTAAACTTTATAATTCCCTGGAGTGCGCAACAGGTCAAAAAACAATCAATGCATATTTTGACAATTATGGGTGATTCTGATATGTTGGTCATAATTCTGGTCAACCATAATGGAGGGCTATGCCAATGAAAACATTATCACTCTCAGAGGCCAAAATGAAATTGAGCGGTCTCATAGAGAAGGTCAGTGATACTGATGAAGAAATCATCATCACCAAAAACGGACGTCCGGCTGCGGTGCTGGTGAGTCCTGATGAATTCGAGAGTTGGAAGGAAACGATCACGGTTCGTTCTGATGCCGGCTTAATGCAGGAAATCAGGAAGGGCCTGAAGGCATTGCGGGCAAAAAAAGCAAAACTGTATACCCTTGAAGAGCTCTTCACCTCATAGACCATCGGGAATACATGCCCAATGCATAAACTGAGGATTCCTGATGAGACTGTGGCGCTGATCCGCAATCTCCATCCGCAGATAAAGAAGAAAGTAAGGGCTTCTCTAGAGGCAATCTTATCCGACCCGTATTCCGGCAAGGCTTTAAAAGACGAACTTGCCGGATTACGAACATTTCGAGTGAGCCGTTTCAGGATAGTCTACAGGATCGTCCGTAACAAAGCAATTGAGATTATCGCATTCGGGCCCCGCGAGCGCATATACGAAGATACTTTTCGAATCATGAAATTCAAATCTCCCGGCAGGTAAGTAGATAAAGGGGGACGCCCTTAAATATCTAAAATTCTTGAAACTTAGATATTTAAGGGCGTCCCCTTCTTTGGGCTCTTCGCTTTTGGTTTGCGTTAAATCACCTTGTTCAGGCTGTATTCAATGATGCCCTCGGCGCCGCACTTTCGCAGCTTGGGTATCAGCTCTCTCACGGTAAATTCCGATATGATGGTTTCAACCGACATCCATTCCTGCTGATAAAGGCTGGCCACGGTGGGGGCATTGAGGCTGGGAAGCAATGCAATTACCTGCTTCAGCTTGTTTTTGGGAACGTTCATTTTGAGTCCCACCATTCCGTCCGCCCGCAGCGCCCCCTGCAGCAGGAGGGAGATCTGTTCAATCTTTTCCAGTTTCCAGGGATCTTTCATTGATTTTTTGTTGGCAATCAGCTGGGTGTTGGTTTCCATCAGGTCCTTTATAATCCTGAGCCCATGGGCCTTGATGGTGCTGCCCGTTTCGGTTACCTCAACAATCGCGTCCGCCAGGCCCTCAACCACCTTTGCCTCGGTCGCGCCCCATGAAAACTCAACTTCAACATTGATACGCCGCTTGGCGAAATAGTCTTTGGTAAAATTTACCAGCTCGGTCGCAATTTTTTTGCCTTTCAAATCTTCCAGGCGCTTGATGGGGGAGCTGTCACGCACTGCCAGGACCCAGCGCGCCGGCTTCAGGCTTGCTTTTGAGTAAACAAGATCAGTGATCACGGAAACATCCGACCTGTTTTCCATGATCCAGTCCTTGCCGGTCAGGCCCAGATCCAGGGTTCCATCTTCAACATAGCGTGACATCTCCTGTGCCCTGATCAGGGTGCAGGAGAGCGTATCATCGTTAACGTCCGGGAAATAGTTTCTGGAGCTGATGGATATCTTCCACCCTGATTTCTTGAAGAGTTCGATGGTTGCATTCTCAAGACTTCCTTTGGGAATGCCCAGCTTGAGTTTTTTCATTGTGTCTACCTCCCGGAAATGGCAATAGCGAAAGAAGATCTTTGTTCTATAACTTGTGGTATTTCATTAACATTGTACTGATGGTGCGTCAAGCTGAAAAGGCTCACCAAAGATTGTCGATCAGCTCATACATATACAAATCTGATAATTTTTTCTCAGAGACGTTGGCAACCGGTAGGAGCGACTTAAAGCGGCGAATATATCGCGTCTGAAGGCGCTCCTCCCGACAGTTCAGATATCTTTGGCTGGTTTTTATTCGCAGTCGCAACCCTTAATCAGCGCAAGGCCCTTTCTGTAGCGGCCCGCAAGTTCCTGGTAGTGCTGCAGTCCGGCGGAAAATTTCTCCTTACCCTCCTCGTCGATTGCTTTTACGATCCGTCCCGGATTGCCGACCATGATTTTCCCCGCGGGAATGGTAACCCCTTCCCTGACAAGTGTTGCGGCTCCGATGACCGCTTCTTCCTCGGCAATCACCCCGTTCATAAGCAGCGCGCCCATTCCCACCATCACCCGGGATTTTAAAACCACGTCATGGATAATGGCACCGTGGCCTACGATAATATCGTCGCCAATGACAACCTTCCTGTCAGCATGAACCACGCAATTGTCCTGGATGCTGGTACCCCTTCCTATTTCAATCACGCCGCAATCGCCCCGAAGCACGGCGCCCGGGCCGATAAAACAGCCACTCCCGATGGTGACCGCCCCGATGACGGTGGCGCAGGGATGGACATAGGCATCATCGGCGATCTGCGGTGTTTTCCCTTCAAATGCATAGAGTGACATGTTTGGACCTCCTTTACCGAAAACACGCTCCATGATTATGCTTATGCTGACTTGTCTTTTTTAACACGGCACTATATGTCGCAACGGTGATGCTGTCAATACCGGTTCTTCCCCTTAAGGGTTGCGCATGGTTTACTCACCTGCTGTTCTGTGGTATAGGGATCAGTGTGGATTTTTTCCGGAGCACCCGATGAGCATGTGATCCTTAAAATAGGATGCAGTGCATCGCAGGTAGACACTGATGAAAAATATAAAAATGGTCATTGCCTATGACGGTGGCAACTATAATGGATGGCAGCTCCAGAAGACAGGTGCCACCATTCAAGGTGTCCTCGAGGCGGCGCTGGGACAAATTCTGAACCGGCAGACCAGGGTGATCGGCTCGGGGCGGACCGATGCGGGGGTGCATGCGCTCAACCAGGTCGCACATTTTATTACCGAAACCACCCTTGATCTGACATCGCTGCACCGGGGCTTAAACAGCCTGCTGCCGCCGGATGTGGTGGTAAAGGAGATGAACGAGGCCCCGCCTGATTTTCATGCCCGCTTCAGTGCGCGGAGCAGGGTCTATCAGTACTTCATCTGGAACAACCGTACGCGCTCACCGTTTTACGGGCGCTACTCCTGGCAGGTGCACGACCATCTGGATAGCGATGCGATGAGCCATGCCTCCGGGTGTCTTATGGGGTGGCATGACTTTGCCTCTTTTCAGGGAACCGGCAGCGTCTGCAAGACCAGTGAGCGGGAGGTGATGCGATGTGCCATCAGGGGGAGGGCGGGGAGATGGATCATATTTACCGTCGAGGCCAACGCCTTTCTCAGGCATATGGTTCGCAGCATAGTCGGCACCCTGGTTGAGGTGGGAAGGGGCCGCATGACTTCGGAAGAGTTCAGGGCGATTCTCGAAGCCGGGGACAGAAGCCGCGCGGGCGTTACGGCTCCGCCCCAGGGGCTGTTTCTCAAGCACGTGAAGTATTAGCAGGCTGGTGAAAAACACCCATCTGCTGCGTTACGCTCATCCTTCGTCATTGCAGCGTACCGGAATGTACGCCTCATTCCTCAGGATTTCGCGTGCCTTGCATCTGGATGTTTTTGACCAGCCTGGGGAAAACCAATTTTTCAACAACCAGTTAGAGTCAAAAGTCAGCAGCCTGTAAAATTTAATCTGTGCTCACACATATTCATACAGGAGGTGGAACAATGTATCAAAAATATCTTATTGCGTGTGCAGCCTGCGTCCTGGCCCTGTGTTTTGCCGCCTGCACGCAGGAGTCACAGAATCGCATCAGCCGCAGCATACAGAACTGGACCGGCACAGACGGCGTGCTTGATGTCTATGCGGGCGACAAGCTCATGAAGCGGTTTATCAAGATTGATAAAATGTCGACCGCACTCGGCACCGGTGACGGGGATGCCCGCTCATACCGCTACGGCTACGGGCATATCGACGCGAATTTCAATTTGCAGGTCGACCCGGGGGAAAAGAAGACCTACTTCGAGGTGAGCGATTTTTCCACCTACATTTTTTATGAAAATCCACTGTGAGGCAGGAAAAAGGTAAAAAGTGGGATGTGGGATCCCACAACTTCTTCCTCCCTCCTCTACCTTCCTTCTGCGAGCCGCGAGGCCAGAAAGGTCGGAAGCCCCGCGGCAACGATCTTTCCGCTGGGTGCTCTTGATGTCATAGGAAACCCGTTTAGAGTGAAGGAGCCTTCCTCGGGTCTATAAATGACGTATGCAGCACGCGGATCTCCGTCACGGGGCTGGCCGACGCTGCCGACATTGATAAGATATCGGTGTGACTCAAGCAGGGTGAAGGTCGAGTCCCAAATAACCGAGATGGTGCCCTCTTTATCCTGAGCAAAGACTATGGGGTAATGCGAATGGCCGGTGAGGCATACCTGCTGATCGAAATGGTGGAAGCTCATTGCGGCATCGTCCGGGGAAAAAATATAGTCCCAGGACTCCGGCTGGCAGGGGGTGGCGTGTACCAGCAGCATGCCGGGCAGGCACAAGGTCAGAGGCAGTCCCTTGAGATAAGCCGAATGATCGGCGGTAATGATACCTGCAGTCCATTCCACGGCAGCCCGGGCCTCAGGGTTAAAGCAACTGGTGTCGGCCAATCCTGCCACCGCCCAATCGTGATTGCCGGCCACCACATGGGAGGTGAGACCGCGAAGCGTCTCGATACACTGGTCGGGATCGGCGGCATATCCAACAACGTCACCGAGGCACAGAACCTGATCAACCCGCTCATGTGCCATGTCCTTCAGCACCGCCTGGAACGATTCAAGGTTACTGTGTATGTCCGAGAGGATGATTATGCTCATAATGATTGTAGCTCTATCATTCCATTTAAGGAAAATTTACATTTAAACGTAAGGTAAGTCAACCGCGACTTGGGAAACTCGCACATCGCACTCACGGCCCTTGAAGGACACAAGTTGAAGCTACTTTCAATGAAGCCGGGGGATATGGCAATGAACGAGTAATATTGATGCCAATGTGAACGGTCAGATATATAGTTACCAATTAAAAATAAACTTATAATAAGAGGGACTTGATCCACACGCCTCCCCTTTCTCATCATCCCCACTGGCCAATATGCCGGTGGGGAGTTTTTTAATGGACAGATTTTGAGACTCTGGTATAAAGGGAGTATAGTTAGTGTTCCTATAAGGAGTGATTATGAAAAAAATATTGCTGATTACAATTCTATTTCTTGGTTTTATGCCCAATAGTCTAAAGGCTGATACCTATTTGATTTATCAGCGTTATAATTGCCAAGAGTTTCAAACCCATTTGAGCTTTGAAGATGATGGCAGTCTTACTATATTGACGAACGATGGTGTTTCTAGGGGGAATTATGAGCAATATGGGATATTTTTTAAAGCGGAGTGTTCAGGGTTCAACAAGCAAGGTAATTTTGCGTGTTGGTCTTATATCGGCTTTTTTATGCAACCGTTTATTTTTGGACTTGAGAATGATTATCTAACTTGTGACTCAAAAATAACAGTATTTAGGACCCGCTTTTGGGGATATCTATTGTATTGAAGAAGTCTTCATTGTCACTCTCTTACATCTAACGACAGGCTTATAAGCACTGAAGAGAAAACCATAACAAGAGGGACTTGTACCCGATTCTCCTTTCTCATCATCCCCACCAGCCCGCACGCTGATGGGGAGTTTTTTTGTGAAATATGATTTCCGCACGTTCAGCGCTAAACGTGCGGATTTTTGTCAAGAGCAGCAGGGGTTTCGGCCGCAGTGCCCGTGTGGAACTGAATGAAAAAACATTGATTTTTTTCGGAGGTTCATATATTGATAGTACACTTTCCACCTGTTGATGAACCAACCGGCGCTGTGCCGGCTTTTACTAAGCAGGTTTCCCTGCGCTTATTTTGAGGTGATGACTTGAAGAAACAAAGTGATCTTGACGGGCTGCGCAATGAGATTGACCGGATCAATGGGGAGATCTTGAAGCTCCTCAACCGGCGCGCTGAGCTGGCCATAGAGGTCGGCAAGGTCAAGCGGGAGATGAAAAGCGACTTCCATGTGCTTGACCGTGAGCATAAAATCTATCAAAAACTTGAGAAGATGAACAAGGGTCCTTTTCCCAACAGCGCCATCCGCCCGGTGTTCAGGGAAATAATCTCAGCGTCCCTGTCCCTCGAGCATGAGCTGCGCGTCGTATACCTCGGGCCCGAGGCCACCTTCTCTCATCTTGCCGCCATCAAGCAGTTCGGACAGTCGGCAACATTTGTGCAGAGCAGGAGCCTGAGGGACATTTTTACCATGGTGGAGCACGATGAATACGATTACGGCGTGGTGCCCATAGAAAACACCACCGAGGGTGTGGTGAATCCCACCCTGGACATGTTTATTGATTCGCCGCTTAAAATCGCCGCCGAGATTCTCCTGGTGGTTTCCCATCACCTCTTATCAAAGAAGGGGACGCTGCAGGGGATCAAGGAGATCCATTCCCATGCCCAGGCCATCGCCCAGTGCAACGGCTGGCTGGAGCGGAATGTGCCCACCATCCCCGCGGTGGAGGTGTTCAGCACCGCCAAGGCCGCCGAGACCGCGGCGCACAATCCCCGGGTGGCTGCCATTGCCGGCGAATTTGCCGCGAACTTTTACGGCCTCAAGCCCATCTATAAAAATATTGAGGACAATGACAAAAACATCACCCGCTTCTGGGTGATCAGCAAGCGGCCCACCGGACCCACCGGCGAGGATAAAACCTCGATCATGCTGTCCATCAAGGACGGGGTGGGGGCCCTGCACAAGACGCTGCAGCCCTTTGCGCGGCACCGGATTAACATGACCAAGATTGAATCGCGTCCCTTCCGGCAGCGGCCCTGGGAGTACATCTTCTTCATTGATATCGAAGGTAATGCGGAGGATCCCGGTGTAAAAAAGGCGCTGGCGGCAGTGAAGCCGACGGTCCAGTTTTTGAAAATTCTCGGCTCGTATCCCCGGAGCGAGTCAAAGACCTGAGCAAAGATGAAACCTCTTGTCAAAGAGTGCATCGCCCGAATACCTGCCTATAAGCCCGGAAAGCCCATCGAAGAGCTTGAGAGGGAGCTGGGCATTACCGGGGCGATAAAGCTGGCCTCCAATGAAAACCCGCTGGGGCCGTCCCCGAAGGCCATGGATGCCATCAGGGAATCGTTGTCCGGGATACACCGCTATCCCGATACGCACGCGTTTTACCTGAAAGAGAAATTGGCCCGGAAGCTCGGGTTCGCGCCGGACAGCATTATCATGGGTAACGGTTCGGATGAGATTATCCACATGATTGCCCAGACCTTTCTCCTGCCGGGCGAGGAGGTCATCATGGGTGATCCGACCTTTTCCTTTTACCGGATCGTGGTCGCGGCAGCCGGGGCAACAGAGGTGCCGGTCCCGCTTAAGAATTTTTCCTATGATCTGTCCGCCATGGCCGGCGCTGTTTCTGAAAGAACAAAGCTGATTTTTATAAATACCCCGATCAATCCCACCGGCACCATCATTCATAAGGATGACTTCGAAACGTTCCTGGGGAAGATACCGGCGGATGTGATCCTGGTCATGGATGAGGCGTACGTAGAGTATGTTACGGACAGCTCATATCCTGATACCTTGAAGTATGTGGGTCCCGGGAAAAAAATGGTGGTTCTGCGCACCTTTTCAAAAATATACGGCCTCGCCGGTCTGCGGATCGGATACGGCATTGCCGACCCCTCCCTTATTTCATGCCTGCATAAAATAAGGGGTCCCTTTAATACCAACCTTCTGGCGCAGAAGGCGGCCGCGGCCGCGCTTGACGACGACGAGCATGTGAAGCGGTCGCTTGCCGTTAATCAGGAGGGGCTGCGCTATTTGTACGGTGAGATTGACAAGCTGGGCATGGAGTGCCTCCCCACCCAGGCTAATTTTTTCCTGGTCAGGATAGGGGAGAAGGCGGGGCGCCTCTATGAGGCGCTGCTCCATGAAGGGGTAATTGTTCGCCACATGTCGGGCGGCGCGCTGGAACAGTACCTGCGGATCACCGTGGGCCTGCCGTCGGAGAATGAAAGGCTGGTCAGGGCATTACAGAAGGTGCTCGCTGATTTATCGTAATCATAAGGAGATTGCGCTTCATGAGTCTGCTGTTTGAAAAGATGGCCGTGGTGGGGGTGGGATTGATCGGCGGGTCTCTCGCCCAGGCGGTCAAGCAGCGCAAGGTGGTTGGTGAAGTCCTGGGGATCGGCCGGGACGCACGGCGCCTGGAACAGGCAAAGGAGCGGGGAATTATAGATGCCTATGCCGCCTGCATTGATGAAACACTTGCCACAGCGGACCTGATCGTTGTTGCCACGCCGGTCGGGCTTATCGTTGACCTCATACAAGAGATGGTCCCCTTTCTCAAGGAAGGCACGATTATTACCGACGCCGGCAGCGTGAAAACCGCCATCGTGCGGCAGGCTGAATCGTGCGTTCCCGGCACGCTCTTCTTTGTCGGCAGCCATCCCATTGCCGGAACCGAGAATTCAGGGTTTGAAAGCTCCTTCCCGGCACTTTTCAATGACCGGAAGTGCATCATTACCCCGGTCGCCGGCACAAACCAGGCGGCGCTGGAAAAGGTCAAGGGGCTCTGGTCGGCGGTTGGCGCCAATGTGGTGTGCATGGACTGCGAGGAGCACGACCGGATTTTCGCCGCGGTGAGCCATCTCCCGCACCTGGTTGCCTACAGCATGGTCAACTGCCTGCTGACCATCGACGGGTTTGAGGAAAATATTTTTTCCTTTTCCGCCGGCGGGTTCAAGGACTTCAGCCGCATTGCCGCAAGCCATCCCGAAATGTGGAAGGATATCGTTTTGATGAATAAGGACAAGCTGCTTCCCGCCCTTACCGTATTCCAGAATTACGTAAGCGAGCTAAAAGCAGCCGTCGAGCGGGGCGATGCCGACAAACTGCTTTCCGAGTTTACCAGGGCGCGGACATTTAGAAGGCTGCTCAAGTAGCAAGCAGGCTGTTGAAAAACGCCCATTTGCTGCGTTACGCTCATCCTTCGTCATTGCAGCGTACTTGCATGTACGCCTCATTCCTCAGGATTTCGCGTGCCTTGCATCTGGATGTTTTTGAACAGCCTGCTAGGACGGAGTGCCGCCGGCTGCTTTTTAGCTTGACACCGATTTTATCACTGATTAGTATTGCGCTCGGCCGGTATAGAGAGCCGGCCTTTTTTACAGTAATATGCAACACAGGTTTTTTAGATTGATGTCACCCTGAACCCTTCGATTCCACTCAGGGTAAACTCCTTGAAGGGTCTCACATATTGAACACGAAAACCGGTAGAGGCAACCGGCCGGTTGCCCCTACATTTGTACTGAGATTCTTCGGCTGACGCCTCAGAATGACAGACAAGGGACACAGGGTGACAAGAGAATTACTAAGGATATCAGGATCATTTGATTTGTCATTCTGAGTGGAACGAAGGATCTTGTCTCTGCCGGCATGTCCGGGTTCATCTGTTTTATTAAGGGTTCTGTATGATCGAAGTCACCAACCTCACCAAGTACTATGGAGAAGTCAGGGGGATAGACAATATTTCCTTCTCTATCGGGCGGGGTGAGATTGCGGGTTTGCTCGGGCCCAACGGGTCAGGCAAGACAACCACCATGCGCATCCTGACCTGCTTTTTCCCTCCCACCCGGGGGAGCGCCAGGGTCGCGGGATACGATGTGGTCACCCAGCCCATCGAAGTGCGCCGTAGAATCGGATATGTGCCGGAAACCGTCCCACTCTATCCGGACATGAAGGTGGCGGGCTACCTGAACTTTGTCGCCGAGGCCAAGCGGATGAATGTGCGCCAGAGGAAGGCCAGAATCGGCGCCATCATGGAGCAGTGCGGTCTGGTGGAGGTCGCGCACCGGCTGGTGGGAAACCTGTCCAAGGGATTCCGACAGCGCGTCGGCCTGGCCCAGGCGCTGATCAATGACCCCGAGGTGCTCATCCTCGACGAGCCCACCATCGGGCTTGATCCAAGGCAGGTGGCGGAGATCCGCGAATTCATCAAGAGCCTCGCCGGAGAGCGCACCATTATCCTGAGCACCCATATTCTTCCCGAAGTGAGCATGACCTGCGAGCGCGTCATCATCATTCACGAGGGTCAGATTGCGGCGGTGGACACGCCTGACAATCTGATGAAAAAACTTCAGAAGACCTCGAAAACGGTGGTGCTGATAAAAGGTCCCGGCGGGAGCATCCGGGAAAAGCTGGAGATGCTTCCCGGTGTAATCAGCATAGAAGACAGGGGGGAAACATCCCCCGGCGTGTGCTGCTTCGAGGTGGAGGCGGAGAAGGAGAGCGAGATCAGCGGTGAGCTGGCCCAGATGGTGTACCTCAACAGCTGGAAGCTGGTTGAGATGAGGACTGAAAAAATGAGCCTGGAAAAGATCTTTATTGAGCTGACCCGGGAAGAGAGCGGATCCTAGATGAATTTCTATCCCATTTTCAAGAAGGAACTGAAATCGTACTTTTCATCCCTTGTCGCCTATATCGTGCTGGCGGTTTTCCTGGTCATATCAGGCTATTACTTTTATACCGATCTGGCGCTGTTCGTCCTCTGGGGCGGATCCAGCACCCAGGAAGGCTTATGGCAGTACCTTTTCCACGATATCCGGCTGATCCTGCTTTTGACCATTCCGCTTCTGACCATGCGGCTCTTCGCGGAAGAAAAAAAGCTGGGCACCATTGAGCTGCTGTTTACCTACCCCTTCCGGGACAGCGAGATCCTGCTGGGGAAGTTTCTGGCCTGCCTGGCGGTGTTCACCCTGATGATCGGACTGACCATTCTCTATCCCATCCTTCTGGCAATGGTCTACGAGGTTGAGGTGTGGCCGCTGGCCGCCAGCTACCTCGGCTTGTTCCTGCTCGGCGCTTCCTTTATCTCCTGCGGAATCATGGTAAGCTCCCTCACCGAGAATCAGATTGTCGCCGCGCTGGTCTCCTCGGGCATCATCATGGCGTTCTGGTTTATCGACTGGAACGAGGCGGCGGTATCACCGGCGGTGGCCGAGGTGCTGCACCACATCTCCTTTTTTGAGCACTTCTACAATTTTGTCAGGGGGGTGGTTGAGACCAAGGACGTAATCTATTTCGTGCTGTTTACCTTTTTCTTCCTTTTCTTGACCCTGCGATCGCTTGAATCAAGACGGTGGAGAGGCATACGGTGAAGGGATTGAAAACCATCTTCGGCATACTGTCTGCGGCGGTTATCCTGGTGAGCCTGGTCGTCTATCTGACCGCGGACAGCCTGCTGACGCCGGCCGCCATCGGCCTGCTTGCCGGGATGGTGTGCCTGCTCATCTACATCGCGGCGAGCTTTCAGGAGCTGAGCCTTTTTTTCAGCCGCCAGTCAACCAGGCAGGGGCTGAACCTCATGGTCTATGCCCTGGTCATTCTGGCAATCATCGGCATCGTAGAGGTTATTGCCTCGCGGAACAACAAGCGGTTTGACCTGACCGCCGAGAAGTCCTTAAGCCTTGCTCCGATTACCCGGAAGGTGCTGCGGGAACTGAACCGGGATGTGAAGGTGACCGTGTTTTATCAGCGGGACCAGATTTTTGAGTTCAGGGACCTCCTGAAACAGTACTCAAATGAAACCGACAGGATAACCTATCGGTTCTTCAACCTGGACCAGAATCCCGGCATGGCCAAGGAATACCGGGTCGCCAGTTACGGGGGCATGGTGATCGAGTCCGGGGGGAAGCGGAAAAACTTTAATTACTGCACCGAGGAAAATATTACCAACGGCATCATTGTAGTTACCCGCGACAAACAGGCGGTGGTTTATTTTCTTACCGGGCATGGGGAGAGCGATTCCGAAAGCCCGGATAAGCGGGAAGGGTACAGCCAGGCCAGAACCGCCCTGACAGCGGAGGGATATGAGGTCAAGAGCCTGCTGCTTGTCCGGGAGAGCAGTGTCCCGGCCGACGCTTCAGTGGTGATTGTGAACGGTCCCCGGCAGGAGCTTTTCGAGGGTGAGCTTCGCGCGCTGGCGGACTATCTCGCCCGGGGGGGAAGGATTCTCTTTTTGATCGATCCCTATACCGTTCCCGGACTGGTTGAATTTCTGAAGGACTATAATGTGCTGGTGGGCGCCAATATGGTGGTGGACAAGGAAAGCAAGCTGGTTGCCGGGGATGTGTTTTCTCCCGTGGTCCCGCTGTATCGAAAGCACCCCATTACGATTGACTTCGAGGTGGCCACGGTTTTCCCCCTGGTATCATCGGTGGAGGTGATGGATCCTCCCCGGAACGAGAAGTTCATTGCCGATCCGCTGGCGCTGACCACGGAGGACAGCTGGGCGGAGACCAGCAGGGAGAGCATTAAGCAGGGTGCGGTCTATTTCCAGGAGTGGGAGGATAAAAAGGGGCCCGTTTCCATAGCCGTGGTCGGGGAGTTCCGACCGGCTGTGAAAAATGCGGATGCGCAGGGTGAGGCGGAGGATAAGACCACGACCCCGCCCCCGGGACGCATGATTGTCTGCGGCGATTCCGATTTCGCCAACAACCTCTATTTCACCGTGCTCGGGAACAAGGACTTTTTTCTCAACATGGTCGGCTGGCTGGCCGAGGCTGAAGAACTTATTTCCATACGGCATAAAAAAGAGGAAACCACACCCTTCTCGCCGCTCTTTCTTACCGAGAACCAGAAGCAGCTCATGTTCTGGCTGTCAACCGTGGCGCTGCCGCTTATAATATTAATCATCGGCATTGTGGTGTACGCGCGGAGAAAATTGCGGGGCTAGCAGGCTGTTGAAAAACGCCCGGCTGATTGTGGCTCAAGGGAGGAGGGGCTTTTGATGCCGCAACAATGTGTCTTTACGCTTAGGGCAGCCTCAGGACAGCTTTAAAACCCTCTTTGCGTTTTCGCGGAACAGTTTCTTTTTGTCTTCCTCCGAGAGAAAGTCAGCGCTGTTGACCACCCGGATGGTATCCTCCAGATTAAAAATCCCGTCAGAGCCGAAGAGCACCCGCTGCGGTCCCCATGCCGAGATGAATTTGCGCAGGGTGGGCAGCACGACTTCATATCCCAGCGCCCCCTCTATCTGCGGCAGGGTTGAAATATCAGCGAAGACATTACCCGCATAGAGCCCGACCAGGATCGCCTCCTCCACCCAGGGATAGCCCGCGTGCGCCATGATGATGGTCATCTCCGGAAAATCCACCGCCACGTCATCAAGATAAATGGGATGGCAGTATTTCACCCTCGTTCCCTCGGAAGGCGCCTTCACCCCGGTGTGAAACATGACCGGGATGCCGTGCTCGGTCGCCAGCTTGTACACGGGGTAGAGTCGTTCATCATTGGGATAGTGTCCCGCGTGGGGATTGATCTTGATGCCCCGCAGCCCCAGGTCGTGGACGGCGCGCTCCACCCGCCGGAGGTTGTAGTCGGTGCCCCGGTCGGGATGCACCGCGGTAAAGCCGATGAAGCGATCGGGATGGGATTTTACAAAGTCAGCGGTCTCCTCATCGGGAAGATTTGATCCCTGCTGGTCACCCATTTTTCCGTAATCCTTCCCGAGGATGACCGCTTTTTCCACCCCGTTTTCATCCATGGCCTTAAGGTATTCCTCGACCGGGAGATGATAGGGGCTGCTCTTGACGGTTAAATGATTGTGGATGTCTATGATCATCGTAACCTCCTTAATGAGAAAAAATGGCCCGGTGCACGAGGGGGACCATAAGGGTGCCTATCTGTTTATATCCTTCGACTGAAAGGTGAACGCCGTCCCCCGAGTCGAATCTGTCTGCCAGGAATGCGTCTTCATCCTTCAATGCCCCGAACCAGTCGGCAAAAAAAACCCCGTTCGCTGCCGAGGCGTATTTCTCTATGGCCAGGTTGACCTTTTTAATCGGAGCGCCGTATCCCTGCAGGCTTATGGGGGGGATGGTCGGCGCGATGACCGGGATCCCGCGGCTCCTGCATGCCTCATATCCTTCCGTGAGATGTTTCATAATCTGTTCTTCGCTGATCATGCCCAGGTCATTCGTGCCGCCGGCAAGTATTGCCAGATCACAGCGCCGGCTTGCAAGGGAACGAAACAGGCGGGCTACTATGCCCCGGGACGAGTCTCCGCACACTCCCTCATTGATGAGCCTGAACTCATGGTCCGGCACTTCGGCGAGCAGTCCCTCCCGCAGCCAGAACTGGTATGATGATTCGGGGTCTCCTCCCGTCAGCGGATCATAATCCGGAAAGCCTGCAGTATGCGAATCTCCGATGCAGAGGATGGTAAAACCGGCCTGTGATTTTTTACCCATATTGCTTAATTGCAGTTTTTGAATTCTTTAGAGGGGCGACCGGCCGGTCGCCCCTACGATTAATACAATACCATGAACATGGCGGGGCATAACCTTCGTATTCCTACCATAGCCGTCCCCGCTTGTCATCTTTTTGTTGCTTGTGCGGGCAGGGTGGTGATATAGATTATAGTATTAAATCCTGCGATCAAGTCGCAGGATAACGGTTGATGTGGAGGGTCATGCTCTGTCGTGGCCGTGCACACTATTCGGACGCTACGGAGCGTGTCCCTCCCTGTGATTTTTTATCCACCTGTAGGGGCGACCGGCCGGTCGCCCTTACAGAGACCTTATTTTCGTGCGAAACCCTTTGAAAGGAAACAGGCCATGATCATTGACATACACACGCATCTGTTTAACCGGGGATGGGTTCCGAAGGGTTTTTTTTACGGGGTGGCGCGGTTTATCACCCATGAATTTGCCAAGCAGGGCATAGACGAATCAAACGAGTCGGTGGGAGACGGCATCATGGAGGGAAGCGGCGATCCTGACGCGGAAATGCTCCTGGCCGAAATGGACGAAGCCGGCATTGACAAAAGCGTTATATTCCCCGTCGATTTCGGCCTGGCGCTGGGAGACCCGGAGGTCCCCATCGAAACCGTCAACAGGAAATTTGCCGAGCTGGCGCAAAAACACCCCGACCGGCTCTGCGCCTTCGCGAGCGTTGATCCTCTGCGCAAGGGCGCGCTCGACCTGTGGAAGCGGTGCGTGGAGGAGTGGGGCATGAAGGGGCTGAAACTTCACCCCTGCTCCGGCTTTTATCCCAACCAGCAGGAGGTCTATCCGCTGCTCCAAAAGGCATGCGATTGGAAGCTTCCCGTCCTCATCCATTCGGGGTCGATGATGGTCCCGCTCAGGAGCAAGTATTCGCAGCCCATCCACTTCGATGACCTGGGCGCTGATTTCCCCGACCTCCCCATTATAGCCGCGCACGCGGGCGGCAACTTCAGCTACCCGCAGATGATCTCCATCATGAGCGTCAAGCTCAACATCATGGCCGACATTTCGGCCTGGCAGGTGCTGGCGATAAAGAGCTACCCGGCATTCTGCAAGGCGCTCCGCGATCTGTTCGATTTTGTGGAGCCCGGCAGGATACTCTTCGGCTCTGACAGTCCTTCCTTCCGCTCCCTCATGTCCAACCGGGACTGGGTGCAGCTCATAAAAGACCTGCCGAACAGCGCGCCCGCGGGCATCTCCTTCACAGAAGATGAGGTGAGAGCGGTTCTGGGGGGAAATGCTCAGAAACTGCTTGGATTATGATAAGCCCGCACTGATTCAGCGGCTTTCTGTTGTGGCGCGACGGTTGAGAAGGGCGGTCATGCGGAGTACAACAGGCTCAAAAACGGCTTGACAGTCTGACCGCTAAGCAATAGATTTCACTGTGTGACCGGCAACAAACACTAATTACGCTAAGGAGGATGTATGAGAAAGGGTGTGTGTGCGTTGGTTTGGGCTGCCATCTTCTGCTTCCTGATTGCCGCACCGTCGCTCGCGGCCGATGCAAAGCAGGGCACGGCCGAAAAAGCCGAGTGGCAGAAAAAGATGGATGATCTTAAGAAGCAGCGAGAGCAAAAGATTGAGGAAATGAAAAAAGGCAAGACGGCAACTGATTCCCAGGCGGGGCAGAAGCAGCAGCAGGAGGGCGTAAAGGAGGAGCAGGGGGAGAAAAAAGCGGGCGATAAGGAAACCATGCAGCAGGAACGTGCCCTGGATAAGGACAAAAAGGAAACAATCAAGGATGAAAGAAAGCAAAAGCTGGATGAGATAAAGGATGCGCAAGAACAGAGCCGGGATGAGCACAAGCAGAAAATGGATGAGCTGAAGGAGATTAACAAGGGGGAAGAAGAGTAGGAGCAATAAACCCTCTTCCTCCTTATGCAAGGTCTAAGTATTACAAAAATGTAGGGGCGACCGGCCGGTCGCCCCTACTGAACTGCCCTTATAAAGCCCGCCGCCATGATGCCGTCATCCGCCCCGAAAAAAATTTCCGTCTTTGACACGATCTGCCTCGGCGTCAATGCCATCATCGGCTCCGGCATATTCCTTTTCCCGGGACTGCTGGCCAGGGAGGTGGGACCTGCCTCCATTCTTGCCTTTCTGGTCTGCGGCGTCCTGCTGGTTGCCGTCGCGCTCTGTTATGCCGAACTGGGAAGCATCTACACCCGCAATGGCGGGTCCTATGTGTATGCGAAGGAGGCCTTCGGGCCCCTCATCGGGTTCGGGGTCGGATGGATTTCCTGGGTCACCGCCATTTTCAGCTGGGCGGCAGTGGCCAACGCGGTCAGTCCGTACCTTGGCTATTTTCACCCCTTCTTCGGCACCTATCCGGCGGGGAAGTGCATAGCCGTTATCATGATGGCGGCATTCGGTGCGGTCAACTACCGGGGTATCAAGCCGGGAGCGCGGGTGGTCAATGTGCTTACGGTGGCCAAGGTGCTCCCGCTGGTGCTCTTCGTGGCGGCCGGGAGTTTTTTCATTAACCCCGATCACTACAGGCCGTTTTGGGGATCGGGAACGGGCAGTTTCAACTACGCGGTGTTTCTTGCCCTCTGGGCCCTGCAGGGTTTTGAGACAACCCCCATCCCGTCGGGGGAATCCCGGAACCCGCAAAAAGCCGTGCCCATAGCCGCCCTGGGCTCTCTCATCTTCTGCGCCTTCATCTATGTGCTCATTCAGGCGGTGGCGGTGGGGGTGTACCCGGGTCTCGCCGGTTCGGGAACGAGACCGCTTGCCGAGGCGTGCGCCCGGTTCCTGGGTCCGGCGGGCGGCTCAATTATCGCCATCGGGGCGGTTATATCCATGATCGGGTATAACGCGGGCAACGCCCTCGGGAGCCCGAGATTTCTCTCGGCGCTTTCGGAGGACCGGTTCCTGCCGGGCAGGCTCGCCGCTTTGCACCCGCGCTTCCTGACGCCCACCGATTCAATTCTTATCACAACGGCTCTGGCGATCATTGCCGCGCTTTTTTTTAATTTTGACAGCCTGGTTGCCTTGAGCAATGTCGTGGTTATAACCCAGTACCTTTCCACCTGCACCGCATTGCTGTGGTTGAGGCGCACGCAACCCGGCCTGCACAGACCGTTCAGGACGCCCTGGGCAATCGCGGTTGCGCTCATCGGCTGCGCGGTGAGCCTGTGGCTCATCAAGCAGGTGCGGCCCGCGGACCTGGCGCTGTCCGCAGCGGTCCTCGCGGTCGGCTTTCTGTGCATGTGGTTTTTCCGCACAAAACAGGCTCCGGGAGGTAAAGACAACCCTGTCCGGAGTCTCCTTGACGCCTGAGGAAAACTATTTTTTAAACAACCTGCCGGTATACTGCGACGCCATTTTATGCTACACAGTTTCTCTCTATCGATGAGCCGTGCGTTCCGGGACATGATGATCGCGCATGCCCTCGAAGAAGTGCCCAATGAATGCTGCGGGTTGCTGCTGGGGAGCGGCGGCGTGGTTGAGCGCGTCATTTCCGTGAAAAGCGACCCTCCCGCGCCCGACAGCTACTACATGGACCCCGTCCGGCAGGTCGAGGTATTCGAGGAGATGCAACAGCATGGTCAGTCGCTGATCGGCATTTACCACTCCCATCCCCGGGGCCCGGCCGAACCCTCGGGCGCCGATGTGCAAATGGCGTATCATCGCGGTGTGGCCTATGTCATCATCTCCCTTGCCGATGCGGGCAATCCTGACGTGCGCGCCTTTGTGCTGCAGGACGGCGGGTTCGAGGAGGTGCGGTGTGTCATCACATAGAGTGGCCGGTTCTTTTGCCCGATTTCTTTTTTCTCGACGATACATCGCCGCAATAGACGGCCCCGAGCTTTTTTAAAAAATCAACGAGTACAAAGCGGTGGCAGACATCCGCGCCGCCGTTGCACGAGCAGACGAGCACGATGCGCCCGCTTTCAAAAAGCTTGTTCCAGTTGAAAAGGTGATGAACCAGGCTTTCCTCAAGAAATGCGCGGTACCCGGCCTGAAACTGTTCGGGGCTTAATCTGCCGAGACGGTACTCCAGCAGCAGGGTGCGCGGCGGCGTGAACACGGCGTTGCCGCCGTTGAAGGATACATCGACTGTATCATCACCGGTGTAATCGTATTGCGCGGTATATAATGCGGTTCGGTTGCCGCTCTTTTTGAACTGCGCACGGGCTTTTTCAACCGATAATGGAATCGCTCCCGCTCCCATAACATGTCCCCCGTACCGGATGTGGATGGTTGGCAGCAATCAGGCGCCTTCATTGGTACCATACCAGAAAAAATGGCGCGTTTCTATGACATAAATCAAGGCAATCCTGTGGTACTATGGTATACTGATTGAGAAGAACGGCACACACACATCACTTGAACAGGGAGGAACCAATGACACGAGCTGATATGTTTGTAAACCCGGTCCGGGAAGACTGGATGACCGAGGAGCTGGTTGCCAAAATCAAGGGCGTTGCACGGGACGGCAAAATTACCTGCGCCGCGGCACAGCAGTTTGCGCGCGACAACGGCATTGTCATGAACAGGATGAAAGCGTTCGTGGACGTTGTGGGCCTGAAGGTGCAGGGCTGCCAGCTCGGCTGTTTTTAACCGCTGTTGCACAGTACATCAAACCGGAGAATAATCATGCAAACCACGCTTCGAGAGGACCTGCGTGCGGCGATACTGACCAAACTCGCCGCTCATGAGAACCCCCTTGAGGGCTTCTACTGCGACGAGCCAACCCGGGAATCAATACTGGCGGTTCTGATCGCCGGGCGGCATCTGCTGCTCGAAGGCCCGCCGGGCACGGGAAAAACAACCGTGGCCCGCATTATCGCATCGCTGCTGCCGTTGATGGAGACGGTGGCGGACTGCCGGTACAACTGCTTTCCCGCCGACCCCTCCTGTCCCGACTGCGCGGGCAGGAAAAGCCACAAGAAGGTCAAGGTGCCCGGCGCGCAGCGTTTCATCCGCATCCAGGGCTCGCCGGAGATGATGCCCGAAGACCTGATGGGTGATCTTGATCCGGTGCTGGCCATGAAGCTGGGGATTCAGGATGCGCGGGCCTTCACCCCCGGCAAGATCCAGAAGGCCAACCGCAAGATTCTTTTCATCGATGAGCTGAACCGAGTACCCCAGCGCACGCAGAACACGCTGGTGCAGGTGCTTGAAGAAGGCATCACCACCATTGCCGGCTTTGATCTTACCTCGATGGTCGACACCCTGGTGGTGGCTACGGAAAACCCCGAGGAGTACGCGGGCGCGGAGCGCGTCAGCGAAACCCTTTCCGACCGCTTCGAGCAGGTGCGTATAGGATATCCCTGCGCCGAAGACGAAGAAAAGATCATCGCGCGCTACGGCAAAAAGATCGACGGGGTGAAAGTCTCCGATGATCTTATCCGCCGGTCCGTGGCCATCTGCAATGTTGCTCGAAGCATGCCCGACGAGCTTGAGCGTCTTCCCAGCGTGCGCGCCACCCTCTCCATTTATGAGCAGGCACAGTCCCTTGCGCGCTTGAAAGGGGCAAAGTCGGCGGGAAAGGCCGATGTGGAGACGGCGGCGCGGCGGGTGCTGGAGGGCCGCCTCGCCGTGAGCAGCGAAAGCAAATATTTCGAGAAGCAGGACCTGCTCATCGAAAAGATCATCGATCAGGCGAAGAAGCAGTAGGCTATGCAGCTATCAATACGCCTCACCACATTCGATCTGCGCAAGGCTCTTGAGCGGGGCGTTAAGCTCACGGAGCTTGAAGCGCAGCTGCTGCGGCGCACGAAACTGCCCGCGGCAGACCGCACCGGAACCGGTCCGCTGTATCTTCTGGATCAGACCTCGCCGCAGCTGGCCGACGTGGTGCGGCAGTGGATGAGGGGTGACGGGCGGCAGCCGGCGCCAAAGCCGAAAGGCGGCTTTTCGCTGGTGCTGGCCCCGGCGAGCCGCGGGGGCATGCGGGTACCGGCCTATGTTAAGATGCTTTCTCCTTCCGCCGCTCCGGCCGCGGTTGCCGTGGATGCGTCTCCCGCCCAAATCGGCGCCGCGCTCCGGTATGCCTGCAGCCTGCCCTACTGCCTGCAGACACCGGTGCGGGTGGCCCATATGCACGAACAGTGCTTGGACCAGGAGTTTGAGTTTCATGCCGGGGATTTTCTCTGCGAACTTGCGGTCTGGTGTTTCCAGAACCGGATTCCCCTGGTGCCGCTGGATATGCCGCAGCGGCCGGTTGTATCGGAGTATCAGCTCCTCTACAACCGGATGCTCGCGGAGGCCCACAAGGAATTTGCCCGCCAGGCGCCGCACAAAAAAGATGCCGCATCGCTTGAGAGCCTGGCCTCATCGCTTGCGCAGCAGCTTTTCGACTCGGGATTCCACCTGGCGGTTGAGCGCGAGGACCTTATATCGCGCTCCTGTTATATCGCAAGCAGGGTCCTTGATCTGGCCATGCACGGTCCCCTGGCGGGTTCCCGTAAGGCGCCGGTCATCGTCTTCTATAGAATGCAGCTCAGTCTCGATCTGCCGCCTCTGGCGCGCCTGTTCTTTACCACTCCCGCCGCGGTGGCTGAAATGTATCAGCATGTCATGCCCCAGCCTGCGGGCACTTTCATGATGCGACTGCTCGGGGCGCATGACGACGTCCTGCCCGACACACGCGCTTCGGCCCACGCGCACAGGATGCATCAGGCGCTGACAAAGTTGCTGGAGGAGCGCATGGAGGAGGAACTTGCGCCGGGCGATCTTGACCGGCTCTGCGCCCGGGTCGCCGCCGCCGTGCGGCACCATCCGCTCGTGGAGCGGCCCGCGGGCGTTCGCGGCACCCTGGCCATGAGCGAAATAGCCCAGGGCCTCGGGCTCATCCGCGGCGCGATGACGCGTGAAATGCTGACAAAAGCCGCCGCCGTCGCCCTCAGCCACCGCATACGCCTTGTGCAGGGCATCGATGGCGACGTGGAGAGCCATCTGAAAGGCATCATCAGCCGTGTCATCTACGGCATAGGGCTCTTTCCCGAAGACGAGGAGGTGGTGGCTGAAAAGCGGCGGCCGATGACCTCCGAGGAGCTGGCCCGGGCCCTGCAGGGGCTGACCGATGCCGCCTTCCGCCGGATGGGGCCTGAAGAGGCCCTGCCGGTAAACGACCCGGCATTCGGCCGCGAGGCCATGCAGCATCCGCTGGTGCAGCAGGCGCTCAGGGAAGCCATGGAAAAAGATCTTTTGAACGATTCATTCGCCGGCTACAAGGATGTGCTGCAGGAGCTTGAGGACCGGGGAATGCTGGAAATGACCGATTCCGCCGGAATGACACTGAGCGAGCAGGGCCGTGAAACGCTTGAAGACAGCCTGCGGGAATCCTACCGGCGGGGCGATCTCACCGCTGAGGAACTGGCAGAGGCGATCAAACATGCCCGGGCCATGCCCGCGCCCCCGTCACAGGGGGGCATGCGCACGCGCCTGTCGGCTCAGGCGGAAAACGAGCTCATAGCCGAGATGATGGACTTTCAACATCAGGGCCGCTCGGAGAGCACATCGCTCGAAGATCTGTACGTGCACTACGCGGTCGGGGAGAAGAAGGGCCTTAAAATCGACAGCAAGAAGGTCGACTATGACCGCCTGAAAATAATGGTGCATGAGCTTGAGAAAAGCGGCGTTCTGAAATTAACCGGTGAGCAAAAGCGCTTTGCCCTGTCGCACCTGTCGCTGGAAAAGCTGCTCAAAGGGCTCATTCAGCGGCAGAAGGGGCAGATGCTGGAAAAGCGCGCGTTCAAGAGAGAACATGAGGTCGACAAGACCGATGTGCGGCGCTATCAGCGGGGCGATGTATTTAAAAGCATTTCCATCCGCCACACCCTGCGCCGGGTCCTGCGCAAAGGCAAAACCGTTGACGACATCAACTCCACCGACCTGCGGGCCTTCGAAAAAAAGCCGGTAAACCAGCTGGACATTGCCGTCTGCGTCGATATATCGGCCTCCATGAAGGAGGGGGGCAAGCTGCGCTACGCAAAGATGGCGGTGGCGGAGCTGGCGAAGGCGGCTATGGACAAGGGCGACCGCATGGGCATCATCGCCTTCTCAAACCTGGGTGAGGTGGCGGCGCCCCTGACCGACAAGCTGCAGCCGCTCATGGAGGCGACCATGACGCTGCGCTCGGAACAGTATACCAATATCGGCAACGGACTCCGCGTTGCGCGCCGCATGCTGCAGAAGGACCGCAACAGCAATGCCAAGCTGGTGATCCTCATCACTGACGGAGAACCCAACGCGGCGCTATCCGAGGAAAGCCGCGGCGCGGGCTACCATATGCGGGTTGCGGAGTTTTCCCGCGAGACCTCCATGGAGGCCAAGCGCGCCATGGGAGCGCAGCATGCCCTGGTCGAGGCGGGCCGCACGCGGCGCAAGCACATTAAAATATCGGTTGTCTATATCTGCCCCGAGGGGACGATCGATGCGGAGAGCGAGCGCGTGTCGCGGGAAATAGCGCGGCTGGGCGGCGGACGGTTTCACAAGGTCCGGGCCATTGAGCGCCTGCCCCTGGAAGCCCTTGAGCTGGTAGGATGACGGCTTCAGGCTTATTAACGCCGGTCAGGCAGGTTGACTTTTTTTCGAAACCGGCATAGGATGAGGCGCTCTGCCGCGGAAATCGGAGCTCAAACCCGGGCATAATCCCAACCGCACATTTTGCCATGACCTTATCTGCACACGAGCAGGAGCGCTACAGCCGCCAGATGCTCATGCCCGGCTGGGGCGCGGAGACTCAGGGGCGGCTGAAAAATGCCTCTGTTTTCATTGCCGGTGCCGGCGGGCTCGGCAGCCCGGTTTCGATATATCTGGCGGTTGCCGGCATCGGCAGGCTGCGCATCTGCGACTGCGGCGAGCTGGAGCTGTCGAACCTGAACCGGCAGATACTGCATGACGACAGCCGCATTGGATGGAACAAGGCCCGTTCGGCAAAAGACACCCTTGAGCGGATGAATCCCCATATAACGGTTGATGCCCTGCAGGAGAGAATCACCGCTGAAACGGTTGCCGGACTGATCGGGAGAGCTGATCTGATCGTCGATTGCCTTGATAATTTCCCGACCAGGCATATCGTCAATGAGTACGCGGTTAGGAACGGCATTCCGGTTATTCATGGCGGGGTCTGCGGCATGCAGGGCCAGATAACCTTCATAAAGGCGCCGGAGACACCCTGCCTGTGGTGCATGAGCGCGGGGCCGCCCGCCGCTGCCGTGTTCCCGATTGTCGGGGCCACGGCAGGCGTGATAGGCTGTCTGGAAGCGCTGGAAGCGATAAAATACCTCAGCGGTGTCGGCACCAATCTCAGGGACCGGATGCTGATCTGGGACGGTGAAAAAACAGAATTCATGGAGCTTCCCCAGAAAAAAATTACGGACTGCCCGGTGTGCGGTCATCTCAACCGCAGGGGTTGATGGTACAGTCAGGGGAGGCAGATGACCTAAAAAAACAAGCCGGAGGTGAGGGTAATGGCAAAAGTGTCCTGCAGGTATTTTGTCAATGTGCGCAGCGCAACCAATAAAGACGGTGAGGTGGTGGAGGTCCCGGACGGTCTGACCGTAGAGCAGTTTCTTGATTTTCTGTCCGGCAAATACGGTGCTGAGTTCGAAAAGTATCTTTACTCAACCGGCATCATGTCGGGTAAGCCTTTTAAGACGCCCAACATCCACCTCAACAAGCGGCGCATACAGTGGCAGCAGGACTTTCCCGAAGGCGTGAAGACGATAGTGAAGGACGGCGATGAAATGTGGTTCGGCCTGATCGTCGGCGGCGGCGCGCTGCAACACCAGGCATGAAATACTATTGGATTCCCGCTTCCGCGGGAATCCAGGGCGGATTTAAACGCAGGGGCGACCGGCCGGTCGCCCTTACGTTTTGTCGCGCACAAATACTAGTGAAGCACCGGGAAAATCAGCTCAACGCTCCGTCTGCTGTTTTACCAGCCGTGCTGCAGGGGCGTTTTTTTGTGGGTTTTTCTCCTGTCAACCGCTCTCCACTTCACGACGGCTGTTCCCCAGGTTAATCCGGCGCCAAATCCGCACATGGCCATGATGGAGGGTATTTTTATGGTGCCCTTTTCCAGCTCTTCGACCAGTGCCACGGGGATTGATGCGGTGGAGGTGTTGCCGTACCTGTCAAGATTGGTGACGACCTGCCCCTCTGACAGCCCTAATTTCTCCGCAATTGAATTTATTATCTTGATGTTTGCCTGGTGGGGAATGAGGTAGTCGATATGGCGGACTTCCAGCCCCGCCAGCGCGAGCGCGCTTTTTATTGAATCGGGCATGCTGCTGACCGCAAATTTGTAAATCTCCTTTCCGTTCATATTGACCACTTGTTCCCTTCGCCCGTTATGGGTGACGAAGGGACAGGCATGACCCTGCAGGGGAATGTACAGCTCATGTGCCTTGTTGCCGTTGGAGCGGATGTCCACGGAGAGTATTTCATTAACGCCGTCAGGCGATCTTTGCAGAATCAGGGCGCCTGCCGCGTCGCCGAAAAGAATGCAGGTGGATTTATCGCTCCAGTTCAAAAAACGGGAATGAACATCAACCCCGATGAGCAAAACTGTGCGGTAGGTGCCGGTCATGATGAAATTGCGCGCGATACTTATGCCGTAGACCAGGCCGCTGCAGGCAGCGACCACGTTAAAAGCGGCGGCGTTGGGGGCGCCGATTGCCGCCTGGACCTCGCTTGCGGTGGATGGATACAAGGAGTCCGGAAGGGAGGTGGCAACAATAATGAGGTCAATATCGGCAGGTGAAACGTGCGCAAAGTGCATGGCATCCCTGGCCGCCGCGGAAGCCATGGAAGTCGCGGTTTCGTCACTTCCCACCACTCTTCGTTCCTTGATCCCTGTCCTGGTGGCAATCCATTCATCGCTGGTGTCGACCAGTCGGGCAATATCTTCATTGGTTATCACCTTTTTCGGAATGTACCGCCCGATACCGGTGATGCTTACCGGATGCAAATGCATAGTATCCTTCGCAGCGCTCTTTATGGATGGGCCGGACGCCGCGCTGATCGCAGAACGCCGGCAGGTTTTGTTTTTTGACCCTCTCACGGTGCAATTCAGGGTACATTGTGCTATTAATCAGCACATCCGTCAATAGAAAACTTGTCCGGGTTTGCCCGCGGCGTGAGGATGCTGCGCCGGTGAAACCGTGTCAGCGGCCGCTCTCCTCCATACCGTGTGCGGATCGTGAGCACATCTTAAATAGTGATTGGTTTCGGCAGGATACAATGGTATACTGCAGGCGAGGATGACAACTTACCAGTGTATTTTTTGAAAATCAAGGAATCACCATGGATACGATTGACCTGGTCAATACCGTAAAGTCCGCAGGCTGAGCGGCAAAAATACCTCCAGGGGACCTGGAGGAGGTTATGGCGGAGTTAAACCTGGCGCAGGATGACCGGCTGCTTAACAGCATGAGAGACAATGAAGATGCAGCCATTGTCCGTTTCCCCCCCGGCAAGGCGCTGGTGCAGACGGTTGATATACTCACGCCCATCGTGAACAATCCTTATTGGTTTGGCCAGATTGCTGCGGCCAATTCTCTGTCTGATGTGTATGCCATGGGCGGTGAGCCGTACACGGCCATGAATATTGTCTGCTTCCCCCTCGAGAAGCTGGGACGCGAGATGCTGAAGGAAATTCTTGCCGGCGGCATGGACAAGATCAGGGAATCCGGCGCGGTGATGGCAGGGGGGCACAGCATAAAGGACGAGGAGTTAAAATACGGCCTGTCGGTCACCGGCATCATTGACCCGGGGTCATTTGCCTCAAACAAAGGCCTTAAGCCCGGAGACCAGCTTCTGCTCACCAAGCCCATCGGAACCGGGGTGCTGTCGACCGCCCTCAAGGCGGGCGTGGAAGAAAGCGCACAGGTTGAGAAGCTGATTTATACCTGGGCGAGCAGGCTTAATAAAGCCGGTGGAAAGGTTATCGAGAAACTCAGGCTTAAAGGGGCTACCGACGTAACCGGTTTCGGTTTGGGCGGACATCTCCTGGAGCTTGCCCGGGCTTCGGGTGTGGCCATTGATCTGTGGCTCAATCATATTCCCTTCATAGACGAGGCCGTGCGCTTCGCCGGCATGGGCATGTTCCCCGGGGGGAGCGCCGCGAATAAAAAATTCTGCCGGTCTCTGGTTGCCTTCCTGGAAAAGCCGACCCGGTATTGATCGACCTGGTGTTTGATGCCCAGACCTCGGGCGGACTGGTGCTGTCCGTACCGGAGCAACAGTTGCAGCAGGCACGGGAAATGCTGCTTGAGGCAGGAGACCTTGCTGCCCATATCGGACAGGTATCGGCAGCTGACCCGGGCAGGGCACTGCTGAACATCATTTAGTGTCCTGTCCCAGAAATACCTTATAATAAAAAGTCGTTGCGAGGAGTCCCGCGGGGGCGGACGACGAAGCAATCTCTTCCAATAAAAGCAACAATGTGCTCAATGTCAATTCTTTCGTGGTGGATACGCCAAAAGCAAGGACCGCAGCATGGATACAGCCGTTATAAGAGCCGTCAATAAACTCTGGTTTCCGGTGTACCCGGGCATTGCCAGGCAAATCGCGGAATACTGCACCAGGCAGCCCGGCCGGATCCTGGAGGCCGGATGCTTTTCCGGGGGCATCGGCCTCATGCTTTTAAAACAATTTCCCGGAAGTACCCTGACCATAGCGCCGGAGATCGAGGAGCTGGCTGCAACTTTTTCATCGGATTGGGCGGACTGCTTGAGCGACAGGCCGCAGATCGCGTGCGGATTATGCCGGGTCCGCTGGCATCGCTGGGCAGAGAGGAAAATTCATTTGACCTGGTCATTTGCCGCGGGTTGTTCTTTTTCCTGGATGCCGGAGGCGCACTGCTGGCGAAAGCTGTTCCGTTTTGCTTGCTCCCGGCGGTTTGGTTTTTGCCGGCGGAGGATACGGCTCCTTCACATCTCCTGAAATAATCGATCGGATCGCGGATGAATCACGCAGACTCAACTACGCGCTGGGAAGGAAATTTTTCTCACGGGCAGAATTTGAGCAGGCCATTGCCGGCGCGGGACTGGCTGCACGGTCTCGCATCATAGAGGAAGGCGGCCTGTGGGCGATCATGAAAAAGGCATAGGCGGCAGACAGGGTGATTCCATATGAGGACGGGAGGATAATCATAGCCGGAAAACCGCACGAGGTTTTAAATCACGAGGCCATGCCTGCATGTGAAGTCCCGCTGTTTTTTTCCTGCATGTTCAACAGGGGATTCTTTTAAAAATGGGGAGTGGCGGCTTTTTTATTTAGATAGGAGTTAAAGCCTGTCTCTCTTTCTATAGGACAGGCTTTTCAGTTTGTGAAGCGGGATATTATTAGCCAAATTTGCCGAATAATGGGCACCATGCCGGTTATTAGACATCATTTGCCGGTACACCAACCATCTGTACAATAATATCATAGCATATTCAGGCTGTTAAGAAGTATTTTATTTGGTATGGTATTTGCGAAATAGTTCTTTATCTGTAACCCGTTTTTCCCCCGGGACCTGTTATTGGGTATGCAATATACTTCTTTGGAGTGTAAAATGGCCTCGGCAATGTCAGGCGGTACGGATGTTATGTGTTGCAGGTTGATGAACAAGGGTGCCGTGTGATGGTGCGCCAAACGGTTGTCATCAGGGGTGGAGGAGATCTGGGCAGTGGTGTCGCGCGCACGCTGCATCGCAGCGGCTTCCGGGTGCTCATCCTTGAAGTTGCAAACCCTCTGGTGGTGCGCAGGACGGTGTCATTCGCCCAGGCGATCATTGACGGTGAAGCCGCTGTCGAAGGGATACGGGCAGTCCGGGTGGATGCACAGGACGACATGTACAGGCAGTGGCGGCAGGGTAACATCCCGGTTATGGTTGATCCCGGAGGGGATATGCTGAAGGAGATCAAGCCCGATGCGGTGGTGGATGCCACGCTGGCCAAGCGGAATACCGGTATGCACCGGGGCATGGCGCCCATTACCATAGCCCTTGGTCCCGGGTTTAAGGCGGGAGAGGATGTAGACGTGGTTGTTGAAACCAACCGTGGTCATAACCTCGGCCGCCTGATATTTGAAGGTTACGCAGAACCCGACACCGGTGTGCCCGCCCCGGTTGAGGGATACGGCACGGAACGGGTACTCAGGGCGCCCTGCGACGGCACGGTGACGCATGTGCTGGACATCGGAGATCCGGTAAAGGCAGGCGATGTCATCTGCACGGTCGCCGGCCGGCCGGTAAAGGCCCCCTTTGACGGCATGATTCGCGGTCTTATCATGAACGGGCGGGAGGTGGTCACCGGGCTTAAGATAGGTGATGTAGATCCCCGGCCGATACAGGAATTCTGCCATACCATTTCAGACAAGGCACGCGCCCTGGGCGGCGCGGTTCTGGAAGCAATTCTATATTTGAACTGTCGGAAGGGAATAACGCAAGACGCTTAACTATAATGCAAGAAAAAAGAGGCTCCAATGAAGGAAATCAATTCCGCAGCATCCGTTACCGAGGCGTTAAAAAAAGAGAATTACATCTGCGACAGCCGGCTTGCCTTTGTCATCTATCTTTCCCTCTGCATGGAGAAACCGCTGCTGCTTGAAGGAGAGCCCGGGGTCGGCAAAACCGAAGTTGCCAAGGTGCTGGCCAACGTTCTGGGCAGCAGGCTTATCAGGCTGCAGTGCTATGAGGGGCTTGACGCCGCCACCACCATCTATGAATGGAACTATGCCAAGCAGCTCTTGAAGATTAAAACCGTCGATGTGTGCGGCCAGGGATACCATCTTGAGGACATTTTCACCGACGAGTTCCTCATTCCCCGCCCCCTGCTGACGGCGGTACGGAGCAAGGAAAAGGTGGTGTTGCTGATCGATGAGGTGGACCGGGCGGATGAGGAATTTGAGGCGTTCCTGCTGGAAATACTCTCTGACTTTCAGATTTCCATTCCCGAGATGGGTACCGTGAAAGCCACGCACAAGCCGCAGGTCATCATCACTTCCAACCGTGTGCGCGAGCTCCATGATGCCCTCAAGCGCCGCTGCCTCTACCACTTTATCGATTACCCCACCCCGGAGCGGGAGATGGAGATCATCATGGCCAAGGTGCCTGCCGTCGGCGAATACATGGCAAAAAAAATCGCCGGCGTGATGGCCCAATTGCGCGACCAGGAGTTTTACAAGCGTCCCGGTGTGGCCGAGACCCTTGACTGGTCGCAGGCCCTGACCATACTCGAAAAGGAGGATATTGATGAAGAGGTCATGGATCTGACCTGCGGCTGCCTGTTCAAGTTCAAGGAAGACGTAAAACATTACAGCGACATCACAACCGACGTCCTGATGAAAGCAGAGGCGGTGGCCGGGGGTGGGGGTTTTTAAAACCACAACAAAACATGTCCGCAGAACTGGCAGGCTGTTGAAAAAATAGTGGCGCGGGCTGATAATCTTGCTGAAAGCATGTGGCTCAAGGGGGATGGCTTTTTAGCCACAACAAAATTATTCGGAACTTGTAGAACGGCAGGAAGGATTGCATGCCTCGAATACTTTATACACCTCCCGAGTCATTCAAAAGAGTCCGCAGGGAATTCACCCAAAAGGACTATCAGGAGCGTTCCCGGGCCCTGATCAAGCGGATCCTTCGCTTTGCCGTGCTGCTGCGACAGAACAGGGTTCCGGTGCATACCGCCAGCGAGATTGATACCATCGCCGCGCTGAGGCATGTGGACATCAACAACCGTTTTGAATTTTACATGGCCCTCAGGGCCAACCTGCTGGTGAGCTATAAATACTACGCTGTTTTTGATTATCTGTTTCTGCAGTTCTGGAGAACCGGCCTGACCATTCCCAAGCGCTATGGCGGCAGCTCGGAAGATCCGGATGAGGATCAGAGCCCGGGGATGAAACAGAGCGGTTCGGACGAAGACACCAGGGCGGATACGAAAAAAGACGCAAAAAAGGAGAGCAGCCTCTATCAAGAGATATCAGTGCCTACCTACTCGCTTTCTGAGCGGCTGAGGGAAAAAGATTTTGAAGAGGTGAAGGATGAGGAGCTGAGCCTTTTTGATGAGGCATTCAAGACGCTGCGCATCAATGTCAAGGAGCGCAAGGGTCGGCGCTTCAAGTCAAGCAATAAGGGAAAGGTTATTGACCTTCCCAGGTCCATCCGCCAGTCACGCCAAAAGGGCGGTGAGATCGTTAAAATCTACACCAGGGAGCGCAAGCCCAAGCAGTCCAAGCTGGTGCTGCTTGCCGATGTCAGCGGGTCCATGGACATTTACAGCACCTTTCTGATAAAATTTATCTATGAGCTGCAGAAATATGTTCCCGACACCGAGACCTTTGTGTTCGGCACCCAGCTCCGGCGCATAAGCGACCTCTTGAGCTATCGCTCCATCAGATCCGCCCTGGCCATGATGTCAAAACAGGTGCTTTTCTGGTCGGGCGGCACCGATATCGGCGGCAGCTTTGCCGAGTTCAATGATCGTTACGGGGGCAAGCTGCGCAAGAAAAACCGGATCCTGGTGATTCTCTCCGACGGCTGGGACAAAGGTGATGTTGAAATCATGAGAAAGCAGATGGCCATATTTAAAAAAGGGTTCAAAAAAATCATCTGGCTTAACCCAAATCTGAAATATGACAGCTACCAGCCGCTCTGCATGGGTATGGCGGCGGCAATGCCCTACGTTGATCGTTTCTTACCCTGCCATAACATAAAGACACTGGAAGCGTTTATCGAAGTGGTTAAAAAAATCTGAGCATCGCGTTTCACGCGGAAAACGGTAACCCCATGAGCAAAAATTATCGCAATGATCTCCGGCGGCAGATGGAGCAAAAAGATGCTGTTTCTCCGGCGACCCTGCTTCAGGATCATGCGCAGAACCCGCGCAACTTCGGGGACATGTCCGAAGGGCTGGCTGACAGCCATGTCTCCATCACCGACCCTGCCTGCGGCGACACGCTTGAGCTCTGGATACTGGTCGAGGAGGGAAGAATTTTTGACATCCGCTTCAGATCAAACGGCTGCGCGGCCACCCGCGCGGCAAACAGCATGATGACGCAGCTCGCCCTGGGCAAAACGGTCGAGGAGGCAAAAGAGCTGACTGATGAAGACATCGTCGCGGCATTTCAGGGAGAGCTGGTACAGCAGACCGGCTGCCCGCTGGCCGGGGTGCAGGCGCTGCACAAAGCACTTGAGCAATACCAGGACAATCATTAGAGGACCGAGTGTCGAGGAGGTAACCCATGGATATTTTTGAGGAAATTGTTGCGGCAAAAAAGGCACATATGCCGGTGGTGCTGGCAACGGTGGTGGAATCGCTGGGATCGGCGCCCCGCGAAGGAGGGGCCCGGATGCTGGTGAAGAAGGACGGCACGTCGGTAGGTACCATCGGCGGCGGGGCGGTTGAAAAAAAAGTTCTGGATGAGGCCCTGTCGATGATGAGCTCCGCTGCGTCCAAGCTGTTAAAATACGAGCTCAAGGATATCGGCATGGCCTGCGGCGGGGGCATGTCCGTTTTTCTCGAACCGCTGCTTCCCGCGCCGCAGCTGATTATCTTCGGCGCCGGCCACATCGGGAGCGCGCTCTCTCAAATCGGCACAATGCTTGATTTCAATGTTACCGTAGTCGATAACCGGCCTGATTTTGCCAACGCCGGGCGGCTTCCCTGGGCAGATTCGGTCATTGCGGAGGACTACCACAAGGCGCTGGGAGATCTCTCTTACTCCGACGGCACCTACATGATCATTCTTACCCACAAGCACGCCCATGACTTCGAGATTCTCGAGCAGCTTGTCCATAAGCCCTTCCGCTACCTGGGCATGATCGGCAGCCGCACCAAGGTTGCCAGGGCATTTCAGCAGCTGCGTGACCGGGGCATCAGTGAAGAGGTTATTAAAAAGATCTATTCGCCTATCGGCATCAGCATCGGCGCCACTACCCCGGCGGAGATAGCCGTATCCATCGCGGCGGAGCTGGTGGCGGTGCGAAACGGCATTCAGGCCGCAAGCTGCACCCTGAGCCAGTCCCCGTCCGCCTGAACCTCTTCTGCATGGGGGGCGTCACATAAAGCTTTTGATCCCCCTGCCCGAAGGCAATGAACCGGATCAAGCACCTGTTTATGCCGGCCTTGGATTGTTCCGGCAGCGCTTATAAATCCCCGCTGCCCGCCGTCTGAGAAATTTGGTGTAAATGCCGGATTTTAGTTTGACAAATAATGCGCAAGTGCGCTATAAGAACCTTCCTGTTTGTTAAGATATACTGCCCGGGGAAGAATGCTGGATAAACGTGTTTTCCCTGTGCATGTCCTATATGCTCATGACTGAATGAGCTCGCACTGTCGGGTCCTGTCGCAATGCAGTAAGGACCGTGCCGGAGAGTCGGATATGCAGTCCCTTCTGAACACGTACTGTTTCAGGAAGGCTCTCCCGCAGCGGCAGCCGTTGAAGGGAGGTGATGCTTGGAACGGCAGGTTGGATGGGACCGGAAGGTTTGATCAACACAAAACATGAAAGGGGAACGTTATATGGACAAGCTGCTGATCTATGATCAAGAGAAATGTACCGGATGCAGGAGCTGCGTCGTGGGTTGTTCCTTGTATCATGAGGGAGAGTGCAGCAAGCTGCTTTCACGCATCAACGTCGTTCGTAACGAGCGCTTTGGTGAAAGTTTCGTTGCTGGCTGTGACCTCTGCACGGATCCGCCCTGCGCTGCCGTGTGCCCCACCGGGGCGTGCGCGCTCGATCCCAAAATGGGGATCTCCAAGATCGATGCCAATAAGTGTATCGGCTGCAAAGAATGTTTGATTCACTGCCCGTTCGGGGCCATCAGCATCCACCCGATTACCAGAAAATCATTCAAGTGCGATCTGTGTGAAGGCCGTACCGACGGACCGGTATGTGCCGACTGGTGTCCCAGCGGTGCCATTACCTGGATGAGCCCTGAAATAGCAGCTAAAGCCAAGAAGCGGCACAAATTGCAGGAAAGAATTAATGCCGCCACAATGGCAAAGGAGGTGAGTTAATATGTACGGATGGGCCGGACAAAGACTAAGAATTGATCTCAGCAAAGGTGATATCATTAAAGAACCCCTGTCGCTGGAATATCGCAGGAAATGGATCGGCGGACGCGGTTTTAATTCGGATATTATCTACAATGAAGTGCCGCCGGATATGGATCCCTTCGATCCGCGGGCACGCCTGTGTATTGGCGTTGGTCCGCTCAATGGTACTGCGGCTCCCTCAACCGGGCGCGTCACGGTTAGCTGCAAGTCACCCTTAACCGGCGGTTTCGGAGACTCAAGCATGGGCGGTCACTGGGGCGCCGAGCTCAAGTATGCCGGGTATGACCAGATAATCCTGCAAGGCAGGGCAAAAAAGCCGGTTTATATCTGGATTGACGATGACAAGGTTGAAATACGTGACGCGGCACACCTCTGGGGCAAATTTCCCCGCGATGCGGATACCATGATCAAACAGGAAGTGAAAGACGAGGATATCCATATTCTCCAAATCGGACCCGCCGGAGAAAACCTGGTCCGTTTTGCCTGCACCTTCAATGATGTGTGGAGGGCTGCGGGAAGGACCGGTCACGGGGCGGTCATCGGCTCCAAAAACCTTAAGGCTATTGCCACCAGGGGTTCCGGCAGTGTTAAGATTGCACGGCCCAAGGAGTTTTTCGAGATCTGCAATCGCCTGAGGCAGGCGTTTAAAAACGACCCCATGAAGATGGGCCTCTACGAATATGGCAGCCTGTGCCTGATTAATATCGCCAACCGGGACGGATGGCTGCCCTGGAAAAATCTGCAGTACGGCGGCACGCCGCTGGCCAATAACATGTCAGGTGAAACGCACGCCAAAACCGTGCTCAAACACCGGGAAGGCTGCTATGCCTGCCCCATCTGCTGCGGGCGCTTTACCTCCATCAAGGAAGGGCGCTGGGCGGGCGAGGAGTTCGGCGGTCCTGAATACGAGCACGCGGTTCCGACCGGTCCCCGGGTCGGCATTATCGAGGATGCCAATGACATCTGGCATAATGCGAGACTTACCAATGACCTGGGCATGGACGGCATCGAAACCGGTGGCGTGATTTCCGTTGCCATGGAGTGGTACCAGCGCGGTCTGATTACCGCCAAGGATACGGGAGGACTGGAGCTTGAGTGGGGTGACGAGAAGGTGGTGGACCAGCTCATTCAGGATATAGCCTACCGGAGAGGTTTCGGCGATATCCTGGCCGAGGGCGGCGACCGGGCCTCTGATAAACTGGGCCTGGGCGATAAAGGTCACTACTATACCATTACCACCAGGGGCATGACGCTTCCCGGTGATGATCCCCGCGGATTGGGTTTCGGCTACGGGCTTTCCTTTGCCGTTGGCACCCGCGGCGGATGCGATCACCTCAGGTCGCTGTGCTGCCTGGAACTCTCGGGAGCCCTCTATCCCGGCCTGAACACCAAGCTCCTCGGTGATGAGAGACCGGCAAAACCGGTGACCACGGTAGGCAAGCCGTACATGGTGTATTATGAAGAGAACCAGAAGACCGTGACCGACTGTCTGAACGTGTGCTGTTTCACCACCCACTGGTGCTATACCGTGTTAACCCAGGATCAGCTGGACTACTTCAACGCCTGCACCGGTATGGACATGTCCATAGAGGAGTTCCTTGAGGTTGGAGAGCGGGTGTATAATCTTGAAAGGGCCTACTGGGCTCGCCAGATGTCGGGCGCCCGGGAGGATGTGGTTCCTGAACGCTTTACCAAGGAGCCCATGCCCCAGCACGTTGACTATCAGACCAATGTGGGTGCCACCCTTCCCATTAATGAGATGCTTCCCAAGTACTACAAGTACCGGGATTATGAGCCGGGAACGGGATTCCCCAGCGAGAGGAAGCTCAAGCAGCTTGGTCTCGATTACGTGGCTGAAGACATACGTCCCCTGCGGAAGAGATACATGAGTGAATCGGAGCAGAAGAAAAAGAAGTATTATTATTAATTCAAGGAAAAGGAGTGACGGCTATGGCAGTGATGACGAAACAGCAGGCAAAACAATTTGCTGAGATGGACGACTTCTTCCTTGATCTTCTCAACCTGCTCAAAGACAAAGGGATTATTGACAATCAGGAGCGAAAGGTCCTGTTGCTGACAGGATTTGAGAAACTGGTTCAAGCGTTGGAGAAGAAGAAAGTCATCTCACGCCAGGATTCCAAGGAGGCCATGGCGAAAGGATTTACCTCGCTGGTCTATGCCCTGGCAGATTGAGATGTGACGTGATGTCCGTTCATCAAGGTGCCTTCCACCTGTGTGGGAGGCACCTTTTTTTGCGAAGGGATGCGGCATGTAATTATTTTTGACTTTTACCGGCTGATATGATAGATACCGTCTCGGTTTTGCGCAGGAAAGGAAGGTACGCCTGCAGTAAGATCGCCATTCATAACCGGCCATCTTTTTTTTAAGCCCTGCAAAGGAACTGAGCATGAAGAAGATGTTGCTGTTTCATCCCGAAAAATGCACCGGGTGCAATACCTGTGAGCTGGCATGTTCCCTGGTGCAGACCGGCGTGTGCAATCCCCGCAGTTCCCGGCGAAGGAACGTTCATTTTGAAGAAACCGTCCTGGATGTTCCCATGCAGTGTCAGCAGTGTGAAGACGCCGCCTGCATGAATACCTGCCCCGCGCAGGCTATTGTTCTCGACGAGGCCACCGGGGCAAAGATCCTCAACGAGAAAAAGTGCATCGGCTGCCGGATGTGCATGATCGCCTGCCCCTTCGGGGCAATCTCCCTGGACCCCTTGACCAAAATGGTGGTCAAATGCGACCTCTGTTCGGGAGACCCCGCCTGTGCCCAATGGTGCCCGACAGGCGCGATTGAGTATGTCACCCCGCGCTCCTATGATCTCATCAGGCAGCGGGCGCGGCTCGATGCGATGGAGAAGAAGGGTATACTGGGAGGTAGATGATATGCATGGCTTCACCGGAAGGCTTTTGAGGATCGACCTCACGAAAGGAAGCTGCACGGCCGACGACCTTGGTTCGTATTTCAAGGACTATCTGGGAGGAAGGGCCCTCAATCACATGCTGCTTTTCCGCAGCGCCGACGTCGCAACCGTTGCTCCTTTCGAACCTGCCAACCCCCTGGTGCTGGGGGCGGGACCGCTCTGCGGAACGACCTGGCCCTGCTCGGCGCGGCTTCAGGCAACCTTTATTTCACCCCTCGCATACAGCGGCTGGGGTGATTCCAATGTGGGGGGCGGGGTGGGCCCCGAGCTCAGGCATGCCGGCTGGGATGCGGTGGTGATTACCGGCAGGGCCGCACAACCGGTCTACATTCATATTGAGGATGACCGGATCGAGTTAAAGCCCGCCCGGGACATCTGGGGCAAGGGCGCGAACGAATCCATCGGCCGGTTGCTTGCGAGACACAGCGGCGCCCAGGTTCTGGTGATCGGACCCGCGGGTGAAAAGCTGGTGCGCTTTGCAAGCGTGAGGACCAATCGTGCCAGCAGCCTGGGAAGATGCGGGGGCGGGGCGGTGATGGGTTCAAAAAATCTCAAGGGGCTGGTAATCCAGGGAAGCAGGGGTGTCGCCGTCCATGACCCGAAAAACTTTCTTGCGCTGTCGTTGCAGTGCCGGAACGACCTCATGGACCCCCGCTTCGGCCCGCTGCACAGCCGGAGCTATCAGATCATGTCACATGTCCGGCACGCCGGGATTCATCAGATGGTTCGGGCAAATGGGCATGACCCCCATGAAAAACTGGACCCGCTGCGGTATCTGGCAGGATGACCGGGATCTCACCGAAATCACCGGAAGCGCGGCGAGGGAACGGCAGGATGCCTGCTCGGCCTGCCCGGTGCATTGTCTTGGCGCATACCGCCCCCAGGACCCTTCTGGTTCCTTGAGCGGCGGGCCGGGTTATGATGCGGTTGTATCCCTGGGACATAATTGCCTTGAACCCCGGGGAAAGATGGTGGTCGCACTTAATTCCCTCTGCAACGATCTTGGTCTTGACCCGGTGGAAGCGGGAAATATCTTTTCCAATCTGATGGAATGGTATGAAAAGGGAATCGTCGATGAGTCCTTTACCGATGGCGTGCCCATGCAGTGGGGCAACGGCGAAGGCATGATGGAGCTCCTGCCCAAAATTGCCATGAGAAAAGGCTGCGGGGAACGCCTGGCGGAGGGATCCTACCGGGTGGGCAAGACACTGGGAACCGAGGCGCTGAACTGCGTGTACCACCAGAAAGGGATGTGTTCTTCCGGCATCGAGACCCGTCCCGCGGTGGGCGCCATGCTTTCCATGGCACTTTCACCCCGGGGGGCGCACCCGCTGTCCGGGCTGCCCACGGCGGAATGGATGGGGAGCCCCGCGGTGGCCGGGAAGATAACCGGATTCAAGGAGGCGGCGGACCCCCTTTCCTATCATCCCGAAGCCAAGGCGCGGCTGGTGGAGTTTTACGAGAACTTCTTTGAGCTGTCTGATGCCCTGGGCATCTGTAAATATTCCTTTGGGCACTATGGTTATTGGCACGACCGGCCGCAGGACATGGAACGGATGTGGCAGTATGTAACCAAGGCGCTCCACTACGCAACCGGGATGAGGTTTACCAGGGATGAGTTGCTTGCCATCGGGGAGCGGGCGTATCAAATCGAACGGGCGGTCATTGTGCTGAGAGGCATCACCCGCGAAGATGACCTGCCCAACTGGAAGTGTCTCAACCAGGGGTGCGTTCGTGAAGATGCGGTTGCGTCACCGCCGGTCCCGCCCGTCAACCGGGAGAAATATGAAAAAGTCCTCGACAGGTATTACCGCCTGAGAGGGTGGAACAAGGAGGGCGTTCCCGCCTTAAAGCGGCTGCAGGAACTGGGGCTGCGGGAAGTTGCCGATGCGCTGAAAACAAAGGGAACCGGTGTCCGGGCGGGGAAGAAGAGAGCGGCGGCAGGAACCCGCCGGTCCGGCGCACGAACCATCACCCGCAAGAAAAAGAGATAGGCACTGAACTTTCTTACTATCGGAGCGGCAGATGAGCACCACCATTGACAAGATATTGGCTGAGTATAAGGGCAAGCCCGGTGAAATCATTTCCGTGCTTGAAAAAATCCAGGAGGTCTATGGCTATCTGCCCCAGGATGCGCTGCAGGAGGTGAGCGAAAAGATGAAAGTCCATCTGGCGCAGCTGTTCAGCATGGCCACGTTTTATTCGGCTTTTTCCCTGAAGCCGCGCGGCAAGCACACCCTGCATGTATGCCTGGGTACCGCCTGCCATGTGCGCGGGGGATCGCGGATACTCAAGGGGCTTTCCCAGATGCTGGGCATCAAGGTTGGTGATACCACCGAAGACAAGAATTTTACCCTGGAAACGCTTCGCTGTGTCGGCTGCTGCAGTCTGGCGCCGGTGGTGAGAGTGGGGGCCAATGATGTTTACGGGTACAGCACCGTGGATAAGGTGCGGGGTATTGTCGAGAAGTACAAGGAGGAAGGATGAAGGGTGCGAGCACGACCGCGTTGCAGAAGATCAAGCGTAAGGCGCTGAAAGGGCTTTTCCCTTCCCGGCCGAGAATTGCGGTGGGCCTGGGGAGCTGCGGAATCGCCGCCGGTGCGGATGCCGTGTATGCCGCGTTCCAGCAGCAGGTAAAAAAGAAGAAGCTCGATGCCCTGGTTACTAAAACAGGATGTCTGGGCTTTTGCGGGGAGGAGCCGCTGGTTAATGTATTCCTGCCCCGCCGTCCGCTGGTGGTGTTTAACCGGGTCACCGCGGATGATGTCCGCTCCATTGCCGCCGAGCTGTCACAGGGCAGATTATACGAGAAGAAGATATTCTGCAAAATAGAGAAGGCGGATAATTTCATCCAGCCCGGGGGCATCGTGTTCGGCACCGGCTTTCCCCGGATTCCCCACTCACACGAGATACCCTTCTACAGCAAGCAGAAGAAGATCGTGCTGCGGGAGAGCGGCCTGATCAACCCGGAAAGCATCGAGGAATACATCGGGGTGGGGGGATACGCGACCGCCCTGAAGGTGCTCACCGGCATGACCCCCGACGCGGTGCTCAAGACGGTCGGCGACGCGGGTCTGCGCGGCAGGGGCGGGGCGGGTTTTCCCACCGCCACCAAGTGGGGCATCGCCCGCAATGTGAAGAGCGACAAGAAATATATCATCTGCAATGCCGACGAGGGTGATCCCGGCGCCTACATGAACCGCAACGAAATGGAGAGCGATCCCCACATGCTGCTGGAGGGGATGATCATCGGGGCTTTTGCCATCGGCGCTGATGAGGGGATCATCTACGCGCGCACCGAGTATCCCCTGGCCATCGAGCGCATCCAGACCGCCATTGATCAGGCGCGCAGCCATGGGCTTTTGGGAAAAAATATCGCTGACGGGTTCAGTTTCGATATTCACATCGTCTGCGGCGCCGGCGCCTTTGTCTGCGGCGAGGAAACCGCCCTCATTGCCTCAATCGAAGGGCACTCCGGGCGGCCCCGTCCCCGGCCGCCGTTTCCGGCGGTGAGCGGGCTCAACGGGAAGCCGACCATCATCAACAATGTTGAGACCTGGTGCAATATCCCGGTGATTATGGCCAGGGGGGCGGCGTGGTTCAATGCCACCGGAACGGAGGACTGCAAGGGAACCAAGGTCTTCTCGCTGGTGGGGAAGGTCGCGCGGGTGGGCCTGGTTGAAGTCCCCATGGGGATCAGCTTAAAAGAGATCATCTATGAAATGGGCGGCGGCGGCATCAAGGATAAGCGCATCAAGGCGGTGCAAACCGGCGGCCCTTCCGGCGGCTGCATTCCCGCCTCCCTTTTTAACAACAAGGTCGATTATGAGAGCCTTAAAAAGATCGGCTCCATCATGGGATCCGGCGGCATGGTGGTGATGGACGAGGATTCCTGCATGGTGGACATCACCAAGTATTTCCTCTCCTTTACCCAGGAGGAATCCTGCGGCAAGTGCGTCCCCTGCCGGAGGGGTCTGGAGCAGATGCTGGTCATACTCGAGGAAATCACCAAGGGAAGAGGCGAGCTGCGGCACCTTACCGAGCTGGAAGAACTGGCAAAGGTCATTTCCACCGCCTCACTCTGCGGGCTGGGCCAGACGGCGCCTAATCCCGTGCTCACCGCCCTCCGCTACTTCCGGGACGAATATGAGGAGCACATCATCCAGAAGCGGTGCCGCGCCGGGGTATGCGACGCCCTCTTTCTGGCGCCCTGTGAAAACAAGTGCCCGCTGCACATGAACGCCCCGGGCTTTATTCAGCTGATGAAGGAAGAACGCCTGGAGGACGCCTACCGGCTTATCCTGGAAGACAATCCCCTGCCCGCGGTCTGCGGCAGGGTCTGCCACCATCCCTGCGAGGCAAAATGCCGGCGGGGTGAGGTTGATGACCCGGTTGCCATCAGGCAGATACGGCGCTTTATCTCGGACTATCGCTATGAGCACATCGCCGCGTCCCGGCTGAAGCCCAAAGCGGTATTTCCCGACACCAAAAAGAAGATTGCCATCATCGGCGCCGGGCCGGCAGGCCTTACCGCCGCTTACTATCTTGCGCGCCTGGGCCACCGGGTGACCATTTTTGAGGCGCAGCCGGAAGCGGGGGGGATGCTGCACTACGCCATACCCGAGTTCAGGCTTCCCAAGGCGGTTCTGCGGAGGGAAATCGACCAGATCCGTGACCTGGGGGTTGAGTTCAGGTACAACCAGCGGGTCGGGAAGGACATCACCCTCAAGGAGATTATGGCCGGGAAATTCAGCGCGCTCTATATTGCCACCGGCGCTCATGAAGACATGAAGCTGGACGTCCCCGGCGAGGAACTGCAGGGGGTCCATCCGGGCATGAAGTTTTTGCGGGATGTGGCCATGGGCAGGCCTCCGGTCATGGGCAAAGAGGTGGTGGTGGTGGGCGGCGGCAATGTGGCCATCGACTGCGCCCGGGTGCTGCTCCGCCTCGGCGCGAACGTCACCATCCTCTACCGCAGGGTCAAGGAGGAGATGCCCGCGCTCAAGGAAGAGATACATGAGGCGGAAATAGAAGGGGTGCAGTTCACGTTCCTGGGCGCGCCCCACGCGGTCAAGGGCACGGGCGGCAGGGTGAGCGGCATTGAGGTCATGCAGATGCGCATGGGAGCCTATGATATCGCCGGAAGAATCACACCCGAGCCCACGGGGAAAACCCGTCTGCTGAAGTGTGACGCAGTGGTTACCGCAATCGGCGGACGGCCTGACACCGGGTTCTTAAAGAAGCTCAAGGTTAACATCGCCAGAAACGGAACGGTGGGAGTGGATACCTACACCTTTCAGACCGCAGCCGACAGCGTTTACGCGGGCGGGGACGTGGTGACCGGCCCCAACACCGTGACCGATGCCATGGGGCACGGCAAAACCTTTGCCAGGATCATTGATGCCCGTCTCATGGGGGAGGGCCGGTTTGATAAGCTCAAAAAGAGCATACCCTACTCCATGGAGGTTTCGGTGGAACCGCAGGGCGGCAAACGGCACACCGTTGAGTGTCGCACCTTCAGCGACTACAAAGGCAATGTTGAGGAAGTGTCACCTACCTATACGCGGGAACAGGCAGTGGCGGAGACGGTTCGATGCCTCCGGTGCGATGTTAAGGGAGAGGATGAAGAGGAATAAGCGAACACCGTCCTGCACGGGATTACAGGGAGAAGGAACTGCAATGGTAACCATGGTTATTGACGGTACAACCTATCAGGCGGAAGCGAACCTGAACCTGCTTCAGTTCATGATCGATCACGGCATTGATGTTCCCTATCTCTGCCATCGCGAGGGGCTTACCCCTTACGGGGCCTGCAGGCTCTGCATGGTGCAGGTGGTGGCGGGAAGCAAACCGGGCATCACCACCTCGTGTACCCTGACCACCTCGGAGGGTTTGACGGTTGAAACCAAGACGCCCGAGGTGGTGCAGATCCGGAAGGTGCTGCTGGAACTTTATCTGGCTGAAGCACCGGGATCAAAAAAGATCCGGGAACTTGCCGCGCACTACGGCGTGGACCGTACGCGGTTTGAGCGCATGGATCTCTCGGCCAAGGGGGACCGCTGTGTCCTCTGCGGATTATGCCTCCGGGTCTGCTCGGAGCTTCTGGATGTGGGCGCAATTCATTATTCCGGGCGCGGCAAGCACACCAGCGTCAATACCCCCTGGTATCAGCCGTCAGCCGTTTGCATCGGCTGCGGCGCCTGCGAGTATGTATGTCCCGCTGACGCCGTAGACATTATCGACCAGGGTGACGAGCGGGTTATGGAGACCTGGCACAAGACCCGATTAAAGCTGAAAGAGTGCGCGGAATCAATGAAGCGCTTTGCCACGGAGCGGGTGGTAGACAGGGTGTGCGACAAGAACCGGGAACTGCTCAAGGATCTCAAGGACCTAAGCCCGGATGCCCGACGGCGGAAAAAGGCCTCCCAGTTCATTTTCGGCGCCAAGCGCGATTGAGGCAAAGCGTGATTTGCGAATAGATTATACCCCCTCACCCTAACCCTCTCCCCGCCGGGTAGAGGGAATCGACGGGTTTCATTCATTTCATAAAAGGAAGAGAGAATCAATTTATACCCCCTCGCCCCCTTGGGGGAGAGGGATGGGGTGAGGGGAAATAACCCCATCGATTTTCATGCTTCGCGAAGCCCCGAAAGGTCGTGGGTATTTAAAACAGTTTCCCTGATGAATTTATTCGGATGGAGGAATGCGTATGAAGCAATGGAGATGTACAACCTGCGGTTATATTCACACCGGAGACGTCCCGCCTGATCCATGCCCGGTGTGCAAGAAGACCCAGGCGATGAAACCGGGACCGCTGTTTGTGGAAGTCAAACAATAGCGGGGTGTGGTTGAAGGGAAATCCGGCCGGAGAGTGCCTGCATATCCGGCAGCATGGCCGGGAAGTGTCGGCATCCGCTCGTGTGGCGGACCTTTAAATCGTTTCAGCTGATAAACACCTCAATCTGTGCCGTCTGCTTCAGCTCATCAACATAATCCTGATAGATTTTCTGTGCCTGATCTATTTTCATTACCTGTTCCACGTGACCCTGTATCTCCTCAAAGGGCGGGATAAACCCCTTGGGTCTGCGCGCATAGAGCTTCACCAGGTGCACCCCTTCACGCGTTAGCACCGGCTGACTGATTTCATTCTCTTTCAGCTTGCCCACTGCCGCCTCAAGCGGGGGATAGAGCTGGCCGCGGGACTGGAAACCCAGGTCGCCGCCCTGCGCGGCCGAATCACACTCTGAATATTTTTTTGCCAGCTCACGAAAATCAGCTTTTTGTTCCCGAATCCTCTTAAGCTTTTCCCTGGCCTTTGCAATCTCCTCATCCTCGGCGTCCGGCGGCAGCCGCAGCAGGATATGCCCGATGTCCACCGCTTCCGGCCGGGCAAACAGCTGGGTATTGTTCCGGAAGAAGCTGCTTATTTCCTTCGCGGAAATCGGCTTTTTATGCAGTTCATAGCGTTTGGAGACCAGCTTGTTGATAATCATGTCGTAGGCAAGCCTCTCCTTGTAGGTTTTGAGAGAAGCGCCGTCTTTCAGTATGTCGCTCAGAAACTCCTGGTGGGAAGCATAGTCCTTTTCTGATTCCTCCATTACCCGATCAATCTCCTTTGACGTAACCTTGATCTTCTGTCTCACCGCCTCCTGGTGGAGCACTTCGCGCTCCACCAGTTTTGCCAGCATGAATTGCCGCACATTATGGAGCTGGTCCTTTCCAAAGACCCTGATGTCAATGCCCTGTTCTTTCAGGGACGCGCGGTAGTTTGACACCGCTTGTTCCAGCTGGGATTCATAGAGTTCCTCGGCGTTAACCTTGGCCACAATGGTGTCTTGAGGATTATCTTTAGTCATGCCTGCACTCCTGAGGTACCGGTACGTTGGTTGTCATATGTGAGTAGAGTATAAAGGTATGGTTGTCAAGTTAAAAAAAAGCAGTTTGCCACGGTGGCCTGCATAATGCTACAATTACCGCGGAGGCTCAACCCGAACCCATATTCATCGGCATGGATGGAAAAAAGTTGCAGCCGGAACTGTGCCTGTTATCCGTACGCATATGAAGATGCTCATCCTTTTTCCGCCGGTTTGTGATCCGAGAGGCCCGCATTTGGCCCCGGCATGTCTTGCGGCTGCCCTGCGGAAAGCGGGGCATGAGGTTGAAATCTGGGACCTGGACCTGGAGCTGCTGCTGCACCTGTGCCAGCCCGGCAACCTGCAGCGCTCGCTCAAAAAGGCCGAAGAGAAAATGGCCGCAATTGACCGAAAGGGGGTGAAGGGCTACGAAGACGCCAGCTACTGGCATTCCCTCTTTGAACTCTGCCGGTCATCTCAGAACCTTCCCCGGGAAACGAGTGATGCCATAACCGTTTTGCGGGGACAGGAATTTTATAACCGGGACCGATTTAAATGGGCGCGAAGGAAAATAAATGAAGCCTTGCGTCTTGTTACCCTGCCGGTCCATGCGCAGATGAGCATGCGCATGGACAACCCGGCCTTTGAAACACCATACCGCAGCGACCGCTTCTCAGATCTGCTTGACGCGGTGCGGGATGATGACTCAAACCTCTTCGGGCCTCTTTACCGGGAGCATGTGCTCCCCCGGGTCGACGGGTACCGGCCCGATGCAATCGGGATCTCGATCCTTAATTACCAGCAGATTATTCCCGGGCTGACCCTTGCGTATCAGTTGCGACAGGCCGGCCGGACCGTTTTTATCGGTGGAACCGTCTTTGTAAAACTGATCGCCGCGCTGCAGCAGGAGGGGCGATTTTTCACCTTCTGTGACGGAGTGATCGTGTATGAGGGTGAAACCGCCCTGCTTCAGCTCATGAAAACCATGGAAGGTGGGGGCACCCTGAAGGATGTCCCCAACCTGATTTTCCCCTCCGGTGGCGCAGTTCAGACCAACGACCCCTTTCTGGTGGAAAATATAAATGAACTTCCCACTCCGGACTTTGACGGGCTGCCGCTCATGAGCTATCTGGCCCCCCGCGCGGTGCTTCCCTATAATCTGGGGAAGGGTTGTTACTGGGGGAAATGCTGTTTCTGTGACATACCCTACAGCAATATGATCGCTGACAATGGGTACAGGGTAAAAAGCGTGCGATTGATCGTTGATCAGCTCGAAGAACTCTCGCTCAAATATAAAACCCCCTATTTTCAATTTACCGATGAATCGTGTCACCCGGAGCTGCTGGCCGATATCGCGACCGGGTTGCTTGCGAGAAAGCTCGATGTGCGGTATATCTGCTACGGCAGGTTCGAGAGGGGCTTTACACAAGAGCTGTGCCGGCATATATACCGGGGAGGATGCAGAAAAATTCTCTTCGGGCTTGAATCAGGATGCCAGAAACGTCTTGATGCCATCAACAAGGGAATATCCGTGCAGCAGGCAGAGGCAATTCTCAAAAACTGTGCTGCTGCCGGCATATACTACAGGGTTTTTGCCATGATCGGCCTTCCCCACGAAACGGTGGAAGAGGCGTATGAGACATTCGATTTTTTCAAGAGAAACAGGGAACTTTTTCTCTCCCCCTTCAACCATTTTGAATTCAGCCCCTTCCACCTGGACCGGCATTCCTGCCTGGGCCGTGAACCGGAACGGTATCGTCTCCAGCTGCGGCCGGACAATGAAGCACCCTTTTCCCTGGGAGGCTGGCCTTTTCACACTGAAACGGGTATGGATCCCCGCACGGTGAAGAAGGTGTACCGGAACATAACCGGTGAACTGTATCATCTCCTCAAGGGCGATGAGAAATACAGCGGCTGGGAGGAATATTCATTGCTTACCATTGATTATCATTCGCCTATCACCGGTGGTGTCGCATGACGCACAACCTGCTTGACGCGTTTGACATACGGCAGAACGGACATGAGCTCATAAGCCTGGTCGGCGCCGGCGGCAAGACCACCACCATGTTCGCGCTGGCGCGAGCGCTCAAATCCCTCCATAAGCGCGTCCTGGTCACCACCACCACCAACATATTTTATCCGGGGAAGGACGAGTGCGACGGGGTGATCGTCAATGAGGCACCGGCGGCGGATCTGTTTCACGCCCTCCCCGGCGGGACAATCACGGTTCTGGGCGGAAACGTCGTGAATGCGAGGAAGCTTGCAGGGGTGGATAAGAGATGTGTTGAAAAGCTGCACCGGGAGGGACTTTTCGACTGTATCCTGGTTGAATGTGACGGATCGAAGCGCAAGCCCATAAAGGCCGCCGCTCATTACGAGCCGGTGGTGCCGGACAACACCACCAGGGCCATCGGGGTCATCGGCCTGGATGCGGTGGGACAGCCGATCGATGAAGAGCATGTGCATCGGGCGGATATTTTTTCCCGCGTGGTGGGGCGCGGCCTGGGGGAACCCCTGGATGCGCAGGCGGTGGTGGAGCTTATCTCATCGCCGCAGGGACTTTTCAAGGGTGTGCCCGAAACAAGCCCGCGCTACGTGCTGCTCAACAAGGCGGACACCGGGGAGCGGCGCGACTGGGCGGAAGCAATCACCGCGGGATCTTTGCCATCATTACTCCGGCTCTTATAGCAGGGGCTATCGCCGAGCGGATCCGCTACCGCAGCTATGTTCTTTTCATAACCTTATGGGCACTGGTCGTGTATTGCCCGCTCTGTCACTGGGTCTGGAGAAGGATGGTTTTCTATACAACCTGGGTGCCAAAGGTGCCATCGATTTTGCCGGCGGTACAGTGGTGCATATCTCGGCAGGTGTGAGCGCGCTGGTCGCCTCTCGATCTGGGTTCGCGGCGCGGTTATCCCAAAACCGCCATGCAGCCTAACAACCTGGTGATGACCCTCATAGGTGCCGGACTCCTCTGGGTGGGGTGGTTTGGTTTCAATGCCGGCAGTTCCATTTCAAGCGGCCTTGATACGGCACGGTACGGTGACCCAGGCGGCTGCTGCATCGGGGGGGCTGAGCTGGATGTTCATCGAATGGCTCAAACATAGAAAGGCAACCAGCCTGGGAGTGGCAAGCGGTATCCTGGCAGGTAGTTTGCTTCAAAAAAAGGGAGCGAAGCTTGAACGCTGCGTTACCGGGGCACTGACCACCGGCACCATTTACGGGTATGCATCACTTCTAAACGGGTTTAAGAAACCGGGCGTCAGTGCTTGACATTGAGTGCTAAATTCGCAATAATGGCGCACAATCGAGATGAACCGGACTGGGCTTTCTATTCGGTGTAGAACAACAGTTGTGATGACATGAGGAGGAGCTATGAGCACGGAGTATACATTTCCATTGTACGGCGAAAAGATGCAGGAGCTGATAAAGGAATTCGGGGGAACCCTGATGGAAGAATACCAGGGACATGATATAAAGCCTCTCTGGGACCAGAAGGGCGAAGGATACACGGGATACAAGTACCTCTATAAAGCGCCGAAACTTGAGAAGATAGCCCTTGGAGTCGGGGCGTTCCGCGAAAAGCTCATGTCCTATGCCCTGATGATCTGGCCTGATGACGACCATGCGCTGCCCCTCTTCTCCAGCTACTGGGCCGACAGCGCCAAGGGAAGCTTTTTCATCCTTGACTTGTACCCCATCGCGGACTGCGTTCTCGATCTGCCGTATCTGGATAAATACCTTGCCCCGCTGGAGGATATTTATGACAAGGGCCTTGACAGTTTTCCGCCCTCCCGGGTGAGGAGCGAGAACTGGTTCAGGGTGATAAGCTCGCCCTACGTTATTACCACCGAGGCAGAGGCCACCCCGGCAAACCGGGACAAGCTGCTCGATCTGACGGCGGATTACCTCAGAGTTTACATAGATCTCTGGAAAAAGGAACAGCCGGGTCCCGCTGAATACATGAAGGCGTTGAATGCCAGGAAGAACGCGATTCGCGCCGTCTTCCAGGCCCGGGACTCAATCGGCGATATGATGCTGACCCGGGCCATCGGGAAGGAGCTGTCGCACCTGTCGCTGATTACGCAGTTTTAGCAGACTGGAGTTGTCAGATTTAGTCGCGTACGCTTCTTCGAAATGACAGCCGATGATTTCATGAAGTATAGATAAAGTGCTGTTTATCTATGTTTTGGAACTGGATCAAGGCAGGATACAAAATCCTTCAACAGGAGATAACCATGGGACTGCAAACCAGGATGTGGCTGTTAGTGGCCTTGTTATTTGCCATCCTCTACGGCATCTTTACCGCAGCCGGGACCTATCTTGGTGAAGGAAGCGCATTGTCCTATGTTATCATGGCCTTCCTTTTCCTGGGGCTGCAGTACCTCATAGGCCCTTACATGGTGCAGGCAACCATGCGGGTGAAATGGGTTTCGGAAAATGAGGAGCCTGAATTGCACCGCATGGTGTCGGAACTGGCCGAAAGAGCGGGTATCCCCATGCCCAAGGTGGGCATATCCCAGATAGCGGTACCCAACGCGTTTGCCTTCGGGAAAAGCTTGCGGGACGGGCGGGTATGTGTTACCAGCGGCATCCGCGGTCTTTTAAGCAAGGATGAGTTGCGGGCAGTGCTCGGGCACGAGCTGGCCCATCTGAAACACCGTGACATGATTGTGATCACCATTCTTTCCGCCATTCCGCTCATACTGTACTGGATAGCCATGCGGATGATGTGGGGAGGTTCGTTAGGCGACCGCAGGAGAGAAGATGGCGGAGCTGCCGCGCTGATAGGTTTGGGGGCCATGCTTTTCTATTTTCTTACCAACCTTCTGGTCTTGTACGGGTCCCGCATACGGGAATATTATGCCGACCAGGGCAGTGTGGAGTTCGGCAATCAGCCGCACTTTTTGGCCTCGGCGCTCTATAAGCTGGTGTATGGCAGTGCCCGGATGCGGGGTCAGGAAGACCTGCGGAGGGTGGAGGGGGTAAAAGCGTTTTTTCTCAATGACCCGTCACGGGCGAAAACAGAACTGACCGAACTCTCTCAGATAGACTCAGACATGTCCGGGACCATCGACGGCAACGAACTCATGGAAATCCGCCAGAAGGGTGTGAAGATCAGCGCCGCGGAAAGGATGATGGAATTTTTTACCACCCACCCCAACATGGTGAAAAGAATAAAGCATCTTGCTTCGATGGGCTGATCGTGTACCGCTGCTTTTATGAAAACGACGAAAAATGACATAGAGAATGTCGTTGCGAGCGACCGAAGGGAGCGCGGCAATCTCAGTGTTATTTTGTTTTATGAGATTGCTTCGGTCGATGCTCTCCCTCGCAATGACATTAATATAAAGTGAAAGTTCGGGAGGGTGAGGGGCCTATTAAAAGAACATTCCCTGTATCTCTTTCATCATTTTTCTATTGTGCCTGGTGACTGCTATAATTGACCAGATGATATTTACAGGGGGTTGAATCCAGAAAAACATAAAAGAATAGGGTGATTGCCCGATGAGGTAGTAGACAACATACCCTGTCACTAAAAGCAGGGTCATGACAATACCGCCCCATAGCGAGGAATAAAACAAGCCGAAGGGCTGAAAAAAAATAGCCGCAAGTATTCCAATGATAACACTTTTAGGCCTGTCGTCGTACAATGCCGCACCTCCCCAACCTGCCGTCGATTCAAAGCCTATATCACAAAAAGAGGCATGATAGAAGGATAAAGAAAACAGAACCCAAAAATCAGGTTTTTGGAAGTTAAAAATCAGGGTTCTGCTTATTGCAATAGTTCCGCTTCTGTGGTTTTATTGTAACGTACAATATCTCATTCTTACTCCTCCTGCAGAGGGAGTGGCCGTGGCTGCCACTCCCTCTGCATTTGCGTGCTGTGTTGTATGCTTCATTTCACCGGTGTGTAATGTGCAGGGCGACCGGCCGGTCGCCCCTACAAGCTCTTTACAATGTGCATTCACGCGGAGTCAGGATTCTCTGACCTGTTAATCCCCAATCCGGGATCGTCCGGAAGGGTAATGCGTTCATTGTCATACCGGGCGCCGCCCTCGACGGGGTCCTCGCTGCACAGGAGCGGCGGATCAAGATCGATTTTGGTGATGATGCCCCTCGCGCCGGCAAGATGTGCCGCGGCGGTGACGCTTATCCTGCTCTCCATCATGCACCCGATCATGCATTCCATCCCGGCACTGTGCGCCAGCTCACACATTTTCAGGGCAGGGTGCAGGCCGCCGGCCTTCATCAGCTTTATGTTAATCATGTCCGCGGCGCGCATGCGGATGATGTCGGAAACGTCCCGGGAGGAAAAGGCGCTTTCATCGGCCACAACCGGGACATCAACCCGGTCGGTCACAAACTTCAGCCCTTCAAGATCGTGCGCTTTCACCGGCTGCTCCACCAGCTCGATCCCGATGCCCTCGTCCTCCATCTTTTCCAGGGTAGCTACCGCTTCTTCGGGAGACCAGCCCTGGTTGGCATCCAGGCGAAGACTGACGGCATCACCCACCGCCGCGCGAATGGCCCTGAGCCGTTCCATGTCCGTTGCCGGATGGTTTCCCACTTTAAGCTTGACCGTTTTGAAACCCCTTCGCACCGCATCCAGGCAGTCGCGCGCCATTGCCTCAGGCTCATTAAGGCTGATGGTGATGTCGGTGGTAAATTCCTTTCTGACTCCCTTCAGGAGTTTATAAACCGGCACAGACTGCAGCCGGCCGTACAGATCATAAAGGGCGATATCAACCGCTGCTTTGGCACCGTTATTGACGCCCGCCAGCGTGTGAAGCCGCGCCATCAGTTCTTCAAAATGTTCAACGGCACTGCCAATCAGAAGTTTCTTGATCGGCCCTTCGATCGCCGTCCTGATGCTGACCTCGGTGTCGCCGGTGATGGCGGGCACGAGCGCGGCGCTGCCGTAACCGACGGCACCCTGATCGGTGATAATTTTTACCAGCACGTCTTCAATGCGGGTGGCGGTTCGCACGGAGGTCCTGAACGGTGCGCGCAGGGGTATGGAGAGATGAGACAGGGTGATGTCCGTGATTTTCATGGCTGTTCGGCCGCTCAGAGCAGGGAAAGGATTTTTCCCACCAGCAATCCCCCGCCGGTTCCGATGATGTAGCTCATCAGGGCCATTAAGACCCCGACGGGAACCAGCGCCTCGCTGTAGGAAGCGGCCAGGATGGGGGCGGAAGCGACTCCCCCGATATTGGCTACGCTGGCCACCGCGCAGGTAAAGAGATCGAGCTTGAAAAGCTTTGCCGCGAGGATCATGATTGCTGCGTGAACCGCGATGATTAAAAACCCTGACATGATATAGAGGGGGGCGCGGGTGAGCCCGGTGAAATCCGCCATTGAGCCGATAAGGCCGATCAGGATATAAAGCGCGACCGAGGAAAGCTGCGATGACCCTGAGAGGCGCGCGAGGGGGGTCATGGCGCCCGCAATGCCGGCCAGCGTCACCATGATCACCGTCCAGGCCGGCACGGTGATAAAACCGGTGGCGGGCATTTTCCCCGCCAGGTACATGCACAATGCCGAGACCAGCAGGCCCGTTCCCAGCAGGAGTATCAGGTCGGCCGCTTCCACGGAGGCGGCCGGCTTCTCTTCATCCCTGTTAAGCCGCATGCCGATCCGGTTCAGAAGCGTCGTATCCGATCCGGTCCAGCCATTAAAGAGCGGTGCGAAAGGCGTGAGCGCCAGCAACAGCATCACCCACACGGCGTAATTGACGGAGTCCATCAGCAGCGCGTATCCCATTCCGGAGGCGGGAACAGCGAGCGCCTCCTGGACGGCCACCATGTTGCCCGTGCCGCCGATCCAGCTGCCGGAAAGCGCTGCGAATGACTTCCAGGTGTCCGGCTCATACAGCCCCTTGCAGGCCGCGTACACGGTGACAAAGCCGATCACGATACTGAGCGAAGCCGTGAAAAATCCCAGCAGCATTCTCGGGCCCAGGCGCAGGATATGTCTCAGATCGCAGCGAAGCAGCATCAGAAATATCATGATGGGCAGCAGGTGCGTTTTGGCCGCCCCGTAGCAGGCGCCGATCTCCGCGGTCTTTCCCCAGAGGGAAGCGGTGGCCATCAGCATGGTGCCGAGGTAGATGATCACAACCGCGGGGAGGTATTTGAAGAAGGCGGGCGCAGCCCTCTTTTCAGCCCAGGCGACAGCGCCGGCAAAAAACACGATGACGGCCAAATAGGAAAACCCGCTGCTGATCATTACCCGGCCCCTCAATCCCGCAACTCAGCCCTTCAGGTATTTGCCGATAATAATCCGGAGATCGTTTTTTTTCTGCGGGGGTATCAAGTCCTCCCGGGTAATGATGGCGTTGCGAAGTGCCTGAGAGCAGGCGCAGCTTCGTGTGCTTGCCGCTATTTCAGGCACTGCCTCCCGGATGACCTTCTGGACATTGAGCGTGTTTTTATCGAGGTTCTCAATGATCATTTCTATGCTTAAGCTGTCGTCGCCCTCCCGCCAGCAATCGTAGTCCGTGACCAGCGCGATGGTGGCGTAGCACATCTCCGCCTCCCGGGCCAGCTTTGCCTCCTGCAGGTTGGTCATGCCGATAACATCCACGTTCCAGCTGCGATAGATGAGGGACTCCGCCCTGGTGGAAAACTGCGGTCCGTCTATGCAGATGTAGGTTCCCCCGCTGTGAACGGGGAAGCCCAGCGCCCTGATCCTGGTGTGCAGCATCTCCCGCAGGTGCGGGCACATGGGGTCAGAAAAGCCCACGTGGGCCGCAATGCCTTCTCCGAAAAAGGTGCCGATCCGCTTGCGCGTCCGGTCAAAAAACTGGTCCGGCAGCACCATGTGCAGCGGTTTGATCTCCTCTTTCATGCTTCCCACCGCGCTGACGGATATGATGGATTCCACCCCCAGCTGCTTGAACCCGTAGATGTTGGCCCGGAAATTCAGCTCATGGGGCAGGATCCGGTGTCCCCTGCCGTGCCGCGGGAGAAAAGCCACCGCTGCGCCGTTCAATTCACCCACCAGGTAGCTGTCGGAAGGTTTCCCGAAAGGGGTCTCAAGACTTATGCTTTCGGTCTTTCCCAGGCCCTCCATTGCATACAGTCCCGTGCCCCCGATGACGCCTATTTTAATGGAAGACATATAATCTCCTTAACACACTAATTGATGATTTAAGTGCTGGGCACATGGAGGGCCATGCTCTGTCATGGCCGCATATAATAATCGGACGCGACGGAGCGCGTCCCTCCATGGTGGTTAAACAGAAAACCGGTATTTATCCACATGTAGGGGCGACCGGCCGGTCGCCTCTACAGTATTTATTTTTCCATGGTCTCGGAACACACACTACTTGGCCGTCTGCCGTTTCTCCCGCCTCTTCAGGGCAGGGCTGAAGATTCATGCCGTGGGTGGAGCACAGAGGTGATTCACCGATAAGCAGATACTTGCCCCCGGTAGGGCATGTAGCGGTCTTCGGAGAGGAAAGGTACGGCTTGAGCAGGGCCGTGTTGAGCGAGGTTTGATCCTCCAGGGTAAGCGTTCCCGATGCCCCGCTTTGCTTGAAAAGCAAAAGGGCCTTCTGCAGCTGGCAGAGCTGCGCGTGGCACTCCTCCTTCCAGACCTCTTTCCTGAACCCGTTGCCCTTGAAATCGTTTAATGTGGACCGGGTATCGTTAATGCCCTCAAATATAAGATACGAACTCATGGTGCCTCGCGAGATGGCGTCAACCGCGGGATCAAAGGGTATGGCCTTGAAGAGATCCTTTCCGCCCAGGCGCCCCTGCAGCTTGTCGATGTCTTCCTGATTGAAGTCCACGTTGCCGTACTTGGTCAGCTTGATGGGCTTGAAGGAAATCAGCTGCCCGCTCCCATCGAAAATATAGTAAAAATGAATATCATGACAGACATCGCATATGCTGTACTTGCTCACCACCCTGCCGAAGAGCACCCCTTCGTCCGCCCGGGCTGACAGGGGGGTGAATCCGACATAGACCGACCCTCCGCCGGCCAGCTCCTTTTTTTCAACCCACCCCAGGTCCGGGTTGATCTCCTTCATTGATTTCTGCATCAAGGCTATCAGATCCTCTTCTTTCAGCGTGGGCTTGAGGGCGGGGATCGTTCCCTCCAGCACTTCCGCGGCCTGGGCGGACGTCAGGGAACCGGCACGGTAGACTATTCCCCCGGAGTCATTCACAAGGCAGATGAGCGGGTTTTCGGCAACCTTGAAAAGCCTGGTGAGCGCGGCGCCCTCATCCTCCAGCAGGAAGACGCCGGGTGTGGAGGCCAGCGCGTCACGCTCCTGGGAGGGGAAGAGCCGATTCAGCTCGCCTGCAATGACCAGGGCCAGCTTATCATTGCCGAGGAGTGAAAGCAGAACCGGCATCTGGTTTTTCCTGTTTCTGCTGTCCGTTTCCAGGGGGAAGGTAACGGAAGAGGGAAAGTAAAGAAGTATCTGTTTCGCGGCAAAGGATTGGGCGGGATGCTTTTTTTGCAGCGTCTGCATTAAAACCTGAGGCACACGGTACCCGGGTTCGATTCCTTCCAGGCTGGTCTTGAAGAATTCTCTGATCTTCTGCAGATACATTTCGTGGGAGTCAACCGCCCCCCGGTGGTGATAGAGAATGAACCAGTTTTCCCCCGAGTCCCGCCTGATGATGTAGGTTTGCGGGGTGCCCTTGGGATCGCTCAGGTTGTTATAAACCTCTTTGAGGGGGTCCGGGAGAATAGGGTAGCGGGGCTGAAAGTCCGTTTGAAAGGCGGCTATTTCCTCCGCATTGTTACCCACGGTGATGCCCAGCATTGCAACCCTCGACTTAAGAAAATCGTCAGACTGTATGGCTTCCGCCAGCCGGTTAAAAACCGGCATCTGCAGCTGACAGGTGTGACAGTGCACGTTGAGCATCTCAATGATCATGATCTCCGCCTTGAAATCCTTAAGGGAGATGGTTTCCTGCTCCGGCAGCTTGAGCGCCTTGCGGTCCTCTTTGCTGAGGTTGCTCTTGAGGGTGAAGGGCTTGAAGGGATCGCCGACCCTGACCGGCTTAAAGTTCTGCGACCAGCAGGGGGTAATTAAAAAAAGCACCATGCAGCAGGGGATGAGCAGCAGCGATGGCTTCATGCACCATCCTGCAAGGCGGAATTGAGAGGGGTTAAATCGTTTATTGATGCTGTTCCGGCTGCTGCTGCGCGTAACCGAAGGGAATGTCATGCAGGGTGCTCCTTCCCTAAATGCAGAATGATTGATTTTGCTGTTCTCCATTTTTATAAAAAGTCTTTCTCACAGCTGCTATTATTTATCGTGAATGCGGGTTAATGTCAAACCCAAAAGCGAGGAACTGTTTGATTGCGCTAAAGTTTTTGGCGCACTGTATCGATAGAAATACATGCGGTATGTATGAGACACTTACCCGTTTTTACCCGATCTTCAAATAAAGCTCGCTATGGATCACAGCGCTCATGCTCAAGGATCATTCATGTCCCGAATAACCGGTCTTCATAAAATTGCCGCCTTCCTTATAATCATGCTCAGCCTGGTGCTTTGGGTGGAGCCGGCTTCCGCCATGAAACTGGAGGTGCTCCGGCAGAAGCTTGCTGAAAACCGTGCCGGATGGAAAGCAGCCGAAACCTCGCTTTCTAACCTTTCCACCGAACAATTCAGACAAATGCTCGGCTTTGCACCCTTGGTAAGAGAGGAAACAATCCAACAGCTGAGCATAGAGCCCGAAAGCCAGGTGATATATGAGCTGCCTGCCGCTTTTGACTGGCGCAATAACAACGGAGACTGGGTAACAGCGGTAAAAACCCAGGGCGAGTGCGGTGCCTGCACTGCCTTCGCAACGCTGGCGGCATTTGAAACGCTGGTCATGCTGGACGCAGGAAATCCAACCCCGGAGGTTGATCTTTCGGAGCAGTATCTTGTTTCATGCGGGCCGTCGGGTACCCGGGGTGGATACGCGTATGGCGGCTGCATAGGCAATTATTCTGATTTTATTTCCGATTTCCTCATGGGTGCCGGTGTGCCGGATGAGACCTGTTTCCCTTATGCTGCCGGGCAGGACACGGGAACGGAACCTCCCTGTGACGGGGCATGCGCTGACGCGGAAGCACGCATGAAAAAAATAGTAAGCTGGTCATATATTGCCCCCCAGGCAGGCTTTTACCTCCCCCGGCCCGATCAGATTAAAGCGGTGCTGGTCAATAAGCCCGTGCCCTGCGGCATGTTTATCTATGATGATTTTAAGCACTACGCCGGCGGCATCTATGAACCGGTATCGGGGCAGGATAGCATAGGAGGCCATCTGGCCTGTATTGTAGGTTATGATGATTCTCAGAATTGCTGGATTGTGAAGAACAGCTGGGGGGAGGGGTGGGGTGAAGATGGTTTTTTCAGGATCGGATATGACCAGACGTCAGGCAACTCTCTCACCATGTTCGGTCTTGAAGCGCTCGATTTGAGCTATGGAGAGCCTGTCATTACCACAACCACCACTACCAGCATTCCCGTCACAACCACCACCGTCCCCGGGACTACCACCACAACCACCACCGTCCCGCAAAGTGACGCGCCCAATTTAATTCCCTGCGCGCCTTATGGGTGGAGCTATCCCATTGTACCGTCAGCGCAGCAGGGCACCAGTGACTTCAATCCGCAGTCAGACGTGCTTTATCCCTCTCCCCGCAGGACCTATATTGATTTCGCGGTGTGCAACGACAGCGACATTCCCGTAGAGGAACCATTTACCGTCTCTTTCTACATTGACGGCAGGGAGGCATATGCCGCCGTGGTCGACGATAAGCTCACGGGCAAATCGTACCGGGCATGGCTCGATGAGGAGTTCAGCTTTTCCGAGGGGGAGCACACGCTGCTCTTCGCGGTTGATGCTGATGGTGCGATAGAGGAAGGCGATGAGGGAGACAATGTTTTTGAGATGAGCTTTAAATGGGGCGCTTTATGGCCCGTGGTGTATGGGCGCATGTTTGGACCCGCCGGCAGTGACACCGTGCCGCTCCTGAGGAAAGTAAGAGATGAGGTGCTCATGGCGAGCGGGGAGGGAAGGGCCTGTGTGCGCATGCTTTATCGCCTGTCGTGGGACATTGCCATGATCCTCTTAAGCGACACTGAACTGCGACTGCAGACGGCGGGGGTTGTAAAGCAATTGCTGCCGGAGGCGGCATGCCTGGCGGATGGTGAGACGGTACTTCTTTCTTCCGCCAAGCTGGCTTCCTGCGAAGCCCTGCTGGACAGGTTTGCCTCGCGCGGAGGCCCGAAGGTCAAGGCCCTGGCTGCGGCGCTGCAGGAGAAGATGCGGGAAGGAACGCTCTTCGATCAGCTGGGCATTCAGATAGAGTAGGGCTTGAGGGTCGGACCAAATCAAGCTATTAATCTTTATATAGATTATTCCTAAAACAAGCTATTTCCCCGCCTTAAATCCCTGTTTTTAGCCTCAAAAATAGACCGGTAAGAAATCTCTCATTTACTCATGCATCCTGCATCATTCCCTCCTTATAAATTATCTCATAAAGGCGCAAGGCGTATTTTTTTGTATTTGAAAATTTTTCTTTTTGAAGGGAGATGGATGCAGAAATTGATCTCATGCAATAGTAACGGCACAAGATATGGAACGCTTTCTCATCACTGTGGATATCTTGGGTATAAAAAAGAAAGTCGCGGACTGCTTCGGGTCAGCAGACCACCACTCCTTGCTAACACACCGTTTTTATTGCCAATCCTCACTGGTCAGGATTTGAGCAAAGAGCTAAATCGCCAGTCGCAATGGCATCAATTTCTTCTCAACCCTCCACTTATCCACAGGCAATTAACATCTCCCTGTGGAAGAATTGCGGTTTGCCTGTTCACCCGTTTGCCGGTTGAGCCCTTGTGCCCTTATGCCTCGGTAAATCCGCAAGTGAAATTGATACTTCAGGAACTGTCTCTTATTGGTTCTTCTGCGGCACAATAATTGCTCAACATGGGCTTGTCACTTAATGAAAAGCGAAATTATATGCTAAAGGAAGAAATAGTTGCTCAGGATACGATCGCACACATAATATTTTTAATTCGCGGTCAGAAGGTGATGCTGGATAAAGATCTGGCAGAACTCTATGGTGTTAAAAACCCGCCGGCAAACCAGCAGAAGGGTTAACAAAGGAGAAAAACTCCGAGTGTAAAGAGAAATAGGGATGCCAGAGGAGGTGAATGGAAATGCATGGATTATGGGCAACACTGCTCGCAGTATTGTTAATGACATGTCCTGCAAGTTCAACCATTGCCGGTGACGGTGTGTGGGATGCGGATAAAGGAGGCATTGACAGGGACTTGGATAATGACGGTTCGTGGGAAACCATGACAAGGGAGGAATCGATAGAGACGTTGATTTACCGTTCTAAATGCCGCAGTCTGTGGGGGGTGCAACTGCCTTTGGTTCAGCTTCTTGAAGGGGAAAATAGTCTAGACCTCGAACCTAAAAGGTGGTACAAAAGCCATGGGTCGAGCAGGAATCGCAGGCTGTTCATGGTGCCGTGTGAAATGTCACGGATATCCTCGAAATGATAAAAAAGTAAATTAAGACCATGTCTTTCTCCTTTTTTTACACCTCCGCATTATTAGTCCTCATGACCGTTGTCCTCATAAGGGAATGGATTGAGGTAGAGCTCACCCTGTTCGCGACACTCCTGCTGCTGCTTGCCGCCAGGGTCATTACACTGAACGAGGCACTGGAAGGGTTTTCCAACGAGGGCATGCTCTCGGTGGGCATGCTTTACATTGTTGCCGGGGCGCTTGAAAACACCGGTGCCCTGCACCGCGTCGGCCACTTGTTTCTCGGCAATAAGCGATCTGCCGTCCCCCTGAAACTGCTTCGCCTGACGGTGCCGGCCGCAGCGGCATCAGCCTTTATCAACAATACCCCCCTCGTCGCCATGACCATACCGGTTGTCCGTTCGTGGGCCGAGAAAAACCGCTATGCACTTTCAAAGTTCCTGATTCCGTTATCCTATGCGACCATCCTGGGCGGCGTGTGCACACTCATCGGCACCAGCACCAACCTGGTGGTGCATGGTCTTCTTTTAAAAAACAATCTTCCGGGGATGTCATTTTTCGAAATAAGCAAGGTCGGCATTCCCCTGGCGATTGCCGGGGTTCTGTTCATATGCCTGTTTGGCTACTTCTTATTGCCGGAGCGCAAGGAGCCGCTGGTTGATCTCGGGGAAAGAACGCGCGAATTCGTCATCGAGCTGCGGGTGGACCATACCTATGCGCATGTGGGAAAAACCATGGAAGAAGCAGGGCTTCGGCATCTCACCGGCTTATTCCTTTTTCAGATTGAACGGGCGGGTAAAATAATCGCTCCGGCACGGCCCGATGACCGGATTTACGAGGGAGACAGGCTTTTTTTTACCGGCATGCCCAGGACAATTCTGGAGCTGCAAAAAACCCCCGGCCTGCAACTTACCAAGGATTCTCACTTTGATCTCAAGCAGTATGACTCAGACCGGATCAAGACCTATGAGGCGGTTATTTCGGCCAGTTCCCCTCTCGTCGGGAAAAACGTGCGTGACAGCAATTTCAGGACCGTCTATGGAGCGGTCATAATTGCCATTCACCGCAATGGCGGGCGCATTGAGAAAAAAATAGGAGACGTTGTTTTGTGTCCCGGTGATACCCTGCTTTTACTCGCTGACAGGAACTTTTACCGCAACTGGTATCACTCTGCAGATTTCTATCTTATTTCCAGCACGGAGCTGGTGAGTTCCAAGCCGCGCTGGCAGGTCCGGCTGTCACTGGCGGTGTTGGTTTTTATCGTCGCGGCCACGGTGCTGAAGATACTTCCCCTCATCGCCGCGGCAGGCTTTGCGGCTATAGTCCTCATGCTCACCGGCTGCATATCTGTCCAGGAGGTAAAAACTCAGATTGACTGGCGCGTGCTGATTGTCATAGCCTGCGCGTTCGGTATTTCCAGCGCAGTAACCAAATCGGGGATTGCCGATATTCTTTCCCGCGCCATTCTCACCTGCAACACGCATTGGGGCATTATGGGTACCCTGGCAGGACTTTACTGTATCACCAACATCTATACCACCTTCATCAGCAACAATGCCGCGGCGGCGATGCTGTTCCCCATCGCCCTGGCTACGGCCGGGCATCTTCAGCTCGATGTTATGCCCTTTGCCGTTACCGTGGCCATAGCCGCTTCATTTGCTTTCGCAACACCCATTGGATATCAGACCAACATGATGGTATACGGCCCCGGCGGGTATAAATTCATGGACTTCATCAAGGTAGGGCTGCCACTCCAGATTGTCTCGGGAGCGCTGGCGGTGGTACTGCTGTATACAGTCTATTTCCGCTAGCAGGCTGTTGAAAAACGCCCATCTGCGGCGTTACACTCATCCTTCGTCATTGCAGCGTACTCGCATGTACGCCTCATTCCTCAGGATTTCGCGTGCCTTGCATCTGGACGTTTTTGAACAGCCTGCGTAAAACTGTTTTTTCAACAACCTGCTAGCCGGTTTTGTTTTGCGGGCGGTTCAGTCCGAATGCTTTCAAGCTACTGCTGAGGTTGGGTACTGGTATCGTACCGGGAAGCCGAAGTTGTTGTCGATCAGCGCATAGGTTTCCCGAACGTCACGGTAAAGCCGGGTGACATAATCATACGCTTCGTCTCGTGGCATGGTCCCGGCGTTTAATGCGTGGAACACATGCTTAAGATTTTTAAAATCCGGAGAACAGATGCCGGTGCTCACGCACTTTTGAACGAAGGCGTTTATAGCCTCAAGCTCGTCCTGGGGATCCACTCCCATTACAACCAGAAGCGAGCGGGCGGCGAAGATCAGGGCGCGTTTTAAAATCAAGGCGTCCGCATCCTTGCCTTCCGCCTCGGCCAGCAGCTGCCCGGCCGAATCCAAATCGGATTCCATCATGTCGATGACACCGGAGCCGCATTCACCCTGGGTCAACCCTGCAAGAGAAAAATCTTCCGCTTTACCGCAGTCGCGGTAGTATCCCGCGTCCTCTTCATAGGGGGGAACAGATGCATGCCTCTCTATGAGCGCCCGCATGTGTTCCTTTCCGGTGGTTGTGACGCAGTCATAGACATCCGTATCCCCGGCTCGGTTCCGGAGGAAGTCGATGAATTCGCCGAGAAGAGTCGGAATGGCGCGGGCGGGAGCGGCGCCGACAGGTTCGGCCAGAACGGTTTTTTCCCCGTCGACGTTACCTCCCAGGTATATCCGGTAAAACGGGACTGAACGGTTGAAAACCTTTTTTGCCATACCCGAGAAAGAGATGAGACCTATGGGATGTTGTCCGCACGCGTTGGAACAGCCATTGATGTTGATCATCACCTGTCTCATGGTTTCGGGGTCCAGTTTCGCTTCTGCCAGACTGATCATAAGTTCGGAGGCCAATCCCATGGAGTTGCATATTCCCAGGTTGCAGGTGGTTGCGCCCTTGCAGCAGATGCTGTCAATCAAGGCCGCGGCGGATGGAAACAGGGGAAACAGGTCTTTAACATTTTCATGGATGTGCGGAAGCACGGTTGCCGGCACGTTTGCCATGACCAGATCCTGCCGCTGGGTGGTCCTGAAGGATAGGGCCGGGGCTGTTTCGCCGAGGCGGGCAAGGGCAATGAGCGTATCGCCCCGCACCTCTCCCCGGGGAATCCTCAGATGCACTGCGTAATAGCCATCCTGCTTCTGTTTTTCAGTATGCCAGGTCAGGAAGCCTTCGTAGGCCTTATCATGATGTAACGGCGTACCATCTGCGCGGGGACTGCCCGTCAGAGGGGGCAGTTGAGGGAGTTCGTCCGCGGTCTTGAGTTCTATGATCCCGCCCTCTTTTACCTTCTGCAGCTCCTCGTGGTAGAGCTGTCGGAATCGCTCCCAGCCCAGGTCTTCAATGAGAAAGCGGATCCGGTTGTGGTGTTTCTTTTTTCTGTTGCCGTGGGTATTGAACAGGTTGATGATGGATTTTACCGTGTAGCCGACATCCCCTTCCTCGATTACGTCATGCAGCACCTTTCCCACCATGCTCCTGGCACCCATGCCCCCGCCGCACAATACTTTAAAGCCGTCATTGAGGGCAATGAAACCGACGTCGTTGACGCCCGTGCAGGCGCAGTCCCGCTCACAACCCGAGAATGCTATTTTGATTTTCCGGGCATGGTATACGACTCGTCCAGGGAAAGCAGATATTCCGTCAGGCCCCACACAGTCCTGTACACTTCGCGGCGCTCACGGACGCAGATGCCGGATCGATGGCAGCCGGTAATGTTGCGTACGGTGTTGCCGCCGCCGGCCCGGGGTGACAGCTCAACCTCTTTGAGGTCCTCTATCAGATCGAGGGTGTGCTCGACCGGAAGGTTGTGTATTTGAATATCCTGCCTGGTGGTGATGTGGAGCGCGCCGTCCCCGTAGGTATTGGCTGCCTTTCCCATGCGGCTGAGCTGCAGGGGTGTCAGGACGCCATTGGGAACCCGTATGCGCGCCATGAGGAGTTTTCCGCCGCGCTGCGCATAAAAGCCCCACGGCACACGGATGCCCCTGAAAAAAGCATCCTGCATTTCCCCGGCAAGAAATCTGCCCAGGTTGCTCTTATAGGCGGGTATTTCATCCAGTATCTTTTTCGGTACGATCATGCCCTGTGTTTCCCGTTCTGTTTCGACTGTTCCCGCTACTCCCCGAACTGTTGCCGGGTGCTGTAATAGCGTTCCCCGGTGTCCGGGAAAATAACCGCCACTGTTTTCCCTCTTCCCAATGCCCGCGCCACTGCCAGCGCCGCACAGGCAGCCGCGCCTGCCGATATGCCCATGAAAAGACCTTCTTCTTTCGCCAGTCTTTTGGCCGTTTCATACGCATCTTCATCAGTTACCGTAATAACCTGGTCAATGATGGCCGGATTTAATACCGCGGGGATGAAACCCGGCCCTATTCCCTGAATCCGATGGATTCCGGCTTTTCCTTTCGAGATCACCGGAGAATCGGAAGGCTCGACAGCAACAATTTTAATCCCGGGGTACTGTTCCTTGAGCACCTCGCCTACGCCGGTGAGGGTGCCGCCGGTGCCCACCCCGGCCACAAAGGCATCGAGCCTGTCACCCATGGATTTGATTATTTCCCGGGCCGTTGTCCGGCGGTGTATCTCCGGATTGGCCTGGTTGTTAAATTGCTGGGGCATGAAGCTCCCCGGTATGTGCATGCTCAATTCCCTTGCTTTTTGAATGGCCCCGAGCATGCCTTCCTCACCGGGGGTGAGCACTACCTCGGCGCCGTAGCTTTCCAGGATAAATACCCGTTCCACGCTCATGGCATCCGGCATGGTGAGGATGAGCTTGTATCCCTTGACGGCAGCTACCATCGCCAGGCCGACACCGGTATTGCCGCTGGTCGGTTCAATGATGGTTCCCCCGGGTTTTAAAAGACCCTGTTTTTCCGCATCCTCAATCATGCTCAGGCAAATCCGGTCCTTGATGCTTCCCCCCGGGTTAAAGGATTCCAGTTTCGCATAAATATCCGCCGCGTCAGGGTCCGCCAGGCGGTTCAGCTTCACCATGGGCGTATTGCCTACGAGCTCCAGAATGTTTTCAGCCTTATCGTTATCCATATGCTAGATCCCTTCGGCAATTTCGGTAAACGTTTCATCAGCCGTATCCGGTTCAAGCGGGAGGTATCGTGTTGACATCCGGTAGGTAGTGGAATGTCCCGCCCTGTCCGTCAATATCCATTCAATGGTACCATCATCTATAATCCTGGGCCTGAGGGTTGCGCCGGTGTTGCTTATTTCGTAAGACAGAACGAGATCAATCGCCTCCTTGGGGCACACTTTTATGCAGCTGTAACAGTCCCAGCAATCCGCCTCGGAACGGAGCACGGCCTTTTTAAGGTTGAAATCCTTGTAAATAAGATCACCCGGGCAGATTTTCATGCAGGGTGGCTGCTTGCTCAGCCGGCATCCGTCACACTTTTTTTTGTCTATTCTGATGGCCATGGTAACGCATCCTCAGAAAGTTCCATGTTTGCTACAGATTTTGTAAGAGCTGATCAGGATTATAACCCCGGGTAAAAACCCGGCTTTCTTCAGATCCATGCTCTCGCACTGAATTAAGAAAGCAAAGCCATTTGTCGTCATCACGCTCGGGGTAATCGACCCTGGTCTGGTAGGCGGGCCATCGCGTTTCCTTCCGGGCCTCAAGGTGCGCGATCACAACCCCGGCTATGTCGATCCGTTCACGTACTTCACGGCACAGATTGAGTTCGTGAAAATCGCGAGCCAGCAGATGCGCTGCATCAGCCTTCAATTCGCCCAGCAATCGTCGGGCGATTCCCAGCCTTCGCTGGTGAATTTCATAGAAGGTGTGGATGCCGCCCGCATATTCATCCATCAGCTTTTGCAATTTAATTTCCATGGCATGAGGGAAGATACCGTCCTGTTTATCATGGTACCGATTGAGCGGTTTATAGATTTCTTCCGCTTCTTTCTCGATTTCCCGCTCGCTGATGCTGTCAGGCGTTGACGAAACGCTGTCCGAGAGGCAGGTGTGGGCGGCAATAAAACCCTCGACCCAGCAACCGCTTACGTATTTTTTGGGAGCCCCTCCCGCCACATCCCCTGCTGCGTAGAGTCCCGGCAGGGTTGTTCTCCTGTGGCGGTCCACCCAGTAGCCGCTTTGAGCATGTCCGCCGGTTATGTAAGGTCCGCTGGTTGCTATTTCGATGCCGACATCGGACAGGTCAATGTTGTTCGCCGCCCATTGCAGAACGAAAGCAGGGGACATGTCAAGCAGGGTCATCTTTAAATCATGGATCTGTTCCGCGGTGAGATGATCCGTCTTGAAGTAAATAGGGCCCCTTCCAGCCTTTATTTCTTTCAGCATGTAATAAAGCCGTTCACAGGTGGTTGCCTTCCTGGTTGTGCCGAAGCCATAGCGCTGCTTAAGGTACACCTCACCTAAAATGTTGACCTGGGGAATCTTAAACGTTTGCGCAAGGACCCCGGTCGGGGTGGCTGAATCCTTGATGCGGGTGGGGATAAACCGCATCTCGAAACCGGTCATTTCCGCCCCGGCCCGGATGCCCATGGCGTATCCCGCTCCGGTATTAAAAGGGCTGTACCACATGCGATGAGCGATTTCTCCCGTGTTGGCTGACCGGTAAATGCCGCTGGCTCCCCCGGTGGCAATAATAACTCCCCTCCCGGCAAAGACAGCGTGGAAATGACCGTTTCGCAGATTGAAACCGTAAGCACCGATAACCCTTCCCCGGCGAAGTATAAAACCCGTCGCGCTCACGTGGTTCAGGACGGTCACGGACGAATCCTTCACTTTTTTCGCCAATATGGGCTTGATGCTTTCTCCTTTAATGAGGATGCTGCGGGGTCCCTTTTGCAGCGGTTTGCCGTTTACCCGGACAAGGGGAAGTCCCCATGATTCCACCCGGGCAGTGGCGGCATTTACACCGCAGGCAATGGTATAGACGAGGTCATCACGGATCAGTCCATGTGAATCGGTTTTCACATATTCCAGATAGGACTCCGGCGTCTGGTCATCGGTTATGTAGGCGTTAATTGCGTTGATGCCGGCTGCGAGACACCCGGACCGCTCTATCTGCGCTTTTTCCATGATGAGGATGCCGATGTCAGGGTCAAGCCGGCGAGCTTCAGCGGCAGCGGCGCAGCCTGCTGCTCCTCCGCCGATGATGAGCAGGTCAGTTGAAATTCGGGTGATGGTTTTCTGAAAAACAGTCATGGGTTTCGATTGTGGCTCACCGATAAAACGTTATGTATAGTAAGGGACTCAGCCCGATGTTGTTCCGCTTCGGTCGCAGGATCTGCAAGAATACTACTTTAAAAAACTTAAATTATTTCATTAAAAAAGTCAACTATTATTTTTTTATATTGTAATTATCTTTACTAATTTATGTTAGTATAGAAACACAATTTTCCCTCATTTTTACCGGGTTTCTCAATTCTGTTAAGCTGTTGTGCCATTTTTAATGCACAGCTGGTTGATCATTAACCGCTATCGGCAATCCCTCGAGCCGCTTATTTAAAATCCCGGTAGGAGCGCCTTCAGGCGCGATGCATGCGCGGCTGAAAATCGCACCTACCGGTTGGTTATACATATTTCTGAGAGAAAAATTGTCACATTTGAGCCGCTACGAGTCTAACAAGTATGCTTGTCATAGCAGGGGAGCGTGCCCAAATTCATCGGCGGGTTTCGGGGATTCAAGTGTTTTTTTCACGTGAGTCACTTGAACCCCCAATTTCGGAATCGTCGCTTTTTATCCCAGTATCGCCTTCAGATCCTCATCCGGCGTGATGATGGGCATGATGTTGAAGTTCTTCACCAGCACATCCAGCACTCGGGGTGATAAAGGCCGGAAGGCTCGGGCCGAGCCGGATGTTCTTAATGCCGAGGTGAAGCAGTGAAAGAAGAATGGCCACCGCCTTCTGCTCATACCAGGAGAGGACCATCGAGAGGGGCAGATCATTCACGCCCACGTTGAAAGCCTTCGGCCAGGGCAACTGCGATCTGGATGGCCGAATAGGCGTCATTGCACTGCCCGATGTCGAGAAGCCTCGGGAATGCCGCCGATGTCTCCCAGGTCTTTGTCGAAGAAGCGGAATTTGCCGCAGGCAAGCGTGAGAACCACGCAGTCCTTGGGCACTTTTTCCACAAACTCGGTGTAGTAGTTCCGGCCCGGTTTTGCCCCGTCACAGCCGGCCACCAGGAAGAAATGCCGGATGTCCTTGTTCTTGACCGCCTCGATGACCTTACCGGCAACGCCCATGACCGCGTTTCTGGCAAATCCGACCATGACAGACTTGCCGTTGTGATCTGCCGCGAAACCCGGGCATGCCAGCGCCTTCTTGATCACCGGGGCAAAGTTCCTGTCCGTGATATGGGTCGCGCCGGGCCAGCCCACCAGGCCGCGTGGTAAAGATATTGTCCTTATATGATGTCTCTGGGCTTCTGAATGCAGTTGGTGGTCATCAGGATGGCGCCGGGGAAATCGGCGAACTCCTTGGTCTGATTCTGCCAGGCGGTGCCGTAATGGCCGTAGAAATGGGTGTATTTTTTAAGCTCGGGATAGCCGTGGGTCGGAAGCATCTCGCCGTGGGTATAGACATTGATGCCTTTGCCCTCGGTCTGTTTGAGAATTTCTTCCAGGTCTTTGAGATCATGGCCGGAAACGAGAATGGCTTTTCCCTTCTTCGCTCCCAGCGGTACCTTGGTGGGCACGGGATGCCCGTAGGTGCCGGTATTGCCGGCATCGAGCAGCTCCATGGCCCGGATGTTTGATTTCGCCGCATTTCAGGGCAAGGCCGACCCAGTCATTCAGGGCCAGGTCTTTGTTCAGCGTTGCCGCCAGACCTTCATGAATGAACGCATACACCGTTGTCGTCTTCCTGGCCGAGAATCCGGGCATGATCCGCATAGGCGGCCACACCTTTGATGCCGAAAAGCAGTTGTGTGCTGCAGGGAGAGAATATCCGGGTCAATGCTCGGGATCCGACTTCAAGCCGACCTTTTCCCCTGGTCATCAAACCGTCAAGGGTCTTTCGCAGGCTGAAAGTTGCCGGCCCTCGGGAAACGTCCACCTTCCCGCCGGCCGCTTTCACTTTCTCTTCAAGTCCTTCCCGCAATTCAACGCAGCTGTTGATCAGTTCCATGAAACGCTTCGCATCAAAATCCACATTGGTAAGCGTTGAAAAGATGGCTTGCACGGTAAACGCATTGACCTCGCTTATCCGTGACGCCTACTTTGCGGCCCTCCACCGCAACCTGGGACAACCCCTTCACCGCATAGACCAACAAGATCCTGAAGCGCCGCCACATCCGGTTCTTTTCCGCATACACCGCCTTTGGTGCATCCCTCGCCTTTTGCCGTCTGTTCACATTGATAACAAAACATAGTTGATGTTCCCATAATGCTGCCTCCTTTACCTGTTGATGTTTGGGTTATTGATTATAATCCTTGAATAGCGAGCCTTTTAAGGAATACTATAAATTATCGATGCGGAAATAAGCCTTGATTCAAGTCAAGAAAATAAATATTTTTTTTATGTGCAGCACATGGCCTTTTTTGCCTGATATTCTTCCTGCATGCCTTGACGTGAATCAACCCGGGTTGATACTTTCAAAGACGCAGCGATGAGGTGAAAAATGGATGTGCTGAAACAGCTGGCAGACATACCCCTGTTCCAGGGGCTGACACCGGAACACCATAAACAACTGGCGTCGATAGCGGTGCGGAAGTCTTTTAAAAAAAAGCAAACCATCTTTGCGGAAGGCGATGCCGGGGACGGATTTTACCTTGTCATTTCGGGGCGGGTCAAGGTGTTCAAAATCTCCCGCGAAGGAAAAGAGCAGATCCTGCACATCATCGGTCCCGGTGAACCGTTTGGCGAAGTCCCGGTATTCTCCGGGGCGCATTTCCCCGCCCATGCTCAGGCAATGGAAGAAATCAAATCGTTTTTCATCCCGCGCAGGGCCTTTATTGATTTGATAAAAAAGAATCCATCCCTTGCCATGAACATGCTCGCCGTGCTCTCCGTGCGTTTGCGAAGGTTCAGCGCACTGGTCGAAGACCTGTCGTTAAAAGAGGTGCCGGGCAGGCTGTCCGCCTACCTGCTCTATCTCAGCGAAACCGGGGGCCGCTCACCGCATCTCACCCTGGATATATCCAAGACCCAGCTTGCCAGCCTGCTGGGAACCATACCGGAAACGCTTTCCCGCATTCTGGCCCGCATGAGCAGCGAGGAACTGATCGCCTCCCAGGGACAGCGCACCATCAAAATCCTTGATCGCGAGGGACTCAAAGAACTTGCCGGCGGCGCGCGCCGACTGGCATAGTTGTCCCCGGGTTGTCCTTTCATTGAACCCCTTATTTCAATAATGATGAGAGGTTGTACCTGTAGTGCGGTTCGACAAAGTTGTCGAACCCATATGGGTGCCCTCTAGTTAATTTGTTGATTTTAAATGAATAAAAATATGGTATGATTATTGTAATGTATTAAGGCAGTACATTTCGACCCTTCATCCCTTATCAATAACAGGGAATTCGGAAACCGATGCGCATTATCCTGATTGTTCTTACAGTTCTGTTGATCATACCTGTTCGGTTTATCCGTGCCGATGAATATGTGCACGGGCGGGTGATATCTGCTAGTGGAAACAAGGGTAGGGTGGCCATAGGGGTGCCTCATAGACCTGGTGATGGGACGAAAAGGGGTTGGGGCAACCGCCGTTCTCCCCAATCATTGCGCGGCCGTCAGTTCCCGCCTGCTGTTAACGTCATGGACCGGCACCATCCGCCTGCTTATAGGGGGGTGCATCCGGGAGTCCTCGTCCAGGGTCCGGTTGATAAGAACAGGGGAAAGGGTACCTCTTCCACCGTGCCGGGAAACGTCCTGCCGGTACCTCCCGAATCAGACATCAAGCACCACGACGATACGACCGGGGTACGTCACCGTATCGGGCGGGAAAAGAAGCCGGGTATGAAGCAGGAAGCGCCTGCAGGCGGCAGCGGATCACATCGGAAAAAAGGAGGGGCCTCGGGTGGCCACCATGGAAGGTAAGAAACGGTTACCCCTGTGGGTAAGCAACGTGCTGGTTTTCGGTTTCCTGTGCGCGGTGGTCGTGGGTTATTTTGTATGGCAGATCCAGGCAACGCGGGAGACATTTATCAGCAGGATGAAAGCGGTGACCGAGCTGGTTGCGCGCATCATTGAAGTGAATGCCCGGGGCGCCGTGCTGTCGCAGCAGACCACCGAGGAAATATTGTTCACCTTTTTGGGGAATACCGCCCGGTTCGTGGACTACCTTGATAGCGTGGAACCGTTTAACACAAAAGAACTTACGGAGTTTGCCAAAGAGGTCCGGCTTTCCGGCATAAGCATTCTGAGAGCAGATTCGACGCAGGTGCAAGGGCCCGACAACTGGTATACAGAACCTTCGCCGGCGCTAGAGCAGGTACCGCGGCTGAACTATGACAAAAACAGGCACCTCTATATCTTCTCCTGGCCGCGGCAGGAAATAAAAGGCTGGGTGGTCGTGGGAATCGAAGCCGCAAAAATGGAATCCCTGCAGAAGCAGCTCGGATTGCCCAATGTGATAGAGGCCATTACCAGACTTCCCGGGATATCCTATATAAAAACGGCTTCACCGCAAGCGGACAGCCGGCCGAATACCCCGTCACCCCCGCTGATGATCGTCGAACGGGGTCGCATAACAGTTGCCGAATCAAAATTTCTTGTCGGTACACAGGAGATTACCATCGGCCTGGACGCGTCGCCTTTAAGTGAGTCGGTTGGAAGCCTGTGGCGAGATTTCCTGCTCTTCAGCGGCGCGCTCGTATGCCTGGGGACGCTGCTTTCCTTCCTTTTATACCGGCAGCAGTCGCGGCACGTCGAAGCCATTCGGGCCTATGAAAGAAACATGTCCGGGCAGCGGGAGGATGCCGCTTTGGGCAGGGCGGCTGCTTCCATCGCCCACGAAATCAGGAACCCTCTCAATTCACTCAGCATGGGCTTGCAGCGCTTGCACATGGAGGCAAACGAGCTGAAGGATGAGCACCGGCAGTTTATAGAAATCATGCTCGATGCCGTTCGCCGCACCAACAGCATTGTAACCGGCCTGCTGGACTATGCCTCTCCGCAATACAGTGCTTCGCAGGAGGTGAGGCTTGATCTGCTGGTCCAAAATATACTTCCCCTCTACCAGGCGCGATGCGCGCAGCAGGGGGTCACCCTTAAAACAGAGGTTGCCTGTAAAGATCCGGTCGCGGGAGACCCGGGACGCTTGAGCCAGGTGATAGAAAACATGCTCAAGAATGCCGTTGAGGCGCAGCCGCATGGCGGATTCATCGACATAGCCATCACGCGCACCGCCGCCGGCGTCATTATGGCCATGACCAACGGAGGATTTTCTCTTTCTTCGGAAGATGCCGAACGGATCACCGAACCGTATTTCACCACCAAGTCCTCCGGTACCGGTCTCGGTCTGGCAATAGCGCGGCGGATCATCACAGCCCACGGCGGCCACCTGCAGGTCAATCCGCGGCCGGGAAACACCGTAACCATTCAGTTTCAACTGCCCCTATTTTCAAACAGTCACACATACCATAAGGACAGGTTGCACAGCTCATGAAAATTCTTATCGTTGATGATGAAAGCTCACAGCGGGATCTGCTCAGGGGATTTCTTGCCAACCAGGGATATGACGTGCTGACCGCCGCTGACGGTGAAGAAGCGTTTTCCCTTTTCAGCCGTGAACCGATACAGCTGGCGATTTTGGATCACCGCATGCCGGGGCTGACCGGGGAGGAGGTATTAAAAAAACTGAAAGCCTTAAACCCCATGGTTCACGCCATCATTATTACCGCATACGGAAATGTCGACACCGCCGTCACCACCCTTAAACTCGGCGCGGACGATTTTCTGGAAAAACCGGTAGATCTCTCCGTCCTTTTGCAGAAAATTCAGCAGATTGAGGGGCAGATTGTCATTGAAGAAGAGGTGGCGTCCGTTAATGAGGTTATAGAGACATCCACCCTCCCTCTCAAGATTATTGCCCAGAGCCCTGCAATGAAGCGGGTCCTCTCGCTTGCGCGCAAAATGGCGCAAAGCTCATGGAGCGTGCTCATCGAGGGGGAAACGGGGACCGGCAAGGAGCTTCTGGCACACCTCATACATCTGCTCAGCCCGCGACGCGACAATGCCTTCATCGAGGTAAACTGCGCGGCCATACCCGAGAACCTTTTCGAAAGCGAACTCTTCGGACACGAGAAGGGATCGTTCACCGGGGCCATTGGCAGGCGCCGCGGACACTTTGAAATCGCCCACGGGGGAACCTTATTCCTCGATGAGATTACCGAGATGCCGCCCGTATTACAGCCAAAGCTTCTCCGCGTGCTGCAGGAAAAGCGGTTTTCAAGAGTCGGCGGTGAGAGGCCGATTGATGTGGATCTGCGGTTCATCTCCGCCACCAATCGCAATCTTAAAAAGATGGTTGAGGACGGCACATTCAGGGAAGATCTCTACTACCGGATCAAAGTTCTGGAAGTTGAAATCCCTCCCTTGAGACAGCGCCGCGAGGACATTCCCGAACTCATACAGCTCTTTTTAGACCGGTATTCCGCTCAGCCGATCCGCTTTTCCCTTGAAGCCATGGACGCGCTGGTGAAGTACCCCTACCCGGGTAATGTGAGGGAATTGGAACACATCGTTCAGCGGGCAATAACATTCGCGCGGGGGCAATTGATTGCTCTTCCGGATTTGCCCGAGGAAATCAGGCATCATCAGGCGGCAACCCAGGGTACGCTCGCGGAAAATCTTGAAGCAATGGAAAAGAAGATGCTGCTTGAAGCGCTGGAGAAAAACAGCTGGGTGCAGACACGGGCGGCGGCATTTCTGGGAATCAGCGAAAGAGTACTCCGTTATAAAATGAAAAAATATGATCTCAAAAGCACTCCTCAATAAACATTCCTCTTAGAATCCCTGGCACCAGTTCGACATAAGTGTCGAATTGCTTCCAAAATTGTCGAACCGCACCATCGTCCTGCTTTTTTATCCCCTTGTTTTTGCTCAAGATATCCGGTTGGCACCAAACTTGATTATCATTCCAGCAGAAGTAATGAGATAAGAGTAAAGAATCCAATTTTCCAAACAATGTAACCAGGAGGGCTAGACATGAGACAATTGATACTGAGCATCTTAATAATACTGTGTTGTGCCGGATCCGCGGTTGCATGTCATGACTGCGACCGCTATTACGTGGATAGGGCCATTTATTATTGCCCTCCGGGTCCCCCTCCGGGCCCCCCGCCGCCTCCGGTTTATTACGCTCCGCCGCCCCCTCCTCCGTATGGATACGGAGGGCCGCATTATGTGGATCACTACGGCCCGAGCGGCTTCAATTTTGCGGTCGGCTACAGCAGCGGCCATGGGCATGGTCATGGCAGAGGGCATGGCGGACACCATGGCGGCGGGCACGGGTATTCATTCAGCATCGGCGGTTTTGGTATCGGGAGATAGGTACCCTCTGCGCATGGTTTCAAAGTGAAAACAAGGTCTATTACGTAGGGGCGACCGGCCGGTCGCCCCTACAGTTATTTGGGAACTGAATCCCCGAAGCATTGAGCTGCGTATCATGTTCTCCAATAACCTCCTTTTATCAGGATTAGGTATTGCGCGATTTATTCAATTTAGCGCAGGTATTGCGCAATTTTTTCATTACTAATGTCAGAAAAATAAGGAATTTTTAGGTAGGGCAGGAGTGTAATTGCGCCTTTTTGGGCAGAATGCGAAAAAGCCATTGAGCTTTTCAACAAGAACCATATCAGTCATAGAAATCGTTTTAAAACTCTTAGTTAAATGTTTTATGGAGAGATGTATGCCACAAAACTATTAAAGAAGATGCACAATTCAATTATACCTTGACTTTTATTGTCAGTAGGTATAATGAACTTTATTAACAAGGGGATGGAGTGCCCCCTAAAAATGCCGTAAAGGCTGATGACTCCTACTGCAGCAGATGCTACGGTGGGAGGATAAACAGAAAGCCATCGAGACCCACCAATAGCCTGGTGGGTTTTTTATTTGATCTCAACTGTAGAAGGATGTCACGATGGGAAATATCTGGCTGGAATCTGCCCTATGGGTCTCATTAGCCTTACTTGCATCTCTGGTTTCTATCCGCCTTGCCATATCTGTTGCACTCATAGAAATTGTAGTGGGTGCAATTGCCGGCAATCTGCTCCATCTATCACTCACTCCCTGGATTAACTATCTCGCCGGTGTGGGGGCGATACTTCTTACCTTTCTTGCGGGTGCAGAGATTGATCCGGCAGTGGTGAAAAAGCACTTCTGGTCAAGCATGTCCATCGGTATCATGGGGTTCGTTGCCCCTTATGCCGGGGTGCTCCTCTATACTCATTTCATGTATCAATGGCCGTGGCCGCAAGCACAAATTGCAGGCATTTCACTTTCAACCACTTCAGTGGCCGTGGTGTATGCGGTTATGCTCGAAACCGGCTTTAACCGGACCGAGATAGGTAAAATTCTGCTTGCGGCATGCTTCATAAATGATCTCGGCACCGTTCTCGCTCTGGGCATAATCTTTGCTAATTACAATATCTGGCTTGCCTTCTTTGCCTTGGTAACAGCCCTGACTCTATGGTTGTTGCCCAAATTTGTACCCTGGTTTTTTAAAAAGATAGGCAATAGAATAAGTGAGCCCGAAATAAAATTCATCATGCTGTTACTCTTTTTCCTTGGTGGTATGGGCACTATTGCAAAAAGCGAGGCTGTACTGCCGGCCTACCTCGTCGGTATGGTCCTCGCACCTTTTTTCCTTAAAGAAAAAGTGCTTTCCCAGCGCATGCGAGTCATCGCTTTTACAATGCTTACGCCTTTCTATTTTCTCAAAGCCGGCTCACTGGTGAAGTTTCAGACTGTGGTGTTGTCGGCGGGAATCATCGCAGTTCTTCTGCTGGCCAAGATGCTTACAAAAACGATTGGTATCTGGCCTCTTACCAAGGCTTTTACGTTTAATAAACGAGAAGGCATTTACACCACCCTTATGATGTCAACCGGACTGACTTTCGGCAGTATCTGTGCGTTGTTTGGCTTGACCAATAACATAATCAATCAGGATCAGTATACAATTCTAGTCACGGTGGTAATCGGCAGCGCGGTTATTCCCACGTTGATTGCCCAGCAGTGGTTTCATCCTGATCTAAACCTTATTAATGAGGAGGAAAACGACAATGTATAAAAAAGTTCTTCATGGACTTGATGGTTCAGAAGGATCCTTGCGTGCACTGGATGAAGCAGTACAACTGGCCAAATATTATGCAGCTGAACTTCATACCATATCAGTTGAGGAGCTGCCACGCTATCCAGGGGCCATTGGTGAGGTAGTGGAAGAAAAGATAATAGCTAATGGTGCGTTTGGCAGTGCAGTTGAAAAGGCCAGGCAAATGGCCGGAAGAGAGGGCGTGGATATTACCACTCACGTTATTGTCGGCCATGAGGTAAAAACCATACTGGAATTTATAAAACACAAAGGTTTTGACCTGATGGTTATAGGATTTATGGGCCACTCAGCCATCTATGACCGGGTTATGGGCAGTACCTGTCAGAGTCTGGTACGACTTGCCCCCTGTTCAGTCCTGGTAGTGAAATAATTTTTTCAAAACCAGTATGGAGAGATATTTATAGGACGACCATTTAAAAGAGCAGCAAAGATGAAGTCGTTAAGAATTTTCATGTTGGGTTTTTGTATAGGAAGTGGTTTTATATTGATGTTACTGGGTCTTGAAGCTCTAACGATGAGGAATATGACTTATCCTGAATATTTTCTCGTCTGTATTATTATTGCCGCAGGTCTCATTATTGTCGCTCAAAAAGCTATCAAATAATATTCTAATACACCATTATGATTTGGCCATCAAACATGCATCGGAACTGAGAATAGAAAAGGAGAAGCATATGAAATCTAACATTAAATCAATTCATGCTTTAGAGATACTTGACTCACGGGGAACGCCAACGATTAGAGTTTTTATGAAGCTTGACGGTGATATTACGGTATCAGCCTCTGTTCCTTCCGGGGCATCAACTGGCGAGAATGAAGCGATTGAACTGCGCGACGGCGATAAAACCCGCTATGACGGAAAAGGTGTACTAACGGCAGCAGCCAATGTCAATAATGTTATTGCACCACGGCTTAAAGGATTGGACCCGGTGCAGCAAAAGGAAATTGATACGATCATGATTGAACTGGACGGCACACCCAATAAAGGTAAACTGGGTGCCAATGCAATTTTGGGTGTTTCCATGGCAACGGCCCGGGCGGCAGCAGTCGTTTCCGGCATTCCCCTGTATACATATCTGGGCGGGAAAGGAGCGGTGCGTTTGCCGGTTCCAATGATGAATATTATTAATGGCGGCAAGCATGCTGATAACAGTATAGATTTTCAGGAATTTATGATCATGCCCGTCGGAGCGCCTTCTTTCAGGGAGGCTCTGCGGTATGGGTCAGAAACGTTTTCCGCCTTAAAGAGCATACTTAAAGGCAAAGGATATACTACCAGCGTTGGTGACGAAGGAGGGTTTGCCCAAATCTGAAAAGTAATGATGAGGCCTGTGAGACAATTATTGCAGCCATAGAAAAGGCCGGGTTTAAACCGGGGGTGCAAGTGGCTCTTGCATTAGATCCTGCAGCCAGTTCATTTTTTGAAAAGGGTCTCTATCATCTGAGCAAGTCAGGCATGGGCACAAAGTCAGGCGATGCAATGGTCGAACTCTATAAATCGTGGATCAAGAAGTATCCAATTATATCTATCGAGGACGGTCTTGCCGAAAACGACTGGGAAGGATTTCGGAAGCATACTGCCTCTATCGGGGATAAGGTTCAGGTAGTTGGAGATGACCTCTATGTTACCAATACCACATTTATCTCTAGAGGTATCCGCGCACAGGCTACCAATGCAGTGCTTATCAAGCTCAACCAGATCGGCACCGTCACTGAAACTATTGAGGCAATCAATTTATGCAGAAAAGCCGGTTGGGGGTTTGTTATCTCACACCGGTCAGGAGAAACCGAGGACTCCTTTATTGCTGATTTTGCCGTGGCCATGGGTGGGGGCCAGATAAAGACAGGATCAGTTTGCCGCAGCGAGCGAATTGCCAAATATAACCGCTTACTGGAAATAGAGGCAGCGCTTGGGGAAAAGGCAGTATTTAAAAATCCCTTGAAAAGTGTCCTATAATCCATAACCGGCCAGTTGATGAACGTTAGCATCTATTTATTAATTGGTTTGCTTTTCAGCCCTATTGCGGGGGCTATGGCTTTTTTGATATTCTATAACGAATATCTGCACCACTTTCCCGATAAAAAGCGGCCTTTCAAAATTGCCATTGAAGCTGCCATATTAACACTCGTGCTATTTATTATTTTGAGTATCGTTGCTGGATTTTTCATAGCTAAAACTCAGTAATTACTTTATCTTGTTCTCGTGTTGGTCAACCTTCCACGAGAGATTAACGGCCATGCTTAACGAATTCCAAAAAAATGCCTTTGCAGGGATCCTGCGCACAATCGAAGAGATACTTCAAGTTATGGCATGTAAGATGGAGCATGCCGGTTACCAGGGGATTCTATATGAAGATTGTATTGATGAGTCTCTCTTAAAGAACCATGATGATTTTTTTAATAAAAAGGCCCGAGTTGGGGAAATTTTACAAAATCTACAGCAGCAGTTTGGATTGGAAAGAAGGATAATTGATGTTAAACGCAATATGCGTGGCAGCCTCCATTATTGCTTGCAAATTCTTGATGATGCACGGGCAGGAAAACTGAAAGGATATGGTACGATTACCGAAGGAGTGGACGCAACGATTGATCCCCAAATACATCAAATCAAAAAATCCCTTCAAGAAATGATTGCACTAGTCAGCTCGTAAGTAAGAGCTACCCTATTCAAGGGATATAAAACACAAACAGCACGTTAATCCAGGATGAATGCCATCAAAGATTATACGCAACTACCGATACAGCAGAATTCCGCAAAGGATGCTTTAGAGAAGATACGAAATGCGGCAGAGCGTTTTAATATCGTATCTCTCTACCGGCAGATAGAAGCCTGTGAGATATTGCTGGCGGAAAATCAGTCTATTGATATTGCGATTCTTGGCCAATTCAAGGCAGGCAAAACTTCATTTATCAATTCACTGATCGGGAAATCAATCCTGCCGGTGGGCGTGATCCCGGTGACAACGGTGATAACACGTATTGCACGGGTGCAGTATGGATTGACCGAGCGGGTGCTGGTACGGTTCCTGGATGGCACACAACGTACTATTCCTTTGCCGGACATTGAGGAGTATATAGCGGAGTCAAAAAATCCCGCCAACATAAAAAAAGTGGCCATGGTTGATGTAGAGCTGCCGCTTTTTGAACGGTACCATGGACTGCGGCTGGTCGATACCCCGGGTCTGGGAAGCGCCTATACCTATAATACGGCAACATCAGAAGAGTGGCTGCCCAAGGTGGGAGCGGCCATCGTTGCCATCAGTTCTGAACGCCCGCTTTCAGAAAGTGATGTACAATTGCTTCGGGAGCTCATGGACTATACGCCGGAGATCATACTTCTTTTGACCAAGGCAGACCTGCTGTCATCCGATCAGAAAGCCGAGGTCATTACTTTCCTGAACGATACAACCAGGAAGGAGCTTGGTTGCACGTTTCCAGTCTTTCTCTATTCAATTAGAAGTGATGAGGATACTTATAAAAAGAGGCTTGATACAGAACTTTTTGCTCCCTTATCACATAACCTTGGCGCCGAACTGCAGAAGATATCACGGCATAAAATCACCTCGCTTGCCCGTTCCTGTGCCGGTTATCTTGGAGTTGCCCTTCAGGCATCATTACAGGCAGATCATGACCGGGAAGAGGTGAAAAATCTTATCCTGGATGAAAAAGTAAATTTTGACCTCATGCGCTCAGAACTTTTGCTGATTGCCAGAGAGCACATGCTCCAGACACGCACGCTGATTGCAGACTATCTTGAATCTACTTACAAACTATTGCTGACCCGTAAGTTGATGGCAGCGCTAAAACATGACATGAAATCATGGAGGGGAAATCTTTGGAAATTTACCAGACGATATGAACAGTGGGTGAAGGAAAGAATGATGGAGGAGATGGGTAGCATTTCAAAAAGTCAACCCCGGCAGTTTTTTGAATCACTTGATAATGCCCGAACTGCCATTGCTCGATCCCTCGTACTTTTTAAAGACCATCTCAACAGTAATATTGAGAAGGTATTAAAAATGAGGCTCGGTGAAGCGGACTGGAATATCGAGGTGACACAACCCGGTTGTGCCGATCTTACCTTCACCCGGACATTTGATTTCCACCTTGACCTCTTCTGGTTTCTCATTCCCATGGTTGTTTTCAGGAAGGCCTTTGAACGCCATTTTCTGAGCCAGATCCCCTGGGCAGTCGAGGTGAATCTGTCACGCCTCGCTTATCAGTGGGAAGTCAGTATTAACCGAACCATTGAGGCAATAAGGGACAGGGCGTTACGGTATGTGCAGGAAGAACTTTCAACGATTGAAACGCTTTTATCCAACCGCCATGGACAAACAGATGTCTTGCGCCAGGCGCTGCAGGATATTCAGGGTCATTTGCCAGACAGTGAGGCACTGAGTGTCATTCCTTGATAGTAAGCGTCCGGACAACATCGGCCATGGACTCTTTCCCGCGTAAACGCGCCAGTTCTATCGGCGATTCCTGAAACCCTTCAAGCGAACTGAAAAGCCTGTCCACAGGGTCACCGCCTGTGGTCGGAACAAGAAAAATATGCGTGTGGGGTATCCGCCGGCCCCGGGCATACATGCTGACAAAATCGGGTTTATATACGCGCATTATTTTCTGAGCTACCGTCTGAGCCACCGTAAAGAGACTTTCTCCCTCTTCCCTGGTCAAATCATACCACCAGGGAACATGGCGCTTCGGGATAACCAGGCAGTGGCCTTTGGTAAGCGGCTGGATATCGAGAATACAGAGAGATAATTCATCTTGATGGATGATATAGGCGGGTGCTTTGCCCGCTACAATATCACAAAAAACACAGTTGTTCTGAATGTCTGGCATGTAGATTCCTCCCTCGCGAAAAATAGTTTAAGGAGGAGTAGCATAACAGACCTTTTTGGTCAATACTTTATAAGTCGCTTATCACGTACGTCTCATGAATACAGATAAAAAGATATTTGGTCTTCAAAAAAACATCTTTTTTGCCGGGCTGGTGAGCTTTTTCATGGATGTAAGCTCCGAAATGGTTTATCCCCTGGTACCGCTCTTTCTCGCGAACGTCCTCGGAGTCAATAAATTCCTAATCGGGCTGATCGAAGGGATAGCGGAATCAACCGCAAGCATTCTCAATGTCTTTTCCGGCTGGTGGTCGGATAAGATCAGAAAGCGCAAGGACCTCATGATTGCCGGCTACTCCGTCTCCACACTGAGCAGGCCTATAATGGCCGTCGCACATAGCTGGCAGCATATCTTGACGGGTCGGTTTATTGACAGGGTGGGAAAAGGGATACGCACCGCCCCGCGTGATGCGATCATTGCTGAATCATCCGACCCGGCACATCTTGCCCGCTCATTCAGCTTTCACCGTTCACTGGACACCATGGGCGCGGTTGTCGGCCCTTTGCTTGCGATCCTTTTGCTGCAATGCTTTGCCAATAGCTATAGGACTGTTTTCTGGTTCTCGATGCTGCCGGGAACAATTGCCGTATTCATTGTGGTACTGTTTATTAAGGAAAAACAACACGACATCGCCGCGCAGCGGATAGAGGCACCACGGCTGACCCTCAAAGTTTTCGATAAAAAGGCTCGGTTTTTTATTCTGATTGCAACTATATTTGCCCTTGGCAATTCAAGCGACATGTTTTTGATTCTTAAGGCACAGCAGGTTGGTATCCCACCGCCGGTCATTCCGGGCGTGTATCTTCTCCTCAATCTTGTTTATTCGCTTTCCGCAGTGCCCGCAGGCATAACGGCTGATGCATTTGGCAAGAAAAGGGTAATATTGATGGGGTTTGTACTTTTTGCGATTTTGTATTATGGCTTTGGGGTTGCAACAACGGCAACTGCCATCTGGTTTTTATTTGGACTTTACGGCGTTTTCATGGGACTTACGGAAGGCATCCAGAAGGCATATCTCGCAACCATCGTATCTCCGCACGTTAAGGCAACGGCATTTGGCGTGTATAGCACCGCCATCGGTATCAGCAAGCTTCCTGCCAGTCTGATTGCCGGATGGCTTTGGGATAGAGTTTCGCCGGCCATGACCTTCTACTTCGGGGCGGCAACTTCTGTTGTATCAGCAATGTTATTCATAATACTCATCTTTATTTCGAGGAACTCGGAAAAACTACAAAGGGAACAAAATTAATATACACATCCCATGCTTACTGCCTATGAAGCATTTATATTCCCCCACAATAATTATGGTTCTAATTTTTTAATTCTTCCAAGATATTTTTCTTGTATAATGAGATATGGCTGGCTTCATCAAATAATGGCTCAAGGGATTGTGTCGAAGGATAACATATAATCATTTCTTCAATAATTCATTATATGGGAGGTGTGTTATGGTTACGATCGACACTTTAAAAAACAATGAACTTTTTCAAGGAATTTCTGATGCAGAGCTGCAACAAGTATTGCCATTCTGCAAAGAAAGGAGTTTTGATGCAGATACAACTATCTGTAAGTATGAAGAAAAAGGCAAAGAATTTTTTTCTCTTATTAGATGGTAATGTTAACCTTCAGATTCCAACAGAAAAAGAATTCGGTATATCAGTCGTTTTTGTAAAAGCAGGTAGCGCCTTTGGTTTCTCAGCTCTCATCGACCCTTACAGGTATACCGCTACAGGAAAGTGTGACACAAAAGTAAATGTAATTGCTATTGCAATTGATCCTTTTCTAGATTTTATCTCTAATAAAAATAACAGAACCGGCTTCTTGGTTATGAGGAATTTGGCTCGTATCCTGATGCATCGCCTTGATGCCACTCGAAAAAATTTAAGCTATTTAGTATCACAGATACCAATTGCAATTCCTTGAAAAGATGCAAGATTTCAACTGGAATCAGGGTTAAATATTCATAGCATCGTAAACCTGCGACCTCCATACCATAGTGCAATATAAAATCGGAAAAGGCTTTGGACTGGCAGAAGGTCAGGAAACTTATATTCACCTGCGCCCCCTAGCTTCTGCCTGTTATCAGGCAACGTTCATCCTGGAATCCGATAGATTTTTAAATTAATGATCCTAAAATATTCATTAACTCAGGTCTCTCAATGAATTCGCAGCGTGATTTTTACACGTTATGGATGATAAGATCAATTTCACGAATAACATAGTACGAAATATTTTAAGCGGTTTATCTGGGAAGCACAATTGGCATTCTTGGCGGATTAATTGGGTTGGGTGGTGCGGGATTTCGTTTACCGTTATTGGTTGGCTTATTCAAATTCAAAACTCTTCATGCCATTATATTAAACTTGGTTGTAAGTTTAGCCACGGTATTCTTCTCTTTCATTTTTAGGAGTACTTCAATTCCCATGTCTCTTATAGGACAAAATGCCCATGTCATATTAAATCTTTTGTCTGGCTCTTTAATTGGCGCATTGATTGGGGTTAAGCTTGCGACGAAACTTGATGCTCACAAACTGGATATAATTGTTTTTATATTCCTTTTATTTCTTGGTGTTTTTATGATTATTCACACTCAGGTTCACTTGGGACATCTTTATGTATCGCTCATAATAAGAAGTATTGCAGGATTGTGTGCGGGAATGGTAATTGGAATATTCAGCAGTATGCTTGGTATTGCTGGTGGCGAATTATTAATACCTACAATAATTCTGCTTTACGCTATTGATATCAAATTAGCTGGCAGTTTAAGACTGTTGTGTTAGTTTTCCAACTGTCATAATAGGAATAATGAAATACAGGAAACATGAGCAGTTTATGATTGTAAGGGACAATTTGGCATTTATTAACTGCATGGTTATTGGTTCTGTCATTGGATCATTTATTGGCAGTCGGATACTTGTAGGAATGAGTACAAATACTCTACAGATAATTTTAGGAACAGTACTGATAATGTCGGCAATTCATATGGTGATGAGGAAAGTATCAGATCGAGGCATTAACAATGAAATAAATGTGTAAGATTTAAAACTCTTTTGTAATAATTTATAATGAACAGTTCATAATGGTTTTTTGAAACTGATGATTATACATTCTCCCAAATCAGATCATATTTTTAAATCAACATTCTCCCGACTTCACGGGCAATTACTTCTATGTGAATGCTCCCGGCGTATTTAACTTCTTCTTCAATAACGACAATTGGTGAAGGCAGTCTATTAGTCACCAGCAGTTGTCCAAATTTAGATTCTTTTTCCTGTGGCACCCAAAGCAGATTAACGTATTCTATTGATGTCCTACCCGGATATAATTTTTTCAAAGTAGATTTTAGCTCATTAGCCATTATCTGAACCGAAGCATAGCCAGACCCACAGGTTATTGGATTGCAGCCTAATCTAATGGTAGGCAAGTCAAAAATTCTAATTTTCACAAAATTTCTTTTTTCTATCTCTTGTTTTTTGGGTTCATAATAGATTTTTTTTAAATAACCAACAATAGCGGAGAATTTTGTGTGTTTTAAAGAAGCCTTCATATAATCATTCCCTCAAATCCTTTTTTAAATCTCCCTCCATTCACCGATCACATGTTGCAAAGCAGATAAATGATACAAACTAATAATTACCTTGATGAAATGTATAACCACTCCGTCACATACAATTGAAAAAGTGGCTTGCGCGGTATGAGCTTCTCACCTGTTCCGGAGACCAACGCTCTATCCAGGATATTGGGAAAACTGTTCCATAGATACTACCCAGTCGTTATGTGAATATGGTAATAATGAAAGGGTAGGGCCTTAAATTTTTGTGTGGGCTTTTGTGTGGGCTTTTTTCTGAAATCAGGGTAAATTGGGTGCACAGGGTTACACAGGAATACACATCAACTTTAGGAATATCAAAAACTTATAATAAAACAGGTGACTTGAATATCTGTTCCTTCTGCCTTTCACGCCGGCAACAGGGGTTCAAATCCCCTTGGGGACGCCAAGGTAATTAAAGAGGTTAGCCAATTCAGGCTGGCCTCTTTGTGCTCTTGTGATCTGGTACAGTAAAAAGAAGCGGGGTCGGGGAACAGGGTTCAGGGTGTAGGGTCCAGGGTGCAGGGCGGAGGGGAAATAGTCAACGGTCCATTGTCTACGGAAGCAGACCGGCTCAGTTGGGTTACCCATTTTCTTGTAATGCATGCTATCTTCTCCCCGGCAGGCTGCCGTTTAATGTAACGCTCAAGCCTGAGGGCATCGCTTTTCGACATTCCTCTACTGACCGCCATTAGCTTAACCGGCAGGCGCGATTTTGTATATTTTGCACCCTTCCCGGCATTGTGCTTCTCAATACGGCTGGTGATGTCATTGGTGATCCCGCAGTACAGGGTATTGTCGGCACATCGCACCAAATAAACTTTCCAGTGCATATTTCGCATTCCCTTTGCTAAGCATCGGAGTATTTATAGCAATTTATCCCAATCCGAATATTTTCAGCGCCAGGGATGGGGACGTTCCCACGTGTCGTGGCGACCACAATAGTTTTTCCTGATTTGCTCGGACCAAAGTCTTTGCTTAGGTCTATAGTGATAACTGCTTTATTGTCTTTGACCTCAATCTGTACATTATCCATTGTAATCTCCTAATTAATTCTGATGTGGTGCCTCCTCTATACCACACAACTGCTTACAGGGTAAAGGAGAAGGTAGGATGAGAAATTCTAAATTAAATAGAATCAATACCGGGGGAATAGAAATTACTCAACAGAAAATGTTGGCTGCCTGTGGATAAGTACAGGTTTGAAATAAAATCAGCATGTATTGTTTGTGTTATTAGCACATTGCTCAAATTTTGACCATTTAGGAATGCCAATAGAAACAGATAGTTATAAAGAAGCAGTAGTGTTCGTGCTGGAAGTGGTTTATGGCTTTCTTTTTTATACCCAAGATATCCACAATGATAGAGAAGAATTCAATAGCTTGTGTTTATTATCCTGCATGACATTAATTTTTTTCCATTGCATATTCAAGAAGAAAAAATAGTCAAATGTAAAAAATAATTACGTTGCGTCTTTATGATATTATTTATAGATTGTGATATTCAACCTGTGCACCAGACCGGTAGTGCAATGTCGGGCAGGCCACTGTCGTCGCAATAAGTTACTATAGGTATGAAATGGCAGTTGTCGTAAAAAATGAAAGCATCCGGATTGAAAAACTTGAATTGGGGCCCTTCGGCACCAATGCCTATATTTTAACCTGCCCCAAAACAAAGCATGAGCGTTGTCGTCGATGCCCCGGGAGAAGCAGACAAGATTCTGGAACGACTCAAAGGCACAAATCCCAAATGCATTCTGATGACCCACAATCACATGGATCATGTCGGTGCGCTTTTGGAGTTACAATCAAAGCTGGGCGTTCCGGTTGCGGTACACAGTGCCGATGCCGGTAATCTGCCGCTGGAGCCTGATCAAATTTTAAGTGACGGCGACGTGGTATCGATTGGAGAAATTCAAATCACCGTATTGCATACGCCGGGGCACACCCCTGGCAGCCTGTGCTTTCTGACGGGCAGCTATTTACTATCAGGCGATACGATTTTTCCGGGCGGGCCGGGAAAAACATGGTCCCCCGCTGCGTTTAAGCAAATCATTGAATCCTTAAAGAGTAAAATATTTGTGCTTCCGGATGAGACGGAAGTGTATCCCGGGCACGGCGGCGCTACAACTCTCAAAAAAGAAAAACAGAATTTCGAAATTTTTTCCTCAAAACCCCATGACCCGAAGCTTTGCGGGGATGTTGTGTGGCTTTCATCATAGCCAGATTTTACATCATCCGTGCCTTACCACTATGTAACCCCGGCTCGTGAAATTTTTTTAGCATCAAAAAGCATCCCTTACCGAATGATTCCAATCCGGTGAAAAGCTTTTCCGAACAGGTTGTTGAAAAAGTATGTGTTTTTATTTACTGCTGTTTTATGACAGTGCGTCTTACACTAAAATGAAGAAACCCGATTTCATAGTGAGAAACTATCATCCGAGTGACTTTGACGACTACGTCCGATTGCGGGTTGCGGCTGAAAAGCGCGATCGATCCGGACGCCATATTTCAAAGCAGAGATTAGCAGAGGATCTGGGGCATCCCGGTTTTCACCCGCAGCGTGATCTGTTTATCGCAGAGCGTAGCGGGCGTTTAGTCGGCTATGCCTCCATTTTCCCGGAGCCGGGTATTGGCCGCGCGCTGCTGGATGGTCTGGTCCATCCACTGCACAGAAACAAGGGCATTGCAACTGCACTGTTTGACTGCGCCATCCAATATGCAAAAAAGACAGGGGTTAAGGTCGTTCAGGTATGCATATCGGAAACCAACCTGGCGGCCAGGAATTTTGTGTCAGTCCTGGGGTTTCGATATGTCCGCAGATTCATTGTGTTTAAGCTGGACCTCGCTGCCATGCAACTCCCTGATGTCAGGCCGGGAGCATATATCATCCGCAATCTCAAGCAGGGTGAAGAACAGCTGTTAACCGATATACAGAACCGCTCGTTTGCGGATGCCTGGGGTTTTAATCCCAATACGCGAGATGAAATTGCTTACCGCATCAATCTAAGAAGCTGCTCTCCGAAAAATATCATCATGGCCTACCGGGGAGATAAACCCGTCGGATACTGCTGGACACGGATACTTAGTGAAAAGAATCGAGCGGCAGGGATAATGACAGGCGAGATCCACATGCTGGGGGTAGATCCTGATTTCCAAAAAAAAGGTATCGGTCGAAAAGTTCTGCTGGCCGGATTGTCATATCTCAAAAGCAACGGTATCACCATCGTCGAATTAACAGCTGACAGTGAGAACCGGGGGGGACTTCGCCTTTACAAATCGGTCGGATTTAAAGAATTGATGAAAACTGAATGGTACGAAAAGACATTGAGCCAATCACATGCTTAATGTATTTCACAAAGCAGCGAAGGTTCAAGATAACAGAGTACTGAAAATGCCCTTTGGTTACCGCAACCCTTTGTAGGGCAATAAGTTTAGATCATAGTTTGATGCTACTGGGCCCCTTTTGTCATGATCGGGGATTGGCAATAGTAAACCGAACCACGCGCAAAGATGGGATTAGATCGAATTCGGAATTCTGTGTGTGGATTTGTGTGTGAAAAACTTTCCAAAATCTGCTAAAATGTGCCACAGTGTGGAAAATCTGCTAAAGTGAAAACTCCTACATTTCAAATAGTTAAGCGATATTGAGGGGTTGAGGAAACTCAGGGGTTTTAACTCTTAATCAGTAGGTCGCAGGTTGTTTTGTCCGTTTTAACAAGTGATGCCTGCATGGCCTACCACAAACGCGCTCAAGCTGTTATCAGCAATCGCGGCTAAAGCCGCTCCTACCAGCCGTATGCATATCTGAAAAGTCTTATACTATTATACCTCCGCAAAAATAGTCACAGCATAGAAAGCCTATACAGTTCTATTGCCCGGCGGCAATGCGGGGAAAAAATGCTTGCTCCTGATGGGCAGTTTTGTTAATATCACCGCACGCAGGGCTGCAAAATGCAGTGATGTGAATTGTCCGAACATCGGAAGGCGGATATGGTTAAAAAACGCAAGAAAAAAGATTCGTGTACCATTGATACCCTGTGGGGGGACCGGCTCAGGGAGGAATCAGCTAACGGACTGCTTGCCTTTACCTCCGGGCGCGATGTTCGGCCCACCCCGCCATATGACGAGCGGCTCATTCCTTACGATATCTGGGGAAGCAAGGCCCACGCTATCATGCTGTGGAAGCAGAACATCATATCCCGGGACGAGGCGGAAACGCTGGTGCGGGGGCTGAAGGAGGTGGAAACCCTTTATACCAAGGGGACCTTTATCGTTGACCCGGCCAAGGAGGATGTGCACAGCACCATAGAGACCTACCTGATTGAGCACTACGGCATGGAATCAGCAGGCAGGCTTCACACCGGCCGGAGCAGGAATGACCAGATCGTCCTGGACCTGCGCCTCTACATGCGGGCGGAGGTGATGGATTTTGTCATGCTGCTGATCAGCCTGATCGATACCATGATTCTTATTGCAAAGGATCATCGTGATGCCATCATGCCGGGTTATACCCACCATCAGCCGGGGATGATCGGTTCCTGGGGACACCTGCTTTTTTCATTCGCGCTTCCCCTTGAGAGGGACATAAAGCGATTCATCAACTGGTACGCGCTTTTTAATTACAATCCCCTGGGCGGAGCGGCAGGCTATGGCACGCGACTTCCCCTGGACCGGAAACTTACCGCCCGGCTCATGGGTTTTGACGGCGTGCACCGGAGCTCGCTTGATCCCGTGCACAACCGCTGGGAGCCGGAGTCGGAACTGGGCTATGCTGTCTCCATCTCGATGAATCATTTAAGCAATCTTGCCCAGACGCTCATACTGTTAAACACCGCCGAGTTCGGCATGGTATCCCTGAACGATGCCTACTGCACCGGAAGCTCGCTGATGCCCCAGAAGAGGAATCCGGATCCGCTTGAGGCCATCAAGGGCAAGTCGGCCTACGCGCAGGGGATGTTGGTGGCCATGCTCGCGCTGGGGCGCTCATTGTTCGCGGGCTATAACCGGGAGTCGCAGTGGAGCAAGTATCCGCTCATGGATGTGGTTGAGGAGTGCAAACCATCGCTTTCAATGATGAAGGAAATCCTTGCCTCGCTGACCTTCAACCGGGAGGTCGCACTCGAGAGCTGCAGGAAGGGATTTGTTGCAGCGACAGATGTGGCGGAGTGGCTGGTCAAAAAACACTCACTTCCCTTCAGGAAGGCAAAGATGGTGGTGGAAAAGGCGGTGGCCTATTCAGAGCAGCAGGGCAATGAGAGCGTTACTTCCGGTGCGCTGAAGCGGGCCCTTGCCGACATGGACATCAGCCTGGCTTTCAAGGATCGCGATCTGGCGTTATGCCAGCAGCCGGAGCGGGTGCTGCAGGCACGAAAGATCAAGGGCGGGCCGTCGCCGGCAACGCTGATGCACGAGATAGAGCTGCTGCAGAAGACCATGCGGGGCCATGTGCTGTGGCTGAAGCGTAACCGGGACCATATCGAAAAGGCGCGGAAGGAAGTGGAGGCGGTGATTGACTCGCTTTGCTCACGGTGCTGAAGGGATGGGGGGTCGACAGACGGATGCTCCGGAGGAGATGAACGAAATAATTTCTGTGGGAGCGCATTTATGCGCGATGCATTCGCGGCTGAAGCCGCTCCTACCGGTCATAAACTCTCAGCGGGAGGTTGATCATGGCAACATACAAAGGGGGCGTATCTCCTGATTTCGAAAAGGCCCTGCAAGTGGGCAGACCGCCGAACGTGGTAAAGCTTTTCCCGCACTCAAAGGCACTGCTGGTGAGCGGAAAAGTGATCGACCGGGCCATGATAGCCAAGGGCAAGGCAATGACCATGGCGGCAAACGGCCGCAATACTTTTGTCATCCGCGGCGCACTGAGAGCGGCCCAGCGGGCCAATGCCGCACTGATCATAGAGATCGCCAAGTCCGAGGGCGGCTCCGGCGCTTACTGCGCGGTCAACTACTGGAACATGGCCACCTATGTGGATAGCTTCTGTAATGAGATGGGCATCACCATTCCGGTTGCCATTCATGCGGACCATTACGGCATCAAGGGCGACAAGGACATGAACCTGGCAAAGATGGAGATCCCCAGCATGATCGAGGCAGGCATAACCTCGGTTGCCATCGATGCCTCGCATCTCCCCGATGACAAGAACCTCCTGGCCTCGATAGCGCTCAATCCCCTGGTCCCCACGTGGGCGGGCCTGGAAACGGAAGTGGGTGAGATTAAGGGGAAGGAAGGCCTTTCAACCGTTGAAGAGGCGCTTTTTCTTATCAGGGGACTCAACGCTCACTCCATCTTTCCTGATTGGATCGCGCTCAATAACGGCACCACCCACGGCATTGAAGAGAGTGACGCGGGCATCCAGGTGGAGCTGACCGCGAAGATACACGAGGCGCTGAAAGACTACGGTGTCTCCGGCGCGCAGCACGGCACCTCGGGCAACAGCTCGGAGCGGCTTCGGGCAATTGCCTCCAGGACCCGCACCACCAAGGCAAATGTCGCGACGGCGCTGCAGATGGTTTCATGGGGGCTGAAGGTGAACGACTACGGTAATGCCATCCTGGACGGGGACAAAAACTTCATCAAGGTCAGCGGTGAAGGCATGACTGAGGAGCTGTGGGCGGAGATGGTGGAGTATGCAAAGTCGAAGAGCCTTAAGGCCGGAGACTACAAGAAGCTCAACCTGCCGTACGAAAACCGGCTCAGCGGACAGCCGCGGGAAATCAGGGAGCGGATGGTAAAGGCGGTTGAAGACTTTGTCTATAACATGCTGGCGAACGTCATGAACGCCCGGGATACCGCGCCTCTTGCAATAGAAGCCATCTTGAAAGCCGGATCGTATGACCTCGGACCAAAGGCAAAGCGCATTGAAGATCCTGCGGAGTGGACCGAAAGCAAGCTGGTGGAAAAAGCCAAACATCTTACTTCCGACAAGGGAGCGAAGGGGAATTTTGACGATTAGTAAGCCAAAATAATCTTTTGTGCAAAATAAAGCAATCCAGTCGATGCGAGGAGTCCCGCCTTGACGGGGCGACGAAATCCCATTTTTACCATTAACGCAGAGCATTAAACAATGAAATTGCTTCGTTTCGCTCGCAATGAGCAGGTAAAGTGAACTAATAATTTAATTCATTAGTGTCCTAAACAAGATGTTTTTTACTCTCGGATTGTATTAAACTTTTTATATGAGATTGCTTCGTTTGGCATTATGAGCTCCTTGCAACGACTTTTCATTGCTGCAGTCATTCGCTTGATCTTTGCTGTTGCGAAGCGAGGAATCTTGCATTACCGTTTTTTGGACAAGCACTGCAAGTCAATCTAATTTCTAAAATTACAGTCGACAAAGGCAGGGGGTATTTGGTTCCTGCCTTTCTGATATCATCCGGTTGGGTAAACCCGCCGTCACGGAAAAATACTACATGGATACCCTGGCACACGGATTGTGGGCAACCGCCCTGTCAAAGTCGGTGAATATCCGAACGCCGCGCAGCCTTAAGACCGGCCAGATGGCACTCTGGAGCATAGCGCCCGATCTTTTCTCCTTTACCCCGGTCGTGGTGTGGATGATCTGGCAAATGTCATACAATGGGGTTGCGTTCAGCGATATCCCCCGGCCGGAGTTCATGTCAGCCGATGAACGGGGCAGAATTTTCATTCTCAGCTTATCCCAAATCCTTTATCATATCAGCCATAGTGGTATCATCTTTCTGGGTCTTTTCCTGCTGGTGTGGCTGCTTCGCCGCTATAAAGCGGGCAAAACATCAGGAAATGCATTCGGGGGAGGCAGGCCCTATTTTGAGATGGCCGGATGGCTTCTCCACATCCTGCTTGACATACCGACTCATTCCGAGAAATTTTACCCGACGCTTTTCCTCTGGCCACTGTCCAATTTCCATTTTAACGGCAGTTCATGGGGGAACATGAAATTCATGATAGGCAATTATCTCTGCCTGCTGACGGTGTTTGTTGCCATCCGCGTCGCAGGCAGAATGGGGGCGCGCAAAATTACAGGTACGATATGAACCAAACGCACGCGGCCTTTTTGGCAAGCATGGTCATTCTGTGCGAAAATATTGTTCTGAAAGCAATGCTTGCGCACCAGGCAGTAATTGTTGTATGATGCGAAAAAATTCAAGGGACACGTCTCGGATTTGACCTTACATCTTTGGGGGGTTGCGATGGATAAAATTTATGGCTGGACGGGTTCGCTGCTGCGTATTGAGCTCCCCTCGGGAGACAATCGGGTAACTTCCAGCATGGATTACGCGGATGATTTTATCGGCGGCAGGCTTTTTGCCTCAAGGGTATACTGGGACGAAGTGCCTAAAACCACCGGCGCACTTTCTCCCGAAAACCCGCTGATGATCATGCCGGGACCGCTGACCGGGACAGCCGCGATCGGCTGCTCGCGATGGGTCATCAGCGCCAAGTCCCCCCATTCCTATCCTGATCAGTACGGTTTCGGAAATGGCGGGGGATTTTTCGGGGCCGCCTTGAAGCGGGCGGGGTTTGACGGCATGATCATATCCGGCAAGGCAAAGGGACTTTCCTATATTCTCATCGAAGGCGGGAAAGCCGCACTAAAGGATGCGGAAGGGCTGAGAGGGCTCGAGACCCATGAGACCATGGACCGGCTGAGAAAGCAGCACGGGACGGATGCGCGGATCGTGTGTATCGGCCCCGGAGGAGAGGGCCTGGTCCGCTTTGCCATTGCGCTCACCGACCAGGGGGGAACCCTTTCCAACGGCATGGGCGCGGTCATGGGGTCAAAGAACCTCAAGGCCATCGTGGTCAGGGGAGGGGACAAGGTCCCCGTGGCCCATCCCGACAGGCTGAGCGAGATTAATGCGCAGATCCGCTTCCTGCGCAAAGGCCAGAACGAAAGCCTGTATCTGACGGAACCCATGCTCCAGGGAATTGAAAAGGGTAAGGACACACCCTGCTATGCCTGTCCGGGAGGATGCTCCCGGGCATACTTCAAGCACACCTCGGGAAGGGAAGAGGTGCGCAAAACCTGTGCGGCTGCCTTTGTCTATACCCCCTGGGATCAGCTTTACCACGGGGAGGCGACGGAAAATCCTTATCTGGCAACCTCTCTTTGTGATCGTTTGGGGCTCTGCACCGGAGAAGTCAGCAATCTTATATACTGGCTCTACCGCTGTTTCAAGGCAGGAGTGCTTAGCGAGGATGAAACGGGCCTTCCGCTGTCGAAAATCGGAAGCCTGGAGTTTTTTGAGGCCCTGGCGAATGGCATCATTACCCGGAAGGGGTTCGGCGAACTGCTGGCCCAGGGTACTCGGCGGGCATCGCTGGAGAAGGGAAACGCTGCCGCGGAGATAGCGCTGAGCCGCATCACGCCTTCAGGCTATGCCAATGACGCCTATGGCGGCAGGGTATTTATAACCAATGCCCTCATGTACGCAACCGAAAACAGGAATCCCATCATCCAGCTCCACGAGTTCAGCTTTACGGTTCTCAAGTGGATGCTCTGGCATACCACCTCCGGCGGCATGTCCTCGTTATCTACGGATGACTTAAGGAAAATAGCCAGACGGGCCTGGGGCAATGAAAAGGCGGTTGATTTTTCAACCTATGAGGGAAAAGCCCAGGCGGCCTTCATGATACAGAACCGGCAGCACGCCAAGGAAAGCATGGTGGGATGTGACCGCTTCTATCCCCTGCTCGATACCGACCAGCGGGAAGACCACATGGGCGATCCCACGCTGGTTCCGCAGCTCTTCAGTGCCGTGACCGGACGGGAGATGAGCGAGGAAGAATATTACCGTATGGGCGATCGGTCCTTCAACCTGCAGCGGGCGCTGATGTGCCGCGAGGGGAGGGCGGGAAGAAAGGACGACATCATCGGGGAGTTTAATTTTACCGAACCGGTGGAGCAGGAAGAGGGGATGATTGGGCTTTTTAACCCTGATCTGGAAATGCCCGGCCCGGGGGATACCATAATCACCCGCAAGGGAGCGGCCATGGACCGCGGCGAGTTTGAGCGGATGAAAGACGAGTACTATGATCTGCGAAGGTGGGACGTCCCATCCGGGCTGCAGAAGCGGAAGCTGCTTGAAGATCTCGGCTTGAGCTGTGTGTGCAGGGAGTTGGATGGGCTGGGCCTGCTCAAATGAGGGGTGTGTGCGGGCCGCTCTACAGATAGACAGATGAACATCTAAGGTGCAGAAAGGAGGAGATCATGAGTAATCTGAAACGCGTTATCATTCTTTTAACCCTGGTTGTGCTGGTACCCGGTTTTGCCTTTGCCTCCGATACCTGGATTATTTATTATACCAGGTCGGGCAACAACAAAACCATCGCCGAGCACGTCCAGTCACAAATTCCACAAGGCAAACTGGTGGAGATCAAATCAAACGATGACCGGTCTGGCATTCTCGGCTTCGTCACCTGCGCGCTTGATCAATGGATGGACCGGGATGCCGCCATTACCGTGGAGGACATAACACCCGCCGCTGATGATACGATTATCATGTGCGCTCCCATCTGGCTGCAGCAGCTTTCCTCACCGCCGCGGACATTCATCAAGCAGGGCAAACTGAAAGGCATGAAGATGCACCTGTTCATCACCTTTGGCGGCAAACTGAACGAAGAAAAGCAAAAGCTGCTGGAAACCTGGGTGCGCGACCAGGGAATTGACCTTCAGGGCGTTTACGGTTCGGGTGTGGGAGGCAAAACTCCGGAAGATATAAAGAAACTGATTGACGAGCACCTGACGAAAGCGGGGTTGATTGCGGCCGTTGCCCGGTAGCAGGCAGCATCGGGCACACTATCGCAGGTGGAGACGCGGGGAAAAAATGATTGGAAAGCGAACAGGGGTGAGCCTTGTCATTCTGATGGTTTTTATTTGTCTGCTTGGGAGGGTTCACCATCGCCATGCCGGGCCTCTGGGCAAACCATTTGTCGCACTGGATTGTTCTTCCGTCCATCGCCCTGATTATGACCCTGCTGCTGGGCCTCGTGCTCATGGATGACCTGTTTGAGTTGGATAAGGCAGTCTTTATCAGGCTGAAAAAATCCCATATCGGCATCGGGATAAGAAAGTATTTGCTGTGGGCATTTTTCCTGGTCTGCGCCGTTTCCTTTATCATGGAAGGAGTGCAATTTTTCATCTCCCGGTCGTATATGCGCTGGGCAGACCCGCTGCTTGTCATTTCGGGCTCCATGGCCGGGATAGTACTGCACATTGTAGGCTCAAAGTGGCTGATGAAGAAGGTTGAATTTGAGCTGGAGCGCTGGGAGGATAACGTGCTGTGAGGTGATATAATAAGATACTTCGCAGTTGGTAGACCCGTCCTAAAAAAATAGCCCCCTCGGTCACTGTTAGCCCGGGAGGCTATTTTTTTGTTGAAAAGCAGGCTCTTTATGTTAAGAATAAAAGCTATTACTATCCGTGGGGGCAGAATGATAAGCGCACGAAGTATGTTGAACAGGTTCCTCACTTTTTCCGGGGTCGTGTCTGATCCCGGGGTAAAATAAGGATATTTATTATGGAGGTGAGATTATGAAAGGATTATTAGTGTTAAGTGCCGTGTTGCTGGCTCTTCCGTGTATGGCTTTTGCGGGTCCTGTCCCTGATACCGGTCAGGCGGATTGTTATGATGATGCCAACTATATGGCCTGTCAATCTCCCGGGGGTGACTATTACGGCCAGGACGCTCAATACTTCTGCAATACCCGTTCATATAACGACCTTGGCAATGGGATTGTGCGTGATACTATCACCGACCTTGAGTGGCAGCAGAACAGTCCGTATGATACATACCGATGGCAGGAAGCTGTAGACTATTGCAACAATTTGGAACTTGGCGGGCATTCTGATTGGCGGTTGCCTTCGATAAAGGAGCTTTCCACCCTGGTTGACAGCGGCATACCGGATCCCGGGCCGACCGTCAATGTAGAATATTTCCCCGACACCGTCGGGTCCGCCTACTCCGACTACTGGTCGTCTGATGCGGAGGCCCATAATACAAGTTATGCCTGGATCGTCCATTTCGGCGACGGCAGCGTGAAGACAAGCGCAAAGATCAACCGGCTCAATGTTCGTGCCGTGCGCGGCGTACAATCCTCCGATATGCCTGGTGGATAACGGGGACGGAACAATCACTGATCCGGGCACCGGTTTAATGTGGGAGATAAAAACTGACGATGGCGGCCCCCGGGATATGGATAATGCCTGCACCTGGCAGGAGGCGCTGGCGTATTGCGAGAACCTGACGCTGGCGGACTACAATGACTGGCGCTTACCCAATAGAAATGAACTGCAATCTCTTATTGATTATGGCAGGTATGGTCCTTCCGCAGATCCCGTATTGCCCTCCGTGAGACCCTCTTCCTTCTGGTCATCTACGACGAATGTCGGCAATCCCCTCGTTGCCTGGCTGGTCAATTTTTACGATGGCGATGTAAGCTTCATCAGCAAGTCAGGCGACAGTTATGTGCGTGCCGTTCGCGCCGGCCAGTGCCGGGTGTTGACAACAACATCGACGACATCCGTATCGCCAACAACAATCCCTGATGGCAATTGTCCGTCAAAAAAGTTGTACGGTGAGCAGTCGGAGGAAACGGAGCTTTTAAGAGAATTCCGGGACGGCGTGCTCAGCAAGACGGCAGAGGGACAGGAGATAATCAAGCTCTACTATCTGTGGAGTCCTGCTATTCTTGCGGCAATGGAAAGAGACGAAGCGTTTAAAATGTGGGCAAAGGAAATGATTGACAGCATCCTGCCGGTGATCGAAAGCGAAGTGGAGTAACCAACAGTATTTCTGCTTCCCCTTTTTCAAAATCCCCATCATCCCGCACGCTGATGGGGATTTTCATTTAGAAGACGGCTGAAAACACGCCATGCTCGTAGAGCACCTTCAGGCCGATGGCGATGAGGACCAGGCCACCGGTGACTTCGGCATAGCTGCTCAGATGGGAGGACGCTCCCGCCTTTTTCCCCAGGTGCAGTCCGGCAGCAGTGCCAATGGTGGCGACCACTCCGATGACCAGCGCCGGAAGCCAGATGGAAATCTTAAGCAGTGCCAAACTTAAGCCCACCGCCAGGGCATCAATGCTGGTGGCGACGGAGAGCATTACCAGCCGCAAGCCCCTGGTCGGGTCATTCCTTGGGCGTTCTTCCTTCTTTTTCTCCATTGCCTCCAATATCATGTGACCTCCCACCAGTGCCAGCAGCACAAATGCAACCCAGTGATCATAGTGTTCGATGAGAGGTCGTACCGTCAGGCCTCCACTCCAGCCAATGATGGGCATGAGGGCCTGGAAGAAGCCAAAATGCCATGCCAGCCTGAATGTTTGACGGGGGCTGACAATTTTTAAACTGACTCCGCTCGCGACTGCCACGGCAAAGGCATCCATTGCCAGGGCAAGGGCAGTCCCCATCAGGGTTGCGATATCCATTTCACTTACCTTCCTGTGAGCATCAGCTGTTTTTGCGTGCTCATCATGCTATGATTACTGACTGTCCGGATAGCATACAGGTCTGTAAACAAGGCCGCGAATGGGGTATATGACTAGCATGCATCATTAAAAAAGTCATTATCTTTCACGCAATCTTGCTCATCGGCCAGGTGATTAATCGCGGAGCATCGCTCCTTGAGCCAGCCGTTTTCCCGTCCGCTGAAATGAGTATTTCTGCCGATGATGATGTGGTCATGGACCACGATATCAATAGTCAGTGCCGCCCTTTCCAGCGCCTCGGTAAGCCGCCTGTCCGCCTGGGAGGGACTGGGGTCGCCGCTGGGATGATTATGGACAACAATCAATGCCGAGGCATTATGCCGCAGCGCATTGACCATGACCTTTCGTGGATAAACCGCCGTTTGGTTGACGGTTCCCTCCTCCAGGATTTCCGTTTCAATCAGCTCATTCTTGGCGGAGAGGTATATTACCATGAACTGCTCATTTTTTTCGCCGGAAAGGGCGTGGTGGCAAAAATTAAGGACATCCTGCGGAGACCCCAGCAGCTCTTTATTTTTGAGCCGGCTTTTCAGGTAGAGGGTGGATCCTTCTTTCAATAATTTTATCAGCACGGCAGACCGCTCTCCTATTCCCGGGCAGGCTATGAGTTCATCGAACGATGCGTCGAATACGCTCTTGATGCTGCCTAAACGCTCAAGCAGCGTTTTTGCAACCGGCTTTACATCTCTGCGGGGTATGGCGTAGGTCAGCAGCAGTTCAATAAATTCGTAATCGTGAAGCCCTTCGAGCCCGTTTTTTTGAAACCGCTCACGCAACCGTTTGCGATGTCCGGCATGGGGAGAGGTCATAGCCTTTCCGGTTTCCATAATAAGAATCAAGCAGCTGGTTTTGGATTTGCATAAAAATGGTGTTGGCAGAGGAGCATTTATTAAAGTGGCATCCGGCAGGTTATAATGCAAATTCAGAGCCAGGCATGGGTGCCACGCTGCCTGGAGAACCAAAAATGATTCTATTTATCAGTTAATTGCCTTGTGCGGGGGACATATAAGTTGACTTTACCTCTTTCAATGATACAATTCGAAAAAAATAAAGGGTATCATCTTCAGTTGAGGAGAAGACCATGGCCGGAGTAAACAAGGTAATCCTGATTGGACGTTTAGGTGGAGATCCCGAGGTGAGATATACCAATACCGGGACGGCGGTAGCCAATTTTAACATGGCTACGAGCACTAATTTTACCGACAAGAGTGGCCAGAAGAGCGAGCGGACCGAATGGCATCGCATCGTGGCCTTCGGGAAGCTGGGCGAAATCTGCGGGGAGTATCTAGCCAAGGGAAAGCAGGTGTACATCGAGGGCAGACTGCAGACCAAGGATTGGGAGGACCGCGACGGTAACAAGCGCAAGACCACGGAGATAGTCGCTACCTCGATGCAGATGCTTGGATCCGCGGGGGAGCATGTGAGGGCGGAAGGGCGCGATGTTGAGCCCCCTGTCAGCGATGATGCGCCTAATACGGTTACAGAAGATGATGTGCCCTTTTAATACCAGTATTCGGACGCGACGGAACGCGTCTCTCCCTGTGAGTTTTATCGACACGTAGGGGCGACCGGCCGGTCGCCCCTACAGAGATTTTATTTTTAATCAAAATGTCCGGGATTTGGACGGCGCAGAATCATAGATGATGAAAAAAACAAAGCCCCCATTTGACGGGGGCTTTGTTTTTTGTAGCCTGCTCCTGTAGTAAAGCCGTTTTTTTAATACATGCCGCCGCCGGGGGGCATTGCGGGCATGCGCGGCTCTTCTTTCTTGGGTTTCTCGGCAATGAGGGCCTCAGTGGTTAACAGAAGTGAAGCAACACTGGCCGCATTCTGAATGGCACATCGCACCACCTTGGTGGGATCGATGATGCCGGCCGCAACCAGGTCTTCATATTTTTCTGTCTGGGCATTGAATCCGAAGCCGCCTTTTTCATTTTTCACCTTCTCTGCCACAATGGAACCATCAAACCCGGTATTGTGGGCAATCCATCGCAATGGCTCCTCGATAGACCGTTTGATAATGTTTACGCCAAGCTGCTGCTCACCCTCCAGCTTTAATTTTTCCAGCGAGGCAAGGGTTCTGACCAGGGCGACACCGCCGCCTGCGACGATACCTTCTTCAACCGCGGCGCGGGTAGCGTGAAGGGCGTCTTCCACACGGGCCTTCTTTTCTTTCATTTCGGTTTCAGTCGCGGCGCCAACATTAATTACCGCAACACCGCCGACGATTTTTGCAAGCCGTTCCTGCAGCTTTTCCCGGTCATAATCTGAGGTGGTGTCCTCAACCTGAGCACGGATTTGCTTTACTCGTCCCTCGATTTCGGCCTTCTTGCCTTTGCCTTCCACGATGGTGGTGTTATCCTTGTCTATGGTGACTCTTTTGCACTGACCCAGGTCTTCCATTTTTATGTTTTCAAGCTTGATGCCCAGGTCCTCGGCAATCATTCTGCCGCCGGTCAGCACCGCGATGTCTTCCAGCATGGCCTTCCGCCTGTCGCCGAATCCCGGGGCCTTGACTGCAGCGCATTTCAGGGTTCCCCTCAGCTTATTAACCACCAGGGTCGCCAGGGCTTCGCCTTCAACATCCTCGGCGATAATAACAAACGGTTTTCCGCTGCGCGCGATCTGTTCCAGGATGGGGAGCAGGTCCTTCATGTTGCTGATCTTCTTTTCGTGGAGCAGAATGTAGGGCTCGTCCATGACGCATTCCATCCGCTCGGCATCGGTGACGAAGTAGGGAGAGAGGTAGCCGCGGTCAAACTGCATGCCCTCAACGATTTCCAGATTGGTTTCCATTCCCTTTGCCTCTTCCACGGTGATGACCCCTTCCTTTCCCACCTTGTCCATGGCCTCGGCAATGATGTTTCCGATGGTCTCGTCATTGTTTGCTGAGATGGTGCCTACCTGGGCAATTTCCTTCTGCGTCTCGGTTTTCTTGCTCATTTTTTTAAGCTCGTCCACCACCACGCGGACGGCATTATCAATCCCTCTTTTGATCTCCATGGGATTGTTGCCGGCGGTAACCAGCTTGACTCCCTCGCGATAGATGGCCTGCGCTAAAACGGTGGCCGTGGTTGTTCCATCGCCGGCGATGTCGCTGGTTTTGCTGGCGACTTCCTTAACCATCTGCGCACCCATGTTCTCGAATTTGTCCTCAAGCTCTATTTCCTTGGCAACAGTTACGCCGTCTTTGGTGATTAAGGGTGAACCAAAACTCTTCTCCAGGATAACATTTCTTCCCTTGGGGCCGAGGGTTGCCTTTACCGCATCAGCCAGGGTGTTGATCCCGCGCAAAATGGCGCTGCGTCCTTCCTGATCGTATTTAATCTCTTTTGCCATGTGCTGTTTCTCCTTGTGTGATGTAGTTATCTTTCAATAATTCCCAGGATGTCATCTTCGCGCATGATGAGATGTTCCACGCCGTCGATCTTTACCTCGTTGCCGGAGTATTTGCCGAAAAGAACCCGGTCACCCTTTTTCACTTCGGGAGCCTGCTTGGTCCCGTTTTCGAGCACTTTGCCTGAACCTACGGCTATGACTTCGCCTTCCATGGGCTTCTCTTTCGCCGTGTCGGGTATGATAATGCCCCCTTTGGTTTTCTCTTCCTCCTCGATCCTCTTAACAATGATCCGGTCTTGTAACGGTCTGATTTTCATCGTGATATGACCTCCTTACGGTGTGATAGTTGAAATCGCCTTTTGTCCCTTTCATGAAAATGTGCCACAATGGTCTGTAACGTCGCTCACCTCCTTTGTCCCTTTATTCCATTTCGTATCTCTGCCGAGATATTAGCACTCATCAAAGAAGAGTGCTAGCAATTGTATATTTTTTGTAATTTAAGGCAATGTCTGAAATATGGTTTAATTGGCTTATTTAGGAAGAAATCGGGGAAAAATTGAACATTAGCTCTCTTTTTTGAATTATTTCATAGTATTTAATTATAATTTTTGTTAATTCAGGTTTTAAAATATCCTAAACTATATAAATCCTTTTTTCAATGTCAAGGGGCGCTGAAAAAATAATCTTTGGACGAACCGGGGCATTTATCCTGATGCGAAGGTTTTACTGTTGATGTTTAGCCATTTTGTGATAGTTTTGATGCCATGATTTTATAAACACCGGCATACATCGTTACATGAGGAATCAATGGCTGACATGACAAAAGAGACGCAGATTCGTGAAATGCTGGAGCGCGATGAAGAAAAAATACTGTCTCCTCACGCGCAGTTCAGTTCCCGGACCAAAGGCAGAATGCGGCAGGAGGAAGCCTGCGAGCTCCGCCCGGCCTTCCAGCATGACCGGGACAGGATTCTCCATTCCAAGTCCTTCAGACGATTAAAGCACAAAACCCAGGTTTTTCTGGCCCCGACCGGCGACCATTACCGGACCCGGCTTACGCATACCCTGGAAGTTTCGCAGATTGCACGCACCATAGCAAAATCATTGCGACTCAATGAAGACCTGACGGAGGCCATCGCCCTGGGCCATGACCTGGGCCATACCTCATTTGGCCATGCCGGTGAATCCGTGCTCAATGAAATTGTGCCGGGCGGCTTCCGGCATCCGGAGCAGAGCCTGAGGGTGGTGGACGTTCTGGAGAAGGACGGTCAGGGGTTAAACCTGACCCACGAGGTGAGGGACGGTATTCTCAGGCATTCCAAAGGGGAGGGGGAAATTATTTCCGACGATCCGCAATCGATGCCCGAGACCCTGGAGGGGAGGGCGGTCCGCGTCGCGGACATCATCGCCTATGTGAATCATGACATCGATGATGCCATCCGCGCGGGTGTCATCGCCTACGGCGACCTCCCGCGGGATTGCGTTCGGTTTCTGGGCGACTCTCAAAGCAGCCGCATAGACGCGATGGTCAAGGATGTGGTCCGGATGGGCCTCCGTTACGATGGCGGGAGGGTGGCCTTGAGCGAACCTTTTATGGAAGTGACCATGAAGCTGAGGGCGTTCCTCTACAGCAACGTCTATTTTGCGCCGGCGGTATTTGCCAATTTTATCAAGGCCTCAAAAATATTAAAGGAGCTGTACAATTATTTTTTGGAGAACGAGGAACAGTTCTTGAAGGAATCGGGCTTGTCAAACGGCGGAGATTCCCTTGATCGGCGTGCCTGCGATTTTGTGGCGGGCATGACTGATCGCTATGCCTTCAGCTTTTATGAAAAGCTGTTTCTTCCACAGCCCTGGCTGATCATGTAACAAACAGGCTGTTGAAAAACACCCATCTGCTTCGTTACGCTCATCCTTCGTCATTGCGGCGTACTTGCATGTACGCCTCATTCCTTAGGATTTCGCGTGCCTTGCATCTGGATGTTTTTGAACAGCCTGAGGAAACCTGCTTTTTTAACAACCTGCTAGATTAATGGGACGCTTACGCGGTAGGCGTAGCGCCCTCTTCCAATGACCATGAAGAGTGACGAGGCATCGCGGTAGCGTATCAAAGACTCGTAAAACTGCTTTTCAGATTTTATTTCCCTGTCGCCGACCTGGAATATTATATCCCCGGGTCTCATACCGATATATGCCGCGGGTCCTTCGGGGTCTATCCGGTTAACGCGCATCCCCCCCTGATTATGTTCCTTTGCTTCTATTCCCAGCAGATCCCGTCCGAGTTCGGAAGCCCGCTGTAAAGGATACTCCGTGGTCGTAAGGGAAACCGTCTTTTCCTTTCCCTCACGGAATATCCTCAAATGCATTTTTTCCCCCGCAATGAGCCCCTGGCTGCAGGTAGCGAAAGCCCGGCGGTCATTCATGAGCCTGCCGTTCATGTCCAGAATAATATCTCCCGGGACCAGGGATCCGGCTGCCGGGCTCTGAGCATCGACTTTGAAAATGACCACCCCCGTTTTGCCGCTATACTCGAGCGACTGTTTAATCTCGCCGGTCAGATCTTTTACCCGGATGCCGGAATAGGCAGGATGAACCGCCCCGTATGCGAGCAGGTCTTTGGCTATGAGATTTACCTTGTCAATGGGAATGGCAAAACCGATGCCCTGCCCCTCCTGGTAAATGGCGGTATTGATGCCGACGATTTCCCCGTTGAGATTCACCAGCGGACCGCCCGAATTGCCGGGGTTGATGGCGGCATCGGTCTGAATAAAGTTTTCATAAATCCGGCTTTCTGTTTTGAGTGACCGGTTGACTGCGGAGATCACGCCGGTGGTTACGGTATGCGAGAGCCCGAAGGGGTTTCCGATGGCTACCACTGTTTCACCCGGCATAAGGTCTGATGAGGTGCCGGCAGGGATAAAGGGGAGTTTTTCATCGGTCTGGAGCTTCAGCACGGCAATGTCAAAATCCTCGTCCGCCCCGATGACCTTTGCGGTGAAGGTCCTGTTGTCCGCCAGCGTAACCGCGATGTTTGTGGCGCGGGCGATGACGTGCTCGTTGGTGACCACATGCCCTTCCGGATCTATGATAAAGCCGGAACCGAGCGAGGTGCGTGAACGCTGCGCCGGCACGGTATCAAAGAAGTCCCGGAAAAAACTGTCAGCGAAGGGATCCATTCTGCTGAACGGGTTGGACTGGATGATCTCCTCGGTGGATATATTCACCACCCCCGGTGATACTTTTTGCACCGCCCTGACAACCGGGGTCAGACGCGGACTGTCAGTCTGGCCGCTCGTCGGGGGACAGGGCACAAGAATAAAAAGCAGGGCAATCAGATACAGGTATGGGTTTTTCACGCCGCGCATCCTCAGGGTTTCAGGTTTTTGAATTTGAGCCCGCATACCACATGGCTGTGAGGGTGTGTCATAATGTCATTGATGCCACGAAACTTGTCAGTCTAGCATATGTTTTCTTATATTTCGATCTGTATTTAACGTTGTAAAGAGTGAGGGGGCGATGGTTTTTCATCACCCCCTCATCCGTGCAGAATGTTATTGTAATAATTTTACTGTCCGCTGTTCATCTGCGAAGCCATTCACTCCGAAGTCACTTCGATCCTGCGCGGTACGGCCTTTTCCGCCTTGGGCAGCGTCAGCGTCAGCACGCCATCCGCCATTTTGGCAGTTATTTTGTCGAGGTCTATCAACTCTGCCGCTATGGTAAACTGCCGGTAATAATTTCCCGTCTCGTATTCTCTGCGGAGGGCGGTTTCATGTGGCGCCGGCGCCTCGACCTTCCCCATGATTTTTAACTGGTCGTCTTTTATGTCGATGCTCACCCCGTTTTTGTTTACGCCCGGCATGTCGGCCACGACGGTGATGCTGCTTTTATCTTCGTAGACGTCTACCGGAGGGATAAAGCTGGGCATCCCCCGCGTTGTTTCGCCCCTTGTAGCCTCGACCTGTTTTTCTGTTTTTTTAATTTCCTCTGCGCTCATGAATGATCCTCCCCGCTGCGAAGCGTTACGCTGTTTTTATTTCGATCTGTTTTGGCTTTGCCTGCTCTGCCTTGGGCAGCACAACGGTCAATATTCCATCCCTGTACGAGGCGCTGATTTTATCGGGACTTACCTGGCAGGACATGCCAATGATCCGGTTAAATGAGCCGAACTCGCGCTCCCGCTGATGGTAATTGACCTCTTTGCCGACCCCCGCCGACCGGCGCTCGCCGCGGATGGTTATGGAATCAGGAGTGGCGGTGATATCAATATCTTTGGGGTTAATACCCGGGATTTCCGTCCGCAGATAGAGGTTGTCCTTGGTTTCGCTGATGTTGAGGGCGGGGAAAATACCCCGGGACATTCCTGATCTCCATCGGTAATCGCCGAATACCCGGTCAACGGCGGTTCTCAGGGAATCAAGCTCTCTGAAGGGATCAATGCTTTCTCTCCATTGTAATAGGGCCATGATGTATACCTCCTGCCTGGTGTTAAATGAAGCGTATTTCGTCGATTGTAAACAAACTTTGCTTCAATACCTAATCATCCCATAATGGTGTGTCAAGCGTGCCGGACAAAAAAATCCCGCCCGGCATCATCAGGTGGAATGGCCGGCGGGTCAGATGGGTGGCGTGATAGTAGGGGGAGAAATACAGCGGAACGGAAGCAGGGGTGATGGCTGATTACCCGGTTTCAGCGTTGTTTTTCGGGAGCGGGGCTTTTGATCTGTCTTTGGCAAGAATGCTTTTCAGAAAAAGACCCGTATGGGTATGCCGGCCTTCAGCCACCTCCTCCGGCGATCCCGTGGCAACCACCTCGCCCCCCCTGTCGCCTCCCTCGGGACCCAGGTCTATGATGTAGTCGGCTGTTTTGATGACCTCCATGTTGTGCTCAATGACAATGACGGTGTTGCCCCTCTCGGTGAGCTTATTGAGCACCTCCAGGAGCTTGTGAATGTCGGCGAAGTGAAGACCGGTGGTCGGCTCATCCAGGATATAGAGTGTCCTCCCCGTGCTTTTGCGGCTCAGCTCCTTGGAAAGCTTGATCCGCTGCGCTTCCCCGCCGGAGAGGGTGGTTGCCGGCTGTCCCAGGGTGATGTAGCCGAGGCCCACATCGATCAGGGTCTTCAGCTTGGATTTGACGGGGGGGATGTTTTCGAGAAAGGAAAAGGCCTGGTTGACGGTCATGTCCAGCACCTCGGCGATGTTTTTCCCCTTGTACTGGATTTCCAGGGTTTCCCGGTTGTAGCGCTTGCCTTTGCAGGTTTCGCAGGTGACGTGCACATCGGGAAGAAAGTGCATTTCGATCTTGATGAGCCCGTCGCCGCAGCAGGCTTCACATCGCCCGCCCTTCACGTTAAAGCTGTACCTGCCCGGCCTGTAACCGCGGGCCCTGGATTCGGGGAGGCGGGCAAAAAGGTCCCTGATGTGGGTGAAGGCGCCGGTGTAGGTTGCGGGATTGGAGCGGGGTGTCCGCCCGATGGGACTCTGATCGATGTCGATCACCTTGTCAATGTATGCCAGGCCCTCAATTTCCTCCACCCTGCCCGCCCGCTCTTTGGCGTGATACAGGCGCTGCGCGAGGGCACGGTAGAGGGTGTCGATGATAAGGGTGCTTTTGCCGGATCCGGAAACGCCGGTAACGCAGGTAAACAGCCCCAGCGGGATCCTGACCGTAATGTTTTTCAGGTTGTTTTCCGCGGCGCCTTTGATGGTGAGAAATTTGCCGCCCGCTTTCTTCCGGACGGCAGGCACGGGTATTTTCAGGCGCCCGGAAAGATAGTGACCGGTCAGCGAATCCCGGTCGCGGAGGATGTTCTCCGGGCTGCCGCTGAAAACAACCTCTCCCCCTTCGCGTCCCGCTCCGGGGCCCATGTCGATAATGTGATCCGCCGCGAGGATGGTCTGCTCGTCATGCTCGACCACCAGCGCCGTATTGCCGAGGTCCCGCAGCCGCTTCAATGTTTGGAGCAGCTTAACGTTGTCGCGCTGGTGGAGGCCGACGCTGGGCTCATCCAGGATGTAGAGCACGCCCACCAGGCTCGAACCGATCTGGGTAGCCAGCCGGATGCGCTGCCCCTCGCCGCCCGAAAGGGTGGTTGATGCCCGGTCCAGGGTAAGGTAGTCAACCCCCACCTGGGTGAGGAAGGTGAGCCGCTCGTTTATTTCCTTCAGCACCCGCTGGGCAATTTTTTTGTCGCGGCTGCCCAGCTTCAGTCCCGCGAAGAATGCCAGGGCCTCCTTGAGGGACAGCCGGGTGATGTCGTGAATGGAGCGATTGTCGATTTTGATGAAAAGGCTTTCCTGCCTCAGCCGGGAGCCGGCGCAGTCGGGACACACGCTGGTGTTCATGTACTGGCCCAGCTCCTCGCGCAGCTGGGGAGAGTCGGTTTCCCGGTAGCGGCGGTCCAGATTGGGTATGACCCCCATGAATTCCCGTTCATGGGAAAAGCGGCGGGCTCCGTCATCATAGTAAAAATTTATTTTTTCATTCCCCGATCCGTAGAGAAGCATCCGCTGCAGTTGCGAAGGCAGGTCTTTGAAGGGCGTATAAATGTCGAACCGGTAGTGCCGCGAAAGCGCGTCAAGCATCTGGTGGTAGTAGATCGATTTTCTTTTTGCCCAGGGCAGGATGGCGCCCTCTCTCAGAGAGAGGTGGTGGTTGGGAACAACGAGCTCGGGGTCAAAGTACATCTTGGTTCCCAGCCCGCCGCATGCGGGGCAGGCGCCATGGGGATTGTTAAAGGAAAAGATGCGGGGGGATATTTCGGGAAAGCTGATGCCGCAGTCGACGCAGGCGCTTTTTTCACTGAAAAGAATCTCCTGCTTGGCGTTGATTTCAACCCGGGCGGTGCCGCCTGAAAGGTTGAGCGCTGTTTCCAGGGAATCAGCCAGGCGCTTTTCTATCTTTTCCTTGATCACCAGCCGGTCGATGATGACGTCAATGGTATGCTTCCTGTTCTTGTTGAGCTGGATCTCCTCGCTCAAATCCCGGATCGCACCGTCAACCCTGACCCTGACGAAGCCGCCCTTGCGGAGCTGATTGAGCTCCTTGCGGTACTCCCCTTTTCTGTCCTGGACGAATGGCGCGAAGAGGATGATCCTGGATTCCGGGGGCAGTTCCATGAGTCCGTCGACCATCTGCTGGACGGTCTGGGAGGTGATTTCCCGTCCGCACTTGTAACAGTGCGGCCTGCCGATCCGGGCAAACAGCACGCGCAGGTAGTCATAAATTTCAGTTACCGTGCCCACGGTGGAGCGGGGATTTTTGCTCAAGCCGCGCTGCTCAATGGAGATGGCGGGAGAAAGCCCCTCGATTGATTCCACGTCAGGCTTGTCCATCTGCTCCAAAAATTGGCGGGCGTAGGCGGACAGGGACTCGACGTACCGCCGCTGACCTTCCGCGTATATGGTGTCGAAGGCGAGCGAGGATTTTCCGGAGCCGCTGAGGCCGGTAATGACCACCAGCTTGTTGCGGGGGATTTCAAGGTCTATATTCTTTAAGTTGTGCTCCCGGGCACCCCTGATGATGATATTTTCCATACGGCAACAGCCTGTAATGATTGGGGACAGAGTGCTATGCAGCGGACAGGATGCACCGTCTTCCATCCGCGGAGGCAAAATTCTATTGCAATCAGGCGGACAATGCAAGGGAAATGCTTGCGCTGCGGTTAATACGAAACTCGGGGAAGGGTCTTGCGGAGCGGCTCAGGCCTTGGCGAATGAATCGTAGATGGCCGCCAAGCTTTGCATGAGCTCGGTTTGGGAATTGATGTCGTTTTTGTTGAGCAGCAAGGTGGTGAAGCGGGATTCCTGACGGTCCATTTTCAGGAAAAACCCCACATAATCAACCCTGGTCAGAAGAAAGGGTACAATCTCCGGGGCGAAGCTGCTGTCGGGCTGAAAGGAGGCCATGCCGTGGTTACCTCACTCAAAATGATTGACGGTTGTCGTGTGGTAGCCTATCGGTAGGGTGTGAAATATCTTTAACAAAAAGTTCCGCATCCCCGCGCGCCGGTACCGGGCTGAAAAACGCCCCGCGTAGTATCATGCTCCGCGGGGCGTTTGCATCGCCTGCTAGCGCTTGCTGCCTCTTCCAATCCGCTTTATCTTTTTCTTCTTCTTTTTTTTCTTTGCCTTCTGCTGCCTGCTGATTTTACCCATCTCTTCCCTCCTTCAGGCAAAAAGTTGTGTGGTTATGCAGCCGTTCCCGTAAACAATTCCGCTTCATGCGGGTGAAGCGGGCAGATGTCCTTAATCAGCCGTAGGTGAAAAACCAGACGGTAGCCAGGTAGAGGAGAATATTAATGAGCAGGGGTTTGTCATCAAAAAGGATCCGTTCCGGACTTCCTCCCTCGCTCCTCTGATGAATGAGGTACAGGTAGCGAAAAATGCCGTAAAGGACAAAGGGTATGGTGTATTTCAAATTTTCCGTGTTGAATTTCGCAATGGTATCGTCAGACATGGTATAGAGGGCATAGGCGACCACGGTTGAGGCGGTGACAACCGAGATCATCTGGTCGAGGAGGTCCGGACTGTATTCATAGAGGATTTTGCGATGGTGCACCGCGTTGTCCTCCAGCAGCAGGATTTCATGTCTTCTCTTGCCCAGGGCAAGAAAGAGCGCCAGGAGGATGGTGCAGATGAGCAGCCAAGAGGATATGGGCACGCTGATGACCTCTGCGCCGGCAATGGCCCGCAGGACGAAGCCGGTGGCAACCGCCAGCACATCGAGGATGACCACGTGCTTCAGCACCAGGGAATAGCCGACTTGCAGCATGAAGTATCCGAGCGCGGTGAAAGCGAAGTTGATGTTAAGCAGGAAGGCCGCCGCCAGCGAGATGATCACAATCACCACGCCCGCAATGATTGCAGCCGTGGGCTTAAGCCTGCCGGAGGCAAGCGGCCTGGTGGATTTTTTCGGGTGCGACCGGTCCGCCTGCAGGTCAATAAGGTCATTGAGGATATACACGCTCCCCGACAGGAGACAGAAGATGATGAAGGCGATGGTGACCTGGCCGGTGAGGGAAAGGTTGAAAAGATTGCGGGAAAAGATGAGCGCGGCGAAGACCAGCAGATTTTTTGTCCACTGTCGCGGCCGCATGGTCTTAAAGATCAGAAACCAGGTGTGGTTGTACACGAAAGCTTGCCTCATGAGAACGGTCAGTGCGCTACCATCCATACCCCCGCGATAATGGAGACGAATCCGGCTACCTGCAACGGCGTTATGATCTCGTCCAGAAACAGCCAGGATGCCGCGATGACGATTATGATTCCGAGGCTGGTCATGAGCGGGTAGGCGATGCTCAGATTGATCTTGGCCAGCACATAACAGTAGGCAATGAGCGCCAGGCCGAACGAAAGCAGGCCCAGGAAGAGCACGGGGTTGACGAGAGACTGCCTCACCATGCTGAGCAGATCGCCGGCTTCCCCCTGCCTGCGCATGGCAACTTTCATGAGTATGTTGGCCAGGGCATTAAGCGAAATGGCCAGGGACAGGACGATGTATGTGTTCATGCAAAACGCTCCGGTCGGCCGCCGGGATAATGGTGCGGCATCTTTGAGATGGGATAGTAGTAAAAATCATCCCCGATAGCAAGCGTTTTTTAGCGCGAATGCGCCATGTGGTTGGCCCTGAGCAATCCGTGGTGAGCGTCAGGCGTCATTGTCCATTCCGGCAACGCCGTGTTTTTCCGCTTCACAGGAATGTGCCTGCAACATGTTGAACCCGGATTACGTGCCTGACGGGGTGTGGTTGCCTGCTTACGGCTCCTCGTTAAAGCCGTGAACCGCTAAATCCATTGCACCCGCTTTAAGCCGGCTATGGCGGAGAGTTCGTGCACGACGGCAAAATCCCTGATGTCTCTCTTCATCCGGATATCAATGTCGTAGATGACCTCCTGCTGCGCCAGGTGCTTATCCATGCTCACCCTGAGGATGTGCATGTGGTGGGCGGTGAGCACCTGCTCGATGGCAGGGAAGTTCTGGTCATCGCCGCTGATGAGCCTGACCGTTCTGTACCAGTTCCGCTTGAGAAAGGATTCAAGGTAATGGAGCAGGTACAGGGCAACCAGGGTGATCATGCAGGTTATGATCGCGGGGAGGAAAAAACCGCAGCCGACCGCCAGCCCGACTGCCGCGATGACCCACAAGCAGGCAGCGGTGGTCAGGCCGCGCACGATTTCCTTTGACTGGATGATGGTGCCTGCCCCCAGAAAGCCGATGCCGCTCATGGTCATGGCGGCGATGCGGCCGGGATCAAGCCTGAGCACGCTGTCTGCGGTATGCTCCTGAAAGAGAAAAAAAATGTAATTGGAGACCATCATGATCAGGGTGGAACCGGTGGCAACCAGAATGTGCGTCCGGAGCCCGGCGGCCCGCGCGTGCATCTCCCGCTCCAGGCCGATGAGTCCGCCTAAAAAAGCGGAAAGCACCAGTTTAATTACTATCTCGGTTGTCGTATCCATGCTGTGCCCTCCCGCGGATATCATGCGCCGCGATGATGAAGCCTGATTCCCGTTCACCGCATGCAAGCATGTCAAAAAAGCATATTAAAATCAAGGTCATTATTTCGCGGGCAGCAAATTTTTTAAAACAAGCTTGACTAAAAAAAATGAATTTGCTAGTTTCGTTCTCTGTTTCATGTGCGCCACTAACAAAACGGGGGGATCACATTCTATCATGGAGGTAAATCATGGTAGAATGCTTTTTTAGGCGACTTGCACGGAAGGCCTGCGTGACGGGGGCGAGCGTAGGGGATTGAAGATATGAGTGCCAGGGTAGAGATTGTCGACGCGAAAGAGGCTGACTACAGCCAGATCATGCACATTTTTAAAGAAAGCGGCCATGAGGTTGCCTTTGTTTCTTCCTGGAAGAAGGCGCTGAAACGCTTCAAGCGGGAAAAGCCGGACATACTTTTCCTTGCACCGGGGCTGCCGGAACTGGGCGGCGTGGAGGCATTTACCAGAATAAAAAAGAACGGAGGATGTGCTGATATTTTCGCCGTCGTCGATTCACCGGAGCAGGGCATCGAGGCCATGCGCCAGGGTGCGGCATATTACTTTGTGCGGCCCTGCAGGCTGGATGAAGTCAACATTGTCACCGCCCGGTTTTTAGCCCAGCGCTGCTACCGGCAGCGGGTCGAGCGTCTCAGGCGCTCGTACCTTCAGCAGCTGGAAAGCGACGACCTGCTGGCGGTGAGCAAGACCATGAAGGAGCTCTATCAGCAGGTGATCAAGGTTGCCGAGGCCGGCACGCATCCCGTGCTGCTGGTGGGTGAAACCGGAACCGGGAAAGAGCTTTTGGCGCAGATTATCCATCTCCGCAGCCCGCACTTCATGTCTCCCTTCATTCCTCTCTGCTGCAAGGAAATCACCTCAAGCGGGCTGGATGCGTTTCTGCTCGAGCTGAGCAGGGAGAACCGCCCGTGCGCGGATGAGCCCGGGAACGGGCAGGCGCTGGAGGGGAACACCCTCTTTCTCTCGCACATTGATCATCTCAGCAAGGCGGATCAGGTCAAGGTGCTCAAATTCCTCAAGGGGAGAAGAACGGCGGAGCGGAAGGCCGGAAGGCATCCCTGGGGCCGCTGCGTGGTGGTGGCGACGAACGAAAACCTGAAAAAGCTGGTTGACGGGGGTAGATTTAACAAGGAGCTGTATCATCTCCTGAGCAAGCGCGCGGTGCATATTCCTCCCCTGAGGAAGCGCCCCGCGGAAATTATGCCGTTGGCCCTGCACTTTATCGAGGTTTTTAACAAGGCCTATGACCGGCAGGTTAAAAAGATTGATCCCGCCGTCAAGCACTACCTGGAGACCTGCGAGTGGCCCGGCAATGTGTCCGAATTGAAAAATGTTATTGAGCATTGCGTGATCACCTCGCGCTCCGAGCACCTCACCATGGAGGCGCTGGAAATTAACGGCAACCGGCAGGTGATGTCCCTGGATACGCTTCTTTTGAACGGCAGCTTTCTTTCCCTTGATGAGATGGTGGCCCTGTATGTCAAGACGGTGCTCAAAAAGGTAAAGGGCAACAAAAGCAGGGCGGCAAAGCTGCTGCGGGTGTCCCGCAACACGCTCAAGAAGAAATCGGTGGTCATCTAGGCGGGTGGCTGCAGATGATTAAAAGAAGATTTTGAAAAATAGCGCGATTGAAACTGTCGTATAAGCGGTTTGCAAACGCTGCCGGTTACAGTACATCATCTAAAAACAGCACTTGATAGTGTGGAACGCAGCAAAAAAGCCTCTCGTCATTTTGCCCGAGAGGCTTTTTTTGTGTGCTTGAGCACGCTGCATGTGCGCAGCCTGTTTTTTCTCGGCAGTCGAGACCAGGCCTGTGCATCCTTCCGCGCTGCTTCCGGGGACGGCTACCGTTTTACTTTCTTGGCGTAGCAGTCTTTGCAGTAAACGGGCCGGTCTCCACTGGGCTTGAAAGGCACTTCGCACTCTTTCTTGCAGCCTGAACAGACCGCTTTATGCATTTCCCGTGGGCGTTTATCGTACCTGTCTTCATAAGCCATGCTGCTTCCTCCTTTGCGATACCTGCCGCCAGGTACCGGGTTAGTGAATTAACCCACTTCGTTACGTGGTAATAAAATGGCAACCCTTATCCGGCTGCCCTGCGTGTTTCACATCCCTGTAACATTAACCGCCTGAGGACCTCGTAACCCGTCCTTTATCTCAAAGGTTACCTCCTGCCCCTTGGTAAGCGTTTTGATGCCGTCCCCCTGGATGCTTTTGTAATGCACAAATATATCGGTTCCATTCTCCTGGGTTAAAAACCCGTAGCCCTTCCTCTGATGAAACCAGCTCACGGTTCCTTTCTGCATATCCTCTCACCTCCTTTCCTCACAGCTTCACTTGAAGCTATCCGCCTTTAATCTTTCACTGCAAGAAAGGAAATGGGCTTGTAAGAAACCGTGTTTTCTGCTTTCCAACAACAAAAATAATTAAAGTAAAATAACTGAAGTGTTCAACCACAATATCATATCTGCTTACCATCTGTCAACCTCCAATGGGTGATCCGTGTTTTTTTGAGCGCAGACAGCAAAAAGAAGGCTGAATGGACAGAACCGGCCGGAGATATTCAATTCCCATCCGCCCCTGCCTTTAAAAGATAACTTGACTTTTTGTCAGTACTCAGGTATGTATAAGCTCACTCATAAAGGATTGTAACCTTTAATCTAAAATCCAGTAAGTTTTGAAGACAGAACCCATGGGATTTTTCATTAAATCCCATGGGTTCTTTATATTTCCTGGAAAATCAAACAGATAACCAAGGAGTATCTGCGCGCAAGGTCAGTCAACAGTAGAAAAAAGCTTACAATTCGCAGGGTGAACACAATCGCAGCATCATTATGCACGGTAACTTTAATGGAAGGAGCAGAATTACAGTATGAATTTCGATAAATTTAATTTACACGCAAACATCACTGCCGGTGTTCGGGCGCATGGCTACACCGAGCCAACCCCGATCCAGTCGCAATCAATACCGCCGATATTGGCAGGAAAAGATGTCCTGGGCCTTGCCCAGACAGGAACAGGTAAGACAGCGGCGTTTGTGCTGCCGATATTACAGCGCCTGGTGCACGGACGCCGGGGAGTTGTCCGCGCTCTGATTATAGCACCAACGCGCGAACTGACCGAACAGACCCATCACGCCATCGGTCGCCTGGGCGGTAAAACCAGGCTCCGCAGCGCCAGCATCTACGGCGGCGTAAGCATACTCCCCCAGATCAGCACATTGCGCAGAGGGGTGGACATGGTCTCGGCCTGCCCCGGCCGTCTGCTGGACCATATCAGCCGGGGAACCATCGATCTATCAGCCGTCGAGGTGCTGGTCCTGGACGAGGCTGACCTGATGTTCGACATGGGGTTTTTTCCGGACATCAAGAAGATCGTGAAGCAGCTTCCCGTCCGCCGCCAGACGCTCCTCTTCTCCGCCACCATGCCCGACGATGTGCTGTCCCTGGCAACGGAAACCATGAAAGATCCGGTCAGGGTGCAAATAGGGCACACCGCCCCGGCGGATACGGTATCCCACACCTTCTACCCGGTGGAGACCCATCTCAAAACCGCTTTGCTGAAGCACCTTCTCAGCAGTACGGAAACGGGACCGGTGCTTGTTTTTACCCGCACCAAGATGCGCGCAACCAGCGTCGGACAGAAGCTGGCACGGGCCGGCTACAATGCCATTGCCCTGCACGGCAACCTGTCGCAAAACAAACGGCAGGAAGCGCTTGATGGTTTCCGCAGCGGAAGGTATAAGGTTCTGGTTGCGACTGACGTTGCCGCGCGCGGGATTGATGTGTGCGGAGTTTCCCACGTGATTAATTATGATATTCCCGACACGGAACGCGCCTATACCCATCGCATCGGCCGCACCGGACGTGCCTGTAACACCGGCGACGCATTTACCTTTGTCACCAGCAGCGACAAGGAGCCCGCATATTCCATCATGCGCGTTTTGGGCAATAAGCTCAGGCACCGCACCATAAAGGCTTTGGACGCCGGTTCTTCCCCTGATGAAGGTGATGCGGTTCGCAGGCATGGCGGGGGAAGGTTTGCCAACAGGAGCAGGGCAGCCGCCGGCAGGCCTGGTCGGAGGCGCAACTCAGCGCATTCATCCGTGCCGGGAGGTTCCCGCGGAAATGACAGAATCGGCAGGGAGCGGGCCCTGGCTGTCTGACCATCTGCAGTAACCGCCCGTATGATGCGCTGACGGACGGGCATCATGGCGCGGTCGAAATTTCGAAAGATGAGCCTTAAGAAAGAAGGAGCCGGGAGCGGATGTCACCAGACGACATGAACATCCAGGTAAGGCATCTTGTGGCCATGGGAAAAGAAAAGGGCTTTGTCACCTGCGACGAGGTTAACGACATCCTGCCCTCGGACATCTTTTCACCACAGCAAATCGATGAAATGCTGGCACTGCTCGGGGAGATGAATATAGAAATAGCCGAGCCGCTCCCGGTGCCGGGCATTCTGCACGGCTCGTCTCCGGCGGCGATGGAAAAAGATGAAAACGGTTCCGTCGACGGGGAATTGGATGCATCATCGTTTGATGCTTTTAAAGATCCTGTGGGCATGTATTTGCGGCAGATTGGCTCCATATCCCTGCTGAGCCGCGATGAAGAGACGGCAATAGCAAAACGCATAGAGGAAGGGGAAACGGAATTCGCCGCGGCTGTCCTGCGCGCCCCCATCACGGTTGCGGAAATTATGAGCATCGGTGAAGACCTGAGAGGCAGGCATCTCTCAATCAGGGAGGTTATAAAGGGTTTTGATGATGAAGAAACCGATATTGATGAGGAACCGCACACACGGAAAGTTCTTGCTTTAATTGAGAGGGTCGGCAGACGCCGGCGGTTAACCCTGGAATTGCTCAAGCAGCTCACCCGCTCACACCTCGGCACAGCCGCGAAGCAAGAGTTGCGGAAGAAGGCGGAGCGCAGCGCCGAAAAGATGCATGCGCTCATCGAGCGCATTAATCTCAGCAAGGCCCGGATTGAAACGGTTGCGCACAAACTGCGGCGCCTGCTCCAAAGGCTGGAAAAAGCGGAGGGTGAGATCAGTCAATGCTCGGCAGCCGCACACATGCCTGCCGCGGAATTGCAAAGGCAGCTTCGCAGGGTTGAAAAAAGCCCGCACGCAACAACCAGGACGCCGGGGGTGAAGGGTGTCCCCGCAAAAGCGTTGTTGGCGTATGGTCAGGTCATGAAAAACGCTCATCGGGAGATCAGGCTGATCGAAGCGGAGTCGGGCCTGGATGCGCAATCACTGAAGCGGGTTGTCAGATCCATGGAAGACGCGCAGCTTAAGGCCAAACTTGCACGCGATGAGCTGGTCAGGGCCAATTTGAGGCTGGTTATCAGCCTTGCCAGAAAGTACAGCAAGCGGGGGCTGCAGCTGCTGGACCTGATTCAGGAAGGCAACATAGGGCTCATCAAGGCGGTTGAGAAATTTGACTATCATCGGGGCTACAAGTTCAGTACCTATGCGGTGTGGTGGATCAGGCAGGCCATCACCAGGGCCATTGCGGACCAGGCACGGACCATTAGAATCCCGGTGCACATGATCGAAAACATCAATAAGCTGATGAGCGCCTCGCACCGCATGGTGCAAAAACTGGGCAGGGAACCATCACCGGAGGAGGTCGCAAAAAGCACCGAGTTGCCTCTGGACAAGGTAAGCAGCGTCCTCACCATCGCCAGGCACACCATCTCATTGCAAAATCCTGTGGGAGATGAACGGGAGAGTCAGCTGGGCGATTTTATTGAAGACAAACATGTTGCGCTGCAGGGGGATGTCGCCCTTTACAACAGCCTGCAGGAGCAGACGGTCAAGGCATTATCCACCCTGACCCCCCGCGAGGAAAAGGTCATACGCATGAGATTCGGCATAGGAGAAAAAGCAGACCATACGCTTGAAGAAGTGGGCCAGGATTTCGATGTGACCAGGGAGCGGATCAGGCAGATCGAGGAGAAGGCCCTGCGGAAGCTCAGGCACCACAGCAGGAGTAAAAAATTAAGATCTTTTTTTGAAAGTTAAGAAGATGCTGAGATGGAAAGGACCCGTCCGATGTTCAGAGAAGGCACCTGTCTTCGGCGGTTAATAAAATCAACATATCCCCGCCTCCTGTTTCTTCCAGCCGCCCGCCTGTCAGGGCTTTTTTCTTCCGTAGACCATTGACTACCAGCCGTCACCGATTGCTCTACCCTCAATTGTTTGCATCCGCCGACACCGGCATGATACATGCTTTGCTTACGGCTAGTGGACCGCAGTTGCTTCTAAAGCCTCCACACTGAACCCTCACCCCTGTTCACTGGCATTTATGTGTAATAAATAATAATTGTTGCAAATATTCCTGAAATGTGATATTTTCCTGAACAAGAAAATATTGGAAATTAGGAAAATGCCCACCAAACAAGAAATAATCGAAGAGCTTAAAAAAGGAAGGATTTTGTTTCCTCCCTTGTCATTCCGGTTTCTGCAACTTGCTGATGCGAGAGGGAAATATATTAATTTTGATGCCCTCGTTGAAGCGTCCTGGCAGAAATGGACGGCCAGGTTTGCTGTGGAGATCAAAGCAAACTGGACCCCAAAAGCGTTTCAGAGCGCCATCAACTCCCTGAAAGCATCTTCGCTCCCGCGGGGGTATCAGCCCATGCTTATCATGCCCTTCCTCAGCGAACAGCAGTTGCAGGGGCTGGAGAGGGAAAAGCTGAGCGGTATCGATCTGTGCGGAAACGGGGTCGTGGTCGTACCGGGCAGCATCGGCGTAATCCGCAGTGGAGGGAAAAACCGTTTCACATCTTCGGCGCCGATCAAAAATATTTATCGTAAAAACAGTTCCATGGTGAGTCGGGTTTTCCTCATTCAATCCGGCTACGCCACGGTTCAAGCTGTTTGCAATGAAATCAACCGGCGAAACATGCTTTTACAATATGGGGTTAAGACGCCCATGAGCTTATCGACAGTGTCCAAATCATTGAAGGCCCTGGAGGAGGATCTGATCATTGAGCGCAATGGCGTCATCCGCTTGCTTCAAGCAGATAAGCTGCTCGAAAAGCTGCGTGCAAACTATCTTCCTCCGAAAGTAAAAGAGAGGGTGCGGCTTAAAGTCTCGGGAACAGGCGCAACGGTCCCGGAACTATTGCCCAGGCTAGCACGGGATTTGCAGCTACCCCTTGTTGCTGTCGGGTCGTCATCAGTTACACAATACGCGGCAATGCAGCGAGGGGATGTTTTAACCGTTTACTGCCCCCGCCTGGGAACGCTGCTGGAGAGGCTGCCCGGCAGTCAATCGGATCGTTTCCCGAATCTTGAACTTATCGAGACTGATGACGAAACGGTCTTTTTCGATGCCCGTCAGGAAGAAAATTTCTGGTGGGCCTCGCCGGTGCAGGTGTACTTGGAGTTGACTGCGGGGGACAAGCGGGACCGGGAAACCGCCGAACAGGTGAAGTCACTCATCATGAAGAATCTTCAGCCCATACCATGATCACCATACCTGACCTGAAAACAGCATTGCTCGAGCTGCTCCACGAAATTAAGGATACAGATATCAAGCTTATTATCGGTGGCGGCTTCGGCATCTATCTCAAGGTTGATCATGTGCGGCAGTCAGGTATCCGGACGCTTTTACGTGAATTGCCCGAAACTCGTTCCACCAATGACCTGGACTTGTTTCTGCGGCCCGAGCTGCTCATCGATTCAGGAAAATTAAAACCATTGTCAGAGGCCCTTTTCAATCTCGGCTATAAAGTGGTTCCCGGTGCGGAGAAATACCAATTTGTGAAACCCGGGCCTGCAGGAGCCGAAGCAGGCAGCATAAAACTTGATCTTTTAACCGGTCCGCAGAGCCGCTTCAAGGGTACAAGCGTGAGGACAGATGATCGCCGTGCCTGGCCTACACCTTCGGTCAATGTGCATGCGCATCCTGTAGATGAAGCACCGACCCTGGAGCAGGGGCTTTTGCAAAAGATTCTGGCGGGAAAACTAAGTTCCGGGAAAAACTGGCACGCAGATGTTTACTTGCCGCATCCCTATGCCTTTGCAATGATGAAGCTTTTCGCATTCAAGGACCGTCTGAATGATGTGGATAAAGAATTCGGTCGCTATCACGCGCTTGATTTATATACAATTTTAGCTACAACAACTGAGGAGGAGTGGAGATATGCCCTCGAATTGCGTAATTTCCAGGGAGAGCGCCGTTATGCCATAGAAGCATCTAATCTTGTCCTGGAATATTTTTCAGCCGCGAACCGTATGGGTATTATCAGATTGAGGGAAAGCCCTTATTATCAACCTGGACTTCAGCTTGATGAATTCATGTCAGCGTTGCAGGAATTGTTTCCCGCGAATGAGTGAAAATTTACGAACGGCCCTCTTATTCCTTAAAAAAATTGAAAGAACGGTCGGTACAAGTGATTTTAATCGACCGCGGGTGTGTATTTGAAAGTTGTCTATTCACCTACGCCCCCTCCGTCCACTCACCCATGCCCTTCATACGCCGCTTTAAGCTCCTCCCTCATTTCCTGCTTCAGGCTTTCCGGTTCCAGGACTTTGGCCTGCGCGCCATTGGTGTGCTGAATAAAGCTGTCACCCGGAATATAGGCCGTTTTCCTCCGGATTTTATGTTCCAGCTCTCTAAAGAAGAATTTTCAAACTTGAAGTTCCGTTTTGGAACATCAAGTTGGGGCGGAACGCGTAAACTGCCTAAGGCGTTTACCGAGCAGGGTGTGGCAATGTTGTCAACTGTTCTGAAAAGTATGCGCGCAGTACTGGTCAATATCGAAATCATGCGGGCATTTGTGAAATTACGCCGTATACTTGCCTCACACGCCGTTCTGGCAAGCAAGCTTGCTGATCTGGAAAAAAAGTATGACAAGCAATTTGCGGCGGTGTTCGAGGCAATCCGGCAATTGATGGAACTGCCCCAGGATGTCAGAAATGAGGGGACGTTGTTGACAAATTGTACATAATTAAAAGAGCGGCTGCAATCCGGAAGCAGGCGGGATCCGCTTCCAAAGCTGAGGAAAAAACTCGCGTGTCAATGTGTAATGGCACACTATAAAATAAAACATTGCGCATTGGATGAGCTATTTTATATAATGGGGTAATCAAGCAGGGCTGCAAAGCTACCGTGAGTATTCTGTGACAGCAACAAAAAAGTTGACGGTCATTAAGACCGGGGTTTTCCAGAAATAGCGGTTGGAAATGAAAACCGATAGCAGGGAGCGATATTCATGAAAAAAGGATTTTTGATGGGATCGGCGGCCGTGCTGCTTGTGGTCATCGGCGTAGCGGGAATCGGCAGGGGCGCTGAGGGAACAAAGGAAGACCCGGAAGTACGCATTGCCGTTGTTACCGTCAGCGCTTTTGAAGGGATTGTGCCTGCAAAAATACAATCAGCACCCAGCACCACCGTGGTGTGGCTGAACCGCTCCCGAATACCGGCGGAGATACTTTTTCTGGACAAGAAGGTGGTTGTTGCCTGCGGATCACCGGTAAACTTCTCTATTGGAAAAGGCGGAGCCTATGAGTCGGGTAAGATTATTTCCCGGGGCACTGCCAGCCTCTGTTTTACGGAAAAAGGTTCATATGATTATGTGGTAAAACCTTCCGGGACCTTTTATCGCGCGGGTGAACAGGAATATCGTGGCACTATAACCATAGAATAGGGTTTGTTACATGCACACGAGAGGAGGCAGGACGATGAAGCTTTTAACAGTACGTGCCGCATTATTGATCACCGTCAGCTGCTGCTGTTTCGCCATGGTCATGCCCGGGCCGGCGTATGTTCAGGCTGAAGAGGCGCCGGCGGACATGCCACTGCAGGGGGCGAAGGTGATCACCCTCAAGAGGCTGATGGCCGATGCCAACGCGGTAACCACGCTGAAGGTCAAGGCGGGCACGACGGTGATATGGCTGAACGACACCAGCCGGGTGCTGGAGATCGAGTTTACCGGCAAGCAGGTGACCATGGCCTGCGGTTCCGCCGTCGGTTTTTTTGTGAACGAGGAAGGGTCCTATACCTCGCAGAAGATTGTGCCCCAGGCGGTGGTGAGCCTCTGTTTCCTGGAACCGGGGGAGTATCCCTACGCGCTGCTGCTGGGGAAACTGAAGGGGCCGGATCCGCTGCAGGGGAAAAATTTTAAGGGCACAATCATCGTGGAATAAGTCACCTCATCGCGGTTGTGCGTGTTGTCCGCGGCAACCGCGATTACCCTACCGCTCCTCTTGAGACTGTGATCTGAGATACGCTTCGGCCAGCACCTCTTTGCTCACGCCGTGGTCGATAAAGTCCCAGGGGAACACTTCATCCAGTGACCGCTGCCGGTACACGTAGAAGTCGGGATTCACATCAACCTGCCGGTACGCCTTGAGAAAGCTTCCTCCCAGCTCGTGGGCGGCCATCAGGATTTTGCCCACCCTTCTGTCGCCCCTGCTCAGCAGACATTGCAGATAGCTCCACTTGGGAAGGTCCCAGGTAACCGTGATCTTCTTTTCCTTCTTCAGGCTGTTTTTAATCCCCTTGAGCTTTGCCTGCAGCGAGGCGATTTCCTCGAAGGGATGCCACTGAAAGGGTGTTCCCGGCTTGGGAATGAAGGCATTGATGCTTAGGGTTATGCTTTCAGGATAGCGGGAGCGGGGATTCGCCTTGAGCAGGTGATGCTGCATCCGTTTGGTCAGCTCGCTGATGCAGTCTATGTCGAAAGCGGTTTCGGTGGGCAGCCCGATGAGGAAATAGAGCTTAACATGGCGGAAACGATGGGCGGCGATGATCTCCAGGGTTTTAAAAATCTGCTCATCGGAGAGGTTTTTGTTAATCAGCTTTCGTAATCGCTCGGATCCTGTTTCGGGAGCGAGGGTTATTGTCTGGTGACCGCTCTTCTTGAGCAGCCTGATGAAATCCTCGTTTACCAGATCGATGCGCAGGGAGGTTACCGAGAAGGTGCCTCCCCCCTCCAGGATAAACTCGCACAGGGATGTGATCTGCGGATGGTCTGAAAGGGTGGCCCCGATGAGACCTATCCTGCAGTTCGCCTTGATCCCCAGGGCGGCGGCGGCGGTGAGGCTTTTGAGGCTCCGCTTCCGCACCGGCCGGTAGGCGGAACCGAGACAACAGAAATTGCACCCGTAGGGGCAGCCGCGGCTGACCTCCATCAGAAACATGCTGCTGAATTCGGTGAAGGGTGTAATGATGGCGGAGTGGGCGGGATGGCGGTCCAGCGAGGCGGGGGCCGCTCTTTTCACCCGCGCCGGGGCATTTCCCCTGGGCACAAACGCCTCAATGGTACCCGAGGGGTGGTAGCGGACTTCATAGAGGGCCGGGACATAGATTCCCTCCATCTGCGCCAGCTCCTCAAGCATGACCTCCCTTGCCGTTCCCTCCTCCCGGTGCCGGTGAAACAGCGTGATCAGCCGGGGCAGCACTTCCTCACCTTCTCCGATGATGAACAGGTCGATGAACTCAGCCAGCGGTTCCGGGTTGAGGAAGGCGCACACGCCGCCGGCCATGATGAGAGGAAAACTGCCGTTTCTCCGGCTGCGCAGCAGGGGGATGCCTGCCAGCTCGAGGAGGGTAAGCACGGCGGGGTAGTCGTTTTCGAAGGAAATCGAGAAGGCGACGATGTCAAAGTCGCGCAGGGGGCGGCTTGACTCCAGGCTGAACAGAGGATGGCGGGAGCGGCGCAGCTCGTGCTGCTCGTCGCGCTCGGGAAGAAATGCGCGCTCGCAGACCGCCTCCGGAAGACAGTTGAGCAGCCGGTAGACGCTCTGGAAGCCGAGATTGGACATTCCGACGTAGTAGCTGTTGGGATAGACCAGCGCCACCGACGTTTTGCGTTCCCAGGATTTCCTGATGGTCCCCTGCTCGCGAGCCAGCAGCCTGCCGGCTGCTTGTGCGAGGATGCGAGGTGGTGTCCTGCCCGTGGGCCTGGTCATTAAAACCTGCTGATCAGCGGTAGATCATTTCCTCCCGCGAACGCTGCGGCGATCAAGCCTCGCTGGGTTCGAGCTCATCGCCCTTTCTCAAAAAGGTGGGAATGTCGTACTCGTCGTTGACGAAATTGCTGATGATGGTTCCTATCTTGGTTATTTCCGGCCTGTCGTTGTCGTAGGTGCTGCGCAGGTAGGCGGGCACCTCATCCAGCACATCGGCATTCTGCAGCGGCGTGGCGATGGTCCGTTTCAGTTCCTCCAGCTTCTTTTCATCGCCCGTCCCGAATCCGGTGGCGATGACGGTGATGCGGATTTCATCTCCCATTTTGGGGTCGATGACCGCGCCGAAGATGATGTTGGCATCCTCATCGGCCTCTTCCTGGATCTTGGTGGCGGCATCATTGACCTCGTGCAGGGAGAGGTTTTCCCCGCCGGTGATGTTGATGAGCAGGCCCCGTGCCCCGCTGATGGAAATGTCTTCAAGCAGGGGGCTGGATATGGCCTTGTGGGTTGCCTCGACGGCCTTGTTGTCGCCCGAGGCGACGCCCATGCCCATGAAGGCCATTCCCATTTCGGACATGATGGTTTTCACGTCGGCGAAGTCCAGGTTGATGAGCCCGGGTATGGTGATGAGATCGGATATGGATTTGGAGGCGTGCAGCAGCACCTCGTCCGCCTTCTTGAAGCTCGCCAGCAGCGAAAGGTCGCGGTCGCTGATGCTGAGCAGCCGCTGGTTGGGAATGGCAATGAGCGTGTCAACCGTCTTCTTGAGCTCATCCATGCCCCGCTCGGCCGCCAGCTGACGCCGCTTGCCCTCGAAGAAGAAAGGCTTGGTGACCACCGCCACCGTCAGGGCGCCCAGCTCCTTGGCGATGGAGGCGATGACCGGGGCCCCTCCCGTGCCCGTTCCGCCCCCGAGCCCGGCGGTAATAAAAATCATGTCCGCCCCCTCAAGCTCTTCGCGTATTTTTTCCGCGTCTTCGAGGGTGGCACTGCGTCCGATATCGGGATTGGCGCCGGCGCCGAGACCCTTGGTCAGATGAGCGCCAAGCTGAATTTTGGTGGTTGCCAGCGCACTGCCCAGGGCCTGGAGGTCCGTATTGGCGGCGATAAACTCCACCCCCTCCAGGTTGGAGGCTATCATGGTGTTAATGGCATTGCACCCGCCTCCGCCGACACCGATGATCTTGATTTTTGCGATCTGCGGTACACGGTCTTCAATGTCGAAAAAACTCATGTGGCGCTCCTTTCATAAACGGAATTATTCCCGGGACGCTGCTGCGCACCCTGAGGTTTGTCATCTTTTATTATCCACGGCTCCCAATATATGGTGGAAATCATCTTTCAGCTGTAGACTATATAGTATTGATCCGGGGAAGTCAATATTGATTCTCTTTTTTTTGTCAGCTCGCGCCATTTTTTCTTTACACCACCTCGGCAAGCCAGCTTTTCGCCGAGCGGACCAGCCCCGAGAACATGGTTTTATATGCCCGTGTCCGATTGGTATCGGAGGTGCGGTTTTTTCCGTAGAGAATGAGTCCGACGGCGGTGGCATAAATGGGACTTTTGACAATCTCGGACAGCCCGCCCACGGTGTTGGGATAGCCGACTCTCACGGAGAGATCCAGTACCCGCTCCGCGCATTCGGTGATGCCGTGCAGCAGCGAGGTTCCGCCGGTGAGCACCACCCCCGGGGTCATGAATTCCCGGTACCCTGATTTGGCGATTTCCCTGCGGACGAGGGTGAATATTTCCTCCACCCGCGACTGTATGATCCGGCACAAAAATTTCCGTGAAACCATCCGCGTGCCCCCGCCGCCCGGGGCGGGGATTTCGATGGTTTCATCCTTTTCGTCCGGGCAGCTGTGCGCGGAGCCGTGCTGAATCTTGAGATCCTCCGCCCCCTTGAGAGAGGTGCGCAGTCCCACGGCAACATCGGAGGTGATATGATCACCTCCCAGGGCAAGCACCGCGGTGTAGCGAATGCTCCCTCCCTTGATCACGGCGATATCAGTGGTGCCGCCCCCGATGTCCACCAGCACCGCTCCCAGCTCCTTTTCATCTTCGTGGATGGTGGATGCCGACGAGGCAAGGGGCTGGAGCACCAGCTCTTTTACCGCCAGGCCGGTGCGGTTGGCGCACTTGATGATGTTCTGGGCTGAAGATGCCGCGCTGGTTACCATGTGCACCTTGGCCTCCAGGCGCACCCCGGACATCCCCAGCGGGTCCTGAATGCCTTCCTGGTCGTCAACGATAAATTCCTGGGGAAGGATGTGCAGCACCTCCCGGTCCTGGGGTATGGCGATGGCCCGGGCCGCCTCGATAACCCGGTTGATGTCGTGCCTGCTCACCTCGCTGTCTTTGATGCCGATGACACCGTGGCTGTTGAAGCCCTTGATGTGGCTGCCGGCAATGCCGGTGTATGCCGAGGTGATTTTGCAGCCGGCCATGAGCTCCGCTTCCTCGACAACCCTGGCGATGGCTTCAACCGTGCTGTCGATGCTGATGACCATTCCCTTGCGCAATCCCTTGGAGGGGGCGCTGGCGAAGCCGATGACGTCGATGCCGTCCCCGTGCATCTCTCCGACAATGGCACAGGTCTTGGTCGTTCCCAGATCCAGACCGACAACTAGATTTCCATTTTTTCCCATGGTTGCGCACCTCCATTGCTGATGGCCTCGCGGCTCGGTTTGCTGGGGTTCAGCTTGACAAATGCCTTGTGCCGGTAGGTAAGATCGATTGCCTGCGGCACCAGATTCCTGTTTTTCAAATCCTCTACAATGGCGCAGAGGCGTTTGCACTTGGCTTCAAAAGGCGTGAATCCCATTTCAATTTGAACGGTCCCGGGTGTGGTATACACCGTCAGCCCCAGCACGGGATCAAGGTGAATTTCGGATATGCCGGAGCGGGGTATCCCTTCTTGTTCGGCGCTGCGCAGGAAGGTCAGCGCCTGGCTGATGAGCGGCGCTGCGCCATGCCGGTGATTCATCACTTCCTCCCGGTCAATCCCGGTCAGGATGGGCAGCACCCGCCCGTCTTCACCCAGCGCTTCTTCACCTTCGGCCCTTTTAAAAACGGTTCCCTTGTCATCAACCAGGTGGAGCCCGTCCAGGTTGATCAGGGCGACCGGCTTTCTTTCCAGGATGCTGATGGAGAGCCGGTCCGGGAAGTTCCGCTTCACCTGGGCACGCTCGATCCAGGGCGATTGCTCCAGCCGGCGGCACATGCCTTTGAGGTCTATGGCCAGAAGATTGGTCTCGCGGTTGATGCCCGCCATGGACACGATGTTATCGGGCAGGTACCTGCCGCAGCCGGCGATGGTAATCTTTTTAACCGTGAGGTAGCGGCACTGCAGCAGCTTCTGATAGGCTATCATCGACCCCAGCACGGCGGATGCCCCGGCCAGCAGGATGAGCAGGCATTGCAGGAAGGTAACCGCGGCGCGGACCAGATCCCGTTTGCGGGACACCTTCCGTCGGCGCAGCATGAAGCGGCGGTTTCTGATTCTCATGGTCTTGGGGTGGAAAGCGGTCAGTGCCATAGCGCTCCGGTGGAGAGGCATTCCCCGTAATGTGTTTAACGCGATGCTGACGCGCGCGCCGTGCTGCGCGTGCGTTCAGGGTTCATTTCCTTGAGCCGGGCCGAGAGCAGGATCCGCTGGACCAGGTTGTCGAAGCTTATGCCGGCGTGCCGCGCCGCCATGGGCAGCAGGCTGGTGGCGGTCATGCCGGGCACGGTATTGATCTCGAGAATGAACGGCTCATCCCCCCGGCTGAGCATCAGGTCAACCCGGGCCGCGCCCTCGCAGCCGAGGGCATGGTAGGTCCTGAGCGCAAGGTCCTGGATGAGCCGGGCGGTGCGCTTTTTCATCCGGGGGGAAAGGATGTAGTCGGTATGGCCGGGGGTGTACTTGGAGGTGAAGTCGTAAAATCCCTGCCGGGGCACGATTTCGATGAGCGGCAGCTCCCTGCCGTTGACGATGCCCGCGGTGATTTCACGCCCCTCGATAAATTGCTCCACCAGGATCTCCCGGTCATATGCCGCGGCGGCGCGGCATGCCCGGCGCAGGGCGATCCTGCTCCTCACCACCGTGGTGCCGATGGTTGATCCCTCGGCAACCGGCTTGATGACCAGGGGCAGCGGAAGCCGTATGGCGCGGTGAAAACGGGCGCCTTCTATTACCTCCGCGCTGATGACCTGGAAGTCAGGGGTGGGTATCCCGTGGCAGCGCAGGATGTGCTTGGTCATTCCCTTGTGCAGGGCCAGTGCGCTGGCCAGCACTCCCGATCCGGTGTAGGGTATTCCCATAATTTCCAGCATGCCCTGAATGGTCCCGTCTTCTCCCCCCCTTCCGTGGAGGGCTATAAAGGCTGAATCAATCTTCTTCCCGCGCAGCGTTCGGGCGACGGTGCCGGTCACGTCGATGGCGGAAACCCGGTAGTTTTTACGGCGCAGGGCATCGTGGACGGCCTTCCCGGTGCGCAGCGATACCGCCCGTTCATGGGAGGTGCCGCCCATGAGCACACCGATGTGCCGCTGCTTTGCATGTGCCTGTATCCGTGCCCCTCTAGCCATCTTCCCCCACCACCTGCAGTTCCGGTTCCAGTTGTATGCCGGTCTCTTCATAGACGCGTCGCCGCGCGATTTCCATGAGCGCCAGTATGTCCCGCGCCGTCGCGCCGCCCGTGTTCACAATGAAGTTGGCGTGCCTTTCGGATATCTGCGCGCCGCCCGCCCGGCGGCCTTTCAGCCCCGCCTGTTCAATCAGCCTGCCCGCCGCAGCACCGGGCGGATTTTTAAATACCGATCCCGCGCTGGGCAGGTCCAGGGGCTGCGTTTCCCGGCGCCTCCGGTTCATTTTTTCCACAACGGCTGCCAGCGTTTTTTTCCCTGTTCGGCTCACGCGCAGCATCCCCTTGATGATGACCGTTCCCGGATCGAGCTGCAGCCGTCGATACCCGAAGGGCAGAGCGGGGCTTTTTTTTTCTTCCACCGCGCCCCCGGGGGTGAGCAGGGTGATGGACTCGGTGACATCACTCATCTCCCTTCCCCAGGCACCGGCGTTCATGGCCCACGCGCCTCCCAGCGATCCGGGTATGCCGCTCACAAATTCCAGACCGGCCAGGCCCTTGTCCAGGCAAACGGCCAACAGCCGCCGCAGGGACGCGCCCGCCTCTGCCTGGAGCAGCGGCTCAGCATCTTCCGGCTGCAGAAGGGTTGCTTTTCTCAAGCTTCTGGTCAGTTTCAGTACCATGCCTCTGATGCCTCCGTCCCTGACCAGGAGATTGCTCCCGGCACCCATGACCAAATACGGAAGGTCATGGCGGGTGCTGTAGCGGACCACCGTGAGCAGTTCCTCCAGGCTCGCGGGGTAGATCATGATGTCCGCGCATCCACCCACTTTGAGGGTGGTGTGCCGGCTCAAGGGGACGTTGAGCAGCACCTTCCCGGTTAGCAGTTTTTCCAGCTCCCTGGCTATTCTCTGGTTCATGTGCGCAGGCTCATGAAAGACCCTGCAGCTTGCGCATGAGCTCTTCCCCCAGCTGCCAGATATCGCCGGCGCCCAGGGTGATGACCGTGTCCCCCGGCTTGAGCAGGCTGATGAGCCGGTCCGCCAGCTCCTCTTTGCGGGGGACGTAGAGAACATTTTTGTGGCCCCGCTCCCTGATGCCCCGGCAGAGAACCTCGGCTGTCACCCCCGGCAGGGGATCCTCACCCGCCGGATAAATGTCGGTGAGCAGCAGCAGGTCCGCCTGATTAAATGCGCTGAGAAATTCGCGGTACAGATCCCGGGTGCGGGTATAGCGGTGGGGCTGAAACAGCACCACCAGCCTTCCCTTCCAGATGGCCTTTGCCGCCCTCAGGGTGGCCTGAATTTCCGTGGGATGATGCCCGTAGTCATCGATAAGGTTGATGCCGTTGAAGGTGCCCTTGAGCTGGAACCGGCGCTGCACCCCGCCGAAGGTTTTGAGCGCTTCCTGTATGACCGGAAAGGGAAGCTTGATTTCCATGGCGGTGGCAATGGCGGCCAGGGCGTTGAGCACGTTGTGCACGCCGGGAATGGGCAGCTCTATGGTGCCCAGCTCTTCCCGGTGACGGAGTACTTTGAAACTCATGGACAGCCCCCGGGCGGAAATATCGCATGCCTGCAGGTCGGCCTGGGGTGTCAGCCCGTAGGTGAGGTAGCGTTTTTCCAGGCGGGGAATCAGATCCTGCACGTGCTGGTTGTCGAGGCAGAGGATGGTGAGCCCGTAAAAGGGGATCTTGTTGGTGAAGGTGACAAAGGCGCGCTTGATTTCATCGATTGAGCCGTAATGGTCAAGGTGCTCGGGGTCGATGTTGGTGACCACGGCTATGGTGGGAGACAGCTTGAGGAACGAACCGTCGCTTTCGTCCGCCTCCACCACCATGAAATCCCCGCTGCCGAGTATGGTGTTGGTGTTGATGGTATTGAGCTTTCCCCCGATCACCACCGTGGGGCTGATGCCCGCCCGGTCGAGGACCGTGCCGATGAGCGAGGTGGTGGTGGTTTTACCGTGGGCGCCGGCAACGGCAATGCCGTATTTCAGCCGCATCAATTCGGCAAGCATCTCCGCCCGCGGGATCACCGGGATGGCCCGGCTGCGCGCCGCAATCACCTCGGGGTTGCCGGTTTTGACCGCCGAGGAGGTGACCACCACGTCAACATCGGTCACATGCTGTTCATGGTGGCCCTGGAAAACGGTCGCGCCGCGCTTCTGCAGACGCTCCGTGGTCTCGCTCAGCTTCAGATCGGACCCGCTCACCCGGTATCCAAGGTTCAGCAGCACCTCGGCTATGCCGCTCATGCCCGCGCCGCCGATCCCCACAAAATAAATATGCTTGATGCTCTGGTACATGGTTTTTTTTAACAGTCCTTCAGGTTAGCAGCGCGTAACAGTGCTCAACGATTTCCCGGGCGGCATCAGGCCTTCCCAGCCTGCCCGCGTTCGCTCCCATGGCGGAGAGATCATCCGGGCTGCGATAGAGCTGAAGGATGCGCTCCGCCAGCGTCCTGCCGCTCAGCTCCCCCGGGTCAATGATGGTGGCCGCGCCCCGGCTGACCAGGAACATGGCATTATGATGCTGGTGATTGTCAGCGGCCCAGGGATAGGGGATGAGGATGGAGGCCTTGCCGTGCACCATCAGTTCCGCCAGCGTGGTTGCCCCCGCCCGGCAGACGATCAGATGGGCGCGCCGGTATGCGCCGGCCATGTGCTCGATAAAGGGAACCGCCTCGGCGGTAAAGCCCCGCTCCCGGTACGCTCCCCTGACCGCTTCCAGGTCGGCGGCGCCCGTTTGATGGATGAGCAGCAGCTCATCCCTGACGGGCAGCAGGTCCTGCAGCGCCTCAATGAGCGCGCAGTTGATCTGGTGTGAGCCGAGGCTGCCGCCCGATATCAATACGGTAAACGGCCGGGCGGGCGACGGCATCGGCGCCCCCTGCAGGTGCTGCTTTCGCAGCGGGTTTCCCGCGAGGACCGCTTTGCCCGGGGGGAAATAGCGCTCCGATTCCTGGAAGGAGGTGAAAATACGATCTGCAATCCTGCCCAGGCTGCGGTTGGTGAGCCCGGGAAGCACATTCTGCTCGTGGATGGCCCGCTTGACCCTCATGAGATAAGCGGCCGCCAGCACCGGTGCCGACACGTAGCCTCCCATCCCCAGGACCAGCTGGGGGGCGAAGCGCCTGATGATCAGCAGCGCCTGCATGATGCCCCTGCCGAGGTGCAGCAGGGCGGCGAGCACCTGCAGCGGATGCTTGCCCTTTACGCCGGCGGCGTCGATGGCCTCGAAGGAGCACCCGGCAGGAATCATCGTCCGCTTGTCCAGGTCCCGCCCGGTTCCGACGAAGAGGACGGCGGTCGCTTCATCCTTCTCCCTGAATGCTTCGGCCAGCGCAATGCCCGGAAACAAGTGACCTCCTGTACCGCCGGCGGCGATGAGTATTTTCATAGCTTGGTTTTCATGGACGGCTGTGATCCGATATTGAGCAAAATGCCCATGCTGGTCAGGTTGATGACCAGGGACGTTCCCCCGTAGCTGATGAAGGGAAGCGTGGACCCCTTGGTGGGCAGAAGACCCATCACCACCCCCAGGTTGATGGCCGCGTGCAGGCCGATGAAAGCGGTAATGCCCAGGGCCAGATAAGTGCCGAAGAGGTCCGGCGCCTTGAGGCAGATTTTTATGCCGCAATAGATCAGCAGCCCGAAAAGCAGGATAATCAAGCAGGTGCCGACGAAGCCCATCTCCTCTCCCAAAATGGAGAAGATGAAGTCGGTATGGGGCTCCGGCAGGTAAAAGAGCTTCTGCCGGCCGTTGCCCAGCCCCGTTCCCCACAGACCGCCTGATCCAAGGGCGATAAACGACTGGATGATCTGAAAGCCGGTGTCGGAGGCGTCCTTCCAGGGGTCATAAAACGCGGTGAGGCGCTCCATCCGGTATTTGGTGGCGATAATCAGCAGATAGCCGCCCGCCGCGGCAATGGCAAAAAATGAGGCAAGGTGCTTGAGCCTGCCTCCGCCCGCAAACACCAGCAGCAGGAAGAGCATGATCATCAGCATGGCGGTTCCGAAATCCGGCTGCTTGAGCACGAGCCCGAACATGAGCAGGGTGATCAGCAGGTGGGGGAGAAACCCCACCGAGAAGGATTTCATCCGCTCCTCTTTGCGGGAGAGGGAATAGGCCAGAAAGATCACCAGGCCCAGCTTGGCAAACTCCGACGGCTGGAAGGAGACGGGTCCCACGTGCAGCCACCGGGTGGCTCCGCCGATGGTTTTGCCCATCCCCGGGACCAGAACCAGTATCAGCGAGGCAACGCTGACTGCCAGGATGAGATAGACACATTTCTTGAGCAGCTGATAGCGGATGCAGCGCGCGAGAAACAGCATCAGGAAGCCGAGCGCGGCAAAGGCGATCTGCTTTTTCAGGTAGTAGGTGCCGGTGCCGCATTTGTCGGCGGCGGATATGGAACTGGAGCTGTAGACCATGATGATGCCGATGATCACAAAACTGAAGACGATGGCCAGCAGCAGCCGGTCGTATACTTTTTGCGATTCCATTACGCGTTTCCCCCCTCATGAGTTCCGGCGAAGCGGTGAACCAGTGCGCTGAAGGCGTCTCCCCGCTGTTCATAACTGGCGAACATGTCAAAGCTGGAGCAGGCGGGGGAGAGCAGGATGGTGTCGCCGGCGGATGCCGCCTCGCGCACGGAGCGGTTGAACGCGTCTTCAAGGCTGTCCGCCAGGATGACGGTGGTTGCATCTTTCAGCACCTCCCGCATTTTTTCCCTGGCCTCGCCGATGAGCACCAGCGCCTTCACTTTTTCCCTGAGCAGGGGAATGAGCGGATCGTAGTCGCCGCCCTTGTCCTTGCCGCCTGCGATGAGAATCAGGGGCGGAGGCATTGATTCCAGAGCGCTCACCACTGAGCCGACGTTGGTCGCCTTTGAATCGTTGTAAAATCGTATCCCCTTGTGTTCCAGCACGAACTCCAGGCGGTGGTGCAGCGTTTTAAAATGGTCTATGGTGCGCTGGACGGACTCCCGCCCGCACCCGCAGAGCCTGCTCACGGCAATTGCCGCCATGACGTTGTGCAGATTGTGGGTGCCCTTAAGCTGCAGGCGATCGGCGGCGAAGGTCTCCTGCTCATCCCCCACCCGGTAGCAGAATTGCCGGTCGCGGTAGTATATGCCGGCGGGTACCGGCCGGCTGGCGCTGAAGGAAATCATCGTCGCCCGGACCGAAGGGGAGAGCTTTTGCACATCCGCATCATCGGCATTAAGCAGGGCGTAATCGCTCTCCCGCTGATTGGAGAAAACCCGTGCCTTGGCGGCAATGTACTCTCCGTATGAGGAATAGCGGTCGAGGTGGTCCTGCTGGAGATTGAGCAGCACGCTGATGAAGGGCCTGAATGTCCGTATGCCCTCCAGCTGGAAGCTGCTGATTTCGGCGATAATGAATTCGGCGGCATGTCCGTGCAGGACATATTCAATCAGGGGGGTGCCGACATTGCCGCCCAGAAAGATGTTCCTGCCCGCGCCGCGAAAAATCTCGGCCATGAGCTTGACGGTGGTGGTCTTTCCATTGGTGCCGGTTACGGCGATGATGGGTGTCCGGATGTGGCGGGAGGCCAGCTCTATTTCGCTGATGATCTCCCTGCTTTTTTCCGCCGCCGCCCGCAGCGGCGGCACATCCGGCGAAACCCCGGGGCTGACCACAATCAGATCGGCGGCAAGGAAGGTTTCCAGCCGGTGGCCTCCTGTTTCAACGGTGATCCCCCGGCCGCTGAGGGCGCGCAGCGCGGGCAGTACCGCCGCCTCATCGCGCGCTTCGCTGACCGTAACCCGTGCCCCCCGGCCCTGCAGAAACTGCGCGGTTGCGACGCCGGTAGCGCCCAGCCCCACCACCAGAACCTTTTGACCCTTCATCTGCGGTTGCGATGCCTTCAGTTCTTCCACCGTTTGCCTTCTCTCCGGCAGTCCGTTGAAAAACGTCATTGATTCCTTTATTTATATGTGGCTCAAGGGGGAGGGGCTTTTAAGCCACAACAATGTGTCTTTACGCGCCTGCGCCGCTACTTTTTCAACAACCTCGAGTGCGACCGCCACTGCGGCGCGAGTTGCCTCATGCTAGCGCAGCTTGAGCGTGCTGATGGCCACCAGGGCCAGCATGGCGGCGATGATCCAGAACCTCACGATTATCTTCGGCTCCGCCCATCCCTTCAGTTCATAGTGGTGGTGGAGCGGGGCCATGGCGAATATGCGCTTCTTCCTCAGCCGGAAGGAGGCGACCTGAAAAATGACCGAGAGCGCCTCCACCACAAAGATTCCCCCGACGATGGCCAGGAGTATTTCATGCTTGCTGATTATGGCAATGGTGCCCAGGGCACCGCCCAGCGACAGGGAACCGACGTCACCCATGAACATCTGGGCGGGATAGGCGTTGAACCAGAGAAACCCGGTGGCCGCCCCGAGCAGGGCCCCGCAGAAAATGGTCAACTCCCCGCTGCCGGGAATGTAGAGAATCTGCAGATAGCTGGCTATCTTGCTGTGCCCGGCAAAATAGGAAAAGAGGAGGTAGGTCAGCGAAACCATGAGCACCAGCCCGATGGCCAGCCCGTCCAGCCCGTCGGTCAGGTTTACCGCGTTGGATGTGCCGACAATGATGAGGATGACGAAGGGAATGTACAGCATCCCGAGATTGATCGACACCTGCTTGAAAAAGGGTATGGTCAGCGTCCGGTCGAATTCGGGGGTGAGGTAGAAGTAGATGCCCAGGGCCGTTCCCACCAGCATCTGTCCCCAGAGCTTAAAGCGGGCGGAGACGCCGCGGGAGCTTTTGCTGCGGATTTTTTTCAGATCGTCGATCAGGCCGATGACGCCCAGCGCCCAGGTGGTAAGCAGGACCGTCCAGAGATACCCGTTGGTGAGGTCGCCCCAGAGCAGCGCGCCCGCCGACAGGGAGAAGAGGATGAGGATTCCGCCCATGGTGGGCGTGCCGCGCTTGTTCAGATGTCCCGACGGCCCGTCCTCCCTGATGTGCTGGCCGAGGTTGAGGCTGCGGAGCTTGTTGATGAACCAGGGACCGAGCACCAGCGCGATGAGCAGGGCGGTAATGATGGCATAGATGGTCCTGAAGGTAATATAGCGAAACACATTAAATATGCTGTAGGTCTCATGCAGCGGGTAGAGCAGGTGATAGAGCATGAATCTGTTTCCTTGCGGTTTAGCTGTTTGCCTGTGCCAGGCGGCTTTTCAAACCTTCCTGCACGACTTCAATAAGCTGGTTGTGGCTGAACGGCTTGCAGAGTCGCGCATAGGGCCGGGGACTGCAGTCCGTCTCGGTGCCGGCGCGCCCGGTCAGCACGATGGTGACCATTTTCGTTTTGAGCTGGGATATTTTCTCCAGCAGTTCCATTCCCCCCATCAGGGGCATTTGCAGGTCGGTGATGACCACGTCATAGTGGCTGCTGCGCAGTATATCAAAGGCCTCCCTTCCGTCGGCGGCGGTGCTGACCTCATATCCGTTCAGGGCTAAGAATGCCCCGGTGATCTCCCGCACCACCTTCTCGTCGTCAACCACCAGTATTCTGGGCGTCGGCTGCGTGGCCATAGATTCCTCCCTGTGCCGGTAAAGTGCCTGCCTCTCTTCAGATCAGTGATTGCAGCTCATGCGCAGTGCCGGCGCGGGCGAAGGACCGCCCGCGCATGCCGTTCGCAGCTGCCTGAAGAGCTCCATGCTTTTCTCCATGCGCATGCCCCGGGATCCCTTGAAGAGTATCCAGTCGTGGGGCTGCACCATGCCGTCAAGCCGGCGGGCGATTTCCTCGGGGGTGTCCGCAATGGATACGGCCGCCCCTGCGGTTCCTCTCTCACCGGCACCGGCCGCCACGGCGTGGGCGTGAGCGCCGGTAAGAATGGCATCGCTTATCTGTAAGTCGGTGATGAGCGATCCCAGCTGGCGGTGATATGTCTCCGAGGCCTCACCCAGCTCCAGCATATCGCCCAACACCGCAATTCCCCTTCCTGTGCCCCTGAGCTGCGCCAGGACTTTGAGGGCAATTGCCATGGAAACGGGGTTGGCATTGTAGGTGTCGTTGATGATGGTGATGTTATTATCAAGGCGGATGATTTCCATCCTGCCCGGGAAGGAGGTGTATGCCTCCAGTCCCGCCTGTATCTCCTGCATGCCGGCCCCGCAGAGGCTGGCTGCCGCTGCCGCCGCCAGCGCGTTGTAGACGGAGTGCATACCCGGGACCCTGAGGGAGACCGGAATGCTTTCCTTCCCGATGACGAGGGTGAAGCGATTCTCCCCGGCCGCGGACGATAGCACATCCACCGCTCTCACCTGCGCCGGCGAAGCGATGCCGAAGGTCATGATCTGCGCGGGACACCGCCCGGCCAGCGCCGCGACACGGGGGTCGTCCGCGTTCATCACCGCATGGCAGCCGCTGCCGAGCGACTCCAGCAGCTCGCCTTTGGCCAGCGCCACCTCCTCAAGGGTTTTGAGGTATTCCAGGTGGACCGGGCCGACATTGGTGATGACGCCGATGCGGGGCCGGGCTATTTGGGCAAGCCGCCTGATTTCGCCCCGCCGGTTCATGCCCAGTTCCAGCACGGCCATCTGATGGCGGGGCCTGAGCTCCAGCAGGGTAAGGGGCAGACCGATCAGGTTGTTCCAGTTGCAGCGGGGTTTGAGGACCGCGTGGGACTGCTCCAGGATGGCCGCGGTCATTTCCCTGGTGGTGGTTTTGCCGTTGCTTCCGGTGATGGCGATGATGGTTGCCGCCGTGTGCTCGACCCACGCCCCGGCGAGATCTCCCAGGGCGGTCAGGGTATCGGCGACCTGGATGACGGGAATGTCGGGAGGCAGGTCAACCCGTTTCCAATCCTTGTCGACCATGATCCCCGCGGCTTCAGCCTGCAGTGCCCGGCCGATAAAATCATGGCCGTCAAAATGCTCCCCTTTGAGCGGAATGAAGAGCTCTCCCGGTCGGGTTGATCGCGAATCGGTGGAAACCCCTTCCATCCGCCTTCGGGGATTGCCCTGCAGCACCCGCCCTGAAGCGGCCGCTGCTATGCTTTCAATAGTAAGCTCCATGATGCCGGATGTCCCCCCTCAGGATAACCGGGACAGCGCGCTGGATACTTCCTCCCGGTCGCTGAACTGGTGCCTGGTCGTTCCTATGATCTGGTAGTCTTCATGGCCCTTGCCCGCAATAAGCAGGATGTCCCCCGGTTTGCTTAGGCTGACGGCGGTTCTGATGGCCTCCCGTCGGTCGGGAATAACCGCATAGGCCTGTTTGTGCCCGTTTTCGCTCAGCGCCTGCCGCGTGAGCCTGGCGATGGCTTTTTTGTCAATGCCGGCCTCAATCTGTTCAATGATGTCCTGGGGGTTTTCGGTGCGCGGGTTATCGGAGGTGATGATGGTGATGTCGCTTCTCCGGGTTGCCTCGTCGCCCATGGGTCCCCGCTTGGTGGTGTCGCGGTCCCCCCCGCAGCCGAATACGGTGATAAGACGCTTCGGTCCCAGTGCCCTCAGGGTGTCCAGCACCTGGGCCAGTGCGTCGCTGGTGTGGGCATAGTCGATGAGAATGGTCAACCCCCTGCCGTTGGGCACCTGCTCCAGCCTGCCGGGGATGTGCTGCAGCCCGGCGATGCCCCGGCTGATCACCGGGAGGGGAATGTTCTGGGTGAGCGCCGCTCCCAGCGCCGCCAGGATGTTTTCGCTGTTGTATGAGCCGATCAATGAGGAGCGGATTTCAACCGCCCCGGACGGGGTCATCACCCTCAGGGATGTGCCGCTGTGATCGAGCGCAAGGTCCTGCACGCTGATTTCAATGCCTTCCCGGATTCCGTAGCGCAGCAGCTTCGCCCTGCTGATGGTGCAGAGGGTTTTGCCGAAATCATCGTCGTAGTTAATCAGCGCGTATTTTTTTTCCTTGCAGCTCCCCGGGAGATAGCGGCTGAAGAGCAGCTCCTTGGCCCGGGCATAGCTTTCCATGCTGCCGTGATAATCAAGGTGCTCGGCCGACAAATTGGTGAAGACGGCGACGTCGAAGTTGAGGCACTCCACCCGGTGCTGCTCCAGGGCGTGGGAGGATACCTCGATAATCAGATGGGTGATGCCGGCGTCAACCATTTCCCTCATGAGTGCCTGCAGGACCAGGGCGTTGGGGGTGGTGTTGGGGGCGGGCCGGCGGATGTTGCCGAAGCGGTACTCGATGGTCCCGATCACCCCCGGCCGATACCCGGCCTCCCTGAGGATTGATTCCAGCAGGAAGGTGGTGGTGGTTTTGCCGTTGGTGCCGGTAATGCCGATGACGGTCATGTGCCGGGAGGGATGTCCGTAAAAGCAGTCGGCAACCCGGGCCAGGGCTATCCGCGTGTCCGGCACCTTGATGACGGTCACCTCCCCTCCCGCGCGGGTGTCCTCCTCCACAATCAGCGCCCGCGCCCCGGAGGCGATTGCCTGCTCAACAAAGGCGTGACCATCGTTGTGGGCGCCTTTCAGCGCGACAAAAAGCCCGTCCTGTCCGACATGGTTGGAATCATGGGAGAGGTGCCTGATATCAACCAGCGTGGTTCCTTGTATTTCCCTGCTGCCGAGATCATTGATCAGGTGCGCGAGTTGCATGGATTTATGACAGGGGTTGAAAGCGAATCCTGCATTTTCTCTCATTGTTTACCGGGCTGCCGGGGGGCGGTGACTGCGAGACGGCCATGCCGCTGCCCGAAAGCTCAACCGTGATATCACATTCGTCGGCGACCGCGAGCGCATCCCTCATGCTCAGTCTTGAGAAGTCGGGGATGGTGTCTCCCATGACGCTGCCGCTCAGGGAAACCTCCTGGTAGCTGACGGGATTTATAGATGCCCGGTTTTCCCCCGTGAATGCGGGGGCGGGGCTTTTTGCAAGGGCCAGCCGGCCGGCCCCGGGGGCAATGTTCAGGTAGGTGATGATGGTATTGGCGATCTCTTTGAAGACGGGCGCGGCAACCACGCCGCCGTATTTAACGCCTTGAGGCTCATCGATGACCACGATCATGGCCACCCGGGGTTTGTCCGCCGGGAAAAACCCCATGAAAGAACTGGTCATTTTGTGGTCGGAATAGCGCCGGGTCTCTCTGTCAACCTTCTGCGCGGTCCCCGTTTTACCGGCAACGGAATAGCCGTCGATAAAAGCCTGTGTTCCGGTGCCGCCCTCTTCCACCGCGGAGCGGAGTATGGAGGCGACCTGCCGGGCGGTCTCAGCGCTGATCACCCTGCCGACTCGCTCCGGCTGCACCTCCCTGATAATCTCCTCCTGGTCGTTGAAAATGGTTTTTACCAGGTGCGGCTTCATCATCATGCCGTCATTGGCGATGGCCGAAAGGGCGGTTATGAGCTGAATAGGCGAGATGGAAATGCCCTGGCCGAAGGCGATGGTGCCGAGAGCGACCCGTGACCACTGGTCGGGCGGGGCCAGCATGCCGTTGTTTTCTCCCGGCAGATCAATGCCCGTCTTGCTGCCGAAGCCGAACTTCCTGATGTAGCTGTAAAACTTTTCGTCGCCCAGCCCCTGGGCAATCTTGCAGGCCCCGATATTGCTGGAATATTTTATGACCTCGCTCATGGTCAGCCAGCCGTACTTATGCACGTCATGAATGGTTCTGCCGCCGAAGGGGTATGCCCCGTTTTCACAGAAATAATTGTCCTGGGGACGGGTGGTCTTTTCCTCCAGGGCCGAGGAGGCAAGAAATGTCTTAAAGGTCGACCCCGGCTCGAAGGCATCGGTAACTGCCCTGTTTCTCCACTGCTGCGGCTCATAATCCCAGAAGGCGTTTGGATTAAAGGTGGGGCGGACTGCAAGGGCGAGGATCTCCCCGGTGTGCGGCGCCATGATGATGACCGTTCCCGCCTTGGCCCTGCTTTTCCTGATCCCCTCGTCGAGCGCCTTTTCGGCCACGTGCTGAATGGTCTGGTCAATGGTAAGCTGAAGGTTGTATCCCTTGGTGGCGTCCTCCCGGGTGATGTGCGGTGAGTAAATGTTTCTCCCCTTGGCGTCGCGCAGAACCAGGATGGAACCGGGCTTCCCGTTCAGGTAGCTGTCATAGGCAAGTTCAATTCCCTCAAGCCCTTTTGGATCAACCCCGGTAAACCCCAGGCAGTGGCTGGCAAGTTCTTTGTTGGGGTAAAAGCGCCGGCTTTCCTCGATGAATCCGACGCCCTCCACATTGAGGCTTTCTATCTCCTGCGCCTGGGAGGGGGATATCCGGCGCATCAGCCAGACGAAGGGACGGTCGGAGGTTATTTTGTCAAGCACATATTTGTAGCTTACTTTGAGGATGGGAGAAAGCTTTTTCGCCGTATCTTTGGCATCCCTGATCTGGGAGGGGTGCGCGTAAATCGAAGCCACATCCAGACTCACGGCCAGCTCCCTTTTCCCCCGATCGTAGATGGTCCCCCGCTTGGGCGGCAGGTTGACGTATTTGCGGTACTGCTTCATATAAAGCTTGGTTAATCGCTCCTTGTCAAGGATCTGCAGCTGGTATGCCCTGAGCATGATGATGGAAAAAAGCCCCATAAAGAAGAGCATGATCAGGTTGATGCGAATCTTGAGTAATCGCCGGGAGGGTATCGGTTTCATTGCAGGTGCACCATTTGTTGAGGTTCCGGATTGGTGAGGCCCAGCGGGCCGGTCGCAATGCCTTCGATGCGCGAGAGCGATTTGAGCGAAGCGCCTTCAACTTTAAGCGCCTTGTTGCGATTTAATAACCGTTTCTGCTCATCCAGCGCCCTGGAGACCTGGTATCCCACGCTGGTGACCTGGAAGCGGGACCACACCAGGAAAATCAGGCTGCAGACCAGCAGGAAAATTGCCAGGGCAAGGGTAAACACGGCTCTTCCTTTTCTCCGCCTTCCCCTGGTATAAATCTGTCCGATCGGTGATGCTGAATGTGTGCGCATGTGCTTAAAGTTTTTCTGCGACCCGGAGTTTGGCGCTTCTCGCCCTCGGGTTCTGGTGCTGCTCATCCGGCTGCGGTGTCAGAGGCTTCCTGGTGATGATGCGTATCGCGGGCGCTTCCGGAGTCCTGTCTGCCGGGGCATTTTCACCGTGGGCACGGCCGCGGGACAGCCTGATGAATTCCTGCTTCACAATCCGGTCTTCCAGGGAATGGAATGAAATAATGCAGAGCCTGCCTCCGGCCGCGAGCATATCGACACCTTCCGCTATGACCTGCCTGAGATTGTCAAGCTCATGATTAACCGCTATGCGCAGGGCCTGAAATGTTCGGGTGGCGGGGTGAATGGTTTTTGAGCGGTAGCGGGGGGGAATGCTCACGGTCACGAGGTTGCTCAAGGTCACGGTGTCGGCAACGGGCGCCTTTTTACGCCTGGCAATGATGGTTCTGGCAATCCGTGACGCCCAGCGCTCTTCTCCATAGGCGTGGAAAATATGTTTCAGGTCGGCTTCCCGGGATTTGTTGACGATGTCATACGCGGTGATGGGCAAGGCGTTACTCATTCTCATATCAAGAGGTCCCTGGTGTTTGAAACTGAAGCCGCGCCCGGGATCTTCAAGCTGCTGCGAAGAAACACCCAGGTCAAGCAGAATCCCGTCAACTTTTTCAATGTTCAGTTTGCCCGCAATAGACCTCAGAGAGACAAAATTATCCTGCACCAAAAACAGTTTTTCAGAAAAGTGCGTCAGGCGGCGGCGTGCCCGCTCAAGTGCATCCCTATCCCAATCGATGGCGATGAGCAGCCTGACGGCGGGATGATCATTTAAAATTTTGAAAGCATGACCGCCGCTTCCGACGGTCGCATCAACGTATATTCCGTCAGGCCGGCAGTTCAAACAGCTCACTGCTTCTGCCAACAGGACCGGAACGTGTGCCGTCTCCATGTTGTCCTGGAATCAAAATCCCAGCTTGGCCAGGAATTCCCTTCCTTTAATCTCCCTGAATTGTTCCTTTGCGGCGAGGAACTTTTCTTCCCAGAGCTGCTTATCCCAAATCTGGATCCGGGAGCCCATGCCCACAAACACAACATTTTTTTTAAGGTTCGCGTATTCCCGCAAGTTGGGTGGAATGAGTATCCTTCCCAGTTTGTCGACGGTGCATTCGCTGGCACCGGCGATGAAAAACTGCCCAAAGATTTCAACCTCGGGCTGCATGATGGAGAGCTGATTATATTTTTCTTCAAGGGTAACCCACGCATCATAGGGATAGGCCAGCAGGCAGCTGTCATAATTGGTGACAATCAGCTGGTCGTCATAACTTGTGCTGATGATCTCCCGGTATCTGGCGGGCAAACTAACCCTGCCCTTTTCATCAATAGTGTGGTAGAATTTATTCCTGAAGTTGCCCTTGATTTCATCCATAACATTCCTTCCCACTTCTTCCCACTTTGTGCCCCAGTTTACTCATCTGCCAAAATCTTGTCAAGCATAAAAACAGGATAAAACAATTAAAATTTTCCAATTTAAGCAAATATCAACATTTAGTATATAAATCGTAAAAACATACTATATGTAGTTGTCTTTTTTGACATGCAAGCCCTCATGGAGATTAACTTATTATCTTGTGATCATATTTTCTGCTTTTCCCGGGGTGCGCAGGCAATTTTTTTATTTAAAAAATATTAAAAGTAGCTTATAAAACTGCTGACAGATATATAATTTTTAACCGCCGGTAGCTTGAGCGGCAAAAATTGCGCTTTTCCCTGTTTATGGCTGAAGAAACGCTTCTGCGTGCGATTCTCAGTTGTGAGTGGGAAACGCAGGGCAGGATGTGAACGATGAGAGAGATTCTTCAAAATATTTATCTTATGAGCGAGGGAAGATCTAATTGTTACCTTCTCACCGGGGAAGACCTCACGCTGGTGGATACCGGGATGCCGGGTGATGATAAGCAGATCCTCCAAGGCATCAGGGAACTTGGAAGGTCCCCCGGGGAACTTCGGCACATACTGATTACGCATGCCCATATGGATCACATGGGGTCCGTTGCCGCACTGAAGAAGGCCGGCGGAGGCAAGGTCGTCGCTTCCGCCGGGGAAGCGGAATATATAGAGGGTCTGAAAAAGACCTGGACCATGGGGAGAGAAGGACTGGGCGGGAAGCTTTTCAAGGGTATGCTGTTCCTGCTGGAGAATTTTTTCGCGCAGTATGAGCCCGCGAAGGTAGACATCCGATGTGCCGGAGGTGAGCTTCTGGATATCTTCGGAGGCATCCGGGTTATTGCTACCCCCGGCCATTCCCCGGGAAGCCTGAGCTATTATCTGCCGACCCGCAAGATACTCTTTACCGGTGACGCCTTGAGCGGAGTTCCCGGATTGAAGCTGCCGCCCCGGCCGGGTTGCGCCGATTATCGGGAAGCGCTGAGGACGGTGCAAAAACTCGCGACATTGGATTTTGAGACATGCCTGTTCGGGCACGGTGCGCCGCTGATGCATGAGGCGTCACAGGCGGTTCAGCGAATTGCGGCCCCTGTGCGACCGTGAGGTCCGGGCGTGTGATCCATCCATACGCAGAAAGGAGTGCATGATGATGTGGGACGATGATGCTGAAAAACGTTTCGAGATGCTGCCGGTGCCGCCCATGATGAAATCATATGCGAGGCTGCAGGCTGAGAAAATCGCGCGGGGCAGGGGGCTCTCCCGGGTTACCGATGCCTGCGTCAGGGAAACCGAGCGGGTATACCGGGATTTTATCGGCGAGGAGAAAACGGAACAGCTGCGGGCGTACGTTACAGGGGAAGGCCCTGAGCCGCAACTAATGGATGAACTTTTTTTTGATGACGAGCAGGCGCTGTACCATATCGATGTCTGCTACACCAAATACGGTGAGAACAGCGAGCTGGTGAGAAATGAGCTGGTAGCCATGATGCGGCGGCTGCAGGCGCTTATGAAGGAGGAGGGGCTTACCGAGATTATGGCCGGCCTTGCTCCGGTTGCGCTGCACGGCGCCAGCCGTTTCACCGTGGGCATGACCGGCTGCCCCAACTGCTGCGTGAGTCCCTATCTCAGGGATTTCGGGATCATCATGCAGCACCGGGTGGATATCACCGATGCCGGGTGCACCGGCTGCGGGAATTGCCTGAAGATGTGCATGGACGGTGCAATCCGCCTGACCGATGCAGGTCCGGTCATCGACCGCTCGATATGCGCCAGGTGCGAGCTGTGCGCTCGTGATTGCCCCACCGGAACGCTTGCGGTTAGTGCGCGGGGCTATCGGGTCATCGCCGGCGGCGCCGGCGGCCGCCACCCGCAGCTGGCGGTCACGGTTGAGGATTTTATCGACCGTGAACGGGTGCTGGTGCTTTTGAGGAATGCGATAGCACAATTGAGGCGTGCCCGTCCCGGGGAATCATTGCGGGACATCATTAACCGGGACGGAATTGAGGTGCTTTGCTGACCACCGGGTTGGCGCGCAGCTAGTTGTTTGATTGGGAGGGCGCCCGCATGGGGCAGACCTTCACACAAATGGTGCACTCCGTGCATTTTTCATGGTCAATGGTCACAATGTCGTTGATCATGCTGATTGCTATAACCGGACACAGGTCAATGCATCCGCCGCAGGCCACACACTTGCTGGTATCGATGGTTACCATGGAAACACTCCTTTCGTGCGTACAGTGGCGGTAATGCTACTACAGTTGCGGCTGAAAGGCAACTCAAGAATAAATCGCGGAAGGTGCTTTTGAGAAAACGCTCGCATGATGTTGAAAAAGTGGTTTTTCCCAGGCTGTTCAAAAACATCCAGATGCAAGGCACGTGAAATTCTGAGGAATGAGGCGTACTTTTAGGTACGCTGCAATGACGAAGGATGAACGTAACGCAGCAGATGGGTGTTTTTCAACAGCCTGCTAGGGAAGGAGAAGATTGGTGGCAGCACCATACAGCCAGCAGATGCTGCCGCAGTAGAGGAGGTATTCCCCTCGCACCTGATAGCGGGTTTTATTCATCATGTGTGCTGTGTAAATAATGAGAACCGATACCAGCAACTTCGTCCCCGCCAGCCCGGGCAAAGGCCCGAACTGTTCTATCATCGCTCGCAGCAAAGGGTTGCTTTCGACATTGATTCCGTACTTCGCGACATTCCTCGCGGTCAATATGGTGTCCTCAATGCCGCTGCAGATGAGAAAGAGGGCAGCCAGATGAAACCTGCTGAATGCAGGCATGTAAGCTTTCATGCTTTGAAGCAACGCTGTCATGGCGGACCTGTTTCCGGTTTTTTTATAACCAGCCGATGTGCGCCCCGTTTAACATCCGGCTGCTGATATTCCCTTATCAGCAAGTTAAGTACCAATTCAAAAGGGAGGATGGTGGAAAACGCTTGGATTTGTAATTATTTGTATTTTAACAACAAAGTTGAACCTGATTGCCTGGGGCTGAATGTGTGCGCGGGTTATACTATGTAATGCGGGTGCCTTTCGGCACATGGTATTGCCAAAAAAGAAAGTCCGGATGCAATAACCATCTCCTGGTAATGTTCAGATAGATACCTTTATTGTAATCCGCACAGTAATCATGTGGTCCGGGGAATGAGCCTCGCAGATATTGTACTATTGGGTTTGATTCAGGGGGTGACGGAATTCCTGCCGGTCAGCAGTTCCGCGCATCTGGTGATTTTTCAAAATCTCTTCGGAGTAAAGGAGCCCCAGCTCTTTCTGGATACGGCCCTGCACCTCGGCACTCTTATTGCGACGGTTGTTGTTTTGAGGAATGAAATCCTTGCGCTGCTGAAGGGGTTGTTGTCATATGCGCTGCATCTGCTGCGGGGGGAAATGCATGCACTCGGCGATGAACAGAGATCCATGGCGCGACTGGCAGGCCTGGTATGCATCGGACTGGTTCCCACCGGGCTTTTAGGCTTTTTCTTTCGGGATCAATTTGAACGTCTCTTTGGCTCCCTGCCGGCAGTCGGAATAATGCTGATGATAACCGGCGGCCTGCTGTGGATGACGAGACGGGTGAAGGAGGGAACGAAAGAGGGCGGGAAGATATCAGTTATGGATGCACTGGTTGTAGGCTTTATCCAGGGATTGGCCATCGCTCCGGGCATATCACGGTCCGGATCCACCATCTCCTTTGGACTGTTCAGAAATTTTAAGAAAGACTTTTCCTTTCGATTCTCTTTCCTGATTTCCATCCCTGCCATCGCGGGGGCAATGGTTTTGGAATGGGAGGCTCCGGCCCTCTCCTCAAGGGAACTGCTGCATGTTCTTGCGGGTACACTCACCGCGGCAGTGGCGGGATACCTGTGTCTGCGGCTTTTGAGAACCGTGGTGCAGGAAGGACGCCTCTACTTTTTTTCACCCTATTGCTGGGCGGCGGGAAGCGCGGCGGTTGCGCTTTCCTTTATTCTGCAGTAAACAGAACACAGGGGTGCGCGCGGGCATCGGGTCATGCAAAAAACACTTGCCATCGGCATCGACATAGGCGGCACGAACATCCGCACGGCACTGGTGGACGCATCAGGCGCGGTCGTGGGCATTCGCACACAGCCGACGCATGCCGAACGGGAAATAACCGAGATCATGGGGGATATTGCCCAGGGCATCGGAATGCTTATGAGCACGCACACGGTTTCCCGTGAGACTGTGCGCGGTATAGGGCTTGGCGCGCCCGGGTTTCTCTCGCTCCGGGCAGGTGTCATTCACAATTCCCCCAACCTGCCCACCGCCCGCGAGGCGCCGGTAGTGTCGCTGGTGCAAAGGTTAACCGGTCTTCCGGTCTTTCTGGAAAATGATGCCAATGCCGCGGCTATCGGTGAGCACTGGGTGGGGGCCGGGCAGGGGGCCCGCAATCTGCTCTGCGTTACCCTGGGCACCGGTGTCGGCTCCGGTTTTATTTTAAATCATGCCATCTGGCACGGAAGCAATGACCTGGCGGGAGAATTGGGACATACGGTGCTGGTTCCGGACGGTCATCCCTGCACGTGCGGAAGGAAGGGGTGCCTTGAGGCGTATGTCTCGGCAACGGGCATCGTAAACCGCACCGCATCGGCCTTGCGTGCGGGGAGGAGTTCATCCCTGGATGCCTGTAACAAACCCGGCAATCCTCTTACCTCACTGGCGGTGTATGAACATGCACAACGGGGTGACCGGCTGGCCCGGGACATTTTTGAAGAAACCGGAAGGTACCTGGGAATTGCCCTGGCGAATGTCCTGAATCTGCTTGATCTGGAAATGATCATCATCGGCGGGCGGGTTGCTCGGGCAGGTGATATGCTTTTACAGCCGGCCATTCATGAGGTGAACACAACGGCGCTTCGGGTTGCCTACCATCCCGTCCATATCCTTCAAGCACGGCTTGGAGATCATGCGGGTGTGATCGGGGCGGCGAAAACGGTTTTTGACCGGGTTTAGCGTCCCTGCACCACTGCCTCGTATACCTCCTCCACTGAAATGTGCTCCAGACAGGTTTGATGAGCACAGTGTTGCATCATCTCCCGCGAGCAGGGAGAGCATGCCGCGCCGCCGCCGAGAATTGTCACATGCTTGCCCCTGGGGCCCCACACCCGCGGGTTCGTCGGTCCGAAGAGGGACACGACCGGAACGCCTGCTGCGGCGGCAAGATGGGTGATGCCCGAATCATTTCCCACAAAGACGGAACACCGGTTAAGAATGGCAGCGAGTTCGGGAAGCGGATGGCTATCAAGCATGATGCATCCGCCTGAAGACACGAGTTTCCCGCAGTCCTGCTGCAGTGCTGTTTCCGCCGGTCCGGTTAAAACCACCACCCGGGCACTTTTACGTGCGGCAAGCAGTGTGGCGAGTCCGGCAAAGTGACCGGGCGGCCACGCTTTCTTCCTGCTCCCGCTTCCCATGTGCAGGGCAACAGTAAAGGCATCCGTTTCAATGGCATGATCGGCAAAAAACTTCCGGGCGCTCCGGCGGTCTTCATCAAGGGGGAAAAGAACCGGGACGGTTCCGGCTGACGGTATATCCAGGCCGGATAATTGCGAAAGCTGATGATCAATGACATGTGTTGTACCCCCCTCTGCCGGGAAGGTGCTTATACGGTGAAGTACGCTTACGCCATGCGTGCGAAGGTTGTCGGCAAACGTTCTGTGCAGCTCACCCCCGAAAAGAACCACGAGATCGAAACGCCTGAAACGTTCGATCAACACATCAGGCACGGAGGCGCGTTCACGGTATAAATTGGACATGCCCAGCTGATTGATGGAGGCAATGGTATCGGCATAGAACCTCCCTTCGACCAGCCGCAGGATATCGGTGTATCCCCAGATCTCGATGGTGCTGCCGGGATATGCGTGCCTGAAGGCGCCGATGGCGGGCAGGCTCAAAATAAAATCACCAAGAGCGCCCTGGTGAATAATGAGGATGTTCATGACGATTTTTTAATACGGTGATGCAGGGGTTGGCTGCCTGTCGGCTGTGCCGCCATTGTCCCTGCCAGCACACTTGCTACCGCGGGTGGCGGCGCTTGAGATACCCTTCAATCCGGTCCATGCCTTCCTTGATGTTATCGAGGGAATTGGCATAGGAAAAGCGAAGGTACCCCTCGGCATTTTTACCAAAATCAATGCCCGGGGTCACCCCCACCCTGGCTTCCTCGAGAATGCTGAAGGCAAGCGACAGGGAATCGCCGGAAAATTGCCTGGCGTTGGCAAGGACATAAAATGCCCCGGTGGGCTCAACGCCGATGCCGAAGCCGAGCTCGCGCAGACGGGGAATGATATACCGCCGCCTGGCATCGAGGGTCTGCTTCATCTGCTCAACGTCCTGCCCGGCATATTTGAGCGCCGCCACACCGGCCCATTGCACGAAGGCATTGGCCGAAATAAAAAAGTTCTGGTGCATTTTCTGCAGGGGGCGGATGAATGCCTCAGGCACAATGATGTAGCCCAGGCGCCAGCCGGTCATGGCATACAGCTTGGAGAAACCGTTGATGACAAAGCAGCGGTCGGTAAACTCCAGCATCGAATGCTCCCTGCCTTCGTAGACCAGGCCGTGATAGATTTCGTCGGAAATAATGTAAGGCGATAGCCTGCTGAGCTCCTGCATGCGCTCCGGGTCAAGCACCGTGCCGGTGGGGTTGGCAGGCGAGTTGACCAGGACGGCCCTGGTGCGCTTTCCGATTGTGCGGGCGACGTCTTCGGGGCGGTAGTGAAAACCATCCTCTTCCCGCACATCGACATAGCGGGGGACGCCGTCGGCAAGGAGGATAAAGTTTGGATAGCAGGCATAGTGAGGATCGGGGAGAATGATGTTGTCCCCTTTCTCCAGCAGGGAAAAGCAGGCGAGCAGCATGGCCGGTGACGTGCCCGAGGTGACAAGGATCTGATCGGGGTGGACGGTGACGTTGTAGCGGTCCCGGTAGTATTCGGCGATGGCCTCCCGCAGTTCAATGAGTCCCAGGCTGTGGGTGTAGCGCGTCTTGCCCGAGCTGATGGCCTCAAAGGCTGCGTCCTTGATGCATTGGGGGGTGTCAAAATCCAGCTCGCCCACCTCAAGATGGATAACGTGCTCACCCCGCCGTTCCATCTCGGCGGCCTTTTCCATCACTTCCATGACCAGGAAGGGTTCTATGGCTGATGATTTTTTAGAGATCATAGGATGTCTTATCCTGTCCTGCAGGGCGTTTGGAAGGAATGTATCGTTTTGCAAAGGCGGATGTCAAGCTTTTGTTGCGGGCCGCATGTGAGGCGATGTGCAGCACATGCGCCGCTTTCCACTATGACATTGACTTTGCCATGCTGATTTAATAGTATGCGGCCTGATGCGAAAAAGCGCGCCCGGGAGGGATAAAAGATGAGACTGATCATTGCCATTACCGGAGCAAGCGGAAGCATTTACGGCATCCGCCTGCTCGAATGTTTAAGCGCCAGGAAGGACATTGAAACCCACCTGGTCATGAGCATTACTGCGGGGACGGTCATACCCTACGAAACTGCGTATACGCATGTTGATCAGGTAAAACGACTGGCTACCTTCTGTTACCCGGATGATGATCTCACCGCGCCCGTTGCCAGCGGGACGTTTCTTACCGACGGCATGATCGTGGCCCCCTGCAGCGCCAAGACCCTTTCCGCGGTGGCCCACGGGTATGGCGCGACGCTCATCGCCCGGGCGGCGGATGTCTGCCTGAAGGAGCGCAGAAAGCTGGCGCTGGTTTTCCGCGAGACCCCGCTGACCCTGGCCCACATTGATAATATGAAGCGCGTGACCGCCATGGGGGGTATGGTTGTGCCGCCCCTCCCGGGCTTTTATACCAGGCCTAAAACGGTTGATGAGATTATTAATCACTCGGTGGGGAAGATTCTGGATCTGTTCGGCATCGAGCATGATCTTTTCCGCCGGTGGGGGGAAAAGTCCTAGCAGGTTGTTGAAAAACACCCATCTGAGTTGTAGCTCAAAAGCCCCTCCCCCTTGAGCCTTTGACAGCCTGGGAAAATGCTTTTAAAAAAAACTGCTCGATTTCAGGCATCAGGTGCCGGATTTCCCCCTTGACAATAACCGGCTGGTGTGTAATTGTTTTTTCCCTCTCAAGCCTTTTGGCTCAGCGAATTGAAAAGGAGCTTGATCTATGTCCAGGAAGAAGATCTACGAGAGAACCCTTGAGGATTACCGGGAGCAGGCATGGGGTGATGCGCGCTGCAACTGGTGCCAGAACCAGTGGGGATGGAATGTCAAGAGCAGCAAGTACAGCGAGATCTGCCCCGAGTTTCGCTACAAGCGCTTCGCGGCCTACAGCGGCATGGGCAAATTTCACATCATCCGGGCCCTGCTGGAGGGTGATTTCGATTACACCGATTCCGAAGCCCTGGTGGATATTGCCTACCGCTGCACCTCCTGCGGCGCCTGCGAGATGAACTGCCTGCGGCTCACTGAGAAGGAACCTCTGAAGGCGGGAGAGGCTTTGAAAACACGGCTGATTGAAAAGGGCCTGGCGCCACTTCCGGCGCACAAGGAGCTCATCGCCAGCATAAAGAATTACGACAATCCCTGGAAGCAGCCCCGGGCGCAGAAGGCGCAGTGGGCCAAGGGACTCAACCTGAAAGATGCCAATAAGGAGAAGTGCCCCACCCTGTTCTTCGCCGGATGCACGCCTGCATTTGATCCCCTCCTGAAGCATGACATCGTCAACTCGGCGCAGGTGCTGAAAAATTCAGGCGTCGATATAGGGGTTTTTGCGGAAACGGAAATTTGCTGCGGCAGCCCCGCCATCCGTCTGGGGGACCGGGAGACGTTTTTCTCCGTGGTTAAAAGAAATATTGAGCAGTTTGCCAAGGCGGGGGTAAAGGAAATTATCACCCAGTGCGCGGGCTGCTATCACGTGCTGAAATACGATTTTCCGGAAGTCCCCGGCATGCCGGAAATAAATTTCAAGGTGTACCATATCTCCGAATACCTGGACCGATTGGTCAAGGAGGGCACCATCACCTTTAAGCGGGAAGTACCCCTGACCGTAACCTGGCATGATCCCTGCCATATTGGCCGGCATTGCGGAATTTATGAAGAGCCGCGGAACATTTTGAAGGCCATCCCGGGCATTACCCTGGTTGAGATGGAGCGGATTAAGGACCAGGGCTGGTGCTGCGGTGCGGGGGGCGGCGTGCGGGCTGCGTTCCCTGATTTTGCCTATAAGGTCGCGGCAGAGCGGATTGAAGAGGCGAAAGAGACCGGCGCGGAAGCCATCGTAACCTGCTGCCCGTACTGCGAGCAGAACCTGGCTGATCCCCTGCGGGCGGAGGGCGAGCAGATGAAGATCTATGATCTGACCGACCTCATGCTGCAGTCGATGTAAGCGGGGCGTCTCCTGCCGAAGCGGCTGATGGATTTGGAAAATTAAAACCTCATTGACGGTAATCAATCCGTGCATGAGGTTTTTTTCTTGAACAGCAAAAAAGCGTCAGAGGCTGCTTCTACTTTGTAATTCCACTTAGTCAACAACGTCCCCAAAACTGATGAGATGTAGTATATGGGATGAGAGACGAGGGCAAAGGGCAGGGGCTTGAGTGATGAAAATTGGTAGGGGCGACCGGCCGGTCGCCCTTTTAAGGCCGGCTGATGAGCACCACCAGGCTGCGGGATTGAGCGGTATATTTTTTGCCGGCCTTTATTTCTTTGCCTGCCCGGAGGATGTCCTTCGGAGCGGGCTGGGCGGTATCTATCATACACCACCAGCTTTTCCCTGAAGGAGGCCGGGGCAGAGAAAAGGCGAGGGGTGTGGCGGCGGCATTGAAGATGAGATAGAAATCGCTGTCATCCTGCGGCGCACCGGTCTCTTCCTTCCTTCCGCTGATCAGGCATGCCAGCGAACTTCCTGCCTTGTCCCAGTCGGGCTTCATGCCGGAATAGGTGAACCAGCTGATGTCGGGAATGCCATCCCGGTCGTGGTCCGCACCTGAAAAGAAGTGCGCTCGCCTCAGCGCGCCGTGCTGCTTTCTCATCCCGATAAGCTCTTTGGTGAAGCGGAAGATCTCTTCATGTGGTTCCAGCAAATCCCAGTTGAGCCAGGAGATTCCGTTGTCCTGGCAGTAGGCATTGTTATTGCCTCCCTGGGTTCTCCTGAACTCATCCCCTCCCAGCAGCATGGGGACGCCCTGGGAGAGCATGAGGGTGGCTAAAAAATTCTTGATCTGCCGGATGCGCATGGCGTTAACGGCGCTGTCGGCGGTTTCACCTTCGATCCCGTAATTGCAGCTGAAGTTATCATCGCTGCCGTCCAGGTTGTTTTCCCCGTTGGCCAGGTTGTGCTTGCCGGCATAGCTTACCACGTCATGGAGCGTAAACCCGTCATGGCAGGTCACGAAGTTGACGCTGTGGAACGGCGCCCTGCCGCTGGTCTGAAACAGGTCCGAGCTTCCGGTCAGCCGGGTCGCGAGATGAGGTGTCATCCCCTCATCCCCCCGCCAGAATCGCCGGACATCGTCACGAAAATGGCCGTTCCATTCAGCCCATCTGCCGGGGAAGCGTCCCACCTGGTAAGCCCCGCCGGCGTCCCATGCCTCGGCGATGATTTTGGTGTTTCTTAAAACAGGGTTTTCGGCAATGCGTTGAATCAGGGGAGGATTTTCAAGCATGTTGCCGTCCTGGTCTCGTCCCAGAATTGAGGCCAGGTCAAAACGGAATCCGTCCACGTGCATCTCGATCACCCAGTAGTGGAGGCAATCAATAATAAACTCCCTCAGCAGCGGGTGGTTGCAGTTCAAGGTGTTTCCGCATCCTGAATAGTTTTTGTAGCGCCTCCCGCCGTCATCGAGCAGGTAGTAGATGGTGTTGTCCAGTCCGCGGAAGCACAGAGTCGGTCCGGTCTCGTTTCCTTCGGAAGTATGATTGAACACCACGTCCAGAATTACCTCGATGCCGGCGCGGTGGAGTTCCTTCACCATCCCCTTGAATTCCCGCACCTGCTCGCCCATGCTGCCGCTGCTGCTGTATCGCCCCTTGGGGGCAAAGAAGCTCATGGTACTGTAACCCCAGTAGTTACAGAGCTTCTCCCCGGTAAGGGGATTGGTTTTCATGATCTCACGTTCATCAAACTCCTGGATGGGAAGCAGCTCCACCGCGGTGATGCCCAGCTCCTTGAGGTAGGGTATCTTTTCAATGACTCCGAGAAAGGTCCCGGGGTGGTTCACCTTCGCGCTGGGATGGCAGGTCAGTCCGCGGACATGCATCTCATAAATGATGGTATCCTTCAAGGATATGTTTAACGGGCGGTCCCCCTCCCAGTTGAAGTCATTTCCCATCACAATGCATTTGGGCGCCCCGCCCGCGCTGTCGGTGGTGGAAAACGAAAGATCACCGTCGGGAGAATTACTATCGTACCCGCGCGCATCCGAAAGGTTCCAGTTGAAGTTGCCGGTCACTGCCCGGGCGTACGGGTCGAGCAGGAGCTTGTTTTTATTGAAGCGCATGCCTTCACGGGGCCGGTAGGGACCGTCAGCCCGGTAACCATAGAGCTGGCCCGCGGCGAGCCCCTCAACAAAAATATGCCAGATATCCCCGGTTTTATTGACCCGGGGATGGAGTGGAATTTCAGCCGCGGGAGATCTGTCTGCGGATGCGGCAAACAGCTGCAGGGTGATTGCGGTAGCATGACGGCTGAAGATTGCAAACTGCACCCCCCGGTCACGAAGGGTTGCGCCCAAAGGCAGCGGCTTGCCGGGCGTGGTCACCAGTTGTTTTCCCTTCTCCTGTGCGTTCATGCCTTCACTATATCATGTTGCGGAGGATAACGGTAGGACGTTTTTGAATTCGTCAGTGCGGTCGGGATGGCAGGTTATAAGCGGCTATGGCGGGTTCTCGATTACTCTAAACGGCCTGCAGGTAACAAGAGGCATCAGGCCGGTAGGCTAAAGGATTTTCCTGGATGATGGAGTTAACCCCTTCCTGCATCGTCCGTATCCGGCCCTCGGGGTACGGCGCTATTGCCCTGCAGCCGGGATCAAGGGTGTGAGCGGGGCTGAACTGCTGCAGGGTAAACTTTTTCGCACCCTTAAGCTCATGAGCCATGCGCATAATATCTTCCTCATTAAGGAAGGTCGGTGCCACGGTTACCCTGAACTCGCAGGGAAGATGGCTTGCTTTGAGCAGATTGACGCTCTCCGCGATTTTTGACAGGTCAACCGTTACACCGCTGCAGCGTGCATATGATTCCCGATCCAGGGGCGCCTTGACGTCCATGGCGACATAGTCAACCAGGCGCGCATTGATAAGGTGCTCTAATATATGGGGATGCGATCCATTGGTATCCAATTTTACCAGCATCCCCTCCTGCCTGATGCTCTCGATAAGCTCCGGCAAAGCGGGTAACAGGGTGGGTTCTCCGCCGGTAATACACACGCCGTCGATCCAGCCCCGGTAGTTTCTCAGCGTTTTCAGGATATGATGGAAGGGCACCGTGGGGAACTGTTCGGGATCAATGACAAGCTCATAATTGTGGCAGTAGGGACAGCGGAAGTTGCAACGGGGGAGAAACAGCACCGATGCTATTTTCCCCGGCCAGTCAACAAAGGATGTTTCCAGGAAACCTTTTACGGGGAAGTCCATGGATTAAGCTCTGAGAAGGATTCCTTGCTGTGATATGCGGGAAAACAAGGTCTATGCAGGGGCGACCGGCCGGTCGCCCCTACAGGTGCATACGAATCACGGGGAAAACAGGCTCTGCCGCCCTTATCGCGCCAGGGCGTTTCTTACCTGCTGGACGGTGGGAACCATGCCGCGGAAATCCGCCAGCATTGTTTCGTTGTCATCCTCGATGATCATGGTAGGCGTGGAAAGTATTCCGTAGTACGAGGCTTCAGCCAGACCGTCCGCCGTGTCCAGGTCATAACACTGTACCCGCAGACCTTCCTGGGTTAACCGTGAACCCACTTCTTTCGCCGAAGGACACAGCCCGCATCCCTCTTTTACAAACAGCTTTATTATTTCCATTGTTTTGCAATCCCCCCTCTGCAGTGCGCAGTCAGCCTGCAGTAAATAGAAAAGATGAAGAGAGACTTCGCTTTCTCAATTCAGAAGTCGGCAGGTCAGAATTTAGAAGTCTACGTTCGAATATTTTTGATTTGTATCTGAAAACTCTTATTCTTACTGACTCCTGGCTTCTGACTCCTTCTGCTTTCAGAAGTACCCCTGATTTTTGAACCGGTCTTTCAATTCCCCCAGCTTGCCCTTATTCCAGCTGGAGATCTTGGTAAAGTAGCCGGTTATTCTGGTAATGCCTTCGACCTTGTCCGAACTGCATGCCGGGCACACCTCCTTCAGCCCCCGGGTAGTCACCCCGCAGTGCAGGCAGTTGGTAAATTCCGGGGAGAAGGTTATCTGGTCGTTTAACGATTCCCTGAAGGTTTTAATCACGAAGTTGGCAAGAGATTCCTTCGAGGGGTGCGACTCCCCCAGCCAGATGTGGGTGAGCGCGCCTGCCTCGATACGGGGGTGGAACAGGCCCTCCTTGATTACCCGGTCAATGGGATTCATGCGGGCTGAAACGGCAAAGGCGGTGGAATTGGTGTAATAGGCCTCTCCGGCGTCAAGGGCGCCTTTCACGAACTGTTCTGCCCGGGGTGAATAATATTTTAAATCGAGCCGGGCAAACCGGTAGGAGGTGCTTTCAGCCGGAGTCTGCTCCAGGACAAATCTCATCCCGTGCTCCTTGCTCAGCTTCTTTGCCAGCAGATCCATCTGGGAAATGACCTTCAAACCGAATTTGAACGCCCGGTTGCTTTCATGGAGCTCTTCGCCGGTGTGTATGTGGACGAGCTCATTTAAGCCCAGCATGCCGATAAGATAGCTGGCCCGTCGCATCCTGAGATACGGCGTTCCGTCCTTGTCCATGGTGAGCAGTGACAGCGGGCTTTTTTCTCCATGGGCAAGCAGCTGCTCAATAAACGCCTTCTTTTCCTCGTGCGCCTGAACCGCCAAATCCATCAGGTCGGATATCCGCGCGAAGAGCACCTCGTCATCGCCATTGCTCAGGTAGCCCAGGCGCGGCAGGTTCAGGGTGACGTTTTGCAGCGCGGAGTAGCGCATTCTCCAGGGCTCACGGGCATCGCTTAAATCCTGGTCGTCCAGCTTGAAGCTCAGCCGGCAGCACTCCGAAATCTTGGCGGTTCTTCCCCGGTCAAAAACGAAGTAGGTGTTGCCCTTATCCCCGGCGACATCACAGATGTGATTGAGGAAATCTTCGTGCCCTTCAGTGGCAAAAAACTTTTCAGTGATGTGCACCAGCGGCTTGGGGAAGAAGAAGGGCCTGCCCGTGCCATCTCCCTCTTTGTACACGTCAAAGAGCGCCCAGACAAATTTCTGCGACTCCTTCCGGTATCCCTCGTAGGTTTTGCCGGTGTAGGTCCCGCCGGGTCCGATGGCCGGCACATCCTCAAAGTGCTTGGGCACCTCCCAGTAGAGGTTTATGTCGGAGAAAATCGCCTGGCCCCCCCGCGCCACGGCCTGCTGGGAAAACTCGAAAATGAGCATCTGGGCCAGCTGTTTGATCTCCCGGTCACTCAGATCAACCAGGTAGGGTGCAAAGAAGATATTGACGGCATCCCAACCGATGGCGCCCGCGAAATTGCTCTGGAGGGCGGCCGCGAACTTGACCATGTGAGCGAGGAGCACCTCGGGGTGCTTGGCGGGCCTGGCGATGGAGAGGGCGTTGGGCAGGTTGAGGCCGAATTTCTTGATATATTCGAGCGACTGGCCGGAACAATAAGGCCGGTCAACAAAACCCAGGTCGTGCAGGTGGATGTCGCCGCGCATGTGCGCGTCGCCGATGGGCTGTGAAAAGACGCTGAGCAGCGCGTATTCTTTTTTGATGTTTTCCGCCAGGGTCAGATTGGTTCCCTCGGGACCGTGGGGGACATTCGCGTTCTCTTTGTTGGGGTGAAGGATGAATTGATCGACGTCATAGAGCGGCACGCCCAGCCTGGTGTGCATCTTGCGGGCCTTCTCAAGACCCTTCGAGATGAGCTGCGCGTTTACCAGCTCCCGGATGAGGGGCGCGGTGATAAGTGAAATCCTGGAGGATACGATCAGGTCCTGCACTTCCCGGCTTATTTCTTCGGCGGTGGGCTGATCGAGGCAGGTTTCTTTCAGGAGGGCATCAACTATTCTTTGACGGTTCCAGAAGGCCATGTCCTCATCAGATGTTCTGACGAAGAGGGCCATGTCGGTTGTTTCATCCAAAAAAAAATTTTTTTTCGCGCGGCTGTCGCTCTCCTCTCTTATTGACACAGCAATTCCCCCCTTGTTAGCTTATTTTGTTATGGAGGGAAGGTTATACCACGACATATAGTGTGTCAAGGCAAAAAAATAAAAAAATAATTTCTCCAGTTTTTTCGGGCAGAAAGGGTGTAATGTGTCACAATTCATGCAGTATGATTTGTGCTCCGAGCACGGTGATTCTTCTAAGGTCAGTCTTCTGGTACAATCTCATCATCGCGCTCGGCAGCAGTGAAAAACGCAGTCGCATTACCATGGACGCCCGCGGGATTATAAATCAGGGCACGACGAACAACTGTGGTCTTTGTGTGCCCGCCGCGCCGTTCAGGGAGATAAAATTATGGATCAACTCTTGAAGCTGTTTTACCGGCAAACAGGGGCGGTTGTTTTTTATTGGTAAGATTACCGGGGATTTGCTATACATATGACACCGTAAGTGCCATAGGAGGAGTCAGTGAAATGTAAACTGTGTGATCCTCACCCCATTCCCGGGTCATGTGTGATTTGAGAAGAGGTGAGGTTTTTTATGGGAGGGATCATAAGCGGAAAATCAATTCAAATCCCTTTTTGCCGAGGCGGTTTCAGCGTGCACGTACCATCACCATGGCGTAAAACCGCCTCCTGATATTTAGAGAAAAATTCCTTGCATTGAATAAAGGTGATGTATGAATTCCGGTATGGCGACAAGAGTGCTCTCAGCAGTGACGTGTCTTATGGCAATCTTTTTTCTTGCAGCACAATGCTGCACCGGTGCTGAATTTCTCATGGTGAAGCATTTTGAGAGCCCGTTTGGGGAAGGTGTCGGAGATCTCACTTACAACGATGACGGTTATTTATATGCGACTGCAAAATCACTTTTAAAATACGGAGATCGAATCTACAAGATAGATCCGGAAAACGGGACCTATCAGGATTTCTTTAAACACCCGAGTGAACCGAGCAATGAGCTCAAATACATTGCCTCCTGCAACGGCACCATCTATGTTGATCATTACCCGCTGGTACTGAATCACGCAATCTACAAACTTTATCCCGACGAAGATATCTGGACAACCTTTTTTGAGCCGGAACATGCGGGATACGGGGGGATTGCCTGTGACGGGTCCAACCTGATCGTTGCTGAAGAGGAGTACCTGTATACCATCAGCCTGGTTACCCAGGAAGAGACCGGGAGAAACAAATTTATCACCATTGATGCATATGAGGGCATGACCTGGGACGGGGCATATCTCTGGGCGCTTACCACGAATGATACGCTGCACAAAATAGATGCGGGCAGGATTATTGAAGAGAGGGCGTTGCCGGCCACGCTTAAGAAGTGCCGGGGGTTGGCCTATGACGGCGAGTGTTTCTGGACCTATGTAAGCGGACTGCTGTCCCCCTATTCTCAGCAAATCGTACAATTGAAGCCTTTAGAAGCCCTCTGTCCTGCAGAAATGGTGTATGGAGAAGATTCACCGGAAGCGGAACTGCTGCGATATTTCAGGGACGCGGTATTGAGCAGGACCCATGAAGGCCGGGAAATAATAAAACTATACTATGAGTTCAGCCCTGCCCTCACCGGCGTCATGGCGGGGGATGAGAAGTTAACATCGGAAATAAGGGCCATACTGGATGGCGTTTTACCGCTAGCGAGGTCAGAAAGGAACTAGCATTCCTCTTCTGCCTCTCCGCTTCGTGCTCATCCGTGCCAACCACAAGGAGTGCTCTATGTCAGATTTTTTGTCGGCCAGAATAAAGATAGTCATAATGCTTGGTTTGCTCTGCAGTGTTTTCTTTTCAGCGGCCGTGTGCCGGAGCTATGAATTCCAAATCGTTAATCACTTTGCGGGTTTATTAGTGGGGGGCGTGAGTGACCTTACCTACAGTAATGGATATTTGTATGTAACCAAGGCAAAAACGATAAGTGATAACAGTCGAATATTCATCATAGATCCAAAGGATGGAACATTCGCAGGATTTCTTGAACATCCCAGTGATCCCATAAACCAGCTCAAATATATTACCTCCTGTAATGGCAACATCTATGTTGACCACTATCCGCTTCTGTTTAATTATGTCATCTATAAAATCTATCCTGAAACAGGCATCTGGACAACCTTCTTTGAGCCTGACAGTCCCTCAGAGGGGGGGATTGCCTGTGACGGGGCCAACCTGATACTTACCGAGGCGGGATATATCTACAAAATCAGTTTGTCGAATCAGCAGGAAGTGAGCAGGGATAAATTCATAACACTGCAAAGTTATGACGGCATGACCTGGGATGGAGAATACCTCTGCGCTATAGCCAGTGATGAACTGAACAGGGCCATTATTCACAAAATCGATTCGGGCCTGATAGTGGAAGAAATCAAACTGCCGAGTGCATTGGCTAATTGCAGGGGATTGGCCTATGACGGGGAAGCCTTCTGGACCTATGTCACAGGCGCCCTTTCTCCCTATGCCGAGGAAATTGTTCAAATTAAAATTATCAGCACTCCGGTACCAACCACAACTACCTCCAGCACAACCACTATCCCGGCATCTACAACAGTAATCACCTCCAGTTCTACAACCACTACTGCCTCATCCCAGCCCTGCGTTGCGGAACTGCTGTATGGTGAAGATTCAGCGGAAGCGGCGCTCTTACGCTGCGTCCGCGATAGCGTTCTCAACCGGACCCCGGAAGGCCGGGAAATAATAAGGCTCTACTACCAATGGAGCCCGATACTGGTAACAGCAATGGCAGATGGGGAATTCAAAAAATGGTTGATGGAAACAATTGATAGCGTGTTGCCGATGATTGAAGGAGAATAAGATGCTTTCCAATAAAGAATTACGGGCGAAGGCACGGGATCAGTTGCGGGGAAAGTGGACTGGTCCTGTTGTTGTAACACTGATTTATGTGGTGATCTGTGTAACGGTGACCAACATTCCCTATGTTGGCACCGGACTGACGCTTATACTGGCAGGGCCCATGTATCTCGGGTTTTCTCAATACTTTCTGAATTTCAAGCGGGGGAATAATCCGAAACCAGAAGATGTTTTTTCCGGTTTCAGGAATTTGGGAAGCTCAATTGCACTGTACTTTATTATGTTGATCTTTATATTGCTCTGGTCCCTGCTGCTCCTCATTCCGGGAATCATTGCCGGCATCAGATATTCCATGTCGTTTTATGCATTGTGCGATAACCCTGACAGCGGGGCCATGAATGCCCTGAATAAGAGCAAGGAGTTGATGAAGGGAAATAAAATGCAGCTGTTTCTGCTCTGGCTGAGCTTTTTAGGCTGGGCGGTGTGCTGTATTTTCACCTTTGGTATAGGGTTCCTGTGGCTGATTCCCTATATGGCGGTATCAATGGTTAATTTTTATGAAGAGATGACCGCTGTTCCGGCAGGGAACAGTCCTTCGGATGTGGTTTCGAATGGATAAATGTTAGCCGAAGATATTGGAAGTTTCGGCAGGAGCGCATTCATGCGCGATACATTCGCGGCTTAAAGCCGCTCCTACCGGCCGGCACATATAATTTAATACAGAAAATGAAGTCTGATCAGTAGGGGCGACCGGCCGGTCGCCCCTACATTCATATACGAAACGGATTCCCGCTTTCGCGGGGATGACAAACAGCTTAGGGTTGCTTTGAGAGAAGTGATGCAATGGAATTGACGATGGCGGTGGTGGAAACTCCCGCTGTCAGGGGCAGAGAAAGCACTTTTCCCCCGTATGACTCAACAATATCCCTGCCAACGATGGTATCTACCGTCCAGTCGCCCCCTTTAACCAGAATGTCCGGCTTTATGTGCCCGATGATTTCCCGCGGGTTGTCCTGATCGAAAATGGTAACGTAGTCAATACAATCCAGGGCGGCAAGAACTTCGGCGCGCTCATCCTCGGGGACGATGGGGCGCGGGGTGCCTTTGAGCGCCCTCACGGAGCGGTCGCTATTCAGGCCTACCACCAGAACATCGCCCAGGCTCCTCGCTTCCTTGAAGCACCTCACATGACCGACGTGCAGCAGATCATAGCAGCCGTTGGTGAAAACAATTATTTTACCTTCCTGCTTGTGTCGAGCGATGGCAGGAAGAAGCTCGTTCACGGTTTTTTATTTTAGCGGTTAAGGGAATCATTGCAATGTACTTGGATGGCGATGAGAACGCTAACTGTAGGGGCAACCGGCCGGTTGCCCCTACGAAATGAACCTTATTTCCGGACAACGGAATGATGTGCTGTGTTTTTCAACTAGATTTGGGAAATTATAAGCAGAAACGAACGGAGATGTCCAACTGAAAATTGATCATTCGCTGGTAACCCGTAAGACCTCGCTGTAGGTGGTGACCCCTTTGAGCATGGCCCGGATGGCGTTTTCTCGGAGGGTGCTCATGCCTTCCTCCCGGGCGACCTTGGTAATGGCTTCCAGCGGTGTTTCCCTGCTGATCAGCTTTCGCGCGCGCTCGGTTATGGAGAAGACTTCAAAGACGCCCACCCGGCCCTTGTACCCGGTCTTGCGGCACTGCAGGCAGCCCTTGCCTCTCTTTAGTTCTATTTCTCCGTCATCATTCCCCGCGCCGAGACCCAGGCTGGCAAGCTCATCCTTTGTGAGGGTCACGCTCTCGATGCAGCTGGGGCAGATTCTCCTCACCAGTCTTTGCGCAATCACCCCTATCAGGGTCGCGTTGATCAAAAAGGGTTCCACACCCAGGTCGATGAGGCGGGTTATGGATGATACCGCGTCGTTGGTATGCAGGGTGCTCAGGACAAGATGGCCGGTGAGCGCGGCTTGGATGGCGTTTTCAGCAGTCTCCAGGTCCCTGATTTCGCCCACCATGATGATGTCCGGATCCTGGCGGAGGATATTTCGCAGGATGCTGCCGAAGGTGATGCCCACCTGGGGCTGAACGGCTATCTGGTTGAAATCCTGGTGCACCATTTCGATGGGGTCCTCGATGGTGGTGATGTTCAGCTCCGGTGTGGAAAGAAATCGGAGCGATGAATAGAGGGTGGTGGTCTTTCCGCTTCCGGTGGGGCCGGTCACCAGAATAATTCCGTGGGGATGCTTGAGAAACGAATGGTAATTGATCAGGTCCATGGGTAAGAAACCCAGCTCTTCCAGGTTCTGAAAAAGCACGTCGGGATTGAGCACCCGCAGCACCACTTTTTCCCCGAATGCCACCGGGATGGTCGACACGCGCAGCTCGGCCTCCTTCCCCTCGTAGGATACTTTCATCCGGCCGTCCTGCGGCTTTCTTTTCTCGGCGATATTGAGGCGGGAGAGACTCTTGATCAGCGAGACAATGGCCGGGTACACGCCCTTGGGGAGCGAGTAGATGGGATACAAGACGCCGTCAATTCTCAGGCGGCAGGTGCCGAAATCTCTTTTGGGCTCAATGTGAATATCGCTGGCCCGCTGCTCAAATGCATAGTGCAACAGGTAGTCCACCGCCTTTTTCACGTGCTGGTCGGTTGATTCAATTTCCTGGCCTGACCGCAGCTTCATATACTGTTCCAGGTTTCCCAGGTCCACCAGCGGTGCATCCAGCTCTTTTTCTGCGGCAACGATGGATGATTTGAAGCCGTAAAACTCGGCGATGATTTTCAAAATGTCCGCTTTGGTGCTGACCACGGGAGAGACATGGAACCTGCTTACCTGTTGTATGTCATTCAGGGCCTCGTGGTCGAGCGGATTATACATGGCCATCACCAGCTCGCCGTTTTCCAGGGAGAGGGGCACCACCAGGTTTTTGAGCGCGAACGGCTTGGCGATGGTTTTGGTAACCACGTCGAGATCGAGCTCAAGCGCGTTTATCTTTTTAAAGGGAAGATGCACATAATCGGCGAAGGCGCGCATGATGGCTTCTTCCGTCAGCTCCTCCTGCGTATCGGGCGTTTTAAGCTTCATGGAGCTGACGATGTCTATGGCGGTGATCTCATGGCTGTCACCATCGAGCGAGAGGCTGTCAATCTGCTTGATGGCCGCGATCCGGGACAGCCGCGCCCGCTGCTCATGTTCCTGGGAAACAATCTGCTTTTTCTGAGCCGGGGAAATGAGCTGCTGGTCCAGAAGCATAGTGCAGAGAGGCTCAATTTTCATGCATGGTGAGGTCATGGTGGCACTCAGTGTGGAAATATTCTTGATTCTCCCTTGTCCCTTTACTTTCTCCGCCAAATCCGTGTTGTAATTATTGCGGGTCATTGCGAGCGACCGTGAGGGAGCGCGGCAATCTCAATATTTATTATCCATTATGAGATTGCTTCGGTCGTTTCTCTCCCTCGCAATGACATATGACGTAGACCCATCGAGGAGAAAGATGGGTGAAGAGAAAAAGGTAGTAAAATAATAAATCTCTGATTCACCTGCGCAAGGATCTAACCCTGCAAGATACGTGGCACACCTGATTCTCTATCGGATGCTTACCGGGTAAAGCTTTAGGCATTTCCTATTCTTCCCGCCATGATTCCATGCCGCTTTGCACCTTAAGGGGCGGGGTGAGGGGAAGGATTTCAAGGGCTGTCCCGCTTGAAGGGAGCACCAGGGTGCCGGTTTTGCCCAGGTGCACGGCCGGCGCCTCAAACACGGACGCGCCCAAGGCGATCTTTTTTTGCATTGCCTCATGGGGATCACGCTGCCCGTCCCCGCTGTAGACAGGGTTCTCGGTGGAAGGAAGGAAGAGGGGTTTTATCCAGGCGGTGCCCGTTTTGTAGTAAAGCGTATAGAGGATGCTCAGGTCTTGTGTACCGCACGGATCGGGGTCCGGGGTGAAGCTGGTAAAACTCAAAACTCCTCCCAAAAGTGCCGGTTTGCTGAGCACCCGCTCGCCCGGAGACAGGGTCAGGTACCAGCCCTGTCTTCCCTCAATCTCATGTTCCAGGTCATTAAAGGTGGTGATGGTCGTGCCGCCGATCGTGCCATCGCGGTACACGGTGACCGGGCTTGCATCGTACAGTTGATCCAAAGTGACTGCATCCCTGCAATCCCCTCTGTAGCAGGGATCTTTTAAGCCCGCAAACAGATGTACTCTCGACTCGCGCGCGCGGTCAAAAAAGTCAAAGTATCTGCCGGTACCGATAAAAACCCACAGATTGTTGTTGCCGTCTAATGAAACGCCGGGGGCCGCGGTCACCGGATGCGGGGTGCTGAAAAGCAGGGAGGCATTCCATGCAGCGGGATCCGTGGAGTAAGGCCACGGATCATTTACAGTGCACGCCGCGCCGGAACAGACTTTGGTGGAAAGCCGGCGCACGCATCCCTGCCACTCGTCACCGGCCAGGAACGATTCCCCCACGTAAATAACGTCGGTGTTAAAATCAAGGTTTGCGTCGACACTGACCGGACTACCGGTAAATCCGGGCGGGCCTTCCCCGCCCATGATGCGGACAAGCTCGCCGGTCTTAAGGTTAACCACGAAGAGACGCGCGGGTTGCGTGCTGTTGCCGCGGTAGTCCGTGGGCCCGGAACCGAAGATCACAAACCAGTTGTCGTCATCGGGCCGGGTAAATCCTCCCTGCGCTTCAACCCGGACGATGCAGGGATAGCCGGTGGTAAAGCCCAGCGAAGGGTGGGTGAACTCCCACAGCAGCCGGGGACGATCCGGTACGGTTACGTCAAGAGCGAAATAGGCGGATCTGAAAAGGCGTGATTCATTTCCCGAGCCGAAATCATCTGAGACCTCAATGGTTCCGCCTCCCAGGCCCATGCCGCCGATGAGGATTGTGCCCCATCCATGAGGGTGATCGCCGTCCATGGCATTTCCCGCGCTGTCGGCAAAGATCCGCGCGTCCGCCAGTTTCGGCTTCAGGTCAACATAGTCCACATGAGTATAATTTTTTTTGGTTAACCAAATCAGGTGGGGAAGCAGGGACTGGGGAATGTATGCCCAGCGCTCGTCGCCGATGTCCAGCCCGGCAGTGGAATCTGTGTCATACCATCCCCGTTCCTCTTTGTCGGCAGTTGCCGGGTTGTCACCCGGATGGGAGATGCCTCCGGTAAAAGCGTGAAGCATTCCGTCGTTGGCACCCGCGAACACGGTGAGAGGCCGCCCCTTCCACCTGCTGAGGTATGCCTCGTACCCTTCGTCCCCATAGATGATGTGATAATTCTCGAGGGGCTCTTTCACTATGGCGGGAGTAGACCGGACAATGTCTCCCAGCTTCCATACCATCTCCGGCGGCCCGGCTTCTGCCGTCCGGTTCCTGAAGCCTTCAATTGCTTCTCCCCTGATATACCTTATGATATCAACGGCCTCACTCTGATCGTGTGCCCCCAGGAACGGCCTGAGCAGCGCGGCGTTCTCAGGAATGAAGTCCAGGTATTCTCCTGCATCGGCAGCACCATTGCCATTGATGTCGACAAAGGTCAAAATTGTTCTTCCTGCCGCGATCCTCATGGCAAGCTTTTCACCTGCCTCCCAGAGCGGGCGGATGGCGGTGAGGGGAACCACTGCATCCGGCACATCACGGTCCGCCCTGCCGTCCCCATCATCATCGCCAAAAAGGCATGCATGGCCTTCGGTGCCATCTCCCTCCGGGGAAAACCTGATGATGCGGTCGCGATCGTGGACGAGCGCCCTGTCTCCGTCGCTGTCCTCGCGAATATTTCCGAATGAATCAACCCAGAGGGCACGGAGAAAGCCTCTCCAGGTGTTTGTCGGCTCTTCCGGGGAAATGGATGGCTGAAAAAAAGCCTGGAAAAGGGTCCCTTCATCCTGAAATGACTGTGAGCTGATGGCGGGCCCGCTGCAGGAGATGCTGCCGGCGAGAATGCGCACCGAAGCCTGCAGCAGTTTATCTCCGAGCAGGGAGGCGTCGCCTGCCTCATAGCAGGTGTCGGGTAGCCCGTTCCCATCGCTGTCCCATTCCCCGGTTGTGTCGGGTCGGCCGTTGCCGTCGAGGTCGACAAAACCGCCGTTGCGGGCGGCGTCGCGCAGAAGTCCGGAACCGGATCCAAACGCGGAGATGGTAAAAAGGGTGATGCTTTGCGTTCCATCGCTTCCTGCATCTCCGCGCAAATCGGCCGTGTGAGCCCACAGCGCAATATCGTCAAGGAAGTCGGAACCCTCTTCCACCGAACCCGGGGTATCGTTGCCGTCGGCGTCGTAATCGCGAAGGCTTGCCGTCTCCCCGGTTGGTGGATTTTGCGGTATCCCCTGATCGTGCGTTGATTCCCCGTCGGAAATTAAAATGATAAATGATGGAGTACAGGGAACCGTCTCCGCAAAATCCCTCATGAAGAACGGGTCGTTTTGGTTGCCCGCCATGTAGTCAGGAGGTGTGTGAGGATACGCGGGCGGAATCTGCATGAAATAGCTGACCGCCTCAAAGAGCGATTCTGCCAAAGGCGACCAGGGAACAAGCGGAGCGTTTTCGATACTACTGACAAGGTTCGGCAGTTCATCGCCGACAGGATTGGCAATCCTGCCCCCTTCTCCATCCTGGTTGAAGAGGAGCAATCCCAGGCGTGCCCTTACGGCCAGACTGTGCAGCAGACCGCTGATCTCACCCGACCTGAAATCATCCGGTTCGTGGAGCTGCTCTTTGACGACCCGGATGGTAAGCTGCAGCATGTTCTCTGCGATGGGATCAGGCGTGCCGCCGACATAGATGCTCCCATCGGCCAGCCCGAAGAAAACCGGTGATGAAGGATTCATCCCGAGTTCCTCCGGCAGCGGATACAGCAGGCCGGCACCGGCAGCATAGGCTTTGATGATTTCGTAACCGTCATCTCCGTCCCCTTCGCCCACCAGGTGACTGACACCGCTGTTGTTGCGGGTGCCGGTTACGGTCTTTCCCCCGACCAGCACCTTGCGGACCAGGTCAATCCGCCTCATGGTGAGCCAGTTGAGAAAATTTCCGTTCCAGCCGCCGGAGTCGCTGATGTAAAAGTATCCGCCGCCGGAATAGGAGTAAGCGGCAGAAGGTTTAAAGTAACCGTCATAGATGCGCTCCGGATTGAATTCGCCTTCGTAAGCCGCCCGGTTCATGCTGACGGAGTTGTCCAGCATCACCAGGATGTTGGGAGGGCACTTCCCGAATTGCAGTGAGAGGATAATGCGTGTAGTCGAGCAGGTTTTGGGCATGCAGACTCAGGGGAACAGCAAGAAACGCGAAAATCAGATTGGTGCTGATAATCTTTTTCATGGTGCGTTACACGGCATGCGAGCAATGTGACAGAGTGAAATTACCATATGCTTCTGTACTCGCTGATTACGTGTGAGCAGGCACCGGCGCGAAGACAGCCCCTGCTCCTGATGGAAAACAATATCTTTTTACTGCCTTCTCCGCCGAAACCGGCTCCATCACTGGCCGAGGCAAATTCCGCCGATCCGCCGCCCAGGAGTGTGGATGCTGTTCGGTCCACATCAATTAACAGCGGCTGGTTGCACAGGCTGCCGCGGATATCCGGTGACGTTTCCGGGGAATCGGTTTGTCCGTCGTTTAAGGAGGCATTATCGGGGTAATAATCCATTACCTCGTTCTTCAGATTTGACGTCACGCTGAATCCCTGTCCGGTTTCAGCGCTCTGTTGCGCAATGGCCTCGATAATGCTGACCGCCACCGGATGTCCCGCGTCGGCCAGGTAAAAAGCATCCTTCATCATCCTCTGGTTGCGTGATATGTTCCGGTCCGTGACCACGATTGAAATCGCCAGCGATCCCAGGAGCAGAAGGGCGGCAATGATAACCATGACGGTCACCATGAGCGCCCCCGTTTCCCGTTTCGAGCATGTTTTAGAGTGGTATGATTCATTCATCTGTTTACCGCGGCAGGAGCGGCTTTAGCCGCGAATTCATTCTCCCTGAATGCGCTTACAGCCCCAGATTCCTCGGTGTTATGGTTGTGGAGAGGGTCATCCTCCGGAAATGGTCGCCATGAATCGGATGGGTATAAAGAGTATCCGGCCGGGGCGTTTTAATGGTCATGGTTACTCTCACCGCCCTCAGGTATCGCCGTTCACCTTTCGTCGGCTGGTCGGTTAGAAGCATCTCTCCCAGCTCATCCGCAATGGAATCCCCGTCGTCGTCAAGATCATTATCAATCCCATCATTATCGGCCAGTATGAAGTAGCTCATGCGCAGGTCCTCCATGTTTTCGGCCACAGACCGGGCGCCGCCCCCGGATCTCCAGCAATGGTTGGCATTGTCCCATCTCCACAGCTGCCGAACCAGCTCACTGTCTCTTAGGGCATATCTCACGGTCTCCATGACCCCGTCGCCGTCGACATCGGAAGTGAAAGTAAAGGCGCCGGCAGTCGCTTCTTCTGCGTTCTCCTTTTCGCCATCAGTAAACACGGTGCCGGGCACATCACTCACAATGGAGACCTCCTTGAGCGTATATCCGGCCATCCTGATTTCCCTGACCATGATTTGTTCGCAGCTTCTCATTGTCTGATACATCTGTGCCAGATCATCCTGCAGCGAATATGATCTTCTCTCGACGACGAACAGGTTATAAGCCCCGGCCACTACGGTGCTGCTTATGGCGACGGCGATCATCAGCTCAACCAGGGTCAGCCCCTGCGGGTGTTCTCGCAGCATGGATTTCACGGGGTGAAGCTCCTAACAAGTTGTTAAAAAGTATTTTGCACAGGCAGTTCAAAAACATTCAGATGCAAGGCACGCGAAATCCTGAGGAATGAGTCGTACTTTCCCGTACGTCGCAATGACGAAGGGTGAGCGTAACGCAGCAGATGGGTGTTTTTGGACTGCCTGCTACAGCACCGAAGCGAATGCAACACGTTTGTGACGCGGGCCCCAGGTTACGATTACGGCTACCGTTTTTCTCCCGGCACAGGGAGCGTTGTCAGCAACGTTCCAGAACCGCTTGTACGCAGGAAGCCGCATGTCTGAGGCCGCCGCTGTCCGTTCTGGTGCAACGATCAAATGGTCCTCCGCATGATCGGCCATAAGAGGATCGGTTACCTGTTTCAGGCCGCCGTTATTCCCCGGGTTTGTGTCAGAGAGGTCCGGGTGGTTCCCTGCAAGGGCTTTCAGCTCTTCCATTTTATCCTGGGCCAGGGTGACGGCGGTGGTTAAATACCGGGAGTCGGTCAGCGTGCCGGAGGAGGAAATCTGCATGTGCACCAGTCCCGCGGTTGCCAGGCCAAGGATAACCATGGCGATGACAATCTCGATAAGGGTGAATCCTTTCTCCGGCGGCATGGATCTGTGACGGTTCATTTTTCAGGTGCTGCTTTTGCGTCATGCTTCTGCTGATTATTCATGTACAAAAAGTTCCTGAACCGCTTGATGTTGTTCCGGCATTCGGTGGCTGAGGCATACAGGCTGTCAAACTGATCCTGGGTGATATAGGTGCAGTCCAGGGCGCGGTAGAGCTGTGATTGCAGCTCGCTGCATGACCGCTGGGCATATCCCAGCGATCTGCTTACTTCGCTAGATGATCCGTTATCAAATCCTTTGGCAATGTTATCCATGATCGATCCGCATGCCTTCCATGCCTGGTCCCTGAGGCTGAAATCCTTTCGCAGGTCGGTCTGGTTGATCGTGGCTGAGAGAGACTTGGACAGCTCCCGGGCCTGGTTCCAGCACGGCAATTCCTCAAAATTTTTGTAATTCATAGTTCCTCCTTTACCAGCTGTTGTCTATTCTTATTCTTCCCGTTGAGGAAGAGACCTTTACCGAGCGGAGTTTCCCCTTGCTGTTTTTAAGATAGACACCGCCGCTTGAGGCAGTCCCTTGAGGGTTAAAGGCGATAATGCTGGTTCCGGATTGGTGTGTACCCTGGTAGTCGGTGGCGTGATTGATCCAGACCTGATCCGGCAGCGGGTAAAACGTGCGGCGGGCCGCCCAGCTTTCTGAATCGCTGAAAGCATTGCCCTGCTCTAGCCGGTATCCCTGTGGGTTATTATCCAGGAAAAAACGCACGCGGTACTCTTTTCCCGCGGAGGCGGCGCACATCCGTGCATATTGCAGGGTTGCAAAAATGGCCCTGACCGTGCCGTTGAGCTTATAATCAGGCATGTTGTGGAACAGCGACGGCGCGCTCACGCTGGCCAGGACCGCTATTACGGCTATGACGATCATTAATTCCACCAGCGTGAATCCCCGTCGTTTTGCCTGTGCATCCATAGCAACCTCAGTCGCATCACATCCTGTTAGCATAAGCATGAGAGCATATTGCATGCCAAGAGGAAACCCATCTCATGGCATTGCATTGTGGGAGTCATGCTGTCTAAAAGATAAGCCGGGGCTAGGGAAGATGTTTTCCAGTGATTTGATTTTACGTGAGAATCACTGATTTAAAAAGATACAGGGTTTCAGGCTTTTTGGACAACCATGGGAATGGCAAGCGAGGCCTGTCGTGATGGAGGAAGGCATGTGTGATGTGAGAATTTGTTGGTTGCTTAAATAGTTATTTTGAGGCTGAAAATGACAATCTAAGGTAACAAAACATCATCTTTTTTGATGAATCGACGGGCAAATCAAATAGTTGACTTGGTCCGACCCCAATAGGATAAACTCTTGACAAATATCAGGGTATGACATAATGTAATACCGGAGGTGAGCCATGAGTAAAACAAAGATTGCCATTACATTAGACGAACAGTATATCGAACACATAGACCGGCTCGTGAAGGGGCAGGTGTTTCAAAATCGCAGTCAGGCTATTCAAAAAGCGGTAGAAGAGAAATTGAAGCGGTTGAAGCGTACCCGTTTGGCTCAAGAATGCGCGAAGCTCGATGCTGATTTTGAAAAGGCCATGGCAGAAGAAGGGCTGACGGAGGATGTGAATAAATGGCCCGAATATTGAGGGGTGATATACGGTGGGCTGACTTAAATCCGGTGCGGGGGCATGAGCAATCAGGCTTGCGACCGGTTTTGATCCTGAGCCACGACATATTTAATGAGCGTTCCGGTACCGTTATTGCTGTAGCCATTACCGGTCAACCGCAACGAGCGGGTTTTCCCCTTACCATGGAATTGAAGACAGCTCGTCTTCCCAAGCGATCCTGGATTAAGATAAGCCAGATTCGTACCCTTTCCGTGGAACGGATTGGGAAAATAATCGGCAAGGCATCTCCCGAAGAAATGGACCAGGTTATAGAGGGATTGAATGAAATAATCGGAGCATGATAAGCAGATTTTTAAAAACAAGCATTCCACCTTGTAATGAAAAACAAGTTATCTGGCGAGGAAAATATATGAGAAGGACTATGAGTGGTACGCTTGCATGCGCTATTCTTATGAGTTGCACAGCGACGGTAATAAGTCATGATGAGGATATGGCTGCAATAAGAGCTATCGAATTTTCTAGGGTTGCGCTAATTCAGCATGATATACAAAATGGCTACTCCCTTCTATCTGACAATGCGAGAAAGACAATATCTTTCGAAGAGTACTCTAAAGCTTTTTCTCAGATGCATCCGTCTTTGTATCCCTTATCTTTAACTGCTGAAGAATTTGAACCTATGCCAGGGCAGAAAAGCATGAATATATTCCTTTATGGGGAAAACGGATCGGAAAAATTCTTCTACCGCGTTACTATGGAGGGGATAGCGAGAACAGGGTATAAAGTGTTTAGGATATATCGTGGCAATGGGCCATATCCACCGTCTAAATTGAGGCAGAAACTTAAAACGACTTACTCAACCTAGATTTGCACATGTATCCCGATAACAACCGCATATAAAGGGGGATGCTCATAAATAAGTAAATTGACAACCAACTATACTGCTGACCTACCAAAGATTTCGGTTAACCAGCCTGACCGACACTCTTATCTCATTCCGGGGACACCATACTCAATTATGGTAACGAGTTGAACACGATATTTATTATTACTTATGGTGTCCCCGGAATACAATAAAAGGGGACGGTGGTGAATAGGTGCATAACCAATTACCGGAAGACCGGGAACATCATGCAAGAGCACAAGAGCAGTATGGCAAGGCGCAAGTTGTCTATTCACCTACGTCCCCCCATATTCATTACTGTGGGTTTATGCAGTATTCAAATGATTGTGCCTGGGAAACAGTAAATCATAAGGCTCCCGTTATATTTATGTTTTGCACTGATGATGCCGATAAGGGATTATATGTGATGATACAATCGTACTACAAGGGAGCCTCACCATGAAACCAATACATAAAAATATACCTTTATTGCTTATTGTCATCTATGTGCTCATAATTCCTGCCACCGCAAATGCCCTCATATGGTTGAAGGGAACATCACAATCAGGGGAACTAACGACCTCAGTTGCCATACTCATTCCTTTCCCGGCAGTCAACACTACCATCACTGAATCACGCGCCCATGATTTATTTGGCATTGCCGAGTTGGCGATAAGTGAACATGATGACATACATGAATATAACAAGCTCCAGATTTCGTTCAGTGAAGGGGACTCCATTCAGCTTCCTGTTCCCTACGGTGCATTCGGATTAAGCTATCGCCTCATGCCGAATGGTATTCCATTATTGGGACGGGATGAATCAGATTTTTACTGGTATCTTTCGGTCGATAAAGATTCAGTAACTGCCGACATAACCACTGCGGCAGATTATTCTTTTACTATGGAGCGCGACCGGCTTATTGAATTTATAACCCCCTTTGTTCCGGAGATTGAAGCTTATGAAGATCTGATAGGTGCGGGGCCTTTCGACTTTGGCTTTTCCCTGCGTGGTGAACTCTCAGGGAAAGCAACAGTCACCAATCCAACTATTTCAGGCAGCATTGACTGCTCGATCGATCTGCCGGAAGATATGTTCACTCAGGAAATTCCAACGGAAATTCCCCTGCCCGATCACTATCAGGGCACTGTATCAATAGAAGCCACCTTTAACTGGGAAAATTGGAGCTTTTTGTTGCCGTTTGTCAGTGTCAATCTCTCAATTGTCAATAGCTTTGAAGGAAAGGAATACCCATTCGATCCCATAACCTTTGATCTTCTGCCCCGTGGCACATTCCTCCTCTGGTTTGATCGGCAAACCTAATCCTCCCCCATCAGAGACTGTGTCGGAATTTGCGATTTTGTCATTTCGGGGAATCCGATAAATCTCTAAAGTAATAAAATAAATAAGATAAGATTCTTCACGGAGCTTATCCTGAGAGCATCGGAGGGTTCGGAATGACAATGCTCCCTGTTATGGAAAAGGGGGACGTTCTTAAAAATCTAAGTTGGTAAGTTAGAGGGAATTGAAATTTAGATATTTAAGATGTACCGCTTTACGGGCGAGCCAAGTGATGGATGAAACACCGATGAACGAAATGGAGCCGAGCTATTCGTGGATGGCGAATCCTCCGAGAGTAACCTTGAGCATTCACTATACGACTAAGCTAGGTGACGAGCTTAGCTTTCACCCCCCGCGAGTTTCGTCCCGTTCAGGAAGAACAGGGATATAGAGGAGTTGATTGATCGCATAGAGAGAGCCAGGAGCTGACCAGGATATCAACGCAGATGTTCTGGAGTGTGGAGAAAACATGGGGGAATTTTTTAGTGGATTAAGAGCGATTATTATAATATCTGCTTTCGGATTATGGCTGATTTATAGAGCGCTAATGCGGGATACTGCTTTTTTGAGTGGAAACTTAAAATCCCGGTGTGGATGCTTTTGTGTGCAGGGATTTTGCTTCAAATCTTGATGGTCGTATACATCTATCTGGGGGTTAGGGCAGGGTTTTTTTAGACGTTGATAAAACAAAAAACTACAGTCAACACAACTGCTATAAAGGGTGGATCGGCAGAAAACAGTGGCTAGCGCCAGCTCATACACTTGTTATGCCTTTAAGAAATCATTGCTTCTGCGCGAAGTAGTCCATCAGGTAATCTCTGAAATTGCCAAAGGGCATGTTGAATATTCTCTTCGCCTCGGTAATGTCACAGGTGCTCCCGCCGCTGAAAGCTGAAACCAAACCCTTTGCGTTGTATCTGTCTCCGGTACAATAATCGACCGTGGCCGCGATGAATCGGGCCAGGGGAAGAGGAAGGTAGATGAACCGCACGTTTTTCCCCAGCGCCTTGCAGTAAAGCTCCCGTAATTCCTCAAAGGTATATTCATCCTCCCCGCCGATCTCAATAATCTTTTTGGATGCTGCGGGATTGTTCAGGGCGTTGACCATGCACCTCGCGAGATCCTCAACCAGAATGGGCCGCACCCGCTCATCCCGTTTCATCAGCATGGGCGTGAAACCCCGCTTTTTAAGGCTGTTGCCAAGCAGATGCACGAGGTCGGTGGCGAGGGTGGTCACCCGGAACACGGTATAGTCCAGCCTGCTCACCGTAAGCAGGTCTTCCACCATCTTCTTGACCTTGCCGTGTTCGAAATTGGAGAACTTGGCCAGACCCCAGTAGCTGACGAAAATGTATTTTTTAACCGCGTTGGCCTGGGCGAGCCGGATCAGTGAGAGGTTGCCTCCGTAATCGACTTCCCAGAAGTCACCGGCGGTTTTCGGGGGAAGCCTGGTGGTGAAGGAGCTTATCACCGCGTCAATGCCGGCCATTGCTTCCGCCAGCGCCGCGCCGTCGCGCACATCCCCTTGCACGAGCTCCGCCCCGAGCGTTCTGAGTCGAGTGGTATCGGCAGTTTTTCTGACCAGGCAGCGGAAGGGGATTGCCTGGTCAGAAAGCGCGTTCGCTACCGCTCCACCCAACTTGCCTGTCCCTCCTACCAGAAGAACCTTCATAGTCTCCTCACACCAGAGTTGCATTATTAGTCTTCATCTTCCGCCGGTCCGGTCTCCATGTGCCCGGTACTGCCACGATTGTCGCTGCCGTCTTGTGCCTACCACCATAAGATTATGGATGCAAGCTAAATTGCAGCGTTTTTTCTTATGTACATTTTAAAAATCCGGCATATAATCAATAATAATTCATGAGGTGAACGCGCTGAAGAACCGTGTGTGATCGGCGCCACAGGGCGCCACCAACCTCAGGGGAAAGGAGACGGGTATGAAAAGCTATGCTGCGGAGTTCTTCGGGACATTCTGGCTGGTTCTCGGAGGGTGCGGAAGCGCGGTGCTGGCCGCCGCGTTTCCGGATGTGGGCATCGGCCTGCTCGGGGTGGCGCTGGCATTCGGCCTCACCGTGCTGACCATGGCCTACGCCATCGGGCACATATCCGGCTGCCACCTCAACCCGGCGGTTTCTGTCGGTCTGTGGGCCGGCGGGCGCTTCCCGGGGAGTCAATTGCTGCCGTATATCATTGCTCAGGTTGTCGGTGCTGTCGTTGCCGGTGGTGTTCTTTTCCTCATCGCCAGCGGCAAGGCGGGCTTCGATGTGCTGGCCGGATTTGCGTCCAACGGGTACGGCGCCCATTCTCCCGGCGGCTATTCCCTGTTCGCGGCCTTTGTTTCAGAAGTGGTCATGACCATGATGTTTCTGCTGGTCATTCTCGGCTCGACCGATAAACGGGCGCCGCAGGGCATGGCGCCCATCGCCATAGGTCTCTGCCTTACCCTGATTCACCTCATCAGCATTCCGGTGACCAATACCTCGGTAAACCCCGCGCGCAGCACGGGCGTGGCGTTGTATGTCGGAGATTGGGCGGTGGGGCAGCTCTGGCTGTTCTGGGTGGCGCCGATCATCGGCGGCATCATCGGCGCAGGCATTTACCGGTTCATCGGCGGGACGAAGAGTTAGTTTGCACCGCGAATGTAGATTTTCTGCCCGGGCAGGCGCGGCAGGCTGCCACGCTTGCCCGCAGAAGGGCTTCCTTGTACTTAATCGACGGCTAATGGAGAATAAAGGCGGAGGTTCACGATGGACATTGATGCGGTCCGGGCATTCTTTATGTGGTGCACAATCATCAATGGAGGATTGTTCATCCTTTCTTTTTTCATCACTGCCTTTGCCGGTGATTGGGTGTACCGGATGAACAGCACATGGTATCAGATTCCGAGGGAGACCTTCAACGTGGTCATTTACACCCTTATCGGTTTGTTCAAGATATTTGTGATGGTTTTTAATGTCGTTCCCTATATAGCGCTGGTAATCATCGGATGAGACAAGCTCAGTCGGACGAGCACCATGAAAGGAGACAGCACAAATCATATGGCGTGGACCCGGTCCGGGTCAGGCAAGCGCATGGGCACCAGGGCCGGATTATTTCCCTTTATGTAACCAAGAAACCTGCCGATACTACATAAACGATAGATTGTACCAGGGGCAGGGAGGAAACGATGTACGCTAAAAGAAATTGCATAACCATTATCTTTTTGATGGGCTTGTGGGCCGTTCTGGTGAGCATTAATGCGCCGGCTGCGGATTGGAACCTTGAAACTCTGGACAATCTTTCCAGCGTTGGATCCCATACCAGTCTTGCGCTTGACAGTGCAGGCAATCCGCACATCAGCTACCATGACGAAACAAATCGCGATTTAAAGTATGCTTCTTATGATGGGCGTGAGTGGAATACGGAGACGATTGACCGGATCAACCTGGTGGGGCAGTACACCTCGATTGCACTTGACGGCGAAGACCGGCCGCACATCAGCTATTATGATGCCACGGTCAGTGCTTTGAAATATGCCTTTTTTGACGGGAGCGAGTGGCGGATAGAAGCGGTTGACAGCCTGAACCTGGTGGGGCAGTACACCTCGATTGCACTTGACGGCGAAGACCGGCCGCACATCAGCTATTATGATGCCACGGTCAGCGCTTTGAAATATGCCTTTTTTGACGGGAGCGAGTGGCGGATAGAAACGGTTGACAGCCTGAACCTGGTGGGGCAGTACACTTCGATAGCCATTGACGGCGAAGACCGTCCGCACATCAGCTATTATGATGCCACCAACCGTGATTTGAAATATGCTTTTTTCGATGGGGAAGCATGGCACACGGATGCGGTTGACAGCGTTAATCTGGTCGGGAAATACACCTCGCTCGCGCTTGACAACCTGGGTAATCCGCACATCAGCTATTATGATGAAACCAACCGGGATTTACGGTACGCCTTTTTCGACGGGACAATCTGGCAGAAAGGGACGGTGGACAGCGTTAACGCGGTGGGGCAGTACACGTCGCTTGCGCTTGACAACCTGGGTAATCCGCACATCAGTTACTATGATGAAACCAACCGGGATTTACGGTATGCCTTTTTCGACGGGACAATCTGGCAGAAAGGGACGGTGGACAGCGTTAACGCGGTGGGGCAGTACACGTCGCTCGCGCTTGACCGCACCAGCCGCCCTCGCATCAGCTACTATGATGCGACCAACGCTGATTTAAAATATGCATCTCCGGTTCCAACTTCGACCACCACCATCGGCCCCTCCACCACGACCACCGCCGTGTCAGGCCCAAGCATTGACTTGAGGCCGTCCGCCGTATTTCAGGCGCGATTTATCGCTACCCTGTGGCGGTTGAGAGTTGAGGGGACCAATACCTCCTTTGCCAGCGATGACTCAGTGATAACTTTCCAGCCGGCCAGCACAGTGATGCTCCTCCCGCCCCTGGTGGTGGATGATGATACCATTTTTATGTTTATCTACCTGATGCCACGGTTGCTCACCGGGCCGCTTGACAGCGTGGAGGTGACCGTCACCACCGGAGACGAAGCGGTTTCTGAGGATCTCGGGATTTTGCTCCTGCCATTTTTCCTCGAGGAAGGCTGAAACAGCGGAGCACTGCGCGGGAACCGGAATTCCGCAACAGTTCTCCCGAAATATAACCGGGCTGCTATACCATAAAGGCCTTGACGCCGCTTGTGATACTGTGTATACATTCAGAAACATTTCTGGCAGGCGGTTGAAAACCACCCATCTGCTGCGTTGCGCTCATCCTTCGTCATTGCGACGTACCGGAACGTACGCCTCATTCCTCAGGATTTCGCGTGCCTTGCATCTGGATGTTTTTGAACCGCCTGCGGCAAAATACTTTTTAAACAATCTGCTACACAGTGAAAGGCGGTGAGATTATGGGTGCAGAGTCATTACAGCAGTTGATAGACCTGGCTAAAAGCCTTGAGGAAGATAATCAGAAGTTTTATGCCGGCAACAACGCGGCAGGCACCAGGTTGCGCAAGGGACTTCAGGAAGTCAAGAAGCTTTCTCAATCCATGAGAAATGAGATTACCGTAACCAAGGCATCCCGCAAGGGATAGCAGGTTGCAGTGCACAAAAACAGGGGCCGGAAGGCCCCTTATGCATATGCGCCGGTCGCGATCTTGCGGAGCGCTCCAAGCAGAATCTTCCAGAAGGTGGCGACGCTTTTGATGCTGACAGCCTCGGCTGGAGAGTGGGCATTGATGATATCGGGACCGAATGATATCATATCCATGCCCTTATATTTTTCACCGATTACGCCGCACTCAAGTCCCGCGTGAGTTGCCGTCCGTTCAGGTTTTCTGCCGCAGATCTCTTCATAGGTTTTCTCTAAAACGGTTAGAATTTTAGAATCAGGGTTGGGATGCCATCCGGGGTAGGGCGTTTCCAGCTCGTACCTGCCTCCCGCCAGGCTGCTGACGGCCGCGATCTGGTCCATGGTCGCATACAGCGCCTGGGGTAAAGAGGATCGGGGAGTATTGTGCACCGTGAGCAGGTTATCGCGTATGTGCGCGGAAGCCAGGTTGCTGGATGTTTCCACCAGGCCGGGCATCTGCCGGCTCATTGCCAACACACCGTGAGGCAATGCCACAAGCAGGTTCAGGGCAGCAGCGGAAGATGGCCCGCTTGCAACTCCGGCCGGCAGGTCAGTTTCCTCGCAGTTCATCTGCATGGCTGATTCATGGGCAAACTCGGCTGAAAAAGCATGGTATCGGGTGTTGATGATCTCCCGGGCGGCAGGCAGTTGCTTTGCCGGAAGCACCACGGTGGCAAAGCTCTCGCGGGGGATGGCATTGTGCTTGTCGCCGCCCTGGAAATCGGCAAGCAGGGCTCCATACTCTTTCAGCGCCAGGACAAGCCGCGCCATTAATTTAACGGCATTGGCCCGGTTTTCATGAATGTCCAGGCCTGAATGGCCGCCCCGCAGACCGGTCAGCGTCAGGGCGAGCGCGGTGGATTGTGCCGGTGTGTCCGTCATGGTGAGCGGGAGGAGGATGCTGACCCCCCCGCCTCCCGCGCAGCCGATGCAGAGGTGATCGCTTTTTTCTGAATCCAGGTTAAGCAGGATGCGTCCGCTGATGAGCGAAGGCGAAAGGTTGACTGCCCCGGTCAGGCCCGTTTCCTCGTCGACGGTGAGCAGGATTTCAAGCGGTCCGTGCAGGATGTCATTGGATACGGCTACCGCCATCGCCGCGGCTATCCCGATGCCGTTGTCAGCCCCGAGGCTCGTGCCCTCCGCCCGTATCCAGTCGCCGTCGCGCACCAGGCGTATGACATCTTTTGAAAAATCAAAGTCAACCGAGGCATTCTTTTCACAGACCATGTCCAGGTGACTCTGGAGCACCACCGCGGGCGCCTTGTCGCATCCGGGAGAGGGGGGTACAGCGATGCAAAGGTTTCCAACATCATCCTGCCTGACAGCCAATCCGGCGTTTACCGCGACCAGCCGCAGATGAGATGCCAGGGCTGTCTCGTTTTTTGACCCGTGCGGTATGGCGGCAATCCGGGCGAAGAAATCCCAGAGCTGTTCGGGCGCCAGACCCTTTATTGCTTCCGACATACTGTTTACCCGCGCTTGGATGAAAGAGGTGCAGGGCTTGAAGAATCTATTGGATTTTCCCTGCTGTACAGGCTGCTACCTATCAGATTCACGGATACAAATCAACACCAAATCAGCGCGGGAGTGTTGGAACATGGTTTGCAATGGTGATGCCGCCCGCGGCGGAAGGCAGTGCCAAGAAAAGGTTTGACATGTATCACCTCTTACCCTATAGTGTCCTATTGCGTGCGCCCGAATTTTTGAAAAACTCGGGAATACATCGGCGCGGCGCTTGCAAACGCAGGGAAGTGCGCGGCCGCGAACAACATGCACAAACAGTGCAATGAGGAGGCGTATGATGAAACGGTCAGATGGCGTGATGCGGTCCGGTAGCAGTCGGTTGGGAATCTTTTGCCTGCAGGTGCTCTTAATTGCAGGGCTTGCCGGCGCACCGGGATGGGCTGCGGAAAAAGCTTCCGCACCGGTTCAGGCAGGGGCGGGGAAAACCATCGTGGAAGTAAACGGCCTTCCGCTTACCCAGGGTGAGGTCGACCAGAAAGTGAACCGAACGCTTGAATCGCTTAAAGATCAGATTCCCCCGGATCAGCTGGAAGAATTCAAAAAAAACATCCAGGGCAAGATTGTCGATGACTTCGTAAACCGCACCATCATCTCGCAGGAAATGGATAAGCAGAAAATTGCGGTTGATGAAAGCGAGGTGCAGAAGGCGTTGAGCGAGGTTGAGGCCAAGGTGCCCCAGGGAATGACCCTCGAGGCCATGCTCAAGCAGGGAGGGGTGACCATGGAGGAGATGCGCGACAATATCAAGTTTTCGTTGCGCGCCAACAAGCTTTTTGAATCACAGGTTAAATCCGATTATGTGCCGACAGCCGATGAAGTAAGCACGTATTATAACGAGAACAAGAAGAAGTATGACATGCCCGAGTCAGTGCACGCGCGGCACATCCTCTTGAAAGTGGATGAAAATGCCGATGAAAAAACCAAGGCCGAGAAGAAGCAAAAGATCGAGGATCTGCGCAAGCAGCTGGTTGGAGGTGCCGATTTCGCCAAGCTGGCCGGTGAGCAGTCGGATTGCCCGAGCAAGACGAATGGCGGCGATCTGGGCACGTTCCCGCGCGGCAGAATGGTCAAGCCGTTTGAGGATGCCGCATTCAGCCAGAAGGTGAATGAAATCGGCCCGGTGGTTCAAACGCAGTTCGGCTATCACATCATCCAGGTGCTGGAGCATAGCCAGCCCAAGCAGAAATCCCTCGATGAGGTCAAAGGCTCGATAGAAGAGATGCTGAAAAACAAGAAACGCCAGGAGAGCGCTCAGAATTACATGGAGGGGCTGAAGCAGAAGGCTAAAATCGTTTACCCCTCCGCTGAGGGCGCCAAGAAGTAGCCTCGTCAGCCGCACAGTGCAGTACAGGTTCCGGTTCGGAAACCGACACAAAGCCCGACAGCTTGGAAAGAAGCTGCCGGGCTTTTATTGTGGCTGCCGTTTGATCAGCCGTTCGCTATCCTTTCTTGTATTCGTAAAAACCGCGGCCGGTTTTGCGCCCCAGATGTCCTATCTCCACCATGCTCGCGAGCAGCGGGCAGGGCCGGTATTTGGGTTCCTTGAATCCGTTGTACAGCGCTTCCTGCATGGAGAGGACCACGTCGAGCCCGATAAAATCAGCCAGCTCCAGGGGCCCCATGGGGTGGTTCATGCCCAGCTTCAGGGCGTTGTCTATCTCTTCCTTGGTGGAAACGCCTTCATAGAGGCAGAAGATTGCTTCGTTGATCAGCGTCTGAATGAGGCGGCTGGTGACAAAGCAGGGCCGGTCAGCAACGGTTATGGGGGTCTTGCCCATTTTCAGCGCCAGGCCCTTGACCGTCTGATAGGTTGCCTCGGAGGTCGCGGGCGTCCTGACGATCTCCAGAAGCTTCATCTTCTGCGCCGGGTACATGAAGTGCATGCCGATTACCTTGTCCGGCCTCTGGGTGGCCTTGGCAAGCTTGGCAATGGATACCGAGCTGGTATTGGAGCTGAGAATGCAGTGAGGCGGACAGATTTTCTCCAGGTTGGAAAAGATGTCCTGCTTGACCCCTATGTTTTCAACCACCGCTTCGATGACGATGTCGCTTTGTGCCAGGCTTTTGAGATCCATGGAAAAAGTTAAGCGGGAGGCTATCCTGTCCTTTTCCTTCCTGTTAATCTTGCCGATTTCAACCGCCCGGTCCAGGCTGGCATCAATCTCAGCCCTGGCTTTTTGCATCATTTCCTCATTGGAGGTGGTAACGACCACAACCGTGTAGCCGGATTGGGCGGCAACCTGGGCAATGCCTTTGCCCATTTGTCCGGCGCCGACCACGCCGATGGTCTTAATGTTTTGCATCAGATCCTGCGCGCTTTTTTTCTTTGCGGTCATGTGTGCAAGCCCCTTTCGTATGCATTGACTGTTGCGCTGAGGAGTCCACTCATATGAATAATAGGCGGTATTGTCTTCCTATTTTTGTCAAATGTAAATTGTTTTTTTTAATTCCCGCACAGGCGGGATCCGGTTTTTATCCATATGTAGGGGCGACCGGCTGGTCGCCCCTACATATTTTCGGATCACATTTCATTTCTCCCGCAGCGGCTTGAAGCGGTTCATGTGCTTAAGGATAAAGGCCTTCCTTCTCAGCACGGAAGCGGTGGGGCGGAGGGGGGACCATTTGCGGGGGTTGGGGAGCACCGCTGCCAGCAGCGCCGCCTGCTCCCTGCTCACCGCTGAAGAGGAGCACCTGAAGTAGTGAATCGCGGCCGCTTCGGCGCCAAAAATGCCTTTTCCCCATTCGGCAACATTGAGATAGATTTCCAAAATGCGCTGCTTGTCCCAGAGCAGCTCTATGAGAACGGTGTAGTAGGCCTCCAGCGATTTGCGTATCCAGCTGTGCCCCTGCCAGAGGAACAGATTGCGGGCCACCTGCATGGATATGGTGCTGGCGCCCCGTAAGGGCTTGTTGTCCGCGTACTCCTGCAGCGCCTCATTGATCTGGTTAAAATCAAATCCGCTGTGGTCCAGGAACCGCTGATCTTCAGAGGCGAGGACGGCCTGCTGGAAAAAAGGTGACATCCATGAGAGCGGCTTCCACCGGTATTGCATGCCCTCCCGGTGGGCCAGCCGGTAAAGCATCAGCGGCGTAAAGGGAGGATTGACATATTTAAAGAGGATCACCTGGGCGGAGGAGATGCACAGGATGATGGCCAGAAGGATGAGACCGTTCCTGAGCCCGGATCTGACTATTCGTCTGGAGCTTATTTTCATGAGGGAGCATTGACGGCGGGTTAAGGCAATGGTGCATTAAAGCCCTTCCGGGGAACCTCTGCGGCTTAACCGGGATTTCCCGGACGGCATTTCCTTAAACTGTTTATAAAGTAACGGGTTTACGCTTGTCAAGGCATTTGCAAAAGTAATTGACAACCCGGGGATGCTCTTCTATAAGGATGGCACAAGGGGCGTTACAAACGTGAGATCATGACCGGACAGGTTGTTCCGGATAGGGAGGCGGTGTATGGCGGATGAGAAACGCGAGGGCGGATTGCCTGATTTGTCTTCCCTCAGGATAGAGCCCCGGGCGCGGAATAATGCACAGAGAGGGAAGCGGAGGCTGATGCTTCCGGCGGCTGTGCTGGTTGCCCTGGTTCTGCTGCTGGGCATTTTTTTCCTGGGCGCGAGAAGCGTCCAGGTGGAGGTTGCGGTGGCCAAAAGCCCCGTGCAGGGAAAAGGGGACGTGGTGCTTAACGCCAGCGGCTATGTTACGCCGCGGCGGCGTTCAACCGTCGCCGCCAAGATCACGGGAAGGGTTCAGGAAATGCTGGTTGAGGAGGGTATGAGCATTGAGGAAGGACAGGTCATTGCGCTCATTGACGACGCGGACGCCAGAAGGCTGCTTGACACTGCCGGGGCGGAATATGATGTGGCACGGGCCACCATAGCCGAGCTGCAGGTCAACCATGCTGACGCGCAGCGCACCCTCCGCCGCATCGAAAGGCTCAACAGCGAAAAAGTTTCAAGCCAGCAGGATCTGGACAGCGCCCAGGCCGCGGTCGATGCACTCAAGGCACGACTTGCCCTGGCGGAGAAACAGGTGCAATCTGCCCGGGCCCGCCTGGAGGTGGCGCGGCAGGATGTGGAGAACTGCACGGTGCGGTCCCCCTTCAGCGGGATCGCCGTTTCAAAGGACGCGCAGGTGGGCGAGATGGTTTCCCCCATATCGGCGGGCGGCGGCTTTACCCGGACGGGCATTGCCACCATCGTTGACATGAAATCTCTGGAGATTGAAGTGGATGTCAATGAGGCGTATATTGCCAAGGTGAGCATCGGCCAGGCGGTGTCGGGCACGCTCGACGCCTATCCCGGCTGGCAGATTCCCTGCACGGTGCGCACCATTATCCCGACAGCCGACCGCCAGAAGGCGACCGTCAAGGTGCGCATTGCCTTCGCGGAACTCGACCCCCGTATTTTGCCGGACATGGGGGTGAAGGTGTCTTTTTTAAGCGGTGAAAATTCTGCGCCGGATTCCCGGGTGCAGTCCCTGATTCCGCGGCAGTCGGTGCGGGAGATTGAAGGCCGGCAGGTTGTATTTCAGCTTCGGGAAGGAAGACTTGCCATGCGTGCGGTCAAGCTGGGTGAGAAGCGGGCGGGGGAGATTGAAGTGCTGGAAGGTATTGCTCCGGGCGACAGGGTGGTGGTTGACGGTCCGCCCCGGCTCAGGGACGGCCAGCGGGCGCAGGTAAAGGAATAGCAGCAGGCAGCCCGCAGAGGGATTAAAACGGCCCCCTGCCGCTTGAATAGTAAAATTGTGAGGGTACATCCGATTCGTAGCAGTGTGGCTGCCATTTCAACTGTGAGTGCTGAAGGCAATGCCACTTTACAGACGTGGGGTTGATGGATGGTACGGGTGGACGGGCTTAATGATGAGCAGGCCCTGATCAAGGTGCGCAACCTGGACAAGAAGTATCTCAGGGGAAGCGAGGAGATCGATGTCCTCCAGGGGCTGAACCTGGATGTGGACGAAGGTGATTTTGTGGCCTTCATGGGGCCGAGCGGTTCGGGGAAGACCACCCTGCTCAACCTGCTCGGGGGGCTTGACCTTCCCAGTGCCGGCAGCATTATTGTCGACGGCGACGAGATCACCAGCATGTCCGGTCACAAGCTCGCCTCGTGGCGCGCGCGGCATGTGGGCTTTATTTTCCAGATGTACAACCTCATCCCGGTGCTCACCGCCTTCCAGAATGTTGAGCTCCCGCTGCTGCTCACCGGACTGTCCAAGTCGGAACGGCGGAGGCATGTGCAAACCGCCCTCGCGGTTGTGGGCCTCTCGGACCGCATACATCACTTTCCCCGGCAGCTTTCCGGCGGGCAGGAACAGCGCGTGGCCATCGCCCGCGCAGTAGTGACCGATCCCACCTTTCTCCTCTGCGATGAACCGACCGGGGACCTCGATCGGGCAAGCGCGGAAGGAATACTTGATCTCATTCACGGGCTGGTGGAACGGTATGGAAAAACCGTTTTGATGGTAACCCATGACCCGAAGGCGGCCGAGCGCGCGGGGGTTATTCTTCACCTTGAAAAGGGCGTGCTGGTCGAGTGCCAGACAGGCGCCAGGCCGGGAGGCGCGGGGTGAAATTTTTTCCTTTCATCTTTGCCAACCTGTTCAGAAAAAAAACCAGGACGGTGCTGACGGTGGGGTCTTTCGCCGTGGCACTTTTTCTTTTCGGCCTGCTGGCGACCATTGACACCACTTTTACCGGCGGGGTGGAGGTGGCCGGTGCGGACCGGCTGGTGGTGCTCAATAAAAGCTCCATCGCCCAGCCGCTGCCTTTCTCCTACCGGGACCGCATTCTTCAGATCCCCGGTGTGAAGGGGGTAACCTTCGCGGTCTGGTTCGGGGGCGTGTATCAGAACGAGAAGAATTTTATACCCATCATGGCGGTGGACACGGACGGGTTTAAAAAGATGTACACCGAGTTTGCCGTTCCGGAGGAGCAGTGGGACGCGTTTGTCCGCGACCGGGAGGGCTGCATCGTGGGACGCAGCACCGTCAACAAGTACGGGTGGAAGATCGGCGACCGCGTTCCCATCAAGGGGTCCATTTATCCCGGAGGGTGGGAGTTTAACATCCGCGGTATTTACGACGGCACCCGGGCGGAGGACGATACGACTCAGTTCTGGTTCCAGTACACCTATCTGGATGAGCGCAAGCAATATTTCAAGGGCATGGTCGGGTGGTACGTGGTGAGGGTGGTCCTGCCCGAAGATGATGCCCGCGTGGCCGCGGCCATTGACGAGCGTTTTGCCAACTCCGCCTATGAAACCAGCACCGAAACAGAAAAGAACTTTCTCGCGGGGTTTGTGAAGCAGATCGGGAACATCAGGCTCATCATTATTTCCGTCGGTACCGTGGTGCTGTTCACCCTTCTGCTGGTTACCGGCAGCACCATGGCCATGTCGGTGCGTGAGAGAACCGGTGAACTCGCGGTTCTGAAAACCATCGGTTTTACCGATGCCGCCGTCATGTTGCTGGTGCTCGCCGAGTCCCTTTTGTACGCGGTGCCCGGTGCGCTCATCGGTCTGGTCTGTGCCAAACTCTTTACCCTGCGGGGTGATCCCACCGGGGGGCTGCTGCCTTTCTTCTATCTCGATCCGGACAGGATGGTGATGGGATTCGCGCTGGCGCTGGTAGCGGGAATCGCCTCCGGAATCATTCCGGCGTTCCTGGCCATGCGGCTCCGGATCGTCGAAGCATTAAGGAGGGTCTGAGCATGGCCCTTCCCCTCATCTACAACGTGCGCAGTGTCAGGGTGCGCTGGGCTTCCACCGCCATCGCCGTGCTGGGCATCGCCGGGGTGGTTGCCGTCTTCGTGGCCATGCTCTCCATGGCCCGGGGCTTTAAGGCAACGCTGGTGGCGTCGGGGTCTCCCGACAATGCCATTATCCGGCGGGGCGGTTCGCTTTCCGAGATGGAGAGCGCCATTACACTCGATCAGGTCAGGGTTGTCGCGGATGCCCCGGGGGTGCTGAGAAGTCCCGAGGGGGTGACAATCATCAGCCCCGAGGTGGTATTGATCGCCACCCTGCCCCAGAAAAGCACGGGTGTGTATGCTCTTGTCCAGCTGCGGGGGGTTTCGGATCGGGCGCTTGAAGTGCGGGAAACGGTGAAAGTTGCCAGGGGGCGGTACTTCCGGCCGGGCATCGCCGAGGTGGTGGTGGGAAAGAATGTAGCCCATACCTACCGGGACTGCGATCTGGGGGACACGCCCCGGTTCGGGGGCCGTGAATGGAAGGTGGTGGGCATACTTGATTCCGGGGGGAGCGCCTTTGATTCCGAGATATGGTGCGATGCCATCCTTCTGAACCAGACCTACAACCGGCCTGCCTACCTGTTTCAGTCGGCCACGGTGAAGATAACCTCTCCCGACGCGCTCTTTGCGTTCAAGGAGGTCCTCGGCGCCGATCCGCGCCTGACCGTTGAGGTTGAGCGGGAGCGGGATTACTATGAGCGCCAGTCGCAGGTGGTCACAACCATGATCCGGGTATTCGGTTTCCTGATCGTGGTGATCATGGGTATCGGCGCGGTTTTTGGAGCGCTCAACACCATGTATTCGGCCGTTGCCGCCCGCTTCAGGGAGATCGCCACCATACGCTCGCTCGGGTTCGGGAGCGGCAGCATCATCGTCTCCTTTCTCTGCGAATCGGTCTTCATAGCGCTGATCGGCGGCCTGATCGGATGCCTGGCGGCGCTTCCCCTTAATGGCTTCACCGCCTCGACGCTTAATTTTCAGACCTTTTCCAATCTTTCCTTTGCCTTTCAGGTCACACCGGATTTGCTGATGCAGGGGATGCTGTTCGCGCTGCTGATGGGCGTCGGGGGGGGGCTGCTGCCGGCCATTCGCGCCGCGCGCATTCCCGTCGCCATAGCCCTGCGGGAGCTGTAGGATTATTTAAGCGGGGCGAGCAGCGTTATGTGCGTTCCCTTATGGGGAGCGGATTTAATGATAATGCTTCCTCCCAGATAATGGAGTCGTTCCTTGATGCTGAAAAGTCCGAACCCCCGTTCAACGGCGGCAATCCCTTCAATCTGAGAGGGGTCAAAACCAATGCCGTTATCCTCGACAGTGATGTGAATCTGCCCATTTTTCCTCTTCATGGAAACCGCCGCAGTATCTGCTTTTGCATGTTTGACCACATTATTTAACAGCTCGCTCACTGCGCGGTATAAAATTATCTTTGAGTTGTCATCCAATTGCTTTGCCTTTTTGTCACTTTTAAACGAAACCACCATGTTGCGCTGCTTCTGAGTCTGTTCGGTAAGCCATTCTAATGCCACCTCGAGGCCGAGTTCGTGCAGGATAACCGGGCTCAGTTCATACGATAACACACGTGTGTCATGTATAGTCTTCTCCAGTAGTCCAAGGATTTCACCGGACTTTCCCCCGGCATAGCCGTCGGCTAATTCGGCGCCCATCATTTCCATCTTCATTTTTAAAATGGAAAGCGATTGTCCTATTCTGTCATGCAGGTACATTCCTATTTTGCGCTTCTCATCTTCTTCCTTGATGCTCAGCTGGTTAGCGAGAGCCCGCAACTGCTGCTGGTATGAAAAAAGTTCTTTTTCCGCAGCTTTAAGCGGTGTGATATCCACTAAGCACACCAGCACGCGGTTTAAGTCCCGCTGCTTGATTAGAAAATTGATCTGCAATATGACATTTTTTTGTACGCCCTGGAGGGTATGGTGTATAGACTCGGTCTGGAAAAAAGGCTTTCCCTCTGCAAAGGCAATGAGCGCTTCACTGGATGCAGCCAGGGATTCCTCTCTCCACACCTTATCCGTCGCCCTTGCTAATTCTTCCTTGTCCCTTGCGCCAAACAGTCTAATTGCTGCCTCATTTGCATCTATGATGGTGATCATGCTCAGTACCCTCCGGAGAAACTCCGGATGTTCCTTCAGATAGGTTCGCATATCCCATACACCCGCTGGTTTGAGATCGTTAAAAACTGACATGACCGGGGAGATATCCTCTTCCAGTATGGCAACAAAGGCATTTTCAAATATCCTGCGGTACCGTTCTTCGCTGACACGAAGCGCCATATCTGCCTGCTTACGTAAGCCTATGTCTCTGAAACTTGACATGGCCCCGATGATAGTTCCGGCTTTATCCTGAATCTGATGAAGATTCATCTCAACGTCAATGATATTGCCGTCCCTTCTTTTCCAGGTTCGTTCCACCTCGGTGAGTTTCCCCTGGCTTAAAAACTCTTCTATTACTTGTTTTGCTGCTTCTTTATCTTCCGGGCGGGTAAGGCCTAAATCAGCAAAATGTCTTCCTATGAGATCTTCTCTGGCATAATCGAGCATTTCTGCCGCCTTATTGTTGACCATGGTTATGTAGCCTCGCGCATCGCTTACCACAAGCCCCTCCATCGACGTTTCGAAGAGACGCGCTAAAAAATCCCTCGAATCAGATAACTCCTTTTCTGCCTTCTTCCTATCTGTCGCATCCCTGATGACTCCCACTGCGCCGATTTTTGCCCCTTTTTTGTCGAAGAGAGGGCTTATGGTGTCCTCCACGGGTACTACCCTGTTATCAGCACGGAGGTGATAGCTTTCCATCAGGGATATCTTTTCTCCCTGACTGAGACGCGACATAAAGCTTTGCATGGTTTGAAAAAAATCCGGACCGATCTGTATGCGTTCTCCGGTGGTTATTTCATACTCACCCTCATGAGCAGGAGAAAAGGTCACCATGTGTTGTCCGATTATTTGATCCTGTTTTTCGAACCCCAGCAACTTCAGGAATGCGTTATTGATCCGGGTAATGTTGCCTTTAGAATCAGTTATTACAATGGGATCAATCGAGCTTTCTATGATGTTATCCGAAAAATCCCTTGCTTCTTCCAGCGCTTTTCGAGCCCGCGTGCGCTCGCTGATATCCCTGATGATGCCGGTCATACAATACCTGCCGTCGAGATGATGACCGTAGTAAGAAATCTCGACCGGAAAGGTGGACCCGTTTTTGTGTAATACCATCATCTCCTGCGATAATGCGATTAAGCCGATTGCGGCGTTCCGGCCGTGCTTTTTTACCATTTCCCGCCCGTACGCTCTCATCTCTTCAATTATGAGACATTCGGGACGACCCGCCCACAATTTCGGCCGCCGTATAACCGAACATGTCTTCCGCCTTCCTGTTAAAGAACACGATGATGCCGCCGGTGTTAATGGACAAAACGGCATCATTTGCGCTTTGCATGATGTCGTAAAATATGTGCGACGTCGGTGTTTGGCCGGAGGATGCCTGCTGCGCCGCTTCACGTTCCTCGCGCAGTTTCTGCAGCTCTTCTATGAGCTGCGCCCTGGTTTTTTTCCTGTCGTCCACGCGGATGCACCTGTGTGACGGTTGGATGTTTTAACGCGATAAAGCGGGAATCTTATAGCACTTTTAATAGTATACTGCAATAGAATAGACCGACAGGTTCTTTTCTCCCGTCAACGATGCATATTTTTTTCCACGTTTTTTCCGGATTGTGTTACACTGTCGCAGGCAGTGGACTCCCGCCGGCGGTGATAGGGCCGATTGTGCAGGGCTGATTGTACAAAGAGGAGGAAGGGAAAAATGAAGGTTAAAACAGTCATTGCAATAATGTTTTTAGTCCTGGTTATGGGGTGTTCGCGGGAAATGAAGAAGGAATACTATCCCGACGGGAAGCTCAAGGCCGTGCTCAATTATAAAAAGGGCGAGCTTGACGGCGTAGCCCTGTATTACTACCAGAACGGCAATCTCAAGGAAAGGGCCAACTATAGAAAAGGCACGCGGGAGCGCGTCAGCACAACTTATTATGAAGACGGTAATCTCAAAGAGGAAATTCACTACGCGGATGGTAAACGGGCAGGTCTGGCCAGGCTTTACGATGAAAGCGGCCGCCTGATAGGGGAGTCTGTGTACCGGGATGATCAGCTGATAAGCGAGAAGAAGCTTAAATAAAATGAGCGGGCGACAGCATTACAGGGTACTTTTAACCGGATTTGGAAAGGAGTGAGGTATGGCAAAGCATTATGACCTGGTGATTGTAGGTGGCGGCCCTGCCGGGCTGATGGCCGCGCGGGTGGCCGGCGAAAATGGTTTGCGCACGGCGCTGCTGGAACGGAAAACAACCCTGACCACGGTACGACGCGTCGATGGCGGCGGCCTTTCCCCGATCAATGAGTATCTCTGCGGAGAGAAGCTCACCTTCAACCCTGAGGCGAAGCGGATCGGGTTCCCCGCGTCCGGATTTTCAGTCGGTATGACGGTCCCCACCGGGACCTCTATGGATTTCGTATCTTTTCACCCAACGGCACCATGATCAGCTTCGGCGACTATGAAACGCTGAGCAGGGACCCGTTGAGGAACAGGGTAGGGGTTGCCCTGGACAAGGGGCTGCTGCTCAAGGCTCTCTATGAAGATGCCCGGGCGGCGGGGGCGGAGCTGTTCCTGAATACCAATGTCACGGCCATTGAACACGGGGCGGACGGCATAACCGTGACCGGGAACGACAAGCCCTACCGGGGCAAGTTTTGTGATTGCCGCCGACGGAATAAACTCCCGGATTGCCCGCCTGATGGGCATGAACAAGGAGCGGAAATTTATTGCCACCATGGTGGACCGGGTATGGAACATGGAGGGCATCGATATTCCCCAGGTGGTGGGCATATCCTTCATACTTACCGACTATGGAAACTTTTTCGTGTCCCGGGTCTGCCGGGAAGGGCAACTACCATGTTGGTGCTTCGTCCTATAACCCGCCGATGACCTGGATCGGGAGGCTGAATAGATTTGTCTATGAGGACCCCGTCTATTCAGACTGGTTTAAGGGGGCAAAGAAAACCGAGGAGCATGCCTGCGTGGTCAATATCCTCTCCCCGATAAAGGAGCCGTTCAAGGACAACGTCCTCTTCGTGGGCGATGCGGCCTGGCTGATGGAATTGAGCAATCCCTTTGCCATTCTCTGCGGCTGGAAGGCTGCCAACGCAGTAACCCTGGCGGTGCTTGATAACAAGATTAACAAGGAAGGCATCATGAGCTACCTGCAATGGTGGGATGAGAAATTTTATGGTCCCCACGGGCAGGTTGAATTCAAGCCCATTCACCTGCATGATTATATTGATGCCGCGTCCACTGATTACCTGGCAAGTCTGATCAAGGAGCCGTTTCCCTCTACCATGAATTTCTACAAGCTGTTCGGCACCATCGGCGGCGCTTACGCGGAACTCTTTCCCACCATCGGGGAGGAGCGCCCTGACGTGATGGAGAAGATGATGGGACTGGCCAATGAAATGGATGAGATTGAACTGAAGGCGCGCAAGGCAGGCTTCCCCAACCGGTAATGTTTCCTGACAAAGAGAAGGAGGCACCCTGTGGCGCACTTGAAGACGACCAAAAAACCCGACATCAAGGATATGCCCGTAGAAGAGAAATGGGACCGCGTCCATGATTTCTTCACCATGGACCATGCCATCAGCTACCACACCCACAAGCGCATGGGGACACTGAAGGAATGGGTCTCGGACACGGTAGATGCATACGGGAATATGATGGGACGATTCATGGGACCGCTCGCCGGCATCATGAGCAAGGCAGCCATGGCAATTGCCCCCAACACGGTTCTGAAGAAGGCAATCGAGGCGGTTCTTTACTCGGACCAGATGATGCACGGACCCGGTGAGTATGAGGTGTCCGAGCCACAGGATGGTACGATAACCATCCGCTTCAAGAACTGCCTGCGGCTCAAAAAGCAGAACGAAATTGTGAAGCGATGCAACCTCCCCTTCGAGGGGCGGGAGATTTGTGATGTTGAGAAGATGCACCTCACCCATCCCAACCACCCGACAACTAAAATGGGTATTATTCCCACTGAAATTACCTGGGAGGAAGGCGGCTGTGTGTGGACGTTCAAGAAGCAATAAGAACAAGGAAGTGACTAATGAGTGACGCTGACTACACGGTGCTCATACCCGAGGGAATAGCCGATCCGGATATCGAGAGAGGGGTATTCGGCAATGCGTTTAAGGTAGTTGCGCCTGCCGCCTCTCGGAATTGAAGAAATATCGGCAGACCTCTGGCGTCGCGCTGACGCTGATCATGGGACGGCGCCACTTTACCTACGATGCAGGCTTGATGCAGCAGCTAAAACGATGCAAACTCATTATCCGCATGGGAGTCGGGTTTGATAACGTTGCCATAAGGGCCGCGGGCGAGCTGGGAATCGCTGTCTGCAATGTCCCCGATTACTGCACCACCGATGTCGCCGATCATGCCGTTGCGCTGATACTGGCTTTCACCCGGGGCATCCTTGCTCTCTCGGCGTCGGTGCAGGCGAATGAGTGGCGGTGGGACCAGGTAAGTACCTTGAGGCGCCTGGCGGGTTCAACCCTGGGCATCATCGGTTTGGGGAGAATCGGCACCGCGGTTGCAATGAGGGCAAAGGGCCTGGAGATGAAGGTGCTCTTCTATGATCCCTATCTTCGGGAGGGAATTGATAAGTCGCTGGGCATCGGCCGCTGCTACGACGTGAAGGAGCTGCTCCCCCGGTCGGACGTGGTGTCCATGCATGTGCCACTGACCGATGAGACACGAGACATGGCCAATGAGAATTTCTTCCGGGCCATGAGGCCGGGATCATTGTTTATCAACACCGCACGCGGAAAGATCTTTGTCAGCAGCGCCTTGCATGGCGCCTTGAAGAGCGGTCATCTGTCTGCCGCCGGGCTGGATGTCTGGCCGGTAGAACCGCCGCCGGAGAACGACCCCCTGATAAAGGCATGGAGGGCGGGAGAGCCCTGGATCAGGGACCGCTTCACCCTGACTCCTCACGCGGCGTTTTTCTGCAAGGATTCCTGGGAGGAGCTTCGCACCAAGGCGGCCCTGGAGGTAAAGCGGGTGCTGCAGGGTGAGAAACCGCGCGCGTGCGTGAATGATGAATGGCTGGTCAATCCTCGGTACCGGATGATTTAACCGCCTGAAACTGCTGTTTTAAAACCTTTCCAATCACATTTGAAATTTCTGTAGGAGCGCCTTCAGTCGCGATGCATTCGCGGCTGAAAGCCGCTCCTACCGGTGGGCACTATTTCTGAGAGATAAATTCTCAGATTTAGCCTGTAATTATCTATCAGTAAATAGCCATGGATTGCATGAAGGGAAAAACCGTCCTGATTACCGGCGCCGATGGGGGTATCGGCAGGGAGATAACCAGGGCACTTGCCAAAAAAGGATCCTCTCTAGTAATGGCCTGCATCGATGCAGATGCTGCGAGGCCGGTCTGCGAGGAGATAAAAGAAGAGAGCGGTAATGTCGCCATTGAGATAATGCAGATTGACCTTGCCTCACTCGCTTCGGTCCGACAGTTCGCCGGAAGCTTCTCCGACCGGTATCAGCAGCTGCACGTGCTGATTAACAATGCCGGCGTCTTTTGCGCAAAAAGGCAGGAGACGGCGGATGGATTTGAGAAAACTCTGGGGATTAACTACCTGGGTCCTTTTCTGCTCACCAATTTGCTGCTGCCGGTGCTGAAGAAAACCCCGGAAGCACGCATTATCAATGTTTCATCCAATGCCTGCGCTCAGGGCAGGCTTGATCTTAATAATATTCATCTCAAAAAGGGCTATCAGGGATTTAAGGCCTACGCTAACTCCAAACTGGCCGTCGTGCTTTTTACCCTGGAGCTGGCGGAACGAATGAAGGGCAGCGGCATCACCGTGAACGCGGTGCATCCCGGCCATGTGGCCACCAATATCTGGAACATGTGGCCGGGAAAGTGGTATCAGTCCCTTCTCTTCAAAATCATCCGGCGATTCGCGCGCACCCCGGAGGAGGCGGCACACAACAGCGTATTCCTGGCTTGTTCCGATGAGGTAAGCGGTATCACCGGAACCTACTTTGACGACCGGAAGCCCAAAGCGTTACCGACTGCATGCACGGATGTGACCCTGCGCAAGAACCTGTGGGCACTGAGCGAAAAGCTGACCGGCCTCGCGTAGCGGTGTTTGATCGCATCTTTTGAGGTATCACTTGGTTTTTAGAAATTGTAGGGGCGTACGGGGCCTTACGCCCTATGAAATGACATGGTCACCGGTTTTAAAAGGGCGCGCCGCCGCGCGCCCCTAAAGATTTTGCATAAACAGATGGCTTTTACGCAAGAAATTTAGTGGAGAATTGCAATGATAAAAATACCCTGTCCTTATTTAAAGGGTGCAGTTGAACTCTCAGACGAGCGGGAGCAGCACATTGCCCAACATCACCCTGACTTGCTTCCATTGAATAAAAGATGTATCATTGAAACACTTGCAGCACCTGACCAAATTCGTCATAGCACCCGACTAGGGAATGCCAGACTTTTTTCGCGATGGTTGCATGAACTGCGGGGTGGAAAATATGTAGTAGTTGTGGTTGTAAGCGAACCATCAGAACCAAAACGTCACTGGATCATAACCGCCTATATGGCCAGAAAACTGGCGGAAGGAGAAATAGAATGGAGAAAAAATTAAGTTTCAAGTACGACCGGGAGGCTGACATCCTGTATATTAATAAATGTGATCCGTATCCGGAACAGGAGAGTGAAGAACTTGATCAGGAAGTTATTGCCCGCCTCAATCCCTCGACGGGAGATATTGAGAATCTCGAAGTGCTCTTTTTCTCCACCCGTCTTTTACGAAGCGATTTGTTTGAACTTCCGGTGACAGCGGATATTCGTCTTGGCGTAAAATGCCATCGATTGATTAAATGACCATCAATCTAGGGGACGACTGTGATAGGTGATTTTAAAAAGAAGGTATAATGTAGATGCTAAAACCGATTGTATTACCCCCACATTGTAGGGGCGAACGGCGGTTCGCCCTTGCCATTGCGTCCGCCCTTACGTCAGCTTAAAATCTTTGTGCTTTTTGATGTGCTCGACGAGGCCGCCGTCGGCGAGGATATTGGCCATGACCGCCGGCAGGGGGGGGAAGGTGTATACTTCACCCTTGGTACGATTGGTTATTGTTCCTTCCTGCAGGCTGATTTCCAGTTCGTCACCCTCCCGGATGGCGTCAGTGTCCAGGATGATGGCCGGAAGGCCCACGTTGATGCAGTTGCGGTAAAAGATGCGCGGGAAGCTTTTGGCCAGCACGGCGCTCACCCCGGAAATTTTCATGATGGTGGGGGCGTGTTCACGGCTGGATCCCTGCCCGAAATTATTTCCTCCCACCACCACATCCCCCGGTCGCACCTGCGATGCGAATTCGGGACGGGCGTCTTCAAGCACATGCTTGGCCAGCTCCGGCAGATTGCTGCGCAGGTGAAACAGCCTGCCGGGCGCGATGTGATCTGTGCTGATGCCGTCTCCGAATTTGAAGGCCCTACCTCTTAATGTTTCCATGGCAGTTCTTCTCAGGACATATAGTTACGGGGATCGGTGATTTTCCCGGTCAGTGCGGTTGCCGCCGCGGTTGCCGGACTGGCCAGATAAATGAACGCGTTGGGGTTGCCCATTCTTCCCTTGAAATTGCGGTTCTGGGTGGAGAGGCAAACGTCCCCGTCGGCGAGCGCTCCACTGTGGACGCCGACACACGCCCCGCAGCCGGGTCCGGTGATTATGCCCCCTGCTTCGGCCAGCGTCTGAAAGGTTCCGTCCGCCAGTCCGTCCAGCAGCTCCCGCCGGGAGACCGGCGTGATGAGCAGCCGTGTGTTTCCGGCTACTTTCTTCCCTTTAAGAATGGCGGCCGCCTGCCTTAAGTCCTCGAGACGCCCGTTGGTGCAGGTGCCGATGAAAACCTGGTCCACCTTCATCCCTTCGACGGCAGCAACCGGTTTTACATTATCCACCACGTGGGGGCAGGCGATCATCGGTTCAAGTGTGCTCACATCGATGAGTATTTCGCGCTGGTAGGGGGCATCCGGATCGGCGGTAAGGGCAGTGAATTTTTCCGGACGTCCCAGATGCGCAAGGTATTCCCTGGTTACCTCATCAGCATTGAAAAGGCCGACCTTGGCGCCGCATTCCACGGCCATATTGGAAATGGTAAAGCGGCCGGCCATGGAAAGAGAATCCATAGCCGGACCGGTGAACTCGAGGGCCTTGTAGGTGGCGCCATCCGCCTTCACCATCCCGATTAGATGAAGCATAAAATCCTTGGCGAACACACCCCGGGGAAATGCGCCCTGGGCAACAATCTTCCAGCTTTCGGGGATCCTCATCCAGGTGCGGCCCAGGCCCATGGCCACCGCCACATCGGTGGAGCCCATGCCGGTGGAAAATGCGCACAGCGCGCCGTTGGTACAGGTGTGAGAATCGGCGCCCACGATGACATCGCCGGGACCGGCGTAGCGCTCACTCACCACGTTGTGCGAAATACCGCATCCAACGTCGGAGAGGGCGGCGCCTGTTTTCCCGCAGAACTCGCGCAGAAACTTGTGATCGTTGGAGAGCTCCTGGCGCGGACTGGGTGACGCATGGTCCAGGAAAACCATGGCGTGTTGGGGATGGGGCAGGGTGCTGAACCCCAGCTTTTCAAACTGGCGGACGGTGAGCGGGCCGGTTCCATCCTGGACGTAAGCAAGGTCCACCCTTACAATAACCAGTTCACCCGCGCGCACATCGTAGCCTGCATGGCTGCTCAAGATTTTCTCTGCCAGTGTCTTTCCCATGGTACCTCTGAAGGTGTACAAAAAATGCCGATTGAATACCGGCCAAACATATTTGCGATTTCGGTAGGAGCGCCTTCAGGCGCGATTCATTCGCGGCTTAAGCCGCTCCTGCCAAAAAACGCTTCTCTCTATCTCCAACAAATGCAATCGCAATGTAGCCGCAAGCTTTAGCTTGCGCAATTCTTCCTGCGCACCTCGGTTAATCTAGCCGCCTTTGCCTCTTTCGTCAAGGGGAAGTGCAAGCAGATAATAATCGGACGCAACGGAGTGCGTCCCTCCACAGTATTGTTTGGATCCTGCGATCAAGTCGCAGGATGACTGCTGTAAACATCAGGTGATATTTTTTTCACATCATTACCCGACTTGATCGGATAACCCAAATAGTCGTGTTGCTTGGGGATGGAGGGCCACGCTCCGTCGTGGCCGCAGATTCGAGCGGAATTCTTGATCGCTAAAACTTCACTCCCACATGAATTGCGGCGATGCCCTTTGACAGCAAGCGGTACCTGACAGTGGAAAAACCGGCGTTTTCCAGGATTTTGCTCAGCCCCTCCGGTGACGGGAAGAGGCGGATTGATTCAGGTAAATAATGGTATGCCTGGCTGGACCCGGTAAAAAGCCTGCCGATCCTGGGCATGACCTGGAAGGAGTAAAAATCATAGAGCCTGCGGAAAACACCGGGAGCGGGCTGGGAGAACTCGAGACAAAGAAATCTCCCCCGGGGTTTGAGTACCCGGTGCATCTCGGCAAGCCCCTTCTCCATGCGCGTCACGTTCCTGATGCCGAAGCCCACCATGGCGGCGTCGAAATGATTATCCGGCAGGGAAATTTGTTCGGCATCCCCCTGGACAAAACGGATTCGGCCGTCAAGGGCCGCTTTGCGGGCCTTCCGCCTGCCCAGCTCCATCATGGCCTGGTTAATGTCGTAGACGGTTACCGAACCCGAGGGGCCGACTGCCCTGGCGGCCATAATGGCAAGATCGGCGGTGCCTCCGCACACATCAAGAACCCGCTCTCCGGGCTTCAGCTCCAGCATGTTGACAGCGGTTTTTTTCCAGCGAAGATGCAGTCCGAAGCTTAAGACCGTATTGATGAGGTCATAACGGGCGGCAATGGAGTCGAAATGGTTCGTCACCAGTTTCACCTTCTCGTCCGCCCTGACCGTGCGGTAGCCGAAGTGAACCGTTTCTTCCTGATGTTTGTGGTTGTTGGATGCAGCGCTGTCTTGATTAATATCCATCTATTGCCTAACCTGCGCGGGTTTATTCAAGGCTATTCGGAGACCTCTACCATAGCAGAAAAAGATCCTATTGTAAACGTCACCATCCTTCTGCTCCGGGATTATAAACAGATGGTTGTCCGCCGGCCTTTTCCTTGACACCCTAAAACTCATCTTTTATACTCAACCGGTAAAACTCTCTTTTTATGAGCTGGTAAGGAATTCTGATGGAACCTCTGTTGCACTGGGGTCTTGAGGTAATACGTACCGTCCAGCAGGTGCAAAGCCCGCTGCTTAACAGCTTTTTTTTCGCCGTTTCCGGCCTGGGGAGCAGCTTCTTTCTTCTTCTGGTCCTCCCCGCTCTTTTCTGGTGTGTTGACTACCGTCTGGGGCTGCGCGTGGCGGTCTTGTGCACCCTGTCCGCCTTCTGCAACTCCTCACTCAAGGCGCTTTTTGCCCAGCCCCGCCCGTTTGATCTTGTCCCGGAGCTCGGTATCGGGAGGGCCGGCGGATACGGTTTGCCGAGCGGCCATGCCCAGGAATCGGTGGTGCTGTGGGGGAGCATTGCCCACTTTACCGGCAATAAATGGTTCCGGGCTTTGACGGTAATCCTCCTGCTGCTGATTGGATTCTCGCGCGTCTATCTGGGTGTTCACTTCCCGACTGATGTCATTGCCGGATGGACGGTGGGCATTGCTCTACTCTGGTTTTATATTGTTTTCCAGCCCGCGGTTGAAAAATGGATAATAAGCCGCAGTCTTACCTTCCGGCTGCTGCTTGCGCTGGCGGTTCCGCCGGGCCTGCTGCTCATGCACAGCGGCGTGGTTGTGGCGTTTCAGTCGGGGATGCTGCTGGGAATCGCGGCCGGCGCGATAGTGAGAACCCGCTTTATGTCGTTTTCTCCCCGGTGCACGAAAGGGGCGGCTGTCGCGCGCTATGCGGTCGGCATCATCGTCCTGATTGGTTCGCTGAGCCTGCTGAGGGGAATGCTTCCCTATCAGGCAACCGCCGGTTACCTGGTCAGGGGATTTTTCCACTCCGCATGCAATGGAATATGGATAAGCCTGGGGGCCCCCGCTCTTTTTCGCCTGCTGAAAATATAGCGGTGTTGTGCTTGACACCCGCGGCACTTTCTTCTATAGTTGCCGGGCACCAAAATAATGGAGGGCCATGCGCTGTCATGGCCTCGCACACTGTTTTGATGCGACGGAGCGCGTTCCTCGAGAAAAAAAGCTCGTGAGGGGATATGTGAAAGAAGGAGGTTAGGTAATGGCAAAGAAATATGATGTGGTAGTTGTAGGCGGCGGCACCTCGGGGCTGGAGGCCGCAAAGACAGCTGCTCAGAACGGGCTGAAAGTCGCCCTGGTGGAAATGAAAAGCGACCCGGCAAAAGTGCAGCGGGCCTGCGCCCAGATGTTCCTGGTGAACATGGACCATTTTTATAACGAGCGCATGTTCTTCTCGCGCGAACAGAAAAAATGGATTTTCCCGGTGAACAATTTTTCGGTAAACTACCGGGGCGCCTATCGTGAGTTTTATGCCGTTCACTTTATCGCGCCCAACACCGAGGACCGCATCGAGATCGGTGACTACGAGGCAAATCAGTCAGGCAGGGGCATGCCCGCGGTGGTGTTCGACAAGAAAGTCCTCCTGGAAGGGCTCCGCGATGAAGGACAACAGGCGGGGGTTGAATTTTTCCTGGAGCGGACGGTTATTGATGCACGCACCGGGAGCGACGGTGTCGAGGTGAGAACAAAGAGCGGTGACCGGCTCAGGGGGACCTTCTGCGTGGCCGCCGACGGCATCAGTTCCCTGCTTGCCCGGAAACTCGGCCTCAACCGGGATCGGGTCTTTATCACCACCTCCTCTTCGGTAAGCTACTATGTGACCGGGGTGAAGTTTGACCGTTCTGAAATGATTTGCATGGGCAATGCCTATGACCGGGGAGGGCTGGGCACCGTCCACTTCTGCATGCTGCCCAGCGTGTACCGTGAGGATGAGTACTGGCTTTACACCAAAGGACAGGAGCAGTTTGAATACTTCACCACCAGGAGTCCCTTCAGCAAGTGGTTCCATAAAACCGAGGTGACCCACAAGCGGTGCGCGGTCATCAGCATGTGGAGCCCCGCCCGGGAACCGTTCAAGGACAATGTGGTGTTTGTGGGCGATACCGTCTGGTTTGCCGAGGCGGAGAACACCGGTGCGCTGCTTTCCGGCCACAAGGCGGCAAACGCCATATGCACGGCGCTGCACACGGGCAAGCCGAACCGCGAGGGGGTTATGGACTACATCTCCTGGTGGAAGAAAAATTGGCCCGAGACCCATGACTACCGAGATTTTGTCTGTTATCCGGTTTTTTTCAACCTTTTTACTGAGGACGAGCTTAACTATCTCCACCGGATTATCGACAAGAAACTTCCCTGGAGCCTGAATCCGTTCAAGCTGTATGGGACCATCGTGCAGGCCATTGCGCCGCACATGAAACGCATCGAGAGCGAAAAACCGCTCATGGCGAAAAAGATTGCCCGTTTGAAGCCGCAGTCGGCGGTTTCGCTCATGAAGCCGGCAACACGGGCGGGGTATCCGCTAGCAGACAGGTGAGGGGACAGGGTTGAGGGAAGAGGGAAGAGGGAAGAGGAAGATAAACTTACGGAGTAATGGAGTACTGGAGTTTTGGAGTGTTGGGGCTGCAGTTTCGTTGATTTCGGAATGCGGATTGCGGATGGGAAAAGAGAAGAGGCAAAGTAAATGGCAAATCCGAAATCCGAAGCTCGAAATTCGAAATTTGGGATTTGGAGTTTAGTGCTTGGGATTTGCTTGCCGCTGAACCCTGACCCCTGACGCCTGAACCCTGTAGCCTGCAAACTGTCAACTGAAAACTGACAACTGCAATTGGAGGTTTACATGCCCTCATTTACCTGGCAGGATGGAATAAAAGAAAAGATAGACGCGCTGTGCGCCATTTTTCCGCCGGTTATCAGAAATCGCTGGAGGGACAGGCTTATTTATAACGCCGAAAAAATTGCCGCCTATCAGGGGGTGAACGGGGTGACGGAGGAGATCATGTGGCATTCTGTCGCCGAGATATTCCCCGGCGGGTTTGATCCGCTGGTATTGAAAATCAAGGACCCGGAAAAACTCAAGGCCGACATGCTTTCGTCACGAAACCAGGAGGAGATGGCCCCGGGCACTGAACCGGTAACCATTACCCGATGGGCCCAGGACACAGACGGTGTTGCCGCTGTGCCGCAGGGCAGGAAAATCCTCGCCGTGTGTGCCAGCGCGCGCAAGGGCGGCAACACGGATGTGATTATCGATGAGCTGTTGCGCGCCGCTAAAGATAATGGATCGGAAACTGAAAAAATCTATCTTTCAGATTTGAACATGAAACAGTGCACCGGATGCAGGCTTTGCCGGAAGCAGGATGTCAAGACCATCTGCGCGGTTAAGGATGACATGCAGCCTTTTTATGAAAAGCTGTACGCGGCTGATGGGTTTATCGCGGGGTTCCCCATCTACACCGCCCGGGAAAACGGCTACATGGCCACCTTCATGGACCGCTGGGACTGCTTTGCCAATCCCTACCTCACTCACAAAATGCCGCCCGGTAAGAAGGGACTCATTGTCTGCAGCTGGATGTGGCCCAACCCCCATGCCTATGATGACATTGTCGAAAAAATGGTCATCCTCATGCGACTGCACCAGGTGATGACCACCGATGTGCTCGTAATCACCGGGACGCGCGGCAAAAAGCACGGAAAGGGCGTGGTTAAAAACCACCCGGATATCCTGGACACGGCGTACCGGGCAGGAATTCAGTTCTTGAAAGGTTTACAGTAGAACACTCTCACGCTGCATCAAGGTACTAAAGGGAGAATGGGCATGGAAGAGGGATTGAAGCGGTTTGCGGGAAAGACAGTTCTGATAACCGGCGCGGGAAGCGGCATCGGCCGGGGCATTTCGCTTCGGCTGGCGCAGGAAGGAGCGGACATCGCCGTTTCTGATCTTGTCGCCGAAAGGGTGCAGGAGACGGTGCAGATGGTTGAGGCATGCGGTCAGAAGGCGCTGGCCCTGCCGGCTGACGTGGGCAATTTACAGGAGATGGAGGGGGCGGCGCACAAGGCCATCGAGGTTTTCGGCAAGATTGACATTCTGGTCAATAATGCGGGAACCGGCGATACCAACATGTCCTTTGAGGACATTGAGCCCGAACTCTGGGACAGAGTTTATGCCACCAATGTGAGAGGACCTTTTTTCCTCACCAAGGTCATCGCCAAAGACATGATCAGCAGGGGGATCAAGGGCAGGATAATCAACATCGCCTCCACGGAAGGAAAGACAAACCGGGCGGGAAGCCTCGCCTATGCCTCCTCCAAAAGTGCCTTAATCGGTCTTACCCAGGGGCTGGCCATTCAGTTTTCCCCCTATGATATAACCGTCAATGCCGTCTGCCCGGGACTGATTGACACGCCTATCTGGCACCGTGGTGACAAGGTGATGGAACTCCCTCCGGGCAGCATGATTAAAATGGTGGTGGACACGGCCATCGAGCAGCGGCTGCTGAAGATAGCGCGGGTCGGCACACCGGATGATATCGCCGGGGCAGTCTCTTTTCTTGCCTCGGAGGATGCGTCCTACATGACCGGCCAGGCGCTCAATGTCTGCGGCGGCATGGAATTCCATTAGCAGGCTGTTGAAAAACACCAATCGATTTGTGGCTCAAGGGGGAGGGGCTTTGAAGCCACAACAATGTGTTTTTAGGCTTACGGCACGACCCGTTGCCTTACGAATTAAACCGCAGACAGGCGTCATGGACTTCGATAAAGCTACGGGTCTGTCGACAATAGCAGCTGTTGAATCCCATCTGCTGTAAAAACGCGTCCTTGTCTGGGTTTTGAAAGCCTGAAACCAGCAGGGAGATGCTGCCGTTCTACAGGTTCCGAATAATTTTGTTGTGGCTAAAAAGCCCCTCCCTTGAGCCTTTAACAGCCTTAAGGAAAACACTTTTTCAACAACCTGCTAATGTTGAGACCTGACCCCTCTAATGTGGTAGGCGAGAAGTGCTTCGAGCGATTTCTTTACCTGCTTTCCAAATGAATTCTCACTTTCCTTGCGGGCGTAATCACTCACACCCTTGATGAGCTGAATGGGGATGCCGAAATTTCCGGCGACGAAGGCGTACCCATACCCCTCCATGTCGACCAGGTGGGCGTAGCGCGCGGCGATACTGGCATCATCTTCAGTCAGGATGGGATGGTCGCTCGTGGCAAGGACTACTTCGCCCTCTGCCCGCTCATTCAGCCTGATCTCCGGGAAAGCGGACGTGAAGAACTTGTTGAACCGCGTTTTGGTGAATTCCACCGGATTGTATTTAACCACCCTGTCAACAGAGACGACCTCACCGAGTGAAAACCGTCCGGTTAAGGAGCCGGCTATCCCGTAATTGATTGCACGGGTAACCCGGTTTTCCCCCGTCTCATGCATCTGCAGCGTGCGTGAAAGTGATACCGCCCCTTTCAGGAATCCCATGCCGGAAATGAGGAGCAGCAGCCCGTCCCCTCCATACGTGAGAGAGTGTCGATGCGCTCCCAGACGGCTAAGCCGGTGGTAATCGATGAACGGCTGTGCCTCCAGCTCAGTGGCAAAGACCAGAAGCATCATAGTGAAATCCCTTCCCCGAGCGAGAACAATTTCTCAAATGCCCTGTTTCCTTCACGGCCAAGTGACAGCGAGTACTCGTTGACATAGAGGTCGATGTGGCGGTTGAGCACTTCCGTCTCCATCTCCTGGGCATGCTGCCTGATGAAAACGTAGAGAGGTGCATCGATGCATCCCTTTTCGGCCGAGGCTTTCAGGATGGACTCGCGCATCGCCGCGGTGAAATCGCTGATGGTATCGGGAGGCAGGCTGCGCCGGGCAATAATTCCCCCGAGCGGCAGGGGCAGTCCTGTCTGCCCTTCCCACCAGACCCCCAGGTCCGCAACTTCTTTCAGCCCGCAGCTTTTGTAAGTAAATCGTCCTTCATGAATGATGACCCCCAGGTCGATGCGCCCTTCTGACAGCGAGGGCATGATCCGGTTAAAGGGCATGAATTCCTTTTTGCCCCGGTTGTTCGCATAGAGGCTGTAAAGCAAATGCGCGGTGGTATGACGGCCGGGGATACCGATCCGCGCTTCGGACAGTGACGCTGGATATCCTTCCTCTCTGCTTACTATGAGCGGCCCGCAGTTCTTCCCCACCGCGGCACCAGCGTCGAGCAGCCGGTAGAAGTCCTGCACCTCGTATGCGGCATAGGATGAAGCCTTGGTGATGTCAAGCTCGTGGCGAAGCGCCATCCCGTTGAGTTCTTCAATGTCGGCAATGGTAAGGTCTATGTCGAAGCGACCGGCGTTGAGCAGGTGATAGAAGATGAAGGTGTCATTGGGGCAGGGCGATATGCCCACTTTTAGTTTCACGGCCTGATCCTGAAAGAAGGCGGCATGTGCAGTGCGCTACTGCTTGCATTTCTGCTGTATGTATGGTAGCTTTTTTCCTACATTTAATGCCAATAACAGCCGTTGAGATATTTGCAATTCCGGTAGGAGCGCATTCATGCGCGATATAGTTCGCGGCGTAAAGCCGCTCCTACCAGCCGCAAGAAGTCCCGGGAGAGAATTTCCCGCAATTATATATGTAAGAATCCTGTAATTACAACAGTAAAGTGCCGTATGAGCTTCAACAGTTTTCAGGAATTTCTTCGCCATCTGGAGGAGCAGGGCGAGCTGGTAAGAATTTCAGCCGAGGTCTCGGCGGAGCTGGAGATAACCGAGATCACCGACCGGGTTACCAAGGCGCAGGGTAAGGCGCTGCTGTTCGAAAGGGTGAGGGGTTCCCGCTTTCCCGTCGTGACCAATGCCTTCGGGAGCTTCAAACGGGTTGCCATGGCGCTCGGCCGGCCTCCCGATGAGATTGCCCGGAAGATTGAGTCGCTCATCACCCTGAAGGTGCCTCAGGGAATTATGGATAAAATGAAGCTGCTGCCGCGGCTGCTCGAGCTTGCCAAGATACCGCCTAAAATGGTGAGCAGCGCGCCCTGCCAGGAGGTGGTGCATACCGAGCCGGATCTCTCCATCATCCCCGCCCTCAAGTGCTGGCCCCGGGACGCGGGTAAATTTATAACCCTCCCCCTGGTGGTTACCAAATCGCCCGAAGACGGGACCCGCAATATCGGCATGTACCGCATCCAGATATACGACAGGAACACCACCGGCATGCACTGGCAGATACACAAGGACGGGCGAAGCCATTTTTCCCAGTACGCCAGGGCCAAAAAGCGGATGGAGGCCGCCGTGATCATCGGCGGCGATCCCGCTACCATCTATGCCGCAACCGCACCGCTTCCGCCGGGGATTGATGAACTTCTCTTTGCCGGGTTTATCAGAAACAGGGGGGTGGAAATCGTCAGGTGTAAAACAATTGACCTTGAAGTGCCGGCGGAGGCGGAATTCGTCATAGAGGGGTATCTCGATCCTGACGAGAGGAGGACCGAGGGGCCTTTCGGAGACCACACCGGATTTTACTCGCCCGCGGAAGACTACCCGGTATTTCACGTGACCTGCATAACCCACCGCAAAAATCCTGTATATCCCGCCACGGTTGTGGGACCTCCCCCCATGGAAGACGCCTTTCTTGCCAAGGCGACCGAGCGCATTTTTCTTCCCCTCATCAGAACCGTCGTCCCCGAGCTGGTTGACATGAACCTTCCCGTGGAAGGGGCGTTTCACAACTGCGCCATTGTTTCCATTAACAAGTCCTATCCCATGCAGGCACAAAAGGTGATGCACGCGCTCTGGGGAATGGGCCAGATGATGAACACCAAGATGATCATCGCGGTCGACGGGGATGTGAACGTGCAGGACCTGCGCGAAGTCTCCTGGAAGGCATTCAACAATGTTGATCCGGCACGGGACCTTACCATTACCGCCGGTCCCCTTGACGCCCTCGACCATTCCTCGCCCTATCCCCTGCGCGGCTCCAAGGTAGGGGTCGACGCAACCCGGAAAATCGAGGGAGAGACCGGCCGTGCATGGCCTGAAGAAATCAGGATGAGTGAAGAGATCATACGGCTGGTGGGTGATAAATGGAACGAGTATGGCATTCCTTAAGCTGATACGGGTCAGGGAAACGGTTTTTTCCCTGCCGCTCGCCTATATAGGAATGCTGATGGTGGCGGAGGCCCTGCCGCCTCCGCGGACCTGGATCTTCGTGACCACGGCCCTGGTGAGCGCGCGAACACTGGGGATGTGCCTCAACAGGATACTGGATAAGGCTCTGGACGCGCAAAACCCCCGCACGGCGCACCGGCTGCTTCCCTCGGGAGAAATGACGGTGTCCGCCGTGCTCCCGTATGTGGCGGGGTCCGCCATCGTTTTTGTGGTGTCCGCCTACCTTCTCAACCCGCTCTGCTTTTACCTTTCATTCCCCGCGCTTTTCATGCTGCTCACCTATTCGCTGGTGAAGCGGTTTTCCTCGCTCTCCCATTTCCACCTCGGCCTGACCGAGGCCTGCGCCCCCATAGGCGGAGCGCTGGCGGTCGATCCCCGGTTTACACTGCCGGTTCTGCTCATGGGGTGCTACATGATCTTCTGGATCGCGGGGTTTGACATCATCTACTCCTGCCAGGACCGGGAGTTTGACCGGACGCACCGCCTTTTTTCCATCCCCGTGCGCTATGGGCTGAAGAAGACGCTTGCCATCTCGGCGGTGCTGCACGCTGCCGCGGTTGTCCTGCTGATCCTGATCGGCTTGATTATTAAGGCGCATCCGCTGTACTTTGTCCCCCTGCTGGCGGTCTGCGGCTTTTTTATCCGGCAGCACACCCTGGTCTCGGCATCCGATCTGAGCAGGCTGCAGGTGGCGTTTTTCAGCATGAATCGCAATATCTCCTTCGCGGTGCTGCTCGCCTTCCTGCTCAATTTTATTTTTTAGCAGGCGGTGGGATTTCTCTGACGTAAGGGTAGGAGCGGCTTTCAGCCGCGAATAAATAGACTGCTATGGACAGCGACCTTCTTCGCATCAAGGAAAAAGTAACCTCAGGCGAGCGGCTTGACGCCCGGGACGGTCTCGCCCTCTTTTCCACGGATGACCTCTTCGGGTTGGGAAAGCTTGCCAATATCGTCAAGGAAAGGCTGCACGGGAACAGGGTCTATTTCGGCGTCAGCCTCAACATCAATCACACCAACATCTGCATGTTGCGCTGCCCCATCTGTGCGTTCTCAACCGACGAGGGCGCGCCTGACGCCTTTCTCCTCTCGCAGGAAGAAATTGTGGAGCGGGTCGCTGCTGCTCATTCCCGCGGTGTCTCCGAGGTGCACATCGTGGGGGGATTGCACCGGGACATCAGCCTGGCATATTTTACCCGGCTTTTCAGCCGGCTGCGGCAGCTCGACCCCCTGCTGAATATCAACGCGCTTACCGCAACTGAATGCGATTACCTGAGCAGGAAGGAGCAGGTGCCCCTTCCCGAACTCTTTGCCAGTCTCAAGGAATCCGGTTTGGGCAGCATGCCCGGCGGCGGCGCAGAAATCCTGGACGACACGATACGGGGGGTGATAACGCCCTTAAAAATCGGAAGCTACCGCTGGCTGGAGGTGAGCAGGGAGGCGCACCTGGCAGGCATCAGGACCAATGCCACCATGCTCTGGGGTCATGTCGAGTCTTACCAGGACCGGATTCAGCACATGCTCAGGCTGCGTGTCCTGCAGGACGAGACGGGCGGCTTTAAGGCCTTTGTTCCGCTCATCTTTCATCCCGACAACACCCGCCTGTCCCATCTTAAAAAGGTGAGCAGCGCCGCGGAAATGCTCAAGGTCTACGCTGTGAGCAGACTGATGCTTGATAACTTTGCGCACATAAAGGCACTGTGGATGTACCTCGGACTCAAGTTTGCCGGCGTGACTCTCCGCTTCGGGGCGGATGACATGGGAGGCACTTCCTTCGATGAGCGGATCGTGCATGCGGCGGGGTCGACGTCGAGTGTTGCTTCCAAAGATGCGCTGGTGCATCAGATTCGCTCCATGGGCCTTGTCCCTTGCGAGGCGGATTCAAATTACCGGATGACGGATAAAGATGCGTAAACTGGCGGTAGGTCAGATAAACTACGTCAATAGCTATCCCCTTTTTTACACCATTATCCGGGAGCGTGATTCCCTTCCCTTTGATGTGGTGACCGGAGTTCCGGCTGTCCTGAACGCGATGATGCGGAGGGGCGAGCTGGATGTGTCCCTTGTCTCCTCGTTTGAATATACCCAGGCGCAGGACCGGTATCTCATTCACCGGGACTTCTGCCTGGCTTCGGTCGGCTACGTCAATTCCGTCCTGCTCGTCTCCGGCAGGGCCATTGAGGATTTGAACGGAGCCGCCATCGGGCTCAGTCCGGCGAGCGGTACCAGCAGCAATCTTATTCGCATCATACTGAAGGAGTTCTATGGTTTTACCAACCACTTTCGCCCTGTCGCGGACCCTGCTGATTTTAGCGGGAGCCTGAAGGCGCATGATGCCGTTCTCATGATCGGGGATGATGCCCTGCGGTTTGACGGGCGGGATAACTGCCGTGTGTATGATATCGGCAAGCTCTGGACGGAGAAGACCGGGCATCCGGTGGTATTTGCCGTCGTTGCGGTCAATGCCGTTTCTGCAGCTGAAAAGAAGGACCTGCTCAGTCTCTTTTTTCAGAAGCTCAACCAGTCCCACGAGTTCTTTGCGGGGCACCCGGAAGAGATTGCCGCGTATGCCCGATCCCGAAGCACGCTCGCGCTTAACTTCGGTGAATATTATTCCCATCTCACCTACAAGTTCACCCCTGAGCTGAAAGCAGGGCTGCTGTACTACTACCGGATGCTGGCCAAGCACGACCTCGCGCCGCCGGTGGAGAGGATACGGTACTATGATGAAAAAGCGTAAACCCGCCGGGATGGGAAGAGAGGGAGCACTGTCGCTCTTCAGGGAGGATATCTACACCCTGGCGGAGCAGGCCACTGCCATGAAGCGGGCGGTTCTGGGACCCCGTGCTGAGTACGCCTGTTTTATCATCGATAGAAACATTAATTTTACCAACATCTGCTCTGCCCGCTGTAACTTCTGTGCCTTCTACCGCGATGGCGACGATCCCGAGGCATTTACCCTGAGCCTCGATCAAATTCTGGAAAAGGTGGGCGAACTGCAGCGGCTGGGAGGGACACAGGTGATGATCCAGGGCGGGCTGGACAAGCGCTTCGGTCTCTCTTTTTACAAGTCCATCATTGCCGCCATCAGGAAACAGTATCCATCCATCTACATTCATTCCTTCTCTCCCGCCGAGGTGAGCTACCTCTCGAAGACAGAAAACCGTCCCGTTTTGGACATTCTCCGCGAGCTGAAGGATGCGGGACTGCAGTCGCTGCCCGGGGCCGCCGAGATACTGGTCGATGAGCACCGCAGGCTGGTGAGCCCGCACAAGCTCACCACCGCCGAGTGGCTTGAGGTGATGGAGTGCGTGCACAAGGCGGGCATGCGGGCCACTGCGACCATGACCTTCGGCATGGGCGAGACGCTTGCGGACAGAATTGAGCACCTCTTCCTTATCCGCGAGCTGCAGGACAGGACCGGCGTGTTCAGGGCATTCATTCCCTGGACGTTTTCAAAGCCCCATACCCGCCTCGAGGTAGAAGAAACCACGGGAGAGGATTATCTCAAAACGGTGGCGGTATCACGCCTGGTGCTCGATAATGTTGCCCATGTGCACGCGGGTTGGGTTACCGAGGGGTTTCAGCTTTCGGAGATGGCCCTGCGCATGGGGGCGAGCGACATGGGCGGCATACTGATGGAGGAGAACGTGGTGAAGGCGACCGGTACCACCTATACCACCTCCCGGGAGCTCATGATAGAGGTGATAAAAAACGCCGGCCTCAAGCCGGCCATTCGCGACAGCGAGTACACTATAGTAAGGGAATGCGATTGAAGTAGATGAACCGCGATTATTGCACACGGATGATTGATTATTGTTGTTTCGTTTGTTAATATACCCCTGCTTGATTAACTGATTAGCTTCATGGAGGGACAGAAAATGTTCGACTGCGATGTGATGGTGGTGGGGTGCGGGCCGGCGGGTTTGATGGCGGTGGCTGAACTGAAGGAAAAGGGAATCAACGTGCTCGGTGTGGATAAGAAACCGCGGCTCGACGTCAACGTGAGATCCGCCTCGGGGTTTTTTATCGACGGCCAGGAGATGAACGGAGAATACATTCAACTGGAACCGCTTAAAGGGAAAACCAGGATTAATTTCACCACATGCGGATTCTCCCTTGAGTATTCAAGCCCCATGGAGGGAATCCATCATACGCACATGATTTCCAATACCGGAAGCCATTTTCAAGCCACCTCGCGGGTGAAACCGCTCTATCATACCTTTAATCCCACCACGTGGCTCTCCGATCGCTACAAGCGGGCGAAGGGGCTGGGCGTTCCCTTCCTGACCGGCACCCTGGCCATACGGGCGCAGGAAATACCGGGCGGGGTGGAGGTAACCTTGCGGGCTAAGGGTAAGGTCTTCACTAAAACCTGCAGGAAGCTTATAGCCTCCGATGGATTGCAGTCACGGATTACCAGGAATCTCGGTTTGAACCGGGAGCGTATCTTCTTCATGAAGGGGCCGACCATTGAATACGAGATGATCAATGTTGAGTGCCCGCTCGACCGGGGGGATATGTACTTCACCGGCGAAAACAACCTCGGGTCGCCCGGCGGCCTCATTGCGGTTCCCAGTCCGCGCGGCGACGGCGCGTACCGGTTCGAGACCATGTCGGCCCTGCCGGGAAAAACCGGCTATGACATGATTGAATTCTTTACCACCAGGAGTCCCATGGCCGGCTGGTTCAGAAAGGCTGAAGTGGTGGAAAAAAGCGGTGCGATTGTTGAGGTGTTCACGCCCCTTAAAACCCCTTACCGTGGGAACATCCTGATCGTGGGTGATGCGGCCTGCTATGCCGAGTGTCTCTATCAGGGCGCCACCATGTGCGGGTACATGGCGGCCAAAGCTGCGGAGGAGGAACTGCAGGGCAAAAAAGGTTTCGTGGAATATGCCGGCTGGTGGAACTCAACCTTCGAGTGGAATAAGAATCCCAAACGCATGGCCGATTACGGCAAGCGCGTCTTCTTCAACCGCTTTTTCACCTCGGACGAGCTTGATTTCCTTTTCAACCTTACAAAGAAGTACCCCGTTATTGCAGATGAGCTGGGGGGAGGCGTGTACGATTACACCCACGTGATCGCCGATTACTTCATCGGCCTTCCCGAGGTGCCGCAGGAACTAAAGGAAAGACTGAAAAAGATAAAAGAAGCGGACATGGGCCAAATCCAGGCCCTGGTCAGCAAGCGGAAGGATTAGCAGAAGAAAACCAGGTTAAACGGGGATCTCGGGCTGGATGACCAGGCGATCTATCCCCTTCTCCCGCAATTCATCGCCGGTGGGTATCTTCTCATTTTTATAGAAGATGGTGTTGCCCTTGCGGATGAGGGTCGTGGTCATGACCGGGTTGTCCAGGGTGAATGTATACTTCTGGCATTCCTTCTTGCAGGGGAAGATGCCGATCATCCCCTTTTGCTCGGGTATGTCGCAGGATGCGGTGAGACAAAATCGGGTGGTGGTAACGTAGACAAAGGGTATGTAGAGAGAGAGGTGCATTTCGGAGCCGATGTTCCCGAGCTCCAGGTCCTGAAGCGGGTAGTCCAGTTCCGCTCTTTTGATTCCTCGTTCCTGCAGGAATGCGCGGTAGTTCGGCACCGTGAGGTTGGTGCTTTTAAAATAGCGCTTTGCATCAGGCGGTAGACTTTCCAGGGCATTCATCAGCCGAGGGCCCCGCTTGATCTTGGTCAGCAGCCTTCCCAGTACCGGTTCAAGCTCGTCTGAAATCTTCCTGATTGTCCGGTACATCCCCCAGTCATTGAAAATAATCTCGCTTCCGGGAATCGCTTCCGCCACCAGCTCAATAATCTTCTGCCAATTCTTGAGGCCGGTGCCGGTCACATATGGTGTGACCAGGGAAAAGCCTGCGCGCTTCTCCCGCACTAAATCCAGTACCTGCCGGATGTCGTGCGCGGAGGGAACGAGGCGTTCGCAGAATTCAGTGCCGAAGTACAACCTCTCCAGCGCGGAGGTGAAGTACCGTACATTTTTTGTCTTGGCGATAAAAAGGGCTCGTTCCATCGCTGTTTTTGCTCCCCGTTGCAGAGGACATAATCGGGAGAATCGTGCGCCCGGCGGTACTGTCATGAATGTGGGCGAAACCGGGCCGTTTTATTCCCTGGTCAGGCTGACGATGGCCTGGAGCCGCGCTGCTTCCTCGTTGTTTTTGAGGTCGCTTGTCCGCGGTCCCATCATAATGGTGAAAAAAGCCCGCTGCGCCGACAAGGGGACATCAAATCCCCACCTCCTGAAGAGGTGGTATTCGAAATCAGCCTGATATCCCATGATCATCTCCGTCCACATGTGCACGGGGCACCGCCGCGGTTTGGAGGTTAAAACAGCGGCGTAGCTTTTGACCACCTTTTCCTGAAGCACCTGCAGCAGTTTTGTGTCGTGCATGCCGCTCTTGTTGCATATAAAGCCGCTGATGGTGCAGTTTTTAAACAGCATGCCGCTCTTGACCCGCTGGGAGAGCTGGAGATAGTCCATGTCCAGCTCTTTCAGCTCCCTGCTCAGGCAGGAATCGAAGATCTCGCTGTGCTCCTCGCTCTGGACGGTGGGTATTCCGGCAAAGTAGGTGGTCGCGCAATGATCACCCACCTGCAGCAGCGACCCGTCGGTGGAGAGCGGCGGATAGCCATCCCTGGTTATCCAGAGACTTTGCGGCAGCCGGATGAAATTGCCTTTTTTGCGTGTCTCCTTTTCGACCACCACCACGCTGGTTCCGGTATCCTCTTCACCGTATTCCTTGATGCGGTGGTTGACGGTGGTCTCCCGGTATTGGTAGACGTAGGTGTACTCGCCGATCTCTTTTAATGCGAATCCAAAGCGCTTAAAATCCATATCGTGCCTCGCTGTGCCTGTGCCTGGTGTCCCCGTACGAAGGGATGCAGGGAAATGTGCGGGGTAACCCTGCTCTTCGATACAGCATGATCCTTCTGATAAGCACCTTCGGTCATTGCGAGCGACCGCAGGGCGCGCGGCAATCTCATTGTAGGTAATAGTTTATGAGATTGCTTCGGCCGCCTCGCGTCCTCGCAATGACAGTATAACATGATCGCAAAACCCGGAAGTTATTTGTCCCCCGTTTCCGCATATTCCTTGTAGCGTTTGAGGATTTCCTCGAAGGCGGGATAATGAATGGTGAGTCCTACAAGCTCGCTTTTGCTTTCGAAGGTCACATCGGTTCCGCGGGTAAAGAGGAACACGTCCCCGGCAGACCCCTCCAGCGACTCGCCGTTGCAGGTTGCGCACAGGGGCCCGCCTGAAATGATGTAGAAAATCTGGTCGCACTCGTAGTGCCAGTCGAATTTGACCGGCGGCCACTTTTCAAATACTGATCCGAAATGGGTGCACTGGCTCTGGTCAAAAAGCATTGCCACCTGGACGTCCTTGAGCGCCTTGACCCCGGGCAGCGCCTCATCCGCCATGTCAAAAAAATTGCCGACCTTTTCCCACTTGGCATCCCGGGCTTTGCGCAATATGGCAGGCACTTGGTCCTCCTTTCCCTGCTCAAACGGCATGCAGCCAGCCGCGCCGGGTTTCCGTCGCGGGCTGCATGATTATGCAGGGGCATTCATAGAATATTCAAGCGGCTTTGTCAATACCCTTTACAGGCTGCTGAAAAACACCCATCTGCTTCGTTACGCTCATCCTTCGTCATTGCGGCGTACCGAAAAGTACGCCTCATTCCTTATGATTTCGCGTGCCTTGCATCTGGATGTTTTTGACCAGCCTGCGTAAATTTACTTTTTCAACAACATGTGTAAGGGCAGGTATCCGGCGGTTACCTGGCGCGGAAGGTAAACTTGATGATCCAGTAAAACGCGGCTATCCCGTCCTTCCAGTTTATTTTTTTACCTTCGGTGTAATCCCTGCCGCTGTAGGAAATGTCGACTTCGTAGATGCGGCACTTCAGTTTGGCCAGCTTGGTGGTGATTTCCGGCTCCACGCCGAAGCGGTTTGATTCTATGGTAAACTGTTTGAGCAGTGATGCCTTGAAGACCTTATAGCAGGTTTCCATGTCGGTGAGATTGAGATTGGTAAGCATGTTTGAGAAGAGGGTGAGGATTTTATTGCCCACATAGTGCCAGAAGAGCAGTACCCGGTGGGGCCCGCCCAGGAAGCGGGAGCCGTACACCGCATCTGCTTTTCCGTCCAGGATAGGCTTTATGAGCTTGCCGTACTCCTGGGGATCATATTCCAGGTCGGCATCCTGAATGATAACGATGTCACCCTTGACCTGCTGAAAAGCGGTTCTCAGGGCAGCACCTTTTCCCTGGTTTGTGTCATGAAAGAGAACGGTGATTCCCTCCCGGTTTTTGAACTCGCCGAGCACGTCCCTGGTGCCGTCGCTTGATGCATCGTCGACAATGATGATTTCCTTGTCGAGGGGAACGGATTGAACCCTGGCAATGAGCTCCCTGACCGTTTTCGCCTCGTTGTAAACGGGGATGACGACTGAAATCATAAATCACCTTGCCTCGGCGGTTCCCGTATTGCGCGGTTGCACCGGCTGTTTAAGGAGCAGGGTCATTGCCGCCTTTAAAGAGGGCGGGCAGCGGTACCTTGATGAACGGGATGAAGACCAATCCCAGGATGATAATTATTATAAACTGAAGCCCATGGATCAAAATGGCGTAGGTCAAGGCATCAGCCTTGGAGATGCCGAAGATCGCCAGCCCAAGCATGCAGGAATAGTGATAGTTGCCGACAAACCCCGGCGCGGTCGGCAGTGTAATGCCGAGAGCGGTGATCAGCAGCACGGTATAAGCCGCTGCCAGAGGGAGGTTCGCCATGGCGGCGAACGATTTAAAAAGGGCGTAGTTTATCAATCCGATGAAAAACCAGGTAAGAGCGAGAGCAGGGCAATGTACGAGGTTTTTCTCCAGTCGGGAAGTATCTGCAATCCATCCAGGAAGGAATGAACCAGCCTGGTGAGACGGTCAGAGAGAGCGTGGGGCAGCAGTCTGATGACCCGGTCAATACCTTTCGCCGAGAGATCTCTCTTGATGGCCGCAAAAATGAGCAGCAGCAGCATGGGGATGATGGTGAGCAGAATGATGTATGCCGATGGGAAAAACCACGAGGGCAGTTCATTCCGCTTTGATCTGATGCTCACGATGCTGAACAGCAGCAGAACCATCAGGGTGAGCATGTCAAAGACCCGCTCCACCACGATGGTTGCGAGGGTGGCGCCCAGCCTGATGTCGCTCTTTCGGGAGATGAGGTAGGGCCGGACAAACTCCCCCATGCGCATCGGCAGAAGGCTGATGGCCATAAACCCGACCGACGTGGCCGAAAAGAGGGACCACTGGTCGATCTTTTTCAGCGGCTCCAGGATGACACCCCAGCGGTAGGACCGCACCAGCTGAACCATGACCGACAGCAGCACTGCCGGAATAAGCCAGCGGTAGTCCGCGGAGCGAAAGGAAGAACCGAGCGTACTGAAATCGGTTCCCCTGAAGGCAAGCCAGATAAAGACCGCCCCGATGAGGGTGCCCGCGATGATGTTTGCTTTTGCTTTCATAGACTTTACCCGGCGCTTCCCTGCCCGGTCGTGTTCAGGTTTTTTGCAAACCACTCGGTTGTTTTCCGCAGGCCGTCGCCGAAATCCGTTTGCGGGTGATAGCCGAGGAACTGTGCTGCTTTGGTGATATCCGCGCGGCTGTGTTTTACGTCACCTGCCCGGGGAGGCGCGTACAGCGGTGCGGATGATGATCCCGTCAGGGCTGCGAGGCGGGAGTAAAGCTCATTGAGAGTAATTCGTTCACCGCAGGCAATATTAAACGGTTCGCCGAGCGCAGCCCCGGTTGCGCTTGCGGCGCTGATGTTGGCCCGGACCACGTTCTCCACGTGGGTGAAATCCCGCGACTGCAATCCGTCTCCATAAATGGTGGGCGGCCGCTCCTGCAGCAGGGCGGTTATAAACCGCGGAATGACCGCCGCGTACGCCGAGTCGGCATCCTGCCGCTGCCCGAAAACATTAAAATAGCGCAGCGAGACAGTGTGGAGGTTGTAAATTTTGTAGAACACCCTGCAGTAGTATTCCCCGGTCAGCTTTGAGACCGCGTAGGGGGACTGCGGGTTGGGTAGCTGCGATTCCACCTTGGGAGGCGCCGCTTCTTCTCCCGGCGCAGCCGGGCGGTCTCCATATACCGAGGATGAGGACGCGTAGACGAATCGCTTTACCCGGGCATCTCGCGCGGCAACGAGCATGTTGAGGGTTCCCTGGATGTTGACCGCGCTGGTGGTGATGGGGTCCTCAACGGAGCGGGGAACGGATCCCAGGGCAGCCTGGTGGAAGACCCGGTCGACTCCCGCGCACGCCTTTCTGCAGGTGTCAAAATCCCGGATGTCGCCCCGCATCAGCACAAACCGGTCAGGGGGCAGCCCCGGCGCGGTCAGATATTCAACATTCTCCTCTTTCCCGGTGGAAAAGTTGTCGAGCACGCGGACGGCATCTCCCTGCCTCAAAAGTGCCTCTGCCAGATGTGAGCCTATGAAACCGGCGCCGCCGGTGACAAGACAAAGCGCCATCCATCCTCCGAAAGAAACCGCTGAGGGTTAACTATCGGTATTTTGTTAAAAAACTTTGCTGAAATTTTCCAAAGTGTAGTGTATCAACCCGGTACCTGTCAAACCCTTTTTCTCATACCCCTCACTATAGTAAACGATAATATGAAGCAGTCATTGCGAGGAGCGCAAGCGACGCGGCAATCTCATGCTGTGTAACCTGCTGCTTTTATTGAAAGAGATTGCTTCGTCGCCCGCCCCCGCGGGACTCCTCGCAATGACTGCTTATTACGAGTTGTTTATGGGACACGATACTACAGCGGCGTCACCCGGATTGTGCCGTTACAAACATCAACTTTTTCCAGGCGCACAGCCAAAGTTGTGCCGGGTGCCGGGGCGGCGGACGGGGGGCAGGGAAAACTTGTTTCTACCAGGTAATCGGTAAGGAAGAGGTCGCAGCGGTTGAATACCTGATTGACCACCAGGGCGTTCAGGGTGTCTCCGATCTTTCCTTCCAGGTGTTTTGTCAGCCAGTAACGGTGGCGCTGTTCCTGCACCAGGTTGATTTTTGCCCCGTTGATCTCCAGGTCCGCCAGGATCTTTTTCAGCTCCTCTTCCGGGTAAGGGCTGCTTTCGCCATACAGGGTGGCCTTGAGCTGGCGCTGCGCCACCAGATCGGCATATTTCCGGATGGGCGAGGTAAAGGTGCTGTAGGGCTGTAATCCCAGGCTGCTGTGATTGCCCGCCGAGGTGGAAAGGGTTGCCCGGTTGAGCAGGCGGCGCTGGCGCAGGTTGAGCAGAAGGTTGTCTTTGCCCGCGCCCGGAACGGTCTCCCGCGGCTCCGGCTGATTCCGGTAAATGAGGGGAATCGACTGCCGCTGGAGAAATCCCGCGCACAGCCAGTTGGTCAGGATCATCAGCTCGGAGATGATGATTTCGCTCGGCAGCTCCCGCTCTCTTTTGTCGATCCGGATTGATCCCTCCCCGTCAACGGTAATGGCCAGCTCGGGTATGGGAAGCAGCAGCGCCCCGGCACTGACCCGTTTCTCCCTCAGGCGCTGCGCCAGCCCGTAGAGGCATGAAAATTCCCTGCTGTCATGTATCAGCTCATTTGCTTCAGCGTAGGTATAACGCCGCTTGACCCTGATCACGCTGGGGAAAATGGTGAAGCCGGTGAGGTTCAAAGAAGCGTCAAACCGGATGTCGATGCTGACCGCCAGCCGGGGTTTTCCCTCCCCCAGGCTCAGGATGCCTTCGGAGAGCGGCGAGGGCAGCATGGGGATTTTGCCTTCCGGCAGGTATAAGGAGGCGGTTCTTTCGGATGCTTCCCTGTCAAGCTGCGTTCCGGGAAGAATGAATTCCGCGACATCGGTGATGTGAATGCCGACCCGGCTTTCCTTGTCTCCCGGCTCTATGCTCACCGCGTCGTCGATGTCACGGGTGGTTTCGCTGTCTATGCTGAAAACGGCCAGGTCCTGCAGGTCCCGCCGCACTGGATGCACGGGGAGCTGCGTTTCGCTGAAGGACTCGCATATTCGTTCGCTTTCACTCAGCGCCTCCGGAGTCCAGCGGGAGGGAATGGCATGGCGTTCAAGCAGGATGTTATCGTTTTCGCCCATTTCGCCCATCTTGATCAGCAGTTTGATCGGCATGTCAGGCCGGTTCAGCTGGGCTCGCTTCAGCATTTCCGCGGCCACTGGGGCCTCGGGATATTCGTCGCCAAAGACGGCAACGCCCCGCAGAAGGGCAACATAGCGGCTTTTGCCGGCAGGATCATCAACCGGTGTTCCGGCCCATTTTTTTCTGAGCCAGTCGCTCCCTTCCGAGAGATCATTTTCCCGCTCGGCATCCCGTCTGATCTTTGTCTCGATCTTCTGCGCCTGTTCGGCGGAATGAATGATGAACGCACCCTGGTTTAATTTGAAGTGTATTTTGTCTTCATACAGGGCGCGGAGGGTTGCGGCTGTTTGTGCCGGCGTGGGGGTGCCCCCGAAGACCAATTCCGCGAGATACGGTATGTCCAGGCGCTCTGCTTCTCCCTGGACCAGGTTCCACAGATCTTCGCTGTTGATACCGGCCTTCAGCGCTTCCGCCTCCTGAAGAAGGGCCTTTAATGCCTTGAGGAGATTTTCCCGTGAGCCGTCAGCCTTCAGGGGTGTTGGCGTGCTGTGGATGACCCTGCTCATTCCCAGGTTGATTTCCCTGCTGTGTTCGGAGAGCAGATGCAGCCTGTTCTCTTTGCACTCAAGGCAAACAGCGCTGATGATCCTGTCCTTATCAAAGTAGGTGACTACGGTGCCCGGTTTCATGTCGGTGTAAGAATGAATAATGCAAGTTTTAGGCATTTGTAACACAATACCCCGCAAAAGCAAGCGGTAAAAAGCCGCGTTGACAATACCTTCAGGCAATGTGTGGTGGAGAACCACGCTCCGTCGTGGCCGCAGGATGACAAAAGTACATTTTTAACTCCATCGCTATGCATTGACAGGAGTCATGAATTGATTGATAATGAAATTACAGACATTTCAATTGGTGCTAATCTCAACAACAGGTATCCGGGGTGACGCTTCCTTACAAAACCTTTAATCATACGGCGGATCTTGGCGTGGAGATCTGCGGCCCTGATTGCAATCAGCTCTTCATCAATGCCGGCAGGACACTCTTTGACCTGATCTGCGGTGCTGCTGCCATTGATGAGAAAGCGGCCCTGCCGGTCACGGCGGAGGGCAGCGGGTACGAAGACCTGATGGTGAGCTGGCTGAGGGAGCTTCTGTACCTGCACCAGGTGAAGGGATACCTGCTCTCCGCGTTCATCATTCACAATGTGGATGAATCCCATCTCAGTGCAACCGTCAGGGGGGAGCAATTCGATGCCCGCCGTCATGAGCTGCTGCGGGAGATTAAAGCGGTAACCTACCACCAGCTTAAAATCGAGCAGGGCGAGGAAGGATGGACCGCGCGCATCGTGTTCGATATTTGAAGGGAAGCAGGCTGCATCGGGGGTGAGACCATGGAAACAAAAGAAAAGCTGACCATAGAGAAGGTTGACGATTACCGCTTCATCATACCCCGCTCGCAAGGGATGAGGGTCCCGGGGTTGCTGTACGCAAGCCGGAAGCTGCTGGATGACGTAGCGCTTGACGAAAGCCCGCGCCAGGTTGCCAACGTGGCCCACCTGCCCGGCATCATCAAGTACTCCCTGGCCATGCCGGACATGCATTGGGGCTACGGGTTTCCCATCGGGGGTGTCGCGGCCTTTGATCTCGAGGAAGGCGTTGTGTCCCCGGGCGGGGTTGGATATGACATCAATTGCGGATGCCGCGTCCTGCGAACGGATCTTACTCTTGAGGACGTTCAGGGTAAAATGAAGGGCCTGGTATCTGCCCTTTTCCGGGGCATACCCTCCGGTGTCGGTTCAACCGGCAGGGTTAAGCTGAACCCCTCGGAAGAGAAGAAGGTCCTGGTCAAGGGGGCCCGGTGGGCGGTTGAAAAGGGGTTCGGGGAAGGGGAGGACCTGGAGCGGACAGAGGATGGAGGTTTGATGGAAGGGGCTGACCCCGAGGCGGTGAGCCAGCGGGCGCTTGAGCGGGGGAGAAACCAGCTGGGGACGCTGGGCTCGGGGAATCATTTTCTCGAGGTGGGGGTGGTGGACCGGCTGTTTGATGAGGAGGTGGCCCGGGCCTTTGACCTTTTCCAAAACCAGGTGGTCGTCTCCATCCATTCCGGTTCGCGTGGCTTCGGCTACCAGGTCTGCGATGATTTCCTCAAGACAATGGTCCACACCATGGGTAAAATGGACGTGTCACTTCCTGACCGTCAGCTTGCCTGTGCCTATCTTCGCTCCGACCAGGGGAAGCAGTACTTTGCCGCCATGTCCTGTGCTGCCAACTATGCCTGGGCCAACCGTGAGGTGCTCACCCACTGGACGCGGGAAATCATGGAGCAGGCGCTGCAAATAAGCCCGAAGGATTTGAACATGCGGCTGCTCTACGATGTCTGCCATAACATTGCCAAGAAGGAGGTCCACACCGTTGACGGCGTGAAAAAGAAGGTGTGCGTTCATCGAAAAGGGGCAACGCGCGCCTTTCCGGCCGGCCACCCCGACGTGCCCGCGGTGTACCGGGAGGTGGGCCAGCCGGTGCTCATTCCCGGGGATATGGGCAGATGCTCATACATACTGGTCGGAACTGAGAAGGCCATGGAGGAGACGTTCGGCTCCACCTGTCACGGGGCGGGCCGGCTGATGAGCCGGACGCAGGCCATCAAGCAAAGCAGGGGCAGGTCCATCGCGCAGGAGATGGAGCAGCGGGGTGTCATTGTCATGGCCGAGGGAAGGGCAACCCTGGCGGAAGAGGTGCCCGAAGCCTATAAAGACGTGAGCGATGTGGTGGAGGTGGTGCACCAGGCGGGGATATCAAGGAAGGTGGCCCGGCTTCGGCCGCTGGGTGTGATTAAAGGATAGGCCGGCAACTGCTGCGGCCTTGATCCGGGTCTTTCCACTGGACAAGCGCACGGGGAGTGAAATGGCGGCAACAGTAAAGTTGACAGGGGCGGTTCTTTATTATATAAGAATTCATTGTTCGTTTTTGGGTAAAACGCCATCGATGTTTAATATATTGCGACAAGGGGGAACCGATGATTTCTAAAAAGTTCATGGATGCGATCGTAAATCAAACAGAAAAATTATCCCGGACATGGTGCGGAGAGGTCCGGAAGTCAGAGTATATGAAGACCTATCAGAAGCTGCCGGACGAACGGTTGATGAGGGTTAACAAACTGTTTTTTGACTACTTTGCCAAATGGATCACCCAGGGATTGTCGCGCAAGGAGATCGGCAATTATTTTGTCCAGCTTGGGAAGGAGCGATACGAAGAGAAATTTCCCCTCTCCGAAATCCATTACGCGGTGATCCTGGCCAAACGGGTTGTGCGCAGCACAGCGCTTGCAGAGTCGCTGCTGGACAGCGCAATGGAAGTGTACCAGGTCATGGAGCTGGGACAGATGGTTTCCAGCTTTTTTGACACCGGCAATTTTTATATTACCAAGGGATACCTGCAGGCAATGCACGACGATCTCGCCCGGTCCAAAAAATTCACTGAGGATGAGCTGACGAAATATTTTCCCCGCGGTTCATTTTTCAAGCAGGACATCGATCTGGTCTGATTCGGCAGGCGCACCACCCGGAGAAACTAAAGAGTGGCGCGGAAAAAATTGCTTCAAGTTCAGCCGTTAACATTGTCCACATGTAGGGGCGACCGGCCGGTCGCCCCTACTTATTCTTGCAGTAATCATTGGGACTTGTCAACGCGATACTCCTGCGGTACTATACAGGTATCCTGAACAATTCAAGGAAGGAGGTAGGAGCCGTGAAGAAAAATAAAGGGAACATAGCAGTTGCCGCAATTTTTCGCTCATGCTCTTTTTTGCTGTCGGTTTCTGTGGCATTGCCCTCGCGCAGGAAAAGACTGATAAGGAAGTTTGCCCCAAACCCTACATAAAGCTCATCAAGCCCAATCTCGCCAGGGCCGGCCAGCAGGTAATCATCAGGGGGCACCGCTTCGGGGACAAGGAGAAGGCCGGAGAGGTAATTTTCTCTCCCGGCATAGGAGGTAACATCATTTCCTGGACAAACAGCAGGATCACGGTGGAAGTTCCGGCAGGAGCGAAAACCGGTGCGTTGGTGGTGCAAACCAAATGCGCGGAGAGCAACGCGGAGATATTAAAGATCGAGGCGGAAGCAGTCGGGGAGAAAAAGTAACGACGGGGTTAGCTTTTGGGCGAATCATCCAAAAGGAATTCTTGTATCATCTTGTCAGCGATCTCCCGGGCTTGTACACTATATTCCCCGGAGGCAATCATCTTTTTAATGAGGGCAACCTTCTCTTCCCGAATGTCGGGAGCTTTTTCAACTGCCTCCCGGATCTTGCGCAGATCATAGGTTAACTGCGCATGTTTCATGCTGTCATGCACCGCGGCATCAGGGCCTTCCTCTTTTTTGCCCTCAGACCTTCCCGGCAACTCGATGATCTTTCCGACTTCACCGTTCCGGCATGGCCGATCGCCCGAATTCTGCATAAGCAATACACCGTATGATTTATGCTGGCACTGTTATTTATAGCAGATTTCCCAAAAAAATCAATCTGGAATTCTGCCGGCATCTCACCACATAACAGAGCGACACTCAATTTCTTCCCTTGCCGTCCTGCACATTGAAAAGGAAGTTGAGAATATCGCCGTCCTGTACCTGGTAGTCCTTCCCTTTCAGTGACAGCCGGCCCGCTTCTTTGACCTTCTGCTCACTCCCGCAGGCAATCAGGTCATCATAATGCATGTGCTCCGCGCGGATGAAACCGCGCTCGATGTCGGAATGAATGGCGCCTCCGGCCTGTGGGGCAAAGGCGTTGCTGGGAATGGTCCACGCCCGCACCTCGTCTTCCCCCACGGTAAAGAAGGAAATGCGGTCAAGCGCTTCATAGCTCAGCCGGGTAATTTTTTCCAGGGCCGAGCGGGTGATGCCCAGCTCGCTGCAAAATGTTTTCCGCTCTTCGTCGTTCTCAATGGCCGCCAGATCCTCTTCAATTTTCAGGGAAACCTGCACGCAGTGTGTCCCGTCATCGCTGCAGGCGGCTTCAATCTGCCGCAGGAGTATGTCGGAGGCAAGGTCGTTTTCATGCACGTTGAGCGCCACAATCATGTTCTTTCGGGTGAGCAGGGGATAGGCATTCAGCACCTTCTTATCCTCATCATCAAGCGCCATCAGCCGCAGCGGTTTTTCGCCGCTTAAGTGTTCCACCACCGATCGCATGAGCTGAAGTTCCTTTTCCCGGGCCGGCTCGTTTTTCCGCTTGAGCTCCTTTTCCAGCCGCTCAATCCGCCCCTCGCTGAAAATCAGGTCGGCAAGCAGCAGTTCTGAATGGACGTAGCGTATATCGCGGAGGGGATCCACCGTCCCGTCTACGTGAAAAACCGTTTCATCATCAAATGCGCGGACCACATGGCAGATGGCGTCAACGGTACTGATGGCTTTCAGCGCTTCACGGTTCTCCTGGGAATTTTTAGACAGCCCGGGCAGCAGCAGATACTTTATGAGTGCCGGAGTCACCGCCCTGGGATTGTACTTGGCCGCAAGCTGATAAAGCCGTTCATCGTGGACTTTGGAAAGACCGATATTCGGTTTTTTCGCGGCATGATGGCCACTCTGCTCATCCGCTGATATGCTGTCGGTGAGCAGTTTAAATAATGTTTTTTTGCCGGTTTGCGGTAATCCTATAATACCGATTTCCATACCCTTCTGCTCCTGCTTTAAACTAATCCTTTATCAAAATGTAGGGGCGACCGGCCGGTCGCCGCTACGGTAAAATATCCTGCTTTGTTGCATAAAAAAAAGAAGGCTAAAGTCCCACTACACTCGACTTTAACCTCCCGCTTCCGTGCTGCTTGATGGCAAGAACTGAACTGGCGGTGCCGAACTGCAGTCGCAAATGAAAAACCACTAATAAATTGATGCATATTACTACCATAGTTGAAGCGTTATGTCAAGCCCGGCGGCAAGAGGGGGACGCCCTTAAAATTCTAAGTTTCCAAAGTTATACTGAAACAGCCGATCTCTTGTGCTCAGGCAAAGGGGGGACGCTCTTAATAAAATAAATTTCCAAGGTAGTACGGTATGTCAGGAACTTGGATCTCTATTGTTGTCACCCTGAACGAAGTGAAGGGTCTCATATACTTGAAAAGAAGAGATTCTTCGCGGTGATCAGAATGACAGACTCGGCTAGCATAAATGAAGACATTGGTGCAGAGATTGTTCGTTTGGTAAGGGCGTATTGCAATACGCCCCTACGTTCCCTCTGCCATTATATTTGTCTTGCTCTAATCTTTAAACTGAATTAGAATCTTACCGGTAAGATTAACCAGCAATGGAAGGAGAATAGTCCATGGCCCAGTTAGCAACAACAAAAATGTCATCAAAAGGACAGGTTGTTATACCAGAGGAAATCAGGAAGAGGCTTAAACTAAAAACGGGTGCTCAGTTCGTTGTCTTAGGCGATAAAGATGTGGTGATTTTAAAGTCCATCGCCCCACCCTCAATGGCTGATTTCGGAAATCTTATCCAAAAGGCACGAAGCCAGGGAAAGAAAGCAGGCATAAAGCGCTCGGACATAGCAGCGGCGGTTTCTAAGGCTCGAGGCGAAAAGTGAGAGTCGTTGCTTAATATGGAGTAAGTTTTAGTGAAGAAAATTCAAGCAACTAGAAGAAATATTTACGTATCAGTTATTGGATCCACGATCCTTTTAATAGCTCAATTTATGGGTTTATATAATATTTTATTTAAAATAGTTCATACTAATTATTTGAAGAGTGGCGTGATTCTGTTTCTAGGTGGGATAATTGTTTTTAATACAAGGAAGTATTTTGAAGAATCAGCATTGGATTATAAGTGCTTTCAGTTAATAGGATTATCCTCATGTTTGTCTGGGATGGGATCAATAATATTTTATTTCATAAACATCATTGCAATAACAGTAATATTTTTTGTTGTGTCAATTATTTGCATTTTCATGGCTTTACTTACTAGCATTCGTGGTTTAATGGCATACGGGAAATAAAGATAGAGATCCAAAGGCATTATATTTAAGGTGTTGACTTAATAAAAAGAAACAAACGTGTGGCACTTTTTTTGTCTTGTAGGGGCGTAGTGCAATACGCCCCAGTTTTTCTGAAATGCGATTAATTGAATAATAACGGTCGTCCCCTAAGATGCTGAAAAAACCATTGACATTAGGTATCCCTTCAGATAAATCATAATCCTGCCTGTGACATAGAGCGCCACAAAGGAAAGATGGTGCAAATCCATCACTGCCCCGCAGCTGTAAGTGGGGACGAAATCTCCCGGAACAAGCCACTGCCGTAGCAGGTGAAGGCGGGAAGGCGGGAGAGAGTAGGATGATCCACGAGTCAGAAAACCTTACCAGCAGAGGATCATACTTCCGAGGGGAAGATGACTGGTTCAAGGAACCTTTGTTGACAACACCCTTTCCCTCTCTGGAGGAAAGGGTGTTTTTTTTCGCTGTGGATTCCGCTGAAACAGAAGGACCTTTCTCGCACACATGAAAACCATGACCATGCCTTTACGCCTCTTTGTGCTGGGCGTCAATCACCGGACGGCACCGCTTTCAGTTCGGGAACAGCTGTCCTTTACCCCCACAAAGCTTAAAGATGCCCTGGGCCGGCTCAAATGCTGCGAGGATGTTGTGGGCGGTGCGATTCTCTCCACCTGCAACAGGTCGGAGGTTTATGTTACCAGCCGCTCACCGTTTTTTACCGGCGATTATATCAAACAGTTTATAAGCGATGTGCACCGGATCGACGCCGGGGATTTCGCGGGCAGCTTTTACGAGCTTGAGAACAAGGATGTCATCGAGCATCTCTACCGGGTATCGTCCGGGCTCGACTCCCAACTGCTGGGCGAAAATGAAATTCTGGGACAGGTGAAGCATGCCTATGATGAAGCGCGGTCAGCCCGGGCGAGCGACCCGCTTCTTGAACGGGTTTTTGACGGCGCCATTAAAATGGGAAGGAAGGTTCGGCGGGAGACCGCCATCAACCGGGGCAGCACTTCTTTAAGCAGCATGGCCATAAAGCTGGCGGAAAAAAGGGCGGACCTGCAGCGCCAGACCATTCTCCTGGTAGGCGTCAATAAAATCAATGAGCAGATCGCCCAGTATCTCCGCGAGCGCGGGATACGCACGGTGATTGTTGCCAACCGCACCTATGATAAAGCCGCAGCCATCGCGCAATACCTGGGAGGCCGGGCGATTCACTTTGATGAGTTCAAGCGCGAGCTGCACCGGGTGGACATCATCGTCAGCACGACCGCCGCTCCCCATGTTATCCTGAGGAAGGACGAGGTAGAGGCATCGATGAAAAAAAGAAAGCGGCCGCTGCTCATCATTGACATGGCGGTGCCGCGTGATGTCGAGCCTGATACCGGTGCCCTTGAGAATGTTACCCTTTACAGCCTTGAAGATTTCAACCAGATCATCGAGGAAAACCTTGGCAGGAAACGGCAGGAGGCTCACAAGGCTGAATATCTGATCAGGCAGGCCCTTGCAAAGATAGACCTCAATGAACTCTCGCGCCAGTAATCTTCATTCCCGGCAGCTGTACCGGCAGTCGCTTAAGTTCCTGCCCGGCGGGGTGAACAGCCCGGTGCGGGCCTTCCGTGCGGTTGGAGGAAACCCGGTTTTTATCTCCCGGGCAAAAGGCGCCTATCTCTTCGACGTCGACGGCAACCGCTACCTTGATTATGTCGGTTCCTGGGGGCCGGCCATCGTCGGTCATGCCCATCCCCGGGTGGTAAAAAAAGTTCGGGAAGCCGCCGCTGAAGGATTAAGCTTCGGTGCGGCCACCGAGAGGGAACTTGTCCTTGCACGCCTTATCCGCAGCGGGTTTCCCGACATGGAAAAGCTGCGCCTGGTTAATTCAGGTACCGAAGCTGCCATGTCAGCCATCCGGCTCGCGCGTGCCTGTAACGGAAGAACGCGGATTGTCAAATTCGACGGCTGCTATCATGGCCATGCGGACAGCTTCCTGGTAAAGGCCGGTTCCGGTTCAATGACCTTCGGTAGTGCCGACAGCGCGGGAGTTCCCCCGGGGGTAGCGCGGGATACCATAAGCATCCCCTTTAATGACGGGGAGGCGGTGGAAAGAATTTTCAAAAAAAGCGGAGAGAAGATTGCGGCCCTGATCGTGGAGCCCGTCCCGGCCAACATGGGGCTGGTGCTTCCGGAACCCGGCTTTCTCCGGCTGCTCCGGGAGGTGACCAGCCACTATGGCTCGCTGCTTGTTTTTGACGAGGTCATCAGCGGTTTCCGGGTCTGCTTCGGCGGGGCGCAGCACTGGTATGGCGTTACCCCTGATCTTACCTGCCTGGGGAAGATTGTCGGCGGGGGATTGCCCGTCGGTGCCTACGGCGGCAGGAGGGAGATTATGGATCTCGTTTCTCCCCTGGGACCGGTGTACCAGGCAGGGACGCTCTCGGGCAACCCGCTTGCAACCGCGGCCGGCATTGAGACGCTGACCATACTTTCACAATCGCAAGGTGCCTATGAAAAAATCGATGACATCACCGCGACACTCTGCAAAGGCATGGGAGAAATAATCAGCAGGCGCGGCGTATCTGCCCGGGTCAATCGCCTGGGTTCTCTTTTCACCCTCTTTTTTTCGGGGAAGCAGGTCAAGGATTACCGGCAGGCGCGGTGTTGTGATCTCAAGGCCTTCGCCCGCTATTTCCATGGTATGCTAAAGGGCGGCATCTATGTTCCCCCATCGCAGTTCGAGACCAATTTCGTGTCCATGGCGCACGCCCGGAAAGACATCGAAAAGACCCTTGATGTAATGGATCGGGTGTTGCGTTCAATTCGAAAAAAGTAGAGGGGCGACCGGCCGGTCGCCCCTACAATTGAATAAAAAGACTAACTTATGCCGGCGTACTATCCCCTGCATCTCTCTATCGCGGGTAAAAAATGCCTGGTGGTCGGCGGCGGCAGGACCGCGGCGCGTAAGATCGCGACCCTGCTTCGCTGCGGCGGCCGGGTGACGGTGGTTTCCCCTGAAACGGTCCCTGCCATCCGCGCGCTCGCACGTCGCGAAAAGATACAGTGGCGTAAAAGACGGTTCAGGGCATCTGACTGCACGGGCGCATTTCTCATGTTCGCCGCCACCGACAGCGCTGAAACAAACCGCAGCATAGCCCGGCTGGCAAAGGAAAAATCCATTCCGGTCAACGTGGCGGACAGCCCTGCAGACTGTGATTTCATTGTTCCCGCCCTAGTGGAGCGCGGGCCGCTTACCATTAGCATTGCAACCGAAGGCCTTGCTCCGGCTCTGTCCCGAAAGATACGCATGGATCTGGAGCGCTCTTTCGGACCGGAGTATATTCGCTATACCCGGCTCATCGGAGAAGCGCGAAGCGCGATCGTCAAAAACGCACAATTGACCGGGAAGAAAAAAAGAAAAGCGCTACAATCCCTGCTGTCATTACCCATCAGGGAACGGCTTACCCGGGGGGAAAAGATCTCCCGGCGCGATGTCCTGAATAAGCTGGGGGTCAACTAATGGCCAGTGCACCGTTACGGATCGGCACGCGGGGAAGTCCGCTTGCCCTGGCGCAGGCCGGTTGGGTTAGGGATCATTTATTAAACTTCGATGAAAAGCGGCAGCTGGAAATCGTGCCCATCAAAACCTCTGGGGACCAGCACCCTTCCCGACCCCTGTCCCAACTGGGAGGAAAAGAGGCATTTACCCGTGAGATCGAAAAAGCGCTCCTCGCGTGCGAGATCGATCTGGCCGTGCACAGCATGAAGGACCTTCCGGTCGTTCTTCCTCCCGGGCTTATGCTTGGAGCCATCACCGTGCGGGAAAACCCGCTTGATGTGTTTATTTCCCGGACCGGCGCGGACCTGGAAAGCCTTTCCGCCGGCGCCGCTGTCGCGACGGGCAGCCTGCGCAGGCGGGCCCAGCTGCTGCGCTATCGGCAGGATCTCGTCATCCGGGACATCCGCGGCAATGTGGACACGCGGCTGAAAAAGCTCCATGACGGTTTTGCCGACGGGCTGGTACTGGCCGCCGCCGCGCTGAAACGTCTTGGCAGGGGTGACAGCATTGTTCAGTATCTGCATCCCGACATCTGCATTCCCGCTGCAGGGCAGGGCGCGCTCGGTATCGAGATACGAGAGGACAACCTGCCGCTCAAGGAGCTGCTTGCAATGCTGCATGATCAGGAATCAGGCCTCACCGTCAGGGCGGAACGGTGCTTTTTGCATGCCCTTGGCGCCGGATGCCATACGCCGGCAGGCGCGTATGCGGAATTGAGTGGCGGCGAGATGCTGCTCAGAGGGTTTGTCTCTTCTCCGGACGGGAAGGAGATGGTTACCATGAAAATGCTCGGGCGCAGGGACGAGGGTGAAATTCTCGGAGAACTCCTGGCCCGCAGGGTATTGAAGGGCGGGGGAAGCAGCCTGCTGGCGGAAACGCGGGGGGAGCCATGAGCAGATCCCCGGGAAAAGTTTATATCGTCGGCGCCGGACCGGGTGATCCCGGGCTCATCACCCTCAAGGCCATGCGACTCATCGGGGAGGCTGATGTCATCGTCTATGATCACCTGGTCAATCAACGGATCCTTAAGTACGCCCAGCCGCAGGCGAGAATGATTGACGCGGGAAAAGAGGCGGGGCACAAGATGCTTGAACAGGCAGCGATCAACCGGCTGCTGGTCAAGGAGGCAAAGAGCGGCAGGACGGTGGTCCGGCTCAAGGGCGGGGACCCCTTCATTTTCGGCCGCGGCGGGGAAGAGTGCAAAGCGCTGGCTGTGCGCGGCATTCCCTTTGAGGTCATACCCGGAGTCTCCTCGGCGGTGGCCGCCCCGGCATATGCGGGCATCCCGCTGACCCATCGCGCCTGTGCCTCTTCGGTCGCCCTGGTTACCGGCCATGAGGATCCCGCCAAGAAGGCCCCCACGGTGGACTTTAAGAAACTGGCCCGGGCGGTTGATACGGTTGTCTGCCTCATGGGTGTGAAGACAATGGAGCGGACCGTGCGGGAACTCAGAGCGGGAGGCGCGCTGCCTGAAACACCGGTTGCGGTTATTGAACAGGGGACCTATCCTCATCAACGAGTGGTAGAGGGGACGCTTGACACCATCATTGCCCGGGTGAATCGTAAGGATATCAGGCCCCCGGCGGTGATGGTGGTAGGGAAGGTGGCACAGCTCCGCAGGCAGATAGCCTGGTTTGAATCACTGCCGCTTTATAATAGAACCATTGTAGTTACCCGTGCTGAAGAGCAGGCGGACACGCTGGCAGATCTGCTGGAGGGGGCTGGCGCCCGGGTGATATGCTTTCCCACCATAGAGATCGGACCGCCCCGCAGCTATGGGAAGCTCGATGGTGCGCTGCGGCGATTGCGGGACTACGATTATCTTGTCTTTACCAGCGTTAATGGGGTAAAGGCGTTTGTCTCGCGGATAGAGTTCCTGAAATTAAATAGAGAACTGCTCTGCGGCGTGACCATTGCCGCCCTGGGGGAGATGACCGCACAGGCGCTTCGTACTCACGGCATTACCCCCGGCATTGTACCGGCTGTGTTTACCTCGCGACATCTGGCTGACGCATTCAGAGGCGAGCAGATGCAGGAAAAAAAGGTGCTGCTGGTGCGATCAGATATCGCCGGTGATCTGCTGCCGCGGGCGCTTAAAAAGATGGGCGCCCTGGTCGACAACGTGTGCAGCTACAGCATACGGAAGCCGCGGGTGAAGGCAGGGGAAGTGAAGCGCCTCATGCAGAAGGAAACGATTGATTGCATCACCTTCACCAGCCCTTCAACTTTTGTTAATTTTATGTCGCTTATGAAAGAAACGCCGGTAAAACACTTGTTGAAGAAAACAGCGGTGGCCGCTATCGGACCGGTAACCCGGCAGGAGATTGCGAAGCACGGTATCAAGGTGAGCATCACCGCCTCTTCCCACACCATACCGGGCTTGGCAAAGGCCATAATCACCTACTACGGCACAAAGAAAAAACGGGAGAATTAGTATGGCTTTTCCGCAGCAGAGGTTGCGGCGGTTACGGGCAAAGGAGCCTTTGAGGCGGATGCTGAGAGAAACCCGCCTTGCCGCTGATGACTTCATCTATCCGCTTTTTCTCAAAGAAGGGGCGGGTGATAAATCTGAAATATCCTCCATGCCCGGCGTGTACCATCATTCATTGAATTCGCTGCTTAAGGAGCTGGAGGAAGTAAGCGCGCTCTCCATTCCCGCTATTCTTCTCTTCGGTCTGTCCGGCGGCAAGGATGAGACGGGTAGCGGGGCGTATGCATCACGCGGCATCGTGCAGCAAGGCATCAAGGCGATTAAGGCGTCATTCCCGGACCTGATGGTCATCACCGACATTTGTCTCTGCGCCTACACCACCCATGGCCACTGCGGGATCATAGAAAATGGCAGGGTGGATAACGATAAGACACTGAGCATTCTTCAGAAGGTTGCCGTCAGCCACGCAGCGGCGGGCGCGGACATGGTCGCGCCTTCGGACATGATGGACGGCAGGGTGGGGGCCATACGGGCTGCGCTCGATGAGAACGGATACACGGAGCTTCCCATCATGTCCTATGCCGCCAAGTTTGCCTCTCATTTTTACGGGCCTTTCCGCGAGGCGGCCGATTCCTCCCCCCGTTTCGGCGACCGGAAAAGCTACCAGATGGACCCGGCCAATGCCGAGGAGGCACTTCGAGAAATTGCACTGGATATAGAAGAGGGCGCCGATATCATCATGGTCAAACCGGCGCTCGCCTATTTGGACATTATCTTCCGGGCCAAGGAAAGGTTCGGCTGCCCCTTGGCCGCGTACAATGTGAGCGGTGAGTATTCCATGGTAAAGGCGGCGGCGGCGCGGGGGATGCTTGATGAAAAAAACATCATGATCGAGCTGCTCCAGTCCATCAAGCGCGCGGGCGCGGATGTCATTATCACCTACTTTGCAAAGGAAGCAGCGAGGGTGTTGAAGGAGGGGTGAGATATGCGATGTGCGATCTGCGATGTGAGATAGGATGCAGAAGACAAAAAACCGGTAGGAGCGAGCTTCAGCTGCGATCTGTGCTGGGGGATGGGCGATATGAGCTCTGTGATGTGTGTATGAGATTGTTTCAATATTTTCATCGATGGTTTTTTTATCACATATCTCAGATCGCAAATCTCACATCCGGCTTTGATCGCATATCATTTTCGTACATTGACAATCATGATACTAATAAAAAAATGACATTACAAACTCCACTTCCCCCAAACTACCAGATCGTCCTGGCTGCCTTCGGCACATCGATGGGTCCGAAGGCTGCCTACACCGGCATGCAGGTGCGATTCCAGGAGCGCTTCAGGCAGCGGATACCGGTGGGATTCACCTCGCGGGTGGGAGAGCCGAAGCTGAAGGAAGTTCTGGAGAGCCTCCCCGCGGACGGTGAGCTTGTGGTGGTAATTGCGCCGATTTTCATGGTTGAGGGACAGGTGGTCAAACGTGACATTGTGGCGGCGGCCAAGGAATGCGAACATCGCTTCAAAGAGATACGCATTGCCCGGCCGCTGCTTCCTGATGACAGGGTATTCATGGTAGTCAAGCATGAAGTTGCATCGCGGCTGAAAAACGTTCCGCCCGGAGGGACAGGCATTATCTTTGTCGGTCACGGGACGCCGGATGAGCGGGCGGCGGAGATTTACGGAGATTGCTCCCGGCAGGTTGATTCCCTCTTCGCGTCACCGTTCAAGGCCGCCTTCGGCAACCTGGAAAGCCCGGCACCCTACCTCGGCGAAAGCCTGGGGGAACTCATCATGAGCGGCATCGGGACTCTCCTGGTCCAGCCCTTCATGATTGTTCACGGCGTGCACATGCACGATGATGTCAAGGGGGCGCTGGAGGCGCAGGACCCGGACAATAAGCTGTTCCGCTTCCTGTTCCATCGTTACGGGGAGCCGGTAAAAGGGAGACTGAACGAAATCCGACGTATCTATATGCCGGGACTGGGTGCTTACCCCGGCGTCTTCCAAATCTTTGCCGATCATACCCTGCAAGCACTGTCAGAGGGTTAATCACTCACAGAACAGGAAAGGTATGTGACTCCATGAAGCCGGAGCAGATAGAAAAAAAGAGCTTTCAGCTGATTGAAGCGCGGGTCTCATCCCACTCCTTCAATCGGCGGCAGTGGTCCGTGGTAAAACGCATGATCCACGCCACCGCCGATTTTGACCTGGTTAACACCACGGTATTTCACCCCCGGGCGCTGCAGCTGGGAATGGCGGCCCTGCGCGGCGGGGCGCCGATCATCGCTGATACCAACATGGTCAAGGCGGGCATCAGCCTTGCGCGGCTGCGTCCTTACGGGACAAAGCTCTGCTGCGCCATCTCCCGCCTGGCGGTGGCGAAGCAAGCGCGGCTCACCGGAAAAACCAGGGCGGCGGCTGCCATGCGCGCCTTGGCGCCGCTCATGAAGGGATCGCTTGTGGCCATCGGCAACGCGCCCACCGCGCTGCGCGAAGTTCTTGCCATTGCCGGGGATAAAGCGCGCCGCCCCGCTTTGATCATCGGTGTGCCGGTGGGGATGGTGGGTGCGGCGGAGAGCAAGGAAATGCTCATAGCCAGCGGCCTGCCTTTCATCACCGTGCGGGGCGAAAAAGGAGGAAGTCCCTTGGCGGCCAGCGTGGTCAACGCGCTGGCGCTGCTGTCGGCGGAAAACGACCATGCATAGCTGCGGAACATTATACGGAATAGGAGTGGGTCCCGGAGACCCGGAGTTGATCACCCTGAAGGCGAAAGGGGTGCTCGCACGGATGAAATTCATCTTTGCGCCCGTGGCGGGAAAGGATAGGGGGAGCATCGCCTACAGCATCGCCAGGTCGTATATCCCCAATGATGCCCGGATTGAGAACCTTTTCTTTCCCATGAACCATGACCGTGCGGAGCGCGAATGGGCCTGGGAGGAGAGCGCGAGGAGCATTGCCCGGGTACTGGAGACGGGTGAGGACGCGGCCTTCATTACCCTGGGTGACCCCATGACCTACAGCACCTATGGCTACCTGCTTAAAAAAATGGAGGCGCTCTATCCCCTGATACAAAAGGTTACCATACCCGGCGTACCCGCTTATCTGGCGGGGGCAGCCTCCGCCAACCTTCCCCTGGCGCAGGGACATGAGATACTCTCCATTGTTCCCGGGTCCGCGTCCGGCGAGCGAATCAGGAAATGTCTCGCGTCATCTGATGCGATTGTGTTCCTCAAGCACAACAGCGCAACCGGGACAATCCATGAGCTGCTGCGGGAAATGGATCTGCAGGACCGTGCGATGTATATCCGCCGCCTGGGCTTGCCTGATGAGCTGGTCACACCGGATAAGGAACGGGGACTTTCCGGCCGTGAGGACTACCTCTCGCTGATCATCGTGAAAAAATAATCCATGGCATGCATGTCTCTTTTGGGGGAAGCTGGGAATCCCTCGTTTTAAGGTAGGAGCAAGTTCTTAATCTAATTTCCCTCTCCCCGGGGAGAGGGTTAGGGTGAGGGGGTAATGGCGCGTGTAAAAAAGAAGCTTCGCAGCGGCTACACCACCGGGACCTGCGCGGCGGCAGCGGCAAAAGGCGCGGCCATGGCCCTGTTCGGGCAAAGGCCGGGCGTGGTGCGCGTTTCGCTTCCCTTTGGAAAGCAGGCTGACATTGTGCTGCAGGATTGCCGGAAACAAAAGGGTATTGGCTATGCCACGGTGGTGAAGGATGCGGGAGATGACCCCGATGTTACCAATGGCGCGGTGATTGGCGCCGAACTGTCTTTCATCACTGCCAAAAGTAACGTTTCACGGGGCAGCCTGCCGGTCATGCTTCATGGCGGAAAAGGGGTGGGCCTGGTAACCAGGCCGGGCCTTCCGGTAAGGAAAGGGGGGCCCGCCATCAACCCTGTACCCCGAAGGATGATCAGGCGCGCGGTACGGGAGGCCATCGCGGAGGCGGGGAAATCACCCCGTTCGCTTGCCGCCGCGGATGTGACCATCTTTGTTCCCGACGGGGAGGCCCTGGCCAAGAAAACTCTTAATCCCCGCCTCGGCATCCTGGGCGGCATTTCCATTCTCGGCACCACGGGCATTGTCAAACCATTCTCCCACCAGGCCTACAAGGAAACGGTTGACCTCGCGCTGAACATTGCCCGGGCATCAGGGTGCACGGAAGTCGTGCTGGCCACGGGGGGACGGAGCGAGCGGCTGGCGATGGCCGGGTTTCCTCATCTGCGAGGGGAATCTTTCATCCAGATGGGCGATTATGTTTCCTTCGCCCTTGCGCAGGCCCTCGAACACGGTTTCCGGTGCATAACCATAGCGGCATTCATGGGGAAGCTTACCAAGATTGCCGCCGGCGCTGCATGCACCCATGCGGGGAGTTTCCCGCTGGAGGTCTCTTTTGTGGCAGGGCTGGGAGAGCGGCTGCGGCTCAACACCTCCCTGCTGCGGAACATTGAGCGGTCCGTCACCGTGCGGGGCATACTGGAGCTGCTGCTCAGGAAAAAGTCGTATTCCCTGATCGATGCCATCTGCATGAAGGCGATGGAAAAGCTGTATGGAATGACCGGCGGCAAGGGTGCGCTCTCGGTCCTGCTCTTCTCCTTTGACGGGAAGATGCTCTGGCATGGAGGAAAGGAAGGGAGACGTGAAGGCATCGGCTAACACCGTAACAGTGGTCGGGATGGGCATGTCGCCGGATGATTTGAGCGCAACGGCGCATGCGATCATCAATGAGGCGGATGTGCTCATCGGGGGGAAAAGGCACCTCGCCTGTTTCCGCAATCTGCCGGCGGAGAAAATCAGCCTGCAAAAAAACCTGCAGGGGATCGCCCCGGTCATAAAAAAGCTGCTCGGGAAGAAACGCAGGATCGTTGTGATTGCATCCGGCGATCCCGGCTATTTTGGAATAGCGCGCACGCTCATCAGGCAACTTGGCAAGGAACGGGTTGAAATCATACCTAACATAACCGCCTTTCAGGCAGCGTTTGCTGCCATAAAAGAGAGCTGGGACGACGCGCTGCTCCTGAGCGTGCACGGACGCCCGATTCCCCGACTCGCATTCCTTTTACAGGGACACGAGAAAATCGGGATTCTGACTGACAGCCGCAACAGCCCCGGGGCCATTGCGGCGCAGGCACTTGCGGAGGATCCCCTGCTTGCGTCTGTCCCGGTTTTTGTCGCGGAGCGGCTCGGTTCGCGCGATGAGAAGATAAGCCGCTGCCGCCTGAAGGAGCTGCCCGGTATCGGATTTTCTTCCCCGAACGTGATGATCATCATGCCCCCCGCCCGGCGGCGCAAAGGGGATTCAACCCATCCCGGTGCTCCGGGCATACCTGATAAATTGTTTAAACACCGGCGGGGACTCATCACCAAGGATGAGGTGCGCGTATTTACCCTGGCAAAGCTCAACCTTCCACGCCGTGGAACAGTCTGGGACATCGGATCAGGATCCGGTTCCGTTGCCATTGAGTCGGCACTTGGTTCCCCGGAGCTGACCATATATGCGGTTGAAAAAAATACCCGGTGCATCAGGGATATAAAGTTGAACATACAGCGCTTCGGAGTCGGCGCAGCGGTCAGGCTGATCCGGGGGGAAGCACCCCGGGCGCTGAAAGGGCTTCCCCCGCCGCAGCGCATATTTATCGGCGGAACCGGGGGTGAATTGCTGCCGGTCCTTCGGGCCTGCTGCCGGGCACTGCTTCCTTCAGGTAGAATTGTGATAAACGCCGCGACCCTGGAGACGGTGGACAAAGCCATGGCATTCTTCCGCAAGCGCGGATGGCCGGTGGATGTTACCCTTCTCAATCTTTCCCGGATGAAGCGCGTGGGAAGCCACAACCGGTTTGAAGCCCTGAATCCGGTGTTTGTCATCGCGGCGGACAAGCCGGGAGATGGGAAGTGAAAAGCGAGATAATTGGGGCGTATTGCAAGACGCCCCCGTTACCAATGGGATTCGTTCTTTTTTTTATTAATGAGAGGGTGATCATCATTTGTAGGGGCGACCGGCCGGTCGCCCCTACAGGCAATGTGATCCTCCATTTAACCACAAGAGGTCCGGTAAGAAAAAATCCCTCAGCAGGTGACCGGCTGAGGGATTTTGTGCAAACCAGGTTATCAGGCTATTTCTCTTCTTTTAATGTCTTTGAGAGCAGTTCCGACGGGAAGGCGAACAGCCTGGGCAGCAGCGCCTGAACGATGTCCGGCCGCGCTGCCATGAGCTGGGGGATGATTCCCTGCAGCCGCCCGCCGAGCAGTTTCACCGCGGTGTATGGATTGAAGGTGGGCGGGAAGGATTCCTTGAGCAGTCCGAAGATGTGATCGATCATATCCTTTCCCGGGAACATGTAGGCAATGCCGAAGACCTGCAGGTAGGCCTGGTAGTCGTACTGCTTGATGTAGGTGTTGAGCCACCAGTCGCAATATTCGCCAATCGCCCGCGGCGCGATGCCCAGCTGGAATTCCTTCAGCGACGCCGCAATCGCCAGCCCGGCCTTCCAGCCGGTAATCATGGCCCCAAGACATTCCAGCTCCTGGCAGGACCCCGCGTCGCCGGTTATGAGGACGTTGTTTTTAAAGGGGTTGATCACCGGTGAGGAGATGTATTCCATGGCGGCAAATTCACGCACCCGCTTCGCGTTCTTGAAGCATCCGGCAAACTGCGAATCCTTCATCAGCCGCTCAGCCGCGGCGCCGATATCGAGATCCCCCTCAAAGGTCAGAAAAAGCGCGTTCCACGCCGTTCCCTCAGGTCTCGGCAGGCAGAATATGTAAACCGGCTTGTCGTCTACAAAGCCCACCCCGGTCAAAATCCTTTCCTTTCCATCAGGGCTCTTAAACCCGTCGACGTAGAATGATTTCACGTAGAGGTTGGCGATGTGTCTGCGGTCATGATTGTACCCCAGCTTCTGCACCACCCTGGAGTTGGTGCCGTCGGCCGCTATCACGAATGAACTGCGGAATTGCTTTCCCCCCGCGACGGTTATCACCTCGGGACCGGCCCAGGTGATGTCGGTGCACTCGGTGTTGGGAAACACCTCAACATTGTGTTTCTTCGCTTCGCTGAGCAGGTCCTGAACCATGGTTTCCTTGTCGTAGACAAGGGCAATGGGCGCCTTGACCATCCCCGGGAACGGCGGCGCGTAATTTTCGGGGTAGCCGAAATGAACGGTGTTCCCGGCCGGTGAAACCAGGTTCCAGTCATAGAGCTCCTTGATGGCGCCGCTGTAGGGAAAGCTTAATCCTATGTTCGGAAAGCAGAACCGCCTGTCTCGCCGGTTATAGTGAAACAGGTTGCCGAAAAAGTATTCGTTGGGGGGAAGCAGAGACTGACCGCAGGTTCTCCCGATTGACTCAATCCGATCCCGCCGTTCCACAACGGCTACATCAAACCCGTTCTCGGCAACCGCCCGGGCGGCCAGCAGTCCGGCAGGTCCCGCGCCGACCACAACCACATCATATCTCTCTTTCATGGGTCATGCTCCTTACTGTAAATGGTTTCTTGAAGGGGATATTGAAAAGGCTGAGAAACAGAGGGATGAAAACCCGCGGTGATGATTATAATGCCGCAGGACCTCGTCCGGGGCAGAGTATAGAAAATTGGCGGATGCTTGTCAAACAAAAGTGCGCTTAGAAGGTGAGGATGAGCGCGAGAATGGAGAGAATGATGAGCACGCCGGTCAGCTTTTCTTCCCTGCTCCGGAGATGTGAACCGGTATAATCCGGACCTGCCGGGACGGCTGAGTGCCGGCTGAGCGGGTTCAGGATAAGCCTGAGCGTATTGCTATCCGGGAATAATTTTGAACGGTTGGCGAACATGCATAGCTCCTTTTTCAGGTACTCGCAATCTTAATTAGCAATAACCGGGCCATGGTAAAGGCTGTTGCCCGTGCTGAAAGAAATCAAATAAATTTAATGAGATATGCCTCAACAGCCGAACAATAACCGGAAGGGAAGAACGGGCGATTGACATTTAACGCAATCTGCAGTGACAAAATTTGCTATCGGGACGGAGGTGTGTTGAGGGAAGAACGGGCAGACACTACTTCTCTCTTTACATCATGGTGAGATTAAATTATTCTTGAAATATTCTTGCGCACGTAACACTGATACAGGAGGAGGCGAACATGCCGCGGGGTGATCAGCTTGCCAGACAGTGGGGTGTTTTAAACCTGGTGGAGGCCCACCATTACGGGATCACTATCGAGTCGCTGGCGGAGGAGACAGGCTGCCACGCGAGAACGGTGCGGAGGGACCTTGCCGCCCTGGAGCGGTCGGGATTTCCGCTCTATTCGGAAGATCTTGACGGCGAGGTGCGCTGGAAGCTGCTCGATGCGTTCAAGAACGCGCCCCACGTCCCGTTTACCATTACTGAGATCCTGTCCCTGTACTTCAGCCGCGATCTGCTGAAGGTGCTCAAAGGGACGCCTTTTTACGAATCCATCGAAGCCGTCCTGGATAAAATCAGGAAAACCGTGGCACCCAAAGCCCTGGAGCACCTGGAGAAGCTCGAGCACTCCCTGTACGCGGCCCAGCGGAAGCAGAAGGACTATGGCCGGTACAAGGGGCTGCTGGACCGGCTGATGGCTGCAACCGCGGACGGCAAAACGGTGGAGATCACCTATCACACCATGCATTCGGATAAGATCACCGTCAGGAAGATCGACCCCTACAAAATCTGGTACTATGAGAACACCTTTTTTCTCATCGGCAGGTGCCACCGCCACAACGAGGTGAGGATGTTCGTGGTGGAGCGCATTAAGGCGATGAAGGTGCTCAGCGAGGGATTCAGCGTGCCCCCGGACTTTTCCATCGAGAAATACGTGCGGGAAAGCTTCGGCGTCATGCACGGCGACAAGGTGACCGTCGTTGTCCGGTTTGACAGGGAGGTGGCGGGCTATATCAGGGAGAAGGTGTGGCATCCCAGCCAGAAGATCAGGGACAACCGGGACGGTAGCATTACCGTCACCCTGACCGTTTCCGGCACCGCCGAGGTAAAGCACTGGGCAATGAGCTACGGGCAGCATGCAACAATCCGGGAGCCCGCATCCTTAAGGAATGAAATCAAAAAAGACCTTTCCCTTGCACTCAAAAATTACCAGCCTGAACGGATTAAGAAGCCGCGGAGGTGAACGACCCCTATGCGCTCAGTAACCTGCCCGTGGGCGAGAACGGTGAGCGAGGTGCTCCAGGAAGCGAACCTGAGTCTTAATGGCTTAACGGAACCCCAGGCGGAGCGCTCTCTGGCAGAGTCCGGGCCGAATGCCCTCACCGTGAGAGACCATGAGCCGTGGTACATGCTTTTTCTCCACCAGTTTGCCAATCCCCTGGTATACATGCTCATCGGTGCGGCGGGCGTCAAGGCCTATTTCAAGGGGCCTGTGGATGCAGCCGTCATAAGCGCTGTGCTGCTGTTCATGGCAGTCATAGGCTTTGTGCAGGAGATGAAGGCGCGAAAGGCCATGGCAGCGCTCCTTACCCTCAGCGCACCCAAGGCCAAGATTCGCCGCGAGGGCAGGACGAGTCTCATAGATGCAGCACAGGTGGTGCCGGGGGACATACTGGTGCTTGAGGCCGGGGACCGGGTCGCTGCTGACGCACGCTTGCTGGAACTCGCCAATCTCAAGATAAACGAATCCACCTTCAGCGGCGAGTCGCTGCCGGTTGATAAAGATGTCCATGCCGTCGCAGCTGATGCGCCGCTCCACGACCGTAAAAATATGGTCTTCACAGGCACCACGGTGAGCCATGGGCGCGCCCTGGCTGTTGTCACGGCAACCGGCATGAGGACTGAAATCGGCCGCATCGCCACCGCCATGAGCGGTGTGAAGAAGGAAAAAACACCTCTTGAAAAAAGCATCGAGCAACTGGGCCGCTCGCTGATATGGATTGTGACCGGTGCCTGTATTATACTGTCAGTCGCAGCCCTCTTGCACAGCATGGACTGGGTGGATGTGATGCTGCTGGCAGTGGCAGCGGCAGTGTCGGGGATTCCCGAGGGCCTTCCCGCTGCGGTTACCGTTGTCCTGGCCATCTGCGTCAACCGCATGGCTATGCGCAATGTTCTCATCCGCAAGCTTGCGGCAGTGGAGACGTTAGGTGCCACAACCATTATCTGCTCCGACAAGACCGGCACCTTAACGCTCAACCAGATGACCGTGCGCAACGTCTGGGCCGGGAAGCGGCTGTTGGAGGTTACCGGTGCCGGCTATGAACCAGCGGGCGAATTCAGGCATAACGGTATCCCTGTTAATGCCGGTGATGATGATATCCTGATGCGCCTTCTGCGCGTTGCTGCGCTTTGCAACGATGCCCTTCTATCCGACACCTCGGCGGGATGGGGCATAATCGGTGATCCCACCGAAGGTGCATTGCTTACCCTGGCTGCCAAGGCAGGTCTGTGCAAGGGTGAGCTCGATGAACAGCAGCCGCGTCTGGGCGAGGTACCCTTTGAAAGCGCAAAACAGTACATGGCAACGCTTCATGCAGAAAAAGGCCGGCGTACGGCGTACCTCAAAGGGTCCCTCGAAAAGCTTCTCCCCATGTGCGGCAGCTTTCAGGCCCCCCAGGGAGAAATCCCCCTTGATGCTGCGGCCCGACAGGCTGTCATAGAAGCGGGCAATTCGATGGCACGTGAGGCGTTACGGGTTCTCGCCTTTGCGGCTGCGCCGTATCCTCTTGAACTGGGCAATCTCGATCCGGGCAAGCTGGCTGGTGGTTTTGTATTGTTGGGCCTGGTGGGCATGATTGATCCGCCCCGTGACGAGGCCCGGCGTTCCATCCAGGCCTGCAAGCGTGCCGGCATACGTGTCGCCATGATTACCGGTGACAACCCCGTCACCGCATCGGCTATCGGTGCCCAGCTCGGCATATGCCGGCCTGGGGAAACCGCTCTGGTGGGCCGGGAGATTGACGCCATGGATGATGAACAGCTGCATCTGAGCTGCCGCAGCCGTAATGTCTATGCCCGCATCGAACCGCTGCACAAGCTTCGCATCGTCAACGTATTCAAGCGGGACGGCCACATCACCGCCATGACCGGCGACGGGGTGAATGACGCACCTGCTCTTGAAGCCGCCAGCATCGGTGTGGCCATGGGCATCACCGGAACCGACGTTGCGAAGGAAGCCGCGGACATGGTATTGGCGGATGATAATTTTGCTTCCATAGTCGGGGCGGTCGAAGAGGGGCGGATCATATTCAACCGCCTGCGCAATGCGACCTTTTTCCTGCTCATGACCTGCTGTGCGGAACTGATGACCCTGTTTTTAAGTGTTGCGTTTTACGGAGAATCGCCCCTCGAGCCCATCCAGATACTCTGGATCAACCTGGTAACGGGGGCTATGGTGGCCATTCCGCTGGGTATGGAGCCCGGAAGCGGCGATGAGCTCAGTGAGCCGCCGCGGGATGCTCGCGTGGGGCTGCTCTACCCGGGAATGCTGCTGCGCATCGGTCTCATTGGACTCTGCATGAGCCTGCCTATAACCTGGATATTCCACCACGCACCGCTTCCCGCCGGGTTGGACGATGTTGGTGTGCACGAGGTGCGACAAACCGTGGCCTTCACAGCCATCGTGGTATTTGAATGGTTCTTTGCCTTCCACGCGCGATCAGCAGACAAAGGGATCCTTGCGATCGGGCTCTTTCGCAACCCGTGGCTGATACGCTCCATGCTGACAGGCCTTGCCCTGCAGATGGCGGTTGTGTACCTGCCTGCGGCCAACCGCATATTTCATACCCGTCCGCTGACCGGGGTGGAATTGCTCTGGACCCTCCTCCCGGCGGTCACGGTCGTGGTGCTGGAAAGCTTGCGCAAGCGAGTCGTGCCGCAGCTCTTCAGCTCAGGCCAGTGGAGATTTTCGGGGCGGCTCAGTGATGGGCGGACATGAGACGCAAGAGCGTGCCGGCATCGGCTACCTGCTGTCATGCTCGACCGCAGTAACCAGACGGTTAAAAAAATCCGGAATGGCCGAGGTTACCCGTGACCAGTTGGGTATCTGAGGCGCTCCAAGAGGATCCTGCTCAAATGCTTCACATGCAGTTTCTATTCCCTTAACAAAGGTTTCCACCGACACTGCCTCCTGGTGCCGGTCGAATTGCAGCCCGTCGATCTCGCTGTCATGGCTGTATTTGGCAATAAAATCCTGGGCGGTCCTCAGATACGTTGCCTTCAATGTTTTGATCCAGCCCGAGTGAAAATAAATGCCCATGCTGGCCATGGTTCTGAAAATGGTTTTGCCGATATCAATGGACATTTTGTTGAGCCCGGTGGTTTGGTCATTCTCTGAAAGAGGCTGGTGCTTGTGCTCGTAAAAGTCGGTAATCTCCACCTGGCAGATCCTTCGCAAGGAACAGTTCCGGTACACCTCGGCAAGCACCCCCACTTCCAAACCCCAGTCTCCGGGGATCCGGTTTATCCGGGCAAGGTCGGCACGCATGGAGAACTCCCCCGCCAGGATGTAGCGGAAGGAGTCGAGGTATTCCAGAAAATTATGAAAGCCGAACATCTTTTTCAGGGCGCGGATCAGGGGGGTTACAAAGAGGCGGGTCACCCTGCCATGAAGCCGGTCAGTCACCCGGGCGTAGTAGCCCTTGCAGAACTCATAATCAAGATTGGGGTTGGCCACCGGATAGCACAGGCGCGCCAGTAACTCCCGGTCATAGTTGACAATGTCGCAATCGTGAAGGGCAATCACATCGCTTTGACCCCCCGCTAATATATATCCGTATGCCATCCAGGCCGATCGACCTTTACCGTCTCCTCCGGCTGATACCCCCTGTTGATCCAGGCAATGGTAGAGCTCCTGCATGTTGTCACCGTCATTCCAGATTATGGAAACCGGCATGGGAAGAGAGGAGAACATCTCTTTGGCTTCGGCCAAACCTTTTTTATCGGCCCGCGCCAGCGTCAGGACAACCTCGTTTAAATATTTTACCTGGGAGATGTTTGCCAGGATGTTCCTGATGGGTGCTGCCTTTAAATCCTGGTAGAGGGCCGGAAGCACCAGGGCGATGGGGCGGCTTTTTGCAAACCCCTCCAGTTCTTTCTCCAGCCGTTCTGCATTCCCGGGCTTCAGCCGGTGAAGATTGGTTATTTCCCCGTTCTGAAAAAAATCCGCCATGCCGCACCTCCTTCCGGTATCTTCATACTAACAGGCTGTTGAAAAAGTAATATCCTCAGGCTGTTGAAAAGCCCCTCCCCCTTTGAGCCACGAAGCAGATGGGCGTTTTTCAACAGCCTGATAAATAATTCAGGCCTGCTGCGTGTGGCCGGTGAATGCACTGTTTTCGTTTTTCTTCCTGTCCCAGATGCTGACCAGGTAGTCCTTGTTCTCTTCAAATTCAATTGCCTGTTCCTCCACCAGTTTTTCAGCTTCGAAGGAGGACATGTCCCTGGTTTGTTTGATAAAGGAAGCGATACGGCCATAATAAAGAGGGGTGATAATTTCCACCAGCTTCTGCCGGTTGTGGGGCCAGGAGTGATAGGTAGCCGCCATTTCATACAGCAGGCAGACCCAGACGTACATGGAGAGGGAAAATTTCCTGTCGGAAAGCTTCCGGACTGATTCCAGCTCCCTGGCACAATCTTCCGAGAGGACCTCGCGGTACAGGGGTCCGAACTGCTTTATACCCAAGCGGCATCTCTCAATCAACCCCTCCACATTCACCTTTATCGGCTCGGGTTCAATCAGCATTTCGGGTCCGAAGGTGTCTACCACCGAACTTCCCTTCACCTTTTTCCAGTAGGTTTCATTTTGTTCCATGAGCACAAACAGGGTGCCGAGCACCTGGCGAAACATCGGTCCCAGGCTTTCCGAGGGGTCCTTGGCGTCGTGGACTTTGACCCCCAGCCTGGCCTGGCAGAGCTTGCAGCCTTTGGTGATCGCCAGGGTGGTCATCCAGATGTCGATGCCGAAACGGGCGACATCAGTCTGCCAGACATCCTGATCGATGTACGCTTCAGCCATGTCCCGGGAAAAGGCAAAGTCGCCGCCGATGGGCTGCCGGATTCTTTTCCCGTACAGGGCCCGGGTGAGGCTGTACACAATATTATTGGTAATGGTCCCGTCATATTTATAGCGGGTGTACACCGGCGCCACAAACTCGTATCCCCCTTCAAAGACCGGGTCGATGAGATACTTTATCCAGTCGGAGGTAATGCTTCGCAAGTCCGAGTCAATTACCGCGCAGGCCCTCACCTGGAGTCTTTTGGCGGCCTCAAAAATGGAGCGCAGGGCCGAGCCTTTTCCCGCCGGCCCCCGGTAGATGGAGACAATCTTTTCCTGCCAGGGCTTGATCTCGAATTCTCTTGCCGCCTCGCGGGTGTCATCGGTTGATCCCCCGTCCGCGATGAGGATCACGCATTTCCGGTCGCGGAAATGATGATGGAGACCATGGCTTACCATTTGAATTACGTGGGTTATGGTTTTCTCATTGTTGTAGCAGGGAATGCCCACCAGGATGTCGGCCCTCTCGAGTTCCTCAATCCGCTTGCTGGTATATGGCCGTAAGGCGGTAAAATAATCCATCATCGATCTCCTGATCCGCGCTTAATTATGAAAAAGTCGCGGACTGATGCGTCTCGCCATTGACTTCAGGGTGTCTGTATACTATATTGCTTTTCGCTTTCATGCAACCCCCTCCGCCGGATGATGCATACCGCCATGCAATCTCATGCTCAGCAGGAAACGGCTGAACGCATATTCAAGGCCGCACTGGCGTCGGCGGATCCCCGCCATGCGGTGCAGCGGCACCACCATAAAATTTCAGATGTCCTGCAAGAGGGACGGTACCGCTCATTGCTCGTCGCCGGGTTCGGCAAGGCCGCCTGTGCCATGGCTGCTGCCATGGAAGAGCAATTCGGGGACAGCATCGACCGGGGCGTTATCATCACCCCCTACGGGCACTGTCCGGAGAAACATGCATTTCAAAAAATACGCCTGTATGAAGGAGGTCATCCGATACCGGATGAACATGGCCAAGCGGGGACTGCTGAAATTATCCGATTACTCAAAGGCAGTGACGAACACAGCTGTATCGTCTGTCTTATCTCCGGCGGGGGGTCAGCGCTGCTTGTCTCCCCGTGTGAAGGCATATCACTGCCTGAGAAAAAGCAAGTTACCACGCTGCTGCTGCGTGCCGGCGCCGCTATAAATGAGCTTAACACAGTACGAAAACATCTTTCAAGCGTTAAAGGCGGGAGGCTGGCGGAAATTGCCCATCCCGCGCGTGTGGTTTCGCTCATCCTCTCTGACGTGGCAGGCGACAAGCTCGATGTTATTGCCTCCGGTCCCATGGCGCCTGATGATTCCACCTTCGGGGATGCGATGCGCGTGATCGAAAAGTACAAGCTTTCTGCGGCGATGCCGGCAGCGGTCATGGAGTTTCTCACCAAAGGTTCAAAGGGCCTTGTCCCCGAAACACCGAAGAAAGGTGATGCGGTTTTTGAGCGGGTGGATAATATCATTGTAGCCGGCAACGGGATTGCCCTTGCAGCTGCCCGCTCAGCAGCGGAGAGTCTCGGGTATCCGGCTGAAATACTCACCTCCGGGCTGACCGGTGAAGCGCGTGAGGCAGGAAGATGGCTTGCGCGCCGGGCGATGAGCATGAAGGGGCCGGCCTGTTTGATAAGCGGGGGGGAAACAACCGTCACGGTTACCGGCACGGGGACAGGGGGAAGAAACCTGGAGCTGGCGCTTGCGTTCGCGATGGAGATACAAGGCGTGCCGGGCATTACCCTCCTTTCCGCGGGGACTGACGGTAAGGACGGGTCTGCCGACGCGGCAGGGGCGGTTGTGGATGGAGGGACCGTTGCACGGGCACGGGCTGAAGGGCTTGACCCGGAGGCGCACCTGGCCAATAATGACTCATATGCTTTTTTCAGGCAGGCCGGCGGACTGGTGATCACCGGCCCGACCGGAACCAATGTAATGGATATCCAGGTAATCATAGTGGACCGCGGACAGGAAGCAGACGCGTGAAGAAGCTCGTTATTTTTACCGATCTTGACGGCACCCTGCTTGACTTGCACACCTATTCCTTTGAAAAGGCTTTGCCGGGACTGGAGCTGTTGCGGCAAAAAGGTATTCCGCTTGTATTTTGCTCGAGCAAAACCAGGAAGGAAATAGAGTGGTACCGGCACAAGCTGGACAATCGGCACCCCTTTATTTCCGAAACCGGCGGGGGGATTTATATCCCCGGGGAATATTTTTCCTGTGCCGTCGAATTCCCGGGACTCACCGTTGAAACTGCGCGGGATTATCTCCTCATCAGGCTCGGAGCCAGGTATGCGGTCCTGAGAAGCGCTTTGAAAGAGCTTCAGCGCCAGGGATTCAAGGTCAGGGGATTCGGGGACATGACGGTTGAAGAGGTGATGAATATCACCGGTCTCAGCCGGGAGGAAGCCGTGATGTCACAGGCGCGGGATTTTGATGAGCCTTTTATCTTTGAGGGAAGTGACGAAGACCGCCGCAGACTTTTTGCTGCTGTATTAGCAAAGGGCTTGCGCTATACGGAGGGAAGGTTTTTCCATATTACAGGAGACAGTGATAAGGGAAGGGCGGTGGCGCTGTTGATACAATGTTACCGCACGCAGTTCGGTGAAATAGTGACCGCTGCCGTCGGGGACAGACGTAACGACCTCCCCATGCTTGAGCAGGTTGATTATCCTTTCCTGGTTCAAAAACCTGACGGAAGCTATGAGCCGGGGATTGACATTGCAAATCTCATCAAGGCCGGGGACATCGGACCGGCAGGGTGGACAAAGGCCATCGGCAGGGCGCTTACAATGAGCGAGGGAAGAGGGTAGAGGCTGGAGGCAGGATACAGAGACGAGTGGAAATGTCAACATCCGAAATCCCGGACGGGCAGAACAAGGGGTTAGGGTGCAGCCTGAACCGGGCAGGCGCAACCGAATACCAAATTCATAATCCAATGTTAGGATTCCCAACGTGTCGTCAGAGAAGTTTTGGCTTATAGCATCACGATGGAGGGACGCGCTCCGTCGCGTCCGAATTGTCATCGGTGGCCGCGACAGGAGTATGAATCCATCACCTGTCTAAGGTGCCGCGACGATGAAGCCTTCCCAGATCACTTCACCGGTGCGGTTTTTTGCATCAGTCACTGTGCAGCGAATTGCATAAGCACCCTCATCCCCGCTTGAACTTTTCCAGGTCCAGGTCTCCCCGGACTCTCCCGCCTCAGACCAGGAGTCATCCCCCGCCTTCCTGAGAGACCACTGGTAGCCGTAGTCCGGCTTTCCGCTGACCACATGCGCCTGGAAGGTGACACTCTCACCCGCCCGGATGCTTTTCCGCTCCCCGTTACTGAGAGACACCAGAGGGTTAAGTGCGGCATTCAGCACGTGCCTGGCCAGCAGTTCTCCCACCCGCGCATCGGCATTAGGCGGCCGGTACATTTCCCAGGTGCCGGTGTATTGGTCCTGCACCGGCATGTCCGGATCAGGATCGCCCATGGCCGGGTCATATCCCGCGTGTCCATACTCGCTCATATCAAAGCAAAGGTGTGGATCAAGATCACTCATTTTCGCATTGATGGGCGTTTGCCGGGGCGGCGGGTAGGGCCTCAAGGGATCACTGCATCCCTCCATCTGAAAACAGCACTCAGGCTTTGAAGTCATGATGGCTGATCCCATCGCCGAAGCACTGCCCTCCCTGTTGTCTGTCAGCAGCTCACCATCCTCAAAGGTACCCGAGACATCTTTCAAGGTGAGGGTGCCGGAGCTGACAGTCCCGCTCAACCACTTAATGACCGCTGTCGCGCCGGATGTCTGCCCGGTGAGCGTTATGCCGGGCGTGAATGATGCGATACCATTTCCATAGCCGAGCTCCCATTCTCCGCAATCGGTATCCACCCAGTTTCCCCAGTAATCCGCGAACGGATGTCCCACACCCGGATAGGTATGGTAATCAAAGATTCCCCATTTGATCCAGTTCTTGTAGCCGAGTTCTCTGCCGCCCACCTGGTTAAAGACCTCAATCAGGTTGAGGGCCGTATCGGTAGTTACCTGGGGAAAGCCGATGGCAATGTGTTTTACCCCCCGGTTTTTCAGATATTCAAGGGCATCCCAGTATCGGTATCCCCACTCCTCACCGGGCAGTATTTTGTCACTCTCATAAAGCCAGGCATGCCCGTATGACTCGCCACGCATGTCCCGGTTCCGTTCCTCGAGGCCGTTTTCGGGATTGATCTCCTGGATGCCTCCGTAGGCCCCGATTATGTTTTCTGCATCCATGGAAGGATGACGCTCCAGCAAAAGCTTCTTGATGGATTTATTGATAATGAGGGTGTCGTCAACCTTGGGATCAAAGACCTCGTTGTGATCGTGAAGGGCATGGTTGAAGATTACAACCCCCGTATCCGCGTCAGGTGCGTTTTCGGAGAAGGCTGCCTCGATTGCTTCGGTGTTGAGTATGGCAACCACAGGATCGGAAGCGACAGGGTTGGGGCTTCCATTCAGCAGTGCGGAGGTGTCAACCGCCGGCCGGCCCAGTGTGCGTGTCCAGCCGGCAGGTTCTGCCGGGTAGGACCGCTCCATCAGGTTGCTGTAGTCATTGACCCAGAGAAGAGGAACATCCGTGCCGTGTGCTTCATTCCATGCGTCAAGGGCGCGCCTGGTCATTTCGACCACATCGTAGGATTTTGAAAACCGGGGTCCACCCACCGTCCAGTCAATCATGATGATGCGTGTAGCGCCCTTCTTAAGAAGCCGCTCCACCGGTCCGTCTACGTTATATCGTTCGGGGTCGCAATCAGGCCAGGGGCCATCCGGCTCCCCCTCGCCGCAGTACGTGCAGTTTTCACCCGCGTCAGGCCCGTCAGGGCCATGGTAAATGAAGCGCGGATAGGCATAGTGGTCTATTCTGTCCGCTGCCATGTATCCCGCCCAGTCCACCTCGAAGGTGAGCCCGTACTGCCTGCCCTGCTCATCCAGCACCGCCTTCATGTCCGCGAGCTGCTGATCTGATATGGCCTGGTAGGGATCGGTGCCGCCGATCCGCTCATACTCAAATTCGTACATCCTCAGAAACCTGACCGCGAAGTCAGTGGTGGTGGTATCCAGCACCATCGGCCAGTTCGCGGGATTCCAGATGACCAGCTTGTACACCGAGTGATTGGGATCATAGGAAAATTGGTGAACGGAAGCATCCCACAAATGAAGAGGCTTGTTGACAGACATGCCTCCGTGGATGACGTAAACCACCCCGATGGTTTCGCCGGCGGGACGGCATGCATGCAGTATGAGAAGGAATGATGCGACCACAAGCGCTGCTCTGCAATAACATTTTCTCACCCCGGTCATAATCGTCTCCTGTGCATGGCATTTTTTTATGTTCTGGTTACACTATAACAGGATTTTGTAAGAATGCCAGTCATACCTGCATACAATGAATATAGATGCGTTGGAAAAAATATCGGGGCATGCGTTGCTTCGGGGGAATTAGTCCTTTGCACACTGTGTATTCCATGATATGTTTTCTCAGATACGGAAGAACGTTTCACATATTATCCAGGAGGTGTCGAAATGGCAGTGCGTGAAATTACCTATGAGGAACGGGATGCGATGTATGACAAGGCGCTGGAAACGATGGGCATCGAGCGGAGGCGTCCCTCCCGGGAGGAACTGGAAAAAGAGATAATCGACTATCTGGGCAAGAAGCAGCCCTGCACCCTTGCGACCTGCGGCAGCGACGGATGGCCGCGCGTGTCAGTGGTCGATTATGTTAATGACGGCCTTGCCATTTATATCTTCAGCGAGGGCGGCGACAAGTTTAAAAACTTAAGAGAGAACAACCGGGTCGGCATCGGCATCGGTACCGGTTCAAAGGCCATGAAAACGCGGGGCATTAACATCTGGGGCATCGCGGAGGTGTTTGATGACGAATCCCCCGAATTTGCCGGCGGCCTTGAGATCATCAGACCCATTATCGCGGACATTGAGAAGGCGACCGGCAGATCTTTTGTTTTTCCGAAAGGCATTCTCCGGCTTATCCGCATCAGGCCGGTGAGAATGGTCTACCACCATACCGTCAAAGGCATCAAGCATGCGGTGTGGGAGGCAGAATAGCAAGTTGCGGTGAGGGGCAATAATCATACAATCCTGGTTAGAGGGTGCTACATGACGTTTGAAGAAAAGGTGGTGAAGGTAGACGGTATCGCGGTGGAGGTGTTCACTCCGGAACGGGAACAGCATCCCGTTCCCATCCTTTTTGTCCATGGCTCGAGCTGCGGAAGCTGGCTGTGGCGGAACTTCATGAATTACTTTTCCTCCCGGGGCTGGACCTGCTACGCGCTTAATCTCCGCGGCCATTACTTGAGTGACCCGGTTGAAGATTGGGGTGCGGTTGGTGTCGAGGCCTATCTTGAAGATGTCGATAAAGTTATCGGGTGGATCGGCAGGGACCTCATGCTCATCGGCCATAGCATGGGCGGTGTGCTTGCGCAGAAACAGGCTGAGAGGAAGAATCCCCGCGCGCTCGTGCTCCTTCACACCGGGGCTCCCGCATCGGCTCTGCAGGAGATCGATTTTAATGCCTTCCTGAAGCGGGGAAAAGAGCAGGGGCGGGTCACAAAGAACAAGGTGGTTGAGTCGGACAGTGACCCGCAGAAACTCATCGGCTACATGTTTGACCCCGGGAACGTTGAGCAGGAGGTTCTGCTGGCGTGTCACCGGAGCATGGGAAAGGAATCCGCGCGGGCGCTTAAGGAAATGCAGGCGGTTGAAGTGGACGCAGGGAAGATAAACTGTCCGGTATATGTGCTCGGCTTTGATCTGAAAAAGATCGGGCTTCACTATCCGGTCGATCTGAACCAGATCCTTGCCCGGTATTACAATGCGAGGGATTTACAGATTATTGAGCCCGGCGGCCACCTGTTCATGATTGAAAAAAACTGGGAGGTGTTTGCCCGGCTGGTAGAGGGATGGCTCAGCGACTGACCCTTGCTGCTTACCGCGTATACATCCGGGTGCCTGAAAGTGCGTTTATGATCCCCGGCAGAGCCTCGGCGTGTTCTGGTACCTGTTTATAGAAAAAACATGAAAACAGTCGTCATTATCGGTGCCGGCATGGGCGGCCTGGCCGCGGCGCTTCGGTTGCGGCACATGGGGTTCGATGTTACCGTTATCGAAAAGCAGAACATGCCGGGCGGGCGGAGCAACCTGCTCAAGGAACATGGCTTCCGGATTGACATCGGGCCGACCATCCTGGTGATGAAAGAAACCTTCGATGAGACCTACAGGGCCATCGGTCAGGACCTGAACCGGCGCGTCAGGTTCGTGCAGCTTGATCCCAACTACCGCATTTACTACCATGACGGAACGCACCTCGATCTGTACAACAGCATGTCCGGGCTGGCGGCTGAGTGCGAGAGGGTTGAGAAAGGCGTTACCACCCGGCTGTTCACCTTTATCGGTGAAAGCGCCCGCAAGTACGAGCTGGGCATGGAGTTTGTGGCCAGAAACTACGACCGCATCACCGACCTCGCCAATCCCACCGCCGCGTGGCGCATGCTTCGAACCGGCGCCTATCGTAACCTTTACACCCAGGTGGGCACCTATTTCAAGACCGACAAGCTGCGCAAGGCTTTCTCCTTTCACTCCATGTTCCTGGGGCTGTCACCCTTTGACGCGCCGGCAATGTACAGCCTCCTCACCTATGCCGACCTGGTGGAGGGAATGTTTTTTCCCATGGGCGGCATCTACAGCATTATCGAAGACATGGTGGCGCTGGCAGGAGAGATGGGTGTGACCCTGCGAACGGGAACGCCGGTGGAGGAAATTCTGATCCGCAGGGGCAGGACGCGCGGGGTTCGTCTGGCCGGCGGTGAAGAGGTGCCGGCGGACATCGTGGTTTCCAATGCCGATCTGGTATATACCTACAAAAGGCTGGTGCCGGCACAATTCCGAAAGCACTACCCCGACAGCAGGCTCAACCGCATGAGCTACGCCTGTTCCGGCTACATACTCTACCTGGGCATTGACAGGGTCTATCCCCACCTGCGGCATCAGGCGATCTGCTTCGCGGAGGACTACAGGGCCAATCTTGATTCCGTCTTTCGAACCGGCACATTGCCTGAAGATCCCTCGTTCCATCTCAGCTACCCCGTGGCAACCGATCCCGGTCTTGCTCCGCCCGGGCACAGCATTCTCTACCTGCTTGCCCCCATGCCCAATCTCCGCAGCGCGCTCGACTGGGATGAAGCCGCGCCGATAGTCCGGGAAAAGCTGCTCACGCGGCTGGAGGAACTGGTTGACCCGGACATCCGCCGCCGCGTCGTCTGGGAACGGGAGTACCGGCCGGTCGACTGGGAGAGGGATGTCAACGCGCCCTTTGGTGCGGCCTTCGGTTCTCTCGCACACTCCTTTTTTCAATCATCCTACTTCCGGCCGCACAATGTCGCTCGCGACATCCCCGGGCTCTATTTTGTGGGCCAGGCCACCTATCCCGGCATCGGCATGCCCATGGTGATGCTTTCTGCGCGGCTCCTGACGGAACGGCTGGGAAAGGACGAGGGACTGATTCCGTGACAGCATCCCGGACAGGAGGACGCACCCCATGAAATACGCCGACATCCCGCCCCTGGCTACCCCTGCGGACTACGCCGAGTGCAGGCGGGTCATGTTCGCCGCCAGCAGGAACTATTCTTTTGCCGGCCGCTTTTTCCAGCGAAAGATTCTTCACCACGTGGAGGCTCTCTATGCGTTCTTGCGTATCGGCGACGACCGGGTGGATGAGTTGCATCAGGGGTTTCAATCGCGCAGCGCCGCCATCGAAGACTGGGAGGAGACCTACCGGCAGGCATTTGTAAACCGGCAGAGCAGCCACCCGGTCATGCGGGCCTACCTGAACACGGCCCTGGAATGCGGCATTCCGCCGGAGACCATGGTTCCCTATTTCCGCTCTATGCGCGAGGACCTGACCATCACCCGCTACGAGACATTCGACAAGCTCATGCGTTATATGGAGGGCAGTGCGATTGCGGTCGGCCGCGCCATGACCCGCATCCTGGGGGTGAGACCTCCGTGCTCTTTCGAAGCGATCGTTCCCCGCGCCGACAGCCTCTCGGTGGCCATGCAGCTCAGCAACTTCCTGCGTGACGTCGGGCAGGACTGGCACAGGGGTCGCGTCTATCTTCCCGGAGAGGATCTGGCACGATTCGGAGTGACCGAGAATGACCTTGCGGCCGGCCGGGTGACGGCAAATTTTATTGCACTGATGGAATTTGAAATTGAGCGGGCCGAGGGGTATTACCGGCATGCGGTGGACGGGGTGCTCAGGCTGCGAAATGGCAGGTGGGGCATAATGGCCGGGTTTGAAGTCTATCGCAGCATCCATGCCTCAATCCGCCGCAGCAACTACGACGTCTTTACCCGTCATGCCGGCACCACCGGGGCAGAAAAACTGTTGCTGGCACTGCGGGCGTGGTTGCGGGTCTACGTATTGAAGAGGTAGCTAAGCGGCTCAACCGGCCCACCGTCCACCGGGATTTACATTTTGACAATGCTCTGTACATATATTATAAAGGAAAAAATGAACCAAGAGAAAAAACAAACAGAGGTGGGGAACCCTACCGAGCGCGGGGATTATGCAGCCCTACCAGGGATTTTTCATCGATAAGAGGATCGGTTTCTCTAATTATTTATAAAGGAGGAGTGATATGATTTACAGCCTGTACGTTGTCGCTGTCGTGATTACCGCGGTGGGGTTCTACAGATTTGTTTATTTCCTTTCCTCGGGCTACGCGTTTGCCGTTTTGGGATTGGCCGTTGCCCTGATGATCGGTTACAGCGGTTCCCTTACGGCTCCGGTTTTTATCCTGCTTTTCTTCATTGCCCTTTACGCGGCCCGGCTGGGGTTTTTTATTGTCTTCCGTGAGCTTCAGAGCGGCGCCTACCGCAAGGTTTTAGACGAGGCCTCAACCGGTTATAACAAGATCCCGTTTTTTGTTAAAATCTTCGTCTGGCTTTTTGTCAGCCTGCAGTATGTAATGCAGATGTCCCCTGTCTTCTTCAGATTGAAGAACGGAATGCAGGCAGCGCACCCGGGATGGCTGTATGCAGGTATTATTCTGGTTGCCGGTGGATTTATCATGCAGACCGTTGCCGACAGGCAAAAGGACGCGGCGAAAAAAGTGAACCCCAAGACATTTTGCAGAGAGGGGCTTTTCAAAATGGTGCGCTGTCCCAATTATTTCGGAGAAATCCTGGTCTGGACCGGTGTTCTGGCGTCATCGCTTCCCTGCCTGACCGGATGGTTCCAGGTTGTTTTTGCGCTTGTGGGTTACATGCTCATCGTCTATGTCATGTTCGGTTCAACGCGCAGAATTGAACTACGCCAGAACAAAAATTACGGATCGGATCCAGCCTACCAGGCGTACGTGAAGAAGACGCCGGTGCTGATCCCTTTCATCCCCATTTATTCCGTTGTGCCGTATAAGTGGATTAAAGGCTGATCAGCAGCAGGCAAGCCGCTCTGTAGGGGCAGGCCCCTCTGTGCCTGCCCTTATGATTAGTGTTGGCTGTGGTCTGCTTCTTTTCTTCTTTTGCTTCGTGGTTACATGTAGTGCTTTAGCGGTTGGTCAATTTATCCAGAAACTCCGTTACTACCATTTCATCTGATATGACATCGCTGGTTAAGAATCCCTTTTTCACCTTTTCCTGCATCTCATCAATAAATTTCCGGTAGCCTACCTCCTGTATTCGCTCGAGATTTTTAAGGTTCCAGCCGGCATACCGTCTGGTTATCATCTCGAGGATGGCAGGCGCGCTCATCGGGTCTCCGCCTTTTTCCTTTTCATTCGCGGCGCACGGCAGCCTGTCGCATTCAGCGCACGTGAGGTATCCTTTTTCCCCGGTGCAGGTTTTCATGGGGCAGCCGGGGTTCCCGCCGCCGGCCAGGCAGCCGGGGCATTTCCTGGCCTCAGCCAATTGTTTAAGAATGGTTAAAAAATCTTTCATTTTTTCCTGCTCAAGGCCAAGAACAATGGGAGCCACATCCCTGATGTTAAATCCATCGATAATCCTGTGAAGCTCCCTGGCCAGTTCTTTACTCCTGCCCAGAAATGGGTCACATGCCCCGCAATAGATTCCGCAGGGGGCAATCAGCCTGGTTTCTTCTTTTGTTATTTTCTCTTTGTCGAGCGGTTTCAGATCTATCTCCCTTTTGTGCGGTCGCCTGTGCGAAACGCACCTCCGGCATCATTCCGGTAACAGTTTGGCGCCGGCCGTCTTTTCAAAAAGGATAGGGATTCCAATTATCGTCACTCTTGATGAGCAGGCTGAAATCCTTTTCGTCCGTTATCAGGAAGCCGATCCCCACCACGGGGAAGGCGATGCCGTCAAAGCCCATGTCGATGACATCACTTGATACTTCCCACTTGAAAAAGCTTACGATATAGAAGTCGCTGTATTCTGAATACGGCAACGGCAGGCACAGGAAGGAAATCGCATCGTTACACGCATAGATGTTGTCTTCATAAAATCCGATGCGGTCTGCGCCCTCGATAATCTCATCCTGCAACTCCCACAACGTTTCCTCCAGGGTGAAAAAATTAGCAGGTTTGACTTCAGCATGCACAGGGAAGGACAGCACAAAAAACATACCCATAACAGCGCAGGTCATTAACAGCTTTCTTGTCATTTTATTTTCCTCCTTTCCATTGTGGTGTGCAGCAGCTTGGCCCGTCCCTTTTCTTCTCTGATGATGAACACTGTTTCATCACGCATAATCTTCAGGGGACGCGAGACCAATACTCATATAGATAAAAACAAAACCCGGGGTAAAAATCAAGGCAAATCATGGACCGTTGATTTCTTCGTGCTCTCCTTCTTTTCTCTTCGTGTGCTTCGTGGTTGGGTGTTCAGGAGAGAGGGGCATGCTTTAATCTGCAGGCTGCGCCAACGGCAGGTCCAGAAAAATCTTTGTTCCGTGGCGGGGCATTGACTCAACCCTGATTGAACCTCCCAGGTGCTGAAAACGCTCCTGGATGCTGAAAATTCCGAATCCCCCTCCTTCCGTGCTCACATGGAACCCGTCGGGATTCACCAGAAATCCCCTGCCGTCATCTTCAACCAGGACGTGGACAACCCGGTCATGCTTGCGAAGTGAAACCGTTGCCGTCTTTGCCTGCGCGTACTTCACAATGTTTATCAGCAGCTCGCGAATGCTCTGGTAGAGAAGGATGCGCACATCATCATCATAGCTGCCCGTCTCATCATCCCATTGCAGATGCGTTCTGACGCCATACTGCTTCTGAATATCCTCAAGCAGCCACTCCAGGGCCTTGCGTAAGCCGAACTCGTAGAGAAACGGGGGGACAGATCAAACATGAGCGAACGCGTGTCATGAATGCATTGTTCCAGGAGTGACCGGATGGCTGCCAGATTTGCATTTTCTCCATGTAAAGATAGTTCAGCCCCCAGCGCCCCCAGCTTGATCTTGGCAAGAGCGAGGGACTGGCTGATGCGGTCATGGATTTCCGTAGCAATGTGCCTCCTCCCCTGCTCTTCGGCAAGAGTTAATTGTGATGCCAGGCTTCGCAGCTGATTCTGATAGTCATAGAGCTTTTTATCTGCAGCCTTGTGCTCGGTGATATCCCGTGCGCATGCCACCAATCCGGTAACCCTGCCCGTGGCATCCCTTAAGGCTCCTATGCTCACTCCCAGGTCAATTATCTGCCCGTCCTTCTTCATCCAATGGTGCTCGTACGAGCATACAGCCTTCTTGCCCGACGCCACTTCCTCCAGGAGCCTATCACGTTCATCCCACTCACTTCGGGGAATAAAATCGTGTGTTCTTCTCCCCACAAGCTCTTCTTTCGAATAACCGAGTATCCGTTCCGCGGCCTCATTCATCATGGTGATGGTAGTCAGGGTATCGGCAACAACAATGCCGTCCGCCGAGGTTCTGATAACATCCTCCATGAAATTTCTGGTATCGAGGATAGTCTTTTCCGCCTTTTTCCTCTCGCTTATATCCCGGCATATGGCGACCACAGCCATGCGGTCGCCTTTCTTATCACATATATAGAACATGGTTTGCTCCACTGGAATCAGCAGCCTGTTTTTGCTGAGGAAGTAGAATTCAACACTGGTAACACTTCCTTCTTCAATCATCCTGCCCATTGTCTCATATGTTTTGCTGTAAAAACTTTCGTCTATCTCTATGGTGCTGCCGGTAGTGGACTCATAGAGTCCCGGCTCGGGAGGGAAAAGTTCTCCCAAATGTTTTCCGACGAGCTCCGCCGGATCATAACCGACAAGTTGAACAAATGCCTTATTGACCCTGGCAATATGTGCCAGACGATTGCCGATGACGATGGGATCAAGGGAGCTCTCAATAATGCTGTCGAGAAAGTTCATTGTTTCCTGCATCGCTTCCTCGGCACGCTTGCGCTCGGTTGCGTCAGTGATGAGCACATAACCGGTATGCCTTCTTTCATCGCTATAACCGAACGAAAAGCGCAGGTTTACGCAGCATTGCGTGCCGTCTTTACGGGATATCCAGGTATCAACCTCTTCGGGATAAACACCGGTATTGCGGGTTTCCTGAAGAACCTGATCCTTATGGTACATATCTTCAGGGGCGGTCAGGTCCGGCCCCCAGAGAGAGATGAGCTCCTCCCGGGGATACCCGCAAATGCGGCAGGCCTGATCATTGACATAGACTATCTTCCCGTCTTCCACAATGATGAGACCGTTGGTTATGTTCTCAGCCATGCGTCTAAAGCGTGCCTCACTTGCCTCCAGCGCCCGCTCCGCCTTTTTTTTGTCGGTAATGTCACGGGCGACAGCAACAATCAGGACAACTTTTCCGTCTTTACAGATTGAGGCATTCCTCATCTCCGCAATTATGAGGGTTCCATCTTTGGCCACCAGTTCATATTCTGCTGATTCGACGGCCTCTCCATTAAAAATACGCATGGTGTCGGTTACTGCCCGGGCGAGAGACTCTTCTGTCAGCAGCCCCAGCTCAGTAAATGGTTTGCCGATCAGCTCTTCCGGCAGATAGCCTAAAAACCTCTTCACCGATGCAGACACGGACACAATTCTGAAATCTGTGTCCAGGGAATAAATAACGTCGGCAGCATACTCAAAATTCAAGAGGTAGTGCTGCATGCGCTGCATTACTGTTTCATCCCCACCCATTTGAGTGCCTCTCTGTATCAGCGCCCGCTGCTCAAGCTCGTGTTCCGCGGCGAAGGAGAGGCGGGCGGCAAGCAGCGCTGCTTCTTTATTCCCGCTGACCCAGCCAATGATGGTTCCGTCGCACTCGACAGGATATGACTCCTGCCGGCCTTCCGTTTCCTTGCCGAAGAGGAGGTTAAAATCTTTATCTTTTACAGCAAAGGAACTGTCAAAGGTTTCTGCAAAGCGGGAAATGATGGAAGAAACTTCCGGCATCGCGATAATCCTTTCAAGACCTGTCATTTCCATGGCATCATCCGTGCATTTAAATGATCTGCATTCAACCTGCGGGGTGTAACAAATTACGTTTTAACAAACAGGGAATGCCTCTATCAAAACAAAGAACCCCGCCTTCTCTTAGACCTTCTGCGTCTAATGAAAAACGAGGATATGTTCGCTATCGGTTTTCACCGTTCCCCTCCGGCCTGTATAATTCTTGTATACTTAAAGCACAGTCAGAGGACAAATTCAAGGCATTTTCAGCCCGGCTGTTTTTCCCTTTGCCGGCAGGATATTTCATGGTATTGATCACCATGCAGACGTCAACTTGACATGCTGATTGTGAGAATTGAGGAGGGATTAAGGGGCCTGGGGGTATCTCAGCAAGGAATCATGAAGAATGGATTGGAATGTCTATCTGGTTAGATGCGCCGATAATACTTTGTACTGCGGGATTACCAAAGACATAGCAAGCCGCATTCAGAAGCACAATGCCGGGAAGGGGGCAAAATATACCAAATCCCGCCGGCCGGTTACGCTCATGGCCGCGCGCAGCGGACTGTCGAGAACTGATGCCCTCAAACTCGAGCGCTCCATTAAACGAAAGCCTGCGGGAGAAAAGATAGCGGCGTTGGGGCCTGCTTCTGCCGTGAACCGTTGACGGACATCCCCCGCCTGTCCGCCCTCTTAGTTGCATTTTCCTCTCACAAAGAGTAGCCGGTTTGCCGATAAGCTACTGGAAAAATTGCCGGCAGTCCATCAAGTGAGCAGGCCGGAAATGCTGAGCTCGGAAAGTACCGGCGGAAAACCGGATCGGGGAGGTATGGATTATGCTCTGCAAGAAAGCGGTAGCCATTGTCACCATCCTGTTCGCATGTTGTGCCTGTGATCTACAGATACCGGAAGAGCTGCGGCCGATAGAAGGCGTATGGGATCTGAATACGTTTGGGTTTCCCCCCGCTACAACCATCAGTTCCGTGGGGGAACGGTGGATACTCTCGACACTTGGGTCAGCCGACATCGATGACGCGGAGGTTGAGTGCCTGTACGCCCGGGATTACATAGAAGCATCCAACCCCTATACCGGGTTTGTGTACGACACCATTTATTATTATGGCGGCATGGTTAAAAACCTTCCCGCTGCCTATCAGAATGAGGCCGGCGGCTACCAGTGGTTTGTGCGCAGCGATGAATATATACGCGTGGATGAATTTGATAAGGACCCCATTGCGGTCACGCATACCAAATGGTATTTCAACTTTGTGACTGAGAATACGGTGCGCGGAATTGTTCAGAACAATGAAGGCGGATGGAGCGACTTTGAAGGAACGAAGTGATGTGCGATGGGGGATAGAGCAGTCCTTGGTCAACGGTCCACGGTGGGTGAGCAACCCCGCAAACTGCGAGCTGTCAACCGTCAACTGCTCTTTTGTTCTGCACCCTGTCCCTGCACCCTGAACCCTGAACCCTGTCCCCCGTATTCCGGTATTCCATCCCTCCACTGTTCCATTACTCATTCCTTCCAGCACTCCCATTCCCCCTTTGTTTTATTATCCTTTTAAGCACATTTGTGTTAGAGAATAGCCGGGATGTAATAACGTGCCTGTAAGAAACCACACCAATCTATCAAGCATACCATGAACCAGGCGCACATAACAAAAATTGCCAATGAATTGAAGCTGCGCGAAAAACAGGTCATAGCATCCGCTCAGTTGCTTGAAGAAGATGCCACCATTCCTTTCATTGCACGGTACAGAAAGGAAGCGACCGGCAGTCTGGATGAAATTGCCATTACTGCCATTCGCGACAGATTACATCAGCTTCAGGAGCTTGATAAGCGTCGCGAATCAATACTGAAATCGCTGGACGAACGAGACCTGCTGACGGATGAACTCAAAGATAAAATCATGGCTGCGGAAAGCATGCCCGTCCTTGAGGACCTGTATCTTCCATTCAGACCAAAACGCCGGACGCGGGCGGCCATCGCCAGAGAAAAAGGGCTGGAGCCTCTTGCGCAACTCATCATTGAGCAAGGTCACATAGATCCATTATCAGAAGCGCACAAATTCATTTCTGCGGACAAAGGAGTTGAAACTGCTGATGATGCCCTTCAGGGGGCACGGGACATCATTGCTGAATGGGTTAATGAAGACCGGGCTGCGCGAGCTGCTGTCAGGAAACTTTTTGAAGAAAAAGGCGCCGTCAGATCACGGGTTTCACCGGGGAAGGAGGAAGCGGCGGTAAAGTACAGGGACTACTATGAGTGGGAAGAGGCGATTGCTAAAATCCCGTCCCATAGACTGCTTGCCATGATGCGGGGTGAAAATGAAGCATTATTGACACTCCACATCCTCCCGGAAGAGAAGCAGGCGCTGGAGGTGCTTGAAAAGCAATTTGTAAAAAACAGCAGCCCGGCCGCTGAACAGGTAAAAATGGCTGTGCATGACAGCTATAAGAGACTGCTCTCTTCCTCCCTGGAAAATGAATTGCGGGCTTCCTCGAAGCAAAAAGCTGATGAAGAAGCAATCAGGGTGTTTGCGGAAAATCTTCGCCAGCTCTTACTTTCACCCCCTCTGGGACAGAAAAGAATCATGGGCATTGACCCGGGATATCGCACCGGGTGCAAAGTAGTGTGCCTGGACAGCCAGGGCAAGCTTCTGCACAATGATACCATTTACCCTCACGCGCCTCAAAACCGGAAGGATACGGCAGCTGAGATCATCCGCACACTGTATAAAAAATGTGCTGTCGAGGTAATCGCCATAGGTGACGGTACCGCGGGGCGGGAAACCTATGACTTTGTGATATCCCTCAAGCTGAGCGGCGACGGCACGGTAGTGATGGTTGATGAGGACGGGGCATCGGTTTACTCGGCCTCAAAGGCAGCCCAGGAGGAATTTCCGGCCTATGATTTGACGGTGCGGGGCGCAGTCTCAATCGGCAGAAGACTCATGGACCCGCTTGCCGAGCTGGTTAAAATTGAGCCCAAGTCCATAGGCGTCGGACAGTACCAGCACGATGTGGATCAAAAACTTTTAAAGGAAAAGCTTGATGATGTGGTGATGAGCTGCGTCAACATGGTCGGGGTAGAGCTTAATACCGCAAGCAGAGAGCTTCTCTCCTATGTTTCCGGACTGAGCCCGAAGCGCGCTCAAAATATTATAGACTACAGAAATGAACATGGCCCTTTTACATCCAGGGAGAAGCTCAATGCAGTGCCGGGCCTCGGGCCGAAGGCCTTTGAACAGTCGGCAGGCTTCCTCCGCATCAGGGACGGGCAGAACCCTCTTGATGCCAGCGCGGTTCACCCCGAGAGCTACCACATTGTAGAGAAAATGGCACAAGACCTTGCGTCCTCGGTAACAGACCTCCTGCGGGACGAGGATTTACGAAAGAAGATCGACCCGAATAAATATGTGACCGGTACAGCAGGGCTGCCCACCTTGCATGACATCATGTCGGAGCTCTCCAAACCGGGCCGTGATCCCAGGGATACATTTACGGCATTCAGCTTTGCGGAGGGCATACACAGCATGGAGGACCTTACAGTCGGCATGAAGCTGCCCGGTATGGTGACCAACATAACCAACTTTGGCGCCTTTGTGGATATCGGAGTACATCAGGACGGACTTGTTCATATAAGCGAACTTGCGGATAGATTTGTAAAGAATCCCGCCGAAGTGGTTAAGCTGCATCAAAAGGTGGAGGTAACCGTAACCGGTGTCGATAGTGCAAGGAAAAGAATCAGCCTGTCCATGAAGAGCAAACCGGGGACACATAAAGTGACGGGCAGCGACCGCAGGGTGTGAACTCAGCTTGGAATGCACCCTTGCGCCTGACGTGTGAGGGCTTCATTCGCCCCGCGTTTCACATGCGACTGATTTCACGCCATTCATTCCAGGGCATGCGACAGGCAGGAAAAAGGCAGGAGCCGAATTGATCTCCTGCCTTTAGACTATCGTGCCATTTTCAGTCGGTAACGGTTTATGATTCTGTCATGAACATCCCGGGGATGATGAACTGCATCCCCCGCACCCGCTTTCGAATACCATGCTGCTGGTTATATGAAACCCCATACCCATAAAATCTATCTTTATGGGCTTTGCCTTTTCCAGCAATTCTTTATCCACCACGTACTTGAATCCACTGATATCATAAACCTCATCATTGTCGTTTGGCTCATCCAGAGCCAATGTAAGATTAGGACCCCCTCAGCCACCCTGGTTTAACAATATGCGAATCGCTGAAACGTCCCTGCCCTTGAGCTGCTCTGCTATCTGTTTTGCAGCGGACTCACTGATCTCAACCATGTCATCCTCCCTGTATGCTGTTATTTATTATCCTCTTCACCGTAAAAACGAGGGGTGAAGGAACAAATGTATATCATTTTTTGAGACCTTCAGCAATACCTTGTTGCTCTTTTTTAGTGCAACTACCGGAAAAGAGAGCCGTTGTTTGCAAGGTGGAATTGGTGACGGGATACATGATACACGATGCAGGATCCAGGATAGGATGTTTATCCCTCTATCCTGCGTCCTGTCCCCTGTCCCCTGACGTTAGTAGGTTTTTTCATCAAGAAAAGCAGTGGGTACGGATCTTTTATCAATGATCTCTTTGTATGCCTCAACTGCTCCCGTGGCGATCCGCTCCAGGGAAGGATCAGAGAGGCAGTCCACGGTATAGAGACCGAAGCGGGGATCAAAGGATCCCCATTCATAATTGTCGGTGAGGGACCAGTACGAATAACCGATGACATTTACCCCCTCGCTATAGGCCCGCTGCACATTGTAGAGCATGTGGGCCAGATGCTTTTCCCTGGTCCATCCGTCTGACCGCGGGGCGCCGTTGTCCGTGGCCATGCCGTTTTCCATAATAAATATGGGCAGCCATGGGTAGGCGGCGCTGTATTTTTTGAGCGCACCATAGAGTCCCCCGGGATGGATGGGTGCGTCCCATAGAGGAGACAGGGCTTCCCGCAGGGTGCTGTACCGGTAATAATAATCCAGTGCTATGTAATCGCATTTGTCCGCCGCGGACTTAAGGAGCCGGTTCTGCTCAAGGAAGCAGTTGCCGACAACTCCGCATAAGGGCCAACCAAACTGGAACTCGAAAAAGGTAAAGGAAACCTTTGCCTGGGGATCTGCCTGGTGAATGTAATCGTACAGGTCCCGATGTGTGTCCATCATTACCCGATTGACCCGGGCGGCGCTTAGAACGTTCCGCATGCCCGGGGGCCAGGTACCAAGAATGAAGCCGCACAGCACATAAATGTTGGGCTCGTTAAAGGTTATCCAGTATTTTACCTTCTCCTTGTAGCGATTTACCACAAACAACGCGTGATTTATAAAAAATCCGGCATTGTCGGGGTTCATAAATCCGCCGGCTGCCTCGAACCACTGGGGATGGGAAAAATGATGAAGCGTCACCACGGGTGTCATTCCCCCGGCCGCGATTGAATCAATGAGGTCGTCGTAGAAGGCAATGGCGGAGGAATCATAGCTTCCCTGTTCAGGTTCGATTCTGGACCACTCGATGCCGATCCTGAAGGTATTAACATTCATTTCATTTGCCAGCGTGATGTCTTCCCGGTACCGATGAAGGAAATCCGCTGACACCCCGGGCTGGTCCTGCGTATGTCCCGTCGCTGCCCATTCGGTCCACTGGCTGGCGGGATTGTTTCCCTCGGACTGGAACCCGGAGGAGGACACGCCCCACATGAAGTTTTCAGGAAAGGGCGGCACAGCACATTCCACAGCGTTTCCCTGTGGCGGGAATGTGATCATCAACGCTATGAGGGAAATTATGATGCTGAACAACCTGGTTTTTAATGAAGATCGTGTTTTCACATTCGCATCCTGCTGCACGTTAATAAGAAATTTTGGGCCGTGTGTTGACAGGAGCAGTCCACGGTCAACGGTCGATAGTCTGGATACCATTACTCCAATACTCCATCACTCCAGTACCACAGCTTTTAAACACGAAGCTCACGAGAAAAGTGCACGAAGGAAACGATGGCGAGGAGCCGTCTGCGGTCCATAATCCAGGTCGACAGTCCATAGTCGACGGTGCGTGAGCAACCCTGCAAACCGTGAACTGTCAACTGCTCCTCTGTTCTGCACCCTGCACCCTGACCCCTCTACTTTATTGCCAGCGTAAATGTGGTTACGCCGGAATTGATGGCCTCGGTTATTTCCCTGTCGCAGGTATGAATGAAGGAAAAATGTTTCTTCAAATGCTGCATGGCCTCCCCGAGGGTGAGGAACTTCGTCCCGATCCTCTCGTAGAGAAAGTCAAACGCCATTTTTCTGCCGGTGATACTTAAATCATCCTGCATAACAAGAATGTCCGCCAGCGGGGAGATCATGTCGATCGCCTCATGTCCTGCATAGGGCAGGCAGAACCGTTCGAACACAAGAACCGGCTTTACCAGGCCGTCAACCAGCTCCCCGGGCGGCTTCTCATTTATATTCCAGATAAAGGCATTAATGGCAAGGGATGGAAATGATTTTTTCAGATTTTCACGGACCTGCAGAATGCCGGGAGCCCTGTCGGATATGATAAGCGGAACAGTAATGTTCCTGTGCATCATCGCTTCGCATATGCTTTTGCTGACCTGGCCGGGTCCGGCTCCAACTTCCACCAGCGTGCCTACCCTGACGGTTGAAATAATAGCGGAGACGGTTGCCACCATGACATTGGTGAATATCCGGTACAGGGGACTGGCCGCCTTGTCCTTGAAGATTTCCTGTATCCGGGGATCCGCCCAGTCCCACTCCGACTCCCTGGTTACCTTGGCAATCAGTCGCATCATCTGCAGAAGGGGAAGGTACACCGGCGGTATCTCATCATCGCGCACATCCCCGCCTTCCAAAAGTATTCCGGCGGCACGTTCCAACGGCTGCCAATTGCCCAGAACGCCGGTCATGTCCTGATAGTACTGCTGCATCGGTTCCCGGATCGCTTTGAGAATAACATCCTTGTTAATCATAATCTCCTCGTTCACGCCAGATCCATGTTGAGCCGGAGATGTGACAAGCGCTGCAAGACATCATCAGCCGGCTGGTAAGCATTGTTGAGATTTGATGTTAACAGAGTTTTGTTTTTTCTACACCTGATTTTATTATATGGCAGATAATTTGAATAATATTTCAACAATGAGCGCCGGCTGTGGTATAGTGGGCAAAAGCCTGCCACTGTAATATTTTCATTATCTGGAATAGGAAAAAGTGAGGGAGGAAGCAGTATGCGTATGGATGAAATGATTACCAGGATGCGGCATATCGGCTATATCGTGAAGGACATGGACCGGTCGGTCAACACCTTTAAAAAGCTTTTCGATCTCAAGGATGAGGACATCCGGATGCTGACCGCGGATGATACCGGAGGCGCGGGCGCGTTTGCATTCATACCGGTCGGCGGAACCGAGCTGGAATTGATTCAGCCCGTTTCAGATTACTTCAAGGAAATGACCGGCGATCCCCCCGAGGGGATCAATCACATCGCATTCCAGGTGAAGGATGTTGAACAGGCAGTCAGGATCATGGAGGAGAAAGGTGTTCATCTGGGTTATATCACCAGGGACGGCATTTTTGATACGGGGAAGACAAAAATTGCCTACCTGGATCCCAAAGACACCGACGGCATCCTTATAGAGCTGGTTGAATCACAGGATTAAGGTCGGGACGCGGTTAAGGGTTATTGCGACCGGACGTTTCACGTACCGGTCAGGAGGGTATGAATATGGCTGAGGGAGGAAAAACAGTTTTAGTGGCGGGGGCAACCGGCCGGGCAGGCAGGTGCATTGTCAGGGAACTGCTGAATCGCGGCTATTCGGTGCGGGCGCTTATCGTTCCGCCATTTGATCCCCCTGATCCCCCGGGGCTGCGTTCCCAGGGCGTCGAGCTTGTGGCAGGCGATCTCACATCGGTCCCGTCGCTTGAAAAGGCGATGGAGGGAGTTAGCTTTCTCATAAGTGCCATCGGCAGCAGAAAGCCGTTCAGCAAATCAGAGAATGACAGGATTGACAACATGGGCAATCAGAATCTTGCCCGCGCTGCCAGGGCAAAGGGGCTTGCGAAGATTGTCGTCATATCCTCCGTGGGCGCCGGCAACAGCCGGAACGCGCTCTCCTTCATGTACAAGCTGATGATGTCGCCGATCCTGCGGGCGAAGGAAAAATCCGAGGCCTTTATCCAGTCATTCGGCATGACCTACACCATCATCAGGCCTGGCGGTTATGGAGACAAGGAGGTTTCCGGGCAGATTGCCTTTGGCGAGGGCGGGAAGATTACCGGCCGCATAACCCGTGAACAGATTGCCAGGGTGTGTGCTGATGCATTGGCCAACCAGGCCATGAACAACCGCACCTTTGAAGTGGTTGACGCGGCAACGGTTGCCCCGGAACGGCGGCAGTTCATTATCAAGGTTTAGAAGAGGAGATAGTCCAAGGTCCACAGTCCATAGTCGATGGTCCACCGCTGAACAAGATGCCTGTACACAGCTCACTGCCCCATGAGTCAGAATCAAGCATCAAGGAACCATTACTCCGTTAATCCAGTACTCCAACCTTCGTGCTGCGCAGGCTCGATACTGCAAAACTGCTTCCCATTCTCATCCGCCCCATGTATGATGTCATCATCACAGCTGTCGTCAAAGGAGGTCCGGCATGGTTGATATAATGCTCTATGTTGCTGCAGGGTTGCTGATAGTTATCGTGGTGCTTCTGCTGGTGCTGCTTAAGAAGGTGACGCGGTGGGATCCGGCGGCGCTGTTCTCCCGCCTTGATGCCGTCGACAAGGCGCAGGAGCGAACCGAGGACACCGTGAGGGATGAGGTGGCGCGGAGCGGGAGGAGTCGGGCAAGACCGCCCGGGAGCAGCGGCAGGAACTTACCGAATCCTTCACGACCTTCGGCGATGCCGTGGTGCAGCGAATGATGGACGCGGCCGTCATGCAAAAGGGGCAGCTCGATGCCTTTTCCGAACAGCTGGCCACCTTCGCCAAGGCGAGCGGCGAGCGGCTGGACGCGGTCCGTGCCGAGTCCGCCACCGGATCCAAGCAATTGCGGGAAGAGGTGATAGCTTCGCTCAAGGGCATATCGGAGACCATTACCAAAACCATGGCTGAAATAGCCAACCTGCAGAAAAACCAGCTTGAAACCATGTCGGCCGCAATTGGGAAGCTGTCGGAATCAAATGAGAAGAAGCTGGAGGCGGTGCGGGAGACCGTGGAGGAAAAGCTCCAGAGCATGCAGAGCGACAACGCCAGGCAGCTTGAGCAGATGCGGCAGACCGTGGATGAGAAGCTCCAGGGGACGCTGGAGAAGCGGCTGGGCGAATCCTTCAAGCAGGTGAGCGAACGTCTGGAGCTGGTGCACAAAGGGCTGGGGGAGATGCAGACGCTGGCCACCGGCGTCGGGCGACCTGAAGAAGGTGCTCACCAACGTCAAGACGCGGGGACGTGGGGCGAAGTGCAGCTCGGCGCCATGCTGGAGCAGGTCCTCAATCCCGACCAGTTTGCCACCAATGTGGCCACGAAGGACGGCGGGGAGCGCGTCGAATATGCCATCAAGCTGCCGGGGCAGGGTGATGACAAGGATGAGGTGGTCTGGCTGCCCATCGACGCCAAGTTTCCGGTTGAGGATTATCAGCGCCTGATTGAGGCCCAGGAGCGGGCTGATGTCGAAGGGGTTGAGCGGCGGGCAAACAACTTGAGAACCGCGTCAGGGTCTGCGCGGGGGACATCTGCAGCAAGTACCTGAACCCGCCCAAGACCACCGACTTCGGCATACTCTTCCTGCCCATCGAGGGCCTCTTTGCCGAGGTCATCCGCCGGACCGGCCTGACCGAGGTTATTCAGCGGGAGTGCCGGGTGGTGATCGCCGGCCCGACCACCCTGTGGTCCATTTTGAACAGCCTGCAGATGGGCTTCCGCACCCTTGCCATCCAGAAGCGCTCAAGCGAGGTCTGGAATCTGCTCGCGGCGGTCAAGACCGAGTGGACCAAGTACGGGGACGTGCTGGATGCGGTGCAGAAGAAACTGCATCAGGCATCGGAAACCATCGAGAAGGCACGGAGGCGGTCACGGGCGGTCGGGAAGAAAGCTCAAGGACGTGCAGGAGTTGCCTGCCGGGGAGGCCAGTGCGCTGCTGAGTCCGGGAATCTTCGAAGATGATGGCGAGACAGGAGATGTGGAAGGGGAAAGTATGCAGGATGCATGATGAGGAGGGATGATGACCCTGCACCCTGTTCCCTGAACCCTCATTTTAACCACGAAGATCACGAAGAAAAGAATGGGGTCAGTGCTCAACCTTCAGGATTCACGTCCCAAAGAGGGATACATTTCATTTGTTGAAGGTTGAGACTTGACCCCACATGCAGTAGGGGCGACCGGCCGGTCGCCCCTACGTTTTATAAACGGGTGCAACGGAGTGCGTCCCTCCAGCGAGAGGATTAAGCATCCAAAGATCCAGTATCCAGGGACCAGCCCCTCGCATCCATCACTCCACTACTCCAGCACTCCATTTTCTCCGCCTCCTCTGCCTCACGCCTGCAGCGCGCCCAGCTCCTTCATCCTTTCCCTGATGTCGATTCCATTCGGGCAGAGGGCCGAGCAGGATCGCATGAGCTGCAGGGATCGGCCGGGGCAGACGAGGCTATTTCCCGCAAAAGTCCCAGGGCGAGACCGGTATCCCTGTATCCGGTGAGGTACATGTACGACCGCATATACTCGGGAATGTCCAGGCGGCGGAGACAGCTTCCCACGCACTGCCCGCATCCCTGGCAGTAGGTGCCGTTGAGATGGGCTGAATAGCGGCTGAGCTGCTTGAGGTCTTTTGGTGATAGCGCGAATTGCTTCATGACCGCGAAGTTTTCATCGAGCTGTTTGAAATTGGTGGTGCCGGGAATGGCGCAGGCGACGTTGGGGTCATTGAGCGCCCATTTCAGGCAGGCCTGGAAGGGGCTGATGCCGAGCGATGACACGTCGTATCCCCCGACCTGGGTTTTCATGGCCACGATGCCGATCCCTTTCTGCGCCGCGGAAGCGATGGCCTGCCGTATGGCCTCACGGTTGTCTTTTTTGAAATTGTAGGCGGTGAGAATCACATCATAAAAATCCCGCTTGAGCGCTTCCCGGATGACTTCCTCCTCCCGCTGATGGGTGGAAATGCCGGCGAATCGCACCTTTCCTTCCTTTTTCAGCTGCGTTAGCGCCTCAAGCACCGGCTCATGAAACACCATCTCCGGGGAAATGATATTGTGTACATAGACTACATCAGCATACGCCATCTGCAGACGCTTCAATCCTTCTTCGTATTGCCGGATGAAAGCCTCTTTGGTTGCATCGGCGGTGAACCGGGCGGACGATTTGTCCCGTGGCAGCGCCACCTTGGTGGCAACAATCAGCTTCTTCCGGTCAATCGCCTTCTTGATCACCTCGCCCAGCATCCTTTCATTGTTGCCCGACTGGTAGACATTGGCCGTGTCGAAATGGTTGATCCCCATGCGTATCGCTTTGGCAACTACGCCGGCGTTATCGGTCGTCATGACACCAAAGCTGACCATGGAAACCTTGAGGCCGGTGCGACCCAGGGTCCGGTAGGATACGCCGCCGTCCTCCTTCAGCAATGAGAACCATGGCGACTGCGCCAGGAAGGGGGAAACCCCGCTGATGGCCAGACCCTGAGCTGATGTTTTTAGAAATTCCCTGCGGGTAAAAAACGATTTATTTTTTTTCATCATTTCCTCCGTGCATGCTTTTTAGAATGGCTGCCGCCCCGTCGGGATTGCCCAGAACGCCGGCTAATCTTCCCTCTATTACCGCCACCGCGCAGTTGCCATAGTATGGATCCCGGCCGGTAATGCCCTGCATGCCGTCCTGCAGCTCGCCCAGGTATGCCTGTTCCTGCATGAGGTATGCTTTGTATTTCTTGAGGCTCTCAATCGTTTCCCTGTCCGGCGCAGCGGAAAGAAAAACCGTGTAGGTTTTATTGCCCTGTGAATAGTGGGCGGAGGCAATGCGATTGAAAAAGGGCTGACCCAGGAAATCCTTGTTGGTGTAGTTTTCGCTTCCAACGCGGCGATGTTGCAGCGGGAGGAGATCGAAGCAAGCCGGCCTGGAAAAATCGCCCTTGATCCGTGCCTCGATGGTTTTGCCGATGTGCTCCGCAACAGCCGGAAAGGCTTTTGAAGTCGGGGGAAGAAAAATATTTATATAAAACCTGTCCTTGTAAAACTGGAGCATTCCATTTCCCAGGCGTCCTTCTGCGCCGCCGGGCAATGTGTAAGGATCCCCTCCCTGCTCAGCCCTTGACACCCCATAGGCATTCTCGATCGTCCCCATGTTGTAGACCTCCAGGGTGGCCCGGTGAGCGGGATTGCCGTCCTCGACAAACACCGCCACCATGAGTTCTGCAAATCCGTAGGCGAGAAAAAGCTCCGCCCCGCCGTTGATGTAATCAAAGAGCGTGTCGGGGGAATAATGCGCCGGCTCCTCTGCTCTTTTAAAACTGCCGAATTGGTCGTCCGGTTTGATCAGGTCTGCAAGCTCCCGGCTCGGGCTTTTGCCGCTGCCGGAGGAGGAAGCGGTTTGACCGGCGGCAGGGATTATGAAGAGAAAGAAACTAATCACCATTGTCAGAAGTGCTGTCAGCAATGCTTTCGTGCCGGTTGTGACGGTCATTGCATTTTTCTCTTGATTATGATCTGCTCGCGATTGATCCTGAAAGGAACGAATTGATTTAATGCTAACATATTTTGAGGAAGGAGGGCAACCGGCGATTTCAGATTTCGGGATATGGATTGCGGAGGCACGGAAAAGTGGAGAGAGAGAAAAATGATCCAGGATGCAAGATGCAAGAGGAAGCCTCGTACCCTGTTCCCTGAACCCTAAGCCCGGGTTTTGAAACACGAAGATCACGACGGGAAAGGCACGAAGAACACGAAGAAAAACAGAGAACAGACGTAGGGGTGACCAGCCGGTAGCCAATATGTCTTCAAAACGCATCCTTTTCTTATCGCACATCTCACTTCTAATTCCACTTAGTCAACAACGTCCCCAACTCCTGCCGAGGCCGAGAAGTAGAAGCGGATGCAACGGAGTGCGTCCCTCCGCATGCGATGTCGAGCAGCTATTATTATGCACCCAGTACTCCATCACTCCGGTACTCCAATTTCCATCTCTACTGCTCCATCTCTCCATTACAACGCCTTGTTCAATCTCCCGTATCCCCCTCTTCATTTTACCTATTGCAATACTTAGATGTTTGAATTATATTATTATCAAACATTTCGTAATCACATTTCTGTAATAACACTTGAGGGGCAGGATGTAATCGAAGGGGGGTGATTGCTGAGCGGGGAGCGTGTAGGGGGTAACGTGTGATGTAAACACCAGCAGCAAACGCTTGCAATCAGGGAGGCAGGATAATGAAAGAGAAAATTAGAAATGTGTTTTCAGGCAATAATCTCTCTGCCAGAAGAACCTTTCTCAAGCTGGCAGGCTTAACCTCACTCGTCACCGTTCTTCCCACCTTTAAAACAAAGGCGGCCCATGCGCGATATGTAGGCAACCGCAACTGGTGGTACAAGCGTAATGTGTTCTCAACATCTGAGAACGCAAACAAAGAAGCGGAGTATTGCGTGCAGCATAATTTAAACACTGATTCCGCTGCGCAGGGCATTCTGTGGTCAAACATCGACAACCGGTGGAGGAAATATCCAATTCGCCAGCTATCTGATGATTTTATGAATTGGGGGTGTTCGGAAAGGTATTTTTACTACGAGGAAAGGCTTAACTATGGGGACGAGGGGCCGCCCACGATCATGAAAAATGGGGGCATTCACCACGGCATGGTTGCTTCCTACGGGAATTGGAGAGGCCGGGGCGACAGCGCCTTTAATATCAATATTGCGGTAAAAGGAACGGCCCTGTGCCCGTCGCGTGAAACGATACAGGAGCTCCTTCCGGTGTTGGAGCAGCTGAAGATTGACGATCCGCCCGACCGAATCACCCAGTATTACGAGATCATGCGGGGCATTTACAGCGATATCAACAATTTTGACAAGTCAAAATTGGTAACCCTCGAACTCTATACGCAGCCGACCAGCGGTCCCCTCTTTGACGCCGGCTATCATGAAACCCATACCTTTGCCAATATGATGGCAAACCCCATTTGCAGCATCGGTTTTCTGCAGCAGGAGCATCCACAGAAGAATTATTTTGATCCGAATGGGTCGGGCGGCTACAACGACTTCGAGTATGGCATTCACTATGAGGTCCGGACCATTCCCAAGGTGCTGCATTGCTGGGCGCCTACAATGGGCGACGAATACGATGTTTTCAAGTATCAGGAGGCTGAGGATCCCGATGCCATTTTTGGCTATTGGGTGAACTTTCTGCACACCTTCTATCACGGCGGCAGGGCCAATATTACTGCCGTTGTACACAACGTGATAGAACAATTCTTCAACTACCCCAACCGTGGCATACGCGTGGTTCCTTCCCGGGATAAAAAGCACTGAGAGACAAGCAGAATTACAAGGGGCAGAACATTGATTGTTCTGCCCCTTGCTTTATGGGGATGGGCCGGCACATCCCGCTTTCATACCCACCTTAATCTCCCAGCAGAGGATGTATCGCAATGACGCAGGCGATTGTGCCGCAGTCCATTAAGGGAACGGGGTTTTATTACGCTGGGGGCGTATTGTTATACTCCCTTACATATTTTCCCTTCTCGATGACCACCCCTGTCATACCTGGGTGGTATACTTGATTACATAAAGAAAGGCGTTAGTGGAAAGGATGCGGGTTAAAGGAGTAGTCCTCAGTCAACGGGCCACGGTTAAAAAGAGTGCCTTTAAATGGATGACTGCTAAAGGAGAATAGAGGCGGGAGCATCATCCAATACTCCTATACTCCATCACTCCAACAACTAGCTTTTCGCCGACTAGCTGACCATCTGGCGATCTGTCCCGCTGTCCGGAATGTTTTATTCAACCCTAAAGGGAGGAAGCTGTTATGAAACAATCAATGTCAGATTATTTTTCTCACGTCACCATGGGTGCGGAGCAGCGCTACCGGAACATGGTCGTCTTCCCGCTGCTCTCCGACCGGGAAAGCGCTGCCGACTACCTGCTGCTCGACGAGGCGCTGAACGCCAACCTCGTCCTGATTGCGGAAGTGGGTGAGGGCGGGAGCGTTCCGGAACTCAAGGTGGATAACCGGTCTGCCAGGAATCTGCTGATACTGGACGGTGAGGAGCTGGTGGGGGCCAAGCAGAACCGCATTGTCAACGTGACGTTGTTGATTGCCGCCCATGCCTCTCTGACCATACCGGTGAGCTGCGTGGAGGCGGGAAGGTGGTCCTACCGGAGCCGGCACTTCATGAGCAAGGAGCGGGTGATGCCGCCTCGCATGCGCATGAGAAAGAACGCGGCCGTGTACAACTCGCTTTTAAACTGCGGGAAGTTTGAGGGCAACCAGGGCGAGACCTGGGACCTGATCCAGGACAAGATTGCCATGCTCAAGGTCAACTCGGAGACTGCTGCCCTGAGCGACGTCTACGACAAGGAGCAGCAATCGATCGGTGATTATCTGAAGCACTTCACCGGGCAGGAACGGCAGACAGGAATGCTGGTGATGATCAACAACCGGGTGATCGGGTGCGACTGCTTTGCCGGGCATGACACCTTGAAAAAGGTGTTTCCCAAGCTGGTCAAGAGCTATGTGCTGGATGCCATTGAAGTTCAGGCGGACAATACAGAGACTCTGACCTCAAACTTGCAGGCGGCATCATTCATCGAGGAGGTAGTCAAATGCCCGGTGGAGGAGAGACCATCACTTTCGCTCGGGACTGACGTGAGGTTCATGTCGCAGACGGTCATCGGCTCCGCCCTGTCACTCAACGAGGATATTATCCATCTTACCGCTTTCGCACGAGATGAGCAGGATGAGGGAAGGGGAATCGGTTTTTACCAGCGCCCGAGCAGGAGGAGACGGGGAGGGTTCAGGGAGTAGGAGAAAGGGCAGTCCAGAGTCGACGGACCATGGTCCACGGTTAAGAAGAGTTAACAGTTATCGGTCCATAGTCGCCAGTTCGGAAACCAGTGCTCCAGCACTCCAACACTCCATCATCCTGGTCTCTGCCCGCTCGCCTGCGGGAGACTTGCTGGGCAGCAATGAAAATGGAGGGGCACGCTCTGTCGTGGCCGTAAATCAAACACGGACGCAACGGAGTGCGTCCCTCCACTGTCTGGCTGGCCACTGACCGGCCCAAAAATAACCTGCAGTAGCCGCAGGCTTTAGCCTGCGAGAGTGTATAATAAGATGTATTATGCGCAAGCTGAAGCTTGCGGCTACATTTACGCCATGGTCCTTCGTGTAAAGGAGACACCACATGAAAACAATGCTCTTTGCGCTGCTTTTAACCGGTATTGCTTTTACCACTTCCATTGCTGATGACTACGTGTATGACAGTCCCTACGGCGGCAAAAAGATCGGGAAGGTGGATGAGAACGGCTACATCTATGACAGCCCCTATGGCGGGAAAAAGATTGGCCGGGTAAAGGACGATTATGTGTATGACAGCCCGTATGGGGGCAAAAAAGTGGGGCGGATTGAAGATAACGGGAAAATCTATGACAAGCCCTATGGCGGAAAGGCCGTGGGACGTTATGATGACGGGAAGGTGTATAACAACCCATACGGCGGGAAGGCCATAGGTTCAGCCGACAGCAAGGAGGGGGCGGGGTATTTTCTCCTCAGGGAAAAGAACCCCGATTGCAGGAAGAAATAAAAGATGCCGGATTTTGTCCGGCACCTTTTATTGCCTTGTCTCAATTCATGCCAGTCTTCAGTTATTTTGCCTCCTGCCCGGTGATGAACTTCGGCTTCAACAACACCACGAAGCTGGGTACCAGCAGCAGCGCCCCGACCATGTTCAGGAAGAGCACGATGGCCAGGAACAGCCCCATCATGGCCTGGAACATCAAAGGCGAAATCACCCAGAAGAAAATGCCCACGGTAAGGGTGGTGGACAAATACACCACCGCCTTGCCGGTGGTGAGCATGGCGTTCTCGATGGCCTTGTTCAGGTCATGGACCAGCCCGTACTCATCCTTGATCCGGCTCAACAAATACACCCCGAAGTCAACCCCCAGCCCGATTCCCACCGAGGTGACCGGAAGGGTGCTGGTGGTGATGGTGATCGGCGTGGGGATCGCCCAGAAGAAGCCGGTGGCCATCATGGCGAAGGCAATGGCGTTGGAAACGATGAGCGGCAGAATGAGGATAATTCCCGCCATGAAGCTCTTGTAAAAGATGCAGCAGAAGGCGAAAATGAGGATGAGCGCCCAGGTTCCGGTGGTGTACTGGTATTCCTCGATGATCTCATTGATGGCCGCCTGCACCCCGAACTCGCCGCCGCAGAGCTTGTACTGCATGGGAGGCGCCAGCCGGGAATGCTTCTCCATGTATTCCTTAACTCTGGACATAACTGTTTTAATGGTGGGAGTTGTTTTATCCCGGCAGTAGATGATGATGTTGGCCGCCGTGTCCTCGCCGGGATCGCAGAACCGGTCGGCGGTTCCGGGTGTGCCCATCTGCGTAACCCTGCGGTAGCTGTAAATGATCTCCCGGTCATTGGTGGGGAAAAAGTACCAGTTGGGATCGCCCTCGTGGGCCAGCCAGCCCGCCCCGGAAAAGCTGCTGATCACCGACCGGGTGAACATCACCAGCCGTCCCGGCGTCCCCTTCATATGGCGCTCGAAGCGCTCCATCTCTTTAAAGTTGTCTCCGCACATTTCCCGGGGCTTTTCGGGACAGCTCACCAGGTCGTATTGCTTTTCTCCTTCCATGACTATCAGCAGCGGGCTTAATATGGGCATGCTGAAGGAGATCCGGAAACCGTCGCGGTTGAATCGGTGCCAGGGCCAGAGCAGCGAGGAGCCGGGTACCGCATCTCCCACCTGGATGGTCCGGGCATAATAGGCGCCGAAGATAAACAGGAGCAAAAAGACCGCCAGAATAGGCCAGCAGCCCCACCGGGCAATCCATGCCCCCAGGCGCATCAGCCCGAAGTCAAGTCTGCTCTTCTTCTCAGCCCGTGCAATTGACTTGTGGGGAAATGACAAATAGGAAAGTATCGCCGGCAAAAAGCACATCACGATCAGCACCGTCACGAACGACCAGAAGGTGCAGACGATGGTAATCATCTGCATGATCTTGATGGGGGTAAGGGCGATGAGCATGATACCGGTCGCGTCGGTGATGATGCTCACAAAGCCCGGGACGAAAAGCTCCTCGATCACCTTCTTGCACGAGGCCTTCACATCCCGGGTGACCGCGCACTCCTCAACATAGCGCTTGATCACCTGCACCGAGTGGCAGGCCGCCATGGCAGAAACCAGAAAGGGAAACACCAGCACCAGGGGATCCAGGTTATAGCCCAGCAGCACCAGGAACCCCAGACCCCATATGCCGCTGATGAGCGAGCCGACGATGGGAAGCAGCATGCCCCGGATCGACCGGAAGTAGAAAAGAAAAAGACCGAGCATGACCACCAGGGTAATTCCCATGATGGTCATGATGGTGCCCACGTAGCTGTCAATGTATCCCAGGTGCAGCGGCTCACCGGCCATGCTCAGGATGTGATTGTCGTCCTCGTATTTCTTCTGGATTTTGATCAATTCCCTGTAGACCACGGAATAGTCAATCTCGTCATCAAAGAAATCGGCGGTGATCAGTGTCTTTCTGCTGTCAAACCATACCAGGCCGCCGTAGAAAACGCTGGCATAGACCTGCTCCCGCAGCACTTCCGCCTCCGCCTGTGTCTGGGGCACATGGGGAAACATCAGGGGGACAAAATTATACCCGCCCGAGACGAGCTGCATATCCACCACCGTATTGACGGCCAGCGAGGTGATCTTAAACCGGTCCACGGCGGGGATATAGTACAGCGCATCGGTTATCTCCCTGATCTTTTTCAGGGTAGAGGGATTGAAGATATCACCCTTGCGCACCTGCAGGATCATGGTCACGGTGTTGGCGCCGCCGAACTTGGCCCGAATCTGATTGTAGGTCTTGATGTACGCATGCCCCTGCGGCAACAGGTCGGCAAACTTGGTATACACCTTCAGATCGCTCAGGGTGAACGCAAAGAAGAGTGTTATGACACCCATGATGATGAGCACCAGCGCCCTTTTTTCAATGATGAAATCAGCGAACTTTTTCATGAGCCTCCCCCGGTTGCACCTTCCTCAGATAATCGTCATACCCATTAAAAAAAGGGGATAGAAACCTGTATGGCAGAGCATGCATCATTTCTATCCCCCTGGCTGCGCGTGTCGGCAGATGCATCTATATCACTTTTATCCGGCACATTTCTCCCGGTTCGACTTCCACCTTGACGCCCGCGTTGGCGGCGAATCCCGACCAGACCGGTATGCACCATTTGTTATGAACGTCCTCCCAGGTGATCTGGTAGGTGCCCATGCCCTTTTGTATCTGATCGAGTATGGGCTTGAAGGGGCAGGGGACGCAGCGCTCCCCGTCCTTGATTTCAATGCGCTCGTAGAGCTGGTAGGAGCAGCTTGTCCGCTCGAAGTTTCCCCAGAGAAAGGCGTCTTTCCCGAACATCTCGATGCCCTTTTTTATATGCCTGTCCACCACCACGCCCAGGGTCCAGACATAATGCTCGGCGCGTTCCTTCCAGATTCCTTGTCTCACCGCAAAATCGAGATTTCTCAGGTGCATCTTGACCAGCGCGTCGTTGAACTTGTGCGGATAGGGTTTTGTGTCGCTGTACGTTTTGACCAGCACCTTCACGGCGTCCGCGAGATCGTCCCGCTGGGCAAAACTCCCGTCCAGCCAGGCCATCGCCGCCTGGGGAATGATGGCAATGCCGAGTGAAGACAGGGCGCTGACGCCCAGGAGCTTTTTGGCAAAATTTCTGCGGGATATGGCCTCGCCGTTGTTCGCTGATTCGCCCGCATCTTTCAATAGTGCTGCAGTGTTAGCATCCATGGGTATTTCTCCTCCCGAATCCGGTTAAGCCAGTTTGACCACGCAGGTTTCCCCCGGCGTGATGGCGATTTTGACCTCCATCTCGTTTGCAAATCCCTGCCAGACAGGAATACACCACTTGCTGCAGACTTCCTCCCACTTCATGACGAAGCGGCCTGGCAGCCACTGCTTGCACCGCTCAAGCGCAGGCCCGTAAGGGCAGGGGAAGCTGCGCTCTCCCTGTTTAACCTCAATCCGTTCCATGAGCTGGTAGGAGCAGGTGGTGCCTTCAAACATGCCCTCGAGGGCCTTGTCGGGCCCGTCTTTTGCCACCTGCTGCTTGATCCGCTGGAGAAGCGGCTTCATGGTGGTGACATAGTGTTCCACGTACTCCTTCTCCAGACCCTTGGAGACGATGAGTTCCAGGCACTCAAGCTGGCCCTTGGAAATGACGTCATTGAATTTATGGGGATAGGGCCGGCTGGAATCGTAGGTCATATACATGGATTTGAGGGCATCATCCAGGTCATCCCGCTGGAGGAACGGGTTCTCCTGCATCATTTTAAGAGGATTGCCCATGCCCGCAGGAGGGCCGCCTGCGGCTCCCCCGGGGGCACCACCCGGTGCCTTGCCCGGAGGTCCGCCCGGACCCGCTCCGAAAACCAGCCTGGCGGGATTGAAAGCGGCAAGGAGTGTCAGCGCGCCGCCCCATTTGAGGGTTTGTTTGGTAAAATCCCTTCTTTCACGATCGCTCATACCGCACCTCCCTCTGCTGATTTACATGAACTCTATTTTAACATACACAGTGCATGCCTCGTCCTTACTATCACCACTCAGGATAAAAATCTAGCCAAAAATATTTGAAATTTCGGTAGGAGCGCCTTCAGGCGCGATGCATTCGCGGCTTAAAGCCGTTCCTACCGGCGATCAAAGTTTCTGAGAGGAAAATTCTCAGACTTAAGCCTTTAAAACTCTAGAACATTTTCCCCTAAACATGTTTCCTTCGTCCATCTTCCTCGAGGGCTTCGTAGCAGGCGGGGGAAAAGCGGGGCGTGCAGATGCAATAAAAGACCAGGGCTTCGTCCCCCGCGTTGGTGATCTGCTGGACCGTTCCTGCCGGAATTACCACCACATCCCCGGGCACGACTTTCTCCGGGGCCATCCCGCCCACCTTGACTATGCCGGTTCCCTGAAGGATGAGATACCGCTCGTCCACACCCCGCAGGCGGTGCGGCTGCGTGGTAACCCCCGGTTTGACCGTTGCCCGCGCCACTGAGACCGATCCGTCGCGATCATCGTCCCAGATTTTAAGAATCCGGCAGCGCTCCGGCGTATCATATTCCGCTGACGGGTCCGGTTTGTGTATCAGGGGTTGCATAATCAGTGCTCCGGGGTTGAAAATTCATATCTATAGTGAACGACTTTAAAAAGTTGAGAAAGAGTATTGTCATTGTGAGCGTTAGCGAAGTAATGCTCATAGATTGCCGCGTCGCTTGCGTTCCTCGCAATGACTATTTTATTGTGTCGACTACTATAGTCCGCTAAAACATGTCGGTCAGGAACTTACCCCCGTTCTTAAGCGCCCGGGTCGCCGGCTCATACATGATTTTCCGCTTCACCGTCTGGGTGAGCAACAGACGCTGAAGCCCCATGATTTTCCCGCTGCTCCCTCCCTGGGCCGATGATGATTTTTTAAGGGTATCCGCGGAATGTTGCCAGCTTCCGGTTCGCACATATTCGGCGATGCCGATTGCGTCTTTTGAGGGGATCATGCGCTCAACAAACCTTCTCAGAAGGCGGCCGCGATTTTCCCACATGGGCCGCCGAAGCAGCTTTCCTTCTTCGACCATCTTTTTCAGCACGCCGCCCAGCTCCCGGTTGCGAACAAAGACGCTGTTGTAGCCGAACTCGTTGAGCCGGTTGTCCGACGCGGTTACGCCGATGCTCACATCCGCTTCCTTGCAGACAATAAAGCTGGGACAGACCATGCAGCCCATGGCAACGGTATCCGCAATGAAATCAGTGTAGGAGAATGGGTGATAGCGGCCGTCACGGGTCATCAGCCCGTCCCGGACGAACCAGAGAAAGTCCTTGCCCTCGCTCAGCTGCTGGTAAACGGTTTTCTTGGTTGTTTCAGCGTGCTTGATGACATCCTCCTCGCGGACCCCCAGCTTCTGATAAATCCGGTCGATGCCCCCGTGCCTGGTGCTGGAAAAGCAGTTTACCCCGATGATGAATTTCAGGTTGCCCGCGAGCTGATCGGCCCTTTTTGCAAGCGCGGGAAACGCGCCTTTCAGCTCGGGGTCCTCCCGGACGATCTGCAATTTCCTCAGCGCAGCGGTATGGCAGGAAAGGCCGACCACGGCGAACCTCTTGTAGGCGGACATCTTTTTCAGGTCCTGCAACAGCGGGCTGAGCTGACATTTAGAGCGGCATGCGCGGAAGGTTTCCTCCGGCCGGGTGGAGATGACGGGCCGGCCGTGGTGGCAGATGTACTGGTGCTCGTGCTCCGATCCCCAGGTGGAGCACCGCATCGATGATGTTGTGCTCCAGCAGGTAATATACCAGCGCGGTGGTGGTGCCGCCGGTGGCGCCCCGCTCGAAAATATCGTCGGTCAGGGCCCGGGCGGTAAACCGTTCCAGATGATTGCCCACGCGGGAGGCCACCTCATCGGCGGGACTACCGAAATAGCGTGCCTCTATCCTGGTCTTCGGGTAAAAGCTGCGGGGACAGCCCTGGTAGCATAATCCGCATGAGGTGCACTTCCCGGTCAGAGCCGGTTTGCTCCCCTGCATTTCGATGGCATCGGCGGGGCACAGGGCCGCGCACAACCCGCAGGATGAACAGCAATGCTCGATAACCTGCTGCAGGGCGGCAAAGCCATCCTTGGATGCCAGCGCGTGACGGTTCAGACGGTCGTTTTCCATACGATTCTCTTTCTGCTGCAGCTGATTAACGGGCTCGGTTTGTGTACCACCTTGTACGCCGGCCGTCCAGGGTTACAGTTTCCTGTCTGACGCGGCAAAGAGCGCAACTGAACCGATGACACGGCATATGTGGTATTGGAAATGCTTTGAAAGCACCGCTTCAAGATCTTCCGCCGTATCAGGGGTGTTATGAAAGCTGCCTATGAAATTGTAAAATGTGAGTACGGCTCTGGCCCAATTGTTTGTGGCAGCGGTAGCGCCGAGAATGGTGCTGCCGAACAGCACCCCTTCCGGTGCCATGACTGCTTTAAGATTGGCAATCACGCTCGCTTTGTGGGCAAAGCTGCCGGGAAGACAATGAAGAACATAGTTGAGACAGACACTCTCAAAAAGATGATTCAGGTGGGGCAGGGGATTGAAGAGGTTGTGCTGTATGAGTTGGGGCCGATATCGCCTGAGCCTTCGGCCGGCCCATGCAAGGCTGCCGGGACTGTAATCAAGCAGCGTTAGCACCCATTGTTTGTGTGCATCGCCAGCGGACCGGTTGTCATATTTCCTGCACCGATCCGGCAGATACCCTGTTCCGCATCCGGCTTCAAGATGAATGCTGCCGACATAACGATCGAAGTGTTCCTTCAGATAGGAAGATGGGCATTTCCAGATATAGGGGTTCCATATTCGATACACCCCCGCATCATAAAGAAGGAGCATCGGAAACACATAGGGTCTGACCGCCCGTTTGGTTTCTTTCTCAAATTGAATGGTTTTCTGGATCGCGTTTTTTTCGTCCACGTCAAAGGCAAGAAGGGTTGATCAGAAGAAAAGGCTTGCACTAATCTATGTCATCCGCATCGTACACACCGTCTTCGTCGCGGTCGATGCCGATGCGCATTCCGGTGCCGGGCGGTACGCAGGTAAAGGTCAGCTCCTGTCCGGGATCCGATGAGATCCGGCACAGTTGCTCATATGTGTGCTGTTCCCCGGCATGATCACTCTGGAAGGGCGTGAGATCGATGCTGTCGGAACCTCCGGTCATCAGCCAGCCCCGGTATTCACCGTTGAGCATGCCCTTTACCACCAGGTCGCATTCAGGCCGCGGGGTTTCCACGCGGGCGCGCTGTATGAAGAGCGCTATGCGTTCACGTGCTTCATCCCTGCCCGCGGCGGTCAGTGTCATCTGCTGGCCGACAATGGGCGCCAGGTTGCTGTCAAAAGCCATGAGGAAAGCGATCAGGGCTTTCGCCTTGATATCTTTCGCTGGCATCCCCATTTCCCTGGCAAAGCGGTAGCCGCCGCGCAGGTTGAAACCGAACATGAAGTGAGTGAAGATGGTGTCCTGGACCCCTTCGTGGTCAAAGCCGAACCCGCGAATCTGCGGGAGATACAGCGGAAGGCCGTTCAGCACCGAGTCGACGCCGAACATCCCCACTTTTTGATAGAGGTTTCTCAAGTGCGGGACTTTGAAATCCTGGCTGCTTTTGATGCCGGCCATTGTACCGCCGGTACCGTACTTGCCTTCGGCCGGATTCAGCTCATGGCACTGCACGCACATGTTCATGAAGGGGCCGATGTTGGATATTACCGGGGTGGTGGTCTTGTCCTCGTAAAAGATGCGCTTCCCCTCAGACTGCAGCGCGTCAAGCGAGTTGTCCAGGGCCCGTATGGGATTGGGGGGATAGGTGAGCTGCAGCGCGAATGCGGTAAAGATTTCCATTTGCTCATCCGTCAGGGGGGCATGTCTCCCCAGCAGGCTCACAAAGGCACCGTTGAATTCCTTAAAGGCCGCCGATTCCAGCGATTCGCCCTCCCGCGCGCAAGCCCCTGGCGGTCGCCGCGCCAGTGCATCGGGCCGCTATCGGCAATGCCGCGCAGGCTTTGGGTTACCATGGGACCCTTGAGGGGATGAAGCCGGCGCTGTTCCGGCAACTGATAATTTACCTCCGCATACGGTGTGGTGTTCTCCCGGACCTCATCATCAGGATTGCCCAGATCCCATGCCAGACCGTCAACATCGCCGAAGACGTGGCATCCCGCGCAGGACAGATCACCGCAGCTTGATGACAGGGAGGCGTCATATAAGAAGGGCCGGCCTTCAATAAGGCTCGCGGGCTCGGGGGTATAGAGGGTTGTGTGATGTATTTCTGAAAAGCTGTCCAGGTCAACCACCGAGATGCCGTTATCGAAGCGCGTAAACACATAGAGCCGGTTTTTCGCGCCGTCATACGCAATGCCGCCGGGGCCGCCGGCGCTGAGCAGCAGCTGGTCATCGGTACGCGGCATAAAGGAGCCGGCTGTGAGCGACTGCGTGTCGATGCGCACGATCTTTCGGGATCCGAATGCGGCAAGATAGAGCCTGGTCCCGTCATCGCTGACCGCCATAGCCTGTGGCTCGGCGATGCTTAAGGAGCGCTCATTTTCACCGTCGCACTGTCCGCTGTCGTCGAGGTGGGGGTTCAGGTCCTGCGGCTCGACCCGGCCGTCCCTGATGACCGTAATGCGGTTCTCGAGATAATGTCCACGGACCGTGGTCCCGCGCGTCCCCGAACCCTCAAAGCGCATGTGGTTGAGAGCCTCGGTATTGGACACGTAAAGGTCGCTGCTTACCGGGTTCACTGCCATGTTGAAGAGGGTTGTTCCCACACCGCTGTATGCGGTGACCGGCCGTGCAAGAGGATCATCCGCGTCAATGGCAAAAACATCATAGTCAGGGAGCTTGAAAAACACCTGTGCCGTGTATTTTTTTCCGGTTGAGGGATCGACCCACTCGCCATTCACATATTTTACGATCAGGGAGGTTTCCGGCTGCTCAATGCCTGAGGGAGAGGTGGTTGGTTCAGCCTTGTTGACCGGGAACAGGTTGAGATTGTTAACCACGGTGGTTTGGTTGCCGGAATGGAAGACGGCGGCGAACACCGTGTCGCCGGTGGGGTTGACCGCCAGTGCCCGCGGCGTATCGCCGAAAAGGGTTACCACCGTGTCGGGGCTGCCTCCCGGCGCATCTCCCAGGTTGGCGGGATCAAACACCCAGACGTCCGCTCTGCCCACGCCCTGTCGTGTCAACTCCGGGTCCCGCGGATTGTTCTGCCCGCGGTGGGCGCAGGTGATGAAGGCGCGGCGCCTGCTCGACACCTGCGAAGACAATGTCCCGCGGCTCATCACCCGCCAGCAGGGTGCGTATCACCCGGGGATGAGTTCCCTCTTCAAGGGAAACCACGCTGACGCTGTCGGAAAGATGGTTGACCACCCACACCTGTGAATTGTTCAAGCGCGGCAACAGCCACCGGTTCCATGCCCACCGGAATTGAAAAACGGTGCCTGAGTGCCGGGCCGTCAATGTCAAAAATCTCCAGCCGGTTGTCCGGCGTGTTGACCGCATAGAGTCTTTCGCCGTCCGGAGATAGTGCCAGGGGTCTGACCTGCCCGCTTTCGAAGGCGACAAATGAAGAGGAGGTGTCGGCTCCCGCAGGACCTGCAGGGAACAGGCAGAGAATGCCGAGCAGAAGAGAAAGGGCTGCCGGCGCCGTGTGAAATCTTTTTTTATGTCGTTTCATGAGCATGAGGCACTTCCGTTTGGTTCAGGGTTGCAGGGTAAAGGTCTTCCTTTGTCGCTTAAGCCATCTGATGAGCTCCCGGTCAGGGGACAATGTGTACATGCCCAGGCACAGCCGCTGGGGCCTGAACTGGTAGGAGTGATATTCATTAATACAGCCGGTGATGAACTCGAATCCCCTTTTCCCCCACGCGGCAACCAGCCGCTTGAAGCTGATGGCCGGCAAAAAATCAAGCGGCCCCTTCCGGAACCACTTTTCCCGGTAAAAAATCCCGTTGATGACGCTTGAACAATTGTTGTCAAGCCTGGAAAACCGGTATCCGCCGGCCTGAAATGTCTGTTCCAGCCCCTCAAAGTGATCAGCGTAAAATTGCTGCTTATCCCCGGGAAAATCCTTGAGCGCGGCGTAAAAGATGACCGTGCGCTTGGCCTCCGCCTTCTCATAGAGATGGACATGACGAAAACAGGGCGAGGCGGGGTCCCGGTCGAACCAGCCTCCGTCCTCATAGAGCCAGGCGGTGACGGGCATTCGGGAAACCAGGAAACTTGAGCGGAGCTTTTCGGGATCGTGGAGCTGGTAAACCGTACTTCCCAGGCCTAACGAAAGATGGCCGTGGTAGGAGATGGTCTTCCGGTAAAGTTTGCACACGGGATAAAAGGGGAGTGAGAAAAACAGGACAAAGTTGTAGCACGCGGGCAGAGATGAAGATGATGGTCCCGGAATCGGCTGACCGTATCCAGCGGCCGCAGCGGGGGCTGAAGCATCAGCAGGGCGTAATAAGTTCATCTGTAGGGTATCCCGCGCACATGCGTTGTCTGTGGTGTTCCCTCAGGCTTACTATAACACGTTTTGTATCATGTTTCATGCCGGTCTTGAAAAATATTTTTGCAGGCGATGAAGTCCCCGGATGATGACGGGTAACGATTCGTTGAAGACACACAATGATGGATTCTTTTCAAGTTCTAATGAAGAACTCCACAGCATGTGTTCCTGTGGAGTTCTGGTGCATCATTATTCCCGATGGGGATGCATTTATTCTTCAGTTTCTGTACGCATGGGGAACAGCGCATCAATCATTTCCTTTATTTCTTCCCTGAATGCTTCGTCTTCCTCGATAGCCCTGATGAGCAGGGGGTTCCAGAAGTAAAACAGCCTGATAATCTCACGGCCTTCCGGGGTTCGGCTCAGCATGTTGTCCTTGAAATAGCGGAGCATCGCTGTTTCTGCTGAATCCTCACCATAGATCTTTTCAAAAAGACAGGGTGCGGTTGTAGTGGTTGAGGATGTGGTGGTCGGCACTGATGAAGTGGATGGCAGAGATGAACTGGTAGTTATGATCGAAGTGGTCGAAGGGATCACCGTCGATGTTGTAGGCCGGATCGACGTTGTGGTTGAAGAGGGAAACGGTGTGGGTGTCGGCGTAAGCGTTGGTGTAGGAGTAGGTGTGGGCGTGGGGGGTGTGGGCGTGGGAGTAGGCGTAGGTGTCGGCGTGGGTGTCGGTGTTTGCCCCCACAAGAGGTTATCCGTTGGTGATGAGTCAAATATGCTCAGGGCTATACCCGTGCATACAACCAGAAACACTACCGTGCATTTCTTCATCATGGAGCTTAACTCGCGGTAGATTCTTAGAGGCTCACATCTGAGCATTTACCAACTGCCGGCTGGTTTTTCTCTCAGAAACATTGATAACCGGCAGGAGCGGCTTTAAGCCGCGAATGTATCGCGCCTGAAGGCGCTCCTACCGAAATTTCAAATATCTTTGGCTGGGATTTTACCTGAATGCTTTGCAACGCATAGTATGTTACGACTTCCCAGGAGTCAATAGCTTTTATTTTGTTCCGTCCTTTTCTGCCGGTGAGTCGTCCCGGGCAAACCCTATTTTGCCCGCAATAATGTAGAGTGGTCTGCCCTTTGCCTCGTCATAGATACGGGCAATATACCAACTCATTACACTGAGTGCTGCCAGCACAATCCCGCAGAAAAAGAGGTTGCTTGCTATTATTATCAGCCAGAGAGGAAACCCCTCCTGCACTATCATTATCCGAAAGATTCCCGGGATCAGCAGGATAAGGCCCGCAAGCGAAAACAGGCAACCGAGGCAGAGAAGGATTTTAAGGGGCGCGTTTGAAAATGATAGCAGGGCGTCAGCCGCCAGCCGGAGTCTCTTGGTGAAAAAGTATTTTGAGCTCCCCGCGCACCGTTCCTGCCTGCTATATTCCACGACAGCTTGTTTAAAACCAACCCAGCTTACCAGTCCCCGCAGGTACCGGTTCCGCTCGGGAAGATTTTTTATGGCGTCGCATACGGCGCGATCCAGGAGCCTGAAATCGCCCACGTCGACGGGTATGGTGCCATCGGTGAGGCTGTTCAGCAGGCGGTAGAAGATCGCGGCCTCCATTCTTTTGAGAATGGTTTCCCCGCTCCTCCTGGTTCTCCTGGCATAGACGACCTCATAGCCTTCCTTCCACCTGTCTATCATGGCGGGGATAACCTCCGGAGGGTCCTGCAGGTCTGCATCAATCAGAATAACACCGCTTCCCGATGAACACTCTATGCCGGCGCTCAGGGCCGCCTGCTGTCCGAAGTTCCTTGAAAAAATGATTCCCTTCACCCGGTGGTCATCCTGTACCAGCTTACGCAGCACGGAAGCTGTGCGGTCAGTACTGCCGTCATCGACAAACAGCAGCTCGTAATCTTCCCCGCAGGCTTCCATAACCTGTGTGATCCGGGAGTAGGCCTTGCGCAAAACCTCTTCTTCATTAAAGACGGGAATGATGACGGAAAGGCCAATCGTTTTATTCATAGTGGTATTCCCCGACCTTTGAAGGCGTTGCACCTGATCAGCTCAGTATAGCTCTATAATCTTTGTGCCGGCCGTGTCAAAGACTTTTCTTCCCAGCGCCAGCAGCTTTTCCTCGTTCAGCTTTTTAAAGCTATCCCGTTCCAGGGTGCCGATTATAATGTACTCAATCTGATATTTCTCAAGAACGGCCCTGGTAGCGGGAAGATCATCAGATTCGTAGACGGCGGCAACTTCGCCGGCCCGTCCGGAAACCATTTCTGAATTACCCCGCCACAGCCACTGGTGAACGAACCACCCGAGAACGGTGGGGAGACCGGTGGCCATCGAAATCCTTCCGTAATCGGTGTAGCTGTCCCCGTTGGCCTCAAGTATTACCGGCTGTCCCGTGATGTTTTGATTGAACCACTCTGCGGCGGCAGCGTCGCCCGGGGCCTGTCCTCTCAAAAAAGACAGGCCGTCAAGCCCGCGGTACCGATTGGGAAGGGGTGATCCATAGTACCCCGGTACCGCATGCAAAGGATAGAGCAGGGGCAGAATGAGCACGATCAGGAGCGCCGTGTTTACTGCATGGTGAAGAAAACCCCGCCCCCCACGGGAAATGACCCTGATGGCGGCGTACCCCACCCCGATGCCAAGCATGATGAAAGCCTGGTAGGTAAGCTTGAACATGGTGTTGGCGCGATGGAAGGAGGGTACGTAGATGTCCTTTACGTAGATGATTTCAGGCAGGATGATTAACACTAGCCGCGGAGAAAAAAAGTATCAGTACAAACACATCGGAGCTCCCGGCAGTTTTGCTATTCCCATCGTGCAGATGAGTTGATCGCCTCTGATAAAGCAACACCACCGCAAAACAGATCACAAAAAGAAGCTGGTATCCCCACAGCACCATGAGCTGATAAAGGGGTGACCGGGCATGGGTGAAACCCAATCCTTGAGAAAAAGGCTTAAAATGGAGGAGAAAGGGGATCACCATCACCGCGGCCAGTGCGACGATGGCGAGGCATGGCAGAATAAGCGCGGCCGCTGTTTTCCAGCGGGATTGAAACGGGGCGCGTTTTGTACAGAGCACTACAAAACCGGCAACCATGAGATAGATGGGAAGATCCCAGGGGTTGGTCATATAAAAAAGGGCGAGCAGTAAGGCGCACAACAGGAAAAGGAGCGCCGGTTGATAAAAGCCTTGACCGCCCTGCCGCGTATCCCTTGTCCCGGCCGGACTCACAAACCAGGCGAGCAGCAGCGCTATAAAGCTGATGACAAAAGGGATGCTGAGCACATGGCTGTGGAGGTCCGAGACCACAAAGGAGTAGCAGGGAAATTCATGTATGGTTTTGTCGTCGGTTGGCGGGTTATAGCCGATGTAACGGGTGGCATCGGGATACCAGTAACTCTTTATCTCGCCCCCATAAAGATCGGCCCGTTTCGCCAGGGGGAGCAGGTGAGCGTAAATACAGGTGTGCAGGTTACCCCCGCAGGCAACCAGAAGGGCTGCAATCAATCCGCCGGCAATCACTTTTTTAACCGCCTGCCTTCCCTGAAGAAAAACCAGGTTTCCCGCGAGAGAGAAGACCAGAGAAAAGGTGAGGGAAAAGAGGGTGGCAATCATCAGATTGTAGGCAACTGATGGTGTAATGCCGGTAAGTTTAATCAGCATCGCGCAGATCAGGTGGCCAAAATAGTAATAGTTGATACTCTCCCCCGCAAACCACATGTCCGGGGGCGGCATAAAGCGTGTGCGCAGGATTGCATTCACGAATCCGTAATTCATGAATTTTTCCAGGCCATGAATGTCCGGCTGCAGCCCCCTGATGCACGACCACGCCACCAGTCCGGACAGGAACAGGACTTCCTCGCAGAGGAAAATCCTGAAGTGTGTTTTCGTCAACCCGATGCCGGTGCGGCTCCCTTTGAAAAGAAGCCACAGCCCGCCCGCAGCGGCGATAAGCGCTGCAGTGATTGCGGTGCGGGAGAATGATGCGATGCCCAGGGAAGAGCAGAGCCAGACAGCGTAGCTGGTGAGTGCGAGGCCGATGGTTTTTGAAAAAAGATAGCCGCGGTCAAAAAACCGGGCAAACACCCTTCCGGCTGCGGGCAGAAAGATCCATCCCATGATGAGGATGCACAACCACCAGAGAAGAAGGGCGAGGAGATCCTTCCCCATGATGATTCCCGCGAGGGTGAGGGTAACGGCGAGCACGACACCCATCAATTTTTCCGTCATGGCAGCCGCCGGTGTTTGGTTAGTGAGATTGTGCGTTGTCCACCAGGCGTGCGATCCTTCTTCCCATCCTGATGGCGTAATTTTGTCCCCTGTCTTCCGGGTAAATCTGGGCCATGCTTGCCAGGTAGAGGTTATTGACGGGAGTGGCAAGGGGCGGAAGGATACGGGAATATCCCCGACAAATAACCGGCTGGACATCGCGTGCCCGGTTTACCTGTACTTTGAGGATGGTGGACCTGTCCCATTGGGGAAACAGGCGCATGAGGGCATTGAGGAACTGCTCCTGGAGATGCTCATCGGATGACCGGAAGAGGTCACTTTTTTCATCTGCGTATCTGGAGAGATAGACGGCGTGGCAGCGATACCCGTCATCAGGAAGCAGATTGGTGTGCTCCACCACGGCGATAAAGGGGCAGGCCATGTCTGCCACGGTAATCCAGTAGTAGGGAGAGAGCGGCCGGGCAAGCTCTAAGAGCGTGCAGATATGTGCCTTGTATTTGATCCCCGCTATGCTTTCGCGGTAACAGCCGGGCAGTGGCAGCTCCATGTCCAGCATGGCTGATGGTGCCGAGGTCAGTATGACTGCCTCAAAATGCTCGCTACGACCGCCACAGAATACCTCGAGAGATCCGTCTGCGTGCGGTGTTATCCGTGATACCATCTGTGAGCACCTGATGCTGCCGCCGCATTCCCTGATCTTCGAAGCCAACGCGTCATACAGCATCATGAACGTTCCCTGCATATAGCCCAGTCGCTCCCTGAGCAGGTGTTTCCTCGTTGCGCTGCGAAGCTTTATCCTGCTCCAGAGCCACGCGGCTGATATGACATCCGCGTCCCGGTCAAATTTGGAATGCAGGAGCGGCGCCCAGACTTTTTCGTACACCTGTTCCCCCGCGTGCCTGATTATCCATTCTCTGGCGGTGCTGTGGTCGAGATTTTCCCAGTCGGTTGTCAGTCGCGCTTTCAGCAGAAAAAGTGCCAGAGAAAACCGCTCAGCGGGTGAGAGTTCCCTGCAGGTGAAGAGGTCAGCGGGGGAGCTGAAGGGAACAAGCGCACGGTTGATGTACATGCCGTTCCGGGGAGAAAGCCAGCACAGCCGGGATGACAGCTTCAGCTCCTCGATCAAATGAATGATGTCAGTATCGCAGGTAAAGAGGTGATGGTAAAATTTCTCCAGTTGCTTATCGCCGACCCGGACCGTATCTATAAGTCTTCCATGCCGTTCTTCACGTTCAAACAGGGATACCCTGTGTCCTTTCTTCGGCAAGCTCGTAGCCGGCCGTCAACCCGGTTGGTCCTGCCCCGATAATAGCAATATCCATCTCCGGATGTCCTCCCCGCACGGAACCTTGTCTATCCGGCGGTCCATTTTCGCTCAAGGCTGTCCATTGTCCGGTGTTGCCTGTGAAAGCAAGTCCCGGCAGGCATCTCCGGAAAGCGCTCTTGCCTTGCGGTAGATGCGGACCGGCGGATGATCATACACCCAGAATGATTCTTCGGCGGCTGAGTCATTGATCTCCCGGCCGAACAGCCGCGGATAGGAGGTGCCTGCATACACCTCCTCAAATCCCAGCCCGCCGGACTCCAGCAGGCCATAATAGCGGGACATGACCGGAAAGTAAACCGGAAGTCTTCCGACCGTTTCCCGCGCCCGCGGACTCGACAGGATAAGGTAGTCTGCTCTCCCGAGATCATCGCAGAGATTCTTGACTTTTTCCCCGTTGTCGGGGTTGTACACATGCATGAGGAACGATTCAAATGGCCTGTACTCCAACCCTTCCCGCCTGAAGAACTCATCAGCCAGGCGGAGGGGAAGGGGATCATCCCATGCTTCATTGGCCAGCACACTCCCTTCAGGGACATTCCGATAGATCCATTGAGAGGCGGCAACTCGTGTTGTGTCCCGGGCATAGATAGTAACGTAGGCGAGTGCCCAGAGGGCCGTTAGTGCAAAAACGATTATGGACACAGCCCTGGATAATGCATGAAACCTGGTTAAAAAGGCCTCGCAGGCATACGCCGCGAAGAGTAGCAAAAAAGGCGCGGCGGGCAGAAGATAGCGCATGGATTTAACAAAAGGTGTTCCCCCGTAGGCGAAGGCAATCACTATCCATATCAACGCCAGGAGGGCCGGGGCCGATACTGCCTCCGTCCGGGGCACCCGCTTCCGCCGGGCAAGAATTTGTATGGACGAGGCGAGAAACAGTCCCATGCCGAGCAATGCAGCACAGCCCAGAGGCAGGCCCAGTCCCCAAAGCAGTATGTTTTTTAGAGGAAAGAAGACGGGGGCGGTGTTTACCCACTGCCACTGAGAGGGAAACATGGCCTTTCCGGCAATGGCCTGCCGCTGTGCCTCCAGCACGTTCCAGAAATACGGCTGCGGGGTGAGGTCAAACCAGTTGCTTGAGGCAAAGGCATAGGGTTGAATCAGCCGGTAGGTGCAATAGCTGAAGAGTGCGTAAAAAAGTGTGCTTCCCGCGAGGGAAAGAAAGCAGTGATACCACGCCCCTCTCCTGTATGTCAGCGCAGCTTTGATGACCAGGGCCAAAAGAATGATGACCATGAATAGAAAGGCTGATGCCTTGCAGGCAAGGGCACAGCCGAAGCTGACTCCGATGAGGCTGCTGAGCAAGAGTGTCCGGTGCTGATTTTTTTCTAAAAAGATGATCAGCAGCAGAAAGGTCACCGCAATCCAGAACACCAGAAAGGTGTCAACGGTAAAGAAATGGCTCTGCTGGATGTGCATGACCGTAACAGCATAGAGGGCTGAGGAAAGGATTCCCGCCCTGACCGAAAACAGCCGTGTCGCAATGAGGTATACGAGCAGCAGGCTGCCGAGATCAAACAGGGCGCTCAGGGTCCTCCCCACCAGGTGCGTTGTGCCATAGGTGTGCATCTTGCAGAGTGTTGCCACCCCCTTGGTTAAAAACAGCGGAAAGGTGCCGTAAATGTAAGACCGGTGGTGCTCGTTGTTGTATGGTGAGAGCGGGGAGGTTTCGATGTTGAAGTACCCGGCAAAGCTGTCCGGCCAGGAGATGTTCAGGACCGTCAGCACCATGAATCGTTCATCGGGGTGGAGGTGGTGTGAGTCATCCCAGTTCACGCCGTACAGCCGCAGCCCGCTTCCCAGAAGAAGGATGAGCAGGAGCAGCATTTTTTTTCTGGGGGATGCTCCGGTGCCCTTCATGGGTTCTTCTCCAGCACAAAAAAGAGGGCGGCCGCGTCTGCGGCGGGGATGTCATCTCTCACCAGGGGAGAAAGCAGCAGGTGCAGGGGAACCAGTTCAAACAGGAATGGGAAGAGGACCCATTTTCCGCAGAGACGGTGCGATACAAGCGCCGGGGCCGACAGATAATGTGCCAGCTCGAGCCAGCGACTCGCCCTTTTATCCATGTATCCGATGACCGCCCTCGGAAGAAGACCTGCCTGTTCAAACCGGGCACGCCACTCCCCGGCGTGCAGCAGATGCTTATGGTCCTGCCGTCGTCTCAGCCAGGCGGCGTAGGACTGCCCCAACCAGGCCCTGCCGAGAAGATACGCCTCCCACCGCTCTGTCATCACCGAACAGAGCACCGTTCCCCTCCATTTCAATATCCGGGCCAATTCCTGAATGGTGTGCTGCACATCCTCGACGTGTTCCAGAACGCTGTTGCTCATGATGAGATCAAACGAACCGGTTTTAAAGGGAAGCAGTGCGCCATCGGCACGGGTTGCATGGTTGTCGATTCCTTCTGCTCCCTTCGTCACAACCGTTTTTTCGGCTCGATCGGCAGCGGTGAGGGATGCCCCCAACCCCTTCAGGAGAGTCCTGCTGAAAAAGCCGTCTCCGGAGCCGAAGTCGAGGATGCGGTACCCGGGTTCGGAAACTGCGGCGGGCAAAAACCGGTGAAACAGCTCCAGCTCCTTGGCCCTGATCAACCCCAGAAACAGAGGGCGGCTTTGAAAATAGGTTTTTAAAAAGGTGTTAAGCATGCCGTGCCCGGTTATAAAGTTCCAGGTATTGATGTGCCGCCTGTTCCACCGAGAAAATTCTGCGGACTTCATCCATATTCCCCCGGTAGCTGTTTATGTCCGTGAGCACCTTGACGATCTTTCCGGCCAGGTCGTCGCTATCGGCGCGCCGGGCGATTTCTCCCATGCCGGTGACCTGCACCGGAACGGTTACACCGGGAAGATCGGTTGCCACAACCGGCGTTCCATGGGCCATGGCCTCTATCTGCACCATGCCGAACGCCTCCGTGGAATTGATGCTGGAAACAACCAGCAGGTCAATAGTCCGGTAAAAGTGGCTCAGCTGGTTTTGATTGAGCTGTCCCAGGCAGCAGACATCCGAGCGGTGCCGCTCAAGCAGGGGTGTAAGGGATGCAAGGTAGCGTTCTTCCCCGACGGCATGCATGTCTCCGGCAATAACCAGTTTCAGCCCGGGGAATCTTGTTTTGAGTGCAGGCAATGCACGCAAACAATATTCAATGCCCTTGTCTGCCGCAAACCGGGTTGCCATCCCGATGAGCGGGCCGGCTCCCTCAGCCCGCAATGCAGTAAGTTTGTCCACTGGTTGGGTAAACGCCGGTATCTCAATGGGGGGATAAATGGCAATGACCGTGGTTTTGAACTTTGCCAGCACCCGCGAATGGCTGGCAAAATCGAGCGGTGCAGGAAGCGATGGCGTCCGAGAGTCTGAGCGTCAGGGTATGACTGAGATCGACAATAGCGGTCAGCACCCTTCTACCCTTGAAGGGGGGGAGATGAAGATCACACGCGTAGGTGCTCACCACTTTTTTGCCTAACAGCTTTGCGAGCAGGGCTATACCAAGCGCTTCGAGGGAGGGAAGATTCAGGTGCACGATGTCTGTTGTTCGCAAAGGGCCCCAGGCGGAGAGCAGCGTAAGGGGTGCGAACAGGCCTTTGTTGATCTTAAAGAGGTAGGGCACTCGCACCAGGTTGACCCCGTTGCATGTTTCTCTTAAGGGCAGGGTTTTATCATGCTGAGCGGCAATGAGGGTAACAGCGTGCCCGAGGGAGTGATAATATTCCGCCAGTCTCTTGAAGAAGAGGGTCAGCCCGCTTACGTGGGGATGATAGTAGGTTGTGTGCATGAGGATGTTCATGGTTCTTTCAGTAATGCCAGGATGCGGGCAGCGGGCAACCGTTCGCTGTTTTTGAATATTTGTACGACGGGATGGTCGAATACCTGAAACGTTTCCTCAGCCCGGTCATCATTGATTTCGATACCCCACAGCGCGGGGTAGGAGGCAAATTTCCACACCGGCATGTATCCCAGCAGGCCGGCAAACAGCTTCCGGTAGTATCCGCTGGTCAGTGGATATTGATCCTGTGCCCGGCCGATGGTGCCTGAAAGCCTGCGGCTCGCCACTATGAGATAGTCTCCTTCCGCCAGCATGCCCGCCATGGCCTGCATCTTTGCGTCCGTGTCCGCATCATAATTATTCATGGTTACAAAGCGAAACGGCGGGAGTTCCCGGCCTGCAAGGTGCACCGGCAATCCATAATCCCAGTGCTCCCGCAGTATCACGCTCTGCGGCGGAATATTCTCATATATCCACTGCGATGCCGCCGTTCTCGTGGCCGGCGAACGGTAGATGGACATGAACATCAATGCCCAGAGCGCAGAGGTAATCAGGGTGAAGACGGTGAGGATAACGGCAAGCGGTCGATCCTGTCTATGATCCAGCATCCTGTCGAAGAGCCGGCTGGTGCCCAGGATGAGAAAAGGAAGCAGGAAGACGGTGTAGCGAATGAACTTGGCATACCAGCTTCCTGCATATATCCAGTAAACCATGGCGAACAGGAGCAGCGGAAGCGCATCGGCAGTCTCCTTTCTCCTGGCCATGGCAGCGAGCCACATGAGCATGCCCACAAAACCCGCCGTCGGAATAACCATGCCGGCGTGCCAGTGGAGGTTCTTAAAAAAAAACCAGTACGGCAGGGTTCCCTGGAACTGCAGCGTATAGGGAACCTGCACCCTGCCCCACACGACATTGCTCTCGTACCTCATGGTATCAATGAACGCGGAAAACTTTAAGATCGAGTAGGGCGACACCAGGACAAACACCGCGAAGGCTGCCAGAAATAAGGGAATGGCTCTCCACAAAATCCCGGGGTTTCTTTCCCGATACAACAGGAGGGCCCCTGCCGTGACAGGAACTGCCGGGAACAGAAGGGCTGACGATTTTGCTCCCATGGCAAGGCCGCAGAGCAGCGACATGGCGTACCAGTGCCGCGGAACAAATGTTTTTGCCTGCACCGCATGGAGGGCAAGAGCCGAAAGAGCCAGCAGCAGGAAAAGGAGCAGGCTTTCCGTAACGCCGTAATGCGCTGCCTGAATGAGACCCACGGACACTGCGGTAAGAAAGGCAGCCAGGAGCGCGCCCGTTTCACTGATTGCCTTTTTTCCTATCCGGTAGACGAGATAGATGGACAGGGTGGAAAAGAGCGCGGAGAGAAGGCGGCCGATCAGCGCTATGCGCGACCATGAGCCTGTCCAGGAAGGGTCGCCCGTAAGGGCTGACGCCAGCTGGGCAGCGGCCCGGTAAAGATAAAGGGGAAATCCGTTGTAGGCAAAAAAATCCGGATTTAGCTGATGAGGAATGGCAATCCTGGAAACGGCGGCGGTAATATTCATTTCGTCGGGATGATAGTTGTAGCCGTCATCCCAGCTCAAATTGTAAAACCTGCATATCCCCCCTGCCAGCAGTATGAGGAAAAGGAGGAAGACATGCGTTTTACTGCTGATCCCCGGTTCGATTACCACGGCTCAGACCTCGATCAGTACGGATAATTTTCTTGTTGTGGACACTACTGATATGCCGTGATTGATGGCGGTCCGCTGTCAGGGGTATGCACACCAGGGCACAGTTGGACAGGGGGGGCAGGGATTCAAAATGCTGCTTCTTCCAAAGTCCTTTTTGAAAATGAAGGCATCGGAACCATCACAGTCATGGTCACAGTCGAAATCACCGTTACAGGGAGCGGCAGCGGTACAGGGCCGCAATAAGCTACTTCTCCCGAAATCCTGCTTGAAGGTAAAGGCATCAGATCCATTCTGATCCGCGTCCTGATCAAAGTTTCCCTCGCATTCACAGGCATCGCCGCATCCATTGCCACCTGGTGGAAATGAATCCTCTTGATACATACTGCAATAGCCATTCTCCCCACACCCAGCATCGCCCATACACGGCGATCCGATAGCGCCGGCAATACAGGTGCCCGCCAGTGGGCCGTTCGGAACAGCGGGACAGTTGTCATTACAGGCTAAGATTTCTCCTGTAACGCAAGGATGGTCCCAGCCATGGTCCGGAACACCGTCACCGTCACTATCGAGGATCATGGTTGTAGTTGTTGATGTCGGTGGAGGTGTGGGTGTCGGGGTAGGCGTTGGCGTGGGTGTCGGTGTAGGCGTTGGCGTCGGTGTAGGCGTAGGTGTGGGTGTCGGCGTCGGTGTTGGCGTTTGTGCCAGCAGAGCAGCCGCTGATAAGAATAAGCCCAATGCGATTGCTAATTGCTTCCCTTTCATTGCTTGCCTGCTTTTCCTACCTGTTGCAAATTACTAACGGCGCCTGTTGTCAACCTGAATAAACTCATCTGCCTGTGCTTTTTTATACCACCTTTTACCTGTGAGGTCTAGGGTATTCTAACCTCAAAGCTGCCTTAAGAATACCGATTGTTTATTGACACATATTCATCAACAGCCTATACTTTCTTCGTTTCAGGGCGGTTTCCCTGCCCGATGATTGGGCAGATGAAGCTTTGAATGGATCAGAGCATCTCCGGATATTGCGATAAACACTCTGGTATTGCAGGAGTACATGATCGTGCGATATTCCTGGATTCCCATTGTTATAACCCTGGTTATTTTAAGTTTTGTGTACACAGTTGACCTGGGGGAAAATCCCTCCGGGTTTTTTTGTGATGAAGCGCTGTATGGTTTGAGAAGTTACGAAATCTGGCAGGGAGATGTAACGTCGTTGGTGAATCCATTTTTTTATAAACACTTCGGGTATCTACAGGGTGCTCTCTTTATCTATTCCCCCCTTCTGTTCGTAAAAATGTTTGGTCTTTCCGAATTTTCCGTTCGGTTAACCTCGGTTGTTTTTGGATTGTTCACCCTGATGATGGTCTGGGAAACGCTGCGCTTTGTGAAAATTCGTCATCCCTGGGTTCCGGTACTCATCTTTGGCGCTACCCCCATTGTCATTCACATTTTCCGAATATATTTCGGCATGACACCCAGCATGTTTTTCATGGCGGCCGGGTACTATCTTTATGTGCGATCAAGCATGAATCATCGCCCGCCATTAGGAGTTGCTGCCGGCTTGATTATGGGCATATCTGCTTACGGCTACAGCGCATTTCAGATATCAGCCCTTTTGCTGTTCATGGCTATTCTGATAACGGAATTGCTGCAGCATGGATTAAAAATCCGCCGCTATAAAATTGTTGCCTGTTTATTTTTGGGGTTGGCATTGGCTTATATTCCCTTCTGTTATACGGCGGTGAAGGAACCGGATTTTTTTAAGCGCCTGCATGACAAGCATACTCCCTTTATCCAATTGAATGCGGGACGGGTGCAGCACATGATTCAAAATTACCCGAAATACTATTCTCCAGACTATTTATTCTTCAAAGGGGAAACGGGAATGCCGGGCGCATTTATTGACCGACATGCAGTTAAGGGTGCCGGCCTGCTTTTGCAATCAAGCATTGGATTGATTATCTTGTTTTTTGTTAAAGTATTCTTCGGTCGCGATGAGCGATTGCGCTATTTCCTGCCGTTTTTTTTCCTGATCTTTCTGTACCCTGTTCCCGATCTTATCACAACCACAGATGAGAATGCCCCATACACGTTTTCTGCATCGGGCTCTTTCATTCTTTTGCCGTTTGTTTTTGCTTACGGCTGGGAATTACTGGTGTCCGTTACTGATTATTTTAAAAAGAAGTATGCGGCGGTTGGATATATGCTTTTAGCCGGAATGGCGGGAATCTGTATCCTTGAAGCAGGCTTGTTCTACAGCAATCAGTACCGGCGTTATCCACTGGTGTCTTCAGATTTTTGGGGTTGGCAGGCAGGGCCGAGAGAAATAATTACATATTTTAGTGACCACCGTGACGAATATGATGATTTTTACATGCAGGGGGCATTTAACGAGCCGCAGATATTTTTGGATTTCTATCTGGTTGACTCACCCCTCAGAGAACGCGCATTTATCGGCTCGCCGCCTCCCGTACCAATTATTAGGAGACGGCTGTTTGCCATGAGTGATGGTGAATTGAAAGAGCAGGCTTACGCAAAAAGCCTGCGCGTAGTTCATTCACTTTACTACCCGAACGGCAATCCATCATTTCACTTGGCAACCATCAAGTGACGCCATCCAAAGATAACTATGAATTTTTGATTTTCCGGATTTCAGCTGGAGTTCACCCCGTGCTTGATACGGGGCGGGGAATGACAGTGTTAGCGGATTGCCTGGATTGTGAGAGGCGCATTAAAGGTGAGGAAAGAAGCTGCGTAAAACTTTTTGTATGATGATGCAGCATGGAAAAATGCTATAATAAAGCCGCTTCCAACAGTTTAAGAACATTGCACATTAAAAATATGACCCCGTATCCCGGAAGTGAAAGAGACATCACGTTGATACAGAACGAACGGCCGCCCCTGATTGAAAAAGTGGCGGCGGCCATTGCAACATATCCCCGGTATGTGCTGCTGGTTGTTTTGGCATTAGCCATACTGGCCGGCTGGGGAACGAGTACCATTGAGATTTATACGGCCAGGAATGCCCTGTTCCCGAGGCATGTTGATGTATACCGGCGTCTGGAAAACTTTTTGCAGAAATTCGGCGCCGCTTCTGAGCTGGTGGTGGTGGTCGAGAACGGCCCCCAGGATGAGCTCAAAGCGTTTGCCACCGAACTGGCAGTGCGATTGCGCCGAAAGCCGGAAGTCAAAACGGCCATGGAGCGGTTCGATCCGCAATTTGTGCTCCGACATGCGTACCTTCTGATGGAAACTGAACAGCTCTCGCAGTTCGCCGCGGCTGTGGCGGGGCTGCCCGATGTGCCTGTCGGTGAAGGCGCAACAGGGTGGGATGCATTCCTGAGCCAGGCTCTGACATGGCTGGAGCATCAGCCGCCACGATCCAAGCCGGATGATCTGCAGGCAGCTAAGCAGCAGCTTGCGCTGCCCCTTTTCTTTTTCAAGCAGTGGCAGCGGTTTCTTACCGCGCAGGAATCGCCCGAAACAATCCCCTGGCACGAATGTATCTCGAGTGGTGCTGCCCAGCGGCTTGTGGGAAACGGCGGTTACTTCGCCTCCCGCGATGGAAAAATCCTTTTCCTGTTTGTCAAATCTTCAAGCCCCTCGGAAGAATTTGATGTGGTGGCGCCGTTTGTTGATGCGGTACGAAAGACGGCTGCGGATCTGCGGGATGAATACCGCCTGTCGGGCAGGCAGGCGCCCACGATAGGATTTACCGGACTGCCCGCGGTCACCTATGAGGAATATGCGGCGCTGCAGCGGGACATATCCTTCATTCTGGTTTCGGCCGGTATCCTTGTACTGCTGCTGATCGTGTTCTGGCTCCGGTCCTTCAAACTGGCGCTGCTGGTCTTTGTCCCCATGGGCCTCGGTCTGCTCTTCAGCACCGCTCTCACGGCCCTCTTTATCGGTCACCTCACCATGCTTACCTCAGGGTTCACCGCGATTCTCTTCGGAATGGGGGTTGATTACGGCATCTTCATGAGCTCTCGTATTATTGAAGAGCTTGCCGCGGGCCGGACGCTGGTGGACGGGATTGCGAAAGGAGTGGCTGCATCCGGGAGGGCGCTGATAACCGCGAGCATGGCGACGGTGTTTATTTTCCTTGCGCTTATCACTGTTCCCTTCACCGGCTTCGCCGAGCTCGGCGTGGTCGCGGGCATGGGGGTTTTCATGGTCACGCTCTGCACCTTTTGCATCCAGCCGGCGCTTTTCGCGGTGCTTCCGCCGACCTGGAAGCCGATCCGCACTCATCATAAGGCTCACGCTATCGACGAAAAGTCACTCTACACAAAGCTTTTGCATAATATTCACATTATCATCCTCCTTTTTGCCGTGGTCACCGCAGGGATCGGTGCGGTCTATTCTACGCGCATCCCCTTCAACTACGATGTGCTGGCCATGCTGCCCAAGGGCTCCGAGGCGGTTTACTACCAGAGGAAGATGGTGGAGGAGAGTGATTTTCAGGCAGAGACGGTGTTCTTTACCGCATCGAACATGGAAGAGGCCAGGAAGCTGGCTGATGAGGCGTCGAAGCTTCCGTCAGTGGGGCGGGTTGAATCCCTGACCTATTTATTTCCCCCGGATGCCGGAGCCCGGGTGAATGAAGCCCGCCGGATCGGCGACATCACATCATCGTCCCGCAGCATCGAACAGATTTTACAACTGGAAACAGCGGACCTGAGCTTGGAGCATATGCAGCAGCTTGCGGCGTTGCTGGACAGGGCGGAACCGCGCATTGAAGATGCTGCTGAAATGGCCCTCTCTGCCGGGCACAAGGAATTGCTGGATATGCTCTATCAGCTGCTTTCGAGCATGGAGAAGGTAAAGGATATTCTTGCTGAAAATCCGGCAAAGGCCCGCGAGGCCACCGAGCGCTATTTTCACGCTTTGGTCCGGGATGCCGCTCACGGCGTCAGCATACTGAAGAGGTGGACGCTCGCTGAACCGCTGCTGCCGGCAGACCTTCCTGATCAGCTTCGGGAGCGCTTCTTTGCTGATGACGGCACGATTGCCGTCTATGCCTTTCCCGCCCAATCGGTGTATGATCCAGCCAGCCTGGATCAGCTTGTCACCGAGGTAGTCTGGAGTTTCGAAGGATGTCACCGGTTCTCCGGTCACTCACCAATGGTTTTCCCGTGAGGTCATCAAGCGACTGCGAGAAAGCATGATGCTGGGCGCTGTGCTGGCCAGCATCTGGATACTGCTCATGCTGCGAAGCCTCCGGGGTTTTTTCATCGTCTTTTTCCCCCTGCTGGTCGGAGGAGGGTGGATGATGGGGATACTCTATCTCGCAGGCATTCCCTTCAATTATGCCAATATCATTGCCCTCCCCCTCATGGTCGGGCTTTCCATGGACTACGGTGTCTGGTTTGGGTATCGCCGGCTTGAGCTCAAGGACCTCTCTCCCTGGCAGGTCCTGCAGAGGGCCGCGCAGGCCATTACGCTGGCTGCCGCCACGACGCTGGCCGGCCTGGGTGCCATCGTGCTCGCCCGCTACCAGGGGATTTCTCTTTTGGGTGTCACCATCACCATTGGCTTGTGCTGCTGCCTGGTGGCGGCGCTGGTTGTGGCGCCTTCGCTTACCCAGGTGCTGTTCAGGAGGAAAAATGACGATGAATAAAGTTTTTTGCCTGCTGCCGGTGATGCTTTTTGCATGTTATGTGCAGGGAACGGGTAATGCCTCTGAGGTCAAAACAACTCCCTCCGCACCCATGCCCGTTTTGATCTGCTATCCCGGAGGTGCCGTGCAGACGCAGGACGCGGAGGCGGCCACGGCAAGCATGCTGCGGGTGGTGGAAGAGGCAGGGAACTGGCCTGCCGGTACAATGACCGGTGTTTTCACATCCGCGCTCAAGGAGTGCGGGATGCATCTCGATGAACAAAAGCCGCCGTTTGCCATTACCACCCTGGGCACTTTTCTAGCTTACCGTGAGAAGCTGGATCTCATTCCCCTCGCTCAGCCGATGATTGATGGAAGCAGTGCGGAACGATACCGCATCATGGTCCGCAAGGGGACATTTGCCTCCCTCCAGGCGCTCAAGGGAAAAAACCTGGGAGGTGCGCTCGTCGAAGAGCCTGCATTTCTCAAAAGGGTTGTCCTGCGTGGCGCGGTGGATCCGCAATCCTTTTTTACCCTGAAGGGCTCGCAGCGGGTGCTCCACTGCCTGAGGGCACTGGTAAAGGGAGAACTGGATGGTGTTATCGTCAACTCCCAGCAATACCGTGCCCTCGGTTCGCTCCCCTTCGCCGGGGAACTTGAGGTGGCCTTTACCTCTGAGGAAGTTCCCCTGGTGGGGGTGGTGGCCAACGGGCAGAGGACGACTGCCGATGAACGAAACCGTTTTGCCCGTGCACTCTCCCGGGTCTGCACCCATCAGGAAGGAAAACAGCTTTGCGAGCTGTTCGGCGTGGAAAGCTTTGTCCCCGCTGATCTTCAGGCCTTTCAAAAAGCCATCGACCTCTGGCAAACAGATAAGGAATGAAGGAACAACCGTCCCCTCATGCCGAAATATTTCCGTTTCGTAGAGGCAACCGGCCGGTTGCCCCTACATTTTGATGGAACCTGGATTCCCGCTTCTGCGGGAATCCGAAAAAATAAACATCTGGATTCTCCGATCACAATCTCTTTCCAGTAGCGGCGACCGGCCGGTTACCCTTTCTGGCGTAAGCCTTGGATACAGCTTCTATGCGAAGCGAACCAGGCGTGTCATTGCGAGCAAAGCGAAGCAATCTCATGTTGTGTAATACTTTTCTTTTGTTATAAAAATGGAGATTGCCGCGTCGCCCCGCCGAGGCGGGACTCCTCGCAACGACCGGGTTATTTTGTTTATTTCATAAGTTGATTCATGGTACACAACACAGGTGATCCCTGACCGAGCACAAATGCGTAATAGGCCGATGAATCGCAAATTTATTTTATGCGCCATGGGATTTGTTCTGCTTGCATTACTCTGTGCCGGGTGCGCCGTCTTGCAACAAAAAAATCCTATTGTCCTGCTTCCTGCAGACAACTGCCCGCCTTGGACTCCCGCAGAACTGGAAGGGCAGGTCACCCTGTTTGACGACAGGACCGACACCGCCATCCTTCAATGCGCGCTCTATTTTTTGCGGAATACGGGAGAAGCCCGCATTGATGCATCTGCAGCCGGAGCAAAGATCTGTTTTTTGCTGGCGGACCGGACAGAAGTGGATCAAGCGAGACGTGAGGGTTTTGCTTCGGAGGGAGTGCGGTGGGCGGAACGCGCCCTTGCACAGGGAGGGGAAGAACGCGGTGATGTTTACTACTACCTGGCGGTCAATCTGGGAATAACCGTCGAAAAGCACCCCGTCGCGGCGGTAAAGAATCTCGGCCGGCTGGTGGCCAGCCTCGAGAAGGCCATGGCACTCACTCCGGATGTCAGCAGTGCGGGGCCTTACCGCGTGCTGGGCATGGTCTACCTCAAGGCGCCTCCCTGGCCGCGGGGAATCGGAGACGGAGACAAGGCCCTGGAACTGCTGCGGGAGGCAGTGCGAAGATCGCCCGAATATCCCCTGAACCGCATCTTCTATGCCCGCGCACTCTGGGAGGTTGAAGGGGAGGAAGGTGAGCAGGAGATCGCAGCGTGCCTTGAAGAGGCCTTGCGGTTATTGAATCAGGAACAGTGGAAGCCGGTCAGGGACCGATGGATGGATGATTTAAGCAAGATTGCTAAAGAAGCCAGTATCGAACTCCGCTGCAGGTGACAATTAACAGGAGAAATACATGGAGAAAAGCAAGGCCGAGATAGAAAAAATCATCGTGGATTTCCTGCATGAACACGGCGAGAATTATTTTACCTGTGCACTTGCCACCTGCTGGGAAAATCAACCCCGCAGCACACCGGTCGATGCAAGAAATGATGGTCTCAACATGTACTTTGTTGCGGATCCGGGAGGTAAAATAGAGAACATTAGCAAGAACCCCAGCGTTTGCCTCGCGGTATTCATCCCGGTGGGGAAGGGGTATATGAAAAATGCCCGCGGGCTTCAAATGTGGGGAAGAGCATCAATCATCACCCTGGCCGATAATCCTGAAGAATTCGAAAAGGGTTTCAGGATCATACGGCTTGACGAGATATCCATGGTATCAAATAGCAGGCCCTTCCCGGAGGAGGCAAAATCCAGAATCACCATGGTCAAAATAGTTCCCGGCAGAATCTCTTACTTTGTTTCCATGGGAGAAAGGCCGGTCAAATATATATGGGAGGCAGAGTGATACATTTCCCTTAGCCCACGGTTTCCATGCATGGCAAGAATATGCCGCCCTAGGATTATTTTTTTCTTGACAAGTGGTTTGTGTTGCATTACACTGCACACATCTCAAAGGGAATTCAAGCATGGAAAAGACATTCGGGCAGAAAATCAGGGATTACCGCGTTAACAATACCTCCTTAAGCCTGCGGAAACTGGCTGAGAAGGTTAATATCTCTCCCACCTATCTCAGCCGGATTGAAAATGACAAGGAACCGCCGCCGTCAGAGGACATTATCATGCGTGTTGCGCGGGCGCTGGGCATCAACGAAGATGAACTGCTGAGCCACGCCGACAAGATCTCACCGGATTTGCTCAAGACCATCAGGGAACACCCCGGCCTATTCCCCAACTTCATCAGAACAGTCAGGGATTTTGACCAGACGCACCTGGAGGACATACTGGGGCTGGTGCAGTTCATCCAGTCGAAAAGCCTCAGGATGAAGAACAGCGAGTGGAAGCATGTGGAAAAAATTATCAAATGCCTCTTAAGCGGCAATTTGAAGGGAAAAGACTACGAGGTCATCAGCAGCCTGATCCAAAAGGCTGAAAAACCTCTTAATAAGTAAGGAAGCACCATGCTTTTTGATATGGACCGGGTCAGCTGGCTGAGCAAGGAGACCATAAAGGAGGAGGCGGCACTCCTTGTGGAAAACTATGCTTTCTTCCGGGGGGCAGAAGTGGAACCGCCTATCCCTCTTGAACATATCATAGAAGCCTACCTCGGGTTTACCCTGGAATATGAAAACCTGGATGAAGTCCTCGGCTTTAATGATGTGCTGGGTGCCACCTGGCTCAGGCAGAAAAGGATTGCCGTCAACGAAAAACTGCTGCAGGAAAACATCGGCCGCATGTTTTTTACCTGCGGTCATGAGATCGGTCATATAATGCTGCACAGCCGCTATATTTCAGGAAACGGGGAAAAGGCTGCAAAACGGAGTGCAGAACAGGAAATCGTCTGCCGGGAGGTAGCCAGCAAAAAAAGAGGGGAGTGGCAGGCGGACTATTTTGCCGCGTGTCTTCTCATGCCGGAGGAAAACGTTCGCAGGGCATACAGCAGCATCTTCGGCACATCTCCTTTGATCATTTATAATAAGAAGAGCTGTTTTGACAGATCGCTTCCTCTTTTTGATCCCGCCTGGGACCGGGTCAATGAATTCGCCCTGATGGTCATGGAAAATGGTAATTTTACCAATGTCTCCAAAGAAGCGATGAGGGTACGTCTGGAGGAGTTAGGGACTTTTAATTAATAATACCCAGAATCGTCTTTTGCGGTAGCTCTTTTTTTGCCCATGATGTTTAGTATGATTAAACACTGTACATTCTACCAAAAGGAATCTGTACCTGAGGATGCTTCTCCTGTGTGCCGGGAGGAGTTTGATGTTTTGATATCAGGATCGCGAATCATATTCAGCTGGAACTCACGGGACATATCCGAAATTGCCCATACACTGGGAGAGCCGGAAATAGACCTCGAACCGTGCGGCTAACAATATGGACTACCTGGAACAGATAAAAGCTCATATCAATGCCTTAACACCTTTGCTCTATGTCGGCACCTATAGTCCGGAAGCAGTCAGGGAAGAGCTAAAGCAGATGGCATCTTTTCTGGAGCTGGATTTTTACTGCGCTTCGCTTACGGATGTAACCACGAAAGGCGAGGACCCCTTGCAGGTGCTCGATAAGATAATTGCCGCAAACAGCAAACAGGCCTCTCGAGGGCGGTATCTCTGGGTCCTGTACTTCTACCATCTCCTTTTGAAAGATGCGGACCCCTTGTTCATAGCAAAGCTGCGCCAGCTTGCCGACGCGAAGACATTGAACGGCACGGTGATCATTGTAGGCGTCCCGCATTTCAGGCTTTCCCCGGAGCTGTCAGACGTATTTCAGGTAGATCACGCTGCGATCTCGCAAAGAGAAATTATGGAACTGATCATGTCCAGCGGCAGCAGCTACGCCGAGAAAGACATCACCAAACTGATCAACAGCCTGGCCGGCATAAAATCCCATAATCAAGCTGAAACGCTCCTGGCTCTATCCATGGTCAGCAAAGGGGAGGGGCGTTTTGACGCGGGGTTCATCATGCAGGAGAAAAAGCGTCTCGCGCAATCAAAAAGCAAAGGCCTTTTTGAAATTATAGAGCCGGAGTATGGTCTGGACTTTATCGGCGGCATGGACAGGTTAATGGATTGGATCAACCTGCGTATGCCTCTTCTCAAAATGGAATCATGGAAGTATCCCCACTTGTCCAGGCCGCGGGGAATTCTGCTCATCGGAGTCCCGGGGGGCGGGAAGTCTTTTTTTGCGACTGCGGTAGGTAAAAGCCATGACCTGCCGGTCCTTAAATTAAATCCCTCCCGACTTTTTCAAAGCTCGCTTGGTGAAACAGAGGCAAATTTTCTGGAGGTCCTGGAATGCTTAAGGTCTTTCCACTCGCCGGTAATATTCTTCATCGACGAGATTGAAAAATCCTTCTCGCGAACCGATGGGACTACTGACGGCAACACCAGCAACCGTATCCTCTCGCTGTTGCTTGATTTTCTCTCTAACCACAATCGCCCGTCTTTACCATCGCCACCTGCAACAGCATTGGCGCCCTCCCGCCGGAGTTATTACGAAAGGGCAGGTTTGATGAAATCTTCTATATTCCCTTTCCTGATGGCGCTGAACGCCGTGCCATTTGCGCTGCGTTAGCTAAAAAATACGCCATCGATATTTCCATAACGGACTTTTTCATTAACCGGCTGGACGGATTTACCGGAAGTGAAATAGAGCAGGTATTTAAGGAGGCGCTCTACGAGGCTATGGGAAGAGGCAGTGAGACCGTGGGGGAATTTAATTTGATAAAACAGGCTGAAACGATTGTTCCCATTAGGCTTACCATGGAAGATGAGCTGACCGGTCTTGAACACTGGGCCAGGGGCAAATGCCGCTGGGCAACTGATAAACCCGGCAAATCATGAATGGAGTGCCATGTCAGGATTCAAAAATAAACTTTCTCAGCTCATTCGAAAGGACATGGGGCTGAACGGCTTGGCTGAAGCTGAAATCATGTCTCTGGTGAATGCGGAAAGAAGTCCCGGAAAAGTTATACGGTTGCTTACCCATCTCAGCCAGCTAAAGACCCTCTGGACGTTTCCGGTTACGGAAAAGAAGAGAATCCTTGAATGCACATGTACGGAATTATCAAACCATGACCACAGCGATATGTTTACCCGGCTGATTAAGATTGTATTCAGACATCCCGCAGAGGCTGGTGATGATGATTCCGGAATTAAAAATTTCATAACTTTTATGAAATCATCCATAACCCGCGAGGAATACTTTACAATCACGGCGGGTCTTGCCCGCGCCATTCTCCTTGCCTTGAAGAAATATCCCATGCTCGTCCATGAGATGGACGCAAAAACAATAGCGCTGTCTTTATTTTTTGAAAGGGATGCCCTCAGTTATGCCACGAGCCTCAATAGTCTCATTTCCCTCTTTGGTGCGCCTTCGGTAATCCCTGTAGTGATAGATTTATTGATAGGGCATCCCCGTGAGTCCAATCTTTTCTTAACCAACACCATCTTCGAATATGCGAGGAGGCTGCCGCGGGATCAGAGGGTCGCCGCCTTTAAGAAATTACAAATCTTTCTCATGACCCAAAAAGGCGCTTTAAGCGAAGAAAGCATTGCTAAACTCTATAACGGCTTTGTGCCTGAATTGGGACGGCTTTACTATTTATCCACCGTAGCCTCCTCAGGCTGCACTGCCGCAAAGGAAGGCATGCAAACGCCTTCGGTAACAACAGAAGCGAATAAGCGCTTCCTACACCTACAACAATCTGGGAGAGGTATGTGCCGTGAGCCACTATACTGAAATAAAAAACACCTGCATTAACGACCTTGGCATTCTTTTAAAAACACTGCAGCAGATGGGGTGCGAGTTTAAGATGGAGCACTTTATTAATGGCCACAGGGGGAAGAGGAAGGTCGATATTGCCGTAAAGATGTACGGCGAATATGTGGTGGGACTCAAAAAAAATGCTGCCGGCGCTTATGATGTCATTGCTGACTGGTCTTACGCGGAGCTGTCATCCCGGACATTTGTCGACAGGGTGAAGCAGGTATACAACACGGAGAAGGTACTGCACGAGGCAAAACTGCGGGGATACTCACTCATCCAGCAAAAGGTGGTAAACGGCGGAGTCCGGATCGTTTTGAGAAAAATGACGTAAGGAGCAATCATGCAAGAGGAAATCATCGTACTCATCAAAAAGGATGGGGAGATTCAGGCGGAAGTGAACGGCGTGAAAGGAAAGAAATGCATCGAAATAACTGATTTTATCGCAGCGCTGGGTGATTCAACCACGACCTTCAAGGGAGCATATTTCCAACAGGGTGCGGTAAAAATTTCCTCGCGCCTCAGAATTGAAAGAGAGGGAAAGGCATGACGGGGGTTTCACCATAGAAATAAAATTGTGCAATCCGGTAAGCTCCTTTTAATTTACTCAGGATACTGTGTAATTTTACTCAAAGTCCTGAGCAAAGTGAAGTCAATCAGAAACTGCTGTAGTGTTGCACAATGTATGGCAATTATTTGCCAAGTGGCGCAAAAAAGGACTGAGCCGGTTAGCTAAGTCCTTGATTTTCAAATGGTGGGCGATACAGGATTCGAACCTGCGACCTTTGGTTCCGGAGAAGTTTACAGAGTGCAGTTAATTCAATAAGTTATATTTTATGACGTTGCAGATTGATGCAAAATGTGACATTAAGTAACATTAAGTACCAGCAAAACGCAACCTATACGCACCTTAATGTTATGTTATAATAAAAAGGAGTATTCCGAATAGGCCCTAAAAACTGTTCTTCTCGTTGAGGAGCATGGTTAATTTAATCTATAGAAAGGATGCATCATGACACATACATGCGGCTGGATGGGCAAAATATTGCGAATAAATTTCTTTTCAGGGGAAATTCAGACTCATTATACTGCGGAAATGGCGGAGCTTTTTATAGGTGGACGCGGTTTTTTATCCAAGCTGTATTGGGATGAGGTTGATACAAATAAGGATGCCCTGCATCCTGATAGCCCACTTATGTTTCTAACCGGTCCGCTTACCGGGACGGGAGCCATTGCAGGCAACCGATGGTTTATTGGTGGCAAGTCTCCACTGCTTTATCCTGACCAGTTCGGCCTAGGAAATGCTGGTGGCAGTTTTGGCTTAAAACTTAAATTGGCCGGCTATGATGGCTTGATTGTCACCGGCAAAGCTGCAAAGCCAGTGTACCTGTATCTCAATGATGGAAAAGCAGAGATAAAAGATGCAACCGGGCTTTGGGGGCTGGAGACTTTTAAGACACTCAACCGCCTGGAGTCAATCCATGGGGGTAACTCAGCAGCTGTGTGTATCGGTCCTGCCGGTGAACAGCTGGTGCGGCTTGCTGTAGCCATGAGTGACCACACCGCATGTGGCGGGAGTGGTTTTGGGCGCAGTGATGGGTGTGAAAAATCTCAAGGCTGTGGTGGCAAACGGCTCGCAGAAAGTTTTTATTGCCCGGCCTGACGAGCTCAAGGAGGTGAACAGTTATATCAGGTCTCTCATGGAAGGCAAAATTCTCATGGATCCTAATGTTGAGGGATTGGAGCTGGTAAAGAGGACACCATGCCCAGGATGCCCTTC
>CAWCBP010000009.1:0-77423 GCA_963793865.1 uncultured delta proteobacterium
ATGAGCCCGACCGAGGTGGTGCTTTTTCCCTCTCCCAGCGGGGTGGGGGTAATGGCAGTCACTTCGATATACTTTCCGTCCGGTTTTTCCTTAAGGCGGTCAATAATTTTCAAAAAGTCCAGCTTGGACAGCCTGCCCATGGGGATAATTTCATCCTTCTGCAGGGAGAGCTTTTCACCCCACTGCTCGGTGGTCGGCATATTTTTCTCGGCGGCTTCGGAAATTTGCCAGTCCTGCATCTTTGTCACGTCATATGCAGGGTTACCCCCTTTGTGAAGTACTGCAATTAATTGCAATAAATTAATGCGGTTACACTAGGGATGACTAGCATAACTAATTCAATTTTGTCAAGCTCTCAATTTGCCGGGAAGCCGCTTCGCCAGCAACGCGGCAACACTCTGTTTAACCTTGACATCGTGCTGCATCAACTTTATAGTGCAGCCTGTTTCAAAGACCGTACAGACATGCGCCAGCCGCAGACACATTGATGGTTATGAAATCAGCTTTTGTCTATTCTGAGGTGTTTTCCCAGTACGAACTGGGGCCCTTGTATCCGTTTAAGACCTCACGGGCCAAAATCGTATATGAACTCTGCCACAGATACGGGTTGCTGGACAGACCCTGGATAGAAATTGTCAAACCTGAACCGTTGTGCTTTGAAAAGCTCACCCTGTTCCACAGCGGCGAATATCTGAACCTGCTGGAGGCAGCCAGTTCTAATATCTTCCGCTTTGAGATGCTGGGTTGCGGACTGGGCACTGATGAAAACCCCGTTTTTGAGGGCCTCTATGATCTCATAACCCTTGCGGCCGGCGCAACCTACCGCGGAGCCGATCTGCTCCTGCATGAAGATTATAACCTGGTACTCAACGTTTTCGGGGGATTTCACCGCGGGAGAAGTCATGCAGAAGGGTTGTCTACGTTAACGATGTGGGGATTGCCATTGCATATCTTCTGCAGCACGGACTGAAGGTTGCCTACATCGATCTTGATGCCCATCACGGAAACGGCATACAGGATGCTTTTTACAGCGATAATCGCGTATTAAAAATATCCCTCCATGAAAGCGGCAAAAGCCTCTACCCCTGGTCCGGCTTTGAATCAGAAATCGGCGAGGGGGCCGGCACAGGCTATAATATAAATGGCCCCTCCTTCAGGGCACCGACGACGAAACCTATCTTTACGCCTTCTCTCAAATAGTGCCCCCGCTTTTGCAGGGCTTTGCACCGGATGTGACCGTGGCCATTTTCGGCGCTGACGCCCACCATGCCGATCCCCTCGTCCATCTGAACATGAGCAATCACCCCATCTGCAAAGCGGCCCAAGCCATTGCCGATCTCTCCCCCGGGGTGCTCGCCCTGGGCGGCGGGGGCTACAACATTTACGTTTCAGCCCGCACCTGGGCACTGGTCTGGGCAATCATGAACCGGCTGACACCTGAAGATATCTTTCTTGGCGCGGTGGGAGGCATGATGTACGGCCCGGAGGCCGATCGGGGTAGCTTGCGGAGGATCCTTCCCGGATCGTTCAGGACAGCGCAAAGGAACAAGCACAAAGAGATGCAGAGCGGGTGGTGAACTACATTAAAAAGGCGGCCTTTCCCCTGGTCGGGGCTTAAGGAGGCCGGGGAACGGACGGCAGCCGCACATTTTTATCAACCGGAAGGAGGAGCATTATGTTATTCGCCCTGCTAGGCAAGTATAACCCTATGATGTTAAAGACGGTGACGAACAAGGAAAACGAGATTTTTACCAACCCGCCTGAAGGCATTGAGGTTGTGGCGCGGTACTCAATGGTGGGCGAGCGGGGCGGATTTATTAACATTGTAAATACCACCAGCGCTGAATCGCTGGGCACTCTGCTCTCCGGCTGCGCCGGCCTGATACAGTTCGAGGTAATCCCGGTGGTTGATGCAGCAGGGGGAAAGGTGCTGGAAATCCTCAAAAAAGGGTTGACAGACAATTCCATCATCTGACGCAAACGGGCACCCTGGTATTGCGTTTCAGGGAAAGGCCCCATGCGCCCGCAAAGGTTCCGCACACCGTCTGCCGATCTCCTTTTTACTTGACAACAGCCCTTCATCATACTAATGGTGCTGCACCATTGCGGCCGGCGCATGCGTGCCGGCAGGCCCCATAAACTTGAACGGAACACCCCATGAAAAGCATCGAGGCGCAGCAAGGCAACTCTGAGCAAACCCTGGTTTTGATCAAACCCGATGCGCTGCTGTATTCGCTCACCGGCTTTATTTTTGAGCGGGTGTCGGCGGTACACAATCCTGTCATCGCAGCCCTGAAGGTGGTGCGGGTCACCGAGGAGCTGGCCCGGGAGCATTACCGCAACATCCGCGGCAAGCCTTTTTACGAGGCAACGCTTCGCTATATCATGGGGGATCTGCATTATCCGTCCCAGCCGGAGAAGAGAAGGGTGGTGGCCATTGTCTATGAAGCCGGGGATATCGTGGGCCGGATCAAGTCATACTTCGGGCCCACCAAGCCCAAAGACGCCAAGCAGCTGGCCAAGGAAAAGGGCATCATAACCCTGCGGGCCCAGCTGGGTTACATGGACTTCGACGTAGACCAGGAAACGCTCATCGACAACGCGGTTCATGCCTCCGAGAACGCGGAGGAGGCTGAGCGGGAAATCAAGCTCTGGTTTGAGCCGGGGGATTTTCCCGAACAGCACCGGTTTTTCGACTACGTGGAATCTGAATACCATTTCTATTGTTCCCCGCGGTCGGTCGACGGGACATACCGGCTGTTCAACAGTCGCGAGCCGGGATGCAAGGGCATCATAGCCCCCGGAACGCTGGTATGGCAATCGGACTACGAGAACCTGCTGCTCCACCGGGACAAAAAGGGGGAGGCCCCGGTTCCGCTCAACAGCATCATTGAAAAATATGTGATTAAAACCAGATGATGGTCACGGCAGCCCCTCACGGTCATACCCCGATCTTTTTCATGATCAAGCCCGACGGCGTTCCCCGTGAAAGCGCCATCATGAAAATGATAGAACCCCTGGCGTCCGTTCTCGCCCGCCGGCCCTTTGAGCCTGTTGACATGGAGCGCATTCAGCGCCTCTATGCGGTTCATAAAGACAAATCGTTTTATCCCCGTCTGATGGAGTATTTCAGGGGAATGCCCGCAGTCGCCTACCTCTTGCGCGAGCGGCAGGATACGGTGTATCAGAACGGGTTTTACGCAAGCTTCATTGATCTGGTGGGCGACACCGATCCGGCCAGGGCCCTGCCGGGCACCATACGGCGCTTAAGCGCGGATACGCTTGAAAAGTCCCTGGCTGAGAAAAGGGCGCTCAGGAACCTGGTCCACCGCTCAACCACCGTCGAGGAGACGCTCAATGAGGCGCCCCTGTTCTTCTGGGACCATGTCCGCGACAGCTCCACAGTAAAAGGCGCTCCCGGCGTTCTGGGGCTGTTCCTGTCCCGGGCGGGAGAGGGAATTTTCTTCGAGGACCGGGTCCAAAGCGGGCTGAGGCGATACAATCTGCTGTCCGCAGATGAAGAGCTGGTGTACTATCAGGATTACCGGGGCGGGGAAGGTGATCCCCTGGAACAGGGAAGGGCGCTGGCGGAAACCCGGGTGCAGGGCAGGCGGGTGATAAAGGACCTGACCCCTCCTTCATGAGCAAGCGCTAAAAGTATCCGGGAGGATATGATGACGATCCGGTGGAGCTCAAAAAAAGACCATGAATAAAAACATGCCCGAACAAGCCTTAGCCGTAACAGATACCACCTTTCGAGATGCCCATCAGTCATCGCTGGCAACGCGCATGCATCCTGATGACATGCTCCCCATGGCGGAAAAGATGGACGAGGTCGGGTTTCATTCCCTGGAGGTGTGGGGCGGCGCCACCTTTGATGTGGCCACCAGGTTTTTGAATGTGGATCCCTGGCAATGGCTTAAAACCTTAAAAAAGCATATCACCAGAACACCGCTGCAAATGCTGCTGCGCGGGCAAAACCTGGTCGGGTATCGCCACTATTCCGATGACGTGGTGCGGGCCTTTGTCCACCGTGCCGCAGAGTGCGGCATGGATATATTTCGCGTCTTTGATGCGTTGAACGACGAAAGGAACTTTGAACAATCCTTCAATGCCATACGGGAGTGCGGAAAACACATTCAGGGGACCATCTGTTACTCTCTGACCGGGAGAAGACTGGGCGGACCTGTTTTTACCATCGATTATTTTGTGAAAAAAGCAGTGACGCTTGAAACCATGGGCGCCCACTCTCTCTGCATCAAAGATATGGCCGGCCTGATGTCACCCTTTGATGCATTCGACCTGGTATCAGCCCTTAAAAAAGCGGTTTCCATTCCCATTCAGCTTCATTCCCACTACACCAGCGGCATGGCCTCCATGACCTATCTCAAGGCAATAGAGGCCGGCATAGATGTCGTCGACACGGCCCTTGCGCCTCTTGCGCTCAGGTCTTCCCAGCCGGCAATCGAGCCGCTGGTGGTCACGCTGCAGGATACTCCCCGGGATACGGGTTTCAACCTGTCGCTGCTTGCCGAGCTGGGCAGATACCTTGAATCCATCCTGCCCAAGTATAGCGATTTCATTAACAATACTAAAATGTCCATCATCGACGCGAGCGTCCTGCTTCACCAGATACCGGGAGGCATGCTTTCCAATCTGGTAAGCCAGCTCAAAGAAGCAAACGCCCTGCACCGGATTGATGAGGTCTATGATGAGTTGCCCCGGACACGCAAGGACCTGGGTTATCCTCCGCTGGTAACCCCCACCAGCCAGATAGTCGGAACGCAAGCGGTACAGAACGTGCTTTTTGGCAGGTATCAAATGGTCTCTTCCCAGGTGAAAGATTATGCCTATGGTCTCTATGGGCGCCCACCCGTGCCTATGGATGCCGCCGTACAGAGCAAGTGCCTCAAGGGTTATGCGCGAGGGGAAACACCGATTGATTGCAGGCCGGCAGACATCCTCGCTCCGGAGCTGGAAAAAGCCCGTGAAGAGGTAAAAGACCTTGCCCGGGACGACGGGGACCTTCTGATTTATGCCCTCTATCCCACCACCGGCAAACGTTTCCTCAGATGGAAATACGGTCTGGAACCTGTGCCAGAATCGATTAAGCCGACAACCACGGATAACACAGAAAAACGAAATAGAATGACCGCCGCGTCACATGAAGGCGCGGCGGCTCAAACAATGGTGGCGAAGCCGCCTCAAACCGGTCCGGCATTAAACAGGGCGGATGCGCCTGCAGAAGCAAAAAGCGTCTCCGGTACGGCAAGTGCATCCCCCGAACCGGGGGACGTGGTCATTACCGCGCCGATGCCGGGTATCGTCATTGCCTACAAGGTAGCCGAGGGTGAAAAGATCAAGTCCGGCGATGTGGTGGTCATACTTGAGGCAATGAAAATGGAGAATGAACTCGGCTCTCCCGCCGATGGCACCGTGAAAAAAATAATTTGTAAAACAGGCGCTTCGGTAAAAAAGGACGATCTGCTCTGTATTATCACCACGAAATCCTAGCCCATTCCGAGGAAACGCAGGTTTCATGAAATGTGGTTTGAGTAACAGGTGTGCATCCGCGTCCTCCTGGCTCCCTTGTAATGCCGTCTTTGTCAACCCATTGTTTGTACTCATAAATCTTGTGATGCCATGCCGGCATTAAAATTTTCTTGACAAATTTCAGGCTCACGTATATGCATGAATGATTGTTCACTCATTTTAATAATGTGAAGGAGGTTGGTTATGGCAGCAGAAAGTAAAACAATATCTTCAGTCAGTTTGGAAGGAAGGGTCTTCAAGGTTCCGGAGGCGCTTAAGAAAACGGCCTATATCAAAGGCGTTGAAGAGTACAACAAAATCTATAAGCGGTCGATCGATGATCCCGACGGGTTCTGGGCGGAGTGCGCAGAGCAGCTGCACTGGTACAAGAAATGGGACAAGGTGGAGAGCAGCGACTTTAAAAATGCCAAAATAGAGTGGTTCAGGGGCGGAAAGCTCAACGTGTCGGACAACTGCCTGGACCGGAATCTGGCAACCCGGAAGAACAAGCCCGCTCTGATATGGGAAGGGGAGCCTGAGGGTGAAAGTAAAACTTTTACCTATCAGCAGCTGCATGATGAGGTGTGCAAGTTCGCCAATGTTTTAAAAAAGAAAGGGGTTAAAAAGGGAGACCGGGTATCCATCTACCTGCCCATGATACCGGAGCTGGCCATCGCCATGCTCGCCTGCACCCGCATCGGGGCCATCCACAGCATAGTCTTCGGCGGATTCAGCGCTGAGGCCCTTCGTGACCGCATTCAGGACTGTGGCTCAACCGTGGTGATTACATCCGACGGAAGCTACCGTTCCGGCAAGGTTATTGATCTTAAGAAAAGCGCGGACAAGGCCGTTGAAGAATGCCCGACCGTCAAGACCTGCTTCGTCTGCAAGCGCACCGGCAGCCCGGTTTCCATGAAGGACGGCAGGGACTTCTGGTGGCACGAAGAGATGGGCGCGCCCGGCATCAGCACCGAGTGTGAGCCGGCGCAGATGGACGCCGAGGATCCCCTCTTCATCCTCTATACCAGCGGCAGCACCGGGAAGCCCAAGGGTGTTTTGCACACCACCGGCGGTTACACGGTGTACGTCTACCAGACCTTCAAATGGATCTTCGATTACAAGGAGGAAGACGTCTTCTGGTGCACGGCAGACATCGGCTGGATTACCGGCCACAGCTATATCGTTTACGGGCCGTTCTTAAACGGCGCCACCAGCATCATGTTTGAAGGCGTGCCCAGCTATCCCAAGTACGACCGGTTCTGGCAAATCATCGAAAAATACAAGGTCAACCAGTTCTACACCGCCCCCACCGCCATCCGGGCCATCGCCAAGGAAGGCGATGAGTGGGTGAAAGGCAAGGACTTAAGCAGCCTGCGCATTCTGGGAACGGTGGGCGAACCCATCAATCCGGAAGCCTGGATGTGGTACTACAACATGATCGGCGGCGGGCGCTGCCCCATCGTCGACACCTGGTGGCAGACGGAAACCGGAGGCATACTCATTACCCCGCTTGCCGGGGCCATTGACGTGAAGCCGGGATCCGCCGGAAGACCCTTTCCCGGGGTAAAGCCGATAGTGGTCAGGGAGGATGGAACACCTGCCGGGGTTAATGAAGGCGGTTATCTCTGTATCGAACGGCCGTGGCCGGGCATGATGCGGGGCGTGTACGGTGATCCGGACCGTTTCAGAGATACATACTTTATCCAGTTTCCGGGCAAATATTACACCGGCGACGGCGCCAGGCTTGACAAGGACGGCGACTACTGGCTGATGGGACGGCTTGATGATGTCATCAACGTGTCGGGCCATCGCATGGGGACGGCGGAGGTGGAAAGCGCGCTGGTGTCCCATGCGTCCGTTGCGGAAGCGGCGGTGGTGGGGATTCCCCCACAACATTAAGGGGCAGGGCATCTACGCCTTTGTGACCGTCAACAGCGGTGTCGAGAAGACCGATCAGCTGAAAAAGGACCTGGTAAACCACGTGCGCAAGGAGATCGGTCCCATCGCCACGCCGGACAAGATTCACTTCGCTGACGGGCTGCCCAAAACGCGCAGCGGAAAGATCATGAGAAGAATCCTGAAGAAGATCGCGGCCGGCGAGGTTGACGATCTCGGAGACATCACGACGCTTGCAGAACCCAAGGTTGTCGATGATCTGGTCAAGGGAAGACAATAGCGGAAGTAGCTGCTAAAGCTTTTCCCATGCTACCTCAAGGGAGGAGGTCTTTTGTATGTCAGCAAGTGAAGTTAAAAACAGAGGGTGGACGGTTACCTTCGCAGGTATGGGAATCAACCTGGCGCTGGGCATCCTTTACACCTGGTCCATCTTCAAGGGCGCCATCAAAGAATCCATCGAGAAGGGCGGCGACGGCGCATTTAATTGGGATCTTGCTTCTCTCAACGATCCGTACGCGGTGTGCTGCATTGTCTTTGCCTTTTCAATGATTCTTGCCGGCAGGTGCCAGGACAAGCTGGGACCGCGAATCACCGCCCTCCTGGGCGGTATACTGGTGGGCATCGGCTTTACCTGGATATCCACCACAACCAGCTATGCGGCATGGGTGCTGGGATTCGGCGTGCTTGCTGGTACCGGCATCGGGTTCGGCTATTCGTCTGCCACCCCGCCCGCCCTCAAGTGGTTTCCCCCAGCCAAGACCGGCCTCATCGCGGGTCTGGTTGTTTCGGGTTTCGGTCTGGCCTCGCTATACATTGCGCCCCTTTCAAAATACCTGGTGGGCGTCTGGGGTCTGCAGAAGGCCATGCTCTTTTTCGGCCTGTCATTCCTGGTAGCGGTCTGCGGGCTGTCGCTGCTGCTGATCAACCCACCCAAGGGCTACGCCCCGCAGCAGGCCACTGCGCCGGGCAAGGACGCCAAGGCAAAGCCGGCCGCAGCGCAGCACGATAAAAGCGCTTCCGAGATGATGGCGACCGTCATCTTCTGGAAATTGTGGTTCATTTATTTCATCGGGGCGGGGGCGGGTCTCATGGTAATCAGCAGCGTGGCGGACATGGCAAAGGCGAGCATGGGTGAGGCTGCGTTCGTGGCCGTTGCCATCATGGCCGTCGGCAATGCCGGCGGGCGCATTATCGCCGGCGTGCTTTCCGACAAGATCGGCAGAAACACAACCCTGATCATCATGCTGCTCTTTCAGTCGCTGCTCATGTTTGCTTGCATCACGGTCATGGGATCAGCCAGCGCCAACTCCATTATCCTGGTGCTGCTGGCAACCTTCATCGGCTTTAATTACGGGACAAACCTTTCGCTGTTTCCGTCCATAACCAAGGATCTCTGGGGCATGAAAAACTTCGGCCTCAATTATGGCATTGTCTTTACCGCATGGGGCGTCGGCGGCTTCGTGATGAGCCGCATATACCAGATGCTCAAGACAAGCACGGGATCATCTACTTCGCCCTTCATTCTTGCCGGCGTCCTGCTTATACTGGGCGCCGTCATTACCGTTACCCTGAGAAGGGCGGAAAAAAACCAATCAGCGGTGAAACCGGGGGGATTAAAGCAGGCTGCCTAGGTCCCTGCTGACTGCTGCGGTTGCAAAATATCCTGTTGTGTTCAGATGCACAACAGGATATTTTTTTGCAGAGACCAATTATTTCACGAACATCCGGGAGACGCTCTTGGAAAAATCTTCCTCCCCCGCTCACACCCTCTCCACATACGTTCCCGTCCGGGTGTCAACCTTGACCGCGTCGCCCTGGTTTAAAAAGAGCGGAACCTGGATGATTGCGCCTGTCTCCAGGGTGGCCGGCTTGCTTCCGCCTGACACCGTGTCACCACGCGCACCCGGTTCCGTCTGGACAATGGTCAGCTCAACAAAGGTGGGAAGGTCGACCGCAATGGGAACACCCTTATGCAGCAGCACGGAAATGGTGGCGTTTTCTTTTATAAAAGCCTTATGAGCGCCCAGATGCTCCTCGGTCAGGAAGGTTTGTTCGTAGTTTTCCTTGTCCATAAAGCAATACTGGTCTCCGGAGCCGTATAAAAACTGCATTTTTTTCTCTTCCAGGTCAGGCCTGCCCAGCTTTTCACCCGATCTAAAGGTTCGCTCAATAACGTTTCCTTTTGAAAGACTCTTGAGTTTGGTTCGTATGAATGCGCGCCAGTTGCCGGGATTGACGTGCTGAAAATCAACCACCATATACACGTCTCCCTCCAGTTCGATCTTTAAGCCTCTCCTGATTTCTGAAGTCTCGTACATGCCCTTTCTCCTTTAAGCCTTATATGGACAACAATTCCTTGCTTACCGAGCTGAGCAGCTCACATCCGTCGTCTGTTACCCGGACCAGATCCTCTATTCGCACACCTCCCCAGCCGGGGATATATACGCCGGGCTCAACCGTAAAAACCATGTCTTCTTCGATGACGGTATCCTGTTTCGGCGCGATGCGCGGTTCCTCATGAACGGCAAGCCCCACCCCGTGTCCGGTTCCGTGCCTGAAATATTTTCCCAGTCCCGCTTTTTCCACCACCCCGCGGGCAACCGCGTCAATCCTGCCCGCGGTAACACCTTTTTTTATTGAGCTGATGGCCTTATCGTGTGCATCCTTGACCGCCTGATAGACCCTCTTCTGTCTACTCCCCGGCCTGCCCAAAACGACCGTGCATGTCTCGTCCGAGCAGTAGCCCCGGTAGACCGATCCAAAATCCACCGTAACAAAATCGCCTCTCTCTATTTTTTTAGGTGACGCCAGACCGTGCGGTAACGCTCCTCTCAAACCGGATGCCACGATAATCGGAAAGGAAATGTTTTCAGCGCCCTTTTTCCTCATGGTAAACTCCAATTGCAGCGCCACCTCGTCTTCCCTTAATCCGGACCGAATGCCTTCCATTACTTCTAAAAAGGAACTGGATGAAATTTGTGCGGCCTTCCTTATACATTCCAGCTCGGCCGCATCTTTTTTCGCCCGCACGCCCTCCATGCCCTCAGGTAATTCCACCATTGTAAAAACATCTTTCGCATCAAAAGCTTTTTTCTGTGAAACACTGAATTTTTGCGGATCAAACCCCACTTTTTTAAAACCTGATTCCAGTATAGACTGTATAACCCCATCCGTTTTTCTTGCACATTCAACCGTCTTTATGTTCCTGCATTCATTTCGCGCCTGCTCGGTATAGCGTGAATCGACAAAGAGGAGGCCTTCCTTCCTGCTGAGAAGAAACAGGGATTCACTTCCGGTGAATCCTGTCAGATACCGTATTAATTCCGGTGAATTTATAACAATTGCATCGACGCCGGCCGCCTTTATTGCCTTCCAGAAGCGAATTACCCTTTTTTTCATGGATGGTGTGTCGGTAATGGTAACTATAGAGTGCTTGCAGCAGTGTGATGCGAAGAGAATGTGTAAGCAGGAAAGAAGGATTTTTTATTTCCCACCGGCTTATATAAATGTGGTGCGGTAATCACTACAGCATCATCGGCATTATAATAGCAAGCGCATTATCCTTGCCTGTTTCCTTTAAAAGTACAGGGGTCTGACCGTCTTTTACTTCTATTGTCACATCCTCGCCATCCACGGTGTTAAGCACATCCAAAACATACCTGCTGTTCAGCCCGAATTCAACCTCATCCCCCTTGTATTCGACCTCAATTTCCTCCATCGCTTCACCCACCCCTATCTTTTTTGAAGAAATTATCATCACTCCTTCTTTACAAAGAAATTTAACAACTTTTGTTTCCTCCTCGGTTAAGAGGGTAACCCTCTTTAAGGTTTCAATGAATGGCCTCACCTTTACGGTTATGTGTAGATTGTTGTCCTTTGGAATGGCTATTGTATAGTCGGGAAACTCCCCCTCAATCAGCCGCACAATCAGCGTTTCCCCTTCTTCGGAAATGGTCACATTTTTGTCGCTTAAACCCATTTTTACAACCGAATCACTTTTTAATTCCTGGACCAGTCTTCGTATCTCCTTTGCACCTTTTTTAGGCACGATAGTCCCTTTTTTCAGCTCAACGCCTTTACCAAACACACCTTCCTTTTCCATGAGCGCCAACCGGTGACCGTCGGTTGCAACCATCCGAACCTTGTTTTTTTCTCCTTCAATGAGAATGCCCCTCAGCACATCCCTTGTTCTGTCATCCGAAACCGCGTAAAGAGTTTTTCTTATGAGATCCGACAGCAACTGCGCTTCAATTTCACCGTAACGCACCTTTTCATCAATCTTAATGGGGGGTATTTTTTCATCGGACAGGACGGCGAGATTGAAATGTATGGTTTTCCCATGCCGTATGGTAAGCCATCCATCATCTTTTTTTCTATGCCGATTTCCCCTTCCGGCATTTGATTCACGATTTCGGAAAATTTCTGTCCATCTACGACGATGGTCCCTTTTTCCAGCACCGGCAGGATCTTTCGAACGATGATACCGACTTCAAAGTTTGTCGCGCTTATGATGATTTCGTTTTCTTTCGCTTCAAAAAGCAGGCTTGAGGCTATGGGCACAACGGGGTTTTTTTCAAGAATGCCCTGAAATTTTTTCAAACTCTCGGAAAGAATCTGTTTATCTATTAAAAACTTCATACAGAACTCCTTATCTTAAGTAAATATAAATATAAAGGTAATAGTAATAGTGGTGTGAAATGTGTTCATAACCTCACTAACAATGCAGTTTTAAAAACATACCCCGGTTGATAATAATGTTGAATACGGTGAGGTTTATTGTGTGAATGAAAGTAATATACAGACTGTACACCAGTAGCCAACAGGTTTTTAATCTCCCCCGGTAAGTTTTTTCATAAGCGCGTTGACATGGTTTTTTAATTCCTTGTCGTGCTGCAGGGCTTTTTCTATTTTGTTTACGGCGTATATTATAGTGCTGTGGTCCTTTCCTCCGAAATGGGCGCCTATTTCTGGAAATGACATTTTAGTCAGATGGCGCGTCAGATACATGCATATCTGACGGGGGATTACGATACTCTTCTGCTTTCGTACGGATTTTAAGTCTGAAAGCTTTACTGTGAAGTGATTGCACACCTCTTTCTGGATAGTGCCGATGTTTAATTCTTTTCCCTGGGTTTTTATAATATCCTTGAGCACGTCCCTGGCGAGATCAAGGGTGATATCACATTTGCTCAGCGACGAGTAGGCAACAAGCCTGGTTAGAAGACCCTCCAGTTCACGTATGTTTGATTTTACGTTTGAAGCGAGAAAAAACGCCACATCGTTGGGCAAAACAATATTTTCGCCGCGCACCTTTTGTTTTAGAATGGCCACCTTGGTTTCCGTGTCCGGGGGTTGAATATCGGCAATGAGACCCCACTCGAACCTTGATCGCAGCCGTTCTTCGAGAGAAATCATGTCCTTTGGTGGCGTATCGCTGGTTAAGACAATCTGCTGATGTGACTCATAAAGGGTGTTAAAGGTATGAAAAAACTCCTCCTGGGTCCTTTCTTTCCCCGCAATGAACTGAATGTCATCTATCAGCAGGAGGCTGAGCGTTCTGAATCGGTCGCGGAAAGCCGGCATTTTTTCATATCGTATGGAATTGATCATCTCGTTGGTAAATTGTTCTGATGATATATATAAAACTTTCGAACAAATCTTGTTTTGCAGAGCATGATGCCCTATGGCTTTTAACAGGTGCGTTTTTCCCAGCCCGGCACCGCCGAAGAGAAACAGGGGATTGTAATTGAGGGCGGGATTGTTTGCTACGGAAAAGCAGGCCGCGTGAGCGAACTGGTTGCTTGAACCCACCACAAAATTGTCAAAGGTGTATCTGCTGCTGATGTTGGAAGCGACAAGGTGCTGCTCCTGCGGAAGGCGTGCAACCGGGGGCTTGTTTTTTTGAACCTGCTTCCGGTTGACCTCAAGGTGCAGGGTGATGGTGTCCTGCATAACCTCGCAGGCCGCGTCATTAACCAGCGAAAGATAATTTACCTCCAGCCATTCCTTGAAAAAATGGTCAGGCACTTCAATAAAAAGTTCTTTATTTTCAATCTTAAGGAAGGACAGAGGTTTGATCCAGGCGTCATACGCCTGGCTTTCGATTCTTTCATTAAGCAGATCAAGAATTTTTTTCCAAAAACCTTTCATAAACGACCGGGAGCGGTTGAAGAGTACACAGCTGTTTATAGTATATGATCCAATTTTTCAAGCAAAAAAATAATTAAACATTCAAAAGGTCAGCCGCCTCATCCGCACATTAAGCAGCAGGCCGATAATGACCCAGTTGGTGATAAGCGAAGAACCTCCATAGCTGACAAACGGCAGGGGAACTCCGACGATGGGAAAGAGCCCGCAGACCATGCCCACGTTTATGCAAACCTGCCAGAATAAAATCAGCACCAGCCCGACGGCCAGAAGGGAACCGAGACGATCTCTGGCAAGGGATGCTATTTTGAGACCCTTGGAAATTACCATAAAAAAAAGCAGCAGCAGCAGAACCGAGCCGATAAACCCCCACTCCTCGGCCCACACTGAAAACGCAAAGTCCGTGTGCTGTTCCGGCAGGAAGCGAAGCTGGCTCTGCGTGCCGCTCATAAAGCCCTTTCCCGACAGCATGCCCGATCCGATGGCAATTTTTGATTGAATTGCCTGGTAGCCGGCGCGCAGGGAATCCTTGTCGGGATTTAAAAAGGTGATGATCCTTTTTTTCTGATACTCTTCCATGAAAAAGAGTGAGCAGGGAAGAAGCGCCAGGCCCGAAACCACCACGGCCGCGATCTGCTTGAGATCCAGCCTGACCAGGAACAGGAAGCTGATGAAAACAATCAGCAAAAGACCCGCGGTGCCCAGGTCCGGCTGAAGAAAAACCAGCAGGAACGTGGCTGCGGTGAGCAGGCCGGGAAGAACCAGTCCCTGCAGGAAACCGGCGGTGGAGGGAGTGCTTCCCGAGAGCGACGAGGCAAGAAATATGACCAGGCTGACTTTGGCAAATTCGGACGGCTGAAAGGAAAAGGATCCGATCTGGATCCAGCGGTGAGTGCCGGCGGTGGGGCCTCCCCAGAGGAAGCCGACAATGAGCAGGAGCAGGGAGGCACCATGCAGCAGATAGCAATTTCTGGCAATGAGCTGGTAGTCGATGGCAACCGTCATAACAAGCACGATGAGGCCGATGAAAAGCCAGTATATCTGTTTGAGAAAAAAAGGCGCGGGCGATTCGTTCAGGGAGAAAGAACCGGCGCTGTAAATGTTTACAATCCCGAGGCCTGACAGCGCGAGCGCCACCAGCAGCAACCCCCAGTCGAAGTTTGTCACCAGCCTGCGATCAAACACGTCATTTCTCCAGATCGAAAAATTTTGAGATAATGGTTTGGGCAATGGGGGCCGCGGCGCTTCCCCCGTGACCTCCGTGCTCAACGAAGACAACCACGGCTATCCGGGGATCGTCCTTGGAGGCATAGGCCACAAACCAGGCATGATCCTGCAGCTCGCTGTCCCGGGGTGAGCGGCTGCCCCTGCCGAGATTGATTACCTGCGCCGTTCCCGTCTTGCCGGAAACATCCCTGCCGGGGATGTGCGCCCGGGTGCCCGTTCCGGAAGGCGTGTTCACAACCTTGTACAGGTACTCCTTCAGATATTCGACGGTTGCCGCTGAAAGCGGAAGCTTCCCCCGAACGCGCTGCGAAGGACCCGTGACCACCGTGCGGTCGGCCGTTTCCACCCGTTCGACGAAAAAAGGCTGGTAGAGGGTTCCGCCATTGGCAAGAGCGGCATATGCCATGACCAGCTGCAGCGGCGTGACCAGATTGGCCCCCTGGCCTATGGCGATGGAGAGGCTTTCACCGCGCTGCCAGGGTATGCCGTATCTGCGCTGGTACCAGCCGGAGTTTGGGATCAGTCCCTTTTTTTCCTCGCGGAGATTTATCCCGGTAAGGTCACCGAAGCCGAACGCGCGGGCGTAGCGGTAGAGCAGGTCAGGCCCCAGCAGAATGCCCAGCTGGTAAAAATAGACATCGCAGGACTCAACCATTCCCCGCTCGAGGGCCACGGTCCCGTGCCCTGCTTTCCTCCAGCAGCGGTAGGGCCTGGTGCCGAAGTTGAGAAAACCGCCGCAGAAGAAGCTGGACTGAGGGGTAATAAGCTTTTCCGACAGGGCGGCCGAGGCGGTAATGAGTTTATAGGTTGAGCCCGGCGGTTGCATGGTCTGGATGCTGCGATTCATGAGGGGCCGCAGGGGGTTGTTAATCAGCTCGCCCCATTCCTTTGCCGGGATGCTGCGGGAAAAAAGGTTGGGATTGAAAGGGGGGCTGCTCGCCATGGCGAGGATGCTCCCACTTCGGGGATCAACGGCCACGATCGCGCCGGTTTTCCCCGCCATCGCTTCTTCCGCCGTCCTTTGCAGATCGGCGTCAATGGTGAGGATGACGTTGTAGGCGGGTATTGGATCCACGCGGCCCATGATATTGACCTTGTAGCCGGTTGCGTCAACCTCAGCCTGATATCCGCCGTCCGTACCCTTGAGCTCCCGCTCCATAACCTGCTCGATGCCGGCTTTGCCGATGAATGTGCCCGGCCTGTACCCCTCGAAGGAGGGGAGCTGCAACTGGCCGGGGCTGATCTCCCCCAGGTGGCCCAGCAGATGGCAGGCGAGGTTATCAAAGGGATAATGGCGGACGGGGGTTGTTTCAACAATAATGCCGGGGAGGTCAAGCTTGTGGGTCAGCACCAGCGCAAGCACATCCCTTGATACGTCGCCGAGCAGCCTGACCGATTCATAGGGCGGCCTTCCCCGCGCCTGCCGTGCCTTCTGCTGCAGGGGGGAGGGATCACACTGTACCAGCGCCGCCAGGTCCTGCAGCACCCGGGCGGGGTCGCTTGTTTCCTGGGGCACCAGGCAGATGTCGAACGAGGGACGGTTGCCGGCCAGCAACTTTTCTTTTATGTCGAGGATGCAACCCCGCGGTGATTTTATGATTTGCGTCCGAATACGGTTGTTTTCCGACAGCCTGCGGTAGCTGTCCCCCTCGATGACCTGCAAAAACCAGAGCCGCAGGCTGAGCAGCCCGAAGACAAGCAGGGTGAGAACATATGCAATCCGTATCCTGGTCTGCACCTTGTGTTCATATGCCAGATCATGCTCTGATCTCACGTGTTTCATCATGCCTGCCGGGATCAGCGCTCGGGGACGCGCACGGTTTTGTTGTAGAAATGCAGCAGCGGTATGCTGAGCAGGGTGATAATGCTGCTGTGGAGCAGCGCTGCGGCCAGCAGGGTGTTGAACGAATGGCGGGCGGTCACTCCGGATGCGGCCAGGAGCACCATCTCCGCCCCAGCGCTGAGGGAAAAGAGGGTGAGAACCTGCGACAGCATCCGCTCCAGCAAAATGAAACCGGCCAGGGTCCTGATAATGACAAGTGACAGCAGATTGGTGAGGGAGATCAGCCCCCTCGGGCTGCCGGAAAGTGATTCAAGCACATACCCCAGCAGGTATGCCAGCAGCCAGCTGCCCGGGGAGTTGCCGTGGAATCCGGCCATGGCAACAATGATAAAAGAGAGGTTGAGCGCCGCCATCTCCGGAAAAAGAAAATTCCAGGGCAGCGCCTGAAAGAGAATCAAAAGAAGCCCCGTGAACAGTAAAAAGGCATGCTTCATGACCGGGCCTAAACGCAGGGCAGCGCGCAATGGTGCAGGTCAAAGGCTAACCGCCGTGGGGAAGGAGAATGGACACCTCTTCTAATTTGTTCAGATTGATGCCGGGCTGCACTTCAACATAGTGAAAGAGGCCAAGGCCGGCTTTTTCCACCGTGGTGACCGTTCCTATGGCCAGGCCCTTGGGGAAAACACCGCAGAGGCCGGTGGTCACCACCAGGTCCCCCTGCGCGACATCATCGGCGCTTGATATGAAGGTGAGTTCACACAGCGATGACCCCTTGCCCTGCAGGACGCCGCGGGAACGGGTTCTCTGGACCAGCGCGTCCACCGAACTGTTGATGTCGGTTATGAGCAGCACCTTTGAGGTGCTGTCGGCCACCTCGATGCACCGGCCCACAACGCCCTGGTGGGTGATGACCGCCTGGTTCTTCCGTACGGCGTCGTTGCCCCCCTTGTTGATAAGCACCGTATTAAACCATCCGACGGCGTCCCGGCCGATGATTTCCGCGGCAATGAACTGCGCCGGCGACTGCTGCTTGAGCAGCAGCAGATTTCTCAGGCGGGCATTCTCCAAAGCCAGCTCCGCGTTGCCGACATTCTGCTCCTTCAGCAGAGCCAGCGATTGCCGCAGCTCCCGATTCTCCTCCTGCACCCGCACCAGCGAGATGTAGCTTTCCCAGCAGGAGCGGGCCCCGCTCAGCAGAAATGAGAAGGCGCGCAACGGGGGCTCATAGACATTCAAGACGGTCCTGGTTGCAAGAGAGGTGTCGCTGGTTGCCTTAAGGCTGGATGAATAGCTGATAAGCGCGCAGCCCACGCAAAAAGAGATGACAATGAATCCCTGGTATTTTTTGAAGAGGGAATACATGGTGGCGAGGGGAGGATATGTTGTTAGTTGTCAAGCGCGACCTCTTTGAGAAGCGCCAGCTCGTCGAGCGCCCGTCCCGAACCCATGACCACGCAGGTGAGAGGGCTTTCGGCAACGACGATCGGCAGCCCCGTCTCCTCGCGCAGCAGTATGTCGAGGTTCTTGAGCAGGGCGCCTCCGCCGGCCAGGACAATGCCCCGGTCCACGATATCGGCGGCGAGCTCGGGGGGTGTTCTTTCCAGGGTGGTCTTCACGCTTTCCACAATGCTGTTGACCGGCCCGGAGATGGCACCCCGTATTTCCTCGGAATTGATCTCAAGGGTTTTCGGCACGCCGGTTACCAGGTCTCTTCCCTTCACGTCAACGCTTCTGACCTCTTTTTCCGGGTAGGCGATTCCGATGGTGGTTTTAATCAGCTCGGCGGTTCGTTCGCCGACGAGCAGGTTGTATTTTCTTTTTATGTAGCTGACGATGGCCTCGTCCATCTTGTCGCCGGCCACCCGGACGGTTTTGCTGATCACGATCCCCGAAAGGGAAATCACCGCAACCTCGGTCGTGCCGCCGCCGATGTCCACAATCATGTTGCCCGACGGCTCGCTCACGGGAAGGCCGGCCCCGATGGCAGCCGCCATGGGCTCTTCAATGAGGTATACCTCGCGGGCCCCCGCCGACTCGGCCGATTCCTTCACCGCCCGCTTTTCCACCGGGGTGATGCCGGAGGGAACGGAGACGATGATGCGCGGCCGGATAAAGCTTCTCCGGTTGTGGACCTTCCTGATGAAGTAGCTGAGCATGCTTTCGGTGACCTCAAAATCGGCGATGACGCCATCCTTCATGGGCCTGATGGCCACAATGTTCGCCGGGGTGCGACCGAGCATTTTCTTGGCCTCGTTGCCTACCGCAAGGATCTTTTTGTTTCCCTTGGCGTCCCTCCTGATGGCCACGACGGAGGGCTCGTTGGTGACAATCCCCTTTCCTTTAACATAGACAAGGGTGGAGGCGGTTCCCAGATCGATGGCCAGATCGTTTGAAAAGAGCCCAAGCAGGCTGTCAACTATCATTGTCTGTTTCTCCCGGACGGGCAGGCATCACCCGGTGCGGCGCCTAAAAGCACGGTGCAATTCTTACAAAATTTCATGCGCACAGGCCGCGGCCGCGCGAAAAGGTTCCACAGGGTGTTTTTCAGCTGCAGATAGTAGCAGAATAAAATTTTTATGCAAGCAAATAATAATCACAAAAGCGCTTGCTTTTTAGGCAATTCTTGGTAGTATACCCTACTTGATTTAGGCACAAGCGCGCGCCAACACTTACCCGTGAAAGGAGAAATCATACCGTGCTGGGATGGATGCGAAAGCAGACAAGGTCATGGTTCGTCTACATCGCCTTTGGTATCATCATCATTGTTTTTGTCTTCTTTTACGGATGGCGGGGAGACCAGGTGGGGGACGAGACCACCGTGGCTGTTGTCAACGGCGAGAAGCTCACCCGCAAGCAGTATGATCAGGCCTATGAAAACCTGCTGCTCTTCACCAGGAATCTTTCTGAAGACAGGGCCATAACCGAGGAGGAGATAAAGCAGCTGCGGCAAAAGGCGCTGGACGATATTATCGAGAGGACGGTGATGCTTCAGGAGGCGGCGCGGCTGGGGATTGCCGCCGGGCAGGATGAAATCAGAAGACAGATAGCCGAGACCCCGGCCTTTCAGCGTGACGGCCGGTTTGACAAGGACCTCTACCTCCGCCAGCTTGCCGCCAACCGCATGAGTCCGGGCGATTACGAAAAGGCCATGCAGGCCAGGAGCATCATTGCCAAACTTGTTGACAGCGTCCAGAGTACCGCCAAGCTCTCCGAGGCGGAGCTCTATGAGCTCTACCGTATGCAAAATGAGAAGGTAAATCTTGCCTTTCTCAAAATCGAGGCTTCCAGGTATGAGGCATCGGTTGCCGTTACCCAGGAGGATTTGGCCGCATATTATGAAAAATCCAAAGAAGACTACCGGGTGCCTGAACAGGCACGGGTGAGGCACCTCATGTTTGACCCCGCGGACTATGAGACCGGGATACAGATCGCGCCGGAGGAGGCGGATCAATTCTACCGGGCCAATATTGACCGCTTTACCCGGGGCGACAGGGTCAAGGCGCGGCACATTCTGATCCCGGTGGATGCGGCGGGCGGCGCGGGAGCCGAGGAAGCGGCGAGAAAGAAGGCGGAGGAAATCAGAAAGGAGCTGGACGGGGGCAAGGATTTTGCCCAGCTGGCCAGGCAATTTTCCCAGGACGCGGTAACGGCGTCCAAGGGCGGCGACCTCGGCTCTGTTGAGCGGGGCCAGATGGTGCCCGGCTTTGATGAGGCGGCATTTTCATTGAAGCCCGGCGAGCTGAGTGCGCCGGTCAGAACCGTCAAAGGGTACCATATCATCAAGGTGGAGGAGGTGCAGCAGGCAATGACCCAGCCCCTCGAGGCGGTCCGGCAGGTTATTGAAGCTGAGCTCCGGCGGGAGAAATCCTCTGAAGCGGCAAAACAGGCGGCACGCCTTGCGGTGACCAGGATCTACCGGGGAGGGAATCTGGTTGATTACGCCCGGGAGAACGGATTGAAGCTGACGGAAACCGGGTTGTTTTCCCCGGGGGAACCCATAGAGGGCGTCGGCATCAACAAGGAATGCAGCGATGCCATTTTCACCTTGAAAGAGGGAGAGATAACCCCGCCGGTGAGCGCGCAAGGCGGCTATCATGTGTTCCAGCTGATGGAGCGCAGGACTTCATACCTGCCGGGTTTGGCGGAGGTCAGGGAAAAGGTTGAAAAGCTGGCGCGGAGGGGGAAGGCCGCTGAGGCGGCGAAGGCCGCGGCGGAGGGTTTCTTAAAAGATCTTGCTTCAGGCGCCGCAACCATGGAAGAGCTTGCGAAACGGGAGGGGTACACCGTGGAAGAAACGGGCCTTTTCAGCAGGCGCGGCGGATTTGTCGGCAAGATAGGGATTAACGAGGAGATGGCCCGCGACGCCTTTTCATTGACCGCGGCCAAGCCGCATGGTCCCCGCGTGTACGGGGCAGGCGAAAACGTTTTTATCGTCATGCTCAAGGAAAAGCAGGAGGCCGCACGGGAGGCGTTTCTTGCGGAGCGGGAAAAACAGAGAGAGGCGTTTATGCCCCTCAAACAAAATGAGCGCGTGAAGATCTGGCTGGACGGGCTGAAGGCGCGCGCCGCAACCGAAATACTCATGACCTTGTAGCGCGCCGCGAGAGCACCTCACCCGCCGTGCCGGGAAGCATGATTATGGCTGATGACATACCCCCCTGTCATATTCGCATTGACAAGGAAGGAACCTGGTACTACCAGGGCCTGCCTATTATCAACACCAACATATACCTCTACCTCAATCAGTGCCTGGGCAGGGATGATTCGGGCAGATATATCCTTTCCATGGGGGAGGAGAGGTGCTATCTGGAGGTCGAAGACACCCCCTTCGTAATTCATGAGGTGTACCTGAAGAGCGAGACGGCAGGCAACAAGCCCGCCGTCCTCTGGGTGAAGCTGAGTGACGGTACCGAGGAGGCACTGGAAACCGGTTCGCTCAGGGTCGCCGCCGATAATGTGGTCTACGGAAGGATCAAGGCTGGCTTCTGCGAGGCGCGTTTTACCAGGGCCGCCTATTATCAGCTCGCCGGCTATTTGCAGCAGGACCGGAAAGGCTACTATCTTTCCGTTGACGGCGTGAAAACCTACCTTACGCAGATCGAGAGACCCGCCTCATAACCCCTATTTCCCCTTGCTGCCGTTTCTGTCCCGCCACAGCGCCAGCCGCCGGGAGATGATTTTTTCAAACCCCCGTTCGGTCGGCCGGTAGTACCTTCTTCCTTTGAGCTTGTCGGGTAAGTACTCCTGGTGCACGTAGGCCTGCGGGTGGTTGTGGGCGTACTGATACCCCTTGCCGTATCCCAGCTCTTTCATGAGCCCCGTCGGGGCGTTTCTGATGTGCAGCGGCACCGGCAGCGCGCCCTCGCGCCGCACGTCGGCCTCGGCGGCGGCGTAAGCGGTGTAGACGGCATTGCTCTTGGGTGCCGTGGCCAGGTAGAGCGCTGCCTGGGCAAGCGCCAGCGTGCCCTCGGGAAGCCCTATAAAATGAAATGCCTGCATGGCGGCAAGGGCCACCTGCAGCGCCTGGGGATCGGCGTTGCCCACGTCCTCCGAGGCGAAGCGAACCATCCTGCGGGCGAGGTAGAGCGGGTCCTCTCCCGCCTCCAGCATTCTTCCCAGCCAGTAGAGGGCCGCGTCCGGGTCGCTTCCCCGCATGCTTTTATGCAGGGCGGAGATGAGGTTATAGTGCTCTTCGCCGCTTTTGTCGTACAGCAGGGCCTTGTTTTGCAGGGCCTCTTCCGCCTGGGCGAGGGTGATGGCCGTCTCCGTTCCGCATGCGGAGGAAGTGGAGTGCACCAGCATCTCAAGGGCGTTGAGCGCGACGCGGGCGTCCCCGTGCGCCGAGCGGGCGATATGCAGCAGCGCATCGGGCTCTATCCTCAGGGGTACGGCCCCCAGGCCGCGCTCCCTGTCGGACAGGGCGCGCCGTAAAATGGTGAGCAGATCTTCTTCGGCGAGCGCTTTGAGCACCACCACCTGGGAGCGCGAGAGCAGCGGAGAGACCACCTCAAACGAGGGGTTTTCGGTGGTGGCGCCGATGAAGATTATGACCCCCTGCTCGATGTGGGGCAAAAAGGCGTCCTGCTGGGCCTTGTTGAACCGGTGTATCTCGTCCACAAAGAGCAGCGTTTTCCTGCTGCTTAAGCCCCGCCGGGCGCGCGATTCCTCTATCACCTGCTTGATCTCCTTGATGCCGGAGGTCACGGCGCTGAAGGCCATAAAATGGTACGCGGCGGTCCGGGCGATGATGTTCACCAGGGTTGTTTTGCCGGTACCCGGCGGCCCCCACAGGATCAATGAGCCCACCGTTCCCTGCTCGATCGATGTGCGGAGCAGGGATCCTTTTCCCAGGATGTGCTCCTGACCCACAAATTCATCGAGCGAGCGCGGCCTCATGCGATCGGCCAGAGGAGCGTACGGCGTGCCGTGGTCTGAGGGAGGGCGCTGAAAGAGGTTCATATCCGGTGCGAAAGCAGGTGGTTGTGCTCAATGCCGAGCCGGAGCCGTCAGAAGGCGATGCGGACGATGCTGCATCCGGGCCCTCTGACATGAGCGCTGCATTGGAACCCTAGCACAGAAACACCCTGTTTTTCAATACCTATTTTGAGATGGACACCACCCGGATTTCATGTTAGAAAAGGCCTCAGCCGGTCACGATGACCGGAAGTCCGGGGGAGGAGTGAATTGAAAAGCTGCGGCATCATCACCAAGAGAAACAAACCCGAGGCCCTTTCCCTTGCCCGCGATATTGCGGGGTGGCTTTCCGCGCGCGGCGTGAAAGTCCTCGTCGAAAAGGAGGTTGCGGAACAGATAGGGCATCCCGACCATATCCATCGTGACGGGATACCCTCCAGCGCGGACCTGCTCATTGTTTTGGGCGGGGACGGCACGCTTTTGAGCGTGGCGAGGTTAAGCGGGGTGGAATCAATTCCCGTGCTGGGCATCAACCTGGGCGGGCTGGGCTTTCTCACCGAAATTTCCAAGGAGGAAACCTTCCCGGTCCTGGAGAAGATCCTGGCGGGGGACTTTGAAACAGAGCAGCGGCTGATGCTCAAGGCCACCATCCTTCGCCGGGGAGAGATTATCGGCGAGAGCACGGTGCTCAACGATATCGTGATCAACAAGGGGGTGCTGGCGCGCATCATCGATATGGAAACCCATATTGACGGCGCGTATCTGACCACCTTCAAGGCGGACGGCCTTATTCTGGCGACGCCCACGGGCTCAACCGCCTATTCACTGGCTGCGGGCGGGCCCATTGTCTACCCCTCGCTCAACTCCATCATTGTGAATCCCATCTGTCCGCACACCATAACCAACCGGCCGCTCGTCGTGCCCGACACGGCCACGGTGAAGATCATTTTGAAAACCGCAGACCAGAATGTCCATATTACCCTGGACGGTCAGGTGGGAATGCCCCTTCAGGGAGGCGACGTGGTGGAGGCGCACAAGGCCCCCGGCCACATCCAGCTCATCAGGTCACCCTACAAAACCTACTTTGAACTTTTGAGAAACAAGCTGCGGTGGGGTGAGCGCTGAGGTTCCTGCCGGTGGTCCCTTATGTTACGAGAGCTGCGCATCAGCAATTTAGCCATCATTGATAACCTGAACATCACCTTTGCGGAAGGGCTGAATATTCTTTCCGGTGAAACGGGGGCGGGGAAATCCATCATTGTGGGGGCGCTGGGCCTGCTGCTGGGAGGCAGGGCCTCGGCAGACATGATCAGGTCGGCCGCGGATGAGGCCGTCGTTGAAGCCCTCTTCGAGGGAGGAGGGGATGACACCCTGAGACAGACGCTGGAAGGGTGGGGCATCCCCGCAGACGACCAGCTGGTGGTCAGGCGGCTCATTTCCCGCACGGGAAAGAGCAGGGCCTATATCAACGGCGGCATGGCAACCCTCCAGATGCTGAACGGGCTGGGAGCGGAGCTGATCACCATCTCCGGGCAGCACGAGCACCAGACGCTGCTGCAGGTGGACAGGCACGTTGACATGCTGGATGAGTTCGGCAATCTCCTTGCGCTGCGCGATTCCGTGGCGGAGGGCTACCGGCGCCTGGTGAAAATTCGCCGGCGGTCAAGGGAGCTGGAAGCGCTTGAAGGCGACAAGCAGCACCGCGCCGAGCTGCTGCGGTTTCAAATCCGGGAAATCGATGAGGCGGCCGTAAAGCAGGGGGAGGAAGAGGACCTTCGGGAAGAAAAAAAGATCCTCACCCACGCACAGAAACTGATCGACCTTGCCGGAGCCGCCTACACCGGCATCTATGCCGGCCAGGATGCCATCCTGGAGGGCCTGCGGGAAGGGCTGGCCCGGCTTAAGGAAATTGCCGCCATCGACGCATCAATGGCGCCGCAGTTTGCCGCGCTCGAGACCGCGTTTTACCAGATTGAGGAGGTGGCCCGCTCCCTGGAGGAATATCTGCAGCGGATGCACTTTGACGCCGGCCGCCTTGAGGCCCTTGAAAACAGGCTCAGCGAGATACACGGGCTCAAAAAGAAGTACGGCGGTTCGGCTGAGGAGATGTTTCAGTATCGTGACCGGGCTCAGCGGGAGCTTGAACACATGGAGTCAAGCGAGGCTGAACTGGCCGCGCTGAAAAAGGAACAGCAGGAGCTCGGGGAGAAGGTGCTTGAGAGAGCGCGATCGCTTTCCGATAAGCGGTCGGCGGGCGCGGCGCGGCTGAGCGACAGGGTGGCCGGTGAGCTCGCCGGCCTGGGGATGAAGAAGGCCCTGTTCAGCGCCGAGGTGCGGCACGCGCGCGGCTCAGCGCGCAATGAATCGGCTGAGGTGATACCCCTGGGGGACTGCGGACTTACCGAGAAGGGGCTGGATGAGGTGGAATTCTTCTTCGGCCCCAACCCCGGGGAGGGTTTAAAGCCGCTTGCCAAAATTGCATCCGGCGGAGAGCTCTCGCGCCTGGTGCTTGCCATGAAAAAGGTGGTGACGGGGGGCAGGGCGGCCGCGACGCTCATCTTCGATGAAGTGGACAGCGGCATAGGAGGTGCGGTGGCTGAAGTGGTGGGAAGAAAGCTGAAGGAGATTGCCGGGCGGCAGCAGACCATCTGCATTACCCATCTTGCCCAGATTGCCTCGTTTGCCGACCGTCACCATTCCATTTCCAAAAAGACGCAGCAGGGGCGGACCGTCACCCTGGTGAAAAACCTCGATTCGCTGAAGGACCGGGAGGATGAAGTTGCCAGAATGCTGGGCGGCACCACCATTACGCCGAAGACCAGGGAGCATGCCCGCGAGATGCTCAAGGCTGCCCGGGGCAGGGCATGAAGAACGCCATGATCAGAAATGCCAGAATTGAGGATGTCAAAATCATACAGCAGATGCTCAACACCTTTGCCGAGCAGGGGGCGGTTCTGCCGCGTTCTCTCAGCGAAATATACGATCACCTCAGGGATTACAGCGTGTATTGCCACGGTGATGAGGGAACCATCATCGGCACCTGCGCCATTCATGTGTGCTGGGATGACCTTGCCGAGATACGCTCGCTCGCGGTCGGCAACGGGTTTGCCGGGCGGGGTATCGGGCGGGCCCTGGTGGAGCACTGCATTGTCCAGGCAAAGGAACTCGGCATCAAACGGGTGTTTGCCCTGACCTACTCAACCGGCTTTTTTGAAAAGGTCGGTTTTTACGCCATCGACAAGGCGGGCCTGCCGCACAAAATCTGGGCGGATTGCCTGAAGTGCGCCAAGTTTCCCGACTGCGATGAAGTGGCCATGGTCAGGGAAATCTAGCAGGCTGTTGAAAAATATTTTCCCCGGACTTGTCCAAAACCGAGATTGCCGCGCTTCGCTCGCAATGACAAAATCAAACAATGACGCACCAATAGGGTCATTGCGAGGAGCATAAGCGACGAAGCAATCTCATGTAAAAAGTTTAATAAAATTAAAGGACAATTATCTTGTTTTGGAAATACTGATTTTCCCCAGGATGTTCAAAAGCCCCTCCCCTTGAGCCACGAATCGGATGGATGTTTTTCAACAGCCTGCCGGGCGCCCGTTTACTTCCCTATACAGAAGCGGCTGAAGATCGCGTCGAGCACCTCATCGGAGGACGAAGTGCCGGTAATTTCTCCGAGGTGCTGCGCGGCGAAGTGAAGGTCCGCCGCGACAAACTCCGGTGGGATCCTGTTCTGCAGCCCCCGCTCGGCATGCTCAAGGGCCTCCAGGGCTTTCTCCAGCGCGCGGGCATGGCGCAGCGTGGTGATGACCGTGTGTGCGGGGAGGCTGCTGCCGTTTGCAAGCAGCGTTGAGGCAATGGCTTCTTTAAGCTCTTCCATCCCCGTCCCGCGCAGGGCGGAGACCGCAACCATCCGGCTTTCCGGGAAGCGGCCCCTGATCGTTTCCAGGGCGGCCGTTCCGGGAAGATCAGCCTTGTTGCACGCCACAACCACCTTTTTATCCCGGAGGCGGTTGAACAGCTCTTGGTCCCGTTCGTCCAGACCGGCGCTCCCGTCGATTACCAGCAGGGTGAGATCGGCCTGATCAAGCATCCGGCCGGTTATGCGCACCCCCGCCTCCTCGATGATATCTGTCGCATCCCGCAAGCCCGCGGTGTCCACCAGCTTCAGGGGCATTCCCCTGATCACCAGCGATTCCTCGATGCAGTCCCGGGTCGTTCCCGGGAGTGAGGTCACAATGGCCCGCTCCTCGTTCAGCAGGCGGTTGAAAAGGGTTGATTTGCCCACGTTGGGCTTGCCGGCAATGACCGTGCACGCCCCTTCCCGAACAAGCCTGCCCCGGTCATAGGTATGCATGAGGTCGGCAAGCCGCGCGATGATGTGACCGGTTTGCGCCCGCAGCTCCTCAGGGGAGGGCGGATCGAGGTCGTCCTCGGGGAACTCAATTGATGCCTCCAGCGCGGAGAGAACCATCAGCAGCTCGTCGCGCAGCCGGTTGAGTTCCAGGGAGAGACTTCCCTTCAGCTGTTCCGCAGCCTGGCGCGCGCCCGCGGCGCTTCGGGCCTCAATGAGATCGATGACCGCCTCTGCCTGGGCTAAATCAATGCGGCCGTTGAGGAAGGCGCGCCGGGTAAATTCACCGGGTTCCGCCGGCCGCGCTCCGGCGGAGATTGCCAGGCACAGAACCTGCTCAAGCACCACCTGGCCGCCGTGGCAGTTTATCTCCACCACATCCTCCCTCGTGTAGCTGTGCGGATGCGCCATGAAGGAAACCAGGACCTCATCAAGGGTTTGCCTGGTTTGGGGATGGACAATCTCTCCGTAATAGATGCGGTGGCTTTCGAGAGGGAGGGAGGCATGGCGGGGATGGAATATGCGCTCGGCGATTTCAACCGACCGGGGCCCGCTCATTTTGATGATGCCGATGCCTCCCCTGCCGGGGGGGGTGGCAATGGCGGCTATGGTGTCATCCCTGCTTTCCATACGCTCAGGCCGGTTTAGACGGAATCAGGTTTTTTGGGCGATATGACCACGCTGCGGTAGATGCCTTCCCCTTTGCTGTGCGTGGTCAATTCGGCATCGTCCTGCAGCGCCAGGTGAATGATGCGGCGCTCGAAGGGGTTGAGGGGGCTGGTGCTGACCGGAATGTCCTTGGACTTGGCCCGTTCCCCCAGCCGCTGTGCCAGTTCGACAAGCGTCTCCTTTCTTCTCCTGCGGTACCCCTCGGTATCGATGATGATCTGTTTTGTGGCGTCGGGAGAGCGGCGGGCGATTTTGTTAACCAGGTATTGCAGCGCATCGAGCGTTTGCCCTTTGCGCCCGATGAGGATGCCGCTGCCGTCGCTCTTGATTTCGAGGTTGATGCACTCGCTGTCTTCAGTGACCTCAACCGCAGTGCTCACCCCGAAGCGGTAGAGGATGTTTTCCAGCACCTCTTTGGCCAGCGGAGCACATTCCTGCGGCTGCGGCTCCCTGATGGATGCCTTTATCTTCACCTTGCCGCCGCCGATGATACCGAACAGCTTGTTTGAGTTTTCAGAGATCACCTCGACGTCCAGCTCGTCCCGGGACCTGCCCAGCTGCTCGCTGGCCTTGGTGAGTGCCTCTTCCATGGTTTTGGCTTCGATCTCTACTGTTGACATGGTATGTAACCTCCCACTGCTATGCGGCGTGCTTGTTGATGTAGTATTGCTGGGCGATGGACAAAACGTTGGTCACCAGCCAGTAGATGACCAGCCCCGAAGGAAAGCTTAAGAACATAAAGGTGAACATGACCGGCATGATGAGCATGATCTTTGCCTGGGCCGGGTCCCCGACGGTGGGGGTCATCTTCTGCTGGATGAACATTGACGCGCCCATCAGGAGGGGAGAGATCAGGGTGGGATCCTTCGAGGAGAGGTCATTTATCCAGTATGATATAAAGGGTGCGTGGCGGAGCTCAATGGAATTGAGCAGAACCCGGTAGAGCGCAAAAAAGACCGGTATCTGTATGAGGATGGGCAAACACCCCCCCAGCGGATTGACCTTGTTCGACCGGTAGAACTCGAGCGTTCTGCGGTTCAACTCCTCCTTGTTGTCCTTGTACTTTTCTTTGAGCTCGGCCAGCTTGGGCTGAATCTTCTGCATTTCTTTCATGGATTTCTGGCTTTTGTGGGTCAGCGGCCAGAAGATGATTTTGATGCCGACGGAAAGAAAGATGATGGCCAGTCCGTAGTTGGGGATAAACCGGTAAAACAGCTTCAAAATGTAAAGCATGGGCTTGGCAACGGGGTCCAGCCAGCCGAAGCTCAGTATTTTACCCAGCCCGCCCGGCCCCTTCTCAAGGTGGTTAAAATCCTTGGGACCCAGATATGCTGTGGATGAAAACGTCCTGCTGTCGTCGGGCGGAATGGAAGCGGGAGGATACACCAGCCGGAACGACACTTCATCGTTCAGCGGCTTGAAGAGCTTGAGCTTCAGGTCCTGCGCGTCCCGCGGAATGAATGTTTCAATGAAATACTTTTCCTCAAAACCCGCCCACTTTATGTCCCCGGAGAACAGCTTGTCTTCCTTTATGTCTCCGACCGCCTTTCTGTTTAAGGTGTCCGATATGAGGTATAAAAAGCTGTCGACGTCCCCCCCGCCCGCGCCAAAGAGCCCCCCGCCGGAACTGCCTGATCCGGGCTTTATCTCCAGGGGCCAGATGAAGGCGGGGCTTATTTCTATGGGCTGGGAGGTTTTGTTTTCTACGGTAAAATTGCAGTCGATGTAATAGCTCTCGTTAAAAAAGGTGAACTGCTTGATAAAAGTAATTCCCTCGGGGGACGTCCAGGAAAAGCTGATTTCCCCCTGCGGGCTGCCGTCGGCAAGCGAGAGCGATTCTGCGCTGGAGGTAAACGGAGCGCGCGCAAGTCGGGCGCTTTCGATTCCGTCAAGGGCGGTTTGAAAGGGGTGGCTCGCCGTGCCGCGATAGCTCACCAGATCTTTACTCTCGGGCACGTGATTGATCAGGGTCGTGTCATAAAAACGGCTGAAAGGAAACAAAGAGCAGATTTCAGGCAGAACGGCGTGGTCCGTATAACGATGAAGCCCGAATGATTTTAAGCACGCACCCTGTGAAGAAAAACGGGCTGTGTACAGTTTTGTCGCAATGACGATCTCCGGCTCAGGAGGCAGTTCGGGGATGTCCCTGTCTGAAAGCGAGGGCAGGAGCGGTGCGTCCTGGCGATCCTGCGGAAGCTGCTCCTCCCCCGCATTCGTTGCCGGCCGGACGGGTTCCTCCTGACCGGGTTCCCGGGAAGGAAGCTTGCCTGTCTTCACCGGCTCGGGAGTAGGAAATAAAAATTGCCAGAGCAGAAGGATGGCCAAAGAAAGGGTAATAGCAATGAGAGCTCTTTTTTCCATGTGATAAAGGCCTTAGATTTTGGGAACAGGATCATTACCCCCGGGATGAAAAGGGTGGCATTTAAGAATCCTGACCACGGTTAGCGCCAACCCCCTAAAAAACCCATGGGTTTCGAAGGCTTGCACGGCATAGGAGGAGCACGAAGGGTTAAATCGACAAGCAGAACCGGTAAGGGGTGAGAGGCATAACTTGTACAACTTTATCAGGCTGATGACCAGTCTTGTGATCATTGAAACGGGCTATGCACCATTCTATGTCCGGGGCCGGCACGCCACAAGAAAGCCTTTTAATTCATCGCGAAGGCCCGTAAAATCAAGCTTATCTGCCCCCGGCTTTGCAATGAACAGAATATCAGAGGAGGGAGGAAGCTGCACTTTGTTCAGCCTGAAAAACTCTCTCAGCAGCCGCTTGATACGGTTTCTCTTTGCTGCTGAACCTGTTTTCCTGCTGGCGGTAATCCCCAGGCGCCGCTGCCGGAGGTCGTTGGGACAGATAAGCACCGTGAAATGTTCAGTGCCTGAACCCGAACCCTTTCTGAGAGCACGTTTAAATTCAAAAGCTTTGAGCAGCTTTTCCTCTTTGCCGAGACCGAACGTTTTCATGAGGCGCAGCAGGATAATGAGAGCGGCAGCAAGGAATGGAGAGAAAATCAAGCGAGAAAAGCTAGACGGCCAACCGCTTTCTTCCTTTTGCCCTCCTTCTATTGAGGACCTTTCTTCCGGCCTTGGTGCTCATCCTGGTTAGAAAACCGAAAGTCCTTTTTCTTTTTGTGTTGCTCGGTTGATAAGTCCGCTTCAAGATGTACCCCTTTATCAATGATTAACAAAGTGGGAGAATTATTCATAAAATGAGCGATTTGTCAAGCTCAAAACATGTGCGTGAAATAAAAGGTAGATAGATTCTCTGGGTGAGTAGCCCTCAAGGCGCGCATGAAACTCCACCTTCCTAAAATCTATCTACCTTGCTCTTTTTATATACATTAAAACATGAAGACGGCTGAAAGTCAAGTGCTGTTTAATGCTTTAAACCATGAAAACCTGCCGGGTTAGGCTGGCCGGACTGAATTATGGCTGATTAAACTGGCGCCCCCGACACGATTCGAACGTGCGACCTCTGGATTAGGAATCCATTGCTCTATCCTACTGAGCTACGGGGGCAGCATTTGTGGGATGACAGGTTAAATGTAGATTGTTTTGAGTGTGGTTGTCAAGAATATTCATTTAACAAAGAGGGCTGATAGCGTGTGCTATCAGCCCTTCTTTGGCGTTGCTTACGGCTGCTGTTCGGGCGCAGCTCTACTTGTTGCCGCGGCGAACCTTGATCTTCTTATCTTTCTTCTCCTTCTTCGCAAGGATTTTCAGACAGTCTTCGGCGGCATATGCCGTACTGCCTTTATCTTCCTTGAGACTGAAGGTTATGGTGAGCGGGATTGTTTGACCGGCCACCTCTTCAAGCAGCAGTCCGCTGATGACCTCCGCTTTTTTGAATTTAAGCGTCAGGTCCTTGTAGCCGTCGCCGTAGAGGCTGTTGCAGTCGCAGAGCTCACCCTCGAAAGGCGTGGCAACATCCGCGTAGTTATAGCGAATGGGGGCCACTCCTCCGGCAATACCCTCCCTGCTGAGCATGATGGTGGCTGGATCGATATCCTTCACGTCAAAGTCTTTTGACCCGAGGATAGCGACCGGCAGCACCCCGTTGCTCTTCAGGTTAAGCGGATTCGGACAGGAACCGGGTTTGATATCCATCGTAATGGTTATCTCCTTCGGATCGCAGGAATCCTTTTCCTCATTGCACACAGTTCCTGCTGCGCAGGGATCACCGGTTGATATACAGCCGTTAACCGCGTCACAGAACTCGGTGCCGTTGCAGAATTTGCCGTCATCCGGGCAATATTCGTCGTCAGCCGTGTTCACGCAGCTGTCCGTGTCCTCGTTGCAGGAATCCACGGTACAGTCCACACCGTCGTTGCAGTCAACCGGGATTCCGTCCTGGCATACTCCGGTTACCGGCGGGTTGGTTCCGGTTGCCTTTGCATAGGCATTACAGGTTTCAATGCCGTTGCAGAAGATGCCGTCATCGCAGTCTTTGTTAGCGGTGCAACCTTCCGGCAATGAGTCGCAGGTGTCATTTTTCTCATTGCAAACAGTAGCGCCTGGAGTACAGGGATTGCCGCTGCTTACGCACGAATCATCGGCCTCATTGCAGGACTCGGTGCCGTTGCAGAACAGGCCATCGTCCGCACAGCTTACCTCTGTTCCGCCCTGGCAGCCCTTCACCGGATCGCAGACTTCATTGCCATTACAGAAATTCCCATCATCACAGGCCGCATTGTCGGGCGCGTGGTCACAGGTGTCGGTTGCTTCGTTGCAGGAATCCATGGTGCAGTCCAGACCGTCATTGCAGTCAATCGGGATTCCGTCCTGGCAGACTCCGACGACAGGCGGCGTCGTTCCTCCGCTTGCCTTTGCATAGGCATTACAGGTTTCAACGCCGTTGCAGAAAATGCCGTCATCGCACTCTGCATCGGATTTACAGCCTTCAGGCAATGGGTCACAGGTGTCAGTCTTCTCATTGCAGACTGTCGTGTCCGGATTGCAGGGATTGCCGCTGCTTGCGCAGGAATCCTTGGCCTCATTGCAGGACTCGGTGCCGTTGCAGAACAGACCATCGTCCGCACAGCTTACTGCTGTTCCGTCCTGGCAGCCCTTAACCGGATCGCAGATTTCATTCCCATTACAGAAATCCCCGTCGTCACAGACTGCATTGTCGGGGGCATGGTCGCACTTGTCCATCGCTTCGTTGCAGGAGTCGATGGTGCAGTCCAGACCGTCATTGCAGTCAACCGGTGTGCCGGCCTTGCATACTCCGGGGACAGGTGGTGGAGGAGTTCCGGTTGATTTTGCATAATAAACACTACAGGTTTCAATGCCGTTGCAGAAGATGCCGTCATCGCATTCCGCGTCAGAGGTACACCCTTCCACCGGCACTTCATCGCAGACATTAGTTTCTTCATTGCAGGTCGTGCCTGGAGCACAGGGGTTGCCGCTACTTACACAAGAATCAGCGGCATCACTGCAGGACTCGGTGCCGTTGCAGAACATGCCGTCGTCCGGGCATTCAACCGGTGTTCCGGGCTGACAGCCGGTCACCGTGCAGAGTTCGTTTCCGTTGCAGAAATTCCCATCGTCACAGACGGCGTTATTAGGAGCGTGGTCACAGCTGTCCGTAGCTTCATTGCATGAATCAGTGGTACAGGCTACCTCGTCATTGCAATCAACAGGAATTCCATTCTGGCAGGAGCCTTCAACGCAGGTTTCCGCGCCGTCGCAGTATAATCCGTTGTCGCACTCCGCGTCACCTTCACACCCCGGGGCTTGATCGCAGACGTTTGTCTCCTCGTTACAAACCGTACCCGGCGTTGTACAGGGGTTGCCGCTGCTTATGCACGCATCGCTTGCCTCGTCGCAGGACTCGGTACCGTTGCAGAAACTCCCGTCATCCGGGCAGCTTACTGCCGTGCCGGCTACACAGCCGCTCGCCGTGCAGACTTCATTTCCATTGCAGAACAGTCCATCGTCACAGGCTGCATTGTTGGTGGTGTTGTCACACATGTCCATAGATTCATCGCATGAATCGGTGGTGCAGGCTACCCCGTCATTGCAGTCAACCGTCGTTCCGGCCTGGCACTGCCCGGTCCCGGTGTTGCAGGTTTCAATGCCGTTGCAATAGAGCCCGTCATCACATTCTGGATCAGTGGCGCACCCTACAACAGCACAGCTGTCCGTGTCCTCATTGCAAACCTGAGGCGGAGTGCAGGGATCGCCGCTGCTCGCGCAGGAATCGGTAGCCTCATCGCATGACTCTGTGCCGTTGCAGAAAAAGCCATCGTCTGGGCAGCTTACCGCCGTGCCGGTACACAACCGCTTGCCGGATTACAAACTTCGGCACCATTACAGTATAGCCCATCGGTACAGACTGCGTTGTTGGGGATGTAGTCACAGCTGTCCGTAGCTTCATTACAGGAATCGGTGGTGCAGGCTATCGCGTCATTGCAGACAATCGCTGTGCCGGGCTGGCACTGACCGGTTCCGATATTACAGGTCTCTGCGCCATTGCAATAAATGCCGTCATCACATTGGACATTACCGGTACAGCCGGCTGCTGCTATTGTGACGGAGAGTGCATTGGTGCCCATCGTGGCGTCGTACACTATACCACTCGTGCATCCTACCGTCGTATCAAAACCCTCTATTCCTTTAACAGAAATGTTACCGGTACCATTTGCCAGGCACTGGAAGGTTACCTTCGCTATAATAACATCACCACCGGCATCAGGTACCGGGCAGGTACCTAACTGTACCAATGCCAGCACATAGGAACCTGGTCCATAAGCATCAGGTATCTTAAGGGTGGCAGTTCCATCCCAGGGCACCAGCAATGTCAACGCCATCATAAGCCAGAACACTTACGAGACTCACCTGGGCTGGATTGTAAAACATCTCAAATCCGCTTGATATAATTGACTCAGGTATTTCGGCTGCCCAGATGTCAATGGAAAAAGTATCACCCGGATTAAGTGTTTCTGGGTTAACCGTATCGCAGGTTTTGAGACGGTTGTCCGCCCGCCAGGATTGCCTGCTTCCAAGACATCCTGGCAATAGCTTTGGGCAAAGGCAGAGCCTGCCATCAAGCTGAAAACAAAAACCAGCATGCAAAAAAATGAAAGCTTTTTCATTGTTCGTACCTCCTCCATGAATTGAAATTGAATTGGAAAGCAAATGAATAGAACCGTGCCTTTCACCTCCTTTCACATGGCAATAATTTGATGATTAAAGTAGATTATGTTGGTAAGACCGAAGGTCATCATTATTAACAGAGGAAAGTTTTCTCTATTTGTTATTATTAGCCATTCTGATTTTAAGGAAAATCAAAGCAATAAAAGCTCATAAATCGTAGTGTATTATATACTCTATTATATCGAATTGTCAAATATTTTTTCTTCGCATTTTTTAATATAAATGATTTAATCTGCTTAGGCAATGGGTTAAAGATAGTATTTTGTTTATAGCAACATAGTATTTATTATATTATATTAAAAATTTGTGGTTATCGGAAAATTGTTAATCAACCCCCCTTTTTCTTATTTTGTTTATCTACAATACTTCCCCTATCTCCATACTTAAAAGCTTATTTTTTATACTTATTCCATCTCCTGCAGAAAAGCCGCCTATCCTCCCGTCACCCCTTATGATGCGGTGACAGGGAACAATTAAAGGAAAGGGGTTTTTGGCCAGGGCATTGCCCACTGCCCGCGCACTATTGGGAGAGTCAATCTTCCGCGCCAGACCGCTGTAGGTGTCAACCGAGCCGTACGGAATCTGCGCGGCAGCCTTGAGCACCTTCTTCTGGAAGGCGGTGAGAGAAGACCAGTCCACCGGCACGCTGCCGAGAGCGACGTTCTCTCCGGAACAGTAGCGCTCGAGCCGTTTTATGATCGCCCTCATCCCCCTTGAGGGATGTACCTCCATGGCATCTCTGAAGGCTTCTTTGATGTGCCGTTTAATCTGATGCTGCCGGGAATACCCTATGAAGAGCCTCTTTACATTCCTCCCTTTCATGACCATGCCGCACCAGCCAATGGCTGTTTTGAAAACCGTGAATGACGGCGGCGCACCGCCGGTGCCTGTGACGCTCATTGCAAGCCTCCGGATTTGTGTCCCGTGCATCGCGGGACCGGATAAAAAAACCTTGACATCTGTAGATAAAATGGTAGATTAGCGCACTATTTAACGGTGAGGAGACGAAAAAAGCATGATGAGACATAAATCAGCGGAAAAACGGGCACGGCAGAACAAAAAGAGCTACCAGCGCAATCGGGCTATCAAATCATCCGTGAAGACAGGCGTTAAGAATCTCACGACCGTTCTGGAAACGAAGAACAGGGAAGAAAGCGCCACGGTGTTGAAGAAGGTCATTTCCACCATCAGCAGGGCTGCCTCCAAGGGAGTTATTCACAAGAAGACAGCCTCACGCAAGATATCCCGCCTCACCAAAAGGGTTAACAAGCAGCCGGCTGTCCAGGGTTGACAGCCGCTGTTCCCCGACGCTCACAGGGCGCAGAGCCGGGAGATCATATCCTCAAGTATAATTTTCTCACTGATCCTGCTTGATTTAAGCTTTCTGTCCGACTGAAAGAGAAGGCTGAAGCAAAGCCGCGCATCTTCCAGGGAAAAGGCTTCTGCATGCCCGGCAAACTCCCGGAGATGAAAGTTGTTAACCCCCAGCTGTTTCCCCGCGTCTGCAGCGGTGCTTCCGCTGTGCATCATCTCCCGCGCCCGCACCATTAAGCGGTAGTGACGGGCTATCATTCCCAGTATTTTCAGAGACGGCTCGCCCGCATCCAAAAGGCGGTTCAATACATGGAACGCCTTTTGCCGGTCTTTTACGCCAAGAGAGTCAGTCAGGTTGAAAATGCTTGTCTCCTTCACCCCGGCAATGACCGCCTCCACATCTTCCCGTTCAATTACCCGCTTTTCACCTGCGTAGAGGCCGATCTTCTCCAGCTCATTGGAGATGCGCTGCAAATCGTTTTCCAGGGTCTCGCCCAGCAGCGCCGCCGCTTCCCTGCTGATCTGCTTGCCGCGTTCCTTCGCCATCCGTCTGATCCACTCCGGCATTTCATTCCTGAAGGGATGATAGAAGCGCACCGCTACGCCCTTTTTCTTAAACAGGGAGGTGATCTCTGCTTTCGGCGCGGTGGCGCCGGTGCAAAAAACCAGGCAGGTGGAAGGAGGGGGCTGCTCAAAGTAGGCTGAAAAGTTCTTCCACGATGATTTAAACTGGTCGGCCTCTTTTACCACCACCAGCCGACGCTTGCCGGCCAGCGGCAGCGTCTGAGCGGCAGTGATAACCTGGCGGGGATCGCTTTCCCCGCCATAGAAAAGCGAGAGGTTGAAGCTTGCCAGGCGGGGATCAACCAAAAGTTTTTTAAGCCGGTCTACCGTTGTATCGATTAAAAAAGTGTCCTCCCCGTAAAACAGATACAGGGGGGCAATAATGCCCTTCTCCAGGTCCTTTTGCAGTTCCAGGGGCTTCACCGGCTTAAAACCCCTCGATAATGCTGTCGTGGATCCGTTCCGCCAATTCAGCGGCCGTCATTTTCAATGCAATTTTTTTGTTGGCTTCGGTTTCGGCGATCTCGGCCGCGACGCTGTATTCCTCAAAGTGGTAGAGGCCTTTGTTTCGCCAGAGAATTTCAGCGGTGTCCTTTCTTTCCAGGGTTATATCGAGCGCTAGCCGCGTGCGGTATTCCAGCGCCCGGTCGTCCCGGTCATAGGAGATGACCGATTCGCTGAATTCTTCGATGCGGCCCCGGATCACCGCGTCCGCCCGGGCTTCGTCCACCACTGAAATGAACTTGCTTTTCACAAATTCATCCACCAGCGCTTCCGTCACGTACCGCTCCAGTCCGGGTTCAAAGCTCTTATTCGCGAAGTAGGGAATGGCTATGGAGTCAATGCCCGCCAGCACCCCGCTCTCCCGGCCGATGAAGTGATAGCCGCATCCCGCCAGACTGCATAACAGCAGCACTGCTATTGTCGCCCCTGCATGTTTCACCGTGCCCTCATTTCACAACGATATTAACCAGCTTTCCCGGCACCACGATCACCTTTTTGATCGCGCCGCCCGCAATCCATTTTTTCAGCGTGTCGTCGGCCAGGGCCCTCGCCTGTATCTCCTCCCCGGAGGAATCGGCCGGCACCACGACGTTGCTCCGCAGCTTGCCGTTTACCTGCACCACGATGGTGATCTCGTCCTCGGTGATGGCAGCGGGGTCATAAGCGGGCCAGGTCGCCTTAAAGATGCTTTCCCGGTTGCCCAGGAGCTCCCAGAGTTCTTCCGCCAGGTGGGGGACCATGGGGGCAAGAAGAAGGATCACCGCTTGTATGGCCTCCTTGATTACCGGGAGCGCCGTTGCGTCCCGGACTGCGGCGATGTCAAACTGGTAGATGGCGTTGACCAGCTCCATGACCGCGCTTATGGCGGTATTGAAGTGAAAGCGGTCTTCGATGTCGCCCGATACCTTCCTGATGGTGGCGTGCGTTTTCAGCCGCAGCTTCTTCAGGGCCGGGTCGGTCAGCGCCGTCCCGCCCAAAGGCGGTACCGGCTTGAGCAGGTCAAGATGATCAACCGTCATCCTCCAGACGCGGTTCAAAAAGCGGAAGGCGCCCTCCACCCCCTGGTCATTCCAGTCCAGGTCTTTTTCTGGCGGCGATGCAAAGAGGCAGAAGAGCCGCGCCGTATCCGCGCCGTACTGGTCAATCAGGGTCTGGGGATCGACGATGTTTCTGGTGGTTTTGGACATCTTTTCAATGCGGCCGACGGTGACCGGCTTGCTGCAGTGTTTGCAGACGCCCTGGGAGACCTCTTCGGGGTAAAGCCACCCGTGCACGTCGCATCGCAGCGTCTCCTTGCAGACCATGCCCTGGGTGAGGAGATTGGTGAATGGCTCATCAACCCCGACGAGGCCCATGTCACGCAGGACCTTGGTGAAAAACCTGGCGTAGAGCAGGTGCAGCACGGCGTGCTCAATGCCCCCGACGTACTGATCGACGGGCATCCAGTAGTCGACCGCCGCCCGGTCGAGCGGGGAGCGGTCATGAGCGGGGCAGGCATAGCGGGCGAAATACCAGGACGACTCCACGAAGGTGTCCATGGTGTCGGTTTCTCTCAGGGCGGCCCCTCCGCAGAGGGGACAGCAGGTATCGGCAAAATCGGCGCAGTTTTTAAGGGGGGATCCGCCCAGCTCTTTTATCTCTATTTCACGCGGCAAAATGACCGGGAGCTGTTCGTCGGGCACGGGCACCGTGCCGCAGGCCGGGCAATGGATAAAGGGGATGGGGTTTCCCCAGTAGCGCTGCCGCGAGATGCCCCAGTCCTTGAGGCGATAATTGACCGCCCGCCTGCCCTGCCCCGTATTTTCCAGGTGATCGGTAATGGCATCCATGGCCTTCCGGTTGTGAATGCCGTTGAAGGATTCGGAATTGACCATGATCCCGTCGCCCAGGTAGGCCTCGGACATTCCTTCCGGGTTGAGCGTTTCTCCCTCGGGCTGAATGACCACGATGCGTTCCAGGCCGTATTTTGCGGCAAACTCGAAGTCCCGCTGATCGTGGGTGGGAACCGCCATCACCGCCCCCGTCCCGTATTCCATGAGAACAAAGTTGGCAACGAAAATGGGCATTCTGCGCCGGGTGACGGGGTTGATGCAGTAGGCGCCGGTGAAGACGCCCTCCTTTTCCTGGTCCTCGGCGGAGCGGACAATTTTATCCTGCCTGATTACCTTCTCGACGAATGCCTGCACCGCCTGTGCCTGCCCGGTGCCGCGGGAGAGCTGGAGCGCCAGGGGATTTTCGGGTGCCAGGCTCATGAAGGTCGCGCCGAAGAGGGTATCCGGCCTGGTGGTAAACACGGTTATGGACTGCTCGTGCCCCTCGACCGGAAAATTAATTTCGGTCCCGACACTCTTCCCGATCCAGTTCTTCTGCATGGTGATGACCCGCTCGGGCCAGCCGGTGAGCCTGTTGCAGCAGTCCAGCAGCTCCTCGGCATAGCGGGTGATTCTGAAGAACCACCCATCCAGCTCCTTCTGGGTCACCTCGGAGCCGCAGCGCCAGCACGCGCCGCCCTCGACCTGCTCGTTGGCCAGGACCGTCCGGCACTTCCCGCACCAGTTGACGAACGATTTCTTCTTGTATACCAGGTCCCGCTCATACATCCGCAGGAAGAGCCACTGCTCCCATTTATAATAGAGCGGGTCGCAGGTGGCGATCTCCCGGCCCCAGTCGTAGCTGAATCCCATCCTTTTCAGCTGGGCCTTCATGTAGGCAATATTCTCATAGGTCCATTGTGCCGGGTGGACACCCCGTTCCAGGGCGGCGTTTTCCGCCGGCATGCCGAAGGCGTCCCATCCCATGGGATGGAGGACGTTATACCCCTGCATCATCTTGTAGCGGGCGATGACGTCCCCGATGGAATAGTTTCTGACATGCCCCATGTGGATGCGCCCTGAAGGATAGGGGAACATTTCGAGCAGATAGTACTTTTTCTTCCCGGGGGACTCGCTTACTTCATAGGCGCGGGTGTGCTCCCAGCGCTGCTGCCACTTTAGTTCGATCTCATGAGGTTTGTAGGGTTCTGCCATCAGATTGCATCCCGCTCGAATCGGATTGACCGTGTGACCCGGTGGAAAGAACAGGCCTCCTGAATGGTTGCTTTTCTAGCATATGCGCCCCTGTTTATCAAGGTAAAACCAGACCTTAAGGGGACGTTGTTGACAAATTGTACTTTCTCATTTATTCCGTTCCAGCATGCGCGCTATTGCTGAAGTTGATACGCCGAGCATGCGTGCTGTTTCCGCCAATGAAACGCCATATTCCATTACCAATTGACAGGCGAGATTTTTCCGCAGCTGTGGAAGCGGATGCCGCCTGCTTCCGGATTGCAGCAGCTCTTTTGTAATCCCTTCGTCTGTGCACATTTTTTCCAGTTTCCGGTTAGCTTTTTTTGCAGTGTTTACGGGAGGGATCTGATATTTTACCATGCCCTGTGCCTGAGCGAGCATCTCCTGGACAAATTCGCTGCTGCCTAAAATCCGCTCATCGCCCACTTCTTGAGAGCCCTGCTTTCGTCGCGCCCGTACAGCCGACCACCCGCCCATCGATCGGATTAATCCCCCACCCGTCAGTTCGGATTGTCTTCCCTGGCTGCTTTGTTCCAGCACCTGCTGCCGGTATGCTTTCCGCGCACGGCTTTCTGTGGTACCGAAATACGCAAGTACTCTATCCCGGTCCTGCCAATGATTTTTCATCCGGTTCATAATCACGCCGTGTCCGCACCATGGATACGAATCCAGCTCTTCAAGGTTGTGAACCAGGCCTGCACGCAGCGGATTCAGATGAATATAGCAGACAAGTCTCAGAAAATATGGATCTTCCTCGCAGACAATCGATTTATACCGGTTTTGAAAAACATGCCCCCACCGATGATGCCGTCGATTGTAGGAACCGGCATACCCGGTCAGCAGTTTGCGCATAAAACCGGGCATACCGCCGTTTCCGCTGCGCAATAGAATATGGGCATGATTGCTCAGGATCGCCCAGGCATACACTGTCGTACCGGTTTTTGTAGCGGTTGTTCCCAGTCGGGAAACAAAATCAGCCCGGTCTTTGTCATCTTTGACGATCGGGCCTTTTTCAATGCCTCGGATCATTACATGATGCAATGTGCCGGGCGCATCCAACCTCGGTCCTCGCGGCATATATCTGCCTCAGGTGCAATTTCCTGCAATATCCTATCAAGCAATGCTATATCGAGCAATACTATTTGAGTTTGTACAATTTGTCAACAACGTCCCCTTCTTTTTTTGCAATTGACTTTTACTCCTGGCATGATAAAAATTTGTTCCATCAAAATGTAAGCGGTCAGAGCCTATGCAGTCACAGGTGTCACATATAGGTACGGTTTCTATAAAGATCCTGCTTTCCCTGCTGATGCTGTTACTGCATGCCGGTGCCATTGCATCAGGTCAGGCGGATCCGAAGGGAAGCGGCCGGAGTGCAGCGGCAGACGCGGCAGCCCCCCTGACGTTTTCCACCGGCTTTGTAAGCCTTTCCTCCGGCCACACCATTGCAGCATCCAATTTTGTCTTCAGCGACGGAAACGCCTTTGAGATAAAGATTCCCGGAGTGGATTGGCTCGAACCCTCCGGCTCATACACGCAAAGCGGACTTACGTTCAAGGCGGATTTTTCGGCCGCCGTCCGCAAGGGGGGAAAACACTACCGCTACACATTTTCCGCACAGGGAATCCGGCTTTTTGACAGCTACATTGGCGGCATCATGGAGCTTGATGAATGGATCAACGAAACCGGACAGCATCAAAAGGTCACCTTTGTTTTCTGGGGAACATCCGAAGCGGCCGGTTCCGAAGAAAAGAAAAACCTCTTTCCGTTCTGACGCTTTCCAGCAGAACCGTCGCGTTTACCGGGCACTATTTACGCTTGACAGTCAAGGGCACGGCATGTTAATCATCGCTCGGATTTTACCCTGTTTGTCATTGCGGTTCAGGGTTTTCCGGGACGAAGATCTCTGCACAACTTCATAATTTCACCGGTTTTAAGAAACATCACAGAAGGATTCCCGTTATGGCTAAATCTACCGCAGTGAATCCCAAACTTGTCCACCGGTTCGGAAAAGGATGGGTATTCAATGTTACCTATGCCCCTGATGGCAAAACCATCGCGGTGGCGACCTCTGCCGGGATTGAACTGTATGACACCGCCACCTTCAAAAGGATAAAAGTGCTTTCAAAGCACCTTGATTTTGTCGCCTCGGTAAATTTCAGTCCCAGGGGGAACCTGCTCGTCTCCGGTTCGGACGATAACACCATAAAGATTTGGGATGTGGAAGCGGGAAAAGAGATAAAGACCCTCAAGGGACACGGCGATGACATTACCTCGGTGCGGTTCAGCCCCGACGGCAAGCATATTGTCTCCGGTTCGGATGATGACACCATACGGCTCTGGGACGTCAAAAGCGGCGAGACGGTGCGGATTTTCCAGGGCCATACCAACGACGTCACCTCGGTGCGGTTCAGCCCCGACGGCAAGTACATAGCCTCCGGTTCGGATGATGACACCATCAAGCTGTGGGATTGCGCGACCGGCAAAGAGATCAGGTCCTTCAAGGGCCACAAGGATATAATCGAGTCCATCAGCTACAGCCGCGACGGCAGGCTCCTCGCTTCCTGCTCGGATGACGAGACCATCAAGCTCTGGGAGATCAGCTCGGGCAGGAACATTAAAACCCTCGAGGGCCACACCGACTGCGTGATTGCGGTCAGCTTTTCCCCCGACGGCAAAACCCTTGCTTCGGGATCGGACGACGGCACCATTAAGCTCTGGGATGCCGGGACCGGCAGGAACATCAGAAATCTCAAGGGGCATACCGGCTATATCTGGTCTGTGGCCTTCAGTCCCGACGGGACCACCATTGCCTCTGGGTCCCGCGACAACAGCATACGGTTCTGGGATATTAAAACCGGCAAGGTGCTCGGAACCATTGACGGGTATACCGGGCTGGTATGGTCGGTAAGCATGAGCCCGGGCGGGGATGTCTTTGCCTCCGCCCACCGCGACAACACCATTCTCATCTGGGACGTCGCGGGCAAACGGTTGCTGAAGAAGCTGGAAGGCCACACCGATGATGTGAACACCGTCTGCTTCAGCCCCGACGGCAGGCGGCTGGTGTCGGGATCCGATGACGATACCATTAAAATCTGGAACGTGGAGACGGGCGAAGAAGAAAAAACCCTGCAGGGGCACACCGACTATGTGGTGGCCGTCGCCTTCAGTCCCGACGGGAAATACCTTGCCTCCGCCTCCGATGACGGCATGGTCAAGATCTGGGATCTCGGGGAAGGCAGACTGGTGAGAACGCTGAAAGGCCACCTGAGCTATGTCTGGTCGGTTGCCTTCAGCCCTGACGGCCTTCTCCTGGCCTCGGGATCGCGGGACACCACCATACGCATCTGGGACCTGGAAACGGGCAAGACGGTCAAAACCCTGCGCGGGCACACCAGCTATGTGTGGAGCCTCTGCTTCAGCCCTGATGGCAGCCGCCTGGCCTCGGCCTCGGACGATGGAACCATCCGGCTCTGGGATTTGCAGGAAGGCAAGGAGGCGCCTCCGCCGTTCAAGGGCAGGACCAAACAGGTATGGTCACTGTGCTTCAGCCCGGACGGCAAATACCTGGTGAGCGGTTCCAACGAGGACAGAATTGCCGTATGGGATGCACGAAGCGGAGAAGAGATAAAATTCTTAAAGGGGCACACCAACATTATTGAATCGCTCAGTTTCAGCAGGGACGGCGCCTGTCTTGTTTCCGGCTCCGATGACGGGACCTGTATCCTCTGGAAGTGGAACTGATTAAGATACCCCGCGGAAAGCACCAGGTCAGCCCCGGACAAAAAGGGGGTGCGCTTGTGTTGCGGGAAAGCGCGGAAAGGCTGTATGCTGTCCAAGAAGACAAAAAGAAAGTACGCTGACAAGAAAAAGCAGAGCAACTATTCGAAGGTCTACCTGCAGCTTATCGACAAGTGGTGCATCCGGTGCAAGGTATGCGCCGAGCTCTGCCCCGACAAGGTTCTGGGCATAAACGAGTATGGCTATCCGGAGGTGAGGAAGCCCATCGAGTGCGAGGCGTGCAACATCTGCGTGCTGGCCTGCCCCGGCTTTGCCCTTTCCCTGGTTGAAAAGAAGGCCAGGTCGCTGCTGCAGATTTTAGGAGGCGAGCACACGTGAACGGTTGGATGGGCAGGCTGCTGAGGGTTAACCTGACGGACGGCACCATAAGGACCGAGGAGCTGCCCGGCGATCTGGCTCGCCTGTACCTGGGCGGGCGCGGGCTGGCCACAAAAATTCTCTATGACGAGCTGGATGTGAAGCTCGATGCCCTGAGTCCGGATAACAAGATGGTGTTTATGACCGGGCCTTTGACCGGCACGGGCGCCCCGGGCGGGGCCTCCTATGTGGTGGTTACCAAGGCACCCCTCTCCGGCAGCATTGCCTGTTCCACCGCCGAGGGATACTTCGGTCCGGAGCTTAAGTTTGCCGGTTTTGACGGCATTATTGTTGAAGGAAGGGCCCCGGAGCCCGTCTATCTTTCCATAGAAGACCAAAAGGTCGAGATTCTTTCGGCATCGCATCTCTGGGGCAAGTCCACGCTCAAGACCGAGGAGCTCATCCGCAGGGAAAAGGATAATCTCTGGATTGCCCAGGAAACGTCGGTGGCCTCCATCGGGCCTGCCGGTGAAAAGCTGGCCAAGATTGCCTCCATTGTCAATGACCGGCACCGGGTGGCCGCCCGGGCAGGGGTGGGGGCGGTGATGGGTTCGAAAAACCTCAAGGCCATCGCCGTCAGGGGCACCACATCGGTGACCCTTGCGGACGGCGCAAAGTTCATGGACGCGGCGGCGCGCGCCTGGGAAAAATTTAAAACCACCCCGGTGATTCCCCAGGCGCTCAACAATATCGGCACGCCGTTTCTGGTTGACCTCATCAATGATTGCGGCGCGCTCCCGGTGCGGAACTTCCAGACCGGGGTGATGCAGGATCACGAAAAGATAAGCGGCGAGCGCATGGCCGAAACCATTCTCAAGGCCAACAAGGGGTGCTTTGCCTGCCCCATTGCCTGCGTGCAGATGACCGAGGTTACCGATCCCGCCTTTCTGGGCAGGGGCGAGGGGCCGGAGTACCGCACCATAGCCCTCATCGGCGCGGGATGCGGCATTACCAACATCAATGCCATTGCCAGGATCAGCTATCTCTGCGACGAGATGGGGATCGACACCCTGTCCTTCGGCGCGGCGGTGGCCTGTGCCATGGAGCTGACCGAGAAAAAAATAATTTCCAAAAACGAGACGGGCATGACGCTCGACTTCGGGAACGCGGAGGCGGTGCTGGAGATGGTCGAGCAGGTGGCCAACCGCCGGGGCTTCGGTGAACTGCTGGCTGAGGGCGGCTACCAGCTGGCGCTGCGCTATAACCATCCTGAATATTTCATGGGCGTTCGCAAGCAGGGGGCCCCCGCGTTTGATCCCCGGGGGGTCCAGGGTCTGTGCCTCGAGTATGCCACCTCCAACAGCGGCGTATCCCATTCCATCGGTTACCTGGTGACCCACAAGATGCTCGGCATCCGGGGTGAGATCGACACCCGGGCCATCGAGGGCAAGGCGCCGCTGGTCAAGCTGTTCCAGGACGTCAATGCCGTGTTTGATGCCGCGGGTCTGTGCCGGCTGCTGCTCCTGGGGATCTGGGTGGAAGAAATCGTTCCACTGCTTGCAAGCGCAACCGGCATCGCCTGTACCGAAGACGAACTGCTCACCGCGGGCGAGCGCATTTGGAACCTCGAGCGGCTGTTCAATATCCGGGCCGGCTTCAGCGGCGCGGATGACACCCTTCCCCGCAGGATGCTCCAGGAGCCCATGCCCGAGGGACCCGCCCAGGGTCAGCTCTGCAGGCTCAAGGAAATGCTCCCCGAATATTACGCCATACGGGGATGGGACGGGCAGGGGGTGCCGACGGAAGAGAAGTGCAGATCGCTGGGCCTCGATCGGGATGGCAAGCCTTAGGGTAAGGAGCGCAGGTTGAAAAAGCTTAAAATAGACTTCAAGCAGTGCTGCGGCTGCAGGCGATGCGAGGTGGCCTGCTCCCTCAATCACTTCGAGAACAGCGTCAACCCCAAAAAGTCGCGCATCCGGGTGATGGAGGCGGGTGATGTCTTCTACCCGGTGGTGGCCGGCCCGTTTAACAACGCCGAATGCACCTCCAAGAATATATTTGTCTTCGAAGGGCGGGAGATTGACGAGTGCATTATCTGCCGGGCCTCCTGTCCCATCAAGCCCTGGTTCAAGGAGCCCGGGACGGATGTGCTGCTCAAATGCGATTTCTGCGGCGACCCGCCGGACCCGGCCTGCGTGAAGTGGTGTCCCTGCCAGGCGATCACCCTGGTTGATGAAGAGGGTCACATTGAGATCAAGGTCGAGGACGTCAAAAAGGATTACCAGCGCAAGAAGGCAAAGTAAATGGGTCCGCAGCAGAGCTGCGGCACATCGGATGCTTTAAACTCACGGTATTCGTCGCAAACTGAAGGAAGGCGATTGCATGTCAGAGCCCGTTGCTGCAAAGGAAAGCGCGATTGTCGGATCGGTGCTGGTGGCGGGAGGGGGCGTTGGCGGGGTGCAGGCTTCGCTGGACCTGGCCGATGCCGGGTACTTCGTCTACCTGGTTGAGCGGTCCCCGGTTATCGGCGGCGCCATGGCCCAGCTGGACAAGACCTTTCCCACCAACGACTGCTCCATGTGCATCCTTTCCCCCAAGCTGGTGGAATGCGGCAGGCACCTCAACATTGAAATATTGACCCATTCCCGGATTACCGGCATCACCGGGGAGCCGGGAAACTTCAGGGTTTCCGTCCTGCGCCAGCCGTCCTACGTGGATCCGGCCAAGTGTGTCGCCTGCGGCGCCTGCGCCGAGAAGTGTCCCTCGAAGGTGAACGACGAGTTCAACGAGGGGTTTTCCCAGCGCCGGGCCATTTCCATCCCCTATCCCCAGGCAGTGCCCCACGTCTACCATATCGATCCCCGCTCCTGCCGCTACCTGACCAAGGGCAAGTGCCAGCTCTGCGTCAAGGTTTGCAAGGCCGGGGCCATCAACTTCGAGATGAAGGAGGAGGCGCGCGAGCTCCCGGTGGGCGCAGTGATCCTGTCGCCGGGGTTCGACGAATACGATGCCGCCAGAAAATATCCCTTCGGCTACGGCCGGTACGAGAATGTGGTTACCAGCATTCAATTCGAGCGCCTGCTTTCCGCTTCCGGCCCCTTTGAGGGCCACGTGCGGCGCCCCTCGGACAAGGCCGAGCCCGGGCGTGTCGCCTTTATCCAGTGCGTCGGCTCGCGGGATGTTCAGTACGGCAACGGCTACTGCTCCGGCGTGTGCTGCATGTACGCAGTCAAGGAGTCGATTATTGCCAGGGAGCACGCCCCGGAGATGGACATCACCGTTTTTTACATGGACATCCGGGCGTATGGCAAGGGCTTTGACGCTTACTACGAAGAAGCCAGGGAAAAACACGGCATACGCTTTGTTCCCTCCAACGTGTCATCGGTCAAAGAGCTGCCGGACACGCGCAACCTGCTGGTGAAATACGTCAGCGAAGAGGGAAGGGTGCGGGAAGAGGAGTTCGATCTGGTGGTGCTCTCGGTGGGGCTGGAGCCCTCACGAAGCAGCAAAGAGCTGGCCCGGGCGCTGGGCATTGACCTCAACCGGCATCACTTCTGCAGCTCGGGGATGTTCACGCCGCTCAACACCAGCAGGCCGGGCATCTTTGTGACCGGCCTTTTCCAGGGGCCCAAGGACATCCCGGAAACGGTGGCCCAGTCAAGCGGCGCGGCGGGCCTTGCCGCAGCCCTGCTCAGCCCCGCGCGCAAAACGCTGGTGCAGGAGAAAAAGCTCCCCGCCGAGCTTGACGTGTCGGGGCAGGTTCCCCGCATCGGGGTGTTTGTCTGCCACTGCGGCATCAACATCGGCTCGGTGGTGGACGTGAAGTCGGTGGTGGCCTCCGCCAGGGAACTCCCCAACGTGGTGTATGCGGAGGAAAACCTCTACAGCTGCTCCCAGGACACCCAGGAAAAAATCAAGGCGCTCATTGCCGAGCACAAGCTCAACCGGGTGGTGGTTGCCTCCTGCTCGCCCCGCACCCACGAGCCCCTGTTTCAGGAAACCATCCAGGAGGCGGGACTCAACCGCTACCTGTTCGAGCTGGCCAACATACGAGACCAGTGCAGCTGGGTGCACCAGCAGGACAAGGAGGCGGCAACGGAAAAAGCCAGGGACCTGGTGCGCATGGCGGTGGCGCGGGCCGGCCTGATCGCGCCGCTCAAGCGGCTCACCCTGGAGCTCAATCCTTCCGCGCTGGTTGTCGGCGGGGGCATTGCGGGCATGGTAAGCGCCCTCAACCTGGCCGATCAGGGCTTTTCGGTCTACCTCCTGGAAAAAGAAGCGGCGCTGGGTGGGGTGGCACGCTCCCTGTACAGCACCCTGGAAGGCGGGAATGTGCAGGAATATCTGAACTCGCTCATCGGCCGGGTGCTGCAGCATCCGCGCATCACCGTGTACACGGATGCCGAGCTGAAGAAGGTTTCGGGGTATGTGGGCAGCTACACCTCAACTGTTGCCGTCAAGGGCAGGGAGGAGCCGGTCGAGATCAGTCACGGCGCGGCGATAATCGCCAGCGGGGCCAGTGAGTTCAAGACCGACGAATACGGCTACGGGAAGGACCGCCGCGTGCTTACCCAGAAGGAGCTGGAGGGCGAGCTGCAGAAAAAGAGCCCCCGGCTGAAGAAGGCAAAGAACGTGGTCATGATCCAGTGCGTGGGATCGCGCAGCGAGGAGCGCCCGTACTGCAGCAGGATCTGTTGCACCCAGGCGGTAAAGCACGCGCTGATGCTGAAGGAGCGCAACCCGGAGGTGAATGTCTACATTCTCTACCGGGACATGATGACCTATGGATTCAAGGAAGACTACTACCAGCAGGCCCGTGAAAAGGGCATTGTGTTTATCCGCTATGATCGGGCCGACAGGCCCGAGGTAAAATTTGTCAAGGGAGACGAGGAGGACAGCCTGGTGGTCATTGCCCGGGATCCCTTCCTTGACACCCGGCTTTCCATCGAAACCGACCTGCTGGTGCTTTCGGTGGCAACCGTTCCGCCCGAAAGCAACCGGGAGCTGGGACAGCTTTTTAAGGTCCCCCTGAGCAGTGAGGGCTTTTTCCTGGAGGCCCACGTCAAGCTGCGGCCGGTGGATTTTGCCACCGACGGTGTCTTTGTCTGCGGCATGGCCCACTACCCCAAGCACATTGAAGAGACCATCGCCCAGGCAAACGCGGTGGGCTCGCGCGCCGGGATCCTGCTCGCCCGGGGAAGGGTTGAGGCGGAGGCAAACATAGCGGTTATCGATGAGAAGCGCTGCAAGGGGTGCGGTCTCTGCGTCGAGGTCTGCCCCTACAAGGCGTATCAGCCTGGAGGACCGGATGGTGCGCCTGGAGTCGATGGAGTTCAACGCCCGCAAGGCGGCGGTCAATCCCGCATCCTGCAAGGGATGCGGTTCCTGCGCCGCCACCTGCCCGGTGGGGGCCATTTCCCCGCTCCATTTCACCACCGTACAGATAGAAGCCATGATTGATCAGGCAGCAGTAAAAATGGAGAAAGCGTCCAATGAGTGAGCAGCACAACTTCACCCCCCGCATCGTCGCCTTCTGCTGCAACTGGTGCAGCTATGCCGGCGCCGATCTGGCCGGGGTAAGCCGCATGCAGTATCCCGCCACGGCGCGGATCATACGGGTCATGTGCTCAAGCCGCATCGACCCCACCATGATCCTGCGCGCGTTTCTCGACGGCGCCGACGGGGTGCTGGTGGCCGGGTGACACCTCGGCGAATGTCATTACCAGGATGGTAATTACAACACCGAGAGAAGATTAAACAACGCCACCCGTTATCTGGAGCGAATGGGTATTGCCGGAGCGCGCTTCCGCCTGGAGTGGATATCCGCGTCCGAAGGGGGAAAGTTCGCCGAGGTGATGCGCGATTTTACCGAGGATCTCAAGGGCCTGGGGCCCATGAAACGTGAAGGAGTGCAGGCAGGTGAATAGCGTGCTGGTTGTGGGCGGCGGCATTGCCGGTTTGCAGGCGGCAGACAGTCTGGCGCGCGCGGGAGTGGAGGTTATCCTGGCGGAGCGCGAGGACGATCTGGGCGGGAACCTCAAGTCCCTGGGGACCATTTTTGGGGACGGCAGGCAGGCCGCGGAACTTATCGAAATGCGGGCCAGGGCAATCAGCTCCTCGGCCAAAGTCACCATATGCACCGGCACGGAGGTTGTCTCGCTGGGGGGCGCGTATCCCCGCCTGAAGGCATCGCTCAAGACCCCGGGAGGATCGCGCGAGGTGGAGTGCCGTTCGGTCATTCTGGCCACGGGCTTCACCCCCTTCAACCCCTCAGGGATGAAGCGCTACGGGTTCGGCAAACACCCTGATGTGATTACCGCCCTGGAGCTGGCGGGAAAGCTGAAAGAGGGCAGGTTGGTCAGAAACTCAAACGGAGAAAAGCCGGGCTCGCTGGTCTTTATCCAGTGCATCGGCTCGCGTGACCTGCGCACCCACACTTACTGCTCCGCGTTTTGCTGCATGTATGCGGTTCATTTTGCCCTGCAGGTCAAGGAGCGGCTTCCTCGGTGCCGGGTCGAGGTGCTGTACATGGACATCAGAACGCCGTTTTGCGCCGAGCTGGACTATGAAGCTGCCCGCCGGAAGGGCATCGGCTTCATCCGCAGCAAGCCCGCCGCGGTGCGGGCGGAACGGGAAAACGGCCGGCTTGCCGTGCAGTACGAGGACACCCTTGACGGCGGACTGCGCTTTTTGCCGGCGGACATGGTAGTGCTCTCAATCGGCGCGGAGCCACCCCCGGATGCAGCCTCCATGGCCGCTTCGCTTCAGATTGCCACCGAAGAGTCGGGATTTTTTGCACCTGAGCCGGCCCCGGTATGCACCCGGGCAAAAGGGGTGTTTGTGGCCGGCGCTGCCGGCGGCCCCAGGGATATACGGACCTGCCTGGCGGAGGGCACGGCTGCCGCGGCACAGGCGGCGATTCTCTGCAGGGAGTAGACGGGTATGGACCTTCGCCCCGATTTAAGCACATACTACGGCACCGAGAACCTCTACGAGTGCTACCAGTGCGGGACCTGCACCGGCGGGTGCCCGGTCAACCGCTATCTTCCGGAGTTTAATGTCCGGGCCATCGTGAAGCGGATCATGGAGGGGGACATCGACCTCTCCGACCGCGCGCTCTGGTACTGCACCACCTGTTACAACTGCTACGAGCGCTGCCCGCAGCAGGTGAAGCCCCTTTACCAGGTGCAGGCGGCCACCAACATCGCCTATGCAAAAGGCCTTGCGCCGGACGCGGTCAAGGACATGAACCGGATAGTGCTCAAGTGCGGCCGCAACAGCGAGATCACCAGCGCCGCCAGGAATCAGCGGCAGGCCTTCGGGCTTCCGGCGCTGAAAGAGGATGTGTCGGAGGACTACCGGAAGATTGCCGCCCTGACCGGATTCAGCAAAGGATTGTAAATGAGCTACGCCTTTTATCCGGGATGTGTCATCCCCCTTCAGGCGCCCAACTACGAGCTGTCGGCACGGGCGGTGATGAAGGAGCTTGCCATTCCCGTCACCGATATCGAGGATTTCGGGTGCTGCGGGGTGCTGGCCGGCCCGCTCGACGGATTTACCATGCTCGCCTTTGCCGCCAGGAATATTGCCCTTGCGGAGACCCGGGGCCTTGACGTCATCACCCTCTGCAACGGGTGCTTCGGGACGCTGAGCAAGGCCGCCCACCAGCTGGAACATAAAGAGGTGCGGGACAAGGTAAATGCCGTGCTCAAGGAGATCGGCCTGGAGGTGCAGGGCAAAGCCAGGGTCTATCACTTTCACCAGATTCTCTACGATGTCATCGGGCTGGAGGAGATCCGGAAGAGAAACAAGCTGGATCTGAGCGGCTGCGCCATCGGCTGCCACAACGGCTGTCACCTGGTCAAGCCGAGCGATGTGCTCCATTTTGACCGGGCGGCCTATCCCCGCAAGCTGGAAGACATGGTGGCGGCCACCACCGCGCGGGCGGTGCCGCCCCAGGGGTTCGAGCACTGCTGCGGATCGCTGCTCCTGCCGCACAACCAGGATTCATCCTATGCCTTCGCGGTAAAGGCGGTGGAACAGAAAGGGGCGGTGGATGCCATTATTGTCAACTGCCCGGGATGCTTCAGGCAGCTGGACCTGGGGCAGGTGATGGCCAAGAGAAAGTTCAACAAGACCCTGAATACCCCGGTGGTCTTTTACTCGCAGCTCCTCGGCCTGGCCCTGGGCATCCCCGCCAAGGAGCTGGGGCTGGACACGGTTCATAAAATCAAAACCAGCGCGCTGCTGGAAAAATGCAAGCCTGCCTGAGCATGGTTGTGTTGCGGGGGCAGTGCGGCAGGATTGTATGGCAGGAACCATGAATACATTTTTGGTGGTGGGTGGCGGCATTACGGGAATGCAGGCGGCCCTGGATCTCTCCCGGCTGGGCGGTAAGGTCACGCTGCTGGAGCGGGAAGGGGAGCTTGGCGGGAAATTGAGGTACCTCCATAAACTCTTTCCCAGGGGGGAATCGGCGGCCGAGCTGCTCAACGCAACCCGGGCCCACATTGCAAAAGAAAACATCGAGGTTGTGACCGGCAGGCAGATAGCGCGGGCGGCCGCGCAGCCCTCCGGCTACCGGATTGAACTCACCGGGAACGGCGCCGTACTTGACGTGCGCGGCGTGGTGCTGGCAACGGGTTTCGACCCCTTTGACCCCGCGGTCATTGAGGAGTACGGATACGGGCGGCTGAAGGATGTGGTCACCGCCTTTGAGCTTGAAGAGATGATGAAGAGCGGAAAGGTGCTGCGGCCGTCGCAGGGCACCCCCCCGGGCAGGATCGCGTTTTTGCAGTGCGTGGGATCCCGGGACCGGAGGACCAATCGCTACTGTTCATATTTCTGCTGCACCTATGCCATCAAAGAGGCCCTGGCATTAAAAGCGCTGAACCCCGGGGCCGAGATAAGCATTCTGTACATGGATATTCGCACTCCCTACCTCTACGAACACCTGTACACCGAGGCCAGGGAGGGGGGCATCCGGTTTATACGGTCGCGCGTTTCCGGGGTAACCGCGGAGGAGGACTTTATAAACCTTGACCTTGAAAACACCCTTACCGGTGAATCGGAAACGCTGCGCTCCGATCTGGTGGTCCTGACCATAGGGGGAGTTCCCCCGGCGGGAACCGCTGAGCTGGCGGCAGCGTTCAATCTGCCGCTCTCTGACCAGGGCTTTTTTAAGATAACCGAGCCGCCGGTGACAACCGCCGCGCCGGGGGTTTTCGTCGCGGGAGCGGCCGGCGGCATGAAGGACATTCCCCTCTGCCTTGCCGAGGCGAGCGCAAGCGCGCTTGAAATGAGCGCCTTTGCCGGTGAAAAGAAACCATGAGCATTAGCACCTGTTATCAATGCGGCCTCTGCACCGGCATCTGTCCCAAACGGCTGGTCAGCAGGTATTCCCCCCGCCGGGACCTGGAAAAGACGCTGCTGGCGCAGCAGGGGATCGACCTCTGGTCCTGCCTCACCTGCGGCCTGTGCTCCCAGTACTGCCCCCAGGGCGTGGGGTACCTGGACTTTATGCGGGACGCGCGGCGGAACGGGAAGCCGGATGTCGACTGCGTCGCCCACAAGTCGGTGTTCAATCTGGTCTCCCGGCTGATGATCGCCTTCCCGGAGAAGAGCGGCGTGCCCACCGATTTGAAAGGCAGGCAGGACGACAAAAGCCCGGTGGGCTATTTCCCCGGCTGCATCGATTTTCTCGATTCGTTCCTGGAGGTGGGCACCGGCTTTCGTCCCATCGGAGAGTCCGCCTTGAAGCTGATGAACGCGGCGGGCATGGCGCCGCGGGTGATGGGCCTTAAATGTTGCGGCCACGACGATCTCTGGCAGGGCAACCAGGAGACGTTTGAAGCGCTCCGCGAACATAACACCCGGGCCATCAAGGAGAGCGGCATTAAAACCCTGGTGGCCAGCTGCGCAGAGTGCACCCGCACCTTTGCCATCGATTATACTCTTGACATCGAGGTGCTGCACATCAGCCAGTTTCTGGAGCGCCACGGCGAAAAGCTTTCCTTCAAGGGGGAGGGAACCGTTGCCTATCACGATCCCTGCCGGCTGGGCAGGCACATGCAGGTCTATGATCCGCCGCGCAACCTGCTCGCCTCGGTGAAGGGGCTGAAGGTTGCCGAGCTGGAAAACAGCCGCGAGGACTGCCAGTGCTGCGGCATTTCCGCCTGGCTGGGGTGCTCAACCGAGTCCAAGGCGCTTTTGGTTAAAAAACTCGAGGAGGCCGAGCAGACCGGCGCGGCCACGCTGCTGACCGCCTGCACCAAGTGCCTGGCGCACCTTAATTGCGTGCTCAATGAGAAGCCCCCCTTACGGGAGTTCAAGGTGGCCGTGCAGGACATCACCAGCTTTCTTGCGGACCGGCTAGCCTGATGGAAAGGCACTTTAGGAACATTTCTATGCGTGGAGGAGAAGGTGCTACCCAAATCGGTTGACGAACTGGACCCGCAGTTCAAGTATGAGGTGACCGGCCAGCCCGGCGGGGAGAACATCAAAAAGTGTTTTGCCTGCGGCATCTGCACCGGGGGGTGTCCGGTGAGCGACATCGACCCGGCATATGATCCGCGCAAAATCATCCGCATGATTCTCCTGGGGATGAAAGAGAAGGTGCTCTCCTCGGACTTTATCTGGCTCTGCTCGCTCTGCAACACCTGCAGCTTCATCTGCCCGCAGAACGTGCGCTTCTCCGAAGTGATGGGCGTGCTCAGGGACATGGCGGTGAAAAAGGGATACGTTGACGCCTCCTTCCCCCAGCAGATTGCCGCGGTTGACAAGTTTTCCCAGATCATGCGGGACAAAATACTCCAGGCCATAGTGCAAAAGCGGGCCCAGAAGATGGCCATCGAGCCCAGGAAGCTCCTCCAGGAAGTCCTGGATGACATTTAGCGAGCAGTACTGAGTATTATTTATCAAAATAAAGGGAGAGGCTCCTTTGGCGGACAAAAAAACAGTAGGCGCAGTAATGGTGGTGGGCGGCGGCATTTCCGGCATGCAGGCCTCCCTCGACCTTGCCGAGCTGGGCTACCGGGTGTACCTGGTCGAGTCCTCCCCGGCCATAGGCGGGGAGATGGCCAAGCTGGACAAGACCTTCCCCACCAACGATTGCGCCCTCTGAATACTGTCTCCCAAACTCGTTGAGTCTGGCAGACACCGGAATATAGAGATCATCACCAACGCGAAGGTGGAGAAGGTCGCCGGCGAGGCAGGCGCGTTCAGCGCACGCGTGCGCGTCAGGCCCCGCTACGTGGTTCCTGAAAAGTGCACCGCCTGCGGGAACTGCTCCGACTACTGCCCCATCAGCATCCGCGACGATTACAACCAGGGTTTGCAAGAGGTGAAATGCATCTACGTTCCCTACGCCCAGGCGGTTCCCGCCTGCTACACGGTTGACCCGGCACACTGCCTCTTTCTCAACCAGCGGGAGTGCAGGCAGTGCGAGCAGGCCTGCGGCACCCATGCCATTGATCTCGACCAGCAGGAACAGGTGCTCAACCTCGAGGTCGGCGCGGTCATCCTGGCGCCGGGCCTGTCGGAGTTCAATGCCCGGCGCAAGGCCGAGTACGGCTACGGGCGCTTCGCCAACGTGATGACCAGCATGGAATTTGAGCGCATTCTCTGCGCCTCCGGCCCCTCCATGGGGCACATCGAGCGGCCGTCGGACGGCAGGGTCCCCAAGCGCATCGCCTTCCTGCAGTGCGTGGGATCGCGCGACCTGGCGGTGGGGAATCCGTACTGCTCATGCGTCTGTTGCATGTACGCCATCAAGGAGTCCATCGTCGCCCTGGAGCACGAGCCCAACCTGGAGATAAACATATTTTACATGGACATGCGCACCCAGGGAAAAGGGTTTGAAGAATTCTACGAGCGCGGGAAGGCGCAGGGGATCGGCTTTATCCGCAGCAAGGTCTCGTCGTTGAAAGAGGCGCCCGGGAGCAAAAACCTGATTATACATTACGCGGAGGAGGACGGGACACACCGGGAGAAGGAAGTTGACCTGGTGGTGCTCTCCATAGGCCTGGAGCCGGCGAAAGAGGCGGAGGAGCTCGCGCAGGCCACGGGCATATCGCTGAATGAATACCGCTTTTCCCGGACAACTGAGTTTTCCCCGCTGCAAACCAGCCGGGAGGGAATTTTTGTCGCGGGCGTCTTTCAGGGACCCAAGGACATTCCGGAGACGGTTACCCAGGCCAGCGGCTCGGTGGCATCCGCCTCAGGACTGCTTGCCCCGGCCCGGGGGACGCTGGTGGCGGAGCAGACCTACCCGGCGGAGCTGCCCGTGGCGGAGAAGCCCCGCATCGGCGTGTTTGTCTGCCACTGCGGCATCAACATCGCCGGGGTCATTGATGTCGGGGCGTTAAAGGAATACGCGCTCACCCTTCCCGACGTGGTGTTCGCGGAGCAGAACCACTACAGCTGTTCCCAGGACAACCAGGTGAACATGAAAAATGTCATCAGGGAGCACGGGCTCAACCGGGTGGTGGTGACGGCATGCAGCCCCCGCACCCATGAGCCGCTCTTCCAGGAGACCATGCGCGAGGCGGGGCTCAACAAGTGCCTCTTTGAGATGGCCAACATACGCGACCAGTGCAGCTGGGTGCACATGAAGGAAAAGGAGGCGGCGACCGAGAAGGCGAAGGACCTGCTGCGCATGGCGGTGGCCAAGGCCAGGATGCTTGCTCCTCTGCCTGAGCAGACCGTTCCGGTTACGCCCAGGGGCCTGGTGATCGGCGGCGGCGTTGCCGGGATGACGGCCGCCCTGGCGCTGGCCGATCAGGGATTTGAGTGCGTGCTCATCGAAAAGGAAAAGGAGCTGGGCGGGAATTTCAACAAGATTCACTATACCATGGAGGGAGGCGACACCCGGGAATTTCTTCAGGGGCTCAAAGAGCGGGTCGCAAGCCATGAGCGCATAGAAGTGCTTACCTCAACCGAAATAGAATCGGTCGAGGGCTACATCGGCAACTTTAAAACCACCCTGGCAAGCCATAACGGAAAAGAGTCCGGACCGCTGACCGTCGAGCACGGCGTGGTGATCGTTGCCACCGGTGCGGCGGAATACCGGCCGGTGGAGTATGGCTACGGCCAGGATGAGCGGGTGATCACCCAGTCCGAGTTCGAGGAAAAATTATACCTCGATCCGGCATCCTGCGCTTCCCTGAAACAGGTGGTGATGATCCAGTGCGTCGGCTCGCGGGAGAAGGAGCGGCCGTACTGCAGCAAGCTCTGCTGCAGCAAGGCCATTAAGAACGCGCTTAAAATCAAGGAGCTCAACCCCGCATGCGAGGTGGCCATTCTCTACCGGGACGTCCGGGCCTACGGCTTCCGGGAGGACTGGTACACCAGGGCGCGCGAGGCGGGGGTTATCTTCATTCACTACGAGCCGGAACACAAGCCGGAGGTGATCATTGACGGTCAGCAGCTGCAGGTGTCGGTGACCGATCCCCTGCTTTCAGAGACGCTTGCATTCTCTCCCGACCTGCTGGTGCTCAGCACCGCGGTTGTTGCGGGTGAGAACCAGAAGCTCTCCCAGCTGCTGAAGCTCCCCCTGACCCAGGACGGGTTTTTTCTCGAGGCCCACGTGAAGCTGCGGCCGGTGGACTTTGCGGTGGACGGGGTGTTCCTCTGCGGCCTGGCCCACTTTCCCAAGCCGGTGGACGAGTCCATTGCCCAGGCATCTGCGGCTGCGGCCCGTGCCGCCATTCCGCTCGCCAAGGGCAGGGTCGAGGTGGAGCCCATCGTTTCATGGGTTGATCAGACCGCCTGCTTCGGCTGCGGCATCTGCGAATACCTCTGCCCCTTTAACGCCATCCGGGTTGCGGAGACGGACAGGGGCAGGAAGGCCGAGACCATTGCCGCGTCATGCAAGGGGTGCGGGCTCTGCGCCTCGCACTGTCCGAGAAGGACCATCAGCATGGGACGGTTCACCAGCGAGCAGATCGAAGCCCAGATTCATGCCCTGCTGGCAGGATAGCATAAACTAATAAGAGGAAAAGATGCAGGAAACAGCGGTCACCATCCAGCCTGATTACCAGCCCAAAATTCTGGGGTTCTTTTGCCACTGGTGCTGTTACGCGGGCGCTGATGCCGCGGGGGTCTCGCGCTTCCAGTACCCGCCGCACATCAGGGTGGTTCGGATCATGTGCACGGCGCGGGTTGATGCCGCCTTCATCATGGAGGCCTTTCTGCAGGGCGTGGACGGCGTCCTGGTGGGCGGGTGACACCTGGGTGAATGCCATTACCAGTCTGGTAATGTCGAGGCAGTGCACACCATCGATGCGGCATCCCGGCTCCTGGGCCACGTCGGCATCAATCCCCGCAGGCTCAGCCTGGAATGGGTTTCCGCCGCCGAAGCGCCCCGCTATGTAAGCATTGTGACCGCCTTTTCGGAGCGGATCACGTCGCTGGGCCCCATCGGAGCGAAAGAAGGGATCAGCTCCGGGGAGCTGACCTTCAGACTCAAGGCTGCAAAGGCGGTCTCGCAGGGAGAGAAGTTCAGGTGGATCCTGGGGAAAAAGACTGAATTCAGCCGTGAGGGGAATGTCTACGGCGAGGTCTTCAGCGGGCACGAGCTGGGACGGCTCCTCGAGGGGCTTATTACCGAGGATTTTCAGGTGCACGAAATCCTGCAGCTGCTCGGGGAAAGGACATACACGGTCAAGGATATTGCCGGGCGTCTGGGTCTGCCGCCGTCGCTGGTGCTCATGCACCTTACCGCGCTGCGCAGAAGAAAGCTGGCCGCGGTGAAAGAGATAAAAGACGGCTCTCCCTATTACGCGCTCTGCCCGGAGGGCGACAGGAAACAGCATGGATGCTAAGGTAACCCTGGTGGTGGGCGGAAGTCTGGCGGGCATTCAGGCGGCCCTCGAGCAGGCGGACGCGGGCAATACCGTCTACCTCATCGAAGAGGCGCCCGGCCTGGCGGGGCACCGGATAACCTCCGGCGACGGATTTGATCCCGCTGACCCGTTTACCCGGATCGATCTCAAGCGGTTGAAGGAACATCCCCGGATCACCGTTCTCACCGGCACCGATATTGAGAGAATTGCGGAAAAGGACGGCACGTACCGGGTAAAAATCAGGAAGCGCCCGGCGCGGGTGATCGAGGAAAAGTGCAATGACTGCCAGGACTGCATCAGGGTCTGTCCCATCAACATGTGGGACGATTACAGCCAGGGACTGTCCCTGCGCACGGCCATCGATTACGGGAATCATGATTACTTCTCCTACAGCATCCATAAGGAGATACCCCTCTGCCAGAGGACCTGTCCGGTCAACCTTGATGTCAGGGGTTATGTCGGCCTGATTGCGGAGGGGAAGTACGAAGAGTCGCTGGCGCTCATCCGCGAGAGGCTCCCCTTTCCGGGAATCATCGGAAGGATATGCCCTCACCCCTGCGAAGAGCGCTGCAACCGCGGCGTGGAGGACAAGCCGCTGTGCATTCGCGACCTGAAGCGCTTTGTGGCTGACCGCGAGCTTGCCCGGGTGAAGCCGCAGGCGCACAAGAAGCGGGCGCCGGTTCGCCGGGAGAGGATTGCCGTTGTCGGCGCGGGCCCGGCCGGGCTTGCCTGCGCGTACGATCTTGCCATCGAGGGATATCAGGCGGTCGTCTTCGAATCGCTCCCCCGCGCGGGCGGGATGCTGGCGGTGGGCATTCCGGATTACCGTTTGCCCCGGGCCATCCTCGAAGGGGAGATTGACGTGGTGAGAAACCTGGGGGTGGACATTCAATACAACAAAACCCTGGGCAGGGAATTCACCCTCGACGATCTTTTTAAGCAGGGATTCAAGGCGGTGTTTATTGCCGTGGGGGCGCATCAGCCCATGGGCATGGGAACGCCCGGTGAGGAAACGCCCGGTGTTGAACCGGGGGTGGACATGCTCCGCAGCCTGAACCTGGGAGAAGCGGTACAGGTCGGGGAGCGGGTGGGCGTGATCGGGGGAGGCAATGTTGCCATCGACGCGGCCCGCTGCTCGCTCCGGTGCGGAGCCCGGGAGGTTACCATCTTCTACCGCAGGTCACGCGCTGAAATGCCGGCGAGCGAGGAAGAGATTGAAGCCGCCCTGGCCGAGAACATATCCATTGAGTATCTCACTGCTCCCGAGGAGGTGCTGGCGAAGAACAACCGGGTTTCCGGTTTAAAGCTGATCCGCATGCAGCTGGGAGAGCCTGACGCCTCGGGGCGAAGAAGGCCTGAGCCCGTGCAAGGGTCGCAGTTTGTAGTTGAGCTGGACACCATCATTCCGGCCATCGGGCAGCGCTCGGACCTTTCCTTTATTCCCGAGGGAGACGGCATCAAGACCACCAGGTGGGGCAGCATCGTGGCAGATCCGGACACCCTTGCCACCGGCAGGGCGGGCGTGTTTGCCGGGGGCGATTGCGTTGACGGCCCGGGCATCGCGATCCAGGCCGTGGCCTCGGGCAAGAAGGCGGCTGCATCCATTATGCGCTATCTTGAGAAGTGACGGGGTTTTCAACCATGCTGGAAGAAACAAAGCGATACATAATCGACTTCAAGGACATTCCCGCTCCCCGGGCCAAAATGCCCGAGCTTCCTCCCGGCGAAAGGGTAAGCGGGTTTGAAGAGATCGAGAAAGGCTTTGCGGAGGAGCAGGCGCAGATCGAGGCGAAGCGCTGCCTGAGCTGCCGCCGGTGCCTGGGGTGCAAGCTCTGTCTCGCGGCCTGCGAAAAGGAGGCCATTGATTTCGGCCAGGCGGAAGAGGAGCAGGAGATAGAGGTCGACGCGGTGATTATCGCTCCGGGGGCAATGCGATACCCGGCGCCACTGGATGAGCGCTTCACCTGCGGCAGCGGAGCCAATCTTCTCAAAGACATTGAGTTTGAGGGGATGCTTGATCCGCAGGGGCCGTACGGAGGATTAGTGCTGCGGCCCTCTGACGGGGATATCCCCCGCAAGCTGGGGTTTGTTTTCCGCGGAGGGGAAAAGTCCGGCAGACATTCACTTGTTGTCATGCTCAAGGAGGCCGCGGCGGCCCATAGAAAGATTGAAGGAGTCGAGCTGTGGCTTTTCCTGCCGCAGGCGATGGAATCAATGGATGACTGTAAATCCTTTTTGGACGGGATGCCGCAGGTCACCCTCAAGCACTGCACGGTGGATTCGGTTACGGAAATTGCTGATACCGGAAACCTTGCGGTTGAATACCGGGAGGGTACGGAAAAGCGGATTGAGAGGTTCCAGATGATTGTTGTCTCAACTGAGCAGAGGCTGCCGGAGACGGCCCGCCTGCTGGCAGACCAGTTGAGGCTGAAGCTTGCCCGGCAGGTTGAGCCCTCGGAGGCTTATCAACCGGTACCTGCGGGCAGGGATGGTATTTCGATCACCGGGGGCATAGCCGCCGGCTAAGCGGGGAAGCGGTAGTGATAAAGAAACATTTGTCGGTCGACATCAATAAATGTACGGGGTGCAGGATGTGCGAGCTTGCCTGCGCTATGGTGCGGGAGAAGGTTTTTAACCCCAAGAAGGCGCGCATACGCGTTTACCTTATCGGGATACCCGAAGTGCCCATCCCCGTTTATACCAGAAAGTGTGATGCCTGCGGAGGCGATCCCACCTGTGTAAAATACTGTGAAGTGGGCGCGCTCATCTACTCGGAGGAAAACCCCAAGCAGGACAAGAAAAAAATTCTCCTGGCGGAAGAGCTTGCCCTGGAATGGCTGCGCAACGCGGAGAACAGCATGCCGAGCGGAGATCCGGATGAAAGTGAAGGTTAAAACCTTTGCCAATTTGCGAGACATTGTTGGCAAGCCTGAAATAGAGCATGAGACACAGGACGGGGCCACCCTGGGATACCTGCTGGATGATTTGTGCCGGACCTACGGGAAGTCCTTTGAGCATCAGATAAAGGACAGAAAAACCGGGGTGATAGTACCGTTTCTCATGCTGGTCAACGATAAAACCTGCCGCTCCGTGGCCGACCTTGCCACCCCTCTCGGGGCGGGCGACACAATTACCATCATGCTTCCCTTCGACGGGGGATGAGGAGCGATGAAAGATCATGGTATAGATGATGGACGTGCATGGAGTAGATGACAGATGAAAAATGGAGTAATGGAGTGCTGGAGTAATGGATTCTGATTCCTGACTGTTGCCCCTGAGCATGCAACCCCTCGCCCTATCAGAAGAGCGGGGGTTTTTTATTTTTAAAATCAATAAGATAATAACCTTCAACGCCGCATGCCCATTTTGTGCTGGAGGGTACAATCATAATACTCTGTTATTGCTGATATTTTTACTGCAGGGGTTTTTTATGAACTTAAAAGAGCAACCGGAGGTTTATAATCCCTATTTCCTCTTTAACGATTATCTATTAATTTATAAGTCAATTCGATTACTTAGTTATAATAACGTCAATATTAATACAAATAATTATTTTGGTACCCAGCTTGCTTATCGATTGTTGTTACTAAGAGGCAAATCGATTGCTATAAATTATAAAAGAGGTGGGAACTTGAAAAAAGAAACCAATGCTGAGAACAAATCTTTACATTTAAAAAAAGATTCTTTTGGAATTGGTAAAGATGAAGCTCCTGATGTTATCCTGCCTGAAAATGCCTTAATTGATAACATGCTTCTGGGGGATGATCGGGATTTGCCTGTCGCCGCCGGGTCCAGAAACGGTCAGCCCTCCTGGTCCGCGCCGGAAGAAAGCGCGGAACAAAGTGATGAACAGCCGGAAGAGGAGGCGGATGCAGAAGGGGCTGAATCCGCTGATGATCCACTCGTACTGTATCTGCAGCAAATCCGTCCCATATCGCTGATTGACCGGGAGCGGGAAGTGGAAATAGTAAAGCGGGTGGAAGAGGGGGAAAAAGAGATCGCCAGGGTGATAGTCAATACGCCCATAACCGTAAACGAAGTTGTGCGCATAGGGAAGCGGCTGGGCGCAGGGGAGATTTCTGTTAGAGAGATCATCAATGGTCTGGAGGATGATGAGATAGAAATCGATGAAGCGTACTACACCCGGAAAGTGCTTGCCTTAATCGGTAAGATCAAAACGTGCGATCAAAAGAGGTTGGTGCTGAAGCGGCAGCTCCATCAAAATGGGACGAGCGATAGCAAGCGGAAAAGGCTGCTTAAGAAAATCGACGAAGCGGGCGATGCCATTGTCAATCTGCTCCAGGAAATAAATCTGAACAAGACGCAGATGGGTTACATCACACAGAAATTAAAACGCTTCCTTGAGGCAATGGAAAGGGCGGAAGGGGACATTGCGCAGTGCGCGGAAAAGTCAGGGTTGCCTCCGGCTCAGATCAGGGAGCGCTGCGAACAGGTGAGAAGCCGGCTGAATGGGAAAAAGCGACATGCCGGACATGCCGATGTGAGTGTGAAAACCCTGCCGGACTGCGAACAAAACATACAGAACGCGCGGAATAAAATAAGGCGCATTGAAGCTGAAACGGCCCTGGACCCCCAGGCTTTAAAAAAGGCGGTAAGGTCCATCGAGGAAGGAGAGATAAAGAGCAGGGTGGCAAAAGATGAATTGGTACGGGCCAACCTGCGCCTGGTGGTAAGCCTGGCGAAGAAATATACCAACCGCGGGCTGCAGTTCCTGGACCTGATCCAGGAGGGCAACATAGGTCTCCTCAAGGCGGTTGACAAATTTGAGTACCGGCGCGGCTACAAGTTCAGCACCTACGCGACCTGGTGGATCAGGCAGGCCATTACCAGGGCCATTGCCGACCAGGCCAGGACCATCCGCATACCCGTGCACATGATAGAAACCATTAACCGGCTGGTCAAGGCATCACGGATGCTCGTTCAGGAAGCCGGCAGGGAGCCGACCCCGGAAGAAATTGCGCAAAAGATAGAGGTCCCGGTGGAAAAAGTGATGCGCATCCTGCGCGTCGCGAAACCGCCGCTCTCCCTGGCGGACCCGGTGGGAAATATAAGCGGCAATTCCCTGGATGATTTCATCGAAGACAAGAAAAACGGCTCACCGGGCAAAGCGGCCATTTACAAGAGCCTGCAGGAATATACGGACAAGCTGCTCGCCACCCTCAGCGCCAAGGAAGAGAAAGTTTTGAGGATGAGATTCGGGCTGGGAGAAAATGCGGATTGTACCCTCGAGGAAGTCGGGACTGACCTGGAGGTAACCAGGGAACGGATACGACAGATAGAGGCCAAGGCATTGCAGAAAATGAGGCACCCGGCCCGGAGCGAGCACCTCAAGACGTTCATTGAATGATAGTGTTGTCCATTGTTTGTTATCGCCCCCTCACCCCATCCCTCTCCCCGTTGGGGCGAGGGGGTTTTTAATTTCTTCCAGGCAAAACATTCCCCCGCCCCTTTGAGACTGTGTCATAATAGGCAATATTGTCATTCCGAATCCTTTGCGGTGTCATTCTGAGCGCAAGCGAAGAATCTCCATTTTCTAATTCATTGATAATAAGAGATTCTTCACTTCGTTCAGAATGACAAACTTGGCACATTCCTAATTATGACACAGTCTCTTTGGGGAGAGGGTTAGGGGGTATAATCCGGCTACCCCGAATATTTTCCGGACAGGTTGCACTTTTTATATAAATATGTTCTTTCTTTATGGAAAGGCCGAGGTCTTATGACCGATGCCAATGATATACAGCAGGGTAATAGAAGCGAGAGGTACCATTATGGCAATCACAATCAGCGGTCAAACACTGTATTCAGTCTCCGAGCTGTCGCTCAAGCTCAACGTTACTACCGTGACCATCAGAAATTATATAAAGCAGGGCAGGCTCAGGGGACACAAAGCAATGGGTAGATGGTTTATATCAGAACAGGATATGGTGGAGTTTTTTAACAGCCTCCAGTGATATAAGCCGGACATCAATCAGCATTGAAACGCAGTGACGCCGCTCGTGCCCTCCCCGCAGCAATCCGGGTTCTCCCGAAATACCTCCTTTCATGTTCATGCAGCCCTTCCTGCGCGCCTGAGGAAAAACGCCCGTTTTGAAGAAAAAGTTAAAGGTTTATCCGCTGCGGTCGATTGATAATAGTGTGATGAGCAGCAGCTAAATCTTTGAGCGGTACCTTCACACGTTCGAGGACGGGCGCAGGAAAGAGTGCCGTCCGGAGGGCACTATGCTGATTGTAACACCCCAGGCAAAGGAAAAACTTGTTGAGGCGCTTCACGAAAACACCCACGATCCCTGCGTGGCTATCAGGATTACCATCAACCCCAAAGCCCCGCGGCAGCTTGACCTGATACTGGACAAGGAAAAACGGGGGGACTTTGTGGTAAAGACCAATGAAGGGCTGAAGCTGCTGCTTATCCAGGCTCACCTGGCATCAAGGCTGGAAGGGCTGATCCTGGATTACGAGGATGGGCTGCAGGATTTCGTCATTGCCGAATTGACCCGGCACTGAGGTTTATCCATTTATTCTGATTGTCCCCGAAACAGAAATAATAGCTCGAAATTATTTGAATCCTGCGATCGAATCGCAGGATTCAGTGTTTTCCGGAGGGGGTAATAGAATATTCTGTATGCGCTTTATCTTTTGTCTGTCATCCTCGCCAAAGCGGTGACCCGCATCTTCTACTCAACCGGCCGCTTCTCTCCCGGTTCCACGCCATCCCAGTAAACCCCGCAGTTGCTTCCCGGAAGCTCAAGAGATGCCGTCTGGCCCAGGCCATCCAGGTTGCTGGCAGTGATGCCGCGGTCGCTCACGGCATAGAGATAATCGCCCATGAAAATGCTGCGCCTGATGTCCTGGTAGCACCAGTAGGATGCCGGGTCGCTGTTGTAAAAAGCGGAATGGTCGATGCTCCCATATAGCGAGAGCCCCTGGTCCGGGTCAACGGTGACAAGCACCAGCTTGCTCACGTATTCGTAGTCGCAGTAGTAGTCATCAGCGCACTTGTAGCGGCTGGTGCTCAAGGGAACGGCCAGCAGCTTTCTGGGGGCCCAGTACTGGAAGGCCTTGTGCTGATAAGTCGCCTCGCTTGATCCCCACGATGACCAGTCGTCGCCTTCAACGGCTGATAAGGTATAGGTGGACTTGAGCACCGGGTTGGCAAAATCCGAGACATCAAAGAGGGATACCTTGATTGAGCCGTCAAAGCCCGTTTCGTCACCTCCCATGCCGATGGTCAGCAGGCGGTCTTCGGCAATGGGGTGGAGATAGGTTGATACGCCGGGCACCTCCAGGCTTCCGATGATTTGGGGATTTGCCGGGTCGCTGAGATCTATGGTCCAGAGCGGATCAATATAGCGGGCGGTTGTGAGAAACGCCTTTTCCCCCATGAATCGCGCCGACCAGATGGTCTCGTCCACCGCGATGCCGTCGAGCTGTCCCACAACATCAAGTTTGTCGGTGCCGCCAAGCACATACACATGGTTCTCGGTTGGCGGGGGACTTTCCACCCACCAGCGGTTCCACTGGCCGGTGGTGGTGGCCACCCTGACGTAGCCTTCATATTCGGACAGGGAGAACTGGCTCAGCACCGTCCCGCTGACGCGCCCGCTGCCGGTATACACCGCCTCTCCGGGAGCGGAAATATCGAAGCGGTGGATGTTGGTTGCCTCTTCCAAATCCTCGGTATCATAGTACCACCACCAGCCCTGGGATGACTCGGCAATGAGCAGGGTATCGGTGGATGCGTAAATAAGGCTCCAGTTGCTGACAATGTGGTCCGAGGCGAAGTTTATCTCGCTGCCCAGCAGATTAAAGCTGGCGATGGAGGTAAATCCCCGGCTCGCGCCGTCATCGGCAATGACAAAATTGCCGCAGCCCTGGGAGGCTTCATCGTAGGCAATAACCTCCCCTTCCCCGGTGAGCTCAAACCGTTTGGGAACCAGGTCCGCAAGGGTAAGCGCGGCAATAGTTTCGTCATTGTGCTGAATGGCCCTGGCTATGGCGTCCGTCCACATCTGCTTCCGCGCGGGATCGTCGTAAGGCAGCAGGTAATATTCCTCCGGTAGCTCCGGCCAGTAGAGCAGGCCGTAGGGCTCGGTATAGGAGTATGCAAGCAGATGCACCGAGCCGTCAATCTCGCGTGCCGTCTGGTATGAACCTTCCAGGTAGAACTGGCGAGTCACCCGGGGATTCAAGGGGTCGGCAAGATCAATCAGGGTTATTTTGGTGAGGGTTGTGCCCGAATAGTACCAGACCGAATCATCGCCGTTGACGAGATCGGAGAGGGGATGCTGCTTATCCATGTCGTAGGTGTACACGCTGGAAAAGACCGCCGCCTTAACTGCCGGTCCGTCGGGTGTTTCCTTGGCAATAAGTATCTCGTTGGGGTAGCCCTCTATGGTAAGCCGGGCCGTTTCACCGATCCGGCCGAACTCGGGAACGCTTACAATGACAAGCTCGTTTCCGCTCAGGGTGTAGATGTAGTAGCCGTCGGTTTTCAGAAGATCCGCTTCATCTGCCCCTGCCTCCTGGTTATTGGTGCCGGAGTAGTCAACACCCTCCTGGCGGCCGCCGCTGTCAAAAGATCCGGCCGTGTCGGTCGCCTCCTCAGGGGGAAGATAGTAGAATTCCCCATCCGCAAGGCTTAACAGGTAGGCGCGCATCTCTTCGGAAAGGTTGTCCTTCAGCCGCTTTTCAAGATCATTGCAGGATGGAAATGCAACAAGGTTGGCTGAAGTCCTCACCCGGTCACCTATCTGTGGCAGGTCTGTATTATTATTGCAGCCGGAATAAAGAAAAAACGCCGCCAGGAACAGAACCGCCGCGCACACTCTTTGATAAGCCGGAGTTTTCATATATCCTCCTTATGGTGTCACCCATCTGAAGATTATAGCGTTTTTACATAACCTCCTTCAGCGTAGCGGAGGATTTGTTTGTCAAAGGTAAGTAATGTTGCGTTTAAAACCCTTGCAGATGCCACAATAATCATGTCTGCGGGATCACCATGGAATTTTCCCGGCAGCAGCGTGCTTTCTACAGAAATTTCCGGGGTCAACTGGCAAACGGTAATACCCGGCGCCGCAAGAGCTTTTTTAAGCCAGACCAGTGCACCTTCTTCCAGGGTAATTTTGCCCCGGGCCGAAAGCATGGCTACTTCCCATAATGATATTGAAGCAATCTTCACCGCCGACGCTTTAGCTGCCCTTTGAATCACAGGGATATAACCGGATTTCCTTATCTTGTCATCCCCATTCATAAGCCAGAGCCAGATATGTGTGTCAAGCATCAGCATTGCAGGTGTCATCTCTTTAATGCAGACCAGTTTTCAACCAGGGGCTTGGTGATATCGCAGGAGACCTTGACCGTCCCTTTTAGATAGCCGAACACTGATTTCGCTTTTTTTTCTTCAATGGGGATCAGTTTTGCTACCGGCCTTCCATGCTTGGTTATAATGATTTCCTCGCGTGCATTTCTAACATGTTCCATGACCTTGAGGCATTTGGCCTTGAATTCCCCTGCCGCCATTTTTACCATGTCACTCTCCTCCTGAAAAATATGACTATAAAATTTAACCATACTATATATTAATAGTCAAGGCTGAATTCCTTTTTGTATTTTTGACAAACAAGCATGTCTATGGTAATTTACGGGAAATTATTTGAAAAAGATCGAGGAAATGTCTGTTAAAGCTGATTCAGTAAAAACAATTATCAAGAAGTATATTCGGGAACTGGAAAGAAACCGGATTCTGATATCGGAAGCCATTATCTTCGGTTCCCATGCCAAGCGCAATGCAAAACCTCATAGTGATATTGATGTTGCGCTCATCTCAAGTGCCTTTACCGGCGATCGCTTCGAAGATCGCAGGAGAATTGTGCCCCTGAGGAGAAAAATTGATAGCCGCATTGAACCGATTCCTTTTAAGCCTGAAGATTTTAATAACGGTGGAATGCTGGCAGAGGAGATAAAAAAGACGGGTATCACTGTGTTTAAAAGGTAGATGGTATCACGAATGTCTAAAATTGAGACCTGACCCCTCGTTGTTTTACGAGTCATTACCGCGTATAGCCTTGAATTCAACGTAGTCAACAACGTCCCCACCTCTGTTTTTATTGCTTCTTGCAGGGATGTTTTAGAGGTTTCTTAGCATTCTCCTTCGGTAGAGGAGATTTTGTTAATGCACTCCTCCCTAAAAATTTCACCCTCGCCCCATTGGGGAGAGGGATGGGGTGAGGGGGCTGAATGTCAAGGAGCATTCAGAAGTTAGCAATCAGAACTCAGAAGGTATTTTCAGTGCATTGCCCTTCATTCCGCAATCTGCTCACGCTCCTCTACCATCATAAAGGGAAGTGACCTTAGATCCAATTCCCCGGCAACCACCTCCAGGTTGGTTTTGACACTTACCTCGATCGAGTCGCCAAGCTGTCCTGTGATCCAGGTGGGCATGATGAGGCCCATGCAGAAAAGGGTCTGCTGATTAATAACAAAAGGCATGATTCATGATCGAGGGTGGGCTGAAGCTGACCTTGCTGGCCCCGCTGAAGTGGGTGTTGGTCCCCCTGATGCTCATGAAGAAAGGAAGTGGTATCCAGCGTGACTGCATGATACGTTGAGGGATTACAGAGATGCTCGGAAACAAGCAGTCATCAGTTTCATCATCGCACGTAACCCCTTCGGGACAGGGATCTGTTCCGTCAAGGCAGGTGCCGGCTGAACACATTTCAATACCGTTACAGAATTTCCCGTCATCACACTCGGCGTCCTGTATGCATCCCGTGCAGGCATTTTGTTCTTCATCACAGGTAACGGTGGCTGGGCAGGGATTGCCTGAATTCTGGCACACATCGTTTGCCTCGTTGCAGGACTTCCTGCCATTGCAGAATATCCCATCATCAGCGCAGGGGGGTGTTCCCGGCTGGCAGGTCCTGTTCACACAGGTTTCGGTACCATTGCAGAAGAGGCCGTCATTGCAATCAGCGGCAGACCTGCAGGCTCCCGTGTCCCGCGGATTCATGTCAATGTCCTGCCTGAGGTGTTGGTCCGAGGTGTCTATGTGGATGCCGTAACTGGAGTCGATATACCGGTCTTTGCTGGCAGTCATGGTCCAGTCCCCCGGCCACTCGGACAAATTGTACTCTCCGCGGGTGGATATGTCAGCCCCTCCGCCGGTGCTGATAATGATAGCACCGTCTATGCCTTGCCCTGATACCGAGTCCTCCACCCTCCCTCTAACCGTGGCGGTTAACTCCTGGTGCGCATCATACACCTTCAGGTCATAGCTCATCTCACCTTCTATATAGGCACAGTCTCCCCGGAATACTTTCACGTAGTAGATGCCTTCCTGGTATAACCCATTTCTGGTACAATCAAAATCAAACCAGACTTTGTTATTACACCGGGTACACTGCTTGCAACGGCAAGCGGTTCTTCCAGGTTACCTTCCTTATAGAGCTCAATCACCGGGCAGTTTACACCCAGATTGCCTGCCTCGATGGTATAGGTGTGCACCTGCTCATTAACTTCGTTCTCCCAGGCAACACCGTAAAACTTCACCCAGTCTACGTCATCTCGGGATGATGAAAGGTATGCGGCTGCGGGCTGGGGTGGTTTACCACGATCACATTGGCTTCCAAAGGATCATCATCAAAAATACCATCCCCGTCAGGATCTTCATAGATATCCCCGCCCGGCTGGTTGATGATGGGTTCGGAGGGTTCGGATATGTCAGGTTCTGCTCCCTCCGCAGCCCGGCTCATGGCATACACGGTTACCTTGCAGGCATAATCGACATTGAGAGTATATGCATAGGTACCATCCTCGTCAGGGTCAAAGAGCTCCTGCTCCAACACCTCCAGTGGCACGCCTTCCGAGTCACCCGGGCAGTAGCTGATGGGTCGTATCACTGCCCAGACCTTCTCAACCGGGTTGATTGAGCTTATGTTGTGGGCGGTAATGGTTAAGCTGTCCCATCCCTTACCACGGAAACCGAACCGATTATGGGAGGATCATCGGCATAGGCCACCCCGTCTCCGAGGTGTAATTCTTGAGCAATCTCATAGTCGACCTGTTCATTTGCAATGCCGTTGCCGTTTGCATCGATGAGGGGATGCTGGGGCCGGTAGCAGGAAAAGCTGATGTCATTCTCCCGGCTGCAGTAAGAAATGGCGCTTTTTGCAATACCGAAATGCGTCACCGATGGTCGCACCTGCTGCAATCCGGTCCCAGAAGAAGGAGGAAAAGGAGACGCTTCCTTCTGTCTTGAAGTAAGCAGCGCTCTCAGGGCCGGTGCTGGTGATGATGATGCGCTCTTTACTCGGAGGGCATGGTCTCCGGCGCATGGATAAAGCTGCCTGATTTGTTGCCGTCGTAGATGAGGGTTACCCGTGACTGCTTTTTCTCCTGAATATCATCAAGCCATGCATCGAGCTGGAGGAAGTGAGGATTTTTTCACATCGCTCATATTCACGTCATCATTCATGGCAAAGGTGCCGGTATCACCTGCACCGATAAGATAGATGGTAAGATCGAGGTTGTCTATATCTGCGTTGTTGGCAAGACCTTCAAGATGAAGGCCCAGGTAGAAGACAGAAGGGGCACCATCAACACCCGGTATGCCGGAACCGCCTCATAAAGTAGATGTCTTCATGGATCATAAAACTGATCGAGAAGGGCATTGTAGGCAAGTGAGGTGTTTTTCTCTATCATCGCCCTGTTCAGTTCTCCGCCTGCGCCGCCTGCCACGATGACAGCCCTCCTGGTGAGGTTGCGGGAGAGAGTCATAAACTTTGGCTGGGAAGTATTGCCCTTTCTGTCCATGGCATAGACGGCAATCTGGTAGATGCCCATGGAGATAAACCCATCATAGGTACCTGCGTAATTACCCTCTTCTCTCTATAGGGAGCAGGTCAACCGAAGGAAGGTCGGTCAGGGGATTGGCAACGGAGCCCGGGTCAAAATGGGGAGGCCAGATCACTGCCCATACCCGGGCAATCCCGTCCCCGTCCGGGTCGGTGACTGCGTTCGCATGGATTACTGCCTGTGTTTCAAGATGAAGTTCGAGGTGGTGAGGTGATTATATTGCCAATCACAGGGGCGTCGCCTACCATACCCTGAATACGGTTGCCGATATAAACATTGCTTCCCGCATCGGGCGGCATGATCTGGGGCGTCTGGCTGGCAAGGACATTTATTGCACCGCTTGCAGTGTCGAACGATTCTCTGATGCTGGAACCGTTGAAAATGCTGGTCCAGAAGAAATTGGAAAAGGATATGGTGCCCTGGTTGATAAACTTTGCCTGCTCGAAGGCTCCGGCACTGGTAATAATGATGCGGTTAGTACCCTGCAGGGCAGACATGAAACTTCCTGACTGGCAGGCATCGATGATCACGATGACCCTGCTGGGGAAGATGTCAAGCATGGAGGCAAGACTAGAAGCGGTGAGGGTTTCTGTATCGTTCAGGCGGAAAATCCCTGTCCCTCCTTCATCAGTACCGCCATGGTCGGTTAGGTACAGCACCAGGTTCTCGGCATTATTATTTGCTGCTTGCCGAATTGCATCGTTGAGGTTACAGTGCTGGGGACACCCTTTACATTTGACTCACCATCGTCATCAAGATCAAGGTCGGTATCTTCGGAGAAGTAGGTGATGTCATCTTTGGTAAAGCCCTGGTAGGTCAATGCACGGTAGGCAAAGCTGGCACACATCTGCGTGGCATCCCACAGGCTGTTGCTGTAAGAACCGCCCCCGGCAACGATAATTGCCCTGCTGTTTTCTATGCTCTCAGCCTTGGTGAATACCTGGATGCGGTTGTTGTCAGTGTCTGCTACATAAACTTTTTCATTACTATCAACCGCAAGGTAATAAATTCACTCATCTGTCCGGGACCGGAACCAAAAGTGCCCAAAGAAGCAATAAGTTCACCTTCAGAGGTAAATTTCAAGACACCGATAATTTTCGCTATCAGCAACATAAACATTTCCGTTTTCATCCGTTGCAAGACCCCATGGCCAATTGAATGCATCGTTCGGGGCTGCTTCCGTCCAGGTTGTAATGTAATCCCCATTCAGGGTAAATTTGTGAATATAATTATTCCTTGTATCGGCAACATAGACATATGCAGTCCCTGCTAAATCTCTGTCAACCGCTATGCCAGATGGATAACTGAATCTCTCGCTATTACCCCATGTTTCCCACGGGATATCAGGAGTGTAGACAGTGCCGCCAGGATTAGGTGTAAATTTTTGAATACGATGATGACGCACGTTACAAAAGTCGGTCGATCTATCATCACAACGAAACTCATTACAGTTGGAATTGTTAATATCACAACGAATCCTTTCCTCAGTATCGTCTGTTACATATACATTGCCGTTGCTGTCTAATGCTATGCCTCGAGGCCTGAACGGCAAATTGTCAACACTTTCCAAAGAGGCAATATATTGCCTGTCAGGTGAGAACTTTCGAATCTGATAATTTCCGGGATCACACCCCCAATAATAACATTTCAAATCACCTACATAAAGATTCCCAATTTCATCTATAGTTATGATGATCGGATCAGTAAACTGACCGGGATAACCCCAAGTAGTATGGGTGCCGTCCGGTGTAAAGATATGGATAATGTGCAAAAAACGATCCGTCACATATATGGTTTCATTGTTACTTATGCAGATACCATTCGGCTGCATAAACGCATCATCATCTGTGGTATAGCTGGACCATACATTTATGGGGTCGAAATTCTGATTGAGTTTTTTGATTTGGCTGCTTTCAGCATCTGTTAAATAAATATATCCGTTTTCATCTACTGTAATACCAAATGGATCATATAATTCGTCCTCGTTAAAACCAGATTCCCTTTCCCATGTTATGATTAACTGACCTTCAGGGCCTATTTTGTGGATGTACGCTGTTTTGCCATGGATCAGTTATGTAAATATTTCTTTGTTCATCTGCTGCTAAACCATTGACAGAGTAAAACCGGGCACCACCCGGGAATTCATTTCCCAATTTGAGAATGAAAGTGCCATCTGAAGCAAATTTCTGGATCCTGGAATAATAATCTGCTACATATACATAATTATCTGCATCAATTGCTATCGCGGTAGGTCTATAAAATTGTCCATTGCCTGTGCCATAATCTCCCCACTTAATAATAAAGTCCCCATTGGTAGTAAATTTTTGGATGCGGTCGTTAGCGAATCCGAAACATAAACAAAACCATTCTGATCCACTGCTATTCCCGAAGGATATGCAAACTGTCTGTCAGCAATACCCTGTTCTCCCCATTTGTTTAGAAATACACCATCAGAGGTAAATTTTTGAATGCGATGATTGTGCGTGTCGGTGACATAGACATTACCACTGTTATCGACTGCGATATCTCTGGGGCCTTCAGACTCATAGTATCCAAACTCCCCGTCACCTGTTCCCTGTTTCCCCCAGCGGTGATAAATTGACCATCCTGGGTGAACTTTTGAATGCGGCAGAAACCTGAATCAGCTATATAAACAGATCCGTCCGGGCCTATGGCAATGGCCTGCGGGTAGCTGAAATACCAGGGCTGGGGAAGGGTGGGCCACATGCGCTCGAAGCGGTAAGTTTCCTGGCCGGAGACTGATGAAGGGAGGGTTAACAGTATGGCCAGTAATAGGAGAAAAGCTGACTCAAAGTGTGCTAGTGGTTTGCATTTTATTTTTTTCATATACAACTCTTAAAAATTATTGTGCAGTGAATTCATACTGGAAATCTTCTGCAACTTCTTAATAGCTGCTTGGCGAGTTTTATTGTACCCCCTCACCCTAACCCTCTCCCCCGGTGGGGAGAGGGGAAATTATTTTTTCCTACAAAAATATGGAGAACGCTAATTATTCATTATCTTGTCATTTCCCAACTTGATCGGGGAATCTATTTAGTTTAGTTAATTGTTCTGGATTCCCGCTTTCGCGGGAATGACAGGCATAGATTATAAGGTTAATTTCTAGAGGTATCCATATGTAAATATCCGTTTTATGCATCGTACTAGAAATTTTCTTTTGGCCCTTTTTGAGTTGACCCATGTTTGTTAACAGGCCTGACTTGGGGCTGATTCATCCCCTTACTAATAACTTCATTGACCCAGTCTTTTATTTTAGGATTAGACACGAATCCCACTTCGGCTATAGCCCCTTCAGCGGGTTTGCTATTGTCAATTATGCCGCTAAGGTAGGATTGTAATTCCTTGTAAGGTCCGTCTTCAAATACGTATGGGACAACAATGACCCTGCCCTTTTCCTTCAAAGCTCTTGCTTTTCTTCTTAGGTCGATGATGGACTGCTCGGCGATCAGGTCAGCCGAGTGATTCCTGACGGTCGCACACACGACTTCTTGAACTCCCAGTTCCGTACCAATCGCATTTCCCATTTGCTCAAGCCTTCGTACCCACGCGATATTTTCAAGTTCGTCAACCGGTCCGTACGCAAACAGGAGGAGTCTCTCATTTTTCGGATTCGTCGATAAATTCTTTGCATGCTCTTTAAGAATTTCAGCGGCTACAGGGTGATCATCCATTGCCGGTGCAAGTTTAAATTGCAATGCGTTCATACCTAAGGCATTTGCTTTGTCATTAGCACGGGTTTTTATATCCTCATGACGGATGTAAGAACAAGGCGATAAGGGTATGAGCAAAATATGGCTGATTCCTCCTAGGTGGATATTTCTAAGTGCATCATCCATCTTCCCTTGGTTATTGTTACCTAGAAAGGCGACTTCTAAACCTGACAGAGATGGATTGGGTGTCGGTGCAGACCTGACATTGTTTTTCAGGTTAATAACCTTTTGGTTATGAGCAGAATTTGTTGAGCCATGCGCGACAAATATGGCGCTAAACCGTTCCTGTGCTTGAGCAAAGCGTGTAGCCGAATAAAGTGAAGTGCATAAGAGAACGAGTATGAATAAAGATATCTTTTTGTTATCTTTCATAATTCTCTCCCTCCTTTTACCTCTGTTTGTGGCCTTAACTAATATTCTGTAAAATTATATGCCTGTGGCGTAGTCTGCGGAATAGCAACGTTTATATTGTCATATTCAGGAGTGTAGGTTTTTCCGGTTCTCTGCGGCACCACCTTATAGGTACCAGCACTTAAACCACTAAAACAGTAATGTCCTTCATCGTTAGGGGTAATAGTAGATCCCCATTGAGTCCAAGCACAATTTATCAGTTGAAAAAGTTTGATAGAAATGGTTGTCGGCGAACTTACGGACTGATGCAATCCTGGATATGCTCCTGGCTCATATGAGATGACCCCTGAGATGCAATCTAAAGAGTCGTTATTGTGAAGAAGATAGGTGTTTGTTTTGATTATTTTTGTATCCAATAGTGTGACATTAAGCAGCTCGGTCTTATAATCTGTAGCTGAAAAACGCAAGGTACTAGAAGATAACTGAATAGGTGTAATCTGCCCATACTCCCCCGTCGGAGTTGTTACTTTTTCAACCCATGACCCACTTTCAAAAGCTTCCACTTTAGAATTTGGTATTAGTGTTCGGTTATTTGAAGAACAGTTGGAACAGGAATCAAAGATTTTTCCTTTAATCCAGTAGCCCGTAGAATAGCTAGCAATACCATCTTGACCCACAACAAAAATATGCGGGTTTTCGCTGACCCAGACGGCATAGAGATTCGCATTGGCAGGTTCTGTAAGCCGGGACCATTTTTCACCATCAAAATGAATAACCGTATTCACTTGGCCTACAGCGAAGATATTGTTTGTCTGCCTTCCGTATATGCTATTAAGACTATTCTTAACAGGACTATTCATCTCAGACCATTGTGTGCCATCAAAATGGACGACTGTACCT
>CAWCBP010000010.1:0-109634 GCA_963793865.1 uncultured delta proteobacterium
CAATGTATTGCTCTAATTATTGATCTCTTTGATGGGGTATTACTTAAATAAAACCCCAAGACTTTAGAGCGGCAATAATTTTCAAATATCGATTTCCCCAAGTATTATTCTGAGCATAGTCTACGATTTTTTTGGAGTTAATCAAATGTATTTCTATCATTAAGAATACCCACAAATTCTTCCAAATCATTTGCTAAGTAACAGGGGCTATTTAACAATGTCAATTCTTTCCATTTTCTACTTATCACTGGTTTTCCCGACATAAAGAACTCATACATTTTAATTGGACTAATTGATTGGACAAGATTGCTATTATTAAACGGTATGATCCCACAATCGCTATAATAGATATAGTTAGGGATGTCTTTATAATATTTGGGGCCTAAGTAAAAAATGTTTTTGATTAAGGAGAAGTTTTTCATTTTTCCAAACTTATCATCACCTATTATAACAAAATTTATTTTGGGGCATTGCTTTGCCAAATCAATTAATAGCTAAAATCAAACCAGTCTCCAATCGCACCAATGTATAATGCAATAGGGCCATTAATCGTACGATATTCTTCTGGTTTATAATACTGATCTCTTACAAAATTTGATAAATCCGCACCGTTAGGACAATAAATGAATTCCTTGTTATAAAAATGGTTTTTTAAGTCCTCTAATAATACCATAGATGTTACAAGGATAATATCTGCACATTGGATAATTTCCTCCTGCGCTTTTAATAAAACAGAGCCAGATTCCTTAAATTCTTTTGTATTATCTGCTAATCTGAAAATACAGCATTTGTATTTAACAATGTCTTTTAAAAATTTTTGATGAGCAGTGCCTATCCAAAGTATGTCAATTAAGGAAAACCCCCTTTTTTCTTATCATGGATCTAATGGATGGAATAGTAAATTTGTAATAATTGTCTATGAACCACTTTTTATCAAATATGGTTTTGTTGTGAAAAGGAATAAGCGTAAAAGGTACATAATACCATAGATTTTTTTTAATAAATGTTCCATTTCTGACATGATTATTTAGACGCCCTATAATACGTCCTTTATCTTTACCAAAGATGGTATTAAAAGGTGATAAAGGATTTGAAATAAATGCAACATCCCATTCATTTTTTGCAAATTGTAATGCGTACTGTCTCTGTCCGAGCATATAGTATTCGTCGAAATAATGTGAATCGGCAAAGAGTATTTTTTTCAATGCATTTCCTAATAAAGAAATGAATTTATCTTGTGAATTCTTTATGGCTGTAAATGCTGCATGAAGAATCGATTAAACCCAAAAACAGGAAAAATTTAAAGCCCCCCCCAGCTACTCCTTCGAATAAATAGGTTATAAAAGAAGTGCCCAAGAAAATTGCAAGCAGTAAGCAAAAATTATTTAGCAATTGGAATGAACCGGATATCCTATACAAATGAATTATTTTTTTAAAATACAATATCGCGGCCATAAGCCAGAGGAATAGGGCGGGTATGCCAAAGTTTGCTGCTGTTGAGAGATAAACATTGTGTGCACCACCTCTTTGAACATTTGCCAAAGCCTCCTCATCAAATCTATTGCCATCCTTAATGTGTTGTTTACCCCAAAGCGGATTGGACAAATCTTTTTCCAAGCAATGGTCCACATTTCTCTCCTGGTATTTCCCTCTGCATAACTTGGATTATCAGGTGAAAATAAGCCAAGAGGTCTTTGCAATATGGGAGGCAGATTTGCAAGATATTGACTATTCAAACCGAAAAACAATAGGGTTAAAAGCAACAATATATTAGGCATTATTGCGAATACTTTTCTGCCCTTAAAATACAAAAATAAAGATGTTGATACTATAACTGATATAAAAGGTCTCTCCCTCCCGATAATAAAATGCTCGTGATGGATATAATTACTAACGGCAAAAAGAGCTTGATAGAATGCTGTCGAAAATAAATCAATCCAATGAGGTAAAGCCAATATCCTGCCACACCCAATATTCCTACTCTGGTTACCGTTCCTTGCCCTGCATTTATATGGTGCAAGCGGTACTATACGATTCAGAAGTGGCTACTGTCTCCCACCCCAAACCAATTCTGAGCATACTGATGACAACCACCAGCAAGAACGCTCCCACTAATAGATTTATTGGTAATCTTATTTGTCCTTCTGATCAAAATAAAGGGTGTGATAAATAATAATTCTCACAAAGAAATAAATCATAAAATATTCTATACCCACCCTTGGGCAGTTGAGGTTAAGTACATCACTTGCTATTTCTGGTAATTCGCGAAGAGTCATAATGTGCATAAATGCAATGAGAAAGAAAAATAAGATTGGCATGGAAAAAGAAGGACACGGGTTAATTTTTCCTGCCGCAATATTCTTCGACCTAATAATAAAATTAGTAGTACCGGTAGAATGATGTCATTTAAGTCCCATCCCTCTACATTGGCAAACATAAAATTTATTGGCACAAAAGATAGCACTATTACTAAAATAAAAACCCTTTCTATACCGGCCGCAAAAAGCAGAAGTAGCAAGCAAAATATAGTCAATAGTGTTAACAAACTTGTTGGTTGAACAAGCCGCAACATAGTCAAGACAAGTATTAATAGTGATATTACTAATGTACTAAATGAATTCAGGCCAAGATTATTTGTCGACTTTATTATGTGCTGGATTATTTTCATTGGTGTTTAGCTTATTTATTTTAAGAATATTAAATAGCCTTACATGCTTATGAGAATCAACCTGTATTGTCGAGTTAAAGGATAAGGAGTCAAGAAACAAAATTTCTGTGTTCTCATAATGTAATCTGTTCCTTTTTATGAAGGAGGCCACTTATTAAGCTTTTCTCCCTTAGCATTTAGCTCTCCAGATAAAAAGATTAGAAATGCATATATAATAATTCCGAGAACCATGCCAATAACCAATTTTAGTGGTAACGAAAAATCAGAATGGCTTGAAAAAAAATAGACAGACATTGCCATGAATGCAGATGAGCTTATCACTTTCCATAAAGTGGCAAAAGGAAACTGCCATGAAAAGTATTTTTTCGAGATTGATAATTATTTGTATTAGAAGGAAAGCATAAGAAAGCAAGGTGGAAAATGCTGCTACCATATAACCATACTTGGGAATAAAAATGAAATTAAGCAAAAGATTAAGGATGCCTGAAGTTATTGTGAAGATCATGATGAATCGTGTCTTTTTATAGAAGAGCAACCCAGCCTGGAAACACTGCTGCAAACCAAGAAAGAAGGCACCAAGGGCAACAAAAGGAATGATTACATAACCCTCGTGGTACACTGTAGGGGTCAAAAGGCTAATAATCGGTTTGGCCAGAACACTTAAACCAACCACTGCTGGTACACACGCTAGTAAGTAATACCGGGCTTGCTTTGCAACAAAATCCTGACTTGCCTTTACTCCGTCCCTTTCCCAAATGTTCATGATAATAGGTCCTGCAGCAAGCATAAACAGAGTGTTGATTAGAGTAATGCTTCTTGCTGCGATACCGTAACTGGCCGAATAGAGACCAACTTCGGCACTTCCAAGAAAATATTTGAGCACATACCGGTCTGAAAGGCTCAATATCCAGGCTGCAAGATTCCCTGCTACTAAAGGTAGTCCGTATTTTGCCATTTCTGAAGCCAAGGTTTTCGAAACGCTTTTCATTGTTGAAATCTTGGCATTAAGAGAAAAGTGCCAGAGAAAAGGCAGTGCAAAAAAAATAGCCAAAAATGATCCCAGAAACAGCCCTTCAACACCCCTGTTCCATAGCATAACGAGCAGCAACCCCAAACCAAGTGATGCCGTGCTGTTCCATACGGCAAAAATGGTGAACCAGTTAATATTGCGTTTTGCCCTCAAAACATATTGTAAAACAAGGAATGTACCCTGCGCGATAAAAAGCAGTGTGCCGATTAAGAGCAAAGAAAGCAGTTTTGAGTTGAGCTGATTTTTCAGTGCCCACAACAGTAGCAGATACAGACCTGATAACAGACCAATGGTTATAAACAGTAACTTTATTACGGTGCTATAAAATGTATCAAGTTTGTATTCTTTCTCGTAGGTAGGGTAAAACCTGATGATGGAGGTGGATAACCACCCCACCATGGTTACCATAATGTTTACTGTAGCTATGACCAGGATATAATTTCCATAATCATCAGGCAGAAAAAGACGCGTCAAGATAGGGATTGCAATGAATCCTACCAATCCCGGAACAATCTGCGCCGGAGCATATTTGAGCATGTCTTTTAAAAAAACTCTGATCATGTTTTTTTGAGACTTTGTCTTAATAATAAGCCTAGGTAGCAATTGACTACAAATGGTGAAACATGCCACTTCGCCCAATGCGGCAAATGCCGGACCCCGTATTTTTTAATCCTATCATACCACGCATCAATGTTGCCTGATAAATACTCCCCGGCGATTTCTTCAAACCACCATTTTTTTGTAATCATTCCCTCTGTGATTGCTTTTGAGATAGTATCTATTAATGAGAGTGTGGCTTGTCTTTCCTGTTGATCCATTAGGTAAGGGATATGATCTTCATTTATCTTTATGGGAATAACGCTGTATGACTTCATACCGTCTTTACCCAGATCCGTGATGAGAATAATAGAGCGCCTGGTCCTTTCTCTGATAAGACGGTTGGAATGCAGGGCAAATTGAAAGTTGCCCAGGGAATAAGCGATTAGCCCTCCCTTATATTCTTCTATTCCCTGTACCACGTGAGGGTGGTGGCCCAGGATGAGCGTGGCTCCTGCATCAATCATCTTTCTTGCTAAATCTATTTGTCCGGGCGAAGGGTAAAATACGTTTTCTATCCCCCAGTGTAAAGAAGTTATTATGCAGTCTGCCGCGGTCTTCATTGGGCAATATCTTCAAGGATCCTTCCTTCTTCAATTCGGTTCATGGTGATTTTATTTTGCCCATCCGTAAAACCGCCGACAGAATAACCAAGGAAACCGACCTTGAGATTATTCTTCTCTAATAAAGAACTGCTTCAGTGATACTTATGATTGGATACCCCTATAAATGATATTTCTGCCTCACTCAATACATCCAATGTATTATTTAAGCCCTGTATACCGAGATCCATGACGTGATTATTGGCTACGCTTACGACATCATAATGAGCATCTTTGAGGTATTGTATTTTTTGTTGCGAGGCGTAGTGTAGCACTGCTTTCTCTGCTTCTGTCCCTTTGTCAGAAAGTGCGGTTTCAAGGTTGCCAAAGAGGATGTCCTTTTCCCTGAAGATCTCTTCAACCCGGGTAAAGGGGTGCTGATTATTTTTTGGGTTTAAGCAAATATCCTTTACAGCGATAAGTTTTACCTTGTTCATAGATCGTGCTACGCTTTAAAAGTTGTTATGACCTCTAACGGACTTTTTGTTAAACAAGGCAATGCAACTCTTAACTGCTCAGCATCCACTCTTAAGCCATACTCCGGAGAGAATTCATAGGTCGCAGTATTTATATCTGGAATATTTATTTCAACTGAGGCTATCAGTTTATTGCTATTCTTCAAATGAAGGTGTTCTCCATTCAATGTCAGATGTGGTGCTAAATTAAACACCATAACCCCATTCAGGGATTGCGGGAAAAAAATATAATCAACTATTTTCCACTCCCGACTTTTGCAACGCCTTACTACAGAACGGCTGTGATTGATATTTGAATAGCTGATTATCCCCCTGAATCCAGTTTCCTCGCCGGTCTCGTTCAATACAGCTTGAGAGATATTTACTTTATCAGGCAGGGTGAAAATCCTTTCAGTGATTATGTTTTGCTCCTCTCCCGTGAATGCAATAGTATTGTGGTAACATGTTGAGCGGAATTTGTTTCTTTCCTCGGGATAAGGGGTATAGGTATAGGAGCCTGGATCAACAATGATGTCTTCACCACTCATCATCAGTTCAAAGCTCAGCTTATCGTTGTGGGCATGACCGCCATTTCCATCTTGACCATTAGGCCCGCAGGAAATAAAGCAGTAATCATCTTCGTGCCGCATAATATACCAGCCGGCATTCGGGAAAGCCCGTGAGGAAAGTTCCGCATTGCGGCAGGGTAGCTGCTGCCACACTTCATAACCCTCCTTTCCAAGAACCCAGAATGCTTCTTCATCGAAAGGGAACCTCTCTAATTTAAAGGTAGCGTCGTTGAAATAGACAGCTGCCATTGAAAGAAGATAGGCATGGTCGAGGACGGGTCTTTGCGAAAAGGTTAAAAACCTCCCGTTGTCATTATCCCCAATCTGGGGAATCCTGCCGTTCGGCTTAATGCAATACAGCGAAAACTCAAACATCTTTTTAAGCCTTGCCTGGTATGCAGAGGACAAAGGAATTCCCGCTCTTTGGGCTATCAGAGCAGAATAAAAAAAGATCTCCAGGGCAAGCCGGTGATAGGAGGTTGATGCCTCAAAACTGCAGCCGTCATCGTAGACTTGACGCTGTATTTCCTTTTCAAGCTCTCCCATGCAAAACGTTTTCCAGCCCTCACTTTCCTTAAAGATCGGGCAGTAAAGGGAGATGAATAAAAGCCCCGCGATATCCGCCAAATAATGATTGGCTTTGGGGGGGCCGCATTCAAGGTGACTTTGGATAAAAGCAGCATGGTCATAAAGGCTGGAATAAAACCGTTGAAGAAACTCAGCATTCAAGCATTTGCTTTCTTTAAAGTATTCAAGAGCAACCAGCCAATTGGCTGCCCGTATGGCGACATCCATAGTGCAAACCCAGTTCACACCAAAACCTACCCGATTGTTTTCAATCCAGTCAGTGATCTGGTTCCTAAACTCATCCGCATACCGTTCATCTTTGTTAAGAAGGTATGCCTGGCCCAGTACGTTGAGATGCTGAAAGCGCGAAAGTTCCCAGGGTACTTTTATATCAACCCCTTTTACACGCCCATAGCGGATAAATCTGAAAAAGGTGTTTTTGTTCCACCTGTACCCGCTTTTGAAATCGATCTGCCAGTCAATAGGCTGATACGATATCCCGTCATTACTCAGTTTATTTTTGCCGCTTCCTAATAGATTAAAGATGTGAGCTGTGAATTTATCTGCCTGAGACGATTTATCCAGCACTGCTCCGGGGAAAAGACGAGTGAACAACTCTGCAAGCACTGGACCGTCGCCGGGCTTAAGGAAGACAGGGCTGGCAATCTTTGCATTTATGTTCAATCTGGTTTCAGGACGAAAGAAGCAGACAGCATATTCAAAGAGAAACGAACAGAGCCTGCATATTTTCCGAGCAATAGTATAAACCATAGACGTTATGATCTGTCAGGAGGAAAGGTGATAGTTTTAATTGTTTTAATTCTCTGGTCGAGATATTTATACTTACCCGCCTCGGTGCGAGGAATATCATCAACAAATGCTATGTGTAGATTGAGATGGTTGCCATATCTTTTATGAAAGAGACTCTGTATTTTTTGCAGATCCAGAACCTGCGGTCTGTCCTTGACTATTTTTAATACTACTTCGCCCGCTCTATCCTGATAGTACTGAATCTTTTTTATAGAGGGGAAATCCTTGAATATGATGCCGCTCGTTCCTCCGGTAAAAGGTATCAAGGTGCCTCTGCCATCCACAAAATAGTCCTGTGTGCGACCGGCGAGAGACTGTATGAGTGGGAAAGCTCGCCCGCAGGAACATCGCCGATGTGATATTGTTGCCAGATCTCCGGTTTTATACCTGATGAAGGGCATGGCATAGTTGTAGAAACCGGTACCTATGATTTCCCCCGGGGTTGATTCATCCCTGATGTCATTTCCGTTGCCATCAACTATTTCCAGTAACCCGTAATCTGAATAGACATGGTATCCTTCAAGCCGGGCACATTCGGCTGCGGCCACAATCCGTTCACTATGACCATACAGGTCATAAATATTCCATTAAACTGCTGCTGAATGAATGCCCTCTGGTCGGGCGAGAGTGTCTCCGAGGAGGTGAGAATGATGGGGATGGAAAGCCTCACATTTTTATCATGAAGATGCCGGGAGAAAATTTCAAGGGACGAGGGATAGCCCTGAATGACCCTGGTGGTAAAACGGTCGATTATTTCAATATATTTTTCTATGTGCTCCTCATCCAGATGGTAAGAAGAAAATATATAGGCATTTTCCTTGATGTTTCTCCGGTATTTTTATTATTTTTAATAATTTCACCCCTTAAAACAATTTTTCTATCGAACCGTTGATACCCAACCCAGTTCCAGTGCCGCCATACAAAAGCCTGTTCGTAAACATCATGCGTTTGCCTGTCAACATGGAATTGCATGGGTGTGCCGCTGGTCCGCCGGTACAGGCGGTTTTAATGTTTCTTTTGGGAAAATAGCGTGACGTTAAATCTTCACTGTTCTTGAGAACTATTTCCTTGGTGAGGTAAGGCAGTTTTTTAATATCATCCAGTGATTTAAATTGGGGGGGATCAAAACCAATCTTCCTAAAAAGCTTCTGATAATATGGTACGCTCGCATAGGCGTAATTGAGAATTTCCCTTGTTCTGGCCAACTGATATTCTCGCAACTGGTCCTCATCCCACCATTGGGTTTGAGTGATAAAATGAAAGAAGTTTTTATATTTTTTGCCGTACCGGACGATCAAGGGATCAATCCGCCTGATAAAATAGTAGGGAAATGAGGTCCTTTCAACTACTTGCTGTTGTACGTATGCTTCGTTCTGCTCACTCTGCACATCCTGCAGTTTTTTATCGATCTCATTCAATACAAATCGGTGTTTCAGATTGTCGGGCCTTTGAATAGAATCATGACAGGTTATCTCGAGATTGACCGGTTCATTGATTATATTTAACAATTCACTTTTAAGGTGAATCTCGCTTTTGTGATCGTAATTATCTCCCGGGACCATAACCACTTCTATCAGGTTCTTATTCCTCTGGATCACCTGCCACTCTCTTACGTTTCTCAAAGAGTCAAAGGCAAATTCAACGAGCGTAGGAGAGATGAGCTTCCCGGAAGGAGCGACGAGATAATCGCCGGACCGCCCCTGGATCTCCGTGACCCCGGTATAATTGCGTCCGCAGGCGCATGATGTTCCTGAAAGCAGTGCAAAATCTCCGGTTCTATACCGGATGAAAGGAAATGCGTAATTGTTAAAACCGGTGCCAACGATTTCTCCCAGCTTACCGGGCTCTTTAATAACCCTGCCTTCATTATCGATGAGTTCAGTGTATCCATATTCAGGGATTATATGGAGATTTCCTTCCTGTTCACACTGCTGCATTAAAACCACGCGCTCGCTGTGTCCGTAGCAATCAATCACCCTGCAGTTGAATGCTTTTTTGATCTCATTTCGCTGGAAGGCGAACAATTTTCAGAAGCACAAAAGATCACCTTGATGAAATCATAGTGGCCGCTCTGATTGGTTTGATTTATATACTGGGCAACCAGAAAAGCAATGGAGGGGTATGCCTCGATAAATGAAGGATCGAATTTTTTAAGTTCAGTCAGGAAGTCTGCGATATTATCCGGGGATAAATCCCCAGCTCCTATCTCCAGGTAGTTTTTATAGAGATTGAAGCGATGTTTCTTTGTCTTGTTATTGCCCCGCAAGATTGCACATTTATCTTCCGGATGATAGCCGAACCAGCGCCAGAAACGCCAGTAGAAGGCATTTTCTTTTAATTCTGTTTGTCGCTCCTCATAAAAATCTACCGGAGCCCGTCGTTCCGCCTGTAAATTTCTTTACGAGTTTACTTAAAGGATGGTTTTTTGCGATGAGTAGGGGTCTGCTCCGACCCACTTCTTCCCTGGTGAGGAGGGGTATTGTTTTAAAGTCAGCGAGACTGCGTATGTCTTCAGGATGCAACCCGATTTTACTAAAAGGATCTGATAGTAGGGTACGTTTCTGTAAGCGTGGGTGAGCAGTGTTTTTATATTTTCCCACTGGTAGTTTTTTATTTGATCGTCTGTCCACCATTGGGATTCTTCCAGTATTTTTAGAAGCAGCGAAAAATCATTCCCCCAACGGAGCGATTGAGGCAGGATTCGCTTCTTCCCCAATAAATAAAGATTGACTAATGAATCAGGGAGCTGATTTCTAAGAAGAGATTTGAGAGCCATTTCTGTCTAATCGTCTGCTTACAGAGGTTATAGTTCTCTTAAATTTTTTCAAGCTTTTTAAAAAGTTATTTTCTTTGAGCCACGCACTGTGAGGATATTCTATAGCTCCAGTTGACTCTTTGAATTCTTCGAGCCCTTTAATACCCCCGCTTTGCAATAAGTCATAGTGCCTAATCCCTCTTTTCTTACTATCAAGAGCAATAATGTGCATCATATATCTTCTCGCGTGCAAATGAGAATGTTTTCTATCATGATACGAAAGCCACTGACAACTATGGCAATTCCAATAGAGCGTCATATCACCACCAATCATGATATTATTGTACCAAACAGTCCATAATTTGATATGAGAGCTCTTTAAGCCATATGTGTTTTTAAACAAGGTCAGGGGGTAATTTGTTAAATTTCTGTCCCAGTATTGAATAGACTGTTGATAAAGCCTGAAGAGAGTCTCGACTTCTTTTGGAGTTTCTGCTTCCCTTACTTGCAGATTGCATGCATTTATGGCTCTTCGCACGTATATCCTGTGGTGTTTAGGATAGTTTGTAAGTAATTCATCTTCATTTTTATATTTATTTAATTCGAGCACGTGTGAAAAGTCTTTAACCGCTTGGTATCCTGTGAGTTCAAGACCCCTGCTGAAAGGGTTGCCTCTAATAAGAATAAGGTTGTACCTCTTAAAAACCTTATGCTCCAGGTATTCATAGATTTCACTAAGCTGCTGCTTGCTTAATTCGCCATCCGCAATAGGACCTCCATAGGTATATGGGGGGCCGGAGACATAATCGCTTAATCCACCTTGCAGCAAACTTCGATTTCGCTTCATCAAAGGAAATACCGCTCGTGTCCCGTCTTCAAAAATAAAACCCCTGGTTACATCGTGGTAAGCAAAGGTTTTGCTCATAAGCTCCGCCCAATACGGGGTGTGAAAAAATGTTGCGTATGGACAGCTTTTTGCGACCTCTTCCCAAAAGGTGCTTTCTACTTTTTCAATTACCCTCATAAACACGATATCCGGTCAGACTTCCCGGATGTTGTCCGGGCTTATCCTTTTGCTTCATCAAAGCTCTTCACAATGATTTTTACAATCCTCTGCGCTGCCTTTCCATCCCACAATTGAGGAACACTGTTTTTTTGGGTGGTACCGTTTAAGAACATCCTTACACATTTCATTATTTTGTTCTTATTCCTGCCCACCAGATAGTTTGTCCCTTTGCTCAAAGTAACCGGCCGCTCGGTATTTTCTCTCATGGTGAGGCAGGGTATTCCTAAAACAGTTGATTCCTCCTGTATGCCTCCTGAATCAGTCAGAACAAACATGGAATTCTTTACCAGCTTGATAAAATCGATATAGCCGAGGGGATCAATCATGGTCAGGTTGGTGATGCCGGCAAACCTTTCCCCGAAGTCAAGCGACCTGATCATTTTTTTCGTCCGGGGATGAACGGGATAGATAATTTTTACATATTCTGAAACGGATGTGAGAATATCGAAGATTTCCGACAGGGCTTTTGGAGAGTCAACGTTGCTGGGCCTGTGCAAGGTCAAAACGCTGTAGCTTTTAGGTTTTAGGGTACTCCCATTGCACTTCAGCGAAAGGCTTTTCAGAGCAGTAGAGTTGTCAATTTTCTTCATGTTCCAAAGCAGGGTATCGATCATTACATTGCCGACAAAGAAAATCCTGCCGGGATGCACCCCTTCCCTTGTTAAATTTTTTATCCCGCTTTCTTCACTAACGAACAGGTAATCTGAGAGGGAATCGGTAACTATCCGGTTGATCTCCTCAGGCATAGTTCGGTCAAAGCTTCTCAAGCCGGCCTCTACGTGCGCGATCCTTACATTCAATTTAGAAGCTACCAGCGAACAGGCCAGGGTCGAGTTGACATCTCCCACCACCATGACTAAATCCGGCTTTTCATCCAGCGCTACCTTTTCAAAGGCAGACATGATCCTGGCCGTCTGGACAGCGTGGGAGTGTGACCCAACCTTGAGGTAAATGTCGGGCCGGGGAATGTTAAGGTTTTGAAAAAACACCTCGGACATCTCAAAGTCATAGTGCTGCCCGGTGTGCACCAACCTGATGCTGAATTTATTCTTATATTTTTTAAATTCCCTGATCAGCGGGGCAATTTTTATGAAATTTGGTCTTGCCCCCGCCACCAGGATGATTTTTTTTCGCATGTGCTTGTCGTTAGCGGTCAGAAATTTTAAATCATCACTTTTCCGGACGATGTACTTTCAAATCCAAAATCGGAAGAATTGTGGAGAAGAAATGGGAAGGGTTGGATGGATTAGGCTGCGCCTGAACCCCGGATGACTGCAGGGATGGTCTTGGCCAGTATTTTGAAATCCAGCCAGAGAGACCAGTTATCGATGTACTCCTTGTCAAGCTCCATCCACCTTTCAAAGGGTACATTGCTTCTGCCGTTTACCTGCCAGAGACAGGTGATGCCGGGTTTCATGCTCAGCCGTCTTCTGTCCCTCCATTTATACTGTTCCACCTCCGTCGGGATTGGCGGCCGGGGGCCAACCAGGCTCATGTTACCTATTAAGACATTAATAAGCTGCGGCAGTTCATCAATGCTCATTTTGCGCAGCCATTTGCCAACCCTTGTCAGCCGGGGATCATTTTTAATTTTGAATACCGGCCCGGATACTTCATTGAGTTCCGCAAGTTGATCTCTCAATTCCTCGGCATTCGGGGTCATGGTTCTGAATTTGAAAAGCTTAAACCTTCGCTTATTGAGTCCGACCCTTTCCTGGATAAAAAAGATCGGTCCCCTGGAATCAAGCTTGATCAGCAGGGATACAAGGAGAAAAAGGGGCAATAAAAGAAATAATGCAATAGAGGAGACTGCGTATATCAAGAGTCCTTTTGACCACGAGATGCCACTGTTCTATAGGAACCGTATGAAGAGTCAGCAGCGGGGTTCCATCCAGGTTGATCAATATAGGATTTGGCAATTTTCAAGTCAAAGAGGTCGGAGAGAAACCGGATGATGATGCCCTGCTGCTCGCACAGATTGATGATGGCGCTGATTTTATCATAATGTGATTTTACCGGCAGGCTTATCACAACTTCATCAATCACATTTTTCCCCAGGATTTCCTGAAAATCATTCAGACTGCCCAGGTGCCGCCACCCGTTGCCTTGAAATTTTTCCAACCCGCTCCACGGATCATCAATAAATCCCCTGATGTTATATCCCAATTCAGGACTCTGTTTCACTTTTCTTGCAAAGTCCTGCGCGCGTTCGCCCGTGCCGATGATAACCATCTGCCGTGTATTGCGACCGCAGAAGCCGCATATTCTTAAGTAAAACATGGAGCACAATTCTTGAAGTAATCAGGATTGACGTGCTGAGGACCCAGAAGGTGACAAGAAACGGTATATCGATGAGCGCATATTTTAAATATATAACCCGAGGTAAGCAGCAGAAATGTTGAAACGGTGGTTACCTTCAGTATGTCGATGATTTCCTGCAACCGTGTGCTCATTCTTCTGGAACGGTATAAACCAACCATTCTGAAGGTAATCTGCCATGCCAGAAAAAGCACGAGGAGAATAAATAAATTCTGGATTTTAACCCGGGAGGAGAGAAACTGTTCAATGGGAACGGAGCTGGAAGCCTCCATGGAAGCAAGCAGGCTGGTGAGGGCGAAGGAAAACACCATCGCTGCTATGTCGAACACCTTGTTGAACTTCATCAGCAGCTGTCTTCGTAAAGTGGGCATATTTTAGTCCACGGTCACAGTTCAGGGTGAAAACCTAAACAACGGTTCACGAAGATCACAGAGAACAGGGAGAAACAATTCAGCGTTTAAAGTCATCAACCAATTTGTGCGTAGAACAACATGGGTCATCAGTGGTTTCGTGGTCGTGTCAAAAACAGGGTACAGGGAACAGAGGGGTCAGGGTCGGTGAGGCGGCCTTATGCATCCTGCATCCGTCTTCACAGCATTCTGTACGCCCAATTGGGGATGTACATTTTGCGGCGGTTTAAGACGGCGCCCAAAATTTTTACCTTCTCGCTCTCAATGCGCTCGCTTGGCGCTCTGGGCGACTTCCCAGCGGGTGCTTTCGGCCTGGAGGACCATGATTACCCCATCCATTTTGGCCGCCAGGGTGCTGGCGTCATTGTATGAATGAATGGGTGGTGCGTCAAAGAGCACCCAGTCGGCCTGCTGCTTCATCTGCTCCAGCAATGAGTCGAGCAGCTTTGACTGAAAGATGGAAGAAGCATTTGAGGGCGTCACGCCGCTGGTAATGACAGAGAGGTTTGGGATCTCCGTTTTTTTGATGGTATCCGCGAGCGCCTTTCCACCGGTCAAAAGCTCTGTCAGGCCGGTTTTTTTCTCCAGATTAAACGAGTCATGCAGGACCGGGTTCCTCACATTGGCATCAACCAAAAGGACCGTGTCGCCGGTAGAAGCCAATGTTACTGCAAAGTCGCGGGTAACGGTTGAAGTGCCCTCTCCTTCCCGGGAGCTGGAGAAGAGCACGGTTTTTATCCTTCTGTCTGGATTGGCGTTCAGGATGAGCTGCTTCATCCGGTGGTATTCTTCCGCCACCTGGGGAGATAATTTGTAATTCTTGGGAATGCTGATCTGTGCCTGGGGCCTGATATCAAAGACCTTGGCCTCCTCAGGTTTGATCTGGTGTTCCTTTTCCGCCTTCATCAAAGCTTCAAATGTCTTTGCCAAAAGGGCCTCCTACATAGAAAATTCTAAATACTGAACCACGAAGCGCACGAAGAAAAACAAGCACGAAGATCACGAAGAAAGACTAACAAGAACTACGAAGAGTCCTGCGTATACAAAATTGTTTGTTCAGTAAACAAACACCTTTGTATACGCACTTCAGCTTTGCAGAATTGTTCTTTCAGTGTCTGGGCAATTTCCTCGTATATGAACTACTAAAATAAAAACGTTTACCACGAAGGGCACGAAGAAAAAACAAAAGCTAAGAGCACGAAGAAAAACAAGAACGAAGTTTCTGGCGTATGCACAAATGTTTGGAAAACAATTGCGCATACGCTAGAAAACTTACATGACCATTCGCTTGATCCCGGATTTGAGTTGCTTAACGTTAAAATTAATCAGTAGGCCTACTTTTAGTCCCGTCGATTTCATATAGGACAACAATTGCGCTTCATGTATGGGTAGAATATGCTCTATGGCCTTCAAGCTCCAGGATCAAAAAATTGTCAATCACTAGATCAAGTCGCTGACCGGGTATAGCTATTTCCTTATAAGGGACTAAAATTTCAACTTCTTTCTCAAAAGGTATACCCAGTGATTCGAGTTCATAACAGAGGGCGCGTTCATAAATGCTTTCCAGAAACCCGGGTCCCAATTGTTTATGAACTTCAATAGCCGCTCCAATTACCCTGCTTATTAATTTCTCTTTATCCTCCGGTAACGTGCTTGCAACACTCAAATACTTCGCTTTCTCTTCTGCTAACCCAGTCATCTTCGTGCTCTTCGTGTCTTCTCCTTCGTGTGCTTCGTGGTTCAGTTTCCTCTAATTTCGGGAATTGTCGCAAGCACGGGGACTCCCAGTTTGCTCTTGACCTCCGAGCTGCTATTGAAGGTGTGATTTAAATACTCCGAGGAGAAGGCGATGCCGAGGGCGGCGAAGGAGCCGAGGATGAAAGAGAGCAAAATGTTGAGCAGCTTCTTCGGCTTTACCGGCTTGATGGGCGGCTGGGCCGGCTCGATCACGCTGATGTTGGCGATCTTCTGGCTGTCCATGGCGTCGGATATCCGGGCCTCTTCCATGTTCTTAATGTAGAGCTGGTAATTTTCCTCGTTCAGCTTTACTTCGCGCTCCAGCTCTTTCAGGCGCAGCTCAATGGTGTTGATCCTGTCCAATTCCTGCTGATAGCCCGCAAGGTGCTTTTGCTGGCTTCCCTCCTTGCCCCTCAAGGCATTCAGGTTGTGGGTGATGCTGTTCACCGCCTTGTCATGGTAGGTTCTCTCTTCTCTATTCAGCAGCTCCTGGGCGGTCTCTATTTCTTTCCTGACGTTGGTGACCATGATGCTCTCTTCGGTATACTTGGAGAGCAGCTCTTCTTCCTTCATCTTCAATTCAGCAAGCCTGCTTCTGATGGAGCTGATGGCGTAGGGGTTAAGTTCTGTCTCAGTCCCCAGTTTGAGCTCCGCGAGGTTTGCGGATGCCCCTGCCTTGAGGGCATACATTTTACCCTCGTTTTCGCTGATTTCACCCCGGGTCCTGGCCAGCTCCGTTTCAAGGTCTGATATCTGCTTGAGCAGTAGGGTTTTCTGCTCCTGCAATGAAGAAATATTGTTGCCCCGCCTGATACCCTCGAGCTCATTTTCAGAGTCTTTCAGCTTCTGCTCCAGCAATTTGACCTGGTCATCAAAAAAACTGTACTGCTGCGACTGCTTGTAGACGGTCAGGTGGTGATCCAGGAAGGCATCTATCAGCGTATTTACCGATTGAGCGGCAATTGCGGGATCCCTGTGTTCGAATTTTATCTCGATCACATCTGATTTTTTCACCCCTTCTATAGTGAGCTTCTTCTCAAAGGCGAGGGTTGCCTTCTCAAGAGGTGTCAGCTGCTTTGCCCAGGGTCTGGGGATGAGGGATTTCTTATCGATATCGGGGTAAATTGTATTGACACCCAGACTGGTAAGCGCGGTTTCGATAAGATTGCGCCCCTTAAAAATTTCTATCTCCGAATTTAAGCGCTCCTCCCGGGAGGAATCGAAGAGAATGGGCTGGTTGCCGCCGGCCGCGGGACTGGTGGGAGTGAAGACATTTTCCCTGCCGAACTTGACCAGCACCCTGGACGAGGCTTCATAGACCGGCGCCGTGAGAAAGGTACCCACGGTGACGGTAATGACAATAGTTAAGAAGATGACGAGCATCTTCGCCTTGTGCTTGAAGAGAATGTTGAGGAGGTCTCTTAGGGAGCCGAGAGGTGTGGCTTCGTTTTCGTTCATTAGGTTTGGCTGGTTTGCTAGTTAGCTAGTTTGCTGGTTACAGGTACATGATACAGGAAGAAACAATTTACAACCACGAAGATCACGAAGAAAAACAGAAGAGTCACGAAGTTGTTAGCGTATTCAAATCAGTTTGGCAGTACACCGAGCAGATTTGCATACTACGACTCTATGACTTCGTGTCTTCGTGCAACACCCTTTGTGTTGTCGTGTCGCTTCCGCTTATCTCTTCGTGTCCTTCGTGGTTGCAAGTTTGGCATTTCAGTGCTTAGGATTTGTTTTTCAGCCAGACCCTCAGCATCTTCATCACTCCACATTTGTATCTCCTTTTGTAATTATCATTATTGTCTTCAGAATGAAGTTCATATTGGAAGTTGAGGCCTATGCGGGGCGGAATGAAATTATAAATGTGTTTCATAAACTCATCTGCCCGGGCCAGGTTGGTTTTGGGGACATAGACCATATCAAAGGGCTTGAGCAGGTAATCGTTCTCGGGAAGAGCTCCCTCAAGGGCCTGCTTGAGATCAACCTTTCTTACCTGTGGGGCGTTCTCAGGTCCTCTGCTTACAATCATGACGCTGGACATCTTGGCATTGTCCTTGAAGCCGCCCGCGTTGAATATGGCCTGCAGGGCGTTGACCCTTCCCACAACTTCAAGCACCTGGGGAGAATTGACCTCACCTCCCACATAAATCCGCTGGCCGCCGAACTCTTTAATGATCACCGTCAGCGTGGCCTGCTTCAGCTGGGTCGCGTACTGTTTGGTGAGCAGCTCGTCCAGTTGCGCGGGCGTGAGGCCGGCCGCCTGGACTTCTTCAATCAGCTGCAGGGATATTTTACCGTCGGGACGGATGGTAACATTTTCATTCAGCTCGGGATTGTAGAAGAACTTTATGTCCAGGTTATCCCCGGGCTGCAGATAATAATCGCCGGCAGTCTCCTGGTAGACGGGCGCCGCTTCCGCGGGAAGGGCAGTGGTGTTTTTTCCGCCGCCGCACCCCATCATGCAGATGAGTCCAAGAATAACCGCGCAGTTCGTGAGCGAGAAATGCTTTTTCACCATTAACCTCTTAAAGTGATTTGTGCTTACTGCTGATTATCTATGGTTCTGGCTTTATTTAGTTTTCACATCTGAAAATTAGTATTAAATACAATAGATATAATGCATTATTATACTGCAACACATGATTAAAAAGCAATAGAAATGCCATTTGCGGCAAAAAAAACATTATTATGGGGAAAGCATCAAACTACTTGAAAAATATGTTTATTTATAGTTGCGGTTCAATATCTATCAATAGGCAATTAAGTTACTATAATATTATTAATTGTTCTTAGAGGAACATAAAATTACTGCAGCAAAGAGCGCTGGAAATAAAATGGAATAATAATATACAGTTAGATATAAAGCGTACCCCTGTTACTTATGTTTCTTTTGGAACACTAACCGCAGATTGAGAAAATTCAGGAAAGCTGACCGGGAATGAAGATGACTCCCTGTTTTATAAGAAGATTTGCAGCATCCAGGGCCTCATCACGCGTGGCAAAGCTGCCGGCGGTTAAGCGGTACCAGGTGTCTCTGGGTGAAAACTTCTGCGCTTTGATGATGGTGTTCTTCCCCAGGCCGGAAAGCTTTGCGGCACACTGGGCTGCCAGATTATGGGTTTCAAAGGTGCCGATGAAGAGAGAGTAGCTTCCGCCGGTTTCCTGGATGAAGGATTCCGGGGTGATCGCGGGCAACCTGATTTTTCTGTTGTCCGGAATGCTCCTTATGTCGGTTATGCCGGGGTTGGCGTTAAGGATCAGGTCGTACATGGTTGGATTTGCCTTGCCATAGTTTTTTATGGCCAGCGAGTAAAGGCTCTTGCCTTCTTTTAAAAAGGCGGTCTTGTATACTTTGTTTTTAGGGGCTGACGGTTTCTTTTGCTCCGGCTCCGGGGGCGGAGATCTTCTCAATCGCAGGCTTCTGCGCTGCAGGCTGCTGTGGTGCCGGTTCGGGGACGGTGACCGGTTGCGGCGACACTTCAACCGGGGCAGCAGTCTCCGGGGGAGGAGCCAGTTCGGTCAGCTGAGGCACATTCTCATGGACCGGCTTTTCCCTGAAGAACCCGCGGATGGCCAGGGAAATGACCGCCAGCGCGATGAGCAGGATAATTGATACAAGGTAAAAGCGGATGTTCCGCGATGGGGATTCTTTTTCCGCGGGGGGAAGAGGAGTTCCGGTTAGCTCAGGAGCAGGAGCGGGTTTTTTTTCGGTATCGCCGTCCAGGTCCCTGATTACCTCTCCTATGATCTTGCCGGTAATCTTTTCTTTAGAAAGACTGTACCCTATCAGGAAGGCATTATCACAGAGGATATTGATCATGCGGGGGATCCCCTGGGCATGCTTGCATATGAGTGCCACGGCGTCTGAAGTAAAGACCTGGCCGGTGGTGCTTCCCACCATGTTCAAGCGGTGATTTATGTATTCCCTGGATTCATCAGGCGTTAAGGGCTTGATGGTTCGCCTGATGCCGATCCGCTGCTTGAGCTGCCGCAGCTCCTGCGAATCCAGCTTTGCCTCAAGTTCGGGCTGCCCGACCAGCAGAATCTGGATCAGCTTCTGCTTGCAGGTTTCAAGGTTTGAAAGCATGCGCAGCTCTTCCATCACGCTGACCGGCAGGTTCTGCGCCTCATCGATGATAATGGCCAGGGTTTCATCCCGGGCGATGTTATGAACCATGTGATCGTTCAGCTGCTGCACAAGAATCATCTTATCCTCTTTGGTGGTCTTCACATTGAGATCCATGAGGATATATCCGAGCAGCTGCTCAAAGGTGGCGGTGGTGTGGTAGACAAAGGCCGTCTTTACCTTCTCATTGAGATTGTTAAGCAGGGTATAGATGAGGGTGGTCTTGCCGGTGCCCACTTCCCCGGTGATGCACACAAAACCCCTGCGCTCATTGATCCCGTAAATCATGGAGGCGAGCGCCTCGCGGTGGCTGGGGGTGTAGTAGAGAAACTTGGGATCAGGAGTCAGGTTAAAAGGCTTCTCGGTGAAATTGTAAAAGGAAGTATACATGGTGGAGTCCTAAGGGTGCAGGGTTCAGGGAACAGGGTGCAGAAAGTTAAATATAAATTTAAAAAACTGAACCACGAAGAGCACGAAGAAAAACCAAAAAGAACCACGAAGGTCACGAAGAAATGCATGAGGCGCACGAAGTTTCCAGCGAAAACAAATTTGTTTAACCACAAATTAGTTTTTGTGGGTCAGGTCTTGAAATATCGTCTCTTGATGCCGGTTTTCAGTTCTTAACAAAAGTGTCACTTGGCAATTTTATTTCTGCTCTTTCTCTTTGTGCTTTCTTGTGGTTCAAATTTCACTAATGGGGTCAGGTCTTGAAATATCAGTTTATGACCCTGATTCCTAAACTTTTTTTATCAGCTCATAGAGCCACTCTGCAAGTTTTTCATAAAACTTATACAATTCTTTCATGTCAATCTGTTGAATCATTTTGGGCATGAGAGCAGGGTTCTCTTTAATAAATGCAATACCTGTTTCTAATTGATAGGCCGCAGTTGGCGGATCATCAAAAATGGCATCTTTTAAGCGGCTTGCCTGGTAAATGCGGTTGACTTCAGGTGCTGAAAAAGATTTAAGGATCATGAAAAGATCTATGTAATCTTTTGGTTCTGTCCTGCTCACCACAGCGCAGAACTTGTTTGATACAATATTGTTCATGGTATCGACGAGAAGATAATGTCCGGTATCAAAGGAGTGTCTTGTGCGCTCTTCATCAGATGAAAGCGGATCTATGACAAAATCAACCTTAACATCTCTGATCAAAAAAGAAAGAAACTGAGCTGCCTCTTTAATCTTTATGCTCTCTTTGGGCCAGCGGGTTTTTATCCAGAAAGCAATCTCAGCGAGACCCGGGAAATCTTTTGAAAAGAGATCAAGATCATCCGACAATCGGTGATGCAAGTAGAATACAGAAAGCGCGGTTCCTCCTGTTAGAAAAAAATTCTTCTCGATATCGGGATGTGCAATGAGATTGACGAGCACTTCTCGTTGCACAGCAGATGCATAACAGTTTTTATCTTCCTGGCTATTTGCTGTATACTTCAATGATTCTGTTCCATTTAAGCCTGATGTACTTGGTAAGTTTCAGGTCAGGTAAGGTTTCTTTTATCTCATTTATAGTGAAGTATCTCAGCGTGTCAACAACCCTGCCGTGCTCAAGAAACCTGGACATGATCCACCGGCGGGGAGATTTTTCCTGCGCCTGTTTCAAGAAGTTTTTTAAACCTTCTTCATCTGCGAATTGAGGATAGTCCCAAAAAACGGCTTTTAAGTAGTTCATTGCGACCAGTTGCCAATTTGCGGTTGACAGTTTACAGGAAAAACAGGGTAAATCTAAATTTAAAAACTGCACCACGAAGAGCACGAAGAAAAACCAAAAAGAACCACGAAGGTCACGAAGAAATGCATGAAGCACACGAAGTTTCCAGCGAAAACAAATTTGTTTAACAAACAATTTTGTTTTCGCTGGACAGCTTACATGATCGTTCTCTAGATGCCGGTTTTCAATTACTTAACAAAAGTGTCACTTGGCAATTGTTTTCTGCCTTTCTCTTCGTGCTCTTTGTGTCTTATCCTTCGTGCGCTTCGTGGTTCAAAGAGAAGTTTACAGTTGCCGGGAGTTTACGGCTGTCAGGACCCTCCGATATCGTGCATCATGCATCCCCTCCTCTAATCATCCTCCACGTGCACTTCGTAGGAGAAGCCGAACCAGATGAAGGGCGGAACGAAGGCGTACACATGGTCGATGAACTCATTTGCCTTGAGCATAAGGGATTTTCGGCACATAGATGATGTCAAAGGGCCTGATGAGCGCTTCCTCCTCCGGAAGCTTGCCCTTCAGCGCCTTCTTGACATTGACCGTCCGGGTAAGGGGGCTTTTGTCGGGCGCCCTGCTTACCACCAGCACATCCTTAATATCAGCGTCTGATTTGAATCCACCAGCCTCAAAGATGGCCTGGGCAACCGTGGTGCGTCCCTTAAGGGTGATCACACCCGGCCTATTAACCTCCCCCCCGACATAAACCCTTTGCCCGCCAAACGAGGTGATGCTCACGGAGGGCATGGGCTTCTTTAAATAGGGGGTGTATTGTTCAGTCAGCAGCTCTTTCACCCGCGGGGGCGTGAGCCCGGCAACCTGAATCTCATCGATCAGCTGGAGTGAAATCCGGCCATCAGGCCGCACTATGACGCTCTCGTTGAGCTCGGGATTCTGGTAAAAGGTAATGTCGAGCCTGTCCCCGGGCTGAAGATAGTAGTGAGAAAGAATATTTTCAAAGGCCTTTAGATCCTGCGTGATTTCAGGGGGTGTTGCTTTTTCCGCCCTGCCGCCGCAGCCTGCCGTCCAAAATAAAAAAATGGCCAAACAAATAAGTAGCTTATTTCTTGCCATGATCCGCCGGAGGATAAGCTGTTAAAATGTTTACAAGAATTTCATGCGAGTCGCTCAGTGCTTCTTCGAAATGACCGCTTTCTGCTATCGCACTCTTTGTTAGTCGATGGTCCACTGTCGACAGTCTACAGGAAAAGATTCAACCACGAAGTACTAAGTAACCAGGAAAGTCTTTTTTAGTGAGTTATGAAATCAGAAGGACTCCCATTATAAACGTTTTTTGCTTTTTTGTTAAGTAAAAACTGCAGGAGTGAACAGTTAACAGGGTTCAGGGGGCAGGGTACAGGAGTCAAGAATTGGGGACAGCCCTTGACATTGGACATTTTAGGGACAACGAAGATACAGGAAGCACGATACAGGATACAGGAGGATCCTGTAAACTGACAACCGCTAGCTGTCACTTCCTTTTGAACCACGAAGGGCACGAAGGGTGGGATACGAATAACATGGAGAAGGGCACAAAATGTAGGGGCAACCCCCTGTGGTTGCCCTATGTCGGGCAGACAGGGGCCTGCCCCTACGTCTTTACTCTGGACCGCCAACTATGGAGCCTTTTCTTCCTGTACCCTGCCCAACCGCTCAACCCTGTCAACTTCCTTTTGAACCACGAAGGGCACGAAGGAGAATGCACGAAGAGCACGAAGAAAAACGTACCGACCACCCAGATCACGAAAGGGACAGGAATTAAAGAAGGACGCGCTTTCACGCGTCCTTCTTGCAAGCCTTCTCAGTCGCGCACGCACGACTGAGACTTATATATCTTCGGTTTCTTTCTTCGTGTTCTTCGTGAGTAGTCGGTTTTTCTTCGTGTGCTTCGTGGTTCAAACAACAGGAAGCAGGGATCAGTGGTGAGGCGTCTTTAACCTGCATCGTGCATCCTCTTCCCCTGAACCCTCACCCCTCCCTTTTGACGAATTCGGCGGGAGTGACGATATTACAAATCAGGTGATTATCTCTCAACGCTTTTTTAGAAATAGTCAGCAGATCCTTATCCCCGGTGATTAAAAAATCAGCCTTGACCTGTTTGCACAGGGAAAGGTATCGATCATCTTTTGTGTCCCTGCAGAGGGTAACGCTTTCCGTAACCGGGACCTTTTTGCAGAAGGAGAGAAATTTTGAAAGGTTTCTTTGCAGTGTTTCTATCTGCCGTGCCTGCAATTTGGACTCAAGCTTTTTAAGGACCCCTCTTAGTTCTTTTTCTATATCCTCAGAGTAACAAACCTCGTGATGCAGCAAGGCCCTGGAAATTGATTCCAGCGGCAGGCCTCCAAATACGGAGGAAATTACTACATTGGCATCAATTACAACCTTAGCCATACAATTCTTTTCTAACCTGCTTGAGGACCCTAGAGGCATCCTTTTGGTTAATCCCGGCTTCCGTCAGAACACGGCCAATCTCCAGCAATGCCGATTCAGGCGAGTTTCTCTTTATGGGAGAAATCCTGGCTATGGGCTTTTTACGCTTGGTAATAACAATCTCTTCGCCGGAATTGATGCAGGTTACAAAGGACTCCTTCAGTTCCCGTACACCGATATATCGCATAATCATCACCTCGAGTTTTTCTTTTGCCCGGATGTTACCATATATGTGGGAACATTTCAATGGGGAATAAGAATAGGGTTCAGGGTCAGAAATACAGGGTTCAGGGTCAGAGAACAGGGTACAGGGTACAGGGTACAGGGTCAAAAATACAGGGTACAGGGTACCAGAGTTCAGGGGTCAACAGGATGCATGATGCAGGAGGATAGTAAACTGACAACCGCTAACTGTAAACTGCCTTTTGAACCACGAAGGGCACAAAGGCAGAGGCACGAAGCACACGAAGAAAAACGTACCGACCACCCAGATCACGAAAGGGGTAAGAATTTAAAGAAGGACGCGCTTTCACGCGTCCTTCTTGCAAGCCTTCTCAGTCGCGCACGCACGACTGAGACTCTTATATCTTGGTCTCTTCGTGTTCTTCGTGAGTAGTCGGATTATTCGTGCGCTTCGTGGTTCAAAACGACAGGGTGAATTCGGTGGTTGCAGAGATTCAGGAGTCGGGTTTGAAGGCGTCTTTAGGATTTGCATCTGTGCATCCTGCATCTCTCTTCCCTCAACTTTTCTCTATCCTCACGGCGCAGACCTTGTACTCGGGGATCTTGGCAATGGGGTCGAGCGCGGCATTGGTGAGGCGGTTGACCGCCGCCTCGCTGTAGTGGAAGGGGATAAAAATGACTCCCTCGGCGCACTTCCCGGATATGTCGGCACTGGCCTGTATGCTGCCCCGCCGCGAGGCAATGGTCAGCCTGTCGCCCTGGCTGAGATTCAGCTTCTCTGCGTCAGCCGGGTTGATCTCAACGAAGGCATCGGGCGTCCTTGATACCAGGCCGCTCGATCGCCTGCTCATGGTAGCGGTGTGATACTGGTAGAGGATGCGGCCGGTGGTGAGAATGAAAGGATATTCCGCGTCAGGCACCTCGGCGGGCGGCGTGTACTCGATGGCACTGAAGAGACCCCTTGCCCCGGGTGAAGGCGTCCTTGTGGAGGATGGGCGTTCCCGCGTGCTCGAGCGTCGGGCAGGGCCACTGCAGACCCACATGCTCAATGCGGTCATAGGTGATGCCTTTGTAAGACGGCGTCACCGCGTTTATCTCATCCATGATCTCCCGCGGGCCGCTGTAGTTCCAGCCGGCGCCCATTTTCCCCGCCAGCCGGGTTATGATTTCCCAGTCTGTCAGCGCTTCACCGGGTGCATCTACTGCTTTGCGGATGCGCTGCACCCTCCGTTCGGTATTGGTGTAGGTGCCGTCCTTTTCACCCCAGGCAGACGAGGGCAGGACCACGTGGGCCAGCTCCCCGGTCTCATGGAGAAATATGTCCTGAACGACCAGCAGCTCCAGCTTCTTAAGCCCCTTCTCCAGGTGATTCAGGTCGGGGTCTGATATCATGGGGTTCTCTCCCATGATGTAAAGCGCCTTCAGACTTCCCTGGGCTGCAGCCTGCATCATCTCGGTCAAGGCGAGGCCGGGTTTGCGGGAGAGCGCCGCGCCCCAGACCTTCTCAAACTTCTGCACCGGCTCGTCGGCGGTCACCGACTGGTAGCCGGAGAACACATTGGGAAGCGCGCCCATGTCGCAGGCGCCCTGAACATTGTTCTGGCCCCGCAGGGGATTTACCCCCGTGCCCGGGCGGCCGATGTTGCCGGTCACCATGGCCAGATTGGCGATGGACTTCACGTTGTCCGTCCCCGAGATATGCTGGGTAATACCCATGGCGTACAGAATGGATGCGGCCTTTGCTTTGGCATAGACGCGGGCCGCCTTGACCAGGTCGTCAGCGGGAATGCCGGTTATGGACTCAACGTACGACGGTGTATATTTTTTAACCGTTTCCTTCAGGGCCTCGAAGTTCTCGGTGCGGGCGGCTATGAACGCCTCATCAGCAAGGCCCTCGCTCAGGATCACCTGAATCATGCCGTTGATCCAGGCGATGTCCGTCCCGGGCTTCTGCCGCAGCCAGACGGTGGCCAAGCGGGCGAGGTCGATGTTGCGCGGATCGACCACGATGAGAGCGGCGCCGCGCTGGGTGACCGCCCGTTTCACAATGGTGGCGATGACGGGATGGTTTTCAGTGGTGTTGGTTCCGGTTATAAGAATGCAGTCCGATTCGCCGATGTCGGCGATGGAGTTGGTCATTGCTCCTGATCCGAAGGTCGCGGCCAGACCGGCCACGGTGGAGCTGTGTCAGAGCCGGGCGCAGTGATCGACATTGTTGGTGCCGATGACCGCGCGGAAGAATTTCTGAAAGAGGTAGTTTTCCTCGTTGGTGCAGCGGGCCGATGACAGTCCGGCGATGGCATCGGGGCCGTGAGTTTTTTTGATGGCGCCGAGCCTCTCCGCGATATAGCCGAGCGCCTCGTCCCAGACGCCTCTTGCAGCGCCCCGTTTTTGCGCAGCAGGGGCTTGGTGAGCCGGTCGGGGTGGCCGACGAAATCGTATCCGAAACGTCCCTTGATGCAGAGACTGCCGGCATTGGGCGGCGTGTCCTCGTAGCGGGGGGTGGTCACCTTGACGATGCGGTTGTCCTTCACCCGCAGGTCCATCTGGCAGCCGACGCCGCAGTAGGCGCAGGTGGTGCGGACGGAGCCGAGCTCATCGCCGCGCCCCTGGAAGCGCCCCTTCTTTTCCGAGAGGGCGCCCACCGGGCAGAGCCGCACGCACTCGCCGCAGAAGACGCACTCCGAATCCTCGTAGCGCAGGCCGAAGGGGGGACCGACCGCGGCGGTGGGACCCCTGCCGGTATACTCAATGGCATTGTTGACCTGTATCTCCTTGCAGGCCCGGACGCAGATGCCGCAGAGCACGCACTTGTCCATGTCCCTGATGATCATCTCGTTGGCCTGCTCCACTTCCCGGACCTTTTCGGATTCGCTGAAGCGGGGCATCTCGATGCCCAATGAATAGGCCAGGTCCTGCAGGATGCAGTTCCCGCTTGCCTCGCAGGTAACGCATTTGTGGTGCCCCTGGGTGAGAAGCAGCTCGACCGTGAACTTTCTCGACTGCCGGACGCGTTCGGTATCGGTCAGGACAACCATGCCTTCCTCGGCGGGCATGGCGCAGGAGGCAACCAGGGTCTTCGCCTTCTCCACCTCCACCACGCACACCCTGCAGGCGCCCACCGGCTTGAGCCGGTCGTGGTGGCAGAGCACGGGAATATAAATACCGTTGTCCCGGGCCACTTCGTAAATGGTCTGCCCGGGGGTGAAATCGTACGCTTTTCCGTTAATGGTGATCTTCATCAACGCTCCTCCCTATTCCTGAAGCTCGGCATCGCAGCGCAGGCAGCGGCATGCCTCCTTATAGGCGATCTCTTTGGTATATCCCAGCTCGACTTCCCTGAAGCTCTTGACCCGCTCAGCCGCCGCGAGCTCGGGCATCAGCCCTTTGGGCTGCTGCACCAGCTCCGCGTCCACTTCGAAGGGGATGTCGATCTTCTCTGCAGCCGGCTCTTTATACGGCCGCTCATTATTTTTCGCGCGTATGTGCGCGTCAACATTCTCCGCAGCCTGGTGGCCCATCATGATTGCCTCCACCACCGTGGCCGGGCCGCTGACCGCGTCGCCGCAGACGAAGACGCCTTCGGCGGTGGACCGGGTCCGGCTGCCTGCGGCGCGCTCAAACGTGCCGCCTTTGGTCACCTTGATTCCCGAGTCGGGGGTGATGAAAGCGGTGTCGGGGGATTGCGAGATGGCCGGTATGACCAGGTCAACGGGAAGGGAGAACGTGCTTCCTTCAACCGGGACGGGCCTCCGCCGGCCGGAGCGGTCAAACTCGCCCAGCTTCATCCGCGTGCACTCGATGGCGTTCAAGGTACCGTTTGTGCCGCTGAGCTTGGTTGGCGCCGCCAGGTATTCGATAACGATCCCCTCGTGCAGGGCGGCCTCGATCTCATTTCCCCAGGCGGGCATGTCCTTGCGCTCCCGGCGATAGAGGATGGTCACCTCCGCCGCCCCGAGCCGTTTGGCGGTGCGCGCCGCGTCAATGGCGGAATTGCCGCCGCCGATGACCGCGACCCGCTTTCCCACCTTGAGCGTATTGTTGTTCAGATTCACCCGGCGCAGGAATTCCGCGGCGCCTTCCACTCCCTTGAGGTTTTCCCCTTCTATGTCCAGCGTCCAGCTCCGGTGGGCCCCGATGGCCAGCACCACGCAGTCGAATGCGGCGCGGATGCGGGCCAGGTCAATGTCCTTTCCAACCCGAACGCCGGTTTTGATTTCCACTCCCAGGGCCCTGATATCATCTATCTCCCGGTCGAGCGTCGCGCGCGGCAGCCGGTATTCGGGAATGGCGTAGCGCATCATCCCGCCGGCATGGGGCAGCTCCTCGAAGACGGTAACAGCGTATCCCCGCAGGATGAGGTCCCTGGCGGCGGTAAGGCCGGCGGGGCCTCCGCCGATGATCGCGATTTTTTCCGCGCGGGTGATGGGTGCGGGAGCCGGGGTGGGGGGCTGAACCGTGTCGGTAATGTACCGCTTCAGCCAGGCGATGCCCATGGGCTCATCGAGCTGGCCGCGCCGGCAGTTGGGCGCGCAGAACTGCGGGCAGACCCTTCCGCACACCGCGGGGAAGGGATTGGTCTTTTTAAGCAGCCGGTAGGCGTCATCGAGCCGCCCCGCCCTCACCAGGGCGATATACCCGGGCACATCCATCCCGATGGGACAGGCGTGCTGGCAGGGGGATTTGAAGAGCTCCGAGCAGACGCAGGCGGCGCACTTTTTCTCAAAGATGTGGGCTTCATACTCGTGCCTGAAATAGCGCAGGGTGGAAAGCACCGGGTTGGGGGCGGTCTGTCCCAGTCCGCAGAGGGCGCTGTCCTTGATGTAGGGGGCCATTTCCTCCAGGAGCCCGATGTCTTCGGGAACTCCCCGGCCCTTGCAGATCCGGGTCAATATCTCCAGCATGCGCTTGGTGCCCTCGCGGCAGGGTGTGCATTTCCCGCAGGATTCCTCCTGGCAGAACTCCATGAAGAAGCGCGCGGTGTCAACCATGCAGGTGTTCTCATCCATCACGATGAGCCCGCCGGAGCCCATGATGGCGCCGTGCTTGACGATCTCTTCGTAGTCGGTGGGGGTGTTGAGGGCGGACGCCGGGATGCAGCCCCCCGAGGGACCGCCCAGCTGCGCCGACTTGAAGTTTTTACCGCCGCGGATGCCGCCGCCGATGTCGAAAATGATGTCCCCGATGGGGGTTCCCATGGGAACTTCCACCAGCCCCACGTTGTTCACCGCGCCGGTCAGGGCAAACACCTTGGTGCCCTTTGAGCCTTCGGTGCCGAAGGAGGCAAACCAGTCGCCGCCCCTGGTGATGATCTGGCCGATGCAGGCATAGGTTTCAACATTGTTGAGCACCGAGGGCTTGTTCCAGAGCCCCTGGTTTGCGGGAAACGGCGGGCGCGGACGGGGCATGCCCCGCCTGCCCTCGATGGAGCCCATCAGCGCTGTTTCTTCGCCGCAGACGAAGGCCCCGGCCCCGAGATAGACTTCAATGTCCAGGCTCAATGGGGAGCCGAGGATATTGCCGCCCAGCAGGCCGTATGCCCGGGCCTGCGCGATGGCGTGGTTGAGCGTTTTGACGGCGAGCGGGTATTCAGCCCTGCAGTATATGTAGCCCTGGCGGGCGCCGATGGCGTATGCGCCGATGATCATTCCCTCGAGCACGGCGTGAGGGTCTCCTTCCAGCACCGACCGGTCCATGAAGGCGCCCGGGTCACCCTCATCGGCGTTGCAGAGGATATACTTCACGTCCCCTTGAGACCTGGCGGCAAAGCTCCACTTGAGTCCGGTGGGAAATCCCGCGCCTCCCCTGCCGCGAAGGCCGGATTTTTTCACCTCGTCGATGACCTGGGCCGGGGTCAGGTCAAACAGCGCCCTGGCCACGCCCTGGTATCCGTCGCGGGCGATGTATTCATCGATGCTTTCCGCGTCAATCGACCCCCGGTTCCTGAGGGCGATGGTCTTCTGCTTGCTGAAGAAGGGGGTCTCCCGCAGGTGAGGTATCCCCTTCAGGGCGATGGCGGCGGTGGTGACGTCATTTTCCCTGCCGCGCGCCATGAGCAGGTCTTTCTGCACCACGCCGCCCATGAGGTGCTCTTTGAAGATGCGCTCGGTCTTTTCCGGCGTCAGGAGCTCATACACCACCGCGTCCTTGCCGCCTTCCTCGATGGTGATGAGCGGCTCGCGGCAGCAGATGCCCATGCAGCCGGAGGTGGTAATCGCGATGTCGGAAACACTGTTGCGCGCCATCTGATCCCCGATGGTGTCATGAATTTTCTGCGCGCCGGACGCAATCCCGCAGGTTCCCATGTGCACGGTGATCCGCGCCCGCTTAAGCCCCGTCTTCAAGGGGTCCGACTGATTAATTTTTTCCTTGATCGCAGCGAGGTCTGCCCTGCTCAGCTTCTCCATCAAATTCCTCCTACTCGTATGATGCCAGCTTCTTTTCCACTTCCGCCGCCTTGAGCTGGCCGTGGGGGTCATCATCAATCATCATCACCGGGGCAAGGCCGCAGGCTCCGAGGCAGCGCACCGTGTCCAGGGAAAAGCGACGGTCTTCGGTGCAGTTTCCCGGCTCAATGGCCAGCGCATCGCTCAGCTTGGAGAGGATGCGCTGCCCGCCTCTCACGTAGCAGGCGGTCCCCAGGCATACCCTCAGGGTGTGCCTTCCCTTGGGAACCATGGTGAAAAATGAATAGAAGGTGACCACGCCGTACACGTTGGAGGGCGGAATATTCAATCCCCGGGCCACCCGCATCTGGACTGATACCGGGAGGTAGCCAAGGACCGTTTGCACCTCCTCCAGCACGGGTATGAGCGCGCCGGGTTTCCCTTTATAGCGCGCGATAATTTCATCCGCCCGGGCAAGCGCTTCCGCGGAGAATTCCTCCAGCCCTGCCTGCTCATGAGTCTTGGGTATTGCCATGCCTTGTCCCCGTGTGTGAGTGATACCGTACTGTTGCACTGATTTGAGCCGCATTCATAACCCGTAAGGCCTTTGATTGTCAAGGATTATCAGGAGGGGGATGCAGGATACAGGATGCACGATGCAGGTTGGAAGACAAATCCGAAAACGTAAGAGTCAAATCCTAACATCAAAATCCTAAATCCCAAACAAATCCAAATTTCAAAGCTCAAATGTTCCAAACGGCCACCACGAAGCCCACGAAGAAAAACCACGAACGGCACGAATGCGAAGGGGCACAAAATTGTAGGGGCAACCCCCTGTGGTTGCCCTGTGAAATCCGCACGATGTGGGGTCAGGTCTTGAAATATCAGTTTGCGAGTGAGGGGCGTCAGGATATCGAATATTGGACGGGGGTTAATCAGATTTCTCGCTTTACTAGAAATGAAAAACCGAAGAAAACACTGCCTATGTTCTGATGCCACAACGGAGCACAAGCCACAATTCTCAGCAATAATAAGAACGCTTTGCCTTCAAAACTGATATTTCAAGACCTGACCCCAATAGAAGGTGCTGGTGCGCTTTTGTTCTGTTGACCTGTACTCTTTTTTTGACCCTGTTCCCTGATCTCTATTTTTGTTCTGTCGACCGTGGACTGATTATGGTCTTATGAGGGATCGCGGGCTTATCAGATGCCTGTCAAAACCGACTTCGCCATACCCTTTGCCCTGCGCAAGCAGGATCAATTGACTCAGATACACGATGGGAAGTTGACGCCCTGAGATGCCCTTCCGCCCCAGCTGCGCCTGCCTCATATCCAGATTGGACTGGCAGAGGGGACATACGACCACGACGGCATCGGCGCCCACCCCGTTCGCGGCAGCCAGTATTTCACCCACCAGGCGGAGGACGGTATCGGTTTTAGTGATGGAAAAGCTCGCCCCGCAGCACTCTGTCTTGTGAGACCAGTCCGGCGCATCCGCCCCCAGCGCGGAGATTATTTCATCCATCATGGTGGGGTTTTCCTTGTCTTCCATCTCGATGCCCCTGAGCCTGGTGAGACATCCGTAGTAGGAGACCAGCTTCATTCCTTCCAGCGGTTTGACAACGGTCTTTTTGAGCGCCTCCAGTCCCAGATCATGGTGGAGAAAGTCAACCAGGTGCCTGAGCGCAATATCCGGGGCGCGCTGATCATCCACAATCTCATGCAGCCGCTGCTTATGGGCGCCGCCGGTGGTCACCTCTTTCTTCGCCAGGAGGAGATGACTGTGGCAGGCGGGGCAGGGGGACAGGATGGAGGAGAGCTTCTGGGTATCGGCCTTGAGAAGATTTCGCAAGGGCAGCGCCAGCGCGAGCTCTTCGCTCAGCGCGGCGGCAGGGGTTGCGCCGCAGCAGTTCCAGTCTTCTATCTCCACCAGCTCGACACCGCAATTCCGGGCGAGCAGCCTCACTGACGCATCATACTCCTGAGCGGTGCTGGTCAGGGAACACCCGGGAAAATATCCAATCTGCATACAATCTTCTCGGCTTGATCAGGTAAATTTTTTGCTCTTGCGAAAGATCTCGCGTATGTCGCGCAGTCCTTTTATCCTGTGGGGAAGCAGGCCCAATTTGCCCTTGCGCAGCATGGTCGGCCCGAAGCCCGCATCCTTCAGGGGTTGACCGGTGGTGAGATTGAACCTGGTCACCATGCCCAGTTCATACACACGACCGTGGTGCTTAATGGAATCGGTAAAAATGGTGTTGAAGCCGGATATCTTCCTGTCGGCAGGCGGATACCCCTTGTCCAGGGTAAGCTTGCGCAGGGTGTTCATCACCAGGGCAATGTCAATATCATGGGGGCATCTGATGGAGCAGGTCTGGCAGCCGGCGCAGAACCAGAAGGTGTTGGCGGTGAGCACCTTTTCCTCCTGATTGAGGCGGATCAGCTCCATGATCTGATTGGGGATGTATTTCATCTCACTCGCGACCGGACAGCCGGAAGAGCACTTTCCGCATTGAATGCATTTCCCCACGTCCTCCCCGCAGCGCTCGATGATGAGGTTCCTGAAGGCGTGAATCTGTTCTCCTCGAAGTATGGTCAGCATATTCCCGCGCTCCTATGCCGTTTTCAGGGCTGAGGCGATCTGGGAGTGGATTTGCTCGTCGGTAAATCCCTTCACCTCGATTGCCCGTACCCTGCAGGCTGAACAGCAATTGCCGCACCCCTGGCAGAGGGACTCCACCACATGCGCCAACACCTTTCCGTCGTGTGACGTTTCCTGAATGGCATTAAAGGGACACACCTCGATACAGTTGAGGCATCCGGTACAGCGGGTTTCATCCACCCCGGCGATCTTGGGTTCAATAATCATCTCCTGCTGAGAGAGGATGCTGCATACGCCCACGGCGGCAGCACCGCTCATGGCGACCGTGTCGGGAATATCCTTGGGAAACTGGCAGCTCCCGGTCAGGTAGATCCCCCGGGTAACGCTGGCGACGGGCTCCAGCTTGGGGTGAATTTCGGTATAAAAGCCCAGCCCGTCAACAGGAATGTTCAGTTTCTGGGCAAGCTGCTTTGCATCCGGTTGCGCTACCATTGCGGTCGCCAGGACCACCAGATCGGCTTCGATCCTGACCGGTTCCCCCAGCAGGGTATCCGACCCGCACACTATCAGTTTTTCTCCCTGCTGGTAGATTTTTGAGACCCGTCCCCGGAGGTAAATTGCGCCTGACTCCTCCTGGACCCGGTTGAGAAATTCCTCGTAGTTCTTTCCCGGGGAACGAATGTCGATGTAAAAAACGTAGGACTGGCTGTCAGGAATATGATCCTTGAGGAGGAGCGCATGCTTTGCCGTATACATGCAGCACACCCGGGAGCAATAGGGCATGCCCTTGCTGGGATCCCGGGAGCCCACGCACTGGATAAACACCACGGTCTTCGCCTCTTTGCCGTCAGAAGGACGGATGACCTTGCCGGCGGTGGGGCCTGAGGTGTCGAGCATGCGCTCAAGGTGGAGGCCGGTGATGATATCCTTGAACTTTCCCGCCCCGTACTCGCCATAAACGGTCCAATCGAAGGGTGAAAATCCGGTGGCAACCACGATGGCGCCGAACTTTTCCGTAATCAGCTCATCCTGCTGCTCGTAGTCAATGGCGCCGGTGGGGCATACCTTGGAGCACACCTGGCACTTCCCCTTGGTGAAGTAGGTGCAATTTGCCCTGTCAATGGCCGGCACATTGGGAACGGCCTGGGTGAAGGGGGTATAGATGGCCTTGCGGTTTCCCAGCCCCATATCGAACTCGCTTTGAATCTTGCGGGGGCACTTCTGCTGACACTCTCCGCAGCCGGTGCATTTGCTCATGTCCACCGAGCGCGCCTTTTTGCGGATGGTGACTTCAAAGTTGCCGACGAATCCCCGCACCTCCTCAATCTCGGCATAGGTATAGAGTCTGATGTTTTCGTCCTGGGATGACTCCGTCATCCGGGGGGTGAGTATTCAGGCGGAACAGTCTAATGTGGGGAAGGTCTTTTCCAGCTGCGCCATGCGGCCCCCGATGCTGGGGGTTTTTTCCACCAGGGTGACCGGATAGCCCGCCTTGCTGATGTTCAAGGCGGCCTGCATGCCGGCAATCCCGCCCCCGATTACCAGCGCCCTTTTTTCAACCGGCATCTTCATGGGGGTGAGGGGTACGAGCCTTCTCGCTTTGGCGACGGACATTTTGGTTAAATCAAAGGCCTTCTCCGTTGCCTTTTCCTTGTCCTCATGCACCCAGCTGCACTGCTCCCTGATATTGGCCATTTCAAACTGGTAGGGGTTGAGGCCTGCCTTGCTCACGCATTTCATGAAGGTGGCTTCGTGCATGCGGGGGGTACAGGAAGCGACGACCACCTTGTCCAGGCGGTGTTCCCTGATGGCCTCCTGGATGGCGGTCTGTCCGAGTTCGGAGCAGCTGTATTTGAGCTCCTGGGCAACAACCACCTCGGGCAGCGCCTTTACCCGTTCCACCACCCGGGCAACATCCACCACCCCGGCGATATTGGTACCACAATCACAGACAAACACACCCACCCGTGCCATTGCCGGTAACCCCTTGATGCGTTAAAAGCGAGAAGTGATGCATGATACAGGTATAGAAAACAAATGCAAATCCGAAGCATCGAAATCCGAAACAAATCCAAAATTCAAAGCACAAATGTTCCAAACGGGCACTATAAAAACCTACACACAGGGCTCCTGTAAACTGTCAACCGTCAACTGTAAACTATTTTTGAACCACGAAGCCCACGAAGAAAAAACCAAGAACTGAGATCACGAAGAAAGAAACCAAAGTCCCTGTAATTTTTCCAATTCTCAATCGTTCATGCACGACTGAGAAGTCTTGCTTCGTGCCCTGTACGTGGTTATATCATTTCCTCAACCCGGGCTTTTCTCCAGCCTCACCGCGCATACTTTGAACTCCGGAATCTTTGCGACAGGGTCCAGGGCGGCATGGGTCAGGACATTTGCTGCCGCCTCCGCAAAGTGGAAGGGGATAAACACCACCTTCTTCCCCACGCGCTCGGTAATGATCACCCTCGTTTCAATGGCGCCCCTTCGAGAGGCAATTTTCACCATTTCGTTTTCGCTGATGCCCAGCTGTTTCGCGTCTTCGGGATGAACTTCAATATAACCCTCTTTCATTTCGGCATGGAGAGAGGGAGAGTTCCGGGTCATGGTACCGGTGTGGTAGTGGACAAAGGACCTCCCCGTGGTAAGCTGGTAGGGATAGTCCGCATCATTAAGCTCAGCAGGCGGTTTATAGGTGACGGGGTGAAAGAGCCCCTTGCCCCTGGTGAACATGTCTTTGTGGAGAAATTTTGTCCCCGGATGCTCCCTGGTGGGACAGGGCCACTGCAGGCCCCCCTGTTCCAACCGGTCATAGGTAATGCCTCCGTAGCTCGGGGTAAGGGCGGCAACCTCTTCCTGGATCGCCGAGGGATGGGGATAATCCATCGGATATCCCATGGCCCCGGAGAGATCGCAGAGAATCTGCCAATCGGCCCTGGCATCGCCTAAAGGTTCGATGGCCTTGCGTACCCGCTGTACCTTTCTTTCCGTGTTGGTAAATGTTCCTTCCTTCTCCGCAAAACTTACCCCCGGCAGGACCACATCGGCGAGCCGGGCGGTCTCGGTCAGGAAGATATCGATGACCAGGAGGAAGTCAAGGGCGTTGAGCGCCTCCGCTACGTGGCGGAGATCGGGATCGCTCACCATGGGATTTTCCCCCAGGATGATCATCGCCTTGGTGGTTCCCGCCAGGGCGCCGTCGAACATGTCCATGATGGTGAGTCCCGGCTTCCGGGAGAGCGCTGTCCCCCAGGCGGCCTCAAACTTTTTCGCGGTCTCTTCGTTGTTTACCTGCTGGTAACCGGGATATACGTTGGGCAGCGCACCCATGTCACAGGCGCCCTGGACATTATTCTGCCCGCGCAAGGGGTTTACCCCTCCGCTCTCCACTCCCACCCGTCCGCAGAGCATGGCCAGGTTTGCCAGTGATTTTACGTTGTCCACGCCGGTGGTATGCTGGGTAATCCCCATCGCATACACGATGGATGAACTTTTGCTCGTGGCAAAGGCGCGGGCGATTGAGCGCAGATCGTTTGCGCTCACCCCGGTTATCTCCTCCACCTTTTCGGGGGTATACGGGGGCAAGCGCTTCCCGCAGCTGATCGAACTGTTCCGTCCGGGCGGCGATGTAGTCCTTATCCTCCCACCCCTCTGTGATGATGGTCTGCATGATGCCGTTAATCAGCGCCACATCCGTCCCCAGCCTCTGCCTGACATGGATATCGGCATAGTGGGCAAGATGAATCTTCCGGGGGTCGGCCACAATGATGGTTGCCCCCCGCTCTTTGGCCTTGAAAATCCGGGAAGCGATAAGGGGGTGGGCCTCCGAGGTATTGGACCCTATGATGAAGATGCACTCCGCATCTTCCAGCTCGTCGATGGAATTCGTCATGGCGCCGCTTCCGAAGGCTGCCGCCAGACCGGCGACGGTCGAGCTGTGTCAGAGACGGGCGCAGTGATCAACGTTGTTTGTCCCCACCGCCGCCCGCATCAATTTTTGCATGAGGTAGTTTTCCTCGTTGGTGCACTTGGCCGAGGAGAGGCAGGCAATGCTTTCGGGGCCGGAGGATTCTTTCAGCGCCTTTAATTTTGAGGACACGACCGAGAGGGCCTCCTCCCAGGAGGCTTCCTGCAGCTCCCCGTTCTTCCTGACCAGGGGGGTGCGCAGCCTCTTTTCACTGACGACAAATTCATGGGCGGTCCATCCCTTGATGCAGAGGGCGCCGTGGTTGACGGGATTGGACTTGCCGGGCAACACCCCCACAAGCGCTCCGTCCAGCACTTCCAGGAGCAGTTCACATCCGCAACCGCAGTACACACAGGTGGTGGGGACGGTAAAGTAATTCAAGTGCACTACCTCTTGCTAATGATGATGTTCGGTTATATCAAAGCTTCCGTCGCCGAGCGTCTGGATGGGGGACGTCGCCTCACCATCTTCTCCGGGGAGAAAGTCGAAGTGCTCTTTTACAATTTCCCGCACCTTGCGGTAGAGGGTTCTCAAAGGGATGGCCGCCGGGCACGCTTCTTCGCAGAGCCCGCAGTCGATGCACCTCCCCGCCATGTGGAAGGCGCGGGAGAGATGGAAGGCAGGCACCTGCGGGGGGATTTCACCCAGCGGGATAAGCGGCGCGTCTTCCAAAGTGCATACCTCGCAGAAGCAGACCGGGCAGATGTTGCGGCAGCCGTAGCACTTGATGCACTTGCCGAACTGGTTGACCCAGTAACGGAAGCGCTCGTCAAGCGGAAGGGACTCGATGGTCTCGAGGGCGGTGCGATCGGGCGGGACGACCCGGACTTCACCCGGACCGCACTGGGAGGGATAGGGCTGGGGGCACGTGCACCGTTCCGCCAGCTCTTGGGAGCAGCGTACCCCTACCGGGATCACTTTGGTGCGGTCGAGTTGTTGATTCCGGTAGAGCTCAATCAATGCCTTTTCATCGCATCCTCTCACCATGATTCCGAGGGTGTGCTCAGGATAACGGCGGGCGATCTTAAGGATAATTTTGGCAAGGGGATAGCGGGTGTCACCTGCGGTGAGCGCCCGCACATCCTCCGGATCGGTGAAGAGGAAGGGTATGGACTGACCGTTTATCTGCCGCATTCCTAAAAACGCGGAGATGGTACCCCCTTTGAGGAGTTCTTCGACTTTCCGGGAAAGTTCATCCATACGAGCGGTCTAGCGATTAAACGGAATTGTTTTAATGGGAGTAGGCCCCAGGGTTCTGACCGTTTGGGTAAATTCATCCGCCACGCGGGCAAACTTGTCACCTTCTGACGCGGCAATCCATTCCAGGCGCAACCGCTCGGGTGAAATGCCGAGGAAGTTGATCAGCTCCTTTAATATCATTACCCTTTTGGCGGTGATATAGTTTCCCTTCAGGTAGTGACAATCACCGATATGGCATCCCGTAACCAGTACCCCGTCAGCCCCCTCCTGAAAGGCCTTAATGATAAAGTGGGGAGAAATTCGCCCGCTGCACATCACCCGAATGGGGCGGATATTGGATGAGTATTTTAACCTCATACCTCCCGCGAGATCAGCCCCCGCGTAGCTGCACCAGTTGCAGCAAAATGCTATGATTTTCGGTTCGAAGCTGCTGTCCTGAGACATGCAATTCTCTTGATTTGTCGTGGATGTGCACGTGAGGATTTTTTCACTAACACACCGCTCTGCGGGTTGTCAATGAATTTGTAGCGGCGATGGGGTATCCACTAAACACGGGACAGGATTCAGGATGCACGATGCAGGTTGGAGAAATAAATCCGAAGCACAAAATCCTAAATCCCAAACAAATCCAAATTTCAAAGCTCAAATGTTCCAAACGGCCACCACGAATCCCACGAAGATGTATGCACAAAGGACACGAAGGAGCCTCTGGAAACTGACATCTGTAAACTGGTATGTTTTGACCCTGCTCCCTCAACCCTGCCCCCTGTATTTGTCACCACGAAGCCCACGAAGAAAAATCAAAAAACGAGTTCACGAAGAAAGACTCTGAACTTTTTAATTTTCAGTCGTGCGTGCACGACTGAAAATTCTTGCAGTAGGACGCGGCAGGTCGCGTCCTACTTAGACACTTGTTTACTTCGTGTGCTTCGTGTCTTACCCTTCGTGCTCTTCGTGGTTACATCCTTTTCTGTGGACAGTGCACGATGTGGGGTCAGGTCTTGAAATATCAGTTTGCAAGTGAGGGGCGTCAGGATATCGAATATTGGACGGGGGTTAATCAGATTTCTCGCTTTACTAGAAATGAAAAACCGAAGAAAACACTGCCTATGTTCTGATGCCACAACGGAGCACAAGCCACAATTCTCAGCAATAATAAGAAGCTTTGCCTTCAAAACTGATATTTCAAGACCTGACCCCAATAGAAGGTGTTGTTTCGCACATCCATTTCAGTATGTTTTGTGAACCCTGCCCCTGTGTTTTGACCCTGCACCCTCTCAGTTCAGCGTTATCTTGCCGGTGATCAGCAGGGGGAGGCGACTGCCGTGAGAGGTGCACAGCGTATAGGAGGTAAGGCTTGCTTCCGAGCGATTTTCTGTCAGGGATATCATTATGTCCTGGTAGGCCGGATGATCATAAGGGATCCGCGCAGAGTAGTGAGACGCGGACTTGTATTTGAATTTTCTCATGCCTTTTGATACGCAATACTCGAGCACGCCGAAGCCCGCGAGCAGAAGGTGAATACTGATAATGAGAAGTCTATGCATAAACTAAGCACCAAAATTATAACCACGAAGGGAACAAAGGCTTTACCACGAAGAGCACGAAGAAAAACAACTACCCGACGAAGGACACAAGCAGCGCAATGAGAAAGGGGCAGGTATACATTGGTCGTCGGGCCACAGTCCGCTGTATAGTAAAAAGGAACTTTTGCTCTTCGTGAGCTTCGTGTCCCCCTCTTCGTGCACTTCGTGGTTACCTCTTGCCCGTGGCTTTTCCAGTTTTCTACATGGCCTCGACCACGATCTCAGCCACGTCCTTCACTTTCACCTGGTCCTGGCGTTTTCGTCTTGCAGGCCGTCCTCGAACATGGTCATGCAGTAGGGGCAGGCCACGGCGATGGTTGAGGGATTCAGGGCAGGGCCTCCGGCGTCCGCTCAAGATAGATGCGCCTGCCGATGTCTCCGTCCATCCACATCCTGCCGCCGCCCGCGCCGCAGCAGAAGCTGTTCTGCGCGGCATCGGGGCATCTCCAGCGGCGGCTTGCCGCCGATGCGGCCGCTGATGATCACCTCGCGGGGCTCGTTGTAGCATGCCGTTGTACCGGCCCAGGTAGCAGGAATCGTGGAAGACGATCCTTGCCGTCCAGGCCCGGCCGGAAAGCGTAATGCGCCCCTGCTCCAGGAGCAGTCGGCAATGAGCTGCGTGTGGTGGATCACCTCGAAGTCGGCCCCGTACTGCGCGTAGTCGTTCTTCAGGGTGTTGAAGCAGTGCGGGCAGAAGGTGATGACCTGCCGGACGCCGTGTCGTTTGAAGAGTGCGATGTTCTCGCGGGCCAGCATGTCGAAACACGTACTCGTTGCCCAGCCGCCGCAGCGGATCGCCGCAGCACTTCTCGCGGGTCCCCAGGATTCCCCAGGAAAGGCCGGCCCGGATTGAAGATCTCGGCCAGGGCCAGCGTGACCGTCTGGCGGTTCCGGGAATCGAACGAACCGGAGCATCCGACGAAGAACAGGTAATCCACCTTGGCGTCGTCGGCCATGACTCGGACCTCATGCTCCTGGGCCCATTTCGCCCGCTCGGCGGGGCGCGATGCCCCAGGGATTGAACCGCTGCTCGGTGTTCTCGAAGAGGTTGGTCAGCTCTTCGGAGGAACTCGGCCTTCTCCATCACCAGGTGCCGCCGCATGCCGATAAGCTTGGGGACGTGCTCGATGAACACGGGGCAGGCGTTACCATGCAGGCGCCGCAGGTGGTGCAGGCCCAGATGGCGTCGGTGCGAGACGCTCGTCTCCGCGGCCGTTAATCAGGGGCCATGTCATGGAGGCGTCGTGCGCGGGCTGAGGCCAGGCTGTCGGCCGGCCGGGTGGCCATGAGGACGCTGCCGTTGGCCAGCAGGTTCAGCTTTCCCTCGTGGATCACCTCCTGGGATTCAGCGGCTTGCCGGTGTTGTGGGCGGGGCAGCACGCCTGGCACCGCCCGCACTCCGTGCAGGAGAAGAAGTCCAGCAGGTCCTTCCAGGTGAACTGGAAGACCTTGGAGACGCCGAAGGTGTTCCCCTTTTTGAAGACCATGCGCGGCACCGTGTTGACGAAGTCGAAGCTGCGGAAAAAGCAGTTGGGAATGGCGGTGAGGATGTGCAGGTGCTTGCCCTGGGGCAGGTACGTCGAGAAAGAAGAGCAGGGCCAGGGCGTGGATCCACCAGAAAATCCGGGCAAGCAGGTGGACCTGTTCGGGAGGGTATCCGGCGGCCAATCCGACAGAGGCGGCGCGACAGCGGCATCCAGGCGGCCATCGACGGTCCCTCCCCAGATGGATCTCGCAGGCATGCAGCCCGAAGTAGGCGACCATGAGGGAGGCGACCAGGGCCAGGATGAAGTAGGCGTCAAGCGTGGCATCGATGTGGGGGGGCCGGAAAGCGACCCGCCGCATCACGCCGCGATCACCACGCAGGCCAGGACCACCAGCGACATGCATGTCGGCCATGAGCAGCAGCATGCCGGATAGAGCATGGCCCCAAGGAACTCGAAGGAGAAGCGGGGGAAACACGCCCGCCACCAAGAACTGGGCGTTGACCAGCAGCAGGACCATGAATCCCCAGAAGATGAGGAAGTGGTTCAGCCCGAATTTTTCGCTCACCACCCGCCGCTGGCCGAAGGCGTACACGAACATGCCTCTCAGACGGGCCCAGAGGTGATCAAAGCGGTTTTCCCACTGGCCCAGGCAGAGGAAGGAGAAGAGCCTGAAAACATTCCTTGGGAAAAAGCCGACGCCGCACACCAGCAGGACGGCAAAGATGAGGGATTCTACGGCGCTCAAGGGAACTCCTTTATTGAGGGTACAGGCAGGGTTCAGGGTCAGGGTCAGAACAGTAAGCCAGACAGTGACAGATCAGCGACAGGGTAACAAGGAACAGAAGAGTCTATGGCAGTCAGTCCACAGTCGAAAGCAAAGACAAAAAGAGAATCATCGTAAGGGCAGGCCCCTATGCCTGCCCGGAATATAATAGGGCAACCACAGGGGGTTGCCTCTCCTATTTCTTCGTGATCTGCTTCTCTCTTTCTTCGTGCTCTTCGTGGTTACAATGAGTTCACGCTCTGCGCTGCATGGCGTTTTACTCCACTCTGCTTCAGCCGTTCTATCACTCCCGGGATGATTTCAAAAATGTCTCCCACGATGCCCAGGTGCGCCACTTCGAAGATGGGCGCGTTCTTGTCCTTGTTGATGGCGATGATGTGATCCGAATCCTGCATGCCCACCAGGTGCTGGATGGCGCCGGAGATGGCGCAGGCGATGTAGAGCCTGGGCCTTACGGTTTTGCCCGTCTGTCCCACCTGCCGCGCATGGGGCATCCAGCCCGCGTCGATGGCGCTGCGGGAGGCGGCAACCACGCCGCCGAGCAGGTCCGCCAGGTCCTGGAGCATTTTGAAGTTTTCCGCCTGGAGCAGCCCCCGCCCCCCGCTGACGATGACGTTGGCGCCGGCAATGTTGATGGATCCTTCGGCGCGCAGGGACTTATTTCCAATACCCTGGTGGTGATCCTGTCCTCGGGCAATTGGAAGGACTCTAAAATCAGTTCACCCTTCCTCCCCGGCTGAAACTGCGGCCTGGGCATCACGTGGGGCCGCACCGAGGCCATTTGCGGGCGGCAGGTCTCGGTTAGAATGGTGGCCATGATATTGCCGCCAAAAGCCGGACGGGTCTGCTCCAGCAGGCGCATCTTTTTATCTATGGTCAGCCCCGTGCAGTCGGCGGTCAATCCCGTTTTGAGCGTGGTGGCCACCGCCCCGGCAAGGTCCCTTCCCAGTCCGGTCGCCCCCATGAGAACAATTTCAGGCTTGTACTTGTTGACAAGCGTCACCGTGCCATGCAGGTAGGAGGCCGTGCGGTAGTGCTGGAGAAGGGGGTCGTCAATGAGGTATACCTTGTCGGCGCCATATCCGAAGGCCTCCTCTGCCAGTCCCTTCACATGAGAACCCAGCACGAAGGCAGAGAGGTCAACGCCCAGGTCATTGGCAAGCGTTCGTCCCACGCCCAGCAGCTCCCAGGACACGGGATGGGCCTTCCCGTCGTTCTGTTCAACAAACACCCACACCCCTTTCCATGCCGCGATCCCGGTTGTCGGCCTCCGTCTCTTCGGGTGACCGCTTCCTCGTCCTTCCTCGGCTGCTTCAGTCTGCATTCCGGCGAGCAGCTTTTCTTCCTCGGGGGTCAGATACATCTCCAGCGCCGCCGCCGGGCACACCTTGACGCACTTGCGGCAGCCGATGCACTTTTCCGGGGAGATGATGGGTTCACCCCGCTCGTTCATTTCAATGGCGTCAGCAGGGCAGGACATCTGGCAGCGCGCGCCGCAGGCGATGCACTTGTCGGGAATGAGCCTGGCTTTCCCCCGCGGCTTCTTTTTCTTCCTTGCCAAATCTTCCATTGATCCTCCGGAGCGGAAGGGGATGTGTTGCTGGTTTCTGACTTAACTCGTGCAGGCCGCACAAAATCCCAGTCGGCGAGCTTGTCGGTCATAGCTTTGATGGCTTCTGTCCGGTGATCGCCGGTCCCCGGCGATGATTTCACCTTTTTCCCGCGCCGGGGCAAAGATTTTCCTGACCTGGGTCGGGGATCCCTGCAGGCCGATGGTTTTGGCGTCAAGCTTGAGCACGCCGTTGTTCCAGAGAGGCATGGCCGCCTCTTCCGCGTCGAGCCGGCCGGGGACCGTGGGGTAGCGCGGAATGTTGATCTCGCGCTCAACCGTGATCAGGGCGGGAAGTGCCGCCTCCACTATTTCGTGGTGCTCTTCCAGCTTGCGCTGCACGCGGATGACTTTTTTCCCGGAATCAATTTCAATTACCTTGTCGACCAGGGTCAGCTGGGAAAAATTGGTGCGTGACGCAATGCCCGGGCCCACCTGCGCGGTATCGCCGTCAATGGTCTGCTTGCCGCAGATGACCAGGTCAACCGGTTCCTTTTCGCCGAGCTTGACGATGGCCTCGGTCAGCACCCGGCTGGTTGCCAGCGTGTCCGCCCCGCCGAAGACGCGGTCGCTTAAGAGCACGGCGTCATCTGCGCCCAGCGAAAGCGCCCGCCGCAGCACGCTTTCCGCCGTGGGCGGTCCCATGGAAATGGCGGTAACGCGGGCTCCGTAGCGGTCTTTCAGGCGAAGCGCCTCTTCCAGCGCGTGAGTGTCGAAGGGGTTGGTGATGAAGGGGACCCCTTCCCTCACCAGTGTATTGGTCACCGGGTCCATTTTGACCTGGGTGGTATCAGGCACCATTTTGATGCACACAACGATGTGCATAATAACTCCTTGCGGTGGACAATCGGGTCAATTCTTCTTCCTGAAAAACAGCCAGTTCCTGTCTTCCTTCTCCTTTGGCTTGAGCTTTATCAGGCAGAAGGTTCCCTGCAGCTTCTTTGCCTTCACTTCAAAGACAATGCTTTTTTCTTCCCACTCAACCGGAAGATAGTTTCCGCTGTCCCAGATTTTGACCGTTCCTGCGCCATATTCCCCTTCCGGTATTTCGCCTTCAAAGGCTTCATATCCGATGGGGTGATCCTCGGTCTCCACCGCCAGCCGCTTGATGCCGGCAGTTCGCGGCGGTTCCTTGGGTATGGCCCAGCTTTTGAGCACCCCCTCGTGTTCGAGCCGCAGATCGTAGTGGAGATTCCGCGCATGGTGCTTCTGGATCACGAAGCGCAGCGCTTCGGAAGGCTTTTCCGGGACGCGCGGTGGAGGTTCCGGCGTTTTGCTGAAGTCACGCTTGCGCTGGTACTCTTTGAGGGAATGGGAGGGGTAGGGGTTAGTGTACAGGGTAAGGAAACAGGTTCAGGGTACAGGAACAGGGTTAAAAAACAGTGAACCACGAAGACCACGAAGAAAAGCAGGGAGAACACGAAGTGTCAAGCGCATCAAATTGTTTGTCTGTTAACAAAAAATTTGATGCGCTTATGACTCAGTTTCACAAAACATCCATTTGGTGTTGTTGTTCTCGGTTTTTCTCTTCGTGTTCTTCGCTTTGGATTTTCTCTTCGTGCGCTTCGTGGTTTAGAGAATCGGTTTATTCGGCCTGCATCCTGCATCATGGATCCTGCATCTTTTCCTTCTTCACCACCCGCAGCCCTTTTCTTCTTTTCAGCTGCTCCTGCTCCAGCTGGAGCAGCATGCGTCCCTCCAGCATGGATCTCAATATTTTAAAAGAATCTATCAGGGCGCTGAGCTTGCGGATGGCCTCCTCGATATCCTGGGGATGGTTCAAAGTGCTCACCATCCGGCTGATCTCTTTTACCGACATGTGTTTGAAATTCATTCCCTGCTCCGCTTGGAAAGGAAAATGCTGATGAGCGCATCAAGGAACATATGGAAAAGCGGAAAGCTTCCGGTGACGGGTATAATGGGAAAAGAGCGGGCGCCAATAAAAACAGCCTGCTTCATCACTGCTGCAGACGGGCCGGGCATGCGGCGTGTCACGGCCCTTCCGTGGGGGGACTCAGGCTGCCCGCGACCTGATGGGTTGTTGGGCTCAAACAGGGAAAAACAGCGGGGGAGAATCAGGTAAAAAAACCTGCTGATTACTCCTCATCCGGCTCGTTCAACCGCACCCACAGCCGTGCCGCCTCAAGGCATTGATCATGAAACAGGCTTTCTTCCTCTGCCGGCAGATCCTCCTGCGGGTCAATTTCCGGGAACTGTTCCGCCAATGTTTCCCAAAAGGCATCGCAGGCCTTCCGCGAGGCAAGCTCTATTTTTTCATCATCTATCATTCACAGGTCTCCATCACATCACGTTTATCTTCATCGCGTCGAAAGATAACACCTCAGGGCGGGACAGCTATCCGGCGAGGCCTGCAACGCAAGCAATCTCAACACGACATGTTCATATCACAGAGAGCGGCACAGTCAAGCAAAGATTTGCGTAACGGGCGCCTGCTTCGGGCGTGCCGGGTCGGCAGCGCGCAGCCGCCGCGATCATTCAGACGCCAATCACGGCTGACTTTTAAAATCAGCGGCATTGACCTTGTGCTTTTTGAGAATGTTGTAGAAATCGGCGCGGAACCGTCCCGCCAGCTCGGCCGCCCTGCTGATATTGCCCTTGGTGACCTGGAGCAGATGGATGATGTAGCCTTTTTCGAACTCGGCCTTGGCCCTGGTAAGGGATTTTAAAGTCTCTTCCGAAGACCCGTTCGAGGGGAGAATCAGATCTTCGGTAATGACGTCCTGCTGCGTCATGGCGACGGCATACTCGATGGTGTTCTCCAGTTCCCGTATGTTCCCCGGCCAGTCATGAAGCATCAGCTTTTGCATCCCGGGCGAGGTTATGCCCTTCACCTCTTTTTTCATTTTCTGGCTGAACTGTTTAATGAACTCATTTACCAGGGGAAGGATGTCTTCCTTTCGCTCCCTCAGCGGCGGCAGATTGATGGGGATGACACAAATCCGGTAAAAGAGATCTTCGCGGAAAAGGCCCTCTTCAACCGCTTTTTTAAGATCCTTATTGGTGGCGACAATTACCCTGACATCAACTTGATGGGTGTTTTCCCGCCAACGGAATAGAACTGCTGTTCCTGGAGGACGCGCAGGATTTTTGCCTGCAGGGCGGGCGACATGCAGGCGATCTCGTCCAGGAAAAGGGTTCCCCCGTCGGCCTGCATGAACAGCCCGGTCCGGCTTTGCGAAGCGCCGGTAAACGAGCCCTTCTCGTAGCCGAAAAGCTCGCTCTCCAGCAGGGTTTCGGGAAGCGCCGCGCAGTTGATGGCCACGAAAGGCTTGTCTTTCCTGTCGCTGGCAAGATGAAGCGTTTTGGCAATAAGCTCCTTGCCGGTGCCGCTTTCGCCGTAGATGTAAATGGTGGAATCGGTTTTCGCGACCATGGCCACCTGCCGCAGGATCTCCTGCATGTTTTTGCTCCGGGCCACAATATTTTCCACGCTGTATTTCTCATGTAAAAGCCCGGTAAGGTTCTTAATCTTGGCCAGCAACTGGTGTTTTTCGAGCGCCTTCTCGACCTGGAACAGCAGCTTGTCATGCTCAAACGGCTTGGCAAGGTAGCTGTAGGCGCCTTTTTTCATCGCCTCCACGGCGTTTTCGATGCTCCCGAACGCGGTGAAGATGATGACCGGCATGTCGGGGTTGATACGGTGAACATCTTCCATCAGGGAGATGCCATCCCCGTCATCATCAAGCTGCAAGTCGATAATGGCGAGGTCGAATGCCTTTTCTTTCACCGCCTCCAGGGCGGTGTCTTCTCTCTGGGCGGTCGTGACTTCATACTTCTCCGACTCAAGCCGCATCCTTACCACTTCCGCGAGATTTCTGTCGTCATCCACCACCAAAATCTTTCCCGAACCCATCACTGCTCCTCTTGTTCCAGATCCTTCTTCTTTTGCTCAAGTTCAATATCAACCTGCTTTTCTTTCTCGATAATATCAAGAATGTTCACCCAGATCTTCGCCTGTTCGGCGAACGTGCTCTTGGGATAGTCTTCAATGAGCCTGGTGAAATAGTCCCTGGACTGCCTGTAGTCCCGCTCAGGGTTGTCAAAATGGACACAAATGAGGCCCATGGTAAAAAGGGCCCTGTCGCCGCCGGGGGCCTTTTTGTCCAGCAGGGACAGCGCCTTCTGGTTTTCCCTGAGCGATTCCTGGTAATCGCCTTTTATCAGGAGATCCTGGCCGTGCAGCAGGTTCCTGCACGCGGCCTGCTCCCTGCTCTCAGGCTTTTTTTCAACCTGCTTTTTTTCAACCTGTTTTTTTTCACGTTCGCGAGCAATCCGCTTCTCTTTTTCAATTTCATCAATCACATGCACCCACATGTCTGCCTGTCCGGCGAGTGCGCTTCCGGGATAGTCTTCAATGAGCTTTTTGAAATTAGCCCTGGACTGCTTGTAGTCCCGTTGCGGGTTGTCGTGGTGGGCATAAATGAGACCCATGGAGAAAAGTGCCCTGTCGCCGGGGGGCTTCTTATCAAAGGCGGACACGACGGCCTGGTTCTCCCTCAGGGCGCCCGCGTAATCACCCCGGGCGAAAAACTCCTGACCGCGAAGCAGGCTTTTGTCGGCGCTGCTGCGCATTTCCACTTCGCGCATGGCGGCGCAGCCAAGAAACGTGAAAAAAGCTACGCCGGCAATACAAAGATAAATGTACTGCCTTTTCCTAAAGTGCTCTCTGCCCAAACCTTACCTCCGTGAGACTCCACAATGTGCTTTACGATTGATAAACCCAGTCCGGTTCCTTTAATTTTATTCGGACTCCTGGCAGCGCCCTGCTGGAACTTGTCAAAGATGGTGTCCAGGCTTTCCCCGGCAATGCCGGTTCCGGTATCGGCCACGGCTATTTTTACCCCCTGCTTAACCGGATGGGCGGAAACGCTGACCGACCCATTGGCCGGGGTGAACTTTATGGCGTTCCCGATCAGGTTGCGCAAAACCTGGAGGATTTTTTCATGGTCAGCACGCACCGGCATGAGGCCGGTTTCAGCTTTTATGGCGATCCTGATATTTTTGGTCACGGCCAGCGGTTCAATTTCACGCACCGCCCTGGTTATCAAATCCAGGATATCCGCCTGGACAAAACTATAGGACATCATCCCGGCTTCCATCTTTGCCAGATCCAGTAAGGCGTTGACCAGCTTGATCAGGCGGGCGCTCTCTTCCGACATGATTGCCAGGAGCTTATGCTGGTTTTCCGTCAGCTCGGTATTTTTAAGGCTCTCTGCCAGGAGCGATGAGCCTTCCTTGATGGAAGTGAGCGGCGTTCGCAGCTCGTGCGACATCAAGGAAAAAAAATCGGACTTTATCCTGTCGATCTCCTTGAGCCTGCCGCACATGGCGTTGAATGACTGCGCCAATTCTTTTATTTCAGGCGGCGAGGAGAGATTCAAATCATTGCCGAAATCCCCCCTGGCGATCTCTTTGGTTTTCTTCTTCATCGCGGCAAGGGGCCGGGTGATGGTTATGGTGAGCAGGATGGAGATGATGAGGATGGCAGCAAGCGCGGCAATGGATATTCCAATCGCCGCTTTTCTCGCCCGGTCTTCAGCATCCCCCAACTGTTTGACTTTGTTAATGGTCGCAGTGGTGCTGTCGGATGACAGCTTGTTCAGGTTTTCCATTATATCATCAGCAGCACGGTCTCGCTCTTGCTGAAACCTGACGGCATCGTAATCTTTTCCGGATTTCAAATAGCCCATCTCTTCATTCATTGAAGCCTGGTAGCGTTCATAACTATGATTGATTTTCGCCAACCGATCCTTGGCCTCGGCGGTGTTTACCACCGATTCTATTGCTTTGGCATCGGCTTTACTTACCACCGTTGCCAGGTCGCTCATGCTCGTATCAAATGTAGATTTCACCAGGAGATATTGGCTGTACAACCCTTCGTCTTTAATAATGAAGTACTTCTTTTCGTATCTCACCATCGAGAAAAAAGCATTGAACAGGTCCTGCTCCAGCAGTATGGAGCCGGCATCAACACTGGTGATAGTTTTTGTTCTATCCTCCAATTGGCGGAGCTGCAGGATGCAGTATATGCAGGCGGCCATCGCCAGGATGAATATTGCCAGCAGACTGATCACCATTCTGGAAAATATGGTTACTTTCATCTTTCGCCATAAAAAAGATTTTGATAAAAAATAATTGCCGGCGTTAAAGCGTTACGCTCACAATTTGGCTGCGGGATTGTTAAACCGGGTTCAGTTCTGAGGCGAAGACGTCAGTTTGATCTTACGCGGCGCAACAGCTCAAGGTGTCGATGATCCAAGGGGGAAAAGATAGATTCAATATCTTCACTTGATCCCCGGGACCCGGGGGCCATGGCTTTTGATGTTCTTTCGTTGAGCGGCAGCATTTATTTATATATTACAATACTATTTACGTTTATGTTTTTAATGAGATCAAAAAAATTCATCTCCCGCGAACTTTGGTAACAAAATAATTTTATTCTGCAATAAGATGAAATCATCATAAACTAATCTGTATGATTTGTAAACATAACATTTTCATGAGAGGCGGATTATCAATCGCTGTACTCAATTGTATGCAGAATGCTGCAAAAAGTGTATTCATTTAAGATGATTAAGAGCAGACACTTGATGCTCACCGCTCTGTCTCCAACGTATTGAATTGACGATCTTTATCCTGCTGCTTTCTTACCTGCCCGATTATTCCAACCTGTTGGCACTTAATTTGCGTTATGCCTTATAAAGATGAAATGATCTCTATCATTTCCCCTGTTTTATCATGGTGACAGCATAATGCATCAATGGAGTATCTTTTATTTTTGTACGGGAGGTTTAATGGCACGATTGCACAAAAAAAAATATAACCGGCCGATATCTGCCGCCTTTTGCGCGTCACTGTTTATTTTCATGGCCTGCTCCAACCTGCATGCTGCTTCAATAAATCTTGCCTGGAATGCCAATAGCGAATCTGATCTTGCGGGATACCGCATTTATTTCGGGACATCTTCCGGAAACTATACCTCATCACAGGAGACCGGAAGGATAACACGGTATACTCTTTCCAACCTGACCGAAGGCAGAACCTATTATATCGCTATGTCCGCTTTTGATGCCTCGCGCAATGAGAGTCGAAGGTCGGCTGAGATCAGGGGAGTTGCCACGAATGAGGAGCCAACAGTACCAACGAGGGACCGTTTATGAAGACGCAGAAGATGGGGGGACTGCCGGCTGGGCTGTTTATGATAACCTGCCGGCGGGGGCAGGGATAGATAATGTTTATGATGGCGATCGGCAGAGTGATGTGATTGAACTGAGCGGATCCGGGACGCTGAACGGGTATCGCCTGGGCAATGCTGACGGGAGTGACTGGCACAACAAAACGCAGAGGGTTATTGAATGGAGTATGAATTATACAGAGGCCTTTATAATATACATTGACCTGGAAACAACAGATGGGCATCGGTATCTCACCTACAGACCCCTTGACACTGATCAGCTCGGCCTGGGAGAGTATGTGTTTTTTGGGTTGGGCACCGATGCGATGGACGGGCAGTGGCACACCTTTGTGAGGGACCTGCAGGCAGATCTTAACATGGCGCAGCCGAGTGTCACCATACTTGAGGTAAACGGCTTTCTCATCCGGGGAAGCGGCATGGTGGATGATATTAAACTTATTTCCGGCTCTACCATTTATGAAGACGGAGAAGACGGGCTGACTACCGGCTGGGCTGTTTATGACAACCTGCCGGCGGGGGCAGAGATAGATAATGTTTATGATGGTGATCGGCAGAGTGATGTGATTGAATTTACAGGGTCCGAAACAGATAATGGGTATCGTACAAGCAGCAAGTGGCATAACGAAATGCAGAGGGTAATTGAATGAGCATGAGTTATGCAGAGACACTTTATGGTGTACATTACCTGAGACCACAGCAGGAAACTGTTACCTTACTATAAGCCGATTGATATGAGCCAACTGGGTACAGACGAGTATGTGTTTTTTGGGTTGGGGACATGCGATGGAAGGGGAGTGGCGCACCTTTGTGAGGGATTGTGCAGGCGGATCTTAACAGGGCGCAGCCGGGTGTGAACATTCTTGAGGTTAACGGCTTACTGATTCGGGAAGCGGAATGGATGGATTGATATTGAAACTTCATGTTACTCGATCAATATCAACGTGGGAGGTTGAGCAAATATCATAATCCGTACATTGTGATTATTTCAGGGTGACAAGTTTGTTAGCCCGTAATAGAAGCGGGATTTGTCTTTTGCAGAAAAAGCCTCTCAGTCAGAAGTGATGAGAGGCTTTTCAGCTGCTTGAAACAGGAAATCGGGATTTTAATGGTGGAGGCGGCGGGAGTCGAACCCGCGTCCGGAAATACTCCACTTAAAGTTCTACATGCTTAGCCTGAGTTTTTTATCTCACCTCCCGAAACTCCCGCAGGCAGGATTCCCGGGAGGCCAGCTCGTGAAGAATTTCATTCTCACCCCCGCGAGCAAAAGGTGGGAACTATCCCGCTGAGTCGACGCCCTTTACAGCCCCGCGGGCATTGGCTGCAAGGACGCTTGCTGCTTAGTTAAGCAGCAAGGGCGTAATCATAATCGTTTGCGATTATGTTTATTTCCACCCGTTTAACGAGAGGTTGGAGTGCTCGGCATGCCCCTTAAGCTTCAATTATCCCCGTCGAAACCGTTTCGCCCCCTTTCTAAGGATGAAATTCTAAATCCGAAGCACGAAATCCGAAACAAATCCAAAATTCAAATGACCAAATGTTCCAAACTGCAACCATGAAGCCCACGAAGGGCAAAACATGAATGCAAGATACAGTCAGATGCTGAAATCTTTTTGAACCACGAAGACCAGAAGCAAAGTCCGAAGCACAAAAAGACGGACAATGACAACCATAAAGGATCTTCTTTAAAGGTCAAATGCGACTCATTGTTTTTATCACCCTGTTCCCTGAACCCTGTACCCTTTTTTTCGACCTTCTGCACCCTGTACCCTGCGTTTACATTCTTCCCTTGATTTTTGTGCTGCGAAATTCCCGTTCCGCTTCGCGGGCGAAATCTTTTTTCTTGATGTCCTCTCGCTTGTCGTGCGGGTTTTTGCCCTTGGCCAGGGCCATTTCAACCTTCACCTTTCCATCCTTGAAATACAGTTTCAGGGGGATGAAGGTCAGCCCTCTTTCCTTTATTTTGCCGTAGAGTTTTTTTATCTCGCTCTTGTGAAAAAGCAGTTTCCGCTGCCTTAAGGGATCATGGTTGAACTGATGCGCGTAGTCATAAGGGCTGATGTGCGCATTGATAAGAAATATCTCACCGTCTTTAATCCGGGCGTAACCGTCTTTAAGATTGGCCTTTCCCGCCCGGCATGACTTTACCTCGCTTCCCTGAAGCACGAGCCCCGCTTCATAGGTATCGAGGACGTGGTAATCGTGCCGTGCTTTCCTGTTCTGACAAATCAGTTTTTCTGCCATAATTACGTTTATTAGTAGTGACATAAAATGATATCACAACCATGCCGTTTATACAAGCAGGTAAGAGAGGCCCTCTCGGAAACGATTGCGATTGATTGTTATCGCGGGGCGTGATAAATTGAATCAAAAATTAACCACGAAGGGCACGAAGAAAGAAATAAGCACGAAGAACACGAAGGAGGTCAGCGAGCCAATGTTCTTGAAAAAAAACTGCACGTCACAACGGTGGAATAGGGTACTGCTTACCTGTTTACTCCTTCTTGGCTGCCTCAGCTCCTGCATCTTTTTGCCTTCGCTGGCGCCGAAACCGGGGGAAGAAGAAACCCTCTTTCAGAAGATCATCGAACTTTCTGAGGCGCGGGTCTATGAAGAGGCTATCACGGCATGCCAGGAATTCCTGGAAAAGTTCCCCAAATCGAAAACGACCGATGTGGTGCTGCTCAGGCTGGGTGAAGCATTTGAGGGTCTCCTGAAACCGGGCTATTATCAGCCGGTGGAGGAGGGCATGCCGGCGGAGGAGGCCAAAAAGCAATTCATGAAAAAATACGGCCACTACGAATGCTGGATCGACACACCCTGCGGTGTGCAATACAACCTGTCTCACTACCGGGAAATGATGGAACGGTTTCCGGAGAGCATGTATGCCGATGAGGGAGAATACCACCTCATCGCCTGGAAATGTGATTACAAGGGTTTGCCTGAAGGGCCGCTGGAAGAGATATCGCAGATGGAAAAGGTTCTCCAGAAATACCCGACCACGTCACTGAAGCCGGAGCTTTACTACAAGATAGGCTACCGCTTTCACGTGCTGCATGAGATCTCTTCCTTTTCACCGCAAAAGAACCTGCGGGACCAGAAAAAAGGGAGAGAGTATAAGGACCAGGCCCTTTACTTTTACCGGATGTCCCTGAAGCAGCCCGCGCAGTCCAAGTTCTCAAAGAAGGCCTGGGAGGACCTCGGCAAATTGGAGGAAGGAAAAAGAATTTATATTACAGACTGAACCTGTCTGCCCGGTTCCTAGGGTATGAGGGCCAGGGATATGGTCTGGCGGGTGGTGCTTGGTATTTCCTGTTCTCCCATTGGCAGCGGGGCCGCAATGGACATTTTGAGTTCCATGTCAACCTTGCTTTCCACGATGAAACCTTTTTCCAGGGCAACATAGGTTTTGCCAGTACCGGTACCTGTTCCCTTCATTTTCATTGAGGGGTCATCAGCGCCCTGAATATTCATGGAAATGGTGTAGTCCATTACCGCGCAGGGGTAACCATTCTTTTCCTCGCGCCTGGTAAAGGTGTACTTGGATTCCACCACAACCTTCATCTGGGACTCGGGGAGTTCTTCCTTTTGTGTCCAGGTATCACCTGCCTTAAGCTTTTTGTCGGGAAATTTCGGATAGAGACAGAAGAGCACGTTATTGATGTCAGGGCTCAAACCCTGGAAGGCGATCATGGACTGGATTCCTTTGGGCTCAATGATCTCGCCATTTTCTCTCAGCTTCATGAGGGTCTGCTTCCCCACCATCGATGAGCCCATCGCGTTCGGTATCTTCTTGCCCCCTATATTCATCTCCATGTCGTAGGAATCACAGGTGATGGTGATTTCGGCAATCCCCCCCTCCACCCGGTCGACCTTCTGGGTAAGGGTCACTTCGGTTTTGTTCGGCAGCTCCATTTTCTTTCCCATGAACTCGTAAGCGGTGGCCGAATCCTGGGTAACTTTATACTTGTAGACATCACCCGGCTTGAATTTAAAGCGCAGTTTAAATGACCTTTCCCCGCACCCAAGCGAGCACACCAGAAAAAGAATTATAAGCCAGCAAACTGACGCCGTTTTTTTCATGGGTGTAACCTCCGTTTCATAAGTCATGTTCCCCTGCGGTTGTAAAGGTTCATTGCCGCCTGAAGGCCGGCTCTCAGGAGTAATTCGAGGGCTTCCTGCGCGTTGGCGATTACCTCGCCAAGCAGTTGCTTCTCGGCATGGTCGAAGGGCTGCAAAACATAGTCCGCCGCATCCATTCCCCCGGGCGGTCTCCCAATGCCGACTTTCACCCTGGGGAAATCGCCGCTCCCAGTGGCACGCATGATGGACTGAATGCCCTTGTGGCCCCCGTTTCCTCCTTTTTCCTTGATCTTGATTCTGCCGAAGGGGAGATCTAAATCGTCGTGGATTACTATCAGCTGGTTCGCCGTGAGAGAGAATGGCGCAAGAAACAGTTTTACGGCATCGCCGCTTAAGTTCATGTAGGTGCGGGGCCTGGCGAGAATTACGGGGTGACCTTCAATTTTCCCCCGGCCCCAAGAACTCTTGTATTTCCTTTCCTGCAGGTGGATGTCATGGGCCCTGGCCAGCCGGTTCACAACCAGGAAACCGATGTTATGCCTGCTCGCCTCATATTCCTTACCCGGGTTTCCGAGACCCACAATAAGTTCCACACCTGCACCCGGTCAATGGGCTTACTTTTTGCCGCCCTCGTCCTTCTCGGACTTTTTCTCCTTTTCCTCAGCCGGCTTCTTTTCTTCCGCTGCCGCCTCGCCCGCCGCCGCTGCCGCCGCTTCAGGCGCCGCTTCCTTGGCGACCTCTTTCTCAACAGTAGGCGCAAGCACGGTTGCGATGGTGGTGTCCAGGTCGTCAAAAATCTTTATGCCCGTCGGCAGCTGCATGTCCTTGAGGTGAACCGAATCACCGATGACAAGGGCGCTGACATCCGCTTCCAGGCTGTCGGGAATCTGGGAAGGAAGGCACCTGATGCTGAGCTCTCTTTTTACCTGCTGCAGCACTCCGCCCACCAGGACCCCCGCGGGAGTGCCTGTCAGCCGGACCGGTATCGACAGGGTTACCTCCTCGTCCATGGCGACTTCGAAGAAATCCACATGCAGGAAGTAGCGCTGCACCGGATCAACCTGGATTTCCTTGATCATGACCGTCTTTTCCGCCGGCTCTCCGTTGCCTTCAATGGACAGGAGAAAGAGCTTGCGCTCGCTTTTGCCGGCTCCCAGGAGGTCCTGCAGCTGTTTTAAGTCTACGGTGAGGGGAATGGCAGCGCTTTTGTGGCCATACACAACTGCCGGCAGCATTTCCTTGCCTCGCAATCTTCTTGCCACGCCCTTCCCGGTTGCAGTGCGCGTGTTTGCTGTTAGTTTTGCCTGTTCTGCCATGGATACTCCTTACGAAAAACAGTGTGGAATTGTTTATACAAAGAGCGAGCTGACCGAGTCATTATTATGGATACGCTTGATAGCTTCGCCCAGCAGGTTCGCGATTGAGAGAACTGCTATTTTCTTACAGGATTGCGACTCCGGCTTGAGGGGAATGGTATCGGATACCACCACCTTTTCCAAAGCCGACTGGTTGATCTTCTCCAGCGCGTGTCCTGAAAGCACCGCGTGGGTGCAGCAGGCGGCAACCTTTTTTGCCCCCGCCTGAACCAGGGCATCGGCTGCCTGGGTCAGCGTGCCGGCGGTATCAACCATGTCGTCGAGCAGAAGCGCCGTCTTGCCCTTGATGTCGCCAATGATGTTCATCACCGTGGATTCGTTGGGCTGAGCCCTTCTCTTGTCAATGATAGCGAGGCTGGCGCCGAGCCTTTTGCCAAAGGCGCGCGCCCGTTCCACCCCGCCCGCATCAGGGGAGACAATCACCAGGTCGTTGACATATTCCTGTTTAATAAAATCCATCATAATCGGAGCCGCGTAGAGGTGATCCACCGGTATGTTGAAGAAACCCTGTATCTGGCCCGCGTGCAGGTCTATGGTAAGGAGCCTGTTGGCCCCCGCCGTGGTGATGAGGTCGGCGACCAGCTTGGCGGTGATGGGTACCCTCGGAGCGACCTTCCTGTCCTGCCGCGCGTAACCGTAGTAGGGTAAGACGGCCGTGATTCTCTCAGCTGACGCCCTTTTTATGGCATCCATCATGATCAGCAGTTCCATCAGGTAGGAGTTGACGGGTGTGCAGGTTGACTGCACCACGAAAACATCCATGCCCCGCACATTTTCTCCAATCTCGACCTGAATTTCGCCGTCACTGAAATTTTTTACATGTGCCCTGCCCAGAGGAATGTTGAGGTCCGTGCAAATTTTTTCAGCCAGGGGAATATTGGAATTGCCCGACAGTATCTTGATATTTTTTAGCACCCGTATTCCTTGTATTCTAAAGAAATTAGTAGGTTATGGCACGTGAAATCAGTGCATGCTTATATACAAATTTTGTTTTTATGTCAATAGTAATATCATGACTGCTTCCCTGCCGGGCGGAAGCGGGCCTATTGCGGGCAGGCGCAAAGGAAAAAGTAAGCGGCGCGATAAAATCTGGCTGGGGTGGGAGGATTCGAACCTCCGAATGTAGGATCCAAAATCCTATGACTTGCCGCTTGTCGACACCCCAACCGTACTGACAGGAAAAAAGAAATGCGTTCCACAAGCCTGCCGTGGAACATTATTATGACCAACCGAAAATGGCAATGGCTTGCAATGGTGATATGCTATATTCCGCAGCAAACGGAGGTTTGCCATGCCGGGGGCATATCCAATTGCCCCAGTGCCAGCCTGGCTTTTTCTTCACTGGCAAATAAGCCGAAGACCGTCGAGCCGCTGCCGGACATCAGGCATCCGAGCGCGCCTTTGTTCCTGAGCGCGTCTTTTATGTCCTGTAAAAGCGGGAAGCGGGGCAGGACCACCTTCTCTAAGTCATTATAAAGAATAGCGATAATTTCAGAGATCGTTTTTATGCACGATGGGATAGTAATATTAACGGCCCCGTTTGTCAATCCTCTTGTCACATTTTGATATGCCCAGGCCGTTGAGATTTGCACGTCAGGGGTCACCAGGAGATACCAGAGCTTTGGCTGTATGGAAACGGCCTGAAGCTTATCACCGATGCCCGTGCCTATGGCACTGCTGCCAAAAAGGAAGAACGGGACATCGGCCCCGAGGTCTCGAGCCATGGGCATGAGATCCCCGTTGCTCAATCCCAGACCGAAAAGCTGATTGATACCCGCAAGCGTGGAGGCCGCATTGCTGCTTCCCCCGCCGAGCCCCGCCGCCACCGGTATGCGCTTCTTAATGGCAATTCTGATGCCGTCCTTGATGGCGTAACGGCTGACCAGCATTTTTGCAGCTGCATGGGCGAGGTTGCCCTCGTTGATGGGAATTAGGGGATTGTCGCACGCCACCTCGATGCCGCTTTTGATGCGGTCAAGGGTCACATCATCGCCAAGGCTTATTTTCTGGAAGACAGTTCTTATATCATGGTAGCCGTCAGCGCGCTTGCGGAGGACGTCAAGGCGCAGGTTAACCTTGGCGGGTGAAAAGAGTTGGAGGTGGTTCATAGAGAAGTTGACAGTTTACAGAAAAAACAGGGTTCAGGATACAGGGTACAGGGTCAAAAACAGGATCAGGGTTCAGCAAACAGGGTGTTAGGGTACAGGGTCAAAAGAGAGTCCACGGTCGACAGTCCATAGTCGAGACAGCAAAAACGGGCTGAAGAGTCCACAGCAGGCAGCCTACAGTCGACGGTTAAAAGCTGAGTGTGCTGGTTTGTTTGTGTAAAATTATTGGTAGGGGCAGGCCCCTGTGCCTGCCCGGATATAGTAGGGCAACCACAGGGGGTTGCCCCTACGATTTCTTGTCCCTTTCTTCGTGTGCTTCGTGGTTTCAAATAGATACAAAGCACAGGAAGGTTATCTCCTGAAGAGATAGAACACGAGGGTGAGGATGACGCTGATAATAATACAGGAGGTGAGGGGAAAATAAAAGCTGAAGTTTTCCCTTTGCACAGAAATATCCCCCGGTAGCCTTCCTATCCAGGGGATTTTCAATCCGGTATTCATGAGTATGCCAATGATAACAAGGAAGATACCCATTATAATGAGCATCTTCCCCATTAACGAAAAGCCGGGCATTATGTTTTCCTTACCTTCTGCAATGATACTTAAGGTATTGCTATTTGCATGTACTCTTTTGTTTTAGTTTGTATTTTCTAATACTCCAAATGTGTTCGCTACCTGTGCGGAAATACCATCGACAATTACGTTTACTGTTCTTTCAGAGATTTCCGCGTCATCGGCAATTTCAATAGCAACTGTTATTTCGCTATCAGATATTACTGAAGGATCTCCGACGTCGATACCCCCTCCTGAAAAACTAACGTCAATAGTATTGGCACTCCGGAAATTAGCGTTTGTACAGCCTATGGTGACGGTGAGGGTATCGCCTTGTTCTGCTTCAGAAGGAGTAATAGAACCACACGTAAGCTCAGTCGGGAAATTAGCAAAACCCATAAACAAGGCGTCTGCGCCGAGATAATTACCATATCCCAGGATGGTGCTGAATGTAAAGTTATCAAATGGAGCGGGGGGTGTGTAGTTAAAAGAAATACCCCAGATATGAATCTCATATTTTAACTCGTTGCCCTTTGCCTCAATTAATCTGGACATTCCTGTCGATTGGCCTGAGGGTATGGTGGTTGTTGTTTCTGTGGGCGTTGTAGTGGTAGTCGATGTTTCCTCTTTTTCGACCCAGGCCTGGAACCAGGTCCTGTTGCCTACGTCTGATTCTATCCAGGTCCCGGTAAGTTCACCGTATCGTGTCGTATAAGCACTGAACACGTCACCCGCTTTAAACTCAAACTGGTCTACATATCTGGGGCGAAAAAGAGTGCTCACCGGGGTCCAGACAAAAACCGCATAGGTGATGTCAAATACGGAAGAAGGACTTGCCTGATTAGCGGCACTTTTAACCGGGCTGTCCTTTGCGGGGCTGGATGGAGTAGCGATTAAAAGAATGCAGATGCCAACCAGGAGAAATTTAATTAAATGCTTCATAAGTGCAGCTCCTATGCTCTAGGTTTTTCTTATATACATAATTCTGAGAATTTCACTCTCCGATATACATAGAGCCGGCAGGAGCGGTTTCAAGCCGCGAATACATCGCGCATGAATGCGCTCCTACCGAAATCTCCAATATCCTTGGCTGGTTTTTAAAAAGATACGCCTAAAAAGTCGATGTGACTCTCTATGTCATTGCAGTGCGAATTGTCACTTCATAATAATATCAAGAATTTTTTTATTGGCCAAATCCTACCATTTTTATGATTGCAATTCAATTATTCTTTTCGTCACCGGCGCGTATCCGCATAAAGAATATTTTCCTTGACTTTTTTTGGCGGTGATGCAATATACAAACGTACGATTAATGCTTTTAATTTAATAATTTATCGTGAAGGCGGCTATTTTTTGTGGTTCGGCTGGACAGATTTGACAACCTGGAAAAGGGGGTAAAGGATCTGGTAGAGCGCTTTGCCCTCCTTCAGAGAGAAAAAGAGAGGCTGGAAAGCAGCTATACTAAAAAGACAGGCGAGCACCAGCTTTCGCAGGAACGCTTGGAGAGGCTCTACCGGGAGCGGTACCAGATCCGGGCCAAGCTGGATGAATTAATCAAGAAACTTGAAACCCTGGAAGAAGCAGGTTAAACGTAAGGGAAACGAGGGTGGAAAACGTAACCATCACCATACTTGGCAAGGAATACAGCATCAAAAGCGATGTGGAAAAGGAGAGCTTGGACAGAATTGCCGACCACCTGAACAAAAAAGTAGACGAAATAATGCAAACCTCAAGAACGGCTGCCGCCCATAATGTATTGATTCTGGCAGCAATGAATATAGCTGACGAGTACTTCCGTGAGAAGAATCTTAACCAGGAGCTCATCAGTTACGTGGAAGGAAAGTCGGAACAGCTCTTGCAGCAAATGAAAACCAGGACATGAGGTAATTGGATACGATTTCCCTGCTGTGCGCGTGATTTAGACTAGTTATTATTTGATCCAACACCTTGAGAAAGGGAACTTTTCCTTGCTGAAGGAAGGCAGGCCCCACAAGCAGCGATGGGGAGTCTGAAACAGTAATAAGGTACCCACCTTATTGAGAAAGGTTCAAATAATCAGTTTACACGGCACAGCGGGGAAAAAGACTATATTTTCATGCTGACTTTAATTTTTATTGTACAGTGTGATTGGATGCAGTTGATGCGGTAGTGAGCAGAGAAAGGGTGTTAGACTTTAAAACGGAAGAGTGCAAAAGTACAAGAAAGCATAATGGTGAGCAGCGAAAAACCAAGACTGCAGTACCTTTAGGGGAACTCGACTTGATATTTGCGACGTACATGGAACTGACGAGAGAGTTTTTGCACAAGAAGGTCTGTTTGCTGCACGCCGGTGTGCAGGCGGGCAGGGTCAGTTACGGTTTTTCTCCCATTGATGGTACGAAGTGGACACATCACAAGCTTTCTTCGCCGCTATTCAGCACGCAATAGCTCTTAACCGCTTCTTCCGTTTTATTCATCTCAGCATTTCTTTCACCGCTTCACTGCCCGTCTTATCTTTATAATCTCATAATCCACCAGTACAGGGTTTGTGCAACAGGAACAGGGGTGCTGTCTGTTCAAGGGGGCCGGCAGACATCCCTTTTAAGGAGGTGAGTCGTACATTGAGTGCATTGACTATCATTATAATGATCGGATTAGCGTTAGGTGCGGCAGCTCTCGGAGCCTTCGGCGGCATGTATTTCCGCAAAAAAATGGCGGCATCCAAGGTGGAAGCGGCGGAAGAAGCTGCCAAAAAAGTCCTGGAACGGGCGCAAAAAGAGGCAGATAATGTCATAAAAGAGGCCCGATTGCAGGCAAAGGAAGATCTCTACAAGGCCAAGTCTGATTTCGAAAAAGAAACCAGGGACAGGAGGCTGGAGCTCCATAATCTGGAGAAGAAACATGACCAGCGGGAAGACAGCCTGGCCAAGAGGGCGGAGCTTCTGAACCAGAAAGAGGCGGGCCTCACCAAGAAAGAGCAAAGCCTGTCGCAGCAGGAAAAGCAGATTGTAGAGAACGAAAGGGTGTTGAAGACCACGATTGAGCAGCAAAGGATCCAGCTGGAAAGAATCTCCGGCATGTCTTCCGAGGAGGCCAAAAAATCTCTGATGCAGAACATGGAGAGCGAGGCCAAACACGAGGCGGCCAAGAACATCAGGAAAATTGAAGAGGAGGCACGGGAAACCGCTGACAAAATGGCCAGGAACATCCTGGCGCTGGCAATCCAGCGATACTCTGCCGACTATGTCGCTGAAAAGACCGTTTCGGTTGTCAATCTGCCTAATGAAGAGATGAAGGGAAGAATTATAGGAAGGGAAGGAAGAAACATCCGCTCCATAGAGGCGGTTACCGGTGTGGATCTCATCATCGATGATACGCCCGAGGCGGTGGTGCTTTCCGGCTTTGATCCCATACGGAGAGAAATAGCCCGGGTTTCGCTGGAGCGGCTGATAGAGGACGGGCGCATACACCCTGCCCGGATAGAGGAGATAGTTGAAAAGGCGAAAAAGGAGATGGAGGTTACCATCAAGGAAGCGGGTGAGCGGGCGACCTTTGACACGGGCATCCACAGCGTCAACCATGAGCTGGTGAAGCTTTTGGGCAAGCTCAAGTTCCGGACCAGCTATGACCAGAACGTGCTGCAGCATTCGCTGGAGGTGGCCTCATTTTGCGGCATTATTGCCTCTGAGCTGGGGGTCAATGTCAAGAAGGCGAAGCGCGCGGGGCTGCTGCACGATATCGGTAAGGCGGTGGATCACGAGGTGGAAGGCTCCCATGCCACCATCGGCGCTGACCTGGCAAAGAAGTACGGAGAGGACGATGAAATTGTTCACGCTCTGGCCGCCCATCATGATGACGAGAAGCCGCAGACCGTCATCGCCATACTGGTGCAGGTTGCGGACGCCCTGTCCGCCGCTCGGCCCGGCGCCCGGCGGGAGATGCTGGAAACCTATGTGAAGCACCTGAAGGACCTTGAGGAAATCGCGTCGTCCTTCCCGGGCGTGTTGAAATCGTACGCCGTGCAGGCGGGCCGCGAGATACGAATCATCGTGGAGGGTAAGGAGATCTCCGATGATGACTCGGTTGTGCTTTCCAAGGATATCGCGAGGAAAATAGAGAGCAACTTAAGCTATCCCGGGCAGATCAAGGTGACGGTGATCCGCGAAACGCGGGCCGTCGATTTCGCGCGATAACCATTTCACCCCTGCATCCGGTTCCGGGCAGAACGCAATGGAAAACGTTTTTGACATACTTTCAGGGCGCGGGTTTATCGAGCAGTCTACCGATGAGCATGCCTTGCGACGGCAGCTTTCCCAACCGGCTGCCTGCTATGTGGGATTTGATCCCACCGCCTCCACGCTGCACGTGGGACACCTGCTGCCGATCATGGCCCTGATGCACATGCAGAAGGCCGGGCACCGGGTCATCGCCCTGGTCGGGGGCGGGACGGGAATGATCGGCGACCCGAGCGGCAAGACAAAGATGCGGGAAATTCTCACCAGGGAGCAGATTGAAGGTAATGTCAGGGCAATAAAAGTGCAGCTCGCGCGCTACCTCGATTTCGGCGAAGACAGGGCCTTGCTGGTGAATAACGCGGACTGGCTTTGCGGACTTGGATACATTGACTTCCTGCGCGATATCGGCTGCCATTTCAGCGTCAACCGGATGCTGGCGGCCGAATCGTACAAGGCCCGGATGAAAACCGGCCTCAACTTCATCGAGTTCAATTACATGCTGCTGCAGGCCTATGATTTCCTCCATCTCAACAAGCACTGCCGCTGTGTGATACAGATGGGCGGCAATGATCAGTGGGGAAACATTGTGGCAGGCATTGACCTGGTCAGGCGCGTTCTGGGAAATGAAGTCTATGGCATGACCTTCCCCCTGATTGTTACCGCCTCAGGTCACAAGATGGGGAAAACCGAGGAGGGTGCCGTATGGCTGGATGAATCCGCAACCTCCGCCTACCAGTACTACCAGTACTGGGTTAATGTGGATGACGCGGATGTGGTGAGGTTTCTCAAGCTCTTTACCTTTCTGCCCCTGGATGAGATTGAAGCGGTTTCAGCCCTGGAGGGAAGCGAGCTCAACCGCGCAAAAATGATTCTTGCTTTTGAGGCAACGAAAATTACCCACGGTGAAGAGAAGGCCCTGGGGGCATTGAAAACCTCGTCCGGCGCCTTCGGTTTCAAGGGTTTCGAGGGCCGGATCTTGCCCTCGAGCAGCATCCCGCGGGGAGAGGTGAGCAGTGATTTGAGCAGCATGCCCACCAGCAGCATAGAGCGGGAGGTCCTGGAAAAAGGCATATCCGCCTATGAACTTTTCACGCAGGTGGGATTGTGCTCCTCCCGCAGTGAGGCCCGCCGGCTGATCGGCCAAAAAGGGGGCTATATTAATGGGCAACCTGTTGAAAAATTTGATGAAATGATCAAACTGCACCATGTGCGGGATGGCAGCCTCATTCTAAGGAGCGGCAAAAAAAAATATCACCAGGTAGTAGTTAACTAGCTGAAAAAGCTATACTATTAGTTATAAAATTTTTCTTGACATCTGGCCGCATTAAGTTTATAGTTCATAGTCTTCGATAAAATTGTTCTTTGAAAATTGAATAGCAGGGCTGTCAGTTTGCTTTGTTTTTTGAATTGATGAAGCCAAATAAATTGAAGAGTTTGATCCTGGCTCAGAACGAACGCTGGCGGCGTACCTAACACATGCAAGTCGTACGAGAAATTCCGATTCGTCGGGAGAGTAAAGTGGCGAACGGGTGAGTAACACTAGGGTAATCTTCCCTTAAATAAGGGATAACGTTGCGAAAGCGACGCTAATACCTTATAAGACTACGATCTCTTAGGAGATAGTAGGAAAAGATGGCCTCTGTTTCAAGCTATCGTTTAAGGATGAGCCCTAGCACTATTAGCTAGTTGGTGAGGTAATGGCTCACCAAGGCTACGATGGTTAGCTGGTCTGAGAGGATGACCAGCCACACTGGAACTGAGACACGGTCCAGACTCCTACGGGAGGCAGCAGTGAGGAATATTGCGCAATGGGGGAAACCCTGACGCAGTGACGCCGCGTGAGTGATGAAGGCTTTCGAGTCGTAAAGCTCTGTTAGGTGGAAAGAAACATTCCGGCGCTAATATCGCCGGGACTTGACGGTACCACCAGAGGAAGCACCGGCTAACTCCGTGCCAGCAGCCGCGGTAATACGGAGGGTGCAAGCGTTGTTCGGATTTACTGGGCGTAAAGGGCGTGTAGGCGGTTAACTAAGTCAGATGTGAAATCCCTTAGCTTAACTAAGGAAGTGCATTTGAAACTGGCTAACTGGAGTACAGGAGAGGAAAGTGGAATTCCCAGTGTAGAGGTGAAATTCATAGATATTGGGAGGAACACCGGTAGCGAAGGCGGCTTTCTGGCCTGATACTGACGCTGAGACGCGAAAGCGTGGGTAGCAAACAGGATTAGATACCCTGGTAGTCCACGCCGTAAACGATGGGAACTAGGTGTAGGAAGTGTTGACCCTTTCTGTGCCGAAGCTAACGCATTAAGTTCCCCGCCTGGGGAGTACGGTCGCAAGGCTAAAACTCAAAGGAATTGACGGGGGCCCGCACAAGCGGTGGAGCATGTGGTTTAATTCGACGCTACGCGAAAAACCTTACCTGGGCTTGACATGCTGGGATTATTCCTGAGAAATCAGGAGGATTGCCTTCGGGTGTAACCAGCACAGGTGCTGCATGGCTGTCGTCAGCTCGTGTCGTGAGATGTTGGGTTAAGTCCCGCAACGAGCGCAACCCTCGCTTTTAGTTGCCATCATTAAGTTGGGCACTCTAAAGGAACTGCCCCGGTTAACGGGGAGGAAGGTGAGGATGACGTCAAGTCCTCATGGCCCTTATGCCCAGGGCTACACACGTGCTACAATGGTTTGTACAAAGGGAAGCGAGCCCGCGAGAGTAAGCTAATCCCAAAAAACAAGCCTAAGTTCGGATTGAAGTCTGCAACTCGACTTCATGAAGTTGGAATCGCTAGTAATCCCATATCAGCATGATGGGGTGAATACGTTCCCGGGCCTTGTACACACCGCCCGTCACACCACGAAAGTCGGCTGCACCAGAAGTCGTTATACCAACCTTTTCAAAAAGGAGGGAGACGCCTAAGGTGTGGTTGATGATTGGGGTGAAGTCGTAACAAGGTAGCCGTAGGAGAACCTGCGGCTGGATCACCTCCTTTCTAAGGATAAGGAAGCCCTTCCGAAAGGATGGGCTCATCCAGGTCAGCCAATCAAATTGATACCCTGCTATTCTTTTATTTTTATTTTGATAGAAAAGATCGACCTATCTTCTCTCCGCTGGGGCGTGCAGTTGATTCCCGGTTAAGAGTGGTAAAGCTTGAGCTGCGAAACGGTTTTGATGGGCCTATAGCTCAGGTGGCTAGAGCGCACGCCTGATAAGCGTGAGGTCGGTAGTTCGAATCTACCTAGGCCCACCAGACAAGCTGGTCGGCAGGTACTGTGAGGGCAAGGGGGTAATCCAACCCACTGGAACCGGGCAGTCTGCAGAGCGCAATGCTTGCGGTTCTATCAGCCAGGTGTAATTTGCATAGTGGGGGTATAGCTCAGCTGGGAGAGCACCTGCCTTGCACGCAGGGGGTCAGCGGTTCGAACCCGCTTACCTCCACCAACACAGATCGAAACCCGAAGTAAAAGATTGACGGGATAGGCGATTTTCTATTTCAGCTTTTGATTGCGTTGTTCTTTGACAATTGAATAGAGTATTTGGGTAAATGTTGTTGCTGATCAATTTTGATTTATGGTCAAGCTACAAAGGGCATATGGTGGATGCCTTGGTGTCAGGAGGCGACGAAAGACGTGGCTAGCTGCGATAAGCTTCGGGGAACCGCTAAACAGGTTTAGATCCGGAGATCTCTGAATGGGGAAACCTATTAGGAGTAATATCCTAATATCTATTGCTGAATGCATAGGCAATAGAGGCGAACGAGGGGAACTGAAACATCTTAGTACCCTTAGGAAAATAGGACAACAGTTATTCCCCCAGTAGCGGCGAGCGAAAAGGGAAAAGCTTAAACCAGCTATACGAAATAGCCCATAAGCGTTGTATAGCTGGGGTAGCGGGGTTTTGCCGGATGGGGTTATGGACCCGTCGGGAAGTTACAAATCTAATTCATAACTGAACAACCTGGAAAGGTTGACCAGAGAGGATGACAGTTCCGTAGGTGAAATGAATTAGACTTCCTGGGCAGAATACCCAAGTACCACGGGACACGTGAAATCCTGTGGGAATCCAGGAGGACCATCTCCTAAAGCTAAATACTACCTGGCAACCGATAGTGAACTAGTACCGTGAGGGAAAGGTGAAAAGTACTCCGGGAGGAGAGTGAAATAGTACCTGAAACCGTATGTCTACAAGCAGTGGAAATCCTATTTACAGTTGCTTGCAACTGTGAAGGATAACCGCGTGCCTTTTGCATAATGAGTCAGCGAGTTATTCTATGCAGCGAGGTTAAGCCGTAAGGCGGAGCCGTAGCGAAAGCGAGTCTTAATAGGGCGCATCCCCGCGCGAGCGGGGTGTAGTTGCATGGAGTAGACCCGAAGCCGGGTGATCTACCCATGGCCAGAGTAAAGCGGGAGTAAAATCCCGTGGAGGCTCGAACCGGTGTTGGTTGAAAACAGCTCGGATGAGCTGTGGGTAGGAGTGAAAGGCTAATCAAACTCGGCGATAGCTGGTTCTCCCCGAAATATATTTAGGTATAGCCTTGCAATTGAGTTTTGGAGGTAGGGCACTGGATGGGCTAGGGGTCTTACAGGATTACCAAACCCAACCAAACGCTGAATGCCATTATCTCGTATTGCAGGAGTCAGACTGCGGGATATAAGTTCCGTAGTCAAAAGGGAAACAGCCCAGACCATCAGCTAAGGTCCCTAATACGTGCTCAGTGGAGAAGGAGGTGGAAACGCCCAGACAGCCAGGAGGTTGGCTTAGAAGCAGCCATCCTTTAAAGAAAGCGTAACAGCTCACTGGTCGAGTAGGTCTGCGCCGCAAATATAACGGGGCTCAAGCACGTTACCGAAGCTATGGGTCTCTATGGCAACATAGGGGCGGTAGGGGAGCATTCCATGATAGGTTGAAGATCGACCGTAAGGACGATTGGACGAGATGGAAGAGTTTATGCTGACATAAGTAGCGAAAATGCCGGTGAGAAACCGGCACGCCGCAAACCTAAGGTTTCCTGAGGAAGGTTAATCCCCTCAGGGTTAGTCAATGCCTAAGCCGAGGCTGAAAAGCGTAGGTGATGGAAAACAGGTTAATATTCCTGTACCACCAGATAGACGTTTGAGTGAAGGGGGGACGTGGAAGGGTAAACCATCCGGGTGCTGGATGTCCTGGTTCAAGCCTGTAGGTGGGGAGGGTAGGCAAATCCGCTCTCCTGCATAACACTGAGAGGTGATGAGGATCCCGATTCCGGGAGCAAACTGGTTGATCCCATGCCACCAAGAAAATCCTCGTAGCGAGTCTATTTGGTGATTGTACCGTAAACCGACACAGGTGGGTGAGGAGAGTATCCTAAGGCGCTTGAGTGATTCCTCGTTAAGGAACTCGGCCAATTAACCCCGTAACTTCGGGAGAAGGGGTGCCCTTGCCAGGTGACACAACTTGCTTGTGAAGCCGAGAAGGGTCGCAGTGAAATGGCTGTAGCGACTGTTTAATAAAAACACAGGTCTCTGCTAAGTCGTAAGACGAAGTATAGGGGCTGACACCTGCCCGGTGCTAGAAGGTTAAGGGGATTTGTCATCCTTTCGATTTATCGGAGGGAGAAGCAGTGAACCGAAGCCCTAGTAAACGGCGGCCGTAACTATAACGGTCCTAAGGTAGCGAAATTCCTTGTCGGGTAAGTTCCGACCTGCACGAATGGTGTAACGACTTCAGCACTGTCTCAACGAGGGGCTCAGCGAAATTGAATCAGCGGTGAAGATGCCGTTTACCCGCGACAAGACGGAAAGACCCCGGCACCTTTACTACAACTTGACAGTGAATTTTGGTGTAGTTTGTGTAGGATAGGTGGGAGACTTTGAAGTTGAGGCGCTAGCCTTGATGGAGTCAACCTTGAAATACCACCCTGATTATTCTGAAGTTCTAACCCTGTTCCGTAATCCGGATCGGAGACACTGTCTGGTGGGTAGTTTGACTGGGGCGGTCGCCTCCCAAAATGTAACGGAGGCGCGCGAAGGTTCCCTCAGGCTGATTGGAAACCAGCCGTAGAGTGTAAGGGCACAAGGGAGCTTGACTGCGAGACTGACAAGTCGAGCAGGTGCGAAAGCAGGTCCTAGTGATCCGGCGGTTCCGCATGGAAGGGCCGTCGCTCAACGAATAAAAGGTACGCCGGGGATAACAGGCTTATCTCCCCCAAGAGTCCACATCGACGGGGAGGTTTGGCACCTCGATGTCGGCTCATCGCATCCTGGGGCTGAAGTCGGTCCCAAGGGTTTGTCTGTTCGCCAATTAAAGCGGTACGTGAGCTGGGTTTAGAACGTCGTGAGACAGTTCGGTCCCTATCTGTCGTGGGCGCAGGATATTTGAGAGGAGCTGTCCTTAGTACGAGAGGACCAGGATGGACAAACCTCTAGTGTTCCAGTTGTCTCGCCAGAGGCATAGCTGGGTAGCTATGTTTGGAAAGGATAACCGCTGAAAGCATATAAGCGGGAAGCCTCCCTCAAGATAAGATATCCCTCCCGTTTAACGGGACTAAAGACCACTGGTAGACTACCAGTTTGATAGGTCAGGTGTGTAAGTCCGGTAACGGATTTAGCTTACTGATACTAATCGGTCGTGCGGCTTGACCATAAATCATTTTATTTTATAGATGCACATACAGTAAGAACATTTTCCCGGTGGCTATAGCAGAGAGGTCACACCCGTTCCCATCCCGAACACGGAAGTTAAGCTCTCTAGCGCTGATGGTACTGCATGGGTAACTGTGTGGGAGAGTAGGACGCTGCCGGGGATTGATACATGAAAAGCCTTTCACCTCATGGTGGAAGGCTTTTTTTAATGGTGAAACGTCCTTCTGCGCAGCATTGGTAGGAGCAGCTTCAGCTGCGAACTAAGGGAATGATAAATTGCACAGCCCAGATGAGCAATTTTGACCTTTGATGTTTAATACGCGGTAGGAGCGGCTTTGAGCCGCGAATTCATCGCACATGAATGTGCTCCTGCCGAGGCGCAAAGCTTTGATATCAGATATGACTTGAAATGATATCATAGTCATGGTATGAATCACGTATGATGAACAAGGAGGTTTTTATATGACTCGCACGATTATTGACATTCAGGATGACCTGCTGAAGAAAGCGCAAAAGGCCACGGGAATAACCAAGAAAGTCGAGATTGTCAACTATGCGCTTAAGCGGCTTCTTGAACAAAAGGAGATGGAGCGTGTTCTGGAATTGCGGGGAAAAATAAAGTGGAATGGTAACATCGAGGAGATGAGAAGGGACCGCCATGGTTCTCGTTGACACTACCATCTGGATTGATTTCTTTCAGCATCCTGCCTCTCACAATGCCGATAAGCTCGAAAAACTTATCAGGGACTTTAATCAGGCAGCCCTCTGCGGAATCGTTCTCCAAGAGATTCTTCAGGGGATAAGGGATATCAAGAGTTTCACTGCAACAAAGTCACGACTTCAAAAACTTCCTTATCTGGACATGGGCAAAGAGGTATATCTTGCCGCCGCGACGCTTTACCGCTCTCTGCGTGCGAAGGGGATAACCGTGCCGTCAACTGACACCGCGATCGCAGCCCTTGCGATTCTGCATCGCGTTCCCCTCTTCACCGGAGACGAACATTTCAGCATCATTGCAGAACACAGCAGGCTTGAACTCTACAGGTAGTTTTATGAAAAAGAGGGGGGGACGCCCTTAAATATCTAAGTTTTGATGAAGCTAAGGAATTAAAATTATAGAGACTTAAGGGAGTCCTTCTTTACAGCACCTGCATGAACCTGTCGCTCGTTGGTGACGGTTGTGCTGCAGTGCAGATATAAAGAGCCGGTAGGAGCGGCTTTCAGCCGCGAATACTTGCAGCCTTCAGGGGAGGTGCCATGCAAAGGCTTTGTGTGCGTCTGCTTCTGATTTTTGTGCTGGCCGGCTGCCAGGATGCGGGTATACTCTGTCCTGCCGATCAGGGGATTTTTTCGGCCGCAACCGTCAGCGCGCAGGATTTAAGCTATCTCTTGGATCTTGATCCCGATGCGGTCACCAACCGGGATCTCTATGACCGGGCAGTTGCGCTCGAGGAGAACTACCAGAAGTATCACTAGGTCAACGGCATTCTCTGGGAGGCCAGATATGCCGAGGCGGAGGATGAGCTGCCTACCCTCTACGGAACCGGCGGCGACAGCGCCATATTTACCGGGTTTTATCTGGCGGGTGCGGTATACCGCTTTCGCGCCACCGGCCTGCCGGGCGATCTGCAGGCGGTATTTGAAGCCGCGCGCGGCCTTCACATCCTCACCCACATAAGCGGTACGCCGGGCGTCATTGCCCGGTGTGCGTTCCCCGCCGCGCAGGCAGACAAATGGTGCTATCCCGAGGCCTGGCAGGAGCGGATCGACAGACGGCTATGTCTACGAGAGTTCCGCTGATATTCCCGACATCGGCGATCCACCGGCAGGCTATCCGGTGATGATCTACTATACCCGGGCCACCCGGGACCAGCTCACCGGTATTCTGTATGGCGTCGGCGTTGCCCTGGCGGAGCTTGACCCTGCGGACTATAGCGGGGAGACTGCGCTTGGCGTGATGAAGGTCAGGGACATCCTGCAGGAGGTGATCAGCGCAGTGTGGGGCCGGCTCAAGTCGACCGGATTCGTCATCAGAGATCAGGAGGGTAAAACCGGGACCACGGCCAGACTGGTGACCGGGCTGCTGCGGCTGCAGCTGCTGGCGGTATACCGGGCGGCACTGGAAGGGCGCGAGGGTATCGAGAGTGAGGAATACCAGCGCATTGACCGGCTCTACGCACGGGCATTCGCCCGGGCTTTTAGCTTGAACGATGGGGATGCCTCCGCGCTGTTTAACCGGGGTAGCCTGCTTGACGGCTATTACGCATACAATCTCAGATTCGCCCGCAGCTTTACCGTGCACCTTCTGGAAAAGGACCTGCAGCGCAGGGATACGGTTGTGGACTACATGCGAAAGCATGTCTGGCGGTACGTGCAGGACCACCGGAACACCCATTTTATCTTTGTGTATGCCGCCGCCTCAGGTGATCGGTCCCGGCTGGATGAAGCCGCACGCAGCCTGCGGGAGCTGTCGCTGAGGCCGCTGCGCAACTGGAACTCGCCGCTGCACGGTGAGGACTATTATCCTCCGAGGCCGGTGCTGCTCTACGGGGATGTGAGCAATTTTGTAGTGCCGGTGCATTTGCGCGAACCGACGGGCTATTTTATCTGGCAGAAGGATCCGTTCCAAACCGGCGACGGGGCGCCCAACACCGAAGGCCTGAACGAGGGTATCGGTCTAGATTTCATTCTGCCTTACTGGATGGGACGATATTACGGTTTTCTTGATGCGCCGTGAGAAAGGGCACACCCCTTTTGCAAGTCTAATTTGAATGTAGGGGCGACCGGCCGGTCGCCCCTACAGATTTTCAGGCAAAACATCCATGTTCCTGCAAGGTGCACGGAGCATGAATTTTAACTCGGCGCTTCGCCCGCGAAGAAACGCCGCGGGTTTGCCGCGAGCATGGTTTCAATCTGCTCGTCGGTTGCCCCATTGAAGCGAAGCATGGGGATGACCCGCCCGAAGAAGTTGGTGGGCACCCAGTTCTTGTATGCTCCGGTGCCGATGCTCGGTCCGTTTGCCCAGTACCAGACCGAATCGTGGGAAACCATGAGGCGGGAGGCATAACCTGCATCAAGCAGCTTCATAAGCGAAGCCGCCCGAGTTTCATCGGGCATGTCGGGCATCCCGAAACGGTCAAAGGCCACATATGAGCCGCCTTGAATGATGCGCATGTGGTAATCAAAATTCCGCGACAGACAGCTGTGGCCGATAATGATGCGGTGCAGCGGTACGCCGGCATCGCCAAGTATGTTCTGCTGCTCAACGCCCAGCACCCCTTCGGTGTGGGTGATGATGGGAGCACCGGTGACAACCGAAGCCCTGGCGGCGGCAAGCAGCAGCTCACGTTCTTCCTCGATAATCACCGGATGGCCGGTGACCACCTTAATAATGCCCGCCTTTATACCGGTATCATCAATGCCCTCGGTCAGCTCTTTGATGAATAGGTCGGCAACAGCCTCATTACTGCCGCCCAGCTTCTGACGAATCCTCAGAAAAGAGGCAGTGCTGTAGATGCCGGTAGCGCAGATGATGGTAAGCCCGGTCCGTGCGGCAACCTCTTTCAGAAGCAAGGGGTTGCAGCCGAGGTCCACGGTGGTGGGATCGACCACCGTTGCCACGCCACATTTTTTTATCCCTTCAGCAAAGCCCGCACATCGCGCTGCTATGGTGTTAAATGTACGTCCTGACGGAAGACAATCGGCGGACGGTCCGCCGTATTCCACGAACACATGCTCGTGCATCAGCGTTCGCCCGAGCTGATCAGGGAGCAATGGTTCCGATAACGGTGTTGATAAGTGTGGGCATGGAAGTCTAGCGCGAGCGCTTGAAGACCCGCTCAACCGCGGCAAGGATGTCGGACACCTGGGGCAGGACATACTGCTCCATCACCGGGCTGAAGGGTATGGGGACGTCTTTCGCGCCCACCCGCAACACGGGCGCAGCCAGGTATTCAAAGAGTTCTTCGCCGATACGCGAGGCCACCTCCGCGCCGAAACCGCCGGTCAGGCAAGCCTCGTGCACCACGACGGCACGACGGGTCTTTTTTACCGATTGTGCGATCAGTTCAAAATCGAGGGGCTTCAGGGTGCGCAGGTCGATGACCTCGGCATTGATGCCTTTTTGTTCAAGCTGTGAAGCGGCCTCCATGCATTCGTAGGTCATGCGGGAATAGGTGAGCAGGGTAATATCGGTGCCGGGCTTTTTTATCACGCCCTTTCCCAGGGGAATCAGGCAGCCGTTATCCGGCACCGGGCCGGTCTGGCGAAACAGGCGCTTGTGCTGAAAAAAGATAACCGGGTCATCATCGCGGATGGCCGCCTTGAGCAGGCCCTTGGCATCCGCCGGCTCAGAGGGAACCACCACCTTCAGTCCCGGGGTGTGCACGAACCAGCTTTCCAGGCTCTGGGAGTGCTGAGCGGCGGCTGAAAGCCCGCGCCATCAGGCGCCCACAGCACCATGGGAACCTTCACCTGGCCGCCGAACATGTAGCGGATCTTGGCCATTTGATTGACAATCTCATCCATGGCGGTAGTCACAAAGTCCGCAAAGTGCATGTCAACCACCGGCCGCATCCCGGTCAGCGCCGCGCCCACGCCGCTGCCGGCAAGACTGGTTTCGGAAATGGGCGTGTCAATGATCCGGCCGGGAAATCGCTCCGGCAGTCCCTTGAACTGGCAGAAAATGCCGCCGTTGCAGACCAGGTCTTCTCCGATGATGAAAACCCGGTCATCCCGCTCCATTTCCTCGGTAAGCGCTTCGGCTATGGCCTGGGCGCAGGTGAGTTGTCGTAAGCCCATGCAATGTTTCTCCCTATGGATTTACCAGTAAACCGTTTAATGCGTCTTCCGGGGCGGGCAGGGGCGCGTCCATTCCAAACTGCACTGCTTCCTCTATGAGGTTGATGGTTTCCGCCCGGATCCGCTCTGCCAGGTCCTCAGAGAGGATGCCCTCTTCCTTAAGAACCAATTCGAAACGCTGGATGGGGTCCCGGTCTTTTTTATAGGTGTGAATTTCATCCTGGGTGCGATACTTCTGCCGGTCCCCCTCGAAATGTCCCTTATAGCGGAAGGTCTCATTTTCCACGATGGCGGGCCCGTTTCCGTCGCGGGCAAACTCCACCGCTTCGCTTACCACTTCCAGCACTTCCAGAACATTGCTGCCGTCGGTAATGTAGCCGGGAATACCGTACGCCTTGGCCCGGCCCGCCACCGTGCCTCCCGCTATCATTTTCTCAGACGGGGAGGTGGAGGCATAGCCGTTATTCTCACACACGAAAATTATAGGCAGCTTGAAGACCGCCGCCATGTTGCATGCCTCGTGAAAGGTTCCGCGGTTGGAAGCACCGTCACCGAAGAAGACCATGCCCACCTGGCCGCTCCTGCGCATCTTGATGGAAAGGCCGGCCCCGACCATGATGGGAAAGCCTCCTCCCACGACACCATTGGCGCCGAGAATGCCCTTGGAAAAATCGGCGATGTGCATGGAGCCGCCCTTGCCTTTGCAATAGCCGGTTGCCTTGCCGAACAGCTCCGCGAACATGAACTTTGGATCGCCCCCCTTGGCCAGTATGTGGGCGTGACCGCGGTGGGTTGAGATGATGTAATCATCGGGCCGCAGCGCGGCGCAGCTGCCGGCGGTGGACGCTTCCTGCCCGATTGACAGGTGCACAAAGCCGGGGATGAGCTTCTGCTGAAAAAGGGTCTCTGCCTTTTCCTCAAAGGCGCGAATGAGCAGCATCTTTTTTAAGAGCGACAATTTTTCATCTGTACCGATATCCACGGTTTCCTCTATGTAATGATGGTCTTTGTGTCAGGTCAAACCGCTATCCGCCTGAAGGTGTAGCGTGTTATTGCACGTAGGGGAGGATCGGGTAAGCTGACTTCAATTGGGGGTAAGTTCAAGAATATAAAGGAAGTTCAAGCGGGTGTCAATAGATAAGCACAGCATGCCTTCAAGCGGGTGAAGCGGGGAAAAGCAGGCGGTTGCCCCCTGCATGGTTCAGCGCTTTCGGCTGATCTCTCCGGTTTCTCCGAAAACCAGACCGCTTTCCGGAATGTCCCTGCGGGTGAGTGCGCAGATTTCTTTGAAGGCTGCGCGGGAAGGATCCGGCGAGGGGCCGCCGCTGCCTTTTTGAAGCGCGGAATAAACCCTGGCGCTCCGGAACTCACCCTCCCGGTTGACGGTGATCTTGAGAATGGGCGCCAGGCCGCTCGAACCCTTGAGGTTGAAGCGGCGATAGGTGGCGAAATTGCCCAGGGAATAGGCGATAAAACGGTCCCTGTAGATGTCCACCGCGCGGGGGACGTGCGGTCCATGTCCGAGGACTATATCCGCCCCGGCGTCGATGGCCACCCGGGCAAATTCATAGGGGTTCCCGCGATCCTCCCCCAAAAATAATTCCTTCTTTCGGGTGATATGCTTATGTTCGGTTCCTTCGCCGCCCGAATGGACGGAAACGATCACAATATCCACCATAGCATCCAGGTGAGCAACAATTGTGCGCACGGTTTTGTAGTCGTTGAGGTTCACCGCGGCCTTGTCCGCGGCAAAGGCACAGAACCCGTAGGTCACGCCGTCTCTGGTGAGAACCGTTTGCGGATGTTCGATCAGGCCGGCGTAATGGATTGATGCCTCAGAGAGCCGCTTAACGGTGTTTTTCCTTCCCCTCTCGCCGAAATCGTCGGCATGATTATTGGCGATGCTGAGCAGGTCGAACCCGGCGTCCGCCAGATGGCGGACATAGTGATCCGGGGATTTGAAGGCATAGACCTCGCCGGGATCGGCTATGGTTTTCGAGACGCCCCTTTCGGTCATGATCACGCCTTCGAGGTTGCCGACGGTCAGGTCCGCGTCGCGCAGAATATCTGCCACTGGTGCCAACAGCTCACGGCCGTCGTTGGGAGGCAGATAGTCGGCAGAGGGATAGTTTGTGCCCAGCATGATGTCACCCACAGCGATGATGGAAATGCTCGCCTTCGGGGGAGGCCCGGGAGAAGACGCCGCCCCGGCCGCAGCTGAATCCGCAGCCGATGCCCGCGCGCCCCGCGGCAGACCGGGTATCCGCCCCGCGAAGAGGAACCGTTCAGAATAGTATTCCACGGGATACTCATCGATGACCACGCCCCGCGCGCAACTGTGGATCATGCGGATGCGGCCGCCTTCCCTGCCGATGACCATGCTGACGTGACCCACCCGGTGCAGGAATTTGCGGCGCCCTTTGAAAAAGAGCAAATCTCCCTTTTCCGCTTTGTCCAACGGCACGCGGTCCACCTGGTGAGCGATGTCGCGCGATGAGGGCGGCAGGGTGACGCCGTGCAGCGACCACACGTAGGACATGAATCCGCCGCAGTCCATGACACTGCCGTATTCATTTCGGAACTTGTAGGGCTTGCCCAGATGCTCCCTGCTGCTGGAGATGACCCGGTCCACGATGTCCGGGGCCATCTTGTCTGCCGGACGGGCCGTGCCCGGGCCGGAAGCGGTTCCCGCGGCGCAAGCCGGGCTTGCGGATATCCACGGGGCGGCGAGCGCGCACATAATGATCAGCGCCACACCGAGGCATCTGCTCAGTGGACGCTGGTTTTGTCGTGTTGCCATGGCGGCATCACCAACAATAGTTTTCATAATCTTTTTGCAGCTGTGTTTTTGAAAAAGCGCTGACAGGCTCAGCGCTCAGCGGTGCAGCAAGGATTTTAATAGCGCAAATATAAAGGAAGTCCAATCGAGTGTCAATTGATAAGCACAGTATCGATACGCATGCCGGAAGGAAATGATGGAAAAAGCCTTCCATGATGGTGCGGAAGGCTTTTGCATGGGTGCTCCCGGCATGAGCTGCATTCTATCCCGCCGTAAGGCTCCCCGCTTCAGTGAGGCAAGATTGGTAAGAGTGGTTTCCGTGCTTGCTTATTGCGTTTCCGGCGAAAGCATGCAACCTTCCCGGTCGATACGGTCATTGCAAGCGCTTCGATCAACCTCCGGCAGAAACGTTATCCCACTCACTCCACCGCGGGCAGTCCCTGCATTCCCCGCATCTGGTTGACCAGGTCCTTCGTTTCCTTGGGGAACTGCTGCCATTCCTCCTCGGTGAACACCTGTCTCCCCGGTGAGGCCACCCCGTTGGGATCGAACACCTTTCTGATCTTCCGCATGAACAGATGCCCGTTGGGACCTGCTTCCGGGAACATGGTGGTGAAGGGCTCCACGTTGACAAAGGCCATGAGCATCGGCCCCAAATCATGCTTGATAAACGTTGCCGCCCCGTAAATCCCGTATCCGGCGGCCTTCTTGATCTCATCCGGCAGGGTCGGGTCCGGATAGTTGTCGGTTTCAAACAGGCAGAAGTGCCCCCGCTGCAGTGCATACACAAACGGCGTGTCATCGGCGCCGCCCCGATCGGTTATGTCAAGCTCACCGAAGGTGTCCAGCGCCTTTTTCCATTCCCGCGAGGTGGCAAAGGCGCTGTTTAACGGCCCCACCGGCAGCCAGGCGTTGGCGTACATCTTGCGGTTCATGCGATAGCCGGTGGAATGGCGGATGCAGTCATAATTCCAGGGCTTGAGCGCTTCAAGCACTTCCGGCTTGTAGTCCTCCGAAAGAAATCTTCCGCCGTGTTCCTTGATGATCTGCTTCAGTACCTCCTCCTCGTATTCGATCTGCTTGTCGGAGCTGGTGTTGGCAAGAATGATGTAGCTGTTCCAGTCGGGGAAAAATTTGGTTTTGCAGCGCTCGACGGTCATGTCCTGTGTCTGCGAGCAGTAGAACGCCGAATACACGCCGGTGGCGTTAAGCCCGATGGCGATGCCGGAATGGGCAATCTCGCGCATGGCCTTGATCTGCGACTCAAAATCCTTATACTCCACCCAGTAAAGCTTGTGATTTTTCAGCGGCGCCGGCGGATTGTCGTATTTCGGGTCATGCACATCGGCCAGGCTGGGCCTCCCCGCGGGGATCTCCGGGAACACCGGATCTCCGACCCAGGAATGCAGCTTGACGGTGATTTCGGTGACAATGCCGTTGGTGCCGACGCCCGCCCGCTGCAGCCCCAGCAGATCCGGACCCGGGCCGTACTCCCAGAAGTCACCCGCCTTGGGTATGCAGCGCGATCCGGTGGTCAAAATCTCCCCGTCCGGGAGGACCATTTTAACGCTCACAATATTGCGGCTGAAAAGCCCGTACTTCAGATCGGTCTGCCACAGGCCCGCGAAGGCAAACTGGGAGGCGAGCTTGCACAGGGCCGTCGCCAGCGGGCTTCCCCCGTTCCACAGGCCCCGCTTCATGGCCTCCGCCTGCAGCTGCCCGTAATCAACATAGGCCTGCAGGGTGGCGTTCATGTTTTCCACGTCGATGTGAATGATCCTGTTCATGCGCGAGAGGTGGATGATCAGCGTGGGATCAGGCGTGGTGGGATTGCAGAACACCTGCCCGTTGGTGAAGGGGATAAAGGGCACGTGGTAACGGTTGCAGATGCGCACGATGGACTGGATCTCTTCGGTTGACGCGGGAAGCACCACGCACGCGGGCAGCACATGAGGGTCCTTCTCATGCTTTTTAATAAAGCTGAATCCCTCGATGGAAAGCTTGCTGTAGGTCTCCACCACCGATCGCTGTTCATAAATCCACTCCTCCCCGACCACACTCTTCAGTGCGTTATATACCTCCCGGGGCAACTTTTTTTGGATTACTTTTCCCTTGCCGGTATTCATGGTTGTGCTCCCCCGCTGTGGTTATTCAATGTCAAGCGCTTTGATGAGCAGATCGGTGAGATCATACAGCTCCATGCCGTCATCCATCTTGCTCAGGGCGTCCCCCAGGTTCTGCTCACAGAAGGGGCACGCGGTCACCACCGCCTGCGCCCCGGTCTTTTTTGCCTCCTGCAGCCGCTTGGTGGCGGTCTTCTGGGCAAAGTCCATGAAGGCGGTCCGGGCGCCGCCGCCGCCGCCGCAGCACCAGGACTGGTCCTTGATGCGCTCCATCTCCACCAGCTCCACACCGGGAATGGCGCTTAAGATCCGGCGCGGCGGGTCATAAATGCCCAGATGCCGCCCCAGGTGGCAGGGATCATGCCAGGTGAGCCGCATGTTGAGCGCTTTATTCATTTTCAATTTCCCTTCCCGGATGAGCTTGTCGATGTACTGGGAGGTATGATAGACCGTTGCCTTCAGTTTCGGTGCGTCGGGGACTTCCGGATAATCGTGGGTGAGGGCCCGGAAGCAGCCCGGACAGAAGGCCACGATGTCCTTCACCCCGCTTGCGTTTAACAATTCGATGTTGCGCCGGGCGAGATTCATAAAGGTCTCCCGGTCGCCGATGCGCGCCACCGGACTGCCGCAGCATATCTCGTCCTTGCCCAGCATGCCCAGGTCGACGCCTCCCTTGAGCAGGATTTTGGCGGTGTTCTGCGCCACGTGCCACTGGGTGTTGTCAAAAGCGGTGGTGCACCCCACAAACAGCATCGTCTCCGCCTTTTCCTTGCCCAGATCTTTTATGGGGAGCTTGCGCGCCCACCGGTCACGCTGGGTGCGCGGCTGCATCCAGGGGTTGTCATAGTTTTTAACGCTCTTGATCAGGTTCTTATGTTCCGGCATGGGCCCGATTCCGTCCTTCACAAAAAGCGCCCTCAGCACCTCATTGACCTGCAGCGGCTCCTTGTCCTGCAGGCGCTGGCAGTTCATTTCACATGCCCCGCAGGTGGTGCAGGTATACAGGAATTTTGCCACTTCCGGGGCGTCTTCGTAGTCAAAGTCGCCCTCGAGCAGGGCCCGGGCTATGTGCATTTTTCCCATGCCCGAGTAGGGGAAAATCCGGTACTCGTGGAATGCCGGGCAGATTTCCGAGAACTCGGCGCTTTTTACATTCCATCCCCACTGGTTCTGGCAGTGATTGCACCGGGCACAGCCCCACACCGATTCGCGGTAGTCTTCCAGCGTCTTCTCAAAAAATTTCTTCTCAGGCTTTTTTTCGTAATAGGTCATGCAGTTATTCCTCCCTGTCCGGCGCCTTAAAAGCAAAGATGTCCGGGATTGCAGATGTGGTTCGGGTCGATCTCCCTCTTTATCTCTTTGAGCTTCTGGGTGTACGTGCCGGCGCGGCTGTACACCAGGTCCGCCCATATTCCGTAGGGCCGGTCAAAGAAGGCGCCGCCCTCATCAATGAACCTTCTGCTGACTTCCTCCCAGAGATTTTTGACCCGTGCCACATCGTTTGTATCGTTCGGATTACAATGGAGGTCGGCCTCGCAGTGGCAGGCGCGTCCCCGTTCAATGGGCAGCACGTACACACCGATGTCCTGCAGGGGATAGTTATATTCGTTGATAAATTCCATGACAATTCTCTGAAACAGGGGCACCTTGCTCAGCGGCGTCTTGAATGAAACATCATGGACTGACCCGCGGTAGCAGAACTTTTTCAATATGCCCCAGGGGCGCAGCACCTCTGCAAGTAAGATGTTCTCGAGGTGGCTGTCGTTGAGGGTTTGCAGGCGCGCCATCGAGGCAATGGCCATGAGTGCTTCTTCTTCGTAGGCGATCTTTTTTTCCGGCATGCGCGGGCCGCCATTCAGGCAGACGGCCATCAGCCAGTCAGGCAGCGTGCTTCGAAGCGCGTCAAAATCCCTGGACTGAATCATCGGGGCGGGAATGTGATCAGGAACATTCCAGTCTTTGCAGAGCAGCGCCGCCAGGTTGAAGTTGTTGATTAAAAAGCATTCATGGCCGATCTCTTTGCGCTGTATCATGCGCAGGGGTTCTATGGCTTCCGGGAATGAATCAAACTGGAACAGCACCATCTTTCTCTTGGTGGGGAGATATTCCACCTTGATGTTCATCTTGGTCATAATGCCCAGCGTTCCCTGCGCGCCGGTCCACAGCCGGTTGACCATGGCCCGGACCGGTCCCATCGGAGATCCCGGCGTGTTGCCTGAAGACCAGAGACCGGTGCGGAACAGCTCCCCGGTGGGCAGCACCAGCTCCGTATCTAAAATGAGCTCGTTGCCGTATTCAAAGCTGGCCGCGGCAACCGCCGGGTCCCGCTCCAGGAAGCTGGTCAGGGCGGAGCGACGGGGATGCACCCCGAAGGGGAGCATCGCCCGGAGCTGATGTTTTTCCAGCTCATCCTGCAGCCGGCTGACGGTTACCCCCGGCTCGATGATGCAGGACCAGTTCTCGGTATCCACCGCCAGTATTTTATTCATGCGCGAAAGGTTCAGTATAATGCCGCCCTGACGGGGGATGGTGCCGCCGTGGAGATTCAATCCGGAGCTGTAGGGAATCAACGGCATTCGCGTCCTGTTGGCGTATTTCACCACCTCCTGGATCTGCGCCACCGTTTCCGCAAACACAACCAGGTCGGGCTTGCGGGGACGAACAAAGCTCTGGTCACGTGAATACGACAGCAGCGTTTCATCGTCATCAAAAACAGATTCTTTGCCAATGATGCCGGTTACATCGTCCTTGATTGACATGCCGTTTTCTCCTGCACAGGTACAATGAGTTGTGGTATTATGACTGCGGTCATTTAAATATGACTGCGGTCACATTATAAGATTTAAAATTCCCTGTCAAGCAAAATAAAAAATAATTTTAAACCATGCGCGGTCCGGGATTACACCGTATGCTTCCCGTATGGCGAAGGGGACACACGATGGGGGGTAGGATTTAAACGGCTGGTTTATATGCAGAAAATCCGGGGTGATTATAGTGAAAAAATCCCTCTGTGATGAAGACAGAGGGGCTGGAAAAGATCATTCAAGCTGCCGGTCGGGGTATGCTACCGCATAAGCGTGTTTAGCTTTTGGTTGTTTCAACCCCGTTGAGAATATACTGAACCGCCTCTTTGATGCGTGCGACGCACTCCTTCTTGGTTTTTATGAAGCCGTTGGTCCAGTAGATGACGTACATGGTGTAGAGGGCGAATATCATTTCGGTCAACCGTCGCGAATCCACATCAGGCCTGATTTCTCCCTGTTGTTTTGCCCGTTCGATTGACCGGAAGATCTCCTCCATCAGCCGCAGTTCATTCTTGTTCTTGCCGGTTCCGATGTTTCCGATCCGCTCTTTGATGAGAACCTTGGTGAATTCCCTGTCGGAGAAAATATGCTTGATGTAGGAGGAAACCGAAAGCTCAATCTGGTCAATGAAGGTTTGCTGATCGCTCCTTTTTTGCGCGATCTCCGCTTCGCTTTTCCCGTATTCCCGATCAAGAAAATGAAGCAGCACATCCTCTTTTTTATCAAAAAAATTGTAAAAGGTGCCCTTGGCGACCCGCGCCCTCCGGGTTATGCTCTCAACACTGGTTTTCTCAAAACCCTTTTTGGCGCAAAGCTCCAGTGCCGCGGTGACGATCCGCTCCTCTGTGACATCTCTTGAACGGTCGCGCTTCTGTGCCATGGGTCAGGTTGAGGTCAGGCCGGAGAGGCATGCCCCACAGCGGTGAGGCTGCCGGCCGGCGAGGGAGATTCCCGGGAGCAGCCGGGTGCGCCCGGTCAGTGGTTAGAGTACGCCGATCGCCGCGAGATCAACATGCTCGCGTATGAGCGATGTTAAAAGCTCGATGGCCGCCGGGTCATCCTTGGTCAGGAGCGGCTCCAGCTGCTCAATTTGCCGCTGAACCTGGTAGGTGTCGGGGTTCACCAGGAGCAGGGGAGTTCCCCGGTCTTCGGCCATGGAGATGATGTTGGACGGCGGAAGGATGTTGTTGGTGAGGATAATGCCCGCCGCGTCGGCTTCCAGGGCGACCAGAATCATGTCGCTCCTGTCACCGCCGGTAATGATCAGCTTGGCTTCCTTTTTGAAAATGGGCTTGTTCTGGGCGACGCTTCCCGACATGGCGCCGATGACCAGGTTTTTTATTTTCCGGTCAAGGTTCTTGTCCGCGGTAAGCACCTTGGCGAAAAGCCTGTCCGCCAGGTAGCGCAGGGAAAAATAGGTGAATTCCCGCTCATAGGGGATGATGCCCAGCACGGGAATGCCGGTCTTGGTGATCTCCGGTATGGAGACCTCCCTGAAATCCTGCACGTTACGCACCTTGTTGACGATGATGCCGGCGAGGTCGATGCCGGTCAGGTCCACGTTCTTCTTGAGGAACATGATGTCATCGAGAATGCTGTCGTCATCCCCTCCGATCATGAAGAGCAGCCGCCCCTTCAGGTAGCGCGCCAGCGAAAGGGCGTCGAGATGCACCGAGTGCCCGTAGGTGATGGCCTTTCCCCCCTCCACCATCAGCATGTCCTTTCCCGCCGACATTTCCCCGGCCAGCTCCAGCACCTTTTCCCGGATGCTGTCTTCATTGTACATGTAGCGCAGCTTGGAGTGATCGAAGCCGATGCTCATGGTTTCCGGCTCTTCACCGATGGAAAAGACATCGGCGATAAGCGCCGCGTCGTAGTCCCAGAGCCTCTTTTTGCTGTACAGCAGCCGGTCGCCGAACGGTTTCATGTAGCCGATGTTTTTGCCGGACAGCTTTGACAGACCCACAATGAGGCTGGTCTTGCCGGCGCTGGCCCTCAGTGAAGCAATTACTAATGTGTTCATGTTTAGCTCCCTCGCTCAGTTGAGAGTAAAATTCTGACGTCCACTGCTTTTGCACCCAGTCCCTGCTCGTAGACCATAAGGGGATTGATTTCTATGTCGGAGATGGTTTTTGATTTCCTGATCAGCGAGCTGATTTTCACGATGGTGCTGATGAAGGTCTCCATGTCCTTTTTCTCCTGCCCGCGCACTCCCAGCAGCAGCGGGTAGGACTTGGTCTCCTTGATCATGTTCATGATTTCCCTGCGGGAAAGGGGACAGGCCCTGAAGGCCACGTCCTTGAGCACCTCGATGTAGATGCCGCCGAGCCCGCACATGATCACCGGGCCGAAGACCGGGTCTTTGCGCGCGCCCACCACGGTCTCGATGTCCTTCTGTATCATTTCCGCGATCTCGACCCCCTCGAGCTGGGCGTTGGGGTTGTATGCCTTGCAGCTGCTCATGATGGCCTCGTAGGCATCAATTACCTCATCCTTGTTCTCGAGGTCAAGGGCGACACCGCCCGCGTCGCTCTTGTGGATGATGTCCCGTGACACAATCTTCATCACCAGCGGATAGCCCATCTCTTCGGCGCGGGCCACGGCCTCAGTCAGGTTCCTGGCCACCGCCGTTTTGGGAACGGTGATCCCGATGATCTCCATGATTTTTTGCGCCTCGCGGGAGAGGAGAAAGTAGCGGTTTTCCTGCAGGGCCTTCCTGCATATGGCATCGATGGGTTCGATGTCTATGGGGACATCTTCAAATTCGTCGGACTGGGCGGCCAGGTAACGCTGGTAGCTGTACAGGCTTCCCAGGCAGGCGATGGCCTCATACACGTCTCCGAAGAGGGGCACCCCTTTTCTGCTCAGCGCGGTGATGCAGTTTTCTATGTCCTCTCCCCCCACGGTCACAAACAGGACGGGCTTTCCCCCGTTCGGCATATTTCAGGTACACTTCTTCCAGGGTTTTTTGCAGGTCTGCCGCGGCGAAGACCGCGGTTTCACAATACAGCGCAACGCTGGCGCCGATGTTCCCATCGTTCAGCGCCACGCTCAGCGCGCTGTCATAGGCGCTGCTGGTGGCGCCCCCGGTGATGTCGATGGGGTTTTTGGTGGAGCCGAAGCTGGGGGTGACGGGGGCATACAGCTCTTTGAGCGCTTCGCTGTCATCGTAGAGGCGTATCTGGTGGCGCTCGCAGGCGTCGGTGGCCATGACCCCTATGCCGCCGCCGTTGGTGACAATCAGCGTGTCCTCGGTTGTCGGAAGGGGAGAACCGGCCAGGAACTTGCAAAGATTGAACGCATCCTGGATGCTGTCGGCGCGGAGCACCCCGTTCTGCCGGAGAATGGCATCGACAATGTCATCGGCGCCGGCAAGCGCGCCGGTGTGCGATGCCGCGGCAACCGCCCCGCGGGCGGAACGCCCCGACTTGATCACCACCACCGGCTTGTGGCTCGTCGCCTTTTTTACCGCGGTGATGAATCGTTCCCCGTTTTTAATCCCCTCGATGTACATGAATATGACCTTGGTTCGCTCCTGGAGCATCAGGTACTCGAGCAGGTCCGCTTCGTCAACGTCGGACTTGTTCCCCACCGAGACGATGCTTGAGAGGCCGATGTTGTCAACCTTGGTTTTGCCGATCATGGCCAGGCCCAGGGCGCCGCTCTGGGTGATGATGGCGACGTTGCCGGGCAGGATGTTGCCCGGGCCGAAGGTCGCGTCGAGCGAGGCCGCGGCTGAATAAATGCCGAAAATGTTGGGGCCGACGATGCGCATGCCGTGATCCAGCGCGTAGGCGGCAATCTTTTTTTCCTCCTCGCTGTTTCCCACCTCGGAGAAGCCCGAGGTGATGATGAGGTTGTACTTCACGCCTTTGGCGGCGCAGCTCTGCACCGACTCGAACACGCGCGGCGCCGGTATGACGGTGCACACCACGTCAATGCTGTCTTCAATGTCCCCGATCTGCTTGTACATCGGGAGATTGAGCACCGTGCCCCCGGAAGGATTGACCGGGTAGAGGCTTCCCTTGTAACCGCTGGCGAGAATGTTGTTCACCACCGTGTAGCCGATCTTTTTGCTGTCGGTCGATGCGCCGATGACCGCAATGCTTTTTGGTTCAAACAGGCTGCGTATGTTGTTCATGGGATGATCACTCAGGATTCCTTGAATACAAGTTTTAGTTCATATACCTTTTCGCTTCGCCGCTTTTCTATATCAAACCCGCCCTTTTGAAACACCTGCATCATGGAGTTGTTTTCGACCAGCACCTCGGCGGTGAAGCCGAGCAGCCCCTGTCTCCGTGCCAGGTAGGTGAGATAGGAGAGCAGTTCGGTCCCGACGCCCTTGTTGTGAAAATCGTCCCGCACCACGAAAGCCACCTCCGCGGTATAGGAAAGGGTATTGACGGCATATTGCCCCACGCCCACCAGCTCCTCCATGCTGCCGCCTTCGGCCAGCGCCAGGATGATCAGCTCCTGGGTGTAGTCGATGACCGCGAACTCCTGGAGCCGCTCGTGAGGCATGTCCTTCCTGGTGGAGATGAAACGCTGGTACATGCTTTTATCGGAAAGGGAGTAGAAAAAGTCCTTGAGCAGCGGCTCGTCGCTTATTTTAACCGGCCTGAGCATGATTCTCATCCCGGTGAAGGTGGTGCGGTAGGTTTCAAGCGCCTCGGGATACATGCCGCGCTCTCCGGGGATGAATGCCTGATCACTGTAGATGAGCTTTTCTTTTTTCGCCTCTTCGATAAGCCAGGGCCTGAATTTGGGGTGGGCGATGGCAATCAAATCCATGGCCCGCTCCCGGATGTTTTTCCCCTGGAGATAGGCGATGCCGTATTCCGTCACCACGTAGTTAAGGTCGCCCCTGACCAGGGTTACTCCCGCTCCCTCATCGAGGAGGGGTACGATGCGTGAATGCTTTCCGTCGTTTGAAGTGGAGCGCAGGATGAGAATGGTTTTGCCGCCCGCTGACAGGGTCGCGCCCCGCATAAAATCCGCATGTCCCCCGACCCCGCTGTAAAAAAATCTGCCCAGCGATTCGGAGCTTGACTGCCCGGTGAGATCTATCTGAAGCGCCGAATTGATTGCCACCATGTTGTTCTGGCCGGCAATGGTAAGCGGATTGTTGGTGATGTCAATGGTGCGGAAATCCACGGCGGGGTTATCGTCGATGAAGTCGTACGTCTCTTTTGAGCCCATGCAGAAGGAAGCCACCGTTTTCCCCCTGCCGATGGTTTTTTGCGAATTGTCAACCACCCCCATTTTCATGAGCTTTACAATGCCATCCGGCAGGAGTTCCGTGTGCACCCCCAGGTGTTTCTTGGTGGTCAGGCTGTCCATGATGGCATTGGGGATCCGTCCGTACCCCACCTGAATGGTGTCCCCGTCCTGAACCAGGCGCGACACGTAATTCCCGATCTTGGCGTCGATTTCGTCCGACTCCCTGGAGTTGAATTCAATCAGCGGCTCATCATGAGGCACAATAAAGTGAACGTCGTTCACGTGGATGAAGGTGTCGCCATGCACCCGGGGCATGGAGGAATTTACCTGGACGATCACCAGCGCGGCGGTTTCCACCGCGGCTTTGACGATATCCACGCTGATGCCCAAACTCATATATCCGAGTTTGTCGGGGAGAGAGGTCTGCACGAGGGCAATGTCGAATTTAATGATGCCCTGGCGGAGCAGGGGAGGAACCTTTGAGAGGAAGAGGGGAGTGTAGTCAGCGAGACCCTGGTTGACGGCGTCACGGGTGTTGTCACCGACAAAGAAGGAGTTGAGCCTGAAATTGCGCTTAAACTTCTGGTTGGTGTAGGGGGCCACCCCCAGCGTCCAGACATGAAAAACTTCCGCGTCAAAGAATGCCTTGGGATTTCTGGCCGCGTAATCGGTGAGCGCCTGCACCAGGTATTGGGGTTCCGCGCAGGCGGTGCCGATAAAAATCCGGTCTCCCCGGTTGACATGCTTGAATATGGCGTCTTCTGAGGCAAACTTCTCAGGGTAGGATTTTTTCAGCTCCTCCAGTGCCGCCTTGTTTTTTTCCATGGTCATGCCGAACTAATTCCCTTGATAGGTATCCACCCCCGCAGCGCTATATACCATATTTCATTTTAAACTGTCACATGTTTTTTTATTTTTTTGACTGATTTTTTTGGCAGATTTTGATTGAAATACAGCCGGATATCGTTTAAACAGCACTATCGGCCTTTGTGATGCGATCTCACGTTCATTCATTGATTTTCATTCCAACAAGCCGGAAAGGGGGTTGCCTGATGGAACAGATTCAGGTCAGAACCAGCAGGCGGGTTGAATTCCTGGATATTACGGGCAGGGTTGAGGCTGCGGTAAAAAGAAGCGGCATCACCAGCGGTGTGTGTATTGTTTTCATTCCCCACACCACGGCAGGCGTGACCATCAACGAAAATGCCGATCCGAATGTCATCCGGGACATCATAAAGGAGCTGGACACGATTGTCCCTCTCGACGATAACTACACCCACGGGGAGGGGAATTCAGCGGCCCACATCAAATCGAGCCTCATGGGGTGTTCGCAGCAGGTGATGGTTGAGGAGGGCAGGCTGGTGCTGGGTACCTGGCAATCAGTATTTTTCTGCGAGTTTGACGGTCCGCGCAGCAGAAGCGTGTGGGTGAAGGTCATGGGCGAATAAGGGAAGAGGGAAGAGAACCTTACTGCAAGCGGGTACGGCATTGAAGAACAGTGATATTCCTTTGTACACATCGAAACCAACCTGGAAAAGCCTCGGTAATACATATTATGTGTATGCGGACAGGATTGCACTCCGATGCCGATTTGTGTTTTTTACCAAAACACTGATCATCAAAAGGGATGATCTCATCTCCATCGGTGTTTTCAATCCCCCGGTGATTAGAAGCGCATTCTGGGCTTTAAAGCTTGACCTGGCTGATGTGTTTGAACATGTCGGTATCAGGAGAAAAAACGGATTCTTTACCCGGCTCAGATTTACCCCGGCAAATCCGGAGGAATTTGTTGCGACAGTCAGAACGCTGTTCAAGTTGTCATGAGCGGCATCCGGTCATGCGAACAGTAATCACCCCGAGCCTGGTCAAAAGACGATACCTGCACATCATCCTCCCGGCCTTTATCGGCTCCGTCATCGCCTACCTCGACCGCGTCAATATTGCCTATGCAGCACTCACCATGAACGCGGACCTTCGCTTTTCCGCGGAGGTGTTCGGCATGGGGGCGGGCATCTTTTTCGCCGGCTATGTCCTTTTTGAGGTGCCGGGCGCGCTTATCGCCGAGCGGTGGAGCCCGCGCATCTGGCTCGCCCGCATCATGATCACCTGGGGCATCATCGCCTGCGGGATGGCATTTATCCAGAATGCCGGGCAGTTTTACCTGGTGCGCTTCCTGCTGGGTGCCGCCGAAGCCAGCTTCTACCCGGTGGTGTATGCCAGCGTCATCCCGCGCTGGTTTACGCCTGAGGAACGGCCCCGTGCCCTGGCGCTCATGCTCACCTCGCTCCCGCTTGCAGCCATTATCGGCTCCCCGCTCGCGGGCTGGCTGCTCGGGGTCGAATGGTTCGGATTGCAAGGCTGGCAGATCCTCTTCATCATGGAGGCGGTTCCGGCGGTCATCTTTGGCATCGTGATCCTGTTTGTGCTCGCGGACTGGCCGGATAAGGTGAGCTGGCTCACGCCCGAAGAGAAAGGGCGCTTGATGGCGCTGTACCGGCAGGAAAAAGCCGCCAAAGAGGCGGCCAGGAAATATACCGTGTGGCAGGCGCTCCGCGACCGGGAGGTGCTCAAGCTCTGCCTGATCTATTTTTTGTGGATTACCGGCTACTGGGGTTTCAACTACTGGATGCCCACGGCGCTCAAGGAAGTGTCGGGGTGGTCAAACCTGGCTATCGGCTGGCTGGTGGTCATTCCCATGTCTCTCGCGCTTATGGCCATGCTCTTCACGGCGGGCTCCTCCGCCAAGACCGGTGAGAAGCGGTGGCACGGCGCCCTGCCCATGTTCATCGGGGCGGCGGGGATGGGTATCGGCGCCTTCATAGGCGAGCCGTACCTCAATTTCATCTTTGTCATGCTCACCGCGATCGGCGTGTACAGCGCTTTTGGCGTGTGGTGGTCATACCCGACAACCTTCCTCTCCGGCATGGCTGCCGCCGGTGCGGTCGGCCTTATCAACTCCTTCGGCAATGTCGGGGGCTATGTCGGTCCCTATCTGACCGGTTTTATCAAGACGGCGACCGGTTCGTTTCACCTCGCCTACGTGTATCTCGCCTGCTCGCTGGCCGCTGCCGGGGTGCTGATGCTGACCCTGAAGAAGCGGTAGGCGGTCAAAAGGAGGCACCCGGGCAATCAGAAGGGGCGACGCCGGTAGCCCCTACCTCCAAATAGAGCTAGTTGAGCTATTTGAATAGTAACGGTCCTCCCCCACGCGCAAGCACAGGGGATGTTACCACTTGAACAGTACGGTGTATTCCACCACCGTTTCCCCGTCCTTGTCCACCGGCACCTCGAACTCGATGGTGGTGGCGTCCTTCTTTTTGTGGGGGTGGGATTGCTTGCGTATTTTCCAGTCTCCCTGGAGCTGTTCCTCCACCACCACCCTGACCGCTTCCTTTTTATGATTGCGCAGGGTGATTTGCCAGGTTTCCTCGTGCGACCGTTCGCTCAGCTGCTTCATCTCCTTCTGGATGCGCTCCCCCTTGATGTCAAAGGCGTTGCCCAGGTAGATGCGAACTTTTTCGTCCTGCGGGGTGTGATCAATGAGATCCTCGCCCACGAATTCCAGCGAGTTGTCGGCATCATCCTGCTTGTATACCCTCACCTTTCCTTTGGGAAGAGGAATGCCCGGTCCGGAGCCCCTGCTGTTTTGAAATGCCAGGGTCACGCGCACGGCTTCCCCGTAAAGAACGCCATTGTAGCAATAGATTTTGTCTGCCTTGATCTCAGCCGGGGGGAAAAGAGCGATTTGTTTTACCTGGTTGTTTTTGACCGTTGCCCGCCTTTGCAGGGTATAGAGGTGATATTCAAAGAATTGTTTTTCCTGGAACTGGGGCGGTGCCGCCTGCTCGGCCATCATTTCCGAACCTTTGGCCATCGACCTGATCTCCGGGGGCGCCGCGCGATGGACATCCCCGGCAATCAGCTTTAACTTCGCGTTGTCATAATCAGCTCCGGATTGATTGTCGATGGAAACCCAGCTGTTCAGTTCCAGCAGGCTGTCATTCTTTTTGCAGACGGCCACGTATTCGGCATGCCAGCTCATGCTCCCCGTGAGGTAGCTCACTTCCGCCTTGTGCTCCCCCGCCTTTTGATTATCGATGAGCCACACCAGCGTCGGTTTGGTGATCAGCCCCTCGGGTAATGCAGGATAGTCGATGCTGATGATGGGATCGATGGCGATGCTTTTAATGTTTCCCGCCTTCATCTGCAGCATGATGGCCTTCTGAGAGGCGCTCAGCAGCCGCCCCTGGAAGGGACCGTCCTGTTCGGTATGGACGGTGATTTCCTGATCGATGTATTTTTGCAGCATCTTGTTGGAATTGACCAGGTCATATTCGTAGTTCTGCTCTATCAGGTCCACATCACCGGGGTCGGTCAAGGATGTAAAGTGTACCGAGGTGGGATCAATGGCCGCGGCCACATCGGTAAACCGTACTTCACTGGTGCCCTTGGGGAGCCGGATCGTTCGCACTTCCCTGACCAGGGCCAGGTTATTTGAGTAGACCGTTAGCGCAACGTCCTTTTCCTGGGCAAATGCGAGAGAAGCGAAACCCACAAGTATGAATGCCGGCAGTATTTTCATGAAGCGCTCCTGTGACGGTTGTGCATGGGATCGTTATCATTGTTCAATCTTGATGATAGTGTCTCATCGATAATGACCGTATTATTTTTAACCGAAAATGAAGAACGTAATCATCTGTAGGGGCGACCGGCCGGTCGCCCCTTCCCGCGGCCTAATCTTGTTGGAGTGGATTGCCATTTTTTCAATTGGGGGGACGCCCTTAAAATTCTAAGTTTATAATAGAACAGACAGAATTTTAGAATTTTAAGGGCGTCCCCTATTGCTCAAGGGCGTCCCCTATTGCTCATTTCCCGCCCGCCAACAGCTCATTGATTGCCGGGCACTCGCGGTCGCCGAGCTTTCCCTGCCTTTCGAGATCCGCGGCGGCGTCATCGAGCCCAACCTCAAGCAGCCGCTTTTTGGTGGGCAGGCCGTCGGCAGAGCAGCCTCGGTAATGGTAGTATTCTTCGAGCATGCCCGGGTGGTGAATGGGATCATCATCCCCGCGCCGGGTGCCCCGGCGCAGGTCGTCCTTGCGCGATATGCCCAGCAGCGCATTAAAGCATTTCTCAAGCTGGTAGGCGCGCTCGGCCGCTTCAAAGAGGCGGTCCGGGCTGCGCCCGGTCGCCGCCTCGTACATCTCTCCCATTTCCTCCACCAGAATGAGGGGATCGGAATAGACATCGCAGCTTACCATGGGCACAAAGCAGATGCCGAGACAGTCCATGAGCATTTTGTAATTCTCGCTCCACCACACCACCCTGCCCTTGCCGACCGGATTCCCATGCTCCATGATCCCATCCGGAAGCTCCTTGCCGAAGATTCTCTGCAGCATTTCCTGCAGGCCGATCATGGCGGCAAAGGGATGTCCCTTGAGATGATCCGCGCCGCGGGTGGCAACCGATGAGGCAAGGCTCATGGCCACGGCCTGGGTGCAGTTGTAGGTGAAGGACTGGCCCTTGGTGTGAAAGCCGTATTCGCTCGCTCCGTGACCGATCCTCTCAACCGCGTCCGGCATGCTCCCGGCAAGGATGTCACCGAACCCTTCACGCCGGCTGATCTTCATGATCATGTCCGAGATGACCTGCTCATCACCCCATTCAAGCCTGACGCCGCCGGTATCCTCGCTCCCGATGATGCCCCGCTGAAAGCACTCCATGGCCATGGCCAGGTTCCAGCCGAACTGTATACAGTCCAGGCCCATGCGGTTTGTCATATGGGAGATGCGAACCAGGGCCGGAAAATCAAACAGCCCCAGCAGCGGCCCCATGTTGGTATAATGGCCGAACTCAAGCTTCCCGCTCTTTTCTCCCGCATACGGTCCCTCCGTGACTTCCCATGTCTGGGTGCAGGCCACCGGGCAGCGATAGCAGGCGGACTGGCCTTTTTTATATTTCTGCACCAGGTCGGTGAGCTCATAGGCCTGAAGCTGATCCCGGGTGATGCGTACCTGCTGGTTTTTGACGCGGGTCTGGTCGCTGTTCTGGGCGATGAGCATGAGTGAGCCGTATTCCTTGTGGGTGAACAGGACCGGACCGCCCCAGACTTCACCGTAGCGCTTCACCAGCTCATCGAATTTCTTGTTATCCGCCGCCGGCACCGTGCCGTCCGCTTTCACGATTATCGCCTTCAGGTTCTTTGACCCCATCACGCAGCCCATGCCCGCCCTGCCGTTGAAACCGACGCGTTTGGTGCTGTTGCAAATGCTGGCGTAGCGGACCAAATTCTCTCCTGCCGGCCCGATGCGCGCCGTCTCGCACGCGCCGTATGTTTCATGGATCTTTTCGTCCGTCTCGAAGGTGTCAAGTCCCCAGAGATGCGCCGCGTCAACCAGTTCCGGCAATTTGCCTTTTTCGATGAGAAGGGCCACCGGCTTTTTTGCCTTTCCCCTGCATATGATGTGGTCGTAGCCCGCCTGCTTCACCCGTGCCGGGAAGATGCCGCCGCTGTTGGTATCGCCGAAAATGCGGGTAAGCGGACTCTTGGCGGTTATGGTCATGCGTGACGCGCAGGGAAATTTTGTTCCCACCAGCACCCCGAAACCGAATATGAGCGGGTTGTCCGGAGAGAGCGGGTCAACCTGAGGGTTTGCTCGCAGCATTTCATAGAGCAGCCGGGCGTTAATGCCCGCCCCGCCGGTATATCCGCTGATGAGTTCCTCGGAGAGGTCCTCTTCCCATACCCTGGCATCCGTAAGGTCAACCTGGAGAATCTTCCCCCGCCATCCGCCGCTCTTTTTCGCCTTTTTTTGCCATTACCGCCTCCTGAATACACTATTATAATCAAACCCTCATAAACCTGCGGAGCACCACGAAGCGTGAAAATGAATTCTCGCCAAAAAAATTTGAAATTTCGATAGGAGCGGCTTCAGATGCGAAAAAACATTGTCATTTCGAAGAAGCCTTGGCGACTGAGAAATCTTCTGCAATTTATTATGTTCGCATTACACCTATAGAACGTATAAAAAGAACATCCGGCACAAATAATATTATCATACACTTGCTTTGAGGCACGCCAAGTCTAAAACCGGGGTAGCTGTATGTCAATCACAAATTCAACGCAGCACATGGAAGGGGATGGTGAGGATAGGGAGCAGTAATATTATTATTGATAGACAGTAAAGGTGAATCAATGGTTCCGCGAGATTCATCAAAAGGATTTTCCGGAGGGGTGAACAATGGCTTTAAATATGATTGGTTCACTCGCGTCCTCTGGTCTGCTCATATGCGTATAATATCCTGCCCAGTTCCGCCAGAAAGGGAAGGCCGACGGTCTGATACTCATATTTGCCGTCCTTCATTATTTCATCCTCATTGACATAGATGACGGCTGAAAGGAAAAATTCTATCTGTGCCGAGGCGTTTTGAATATACGCGCAGTCTGAAAGGTACCCGTCCGACTGACCGACCACATTAAATATCCGTATGGATCTGTCAGCAATGACGCCATCCATGGCATCACCGAACAGGAAATATTTTTTGTAATTATCCGGATAGAGCTTCGGGTTGTGATAGGCAGGCACATCCGACTCGCCGGGAAGGGATGACAGGCAGCGATACAGTAAGGCATAGTCCTGCTGCGTTAAATGAAAGCGCGCCTGTTCGGGAAAGTTTTCCGGGAACAGTATCGACTGCAGCATGGTATGGATGTCCTGCAGGCAGATGTAGTTATGAAAGGTATAATCGTAGGGCCGGGGAACATATCGTCCCTGCGGATCAATATGCGCCATGCCCTTGGTGGCAGTTCCCGGAGGATTACTCAGCAGCGCGTTGTTGACCTGCGCAGGCTGGGCGTATACAACGTTGTTATCTTCATCGTAAAAGGTTACCGGATTGGTGTAGCGGTTGTCATCGGCATCGCAGCCGTTGAAGCGCCTGATGATTCGGGCAGAGGGGTATCCGATGCGCCACAACGACGCATTGATGTACTCCTGGCCGAGAAATTCGTACAGGCGGTTATAGGCGTCGTTATCGCTTACCAGCAGCGCCTTCCTTATATAATGCGCCACCGTCGGTCGCCCATCCGGCGCGGTGCTGTCGCCTGTGACCGCTGTCTGGCAGCAGTGCTGTTTGCCGATTGCAAGACGGGTATCGCAGGTCAGTCCGGGAATATGCAGCTCGTTTATTTTCTGAAGCGCCAGGCAGGCAACCGGCAGTTTTACAAGGCTTGCCGGATTAAAATATGATTTCTCGTGTACGCCGTATGCAAAGTGACGAAACTGCGGCCGGCCCTGGCGGTCACGATCGATCCGGGTGTAGAGAATCCGGGTTTCATATTTTCCGGGATTTGCAATAATGCTTTTGAGCCGGTCTGATCCCCGGGAGAGCAATTCAGGGATCAGGCTGTTTGATGGCAATGGCCTGACAGCAGTGTCGTTTTCCGTTGAGACAGTTCTGTCGGTTCTTTCACTGACCACCGCGACGCTGACGGCAGCGCGGGTATCGCGCTGCACGCTGCACGCGGGAAGCATGCAGAGAATGCCCAAGGCCATGGCGGTGATTCTATTTGGCATCATCAGGGGAGGTCTTCGGGACTTTCCTGGCTAGCAGCATATTAGAGGATTTGGCGTAGCCGAATCTGAAATTGAGTTTTTCGTCCTTCCCGCGGTAGGCAGCCGCAAGGTCATCTTCAAAGTGTTCCTTAAACATGTCAATCGGGCCGGTGTAACTCCCGTACAGGGTTATCTCCCAGAGGGCGGTATTAAAACACCGGTAGGGAATTGCCGAGTCATCCTGCAGGATAAAAGCGCTTTTTTCCAGCAGCAGGCTTCTGATGCCTGAAAAATAACTCTTATGCATCAGGTAGGAGGCGGACTTAACAAATGAGACAACCGGGCCTTCAAGTTTTTCAAGATATGCCTTGCAGCCCGGGCATTGTGAAAAACCGCTGTCGGAAATGTCTGCCGACAGGTACACAAGCTGTTTTTTAACACTGCTGCGGGCATGGGTAAATTCAATTTCAATTCCTCTGCAAAAACCGTTTTTACCCCTGCATTCGGCGGATGACCGGCGATACACCTGCAGGCCGTTTTGATCCAGATCGAAAAAACGAAGCGACGAGATGTGGCTGCCGCTGCGGGCAAGGAAAAGCATTATAAGGGGGAGGGTTCCGGTGACGCAATGGCCGCTTAATTCTTCCGACATGTCATCGGTTTTAAAAAAGCTTATCTGCAGGATGTCTTTCAGGGCCTCATCCAGCATCTGAAGACATGCCGAGAAATCATCGTTGCGCATGTCCGCAAAATTGGGAAGCCGTCCCGTCGGTTCAAGGCCGAGCAAAACATACTTGTCGGCATCAGGGAAAAAAGTGTATGCATAGAGAAAGTCGGGGCCGCCGAAGGGATATAACACCGTCCGGCCCCTGCGCCTGATATCGGCAAGCGCACGGCTGCTCCACTTCCTTATGGCAGCGGCCTTGTTTTTATTAAATGCGTCCCAGCGCCGGCCGGCAGCGGCTGCATATTGTTTCCAGGCCGCTTTTTTCGCCGGGCTGTAATAACTGCCGGTGTCGGGAAAACGCAGGCCGGCTAAGCACTGCGCAACCGCATCATAGGAGGCAGTGCCCGCGGCTGCGTCTGTCCCCGGTTTTTGACGGCCAGCAGGGCCGGCAGACAGCGCTTTTGCTGCAGCGGGATGACGGGCACCGGCCTCTGCCGGCGCAGCGGGATCGGCAGCGAATGATGCTATGGGGAAACAGCAGAGGATGCACGCGATGGCAAGAAGCTGCGGCATACAGTTGATCCGGGCGGTCCATGTCGGCGCGACGGCCGGCAATGTTGATTGATACGTGCTCGTTTTGAGATGAAGCCAGTATAGGAACGGCGCGATTGCGTGTCAATAAAAAACTCCCCGCGCGGTGCGGCCGGGGATTGACTGGGCAGGCACCGTCCATGTGATGATAGAGTAAAACGGAAGCACGGATCGGGGCCTTTCCTCAAAAGCGTTGCCATGGCAGGGCTAACCTGCTAGTATCGTAATAACGCTTGATCTGCAAGGCCGAGTGATTACACGCCGGGGAGGAAATACTATGAACGGAGCCGGGGCCGTACGCTACGATGTGACCCTTTTTACCGATCATGACATCTACCTCTTCCGCGAGGGGAGCCATTATCGGCTGTACGATAAAATGGGCTCCCATTTCCTGGAGCGTGACGGCGGGGGTGGGACCTGCTTTGCGGTCTGGGCGCCCAATGCCAGGGATGTGTCGGTCCTGGGTGATTTCAACGGCTGGAACAGCACATCCCATTTCCTGAAAGCGCGGGAGGACGGCTCCGGCATCTGGGAGGGATTCATCCCGGGCGTGGGGAAAGGCGCCCTGTACAAGTATCATGTGCGCTCACAGCATAATGGATACGAGGCGGACAAGGGTGACCCGTTCGCCCGGTACTGGGAATGCCCGCCCCGGACCGCTTCCATCGTGTGGGATGCCGGTTACGGCTGGAATGACGCTCAGTGGATGCAGAACCGGCACAGCAAGAACCGCCTGGAAGCGCCTTTTTCCATCTACGAAGTCCATTTCGGCTCCTGGCGACGAGTGCCGGAGGAAGGAAACCGCTTCCTTTCCTACCGCGAGGCCGCTCCCTACCTGATTGATCATGTCAAGCAACTCGGTTTTACCCACCTGCAATTTCTTCCGCTCACCGAGCATCCCTTTTACGGATCGTGGGGATACCAGACACTGGGCTACTTTGCGCCGACCAGCAGGTATGGTTCACCCCAGGACCTGATGTATCTGATCGACGAGCTTCACCGCAACGGCATAGGAGTGATCATGGACTGGGTGCCGTCCCACTTCCCGGCGGATGAATACGGGCTGGCCTATTTTGACGGAACCCATCTCTACGAGCATTCCGACAGCCGCAAGGGGTTTCATCCCGAGTGGAACAGCTGCATCTTCAATTACGGGCGGAACGAGGTTCGAAACTTCCTCATCTCAAGCGCCCTGTTCTGGCTTGATGCCTACCATCTGGACGGGTTGCGGGTGGACGCGGTTGCCTCGATGCTCTACTTGGATTATGCTCGCAAAGAGGGGGAGTGGGTGCCCAACGAATATGGCGGGAAGGAAAACATCGAGGCGATTCACTTCCTGCGGCGTCTCAACGAGGCGGTCTACCGGGATCATCCCGATGTGCAGACTATCGCCGAGGAATCCACCGACTGGTCAATGGTTTCCCGGCCCGCCTATGTGGGAGGGCTCGGCTTCGGCATGAAGTGGAACATGGGATGGATGCACGATACCCTGGACTATTTTTCCCAGGACCCGGTCTTCCGGAAATATCATCATAACCAGCTTACTTTCAGCATCTGGTACGCCTTTACCGAGAATTTTGTCCTTCCCCTGTCCCACGATGAGGTGGTGCACGGCAAGGGGGCGCTGGCGGGGAAGATGCCCGGCGACGAATGGCAGCGTTACGCGAACCTGCGGCTGCTCTACGGCTACATGTTCGGCCATCCCGGGAAAAAGCTGCTCTTCATGGGAGGGGAATGGGGCCAGTGGCGGGAGTGGGTGCACGAGGAGAGCATCGAATGGCATGCGGCTGAGTATCCCGGCCAGCGCGGGCTGATGCGGTGGCTTTCGGACCTGAACCGCTTTTATGCTGCCGAGCCGGCCATGCATCAGCTGGATTTCGAGAGCAGCGGGTTTGAATGGATCGACTGCCATGACTGGGAAAACAGCACCATCAGCTTCATCCGCCGGGGCAGGGATGCCAATGATATCATCCTGGCGGTGTGCAATTTGACCCCGGTGTTCCGCCTGGGTTACACGATAGGTGTGCCGCGGGGCGGCTTCTGGCGGGAGGTGCTCAACAGCGATGCGGAATGCTACGGCGGAAGCAACCAGGGCAATGCAGGCGGTGTTGACGCGCTCCCCTTTCCCGCGCACGGGAGAGACTGGTCACTGGCGGTCACCCTGCCGCCGCTGGCCGCGGTTTTCTTCAAAAGCTCCTGGCACTCTTGAAGCGAAGTAATGTTATGAAGGAGGAACGATGCTGATCGACACGCACGCCCATCTGGACATGCCTGAATTTGATAAGGACAGAGATGAGGTAGTGAAACGGGCGCGGGAGGGCGGCATTGACTATATTATCACGGTGGGAATTGACCTTGACTCATGTAGGGATGCGGTCAGGCTGTCCGAGGGGTTCGAGTATGTCTACGCAATCGTGGGCATGCATCCGCACAATGCCAAAGATGTGGATGAAAAAAGCTACGATATTTTGAGGGAATATGCCCGGCATGAAAAGGTGCGCGCGCTGGGGGAGATGGGGCTCGATTTTTTCCGCAATCATTCTCCCCGGGAGGTGCAGCTCAGGCGATTCAGGGAACAGGTTTCGCTTGCCCGGGAGGTGTGATTGCCGGTGGTAATTCATGACCGAGACGCACACCGGGAGACGCTTGACATTTTGAAGGAGGAAAAAGCCTCAGACATAGGCGGGGTGATCCACTGCTTTTCCGGCGATTATGCAATGGCCTCGGCATGCATGGACATGGGATTTTATATTTCCGTGCCCGGCACAGTCACCTTCACCAAGGCACAGACGCTGCAGGAGGTGGTGCGGCGCATCCCCCTGGAGCGTGTTCTGATAGAAACCGATTGTCCGTTCCTGGCGCCGGTGCCCTTCCGCGGCAAAAGGAATGAGCCGGCCTATGTGCAGTACGTTGCCCGCGCCATAGCAGAAATCAAAAAGATCGGCTTTGAAACGGTTGCGGCAGTTACCTCAGAGAATGCCCGGTTACTTTTTGGCATCTAGGGGTCAAGTCTCTACAGGCTGTTACCCAGCCCCTAATTTCCCCTTTCCCTCAAGCTCATCCGCTACGAAAGCGAGGTTCAATTCCTCAAGGGTCCTTCTTTTTGGCCATCCGGTTTCAACGTCCCAGCCCTCAAGCTGGTAATACAGAGTCTTAAACTCTTCAAATTTTTCCCTGTCCAAATAACGCCCGTTAACTTTCCGGTAAGTCCATTGCCCATCTTCAAACCAGGGCAGATAATAAGTAAGTGTCGGCCCATCACCTATAAAAGGTTCACGGTAAATAAACTCGGAAAAGTGGACCATATCTCTATGCCGGCCCTGCAATGTCCAGATAGCATTATCAAGATTCCAAATTCTCTTCCCTACCCCGATCCCGTCGAGGAAACTTATGTCCTTTCCGGTAACTGCATTGAAAAATTTCTGTTCGCCCTCCCCGGTCATACCTGCATTGCCAGGACCTTTGGTGTTGATCAAATCCGGCCAGCGGTTATCGCAATAAAGAATCGATTCTTTCCAGAATCGGGTGTAATGCCGGTGCCAGGCAACCAGTTTGGCGATATGTTCAGAGTAAATATTTTCGTCACTTGCATTGAGCATTTGGAGATCATCTTCAAATGGTGCCATTTTACCGGTAATAATTTTAACAGCCTCTTCAGCTCCTAACGGTGGATTTCCTTTGGTCATAAAGGCCTTCCAGAAAATGGTTTGAAAACAGTGTTCGTTTATGTCCCGGTCGCCCAGTATCGAACCGTATCCCCATGAGACCTCTGCCCGGGGGTCATACGAATGGGTCGGTTGTCCCCAGTAGGCAAAGTTGAGAATTCCAGAACGCAAATCTTCCTCAAGACGGCCCCAGCGCTCCGCTGCCCGGTAGAATCCTTCGGCAATGTCATCACCGATTCCTTGCCTGGTTACAATCAGGTTATACAGGTTTTCAAAAAACGCGACGGTTCTAGAGGGAACTTCACAATCAATTTCCCGGCCAGGACCCAGCACACCTATATTTGCCAGTGCCTCCAGATACGGTCTCCCCTTTGATATCTCATTTGCGTTTATACCCAATTTTTGGAGCAGTCCCACGATAAGATATGCTTCACCACTTTCCTGTTCCTCTTTTGTGGAATAATAATATTGGGCAGTTTCAGTACACATTGAATCATTTTTCAGCGGATTTTCGGCCCGCTCATGACAGCCACGGTGACAACCCGGGCAGGCATGCAGTCGAGCATTGCCACCTTTGGGCATCAATATCTGGTCCGTTCCATCCACACCAAACCATGTCCAATGCGTTTTCGAAGCGTACGTTTCCTCGGGGTTGTACAGGTCGTTCCCGTACTGACGCTGGGCCCAGAGACGGGCTTCAAACAAAGCCTGCGGGTCCGCAATTACAATATCCCTGGTCCCGATGACACTGATTGCTTTCAGGTTTTTTGATCCCCAGACACCGCCAAATCCCCCCTGACCGGCACTGTGCCCACCATCATGGTTCAAGGTAGCTATTCGGCTCAATACTTCCCCAGCCGGTCCGATTGCTACCACTGCCGGCCGCTGAGTGGTCCGGGTTTTACCGGTGCTGGAGTCAACCTCGATCCAGTCATCAAGATCATCCTGGCCGGTAACGCTCTTCCATATTTCCTGCTGGGTTTCCCAGGTGTCTAAACCCCACAGATCCCTAGCATCTCTGATCTGGACCTTATCATTGCGAATATCGATCCAAACCGGGTTCCCGGCCCGGCCCTGTATGGCAATACCGTCCCAGCCGGCATATTTGAGCATGGAGGAAAACCGTCCGCCAAAATTGCTGCGGGTGAACCACTCCGGATAAGTATGTACCCCGATTCCCTGCACTTCTGTTCGCGAAGCGGCACCGGGTGCCATGGTGCCAGCAAGGGGAGATGTCATAAGGGTTACAACATTCGCAGGATCAAATCCGCTGATCGACTTGTCTTTGACCAGGTCCCAGAATATCTTTGAACCCATTCCATGTCCGCCGCCCCACTCCTCGTAATCACGGGTGTCCAGGATGGCTATTTCCTGCAAGGTTAAATCTATTTTCAAGATCTTCCCCATATAACCGTTCATTAGAGATCCTCCATGGTTTATATGCCTCAGTTAATCGATGGTATAGCCAAGACGTTCCCATTCCTCGCCCCTGAGATTCACGTTGTACCCACCGTTGCCATCCTGGACCGGGGTATTCGTGGTAAAAACGATCGCATCCAGCGGGCAGATCTCAACACAGGCTTTTTTGCCATTAAGACCTCCCGTTTCGTTCCAGTAGGGAGTTTTTACACAGAGATCGCATTTTTGAGAATGTCTTTCCTCAAAATTCCAGATAGCCCTGCTGGGAGGATAGGGACAGGCATTTACACAGTTCATGCATCCTATACATTTTTCGGTGTCCACGGTAAGAATGTTATCGTAGTGAGGATCCCGCTTCAGTGCACCCACCGGACAAACGGGAACACACGCCGGTTCCACACACTGTCGGCACTGGGAAATGATCAAATCGTTGGGAAAACTTTCATGGGGATTTTGTAATATCTGGATTCTTGAGAGTGAGAGATTTTCTACACCATGATGTACCAGAGAGCACGCCAGCATACACGACATGCACCCCTGGCACTTTTTCATGTCGACAAGCAGATAGCCCCGTTTCCGGTTTCCATAGGGGCCGAGATCACAACCCGCAACGTAAACACTTACAAGGGTGAGACCCGAATATTTCAAAAAGTCTCTGCGCGAAACCGCCACGGTTTTTTTGTTTGCTGCATCATCCAGATTACTCATGATTACCACCTTTTGATTAGTTTGTTTGCGCCGGTAGCTGGGCGGAGTAAAAGGTGGATCTGAGGATTTGTGATGAGATTTTAAAAGTGAGGGTGCTGCCGTTATTTTTATTTTTTGCCGGCACCAGTTATAACCAGGTGTATGACTTCGTTAATCCGTTCAACACATTGCTTTTTAGTTTTTATAATTCCATTGGCCCAGTATATGACATACATGGTATAGAACCCGAATATCATTTCTGCCAAACCGCCGCGAGTCTATGTCCTGTCGAATTTCATCCCGTTGTTTTGCCCGATCGATTAATTCCGTCACCAGCTGCACAAGAACAAGCTCATTCTTATTCTTTCCCGTGCCTATTTTACAAATCCGCTCCTTAACAGAACTTTGGTAAATTCTTTATTGGGAAATATATGTTTAATATAGGCGGGAATCACCAGTCCCAGCTGCTCAGCAATGGTTTTCGCTGAGCCCAAGTTGCGCTCAATCTCGTCGCCGCTTTTTACAATTTCTTTATCAAGAAAGTAGAGCAGCACGTCTTCCTTCTTTTCAAAAAAATTATAGAACGTCCCCTTCGCAATTTTTGCTCTCCGGGCAATGCTTTCCACACTGGTCATTTCAAAGCCTTTTTTTGTGAAAAGATCTATTGCTGCTTTCAAAATATGCTCACGCTTGTTTTCTTTTATTGACTCGCGCATGCCCTGTATAGCCCTCCCTTCCGCCTGTTTCTTTGCCTGCGTACCATCATAAACGCACACCGGTTGCCCGCCCATTCATTACGCGCCGGCATCATCATGGGTTATTTTTATAATAACACCGTCCAGCAGCAGCTTCCTGTTCCTGGTGTTCAGAGAAATCAGATAGCTCTGTTCCCGGACGAATGGCACGAGGTACGGCAGACAGTAGGTGATAAAATTTTCTTCGAGAATGCTGTTGGTAAAAGCCTGCTTTTGAATGCCGGGCGCTTTTTTTCCGCTGCGCTGGTTGAACGGCACGTGGGGAGTTGTTTCATACCCGTGCAGATGGGGAAGAATATCCAGCGCATCCCGGGGAATGGTTCCCAGAAACCTGGTGGACGTGCGCTCGTAAAAGCGCGGGCTTCCCACCTCCTTTACAAAGCTGCGCCCCTTTTTGTCAATTCTTATTTTTTTATAATTGGTCCCGGCTCCGGGAAGGGCACGGGGCAGATTCTTTTGCAGCGCAAGGTCATAGAGACCGATCGTCATTGATGCTAATGCGGCGATCGAATGGCGGTGTTCATTACAGCCCAGCCCGCTCAGAATGTAGTCATAGTAGTTAAGCGCTGTCTGGTGACGCGCTTTTTGCTGCTGTTCCAGCTGCGCGGCAAGCTCCTGCGCCCTGCCCCGGGTAGTGCGGTAAAGCCGCTGAACATAGCGCTCTTTGTATGCGGCAAATCGTTCCTGATCCTTCCGGTAATCCAGCATCTCAAAGGACAGGTTTACTTCGATGGCCTTTTTATGCGAACCGCCGCGGTCCGGATGATATATGGTCTGCAGCGCCCGGTAGGCCGACCTGACCAGCACAAACAGGTCCTCGTCGCCGAGCCTGCTGCACATCTCCGGGGAAATGCCCAGTATCGCAAACGGATTTTTCATGCGGCCCGGTATGGTGCGGGATCACGCACGCACGCTTCCGGAAACCCTTGCGCCGCAGCAGGCAGCTGTCACAGCGGCCGCAGGCTTTTCCGTCAGGGCCGGGGTCATAACAGGAGTGGGTCAGCGCGTAATCAACGCCGAGCTCGATTCCCCGCCGGATAATCTCGGCCTTGGTGAGGTGCACAAGCGGCGCGTGAATGGTGATCTTTCCCGCACCTTCCACCGTGGCCTTGAGCGCAAGATTTGCCATGCGTTCAAACGCCGCAATATACTCCGGCCTGCAGTCCGGATAGCCGCTGTAATCAAGGGCGTTCACCCCGATAAAAATATCAAACACCCCCAGCACCTCAGCCCATGCAAGGGCGCATGACAGAAATATGGTGTTTCGCGCCGGAACATAGGTGGCCGGTATTGCCCGGGACATTTCCTCACTGCCCCGGTCCCTGGGCACATCAATCCTGGCGGTGAGCGCCGAGCCGCCGATCGCCTTCAAATCGATATCAAGGACAAGGTATTTTTTCGCAGCCAGCGCTTCAGCCGCGGCCCGGGCTTTTTCCAGCTCTATGGCATGCCGCTGGCCATAGCTGAAACTCAGTGCATACACGCCGTACCCTTCGGCGCGCGCGATGGCCATGGTGGTAACCGAATCAACACCGCCGCTGAGCAGCACGACTGCTTCTTTCATGACCGGACCTGATTATCTGTGGAATGGATGTGTGACATGTTGAGACGCTGACCGCTTCACCGAAAGCGTATTATAACAGAATTCATCTGCAACGTCACAAAAAAGGCAGAACCGCGGCCGTTATGGCTGGCAGATTGTATCGCGCGAGGTTTGATGAATATTTTACGGGGCGGCTGGTCAAATTGAAAGCATACCAAAGGCCGCAGGCTTAATAAATTTTACTGGCTGAGGCGTTCCATCTCCTCTTCGGGAATATCAAAGTTTGCATATACTTTTTGCGTGTCATCCAGATCTTCCAGCGCCTCCATAAGCCGCAGCACCTGTTCCGCTTCCTTGCCCACGACCTTGATGGTGTTCTGTGGAACCATGCTCACTTCAGCCATGGAACAGAGAGGAAGGCCGCTGGCATCGAGCTTTTCCTTCACCTTGAAGAAATCCTTCGGGTCGGTTGTTACTTCAAGCACGGTGCCCTCATCCCGGACATCATCCGCGCCCGCGTCGAGTGCCAGTTCCATCAGCTTCTCTTCATCCACAGCGCCCCGGTCATACTGGATAACTCCTTTTTTCTGGAACATCCATGCAACGCAGCCGGACTCACCCATGTTGCCATTGTGTTTGGTGAAAGCGTGCCGCAGCTCCGCGGTGGCCCGGTTCTTGTTATCCGTCATCACTTCAACCATGATCGCCACACCGCCCGGCCCGTAGCCCTCATAGGTATATTCTTCAATGGTGAACCCTTCAAGCTCGCCGGTGCCCTTCTTGATTGCCCGGTCAATATTATCCTTGGGCATGTTTTCTGCCTTGGCAGCTAAAACAGCTGTCCGCAGACGCGGGTTGCCGTTCACGTCGCCACCGCCGATGCGTGCGGCAATGGTTATTTCTTTAATGAGCCGGGTAAAAATTCTTCCCCGCTTTGCATCGATGGCGCCTTTTTTCCGCTTGATGGTGCTCCACTTGGAATGGCCTGACATAGTTTTCTCCAGATAATCAATTAATGTGGGCTATGCTTTATTTTTTAATAACTATATGAAAATTCTGAAAATGTGTCAATAAGTTTGGAGTATAGAACGTGAAAAATATGGCTATCAAAACCACCGCGTGAGACACAGTACATCCCGCTCAAAGCTTATCAGCAGAACGCCAAGTAACACATCATAAAATGTCTGTGCTTTTTCTGTACCGTGAAATATTTTCATCACTTTTTTTCTCCATAGCTTATCATGGTATTTCTGTGTACAGTATTTCAGTTGACACAAAATTATTGAAGCCGTATCATTATGTTATAAAATGAGAGCATTATTAATTAAAAGGAAAGAGAAATGAAAAATATTTTAATAGTTGAAGATGAGGCAAACGTAAGAGAGTCACTCAGGAACTGGCTGATCGAGCTGGGTTGTCAGGTAGAGGTTACTTCTGACGGGGAAGAAGCATTAACACGGATTTCTGAAAAAGAGTTCGATCTGGTAATATTAGATTTAAGACTGCCGGGAAAAGATGGGCTGCAGGTATTAAGGGAGGCCCGGCTTAAGAAGCCAAAGCTGAACGGCATTATTTTAACTGCCTACCCCACCGTGGCAACCATGGCAGAAGCAGTGGAAATAGGGGCTGTTGATTTTTTAAGCAAACCAATAAATCTTCCCAAGCTGGAAAAATTGATCCAGGAGAAAACCGAACTGGTGAAGCTGAAAATGAAACCCATCCTGATTGTGGATGACGAAACAAGCATGCGGGAATCTCTCCGGGATTGGTTTATAGAATCAGGCTATCAGGCGGAAACAGCCCGCGACGGTGAGGAAGCACTTAAATTGATAGGTGATAAGAATTACGGACTTCTTATCCTGGATCTGAAACTCCCGGGAGAAGATGGCATTGAAATCTTAAAAAAAGCGCGGAGCAGCCACCCGGACCTTAGAGGGATCATCATCACTGCTTATCCTTCCGTTGATACGGCAAGAGAAGCTATAAAACAGGGGGCGATCGATTACCTGCCCAAACCGTTTGAGCTTTCCGAACTGGAAAAATTAGTCGAAGAGAACATCGCACCAGCAGACGTCGAAATCATGCGGCAGCCGGTTCACAAACATGCCGTTGCCGCTATCCTGAAAGTTTTGACCCGCGCTGCAGAAGATAGCGACTTTGTTTCCGGCTTAGCGGAAAACCCGGAAGAGACGCTTGCGGAGTATACGGACCTCTCCACAGAAGAAAAGGAAGCATTAATTGACGGAGACATCAAAACAATAGAAACCTGGGTTGGCAAGCTTGACCAGCGGAGAGCTACGTGGCTGTGGTGCCGGTTAAGTCAGGAAAAATGGTAACGGTTTTACTGAACGCACGTTCTCCCTGTAACGCTATTCTAAACAAAGTCACGACCTCCCGCCTGGTTCCCAACCTGTGATCTATTCATAAATTACATACACCGTTCTTAAGAGCTCATGGGCCATAAAGATTTATCCGGTATCTTATCTCGCATCCCTCTGGTTAACCGCCTTTCACTGCGCACAAAACTGGTTTTCAGCTATCTTTTTGTGGTAATTGCCGGAGGTATCCTTTCCTCCCTTATCGGCACCAGCCTCGTGGCGGATACGATTATCTCCCAGGCCCGCAATAAGGTCACACACGACCTGAGTACCGCATGGCTGATCTACAATCAATCGCTGGGCAGTCTGCAGAATGTTGTTCAACTGACTGCCTCTGGCCGGACCCTCCCTGATTTTATTGAGACCAAACAATGGGACCGGCTGGAAGACTTCCTCATCAAGCGGCGCAAAGATTTCAGTCTGGACATTCTAACTCTTGTGGATGCGCAGGGAAAAGTTCTTGTGCGGACACACCATCCATTCCTTATTGGAGACTCGCAGCGCTCTGATCCTCTCATCCAGCAAGCTCTGCATGGTGAGCCGGCTGCTTCCACCGCCATTGTGCCCCGAGAAGAGCTGCAGAAGGAAAGAAATGATCTGGCGGAGCAAGCGGTTATTCTGTTTGTTTCCACCCCAAAAGCACGAGAAATCCCTGTCCAGAAAGAGACGTCGGGGATGATGCTGAAGGCCGCGTCTCCCATCTGGAATGAAGCGGGCCGGCTGATTGGGGTGCTTTACGGTGGGGTGCTGCTGAATCGCAACTATGAAATCGTCGACAAAGTGCGGGACCTGCTCTATGGTGAAGGCCGCTATAAAGGCAAGGAGACCGGGACCGCCACCATCTTTCAGGGTGATGTGCGCATTGCCACCAATGTGCTGAACGAAAGCGGCCAGCGGGCCATTGGAACGCTGTTATCGGAAACAGTTTACAATGCGGTCTTCGTGCGCGGAGAGCAATGGCTCGACAGGGCGTTCGTTGTCCATGACTGGTATCTCACCGGTTACAAACCAATCAGGGATATTACCGGCAGGATTGTGGGAATTCTTTATGTCGGCATACTCGAGGCCCCCTATGTCGATCTGCGCAATAAAGTGGTCATGAGTTTCTTTGCCATCGGTGTTTTTGGGGTGCTTTTTGTCCTTCTTTTCTCCTTTTTCATAACAACGGGAATCATTCGGCCGCTCCGTGAAATGGTGGTAGCAACCGACAAGATTGCAAATGGGGATCTCTCGATAGAACTCTCCATTCCCTCACAGGATGAAATCGGCCAGCTGGCGGCATCCTTCAATCATATGTCCATACACCTCAAGCAGGCGCGCCAGGAACTGGAGGATTATGGCCGGAGACTGGAGGAGAAAGTGAAAGAGCGTACGCAGCAGCTCAGCGAAATCCAGTCCCATCTTATGCAATCGGAGAAACTTGCTTCCATGGGTCAGTTAGCAGCATCCATTGCACATGAAGTGAATAATCCGTTAAGCGGGGTCCTCATTTACAACCAGTTAATCATCAAAAAAATAGCCCAGGGAGATATTAATAAATTTGCTATCCTTGGTTATCTCTCAAAAATGGAACACGAACTGACGCGCAGCACCAAATTAATACGTAATCTGCTTGATTTTGCTGTCCAGTCAGAGCCTAACATGAAAGAAGTGGATGCAAATGAGACTCTCAATCAATGCCTGGAACTGGCAATTCACACGGGATCGCCCAAAATTCAGGTTGAAAAATTTTTCGCTTCCGCGCCGCGCATTACTGCAGACCCTGACCAGCTTCAGCAGGTTTTTATCAATTTGATTATGAATGCTCTGCAGGCAATGCCGGATGGCGGC
>CAWCBP010000011.1:0-181651 GCA_963793865.1 uncultured delta proteobacterium
ACCAGGATACCTCTACTATAATTTCCTGCACCGGCTGCCTGAGCAAACAACAGATATAAAGTGATGTGCATAAAAAAGTGTAATTACACGATTGATTCGTTGGACGAATAGTTTATAATACTGAATGTATCTGTGAATTGTGACGGGACTGATGCAGCGATCTTAAAATAGATTTTAAAAGCAATTCCGTGAATAGACCCTGCAATACGGCGGCTCCGTGCAATGGAGATTTTTCATGCAATGGCAATGTAGAAATGAAGGAAGTGATGCCGCTCGGTTCAAGACTGATTTTGGAAGAAACAGTCTCAACAACCCCTGTCCCAGTTGTGAAAAAATTCCCGGTGCGTGTATCCGTAAAGGAGGAAATGGTACTGATGGTACTGATGCTCCTCTGTTCAAATCAGATTTCGGCCACAGTGCGATACAGAACCCGTAGCCTGTACGAGTAAACAGTGGACCGTGGTGTAATTATATCAGTGATCTAAGAATTGAAATCTTTCGAATCCGCCCCTCTGCCAATTATAGGCAGGGGGGCTGTTTTTTAATACTCGTCATCAGCTAATCTATTCACCTGATGCATGTTTTGTAGTTCCCTAAAATGAAGACTGTATATCAAAACAATGAAACGGTAGCCTGCAATCCAATGAGAAAACAATTGACTTTATATTAATAATCATGTATTATATATAAAATGTTTTTTAATAATTGATTTAAATAATTAACTTTGATAGGGATGATGAAATGATAAAAAATAATATAGCATTCAAGTCTTTTTTCTTTTTCTTAACGTTTTTTGGACTTTCTGTGTTTGCCTGGGGGCACACTGACGTGACACCTGAGCAGGCAAAACAGATGATCGATACCAATAATGAGCTTATAGTGATTGATGTAAGGGAACTGAGTGAGTATTGCAGCTATGGCCATATTCCCGGGGCACTCAATTATCCCTGGAACTCCGCTGTGCTGCAGGCACGTTACACGGAACTGCCAGCTGATGCAGATATACTGGCTGTCTGCGGAGTCGGAGGCCGCAGTAATAATGCAGCGAACTTCCTTGATTCCCATGGTTTTATCCACGTCTATGATATGCTTGGCGGGATGTCGGCTTGGACGTATGATACGGTCGGGTGTGTCGACACAGATTATGATGGCATTAATGATGACCTGGATAATTGCCCTGCTAACCCGAATTCTAACCAGGCGGATAGAGACGGGGATGGCTTGGGTGATGTCTGTGATCCTGATAATGATAATGATGGGATATGCGATCCCGGTAAAACTGATCCCTCCTGTACCGGATCGGATAATTGCCAGTATATTAATAATCTCTGCCAGTGCGATGCGGACGGTGATGGGATGGGGGATGCGTGTGATACCTGCACGGATACTGATCATGACGGCTATGGTGACCCGGGATTTCCTGTGAATACCTGCCCGGTAGATAATTGCCCTGATCTAGCGAGCCCAAATCAGGCTGATGCGGATGGTGATTGTATCGGAGATGTGTGTGATCCTGAGCCTGAGGTGTATGATCCGTTAACCCTTGACTCATATCCCCCACAAGGCAACAGCATAGGTGATGCCTGTGACTGTGAGGGAAACTTTAACTGTGATGCAGATGTAGATGGTTCAGATGCATCAACTTTCAAAGCAGATTTCGGCAGAAGCCTATTAAACAGTCGTTGTGTTACTGCTGATCCATGCAACGGTGATTTCTCATGTGACGGTGATGTAGATGGCACTGATGCTAGCTTATTCAAACAGGACTTCGGTAGAAGCCAGTTTCAGAACCCATGCCCTGCGTGTGTAAGCAGTGGAGCGTGGTGTAACTATTGAACCGAATAAATCAGAAATCTGCGACGCAGCCCCTCCGCCAATTGTAGGCTGGGGGGCTTTTTTTGTTGGGAAGATTCGGAGTTATTTGATATAACAAGACAGCGATAAATAATGTAGCGGGACTTGATTCCACACCTCTCCTTTCTCATCGTCCCCATCAGCCGCACCCTGGTGGGGAGTTTTTATTGTACTTTTTAGGTTCCCTCACCTTCTTATTTAAACGCACTCCCTATCCCCCTCCTCCATTCAGCCTCATGCTACGAGATCGCCTGTCTGAGCTGACATCTTTTTTATCATGGGGAATGCCTGTGCGAAAATGATCGCAAGTCTATATGGCTGTCAGGGTATGGTTCAGGATGTAGAAAAGGGTTCTATAATCAGGGACGGGTAACTTATGGGCTGGTGAGAGGGGAGAGGTTCATAGTAATTCTTTTTTTCCATCCTTCCTGATTAAAGGCATGATGCTGGCTTTTTATTTGTGACCATTTTGTGAAAAAGTCCAGATACAAAGGCTGGTCGGCAAGAATGAATGGACAGGATTAAAAATTTATGATTTAAGATGATCTTAAATGTGGAGATGATGGCGTGTCAGTGGACGGATATAGATAAGTCGGAAATCTATTCATGAATTTACAAAAAATTCTAATTCTCGCACTCATTCTGATCACACTTCTCCTTCCAGGTAGCTGCAGCCACTTTAGAAACGCAATCAATACGCCAATGGAGCAGCAGCCAATAGCTTTTAATTGCATTGAGAGAGGTTATGCTATGCCACAGGAAAAATTCTTCAATACGGGTAAGTTGAAAATAAATTATCTTGATACTGGCTCTAATTCCGTCGAACCGTTGATCATGCTCCACGGCGGCGCATGGCGCTGGGAAGAATATCTTTCTCTTATTCCCGGTCTATCTCAGAGGTGGCATGTCTACGCGATAGATTTGAGAGGAAATGGCAAATCAGACTGGGTTCCGAGCAATATCGCCTGCAAGATTTTACAGATGATATCGTGGCATTTATAAAACAATTAGATGCACCGGCTGTTCTCGTAGGGCACTCCCTTGGCTGTGTGATAGCGCTTATGGCAGCCACACGCTATCCGGAAAAGGTGAAAGCTCTCATCCTTGAGGATCCAGTTTTGACCGTGGAAAATTATAAGAGAGTCGTTGAATCAAGTCGGGACATGTATGGAATCTGGCTCAACCTGAAGAGATCAGCACAGTCTGAACAAGAATTAGCTCTGGCTTTGGCTGAAAAATTTTTTAAAGATTATCCGGGGGTAACCAGTTCCTGGATGTTGTTCTTTGCCGGATGCCTGTGGCAGCTTGATCCCACTTATTTTAACGCAATGCTTTATGACTTTAACAGTTTTATAAAGGGGTATGACTATAAAACTATCCTAGCGCAGATCAAAAGTCCTATCTTGTTCATTAGTGGTGATGTAAAACTCGGTGCTGTGCTGTCGGATGATGAAATCTCATGGCTGAAACAGAATTGCAGCAATGTGCAATATGCCCACATCAGCGGAGTTGGCCATCTTTTACATTTAGAAGATAAGGGTCAGACACCAGTGTTGACAGAGATGACGACATTTCTTGAGCGTATTCCAAAAAAATAGCTATTATGAGAGTAAGATAAATTTGGATGATAGATACTTTCCCTTCCTATCCCCTTCCTCCCTTCATCATCATGCCAAAGAGACTGGCTTCAGAGCTGACTTCTTTCTAATCGTGGGGAAATACCCTTTGCTGGGAAAAATCGTGGTTCTTATGGCCTCTCAGGATATGGGTCAGGACATAGAAAAGGGGTCTATAATGATGGACAGGCAATGTACAGGCGTGGATCAGAAAATAGGTTCATAGTAATTCTTTTTCCGCAGCCCTGACATCGGGCTTTATCATTGGTAGGGCATAGAGGTCATTACCTAGCAGCCGATTTCCGCTCATCTCTACATTTCGTCGTTGCCAAAACAATTCCATCACTGATGGCACTGACCGTTTGCAGGCTCCATTTGTTCAATTTCCGCTCCTGCCTTAATTTTTCATATGCCATTTCCATTGATATGCCCCCTACCCTGGCAAGAAATTCCTCTACTGCCCTTCCTTTCACTCCGTGCCGACTGCTGAGGCTTCTGATTTCTTCTTTTGTCAGTTCCCGAAGCATCATGCTTCTTTCCTCCCGGCTTCATTCCAGTGATAGGTAAAATCCCCGTCCAGCAATTCAACCGCTTCTTTTTTATAGCTTTCAGACAGGTGGGCATACCGTTGCGTCGTGGCAATATCACTGTGCCCCAGGATTTCAGCCACAGCCTTGAGGCTTGCTCCCCGCATCACCATCCAGCTGGCAAACGTGTGCCTCAGGTCATGAAAATGAAAATCCATAATCCCGGCTTTCTTCAGGGCAGAGTTGAATGACTTCTTAATGTCACCGAACGGTTTCCCGTTCCTATCACAGAAAACATAGTCGCTTTTGATGTGCCGGGGGAGGGACTGAAACAGTGCCTGCAAGGTTCTGTTGATGGGAATTTGCCTCGGTTGATCCGTTTTTGTATTGGTGAGGTAGATGAATCCGTTTCGTATCTGGCTCCACTTCAAGGACAGGATTTCACCCTTCCTCATTCCTGTATTTAATGCAGTAATAACAATAGATTGTAAGTATTGCTTGCAGTAATATATGAGCTTATTTGCTTCCTCTTCGGAGAGGAACCGCAGCCTTTTATTGTTTTCCTTGTAGAATAGACCCCTGGCTTTCCTGAAGGGGCTTTGCTCCAGCATGTCCCATTCAACTGCCTTTGAAAGCAGGTGCCGGAGGACGGAGAGGGTTCTATTGACATCGGCAACGCTCCGTTCCCGTTTCGGCTTCAAATAAAAGGCCCTGACCTTCTTTCCCCTGGGCACCTTTTCGATGCCAGACTTCACGGGGATTGATTTTAAACTATTCCGGAGCTGCTCAAGGTCATAGAGGGTGATTTCACTCAGCAACTTGCCGGTGAAGTATCTTTCCAGGTGAGCCAACCGGCAAGTCTTTGAGACAAAAGACCGCTGGTGCTTGAAGGTTTCCCTGTATCTGGCCAGCAATTCATCAAAGGTGCAGGTATACTCCTTCTTCACATCAAAGAGCCGGTTTTCCCTCTTGGCGGCCATAATTTTTGAATAGCGAGCGACAGCATCAGTCTTCTTATGACCGATGGCTTCCCGGACTCTCCTCCGGTTGCTGCCTTTGCCGACAAAATAATCGACATACCAGGTGTCGCCTCTTTTCCCTACGCCCATATATTCACCATGCTTGCTGTTTGAAATTCAGATACAACAGAGAGGAGAGATAGCAAGCGGAAAGTCTGATGATTGTAGTATGTGTTACTAGCAAGTGATTCAATTCTCCTCTGAGTAAGGAACTCCTGCACGTCTTCCAGCTTAAATCTGATGCACTTCTCCAGCCGGTAATGAGGGAGCAGGCCTCGGCCGCACCATTTATAAACAGTGTCTACGGTGATACCCAGGGCTTTGGCAACCTCATCAGGACGGAGGAGAGATATGCGATTCGATCTGTTCATTAAGTAATTGCCTTGTCCTATGCAACGTTGAATACCAAGATCTATGGGATTAACAATCACTGGAGTAGCAAGAAACTCTTTATAGCGTCCTGCCTGACCAAAAAAATTGTGAGAATGAATAATGTATTTTTCTCGAGTCCCGTTCTTTCTCAGGTCTTTTTTATAATTTGCTACAGCTCTTAAAAGAGACTCCTCTGTCTGCCCTGACTGCAACAAATTGATAATTGATTTCAGTGTAAGGGTTTCATTCACTTTTTTAGGATAAGCTTCATAGATTTTTCCTGCAGATTCCTCAAAAGAAACATTTTTACCTTCTCTTTTTGTATAATTTATTATTTGTTTTGTGAGCGCCAGATCTGGCGCTAGAGGTGTGGCCTGTATAGGCGCTACCCTATGGCCTATACAGGCGCTATTGTTAGCTGCAGATACTTTCCACCTGGAACAATCCATTTGCATGGCATAGGCATTGATATGCCCATCCCATTTTGAGATGATGTTCCGTGCTACCAGTGTCTTAAGGGAACGTTGAACGTGCCTTCTATCCAACCCAGTTGCTTCCGCAAATTGACTGATACTGATAGCATCTCTGTCCTTGTGCCAGCCGAAGGTTTTCCTCATGATTGTCCAAACGATCTTACTCTCATTGGGCGATAGGTTAATCCTCGCCATGCCGTCTTCTATGAGATCGTTTGGAATTTGCGTGAAGCCTAATATTATTTTGGGATTTGACATGTTCACCTACCAGTCAATAGATGTCTGTTGACTAAGCCTTTTTATTTCTTCTCGTTAAGCACCTAACTTTGATATTGACCCTTCAAAGTAAAGCGCCGTGTCTCCTCCTGGGTAATAACGAGATGCATCCAATCTAAAGAAAGTTTCGGGAGCTAACGCACTATCAAGTTGTTTATATTCTTCTGTATTAGATCTAATCCTCTTCCTGTGCATCATTATAACGTGGTCAACATCAGCTCCTATAAGCGAACTGTCCCTTAAGTCCTCGATTCCGATTATTTCATCCGGGTCGCTTTTCCTGGGTTGAACGACTAGCATAATAGGAATGTGCAGATCCTCTGCCAGGAGTTTAAACTCTTGAGTAGCAACTGCTACCTCCTGACTAACGTTCTTTGCTTTTCTTCCAAGAAAGTGGAGATTGTCAAACACGACGAACTTAATTCCATATGCACCAACAGCATCCCGTATGGTTTTAACCACGAAATCTAACTCTACCCTTCTATAATCCCGGCATAAATACAGGGGTAGAACGGGCAATATTCGTTCTTGCTTCCTTCATCATATTGTTGTCGAGTTGATTGATTGGCTTGCCCAGTTTGATTGATAGGATTTTTGGCAACAGTCTGTCAGGACCCATTTCAATGCAGTAGAATAGGCAGGGGATACCGTGCATGGCATTAAAATAGGCTATGTTCAGCGCAAAGGTTGTTTTACCCGTCTTTGGTACTGCGGATAAAGCGATAAGCTCTCCCGGTTGATAACTGGGTATGAGCCTGTTTACATTCTCCCACTCGGTCTTAATACCTTCTTTTTGTGCATCTGAAACAGGACTTTCAATAAGGTATCCAATGAGATCATGAACCGATATGATCGAGGGGATACTGAATTTTTTTGCTTCTTCCTGAAGTTTTTTAAAATTGTCTGGTGGATTATCCTTGAAAAAATCGTTTACATCCTGCCCCTGGGGAAGAAGAACATTCTGACACCGAGCAAAGCCAAGCTTTTGGGCTGTGCTGTATACTCCCCTTTGACCAGCTTCATCATGGTCGTAGCAAAGGCATATGCGGCCAATTCCCTCGAGCTTGTTCAACCACTCATTAGGGAAAGCACCAGCACCAACCGTAACCCCGACAACGTTTTTAAATCCAGCCTGCCACAGAGACATGGCATCTATTTCCCCCTCCGTAATAAATAGTTCGTCATAGCCATCCTTTAAGCAATCTTCATTAAAATAGAATTGATGGTTTCCCATTTTCTCGATGGAATTGCTTTTCAGCTGGTGGCAGTGACCTGTATTTGATATTAATTAAGGAGCCGTCACTGAAATGAGGGAATGTCTCAACCACTTAATGTTGCCTCGCATAGAAACACCAAGCTTGAAATGCTTGATTGTTTCTGCTGTTAATCCTCTTCCCTCTTGCAGGTACTCCATTACTCCTGTGCGATCAGCTAATAACCCCTGATGATACTCCAGGCATTTTCCTGTATCGAGAGGAGCATGACTTTCTGACTTTATCTCCTCTGTGGTAACGATGTGTTCTTTCTCTTTATTCCTCAAGCTTCAATCCGCAGCTGAAACAGATTGCCGGACTCTAAACATTTTTTGCAGTCCCAAAGGCCTTTTTCAGCATGCATGTAAAAGTGTCCCTTCTTGTCACCACATAAGGGGCATACCCGAACACGCAATTGAGACCCGACCTGCTTAAAGCTCCATCCTTTCTGATTTACATAATCTCTCGGTTCCATTAACTACCTCCTTTTCTAAGTGATTGAATGTTTTTTGTTTTTCCTTTTTTCTTCCCGGCCAGGAATTAAAAAGGGTGAAAGGTTTTTGTCCTTTCACCCTTAAGAAAAAAGGAAGGTTATAGGGGGTAGTTAATTTTCGCAGGATTGATTATGGAGCTAAGGCATAAAATCATTCATCAAATGTAGGGATTCTAGAAGGTCATCTTCAAGCTGTTTGTATTTTCATTATTGTATTCAATCTGGGATAGAAGCAATTACGTCCTCCCGGCATTTATCCTGTTCTATGTAGCCAACAATAGCTGGACATAGTCCTAACAGGTATCCCTTTGAGGGCATTTTTCACAGGTTATAACCAAATCTTCTTTTTTTACTTCCTCCCTGGCTTTTTTTACATTTTGATATAGATGTTCTTTCCGGTAAATTAGTTTATAGGCAACACAGAAACCTTTCCTGACCAGATCGGCTGATATTTTAGGTTTATCAGGAAAGATTTTAATTCCAATTTCTTTGTAGGCAGGAGGGTCATATTCAGCTCTCATGTCCCATATTTTTAAATATTTTTCATAGTGCTTAAATTCTTTTCGTGAGCTATGCAGTATCCTTCTTTCTTCTATTCTTTTTTCGGTTTCCCGTCGATTGCTGATCATTTCTGTAAGTTTTTTTAAGTGAGCTCTCCTTATCTCACAGATTTTTGCATCCTCCTTGTTCTGTTCGTACTTTTGTATTTCTTCTTCATACTGCTGCTTAATAGCATCCTGTTCCTTCCGCAAGCGATCATAGCAGTTTTTTCAAAAGTTTTATGACTACCTCCAGTTCATGCATAATGCTGTTCTGTGAATAATTAAAATTGATTGGTCGAAGGTTACTTCCCCGTAGCTGCCAAAGCTGTTGACGTGCTCATCTTCGCTTTCGATGATGGTATGTTCATCAGCAAATAAAAATGGTTCCCATCCCCTGACCGGAGCAATAACGCTATCCCAGGCATTTTAGCATCGAATGAAGGAACAATCTGACAAAAACCTCTTTATCCACTTTTCCGCAGATTTCTTCCAGCATTGACAATATTATAGTAGCCTCATCCACCTCCTGTCTGGTATGATTTTTGTAAGTTCATCAAATGACTGGTCTGGATTTATCGGAACACCCAGCCTCCATCTCCGGCAGAAATCGAACTCGGTAGGGCCTGTTTCCGAATACCAGCCAAGCTCCCGGAAGTCTTCTACCTCCTTCAGAGACCTGTTGTAATCCTCTCTATAATTAGTGTTCCTCCTCAGAAACTCCCATGCATACCTGATTTCGTTCATGCCGTCATCGTCAACCGAAATGCCGTGTATCATCTTTTCTACGGCTATGGAACGTGGGCTATATTCATATACGATTCGACATGGGATAGCCTCCCCTGGTGAAGTGGGATTATTAGATTTTATGAAATCCATACAATGGCTATGCAGAAACTGGCACCATACCCCTGATATTTAAAAAAATCTTAATAGATAACGCATTAGAATGCCAGTCAAATCATTTTATCTTTTATGTAAAGCTAAAATGACCTTTGACCTCTCGGCCTGGTATGGTAAAGGGACTGCCATAAAACCTAAAAGGTTCAACCACACCAATGAAAGGAGGAATGCTTATGAAAAAGTGGTGCTAAAAAAACAGTACTACCTGGACAAGGAGGAGCTGAAGAAATTCAGGACATACTGGGAGGCGATGAAGGAGTGCATTGAAGAAGGGCTGTACCCGGCATGTCAAAACATGGATGTTAGTAAAATTTGCCCTTTCAACGGGGCTCAGGGCGTTTGAGATGTGTAACGTAATCGCCGGTGACCTTGTTTTAAAGGGTGATTACCCCCAGGTCACGGTCAAAAAAGGCAAAGGAAACGTACGAAACAAGCAGGTCTTCATATCCACACAGCTAGCAAAAGATCTAGATGGTATTTAAATTATAAGAAAACCACCTTGGATGAACCTATAGGCAGTGAAGATTACCTGCTCGTGACCGAAACCAAACACCAGCAGACCCCCCAGGGACTATATTATATGTGGCGGAATGCCTGCGTTCAGTCCGGTATCGGTAAATTCAAACTCCATTCTTCCCGGCACACGTACGCAACGCAGCTCTATAAGAAAACTAAAAATTTAAGGCTGGTGCAAAAGCAATTACGGCATGCTTCGATTGAAACGACCCAGGTATATGCCGACGTTATGCCGGAAGATATTATGGCCGGAGTGAATGATCTGTACCGGGGAAATGAGCTGGGAAACACAATTTAAGGTAAATCGGTTCCTCAATTCAGCTTCATGCCCCGAGATTTGGCGTCTGAGCCACGATCTTCCAGAATAGCTGGGAACATACGTGCCAAATTAAGATCGTAGGTCTGAGGAACGCAGAGGAAGGAGCAGGAAGCACATCTATAATTATATAAGGCGATCTGAAAATAATTGCTCTATAATTAAGGGCGGGTACATTGAAGGCCGATGTCCGGAAAAAGGTTGCTAATAATTTTTTTTACATGTGCCCGCCAGGTGAAATCAATGACTGCTTTCCACCGAAGAGGCATTGCCCAGGCATAAGAAAATGAAATTATAGCTGAGCGATTAGGTGCTTTCCAGTAGGAAGCCACCATCACCAGATCATTTCATAGATTACGATCACACCCCTCCATTGATTACCCCAGGTCTCTTCATCTAATAGCTTATCCGATAACCAGCTGGACGACGCCGCCTCATAGCTTACCACAATAAGCCTTGCGGTAGACCTTGCTATCATTTATCCTTCTTACTATTTGAAAAGGTAATATACACTTTCTCTTCCAGAGAGGGAGATCGTTATTATTGCAAGAAAGGTTGAATGTCCCGATTCCACAGGTTACATACTGTATTAGAAACTATTTTGCCTTTCAGAGATTTGCCCATATTTGCAGTAATTTTGATTTTTCAATCAATTTCTAACACCCAAAGATATGGTGGTTGAGAGAACAAAATGAAGAAGCCCCTCGGTATTTTTTCCGAGAGGCTTTGTTAATCTAAAGCATACTTCAATTATGGTAATGTATAACTACACCACTCCACCCCAGTTACACAGGCAGGGCACGGGTTCTGTATTGAATTGCGGCCAAAGTCAGCTTTGAATAACGCCGCATCAGTCCCATCAGCGTCACCATCGCAGTTGAAATCACCGTTGCAGGGACTTTCAGTATTGCAGGGGTTTAATATTGCGCTTCTCCCAAAATCTGCCTTGAATAAAGCTGCATCGCTGCCATCAACATCCCTGTCGGTATCGCAGTTGAAATTACCTTCACAGTCACAGGCGTCACCAATACCATTGCCTTGCGGGGGGTAGGAATCTTCCTGATTCATGCTACAGAACCCATTAACACCACAAGCTGCATGAGCAATACAGGTGCTTCCTATTTTACCTTCCGTACAAGTACCCAGATACGGCCCATTTGGCATATCGGAACAGTTATCACCCTCAGCAAGAAATGAACTGCTGTACATACTGCTTGCCATTCCAGCACCAGGATTAGTCTCGACTCCGTCTCCGTCAATATCATTAAGGTCTTCGTAGTAGCAAACCACGGATGTTTCTACGGCGATATCTTCAGGAATAACACTTGTCTCAATAATAGTGAATGGAGGTGACATCCCTTTGCCACCAGTATCTCGAACTGTGAGTGATCGTTCAGAAACTATTACATCGCTACTGTTTGTTATATCGCAGTTTTGAATTTCTCCATTACTGTTAAGCTTCATTACCATGAAATTACCAGGAGCAAAGGAAGCGGAAACACCTAAAATTACATACCCTTCATCAATAGTGTTGCCATGATAATAAGCAAAGTCATGATCATTTCCACCATAAGTTTTTTGCCCGATAATATTTCCATTGTCATTAAGCTTTAATACGAAGATTTCACTATCGACAGGGGATCGCTTATTAACCAGTACAGTATATTCACCAATTGCACTCTGGTGAATTGACAAAGCAATAGGGTCATAATAATACCCATCAAAAATAAATTCCTTGTGCCAAACAAGACCTCCATTACTATCAAGCCTTAGTACTGTAGCCGCATCCATCCCACCAGTTATAATGTATCCCCCATCGGAAGTCTGCTCAATGGCACAGGCATAACCTGGTCCGTCATATGCATACTGCCAAACAATATTACCAGCGCTGTCTAGTTTCAGCACCACATTGCTGCCGTCATTCCCAACTACAATATATCCACTATCCAGAGTCTGCCGTATCATCGTGTCTTGTCCATACAGGTATGGCTTCTGCCAAATAATATCCCCATCGTTATTAAGCTTAAGGACTGCGATATAAATCAAGGAGTCTGAAACAACAGATGCAGCAGCAATATATCCTCCATCTGTTGTTCGCTGAATCGAGTCAAACTGGGCTATTCCATCATAAACTTTCTGCCAAATAATATCCCCACTAGTATCAAGCTTTAGTATCCAACCACCTATAATATCGAGAAACCAGGTAGTGCCTGCTATCAGATATCCTCCATCTATTGCCTCCTCAACCGTGTAGATATCACTCAAGCTTGAAGCAACGGGATAAGCAGGATAACTCTTCAGCCAGGAAACATCTCCATTGCTATCAAGCTTCATTGCCGCAATCTGATGAGTGTCATAATCTGAACCAGCCGCAAAGTACCCCCCATCGCTGGTCTGCAATATTTTAGTAAGATAACCATTGTTAGACCATCTGTAAATTTTAACCCATTGCTGTGAAATATTGCTCGCATAAGTAGGTGTATCTAACGACATCAATACTATAATAATTATAAATGTCCTTTTCATCACAGTCCCCTCCTCGAAAAAAAAAACTCCCCACCTTCTCAGACTTCTCCATCTGAGAAAAAGTGGGGTTATGTCAATAAATGCGTTCATCGGAACACCTATAAATGCCCTTATGATTTTAAATTAAAGCACAGAATCCCTCTATTAGCAATATAATTGTTCGCCCTGTATTTTGGGCATTAACAATCTATATATGGGGATCCCATAATGAGCCGTCTTCTGCACCTTATACCAAGAATCTGAGTTTCAGATAATGCCCAAGATACGTCCTCAAACATCAGTAGATCGAGGGAGATGATTTATGAAGGTTACTACCATAATGACCAGTAGCTGATATATGGAACATTTTCTCCATATTACATATTCTAATAGAATGTCATTAACAGATTTTATGAAATAGGGAAGGGGGATTGTGTGGGCATAGGGTATTAAAATCTTCTAACATTTTTCTAACAAAAAACTTAAAAACACTCTGAAACAGCCTAAACTCGGCATGAAGCACAAAGGCCATAACCAGCTGATAACTATGATCTATTATCTTTTAGTTATGACCTTTGAAGTGTTACGGAGATTAACAGCTGAAGGCGGGGGGATGGGATGACACTAAGTTTGTTAATCAGGCTTTTTCCTGTATGTGGGTGAGGGCCTCCTCCGCGTGGAAGGAGCTGCGCACGAAGGGGGCGGAGGCGACGTAGCGGAAGCCCATCTCTTCACCCAATTTTTTGTATTCCTCGAAGATGTCCGGGTGAATGTATTCGACGACCTCAATATTATTAGGAGTGGGTCGCAGATATTGGCCGATGGTCAAGAAGTCGCAATCGACCTTCCATAAATCCTCCATGGTGCGCAGAACTTCATCTCTCGTTTCTCCCAGTCCCAGCATAATGCCCGATTTGGTAAAAATGGATGGGTCGAGCTCCTTGCTCCACTTGAGTATATTGAGCGACGTCCCGTAGTTTGAGTATTGCCGGGCGGTTTTGTAGAGGCGGGGAATCGTCTCCAGGTTGTGGGCGAGGATGGTCGGAACCGCATCGGTTACAATCCTGAGATTATCCCTCGACCCGCGCAGGTCCGGGATAAGCACATCGGTTGAGGCAGCGGGGAGCAGCTCATTTATCTTCCTGATCACCGCCGCGAATTGCGCGGCCCCGCCGTCCGGCAAATCGTCGCGTGTGACCGAGGTGATCACCACGTGCCTGAGGTTGAGCTTTTTCGATGCCTCGGCAAGGTGGAGCGGTTCCTCCGGATCAACCGCAAGGGGGATGCCGTGTTTGACTGAGCAGAAGCCGCAATCGCGGGTGCATATGTCACCCAGGATCATGAAGGTGGCGGTGCCTTTGGCAAAACAGGTTCCCACATTGGGGCAGGTGGCGCTTTCGCAGACGGTATGAAGGTTAAGAGAGTCAAGCATGCGCTTCATGTCGCTCAAGCACTTTTCAGAGGGGCCTTTTACTTTTATCCAGGAGGGTTTAGCAGTGGTCATGAAATACCTATAAAACAAGAAATGAAAAGTGAAAAATGAAAAGTGAAAAATGCAAAAGAGCATTCGCGGCTGAAGCCGCTCCTACCTGCTATGCATTTTCCATTTGATCTAAGCTAATTTCTCTCGTTGTTACCTCGAACACCTCTCCAAAACACCGTATCAGCCGTTCCTGCACATCCTGCCTTCCCACCGTTCTGCCGATGATTTTAGCCAGAGAGGTTACTCCTCTTCCGACGATGCCGCAGGGAACAATGTATGAATAATGGCTGAGGTCGGGGCAGATATTGAAGGCGAACCCGTGCATGGTGGTCCAGCTTGACTTCACCGCGATCCCGATAGCCGCGATTTTATCACCTTCAACCCAGACGCCGGCATTGATGGAGTCGCGGTAGCCGCGGATGCCGTATTCCTGAAGGACCCGAATGATCACTTCCTCGAGGGAGCGGATATAGCGGTGCAGGTCTTTGCCGCGATCCTTCAGGCTGATGATGGGATACCCCACCAGCTGGCCCGGCCCGTGGTAGGTTATGTCACCGCCCCGATTGGTCTGGTGGACGGTGATGCCCTTTTCTGCCAGTGCCCGGGGGGATGCAAGAAGGTGCCTGCGGGTTGCCTCCCTGGTAACCGTGAATACCGGCGGGTGCTCAAGCAGGACCAGGGTGTCATGAATGCAGTCCCGCGAGCGCAGATCAACCAGCTTCTTTTGCAGCTCCAGGGCCTCGTCGTAGGGGACTGTATCGAGATTGAGAATCCAGGCTTCCTGTTTCAAGCGATTAGATCCCGACAAGAAATCGGATAAGGGAGAAAATGAGCGCCGTGAACAGACTGCGGCTTTATGAACGGATAACCTGCTGCAGGAATGTTCCGGCCATGAACGAGCTTCTTACCAGCCTGCCGGAAAAGACGGCTTTAAATCCCATCCGCTCGCCCGCCTCACGGTACCGGTCAAATTCCTCATCCTCCACGCGGCGGACGATGGGGTGATGCTTGAAGGATGGCCGCAAATACTGGCCGATGGTGAGAAGGTCACAGCCGCATTGACGGAGATCAGCCATGACCGAGAGCACCTCATCCTCTTTCTCGCCGAGCCCCACCATCAGGCCTGATTTGGAGAAGCAGTGCGCGGGGTGTTCTTTCACTCCCTTAAGCAGCGTAAGCGACCGCTGATAATCAGCCTGCGGCCGCACCCGCGGGTAGAGCCGGGGAACGGTTTCAAGGTTGTGGTTTAAGACATGCGGACGGCTGTCGAGTACCGAGAAGAGCGCCCGGCGGGACCCCTTGAAATCAGGTATAAGGACCTCCACCATGACATCCGGAGTCGTATTCCTGATGGCCTCTATGGCGGCGGAAAACTGTGAGGCGCCGCCGTCGGGCAGGTCATCCCTGGTTACCGAGGTGAGCACGGCGTGCCTGAGCTTCATGGCACATACCGCCTGACTGATGCGCAGCGGTTCCTCCGGATCGGGAGGGCCGGGCGTGCCGTGGTCAACCGCGCAGAAACTGCAGTTCCTGGTGCAGGTGGTGCCCAAGAGGAGAAAGGTCGCGGTCCCCAGGGCGAAGCACGTCCCCTGGTTGGGGCACTGCGCGCTTTCACACACCGTGTTCAGGTGCATGCGCCCCAGCAAATCCCGGGTCTGCAAATAAACAGCGGGGTCCGGGGCGCATTTCTTCACCCAGCGATCGTTCTTGGTCTTCATTGTACGAATCAGGGCTTTGAGAGAAAAGTCATCGCCTTAAGGTGACGACTCAAGTCCGGCATCACGCGCCGAAAGGGTTCAGGGTGCAGGGTTCAGGGTCAACGAACGGCTACATGTCAGTTGAACCCTGGAATCCTCGGACCCTTGGCCCCTACGCTACCGCTATGAGGCGGTATCAGTATTTACCCTGCCGCTTCGGTTTCGGTGAATGTCTTGTAGTCGGCGGCCGACAGTAGTGAGTTGAGCTCAGCGGGGTTGCTCAGGGTAACCACGATCATCCAGCCCTCGCCATAGGGGTCCTGGTTGACCTTTTCCGGCGCGTCATTGAGGCCCGCGTTCACCTCGGCCACCTCGCCGCTCACCGGCGTGATGAGATCCATGGTAGCCTTGACCGACTCGATTGTGCCGAAGGGATTCAGGGCGGTTACCGCCTTCCCCACCGCGGGTAGTTCCACGGTCACGATGTCGCTTAACTGCTCCTGGGCAAAATTGGTCAGGCCGACTTTCCCCTTGTTGCCCTCAACCTTGACCCAGCTGTGATTCTTGGTGTACTTGAGACCTTCCGGAAACATGGCGTACCTCCTTTGGGGTTAAAAGAATTAACAATTGACTATGAGATACTTCACTTCGTTCAGAATGACAAACGGATTCGCTTTCTTTACGGCACGGTTTCTCAAAGGGACGCAATTATTTTAATTATTCGCTCAATTGCAGCGACACTGCGGGTTAAGGAATTGCAGGTGTACCCTTATGGTACTGCACTTTTCCTCACCGTTCTCTACGCTGCCTGAATGGTTGCTGTGCTTCCCTTGTAATTCCAGTCAGCGGTTTGATACTTCTCCCTGAGCAGCAGGCTTTGCAGTTTTAATTCGCCCGCAGTCAGCGAGCCATGCTTGAAGGTGACACCCAGGGTATCCCGGAAGCTGCTGAGAACCATCTCTCCCAGATCATGCACATCGACCGCGGCGTTCACATGGCGGCTGAGCGAGGTGGTGCTTTCCTCAATCTCCCTCGCAAAGGCTTCCTTTCCCTTCCTGGAGATGAGCAGCGCCGCGAGCAAATCCGGATCATGATCAATGAGGATCGAGCCGTGCTGCAGAAATACCCCGCTTCCTCTTTTTTGAGCGCTGCCGCAGATTTTTTTGCCGCCCACCGTAATCTCATACCATGACGGGGCGGAAAAGCAGCTTGCTGTCTCATGCCTGGGGACGGCGGTGCCCCCCCGGTGCTTGTCTCGCAGCGCTACCCAGTGCGCATCGAGACCGAAGCCGTTTAAGGCATTCAGAAGACACGATCCAATGGTCATGTATGTGTCAAGCACTCCGGGGCTGAAGGGTGGCACATGCTCCGGGGCGATGACCGCGTAGGTTAATTCATGATGATGCAGGACCGCCCTGCCGCCGGTCAACCTTCGCACGACATCGATGCCGCGCCGACGGCATTCCTCACATATCCACCGCTGACTCGATCTTCTGAAAGTATCCCAGTGATACGGCAGGCGGCTGCCACCCATAAATGCGCAAGGTCGGCGGCGACATTCCCTGCTGACAGCTTATGAATATAGCCTCATCAATGGCCATGTTTTCATAGCCGGAGGCAATGGTGGTGTCGATAAAACGCCATGAATGCTGATGAGGAGATATGTCCATTTGGTGCAGTGTTAAATCGAATCGAGGATATTTAAATTTTTAAAATGATTGTTGACTAAATCCGAAGCACGAAATCCGAAATTCGACACAATAAAACAAAATCAAAAATTCAAATGACCAAAACATGAACAGCAACAACTCCAGAGATTGCCGCGCTCCCTTCGGTCGCTCGCAATGACTGAAAGAGATTATTCTGCTCTTTATGAAGAACCCTGCCCGTGGAAGGGCAGGGTTCTTAGGTCACGATATGGTAGTATCCTTCCTGCCGGCAAGGACAGCTTACTTCTTCTTGGCAGGAATGTTGATGCCCAGTCCCTCAACGTCAAGGGCCGCTTCCATCAGGCCTTCGGACAGGGTCGGATGGGCATGAATGGTCCGGCCGAATTCCTCGACGGTTGCCTCCATCTGGATGCCCAGCACCGCCTCGGCGATAAGCTCGGTGGCCTGCAGGCCGTACATGTGCACACCGACCACCTCCCCGTATTTCGGCTCGGCGATGACCTTTACCATGCCGTTGGTGTCTCCCATGGTCAGCGCCCTGCCGCTTGCGACCAGGGGGAATCTTCCGATCTTCACCTGCCCGTATTTCTCCTTTGCCTCCTGCTCGGTCAACCCCACGCCTGCCAGCTCCGGTGAGGTATAGAGGCAGCGGGGCGCCGCCCGGTAGCTCATCTTCTTGGGCATACCCAGCGCGTTTTCCACCGCGCACACGCCCTCGGCGGTTGCAACGTGGGCATACATCAGGCCCCCGATCACATCTCCGATGGCATAGACCGTGGGGCTGGAGGTCTGCATGGTATTGCTGACGGTGATGGCCCCGTCCGCGGCCGTTTTGATGCCCAGCTTTTCAATGCCCAGGCCCGCATAGAACGGCTTCTGCTTGCCTCCGCAGAGAATCTTTTCCGCGGTCACTGTTTTCTCACCGCTTGCGTCGGCATAGGTGAGGCTCAGTTCGCTGCCTGCGGCCGCTATTCTCTTGATCTGCGCCTGGGTGATGACGGCTATACCATCCTTGATCATCCCGTTGGCATAGCTTTTGACCAGCTCGGCATCTTCACCCTGGAGGATTTGCGCGCCGCTCTCCACGAGGGTGACCTGTACCCCCATGCTGTGGAATATCTGGGCAAACTCCACCCCGAAGATGTGGCTTCCCAGGATGATGATGGACTTGGGCAGCGCGGTAAGCTCCAGGGCGTCGTCCGTGGTGATGACCCCGGGCAGGTCGATGCCTTCGCATGAAGGCTTTGCGGGAACCGAGCCGGTGGCAATGATCAGCCGGTCGGCCTTGATCTGCTCATTGGTCTCTTTTATTACCACCGTTGAGGGGTCAGTCAGGGTGGCCGTTCCTTTTATCACTTTGACGTTGTTGCTTTTCAGAAGCGAACCCACGCCGACCACCAGCCGCTTGACGATCTTCGCCTTCTGCTGCATGGCCCTGGGGAAATCGCATTTTATCTCACCGGCGGCCACGCCGAAGTCCTGGGCGGTTTTCATCTGGCTCAGAAAGCGGGCTGACTGCAACAGTGACTTGGTGGGAATGCACCCTCTGTTGAGGCAGGTGCCGCCCAAATCCCGGTTTTCGATGAGCGTCACCTGGGCGCCGATCTGGGCGGCCCGGATGGCCGCGGGGTACCCGCCGGGACCTCCGCCGATCACTACCACGCTGATGGTTTTGGGATCCACCGCCGGGGCGGCAGGACCGCCCTTTGCCGCGGTAATGGGGACAACCTTTTCCGCTGCTGCCGCTGCCGGTGCAGCCGCAGCCGGGGCCTGTGCTGCCGGTGCCGGCGCCGCCGCGGCGGGCTGTGCCCCTCCGGCAGCCAGCTTGTCGTATTCAGCCTTGTCGGCCGCAATGAGTCCGATCAGCTCCGCCACCGGGACCTCGGATTCTACCGGGGAGATGATGTGCAGGATACCGTTCGCGGGCGACTCCACTTCATAGGTGATTTTTTCGGTCTCAACCACGAGCAGGATCTCCTTCTCCTTGACCTCATCACCTTCCTTTTTTCTCCACTCAGTGATCTTACCGGTTTCCATGGTAAGGCCCAGTTTGGGCATAGTTACATTAACTGCCATGTTCTCGTTCACTCCTTTCGTTTCGCTTCGCTCCTGCTTTCCTTCCTTACGCAAGACAGAGCATGGGGTTTTCAATGAAGAGTTTAAGGGTCTGCATAAAGCGGCCGGCCTCGGCCCCGTCAATGGTGCGGTGGTCGTAGGTGAGGCCCACGTTCATGATGGGCCGTACCACGATCTGCCCGTTAACAACCCAGGGCTTATCGATGATTGCCCCAACGGCCAGGATGGCGTTTTCCGGCTGGTTGACAATGGCATAAAATTCTTCCAGCCCGAACATGCCCATGGCCGAGAGGGTAAAGGTGCTTCCCTTCATGTCGTCCGGCGTCAGCTTGCCGGTCCGGCCGCGATCGACGAGCGACGCCCGGTCCTTGGCGATCTCGACGACCGATTTTTTATCAATGTTCCAGATGACCGGGACAATGAGCCCGTCCTTGAGGGACATGGCCATTCCCATGTGAATGTCCTTCAGCCAGAGGTCTCCCTCATCGGTATAGCGGGTATTGATGACCGGATGGGCCTTGATGGCGCAGGCGGTTATTTTCATCATGATGTCGGTGATGGTCACGCGCACTTTAAACTTCTTTTCGGCGTAGGCAAGCAGCTGCTCCCGGAATGCCTGGATGGCGGAGGCATCACAGTTGTTGGACATGTACGCCTGAGCGGCCTGGACCTTGCTCTGGAGCATCTTCTGGGCGATGATTTTCCTCATGCCGGTGAATTTGACCAGCTTGTCCTCTTCCGCCGGCTTCCCCGCGGCCTTGGCGGCAGCCGGCTGGGCTGCCCCTGCGGCAGGGGCTTGGGCAGTCCTGGCGGCGGCGGCAAAAGACTCGATGTCTTCCTTGACGATCCTGCCGCCCGGTCCCGTTCCCTTGACCCGGGCGATGTCCACTCCCATCTCTTCCGCCATCTTCTTCGCCACCGGGGTGATGGGGATGCGTGAGGACGGCGCGCTTGCCTCGTAGGCCAGGACATCCTTCCGGATTATTCTTCCCTCCGGGCCGGTTCCGGCGATGAGGCTTATATCCAGGTCCTTTTCCCGCGCCAGCCTTTTTGCCAGGGGCGAGGCTTTTACCCGCTCGCCCGGCGTCCTGACCGGGGCCGGCGGAGCCGCGGCCGCGGGAGCAGATGCGGCGGCGGGTGCTGCGGCTGCGGCCGGCGCGCCGGCTGAGGGAGCCGCAGCCGGCTTTGCGGCCGCACCTCCGGCGCTGAGGGAATCATACTCGGCCTTGTCGGCCGCTATCATTCCGATGAGTTCGGCAACCGGGACCTCGGATTCAACCGGGGAAATAATATGGAGCATGCCGGAGGCGGGGGACTCCACCTCGTAGGTGATCTTTTCCGTTTCAACCACCAGCAGTATTTCCTTCTCCTGGACCTGGTCGCCTTCCTTTTTTCTCCACTCAATGATCTTACCTGTTTCCATGGTAAGGCCCAGTTTGGGCATGGTTACATTTGTTGCCATAAAAACTCCTTTCCTCCTTGCATCGTGTTCAGCACGCGCGTCGTGGTGAGCTTCTAGCCGATCATCTCTTTCACCTTTGCGACCAGTTTCTCAGCATCCGGCAGATAGTGCTTTTCAAGCGCGGGCTGGAAGGCTATGTGGGTAAAGGGAGCGGCAACGCGTGCAACCGGCGCATCAAGCCAGTCGAACAGGTCCTCCTGAAGGGCGGCGGCGATTTCGGCGCCGCATCCCATTATCTTCTTGGCCTCGTGAATGATCACGCAGCGGCTGGTTTTCTTCACCGATGCATAGATGGTTTCCATGTCAAAGGGATTGACGGTGAGCAGGTCAATCAGCTCCGCTTTAATGCCGCTTCCTTCCAGGACGGAAACGGCCTTCTCCGCCTCAGCCAGCATCCGGCCGATGCTCACGATGGTGATGTCCGTTCCCTCTTTCACCACCTGCGCCTTGCCGATGGGGGTAATGTAGTCGCCATCGGGCATCATCGCCTTGAGCCTGTAAGATTGCAGCGGCTCAACGTAGAGCACGGGGTTGTCATCCCTGATGGCCGCCTTCATCAACCCCTTGGCGTTTACCGGGTTGCTGGGCATGACCACCTTCAGCCCGGGCATGCTGGCAAACCAGCCTTCCAGGGATGAAGAGTGGTGGGGGCCTGCGCCAAAGCCGCCGGCGGTCATTGCCCGGACCACCATGGGTAATTTGACCTGCCCGCCGAACATCCAGCGCATCTTTGATGCCTGGTTGTAAAACTCCTCAACGGCGAGGGTGATGAAGTTCATGAACATGATTTCCGCCACCGGACGGAGCCCCGCGGCCGAAGCGCCGCAGCAGAGCCCGACGATTGCTCCTTCGCTGATGGGGGTGTCAACGCAGCGCTCGGGACCGAATTCGTTGATCAGGCCGCGGGTCACGCCGAACGGCCCGCCCGGCTTGCCCACATCCTCCCCGACGATAAACACCGTCGGGTCCCTGCGCATCTCTTCTGCTATGCCGTGGTTAATAGCCCACTGAAAATTCAAGGGTTTTTTATCTGCCATCTAACTGTCCTCCCGATAAATAATCATGGTTCGACTGCATGTAACTCTTTAATTGGTTCCTAGGCGAAGATGTCCTTGTACAGCTCGTCGACTCCCGGCTGCGGGCTCTTGCGGGCGAAGGCAACCGCCTCGTCAACATCCTTCTTTGCGGCTTCCCTGATCCTGCTGATGAACGCGTCGTCAATGACGCCTTCCTTTTTGAGCTGCTTCTCGTACAGGACGATGGGGTCCTTCTTGAGCCACTGCTCCAGCTCGCCTTCGGGGCGATAGTTGCAGGGGTCGCCTTCAAAGTGGCCGTGGTGACGGTAGGTCTTGCCTTCAATCATGTAGGGGCCTTTTCCCGCCCGGCAGTGCTTCACCGCCTTGCTCATTTCCTCGAATACCGCCTCCACATCGTTGCCGTCAATGGTGACGCCCGGCGCGCCGTAGGCGGCGGCCCGGTCGGCGACGTTATCAATGGCGATGTGGTCCACCTTGGGGGTCATCTGGGCATAGAGGTTGATGCTGCAGACAAAGATGAGTGGCAGCTTTAAGACCGCGGCCATGTTGAACGATTCGTGAAAGGCCCCGGTGCCGGTGGCGCCTTCGCCGAAATAGACGGCGGTAACGTTGTCGGTCTTGTTGTACTTCTGGGCAAAGGCGGTGCCCAGGGCGATGCGCATGCCCTCGCCCACCACGCCGTTTGATCCCATGCAGCCGGTGGTCACGTCGGCAAAGTGCATGGAGCCCGCCCGGCCCCGGCAGCAGCCGTCAATCCGGCCGAAAAGCTCGGCCATCATGGGCTTCATATCGGCGCCCTTGGCGATGATGCAGCCGTGACCGCGATGGGTGGTGAAGATGATGTCTTCCTTGCGCAGGTTGGCGCAGGTCCCCGCGGCCATGGCATCCTCACCCTGGGAGAGGTGCAGAAATCCCGGCATCTCGCCGCCGGCGAAAATCCTGGTGGTCTCGTCTTCGAAGGTCCGCTGCCGGATCATTCTCGTAAACAGGTCAATTTTTATTTCTTTGCTTAGTTTCATCGAGCATCCTCCACTTCTCTGAATAGTCAATCATCGGGCTAGGCGGCGGCGGAAATTTCAGCCGTCCCCTTGACACAGTCCACGCCCTTGTCATTAGTGATGGCCATATCGCAGACCAGGATGTTTCCCTTGACTTCTTTTACCGTCAGCTTGCTGGTGATGGTGTCACCGGGCCGTACCGGGGCCCGGAATTGCAGATCAACAATTGTCCCTTCCCTGGGCCAGCTGGTTTTCTGGATGGCGCAGATGGCCTGGAGCACCGGCTCAACGTTGATGGTGCCGTGGGCGATGGTGCCCTTGAAGAGGGGATGGTCTTTCATGCCTTCCACATCCACGTGCAGCGTGTTATAGTCGCCGCAGATGTGGGCATACTGGTTTATGAGTTCCTGGGTTACGGTGATCGTCTTTGATGTAAGTGTGTCTCCAATGGCTGCCATGGTAATTCTCCTCCGTTTGGCGGTTTACTGCATGGTTCTGGGAAGCAGAAAGCTCATCTGGATGTCGGTTATCTTTTCACCCTTCTGGTTGGCGGCATTCATGTTGATGTAGAGAAACTTGTTGACGATGGTCTTCCCGTCCTTCTCCTTTTTCACTTCCTTTTTGTCGGCGATGGACAGCTTGGTGGTGATGGTGTCGCCGATGACCGCGGGCTTGTGAAAGGTGATGCGGTCGCCTGCGCGCACCGCCTGGTCGATGAACACCTTGCGGTCCCAGCAGATGCGCAGGCCGAAGATGTAGATCATGCCCACCGGCACGTTGACCGCGCCCGTGTTGGGGTCGCCCATCAGCTTGGCGAATTTTTCAACCTCTTCCCTGGTTATGGTGTAGGTGCCGCCGCCGCAGTCAAACCCCGGCTCCATTTCCGCGAACTTGAGGTCGGGCAGCATCTTCTGGGGGCCGAAGCTGCTCACCAGGTTTTTCTTAAAAAGGTGCTCTAATTGTGTCATGACGTCATCCTCCGCTGTTGGAATTGAGATGCAGGTCTCTTTCAGCCCGGGATTGTCCCGGTTATTTAACTATTCTCACCTTTCCCCATCCCTCGGCATAGGGGGCCATGATGAAGAGTTTCAGCTTCATTTCGCTCATGAGCCACTTGCCGTTTACCTTCCGGTACTTGTCGTATTCAAGGCCGGCAATCCACGCCGCGCCCATGCCCTTAAGGGTGCAGGCCTGCCAGAGATACCATTTCCCGGTTGCGGTCTTTCCGTCCTTGTTGATCTTGATGATCGGCTGGAGGAAGAAATGGACGGCAAAAAGGATGTTCTTGGCCACGCCCTCAAAAAACTTCTTGATGGCCGGCCGTCCCCGGTGGACGCCGAAATCCTTGCCGCCGTCCCATACCGCGTCTTCGGTAAAAAGCTTTATCGCCTTGGGGGGATTGTACTTGTCATCACAGACCGCGGCGTACTCCGCCTTCAGATGCTTTATGGCCTCGACGGCTTCCATAATCTCGATTCTTTTTTCCAGGGCTTGCAGTTCTTTCGCTTTCATGGCTCGTCTCCTCGTGTGTGAATTGATGAGTGTGATTGGGGTGAATAATTATTTTTTTGTGATGTCAATCCGGTTTACATCATCACCTGCGCTGATGCTTTTGGATAATACCGCCTTGTACTGCTTGTCCGCCTTCATTTCCTTGAGGACCAGATTGATAAAATCCTGGTCACGCTTGGTCACCGCCTTGAAGTAGCTGCAGCCCTTCTTGAATCCGAATATCTGCATCACCTCGACATAGGGGTTGAGCTTGGAGGTGAGGGTCACGCTGCCATTGCTTGAGGTGACTTTATAGGGCATGTACTTCCTGCTTTCGCAATAGGCGAGAAGCTCTGCGAGTGCTTTTGCATTGGCCGGTTTGCCTGCCCAGAGCTCGGTGCGCGCGTCCTTCGCCCAGATCGGGGGAAAGGTCCTCCAGAGGTCGAGGTAGATGGCGGTGGCTTTATCGGCGCTTACGGCGTTTTCCAGCCCCTGCCAGGCCAGGAAATCGGTGTAGAAGAATCCGAGAAAGGTGCCCGGTCCCTGGTCCTCAAGGCTCCGCTTTTGCTTCTTCAGGATATAGAGCAGCGGCTCGGTCTTTCCCATTTCCTCTTCAATGAAACGGTATTTCACTTCCGGAAGCGGCTTGTCCTTGTCGCCGTGAGGCGTGCGCATAATGATCTGACAGGCGCAGGCGGCACCGTCACGGCAGCGGCCGGTGGGAAGCTCAATCTCCACATCATCCTTGAGCCCCACTTTTTTGGCCTCGGCGATCAGCTTGCGCAGGTAGGTGTAGGTGAGATAAACCTCCTGCCGGTAGTAGTCGTTGCGGTCAAGCCGGCAGTCAGACGGACCGTAGGCGGGGTTGGCGCACCAGAGCACGTGGCCGACGTGCTCGTTCTTCTCATTTCTTTTGATTTCGTAGAGGGCGGGAACCCCGGTAAAGCAGAACTGGACAATCCTGCCGAAGGTGGGCAGATCAGGCACCTGTTTGAGATTGAGCGCCTGCATTGCGCCCTGAAAGCCGACCACCGCCAGGGCTTCCCATACCGTGCCGTAGGTGGCAAGGCCATTGTCAAATCCCAGGGCGGGCTTGAAGGTTTTCCAGATGTAGTAGACATGCCCGAACATGGAGCGAAGGGCGGCAACGGAGAGGTCCTTCAGGCTGATATCCAGCTCTTTCGCGTACTTCTGGGCAAGCGGTAAAAACGGGGAAACAATTTTTTTTGCCATGGCAGTGCTCCTTTCTTTATTTTGTTGCTTTCCTGGTTTCAGGGTCGTACCCCAGACACGCATCATACAGGTCGGTCCTGCGATCGGTTAAGGGGTTGTTAAAATCGGACCAGTGACGGTAGCGGGCCAGCATGAGATTGATCTCGGCCGACACGATCTCCGGCTTGTCCGGCGAGCCCGGGCCGGCCACAAAACCGCCGCCGGGATCGGTGATGCAGCTGTTGCCGATGAAGACGCAGTCCCGTTCCGTGCCCACGCGGTCCGCGCAGATGCTGAAGACGGCATTCATTAAAGACATCTGCTGTGCCGAATAGGCGGCGGTGGGCTTGGCCTTGGTCTGGAGGGGATCCACCACCACCCAGTTGGTGGAATCGCAGATGATGTCGGCGCCCTGGGCAACGTAAATCCGGGTCACCTCGGGGAACCAGATGTCGTAGCAGATGCGGCATCCTATTTTCCCGAATGGAAGGCTGAACACGGGGTATCCCAAATTGCCGGGCTCAAACCACATCTTTTCCTCGTTCCAGAGATGGGTTTTGCGGTAGGTTCCGACATGCCCGTCAGGGCCTACCACCGCCACCGAATTGTAGAGGCAATTGCCCTCCCGCTCGGTAATGCCGGCGCAAATGTAGGCATCATATTTCCTGGCCATTTTGATCCACTCCCGCGTGGTCGGGCCGTCGGGAACCGGCTCAGACATGGCGAAGGCCTCTTCCCGCGAGTTGTAAATGTAGCCGGTATTGGAAAGTTCCGGCAGCACCATGAGCTTTACCCCCATCGCGCCGGCCTTTTCAATCAGCTTTAATCCCTCACTGACGGAGTATTCCTTGTCGCCGATGTGCGGTTCAAACTGAATGGCGGCAACCTTGACAAGGCTTTCCCTGCCTTTTTCACGCTTGCCCGGATAGGGCGGTATCGCTGTTTTTTTTGCGGGCGACTTGCTGGCTGGCATAGAGCGCTCCTTTCACAAGAGGTTTATAAGTGCTTACACTTTTTATAGGCATGAACGTCCAACATTCAACATCCAATGAAAGTTTATTTTTTTTGGTTCAAGGTTGGACGTTGGAAGTTGAATGTTCAACGTTCATCTTTTTATAGATGTCAAATATCCAAATCTATTTCTCTATCCGCCTTACGACTGCTCTCCTATCTCTCCTTGTAGCGGTGGGGCGTAAATAGCTTCTTCTTCAATCCCAGGGCCGTTTCAATGCCCTGAAGAATGGCCTCGGGATTCGGCGGACAGCCGGGGATCAGGCAGCTGACCGGCAGCACCTTATCAATACCCCCGACCAGATTGTAGCTTTTTTTCCAGGGACCCCCGTCAATGGCGCACGCCCCGACGGCTATGACCGGCTTGCTGCCGGAGAGGGATTCTCTCAGCTCCCGTATTTTTTTAGCGGTGCCCCTGCTTACCGACCCCGTGACCAGGAGCAGGTCGGCGTTTTTGAGATTCCTTACCAGCACCAGCTCCAGCGGCCGGTTTTTAGCCAGCAGAAAAGAGTTGATCAGGTTGAGCACTTCCAGGTCGCATCCGTTGCAGGCGCCTACGTTGGCATGATAGCACTGCAGCACCTTTTTCACTTCAACGGGATCGGGCAGCTCTGCCTCCGTTTTACCGTGCATGGTGTTTGCTCAGGCTCCTGCTGTGGAATGTTCTTCTGCAGCCGGGACAGAGGGTGAGCCAGGGGAGGTCCCCCGGGGCGATGCCCCGCTGCGCATAACTCTTCTTCACCGCCTGGGCGATACCTTTAACGGTTCCTATGGTGGACTGGCAGTGTTCGCACCCCTTGAGCCGGAGCTTCAGCTCATGGTAGAGCTTGTCCCTGGCAAGCGCGGGCAAATCGCTGCCCTGCTCGAACTCCAGGGCCTGTTCCGGGCAGATGGCGGCACAGACGCCGCAATAGATGCAGCTGCTCATGGTAATGGTGACCGTCCGGTGCTTCTTGTTGTCCGAAACGGCAATGGCACGGGCCGGACACATGACCGCGCAGGCGCCGCAGCCGGTGCAGCGCTTCTCGTGCAGCACCATTTTCTTGAGGGGAGGATTGGGCGCGGGCGCTGCGTGCCCGGCGCGATATCCTTCCATCTGCTTGGCCGTCAGCGATATGAAGGCCTCTTTTAATTCGCTGGTCAGGTGCAGTTTAAACATGGCTGAAGTGCTTGAGACCCGGTCTGCGCGGGCCGGTTAGTGTTCGACGCACGAAAAACAGGGATCTATGCTGCAGATGCTCATGCGGGCATCCGCGATGTTGGTTCCCCGCAGCATGACCGGAATGGCCTGCAGATTTGAAAAGGTTGCGCTTTTGATTTTCCAGCGCAGCGGTCTGCCGCTCGCGCCGGTTAAAATGTAGTGCACGGTTTCCCCCCGGGGTGATTCAACCGCCGACATGCAATCAATGTGGGGCGGTATTTCAACCGTCTTCACCCGCAGTTCGCCTTCGGGCAGGTGATTGAGGATTTCGCGGATGAGCCTCATTGACTGATGCATCTCATCAATCCTGACCGAGACGCGCGCCAGATTGTCACCTTCTCCCCGGCAGACAGGCTCGAGGGACAGGCGGTCGTACGCGGCATAGGGATGGTCCACCCGCGCATCGGCAGGGATGCCGGAGGCGCGCGCCGTGGGGCCGGACACGCAGAAACGCTGCGCCTCATGGCGCGGCAGGGTGCTGATCATTTTCATGTGGGAGAAGAGCGACAGCTCTCCCGGCAGGCCGTCCATCAGCGCGGCCAGATCCTTTTCCACCGCTCCCAGAAATGATTCCATGCGCGCCCGGGAGGCGACAGGGATGTCCCTGCATACTCCTCCGATGACGTTCATCCCCAGGATGATGCGGTTTCCGGTCAGGAACTGGCGGAGATTGAGAATTGATCCCTGCAGCGCGCAGCACTTGAGAAAGAGATGCTTGAAACCTTCCATGGAACAGATGGAGGCAAGCCACAGAGCGTGGCTGTACAGGCGTTCAACCTCCAGCAGGGCGGTGCGTATGAACCGGGCCCGGAGCGGCACCTCCAACCGGGCCGCCGATTCCATGGCCTGGCAGAAGCAGGTGCTGTGCGAAAATCCGCAGCAGGCGCAGATGCGCTCGGCGATGAACGGTATGTGGCGGTAGCTGAGAACGCTGCCGGCCATCTTTTCAAGTCCGCGATGGTTGTAAAATCCCCGGTAGTCGACATCAACCACCCGTTCCCCGTAGACAAAGAGGTTGAAATAGGCGGTTGTCTCCTTCTGCCCGTAGAACGAGCCCAGGGGAAGCAGGGTAGTGCTCGCCGGCGGCGTTTTGAGATTGGGGGCGGCGCCGGAGGCGGGGGGCGGTTTGTGATCGAAGCGAAATTCGCTCTTCAGGGGATGCACCCCCTCGGGCCAGTCGTCCGCCAGGATAAGCCGCCTGAGATCGGGATGGCCCGCGGCGCTGATGCCGCTCATGTCCTTCAGCTCCCGCTCCGCCCAGTTGGCTCCCGGGATAACCGGGGTAAGGGAATCAATCGCCGCCGGGCTCGCCGGATCGAGATCAGTGCTGATGCAGAGCACCACTTTTTCCTTGTCGAAGGAGAAAAGATAGCGCAGGGCGGGGGAGAGCGATTCTTCGGCGCGGTCTATGGCGGCGCAGGTTACATACCTTCCGTTCAGCTGCAGGAAGACGTGTTCGGCGATACTTCGTATCAGGGTAGGCCCGGCGGTGAGAAACAGGATGGGAAGCCTGCCCCTGTCAAGGCTGATCAGGTCCCCGAACTTTTCTTTAAGGCTGGCGGTGATGTGATCAGGGCAGACGGCCGCTTTTTCACTCCTGTCCTGGCGGCTGGTGTCCGTGCCCTGGCCGGAGCCACGATTATTTCTTTTTTGCTTTGAGGGCATAGGTTGTTCGCCGTCTGCCGGCCATGGTGCCGGGGGCATCATAAACTAAAGCGTTCGTGGGGCAGGTAAGCACGCACACCGGTTCCCGGCCCCTGTTCAGCCGGTGAATGCACCGGTCGCACTTTTGCACGCCCCGTTCCTCCTCCAGGCTTATGACCCCGAAGGGGCAGGCAATGATACACATGCCGCAGCCGATGCACCGGGACTGGTGAACGATAACCGCTCCGTGTGAGACCCGTTCAAGCGCAGCGGTCGGGCAGGATTCAACGCAGGGGCTTTTTTCACAGTGCATGCAGCAGAGCGGCAGCGATTGGCCGCCGTCAGCGGCGGTTATAAAAATATGGGCAATCCCGCCATGCTCCCGCGCGCAGGCTGCCGCACAGGCACGGCAGGCGATGCATCGCTCTGTGTCAACGGAAAATACCTTGTGCTTCACTTACATGCCTCCGCTTTTCTTGACCTGGCAGGTCTGGGCGTTGAGGTGCGGTATGTGTACCCGGGGATCAAGCTGGCGCAGGGAACAGCCGCTGCCGCCCGCGGATATAAACGGGATGAACACGACCCCCGGCTGCACCGCGTCTGTAATCACGGCCGAGGCTATTGCCGATCCCGACCTGGTAAGAATCTTCACCTCTCCCGGGTGCTGCAACGATATCTTGTGGGCGTCCCGGGGATTGATCTCAAGGGTAAGCGGGGCTGTGGAAGGCTGGGCAGCGGCCTGGGGTGTCGGCGCTTGCGCATGTACCGGGCCGCAGGTCAGGCGGAGGGGGAATGCCTTGGAGGGCTTTTCATCCTTCCTGTCGCAGACAGGGGCGGTGAATCGACCCCTTCCGTCCGGGGTGCTGAACTGTTCAACATACAGAATGGGCGTGCCCGGGTGTGTGGCCCCGGGGCAGGGGGAGGTGATGCCGCCGATTTTTTTAACCCTGCCGGGGGTTATTCCGGCGTACGCAGGAACTGCCTTATTGATTTCGCCGAGTATGGTCTCCGGGCTGCCGTAGGAAAATTGCTTGGGGTACCCCATTTTTTTGCCCACCGCGCATATGGCCTGCCAGGCGGCGAGCACCTGCTTCTGAGGATTAATGATCCGGGACTGCCACTGAACGCGGCGTTCGGTGTTGGTATAGCTGCCGGTTTTTTCCGCCCAGGAAGGGGCGGGCAGGACGATATCCGCCAGCCGTGCCGTTTCGGTGAGAAACCGGTCCTGCACCACCAGGAATTCCAGTCCCTTGAGCGCGTTTTGAAATTCGCCCGCGGCGGATGATTCCGCGCAGGGGTCCGATTCCACGATGTACATGGCCTTGATGCGGTGACTCTTGATGGCCTTGGGCAGCGCGTTGAGCTCAATGCCTTCTTTTGAAGGCAGGTGCTTGATCTTCCACAGTTTGGTGAGTCGCGCACTTGACGCCTGATCCTTCAATTCGGTTTGCCCCGGCTGCATCAGGGGCGATACTCCCATATCGTAGCTTCCCTGCTCGTTGCCGTGGGTGAGAAGCGGGAAAATACCCGCGCCCGGTCTGCCCAGATGGCCTGTCAAAAGCGCCAGGTTGGCAGCCTGCACACGGGCGGCCTGCGCCTGGGCGGGGGAGGCGTTATAGTCGGCGGTTTGAACAATCGCCCCGGCGGGTGCTGAAGCATAGCGCTCCGCAATATCCCGTATGGCGGCGGCGGGTATGCCGGATATCCCCTCGCACCCCTTGAGCGATTGTTTCTGCATGGCCTTGCTGAAGAGGTCAAATCCCGAGGTTCGTTCTTCAATAAACCGCGCGTTATAGCGGCGGCTTTCCAGCAGGTGGAGGATCATGCCTTCCAGCAGCGCCGCCTGCGCGCCGGGGCGGATGTGCAGAAAGGGATCACAGAACCACGGGGCCGGAGGCACCCGGTGGTCTGCGCAGATGACCGCGGCGCCCTTTGCCCGGGCCTCGAAGATGAAGCGCGCGGCAACAGGATGATTTTCAAGAAAGTGCGGGCCGGTAATGATAATGCACCGGGAATGGGCAAGGTCGGAAAGGGGGTTGGTCATGCCCGCATAGCCGAGCAACGGTGCGAGAGCGGCGGGCGCGAAGCCTGCGCCCTCCTCCAGGGTGAGAGCGGTTATGTTGTTTGTCCCCAGCACCCTGGCAAATTTCTGCAGGAGATACTGTTCCTCGTTGGTACAGCGGGGCGAGCCCATAAATGCCAGCGCATTGGCGCCGTGCTTTGCCGCCGCGCTTTTAAGCCGGGAGGAGATGATGGTGATGGCTTCATCCCAGGTAATGGCATGAAAGGTGCCGTCTTCCTTCTTCGCCAGGGGGGAATAAATCCTTTCAGGATGGTACACCGTTTCCAGAACGCGGTTGCCCTTGAGGCACAGGGCGCCGGCATTGACGGGGTGATTGGTCATGTACTCTATGCCGGTGGCCCTGCCCTGCTCAAGCAGGGTATGGAAGCCGCACCCTTCAGCGCAGCGAAGGCAGACGCTTTGAGTTTCCTGGAGCGGTGTCATGTTTGCATCAGGGGTTGATGGAACAATTGAAAGGGAAGGTAATCCGTGCTCCCTTGAGAAAGAAGTGAAATGTAAGTGGCAGCATCAGGGAGCGGGTCCATGATGCTGCCATCCACAGTAATTTCCTGCTTACATTTCCTGTCCGCGTCTTAATAGGATTTCGGCAGCCCCAGCAGCACCTGACCGATGAAATTCTTTGACATTTCGTTGGTGATGGGTGCGAAAATGAGCTGTCGGCAGTTCCTGTAGTACCGCTGCATATCGTACTCTTCGGTGAAACCGTAGCCGGCAAGAACCCTCATTCCACGATCAGCAGCGCGGAAAGCGACTTCTGATGCCAGATACTTGGCCATGGTGCAAATGACGCCGGTCTGGATATTGTCCGGGTCCTTTGCCTGCATCCAAGCGGCCTTGTAGGTAACCAGCCGTGCCGCCTCAATCTCTGATGCCACTTCAGCCAGGGGGTGTTGTATTGCCTGGAATGCTCCAATGGGCTTGCCGAAAGCCTCGCGCTCTTTGGCATACTGTGTTGCGTCGTCGAGTGCCGCCTTTGCCAGGCCGAGGGTGATGGCCGCGCATACAATGCGTTCGTTGTTTAGCGTTCCCACAAGCTGATACCAGCCTTTTCCCCGCGCGCCCAGGATCTGGCTTTTGTGCACTTTCACATCTTCATAAACAACTTCGAATGAACTCAGGATGTGGCTTCCCAGTTTTTCAATCTTGTTGTAGCTGACACCAGGGGTCTTTGTGGGTATGAGGAACATGGTGAGACCGCGGGCCGGCTTGTCCGGGGATTCATCGGTTCTGAAAACGCCGACGATGGTGTCCGCCACGTGGATCCCTGTGGTGTAAATCTTGGTGCCGTTTAAAATATAGTAGTCACCGTCCTCTTTTGCCTTTGATTTCAGTGCGCCCAGGATGTCGGTACCACCGCCGGGCTCGGTCAGGCTCAGGCAGAAATTGGTGTCTCCGGCGATCAGCGGGGGAAGATACTTTTGCTTTTGTTCTTCAGTTCCCTGCTCCAGGATGGAGATACCGCCAAAACACACACCGAGCAGGTAGGTCAGACCCAGGTCGGAAAAGCGGTATGACAACTCTTCGGTAATGAGCATTTCCTCAATAATACCTCCGCCGGTTCCACCGTATTGTTCCGGAAATGCGGCCCCCAGGATACCTATTTCTCCCAATTGTTTCCAGACATGTGATGGGAATGTATGGGTTTTATCCCATTCCCGTACCTTCTCTCGGGGGCACTCTTTGTCTTTAAATTTTCTGACTGTTTCAATTATCATCTTCTGTTCGTCGGTGAGTTCAAAATCTAGTGCCATATCGTGCTCCTTTCGTTGGAAATTAAGTGAATGAATATTCATTCATTAAGAGTAATTCCTTGAATATCATTACCATACTGTCATGTCAAGACATTTTTTAGATTTCTTTCAACGGGTGCGGGTGACGGGGTGTATCGATTTAAAATCCTGTTTTTATTCAACAATTTTGTATACCAGATCATCTTCCCTGACCCGGTCTTTTACCTTGATCCCGATCATGTCTCCGGGGAGCGCTTTTTCCACGGGTTGATTATCTTTCTGCATGGAATTCACCGTATCTTGAAAGTCAGTGGTGTGCCCTTTAAACTTTATCCGGTCACCAATGCACAGGGATCCATCAGTCATGGCAATTGCCGCGACAGAGGGCTTGGCAAAAAACTTCACAACTTTCGCTATCTTTTCTTCTCTCATGGCAGCACCGTCCTTTCACCTGGTACATTTGTTGCGTTTTTCAGCCACTCAAGATAATCAGGCAAGCCATCGATAACGGGCAGCGCAATAATTTCAGGAATATCATAACTGTGCAATGATTTTACACGGTCGCGTATCCGGGGGAAAAGACTTTTAGGGCTCTTGACCAGAAGCAGTACCTCTTCATCCTCACAGACCTTCCCCTCCCAGCGGTAAACCGATGTGATCCGGGGAATAATGCTGACGCAGGCGGCAATCCCTTCGGTGACCAGGGCCCGGGCAATTTCTTCCCCTTTATCAAGGGCAGGCGCCGTAATGAGGATGACTATGGCTGCGGTCTCATTCATGGCCCCCTACCTTTACCGTTTGTGTCAGAAAATATCAAGCAAAATATTGAGCGGCTGCGGCGGCTATTCCGTGGGGGTGATCTGCGGTTTTGATGACAGCTGACCCAGCTGCGGAAGCAGCTGTTTCGCTTCCTCGGGCGAGGTAAAGCTGCCGACCCTGACCCGGTGCCAGGTCTCACCGGCCGGATTGGTTTTGCTTGTTACCTGTGCTTGAAATCCCTGGCTGTTGAGCGTATTGGCAAGGGCATACGCCTTTTCTTTCTGCTGAAAGGCGGCAACCTGGATGGTATAACCGGCTTCCTTGCGTGCGGGGGGTGCGGGCCTGTCGGGGGCGGCAGCTGTGGCTGCAGGCGCCGCGGGGGCTGCCGGCCGGGCCTTTACCCCCTCCCTGGTCAGCGATGGCGTAATCTCAACCTTCTGCGTCAGCTCATCGTAAAACCGCAGGTCTGAATCGTTTTTGCCGCAATCACCGGCGGGCGGATTCATCGGCTCTAATGAATTGTAGTCGGAAACGGGAGGCGCGGCCGCAAGGTTCTGACGCGGGTGCGCAACAGGGGGGGCGTCCACGCCCTGAATGAACCGGCTGCCCATGAAGGCCCCCAGGGTGAAGGCAAAGAAAAAGCAGCCGATCAGGGCGAACAGGGATAGCAGGATCTGCAGTAAGCTGAGCCTGATTTCAAAATATTTTTTTGGATTCATGTAATGCCTTATCGCGGGCCTGCGGGGGCCCGGCGGTCATGCTTACATCTTTTCCGGCGCGCCGACCCCGATGAGCGTCAATCCGTTTTTGATAACCATCCTGACGGTGTTTACCAGCCAGAGCCGAGCGGCGCTGAGCGGCCGGTCCTCACTCACCACCCGCCGGGCGCCGTTCAGCTTTCCCAGATGATAGTAGCGGTGGAAATTGCCCACCAGGTCGTTGAGATAGCCGGTGATGCGGTGTGGTTCAAGACTCAGCGCGCATCCCTCCACCAGCTCGGGATAGGATGAAAGCTGCTTGATGAGATTGATCTCTTCCGGCAGGATGAGCAGATCCAGGTTCACCTCGCCGGGGCCGGGAAGGGGCAGCCCCTGCTCCCGGGCAAAGCCCAGGATGTTGCAGATCCTGGCGTGCGCGTATTGGACGTAATAGACGGGGTTTTCATCGCTCTGCTTTTTGGCCACCTCCAGATCAAACTCGAGCTGCGCGTCGGATTTCCGGGTGAGAAAAATGTATTTCACCGCGTCGGGGCCGACCTCGTCAAGCACCTCCCGAAGCGTGACAAAAGTGCCGCTGCGGGTGGACATTGAGACCGGAACCCCGTTTCTCACCAGGCTCACAAACTGCACCAGCAATACTTCCACGCTGTCCCGGCTGTTGCCCAGGGCCTCCATTACCGCTTTGATCCGGGGGATGTACCCGTGGTGGTCCGCGCCCCAGATATTTATGGTTTTCCGGTACCCCCGCTGCAGCTTGTTGGCGTGGTAGGCGATGTCGGAGGCAAAATAGGTCGGTACCCCGTTGCTTCTCACCACCACCCGGTCCTTATCATCACCGAAATCCGTGCTTTTAAACCAGAGGTGTCCTTCATGGCGGTACAGGCAGCCTTTTTTGTCCAGTTCCTCTATTGCATTCTCCACGGTTTTTTCCCTGAAAAGGGAGTTTTCGCTGAACCAGGTGTCGAAGCGGCATCCGAAATCGCTTAAGTCCTTTTGTATTCCTTCCATGATGCTGTCAACTGAAGCGGAGGTAAAAAAGGAGATTGCCTCGGCCTCGCTCGCCTGCGCATACCGGTCTCCGTGACGGTCCAGAATGTGCCGGGCTATTTCCCTGATATAGTCGCCCTGGTAGTACTCGGGAGGAAAGGAAATCTCTTTCCCCAGCATCTCCAGATAGCGGGCGTAAACGGACCTTCCCAGCATTTGCATCTGATTGCCGGTGTCGTTGACATAGTACTCGCGGCTCACGTCATATCCCGCCGCCTGCAGGATATTGGCCAGCGCATCCCCGATGGCCGCCCCCCTTCCATGCCCGATATGCAGCGGTCCGGTGGGGTTGGCGCTGACGTATTCCACCATGATTTTTTCACCCCGGCCGATGTTCGAGGTTCCGTAGCCGTCGCCCTGGAGGGCCATGTCTTTCAGCGCCGCAAGCCAGAAGGGGCGCGAAATGAAGAAATTGATGAATCCCGGGCCGGCCACTTCCAGCTTCTCAAATATGCGGTCATCCTTTTGGGACAGGCGGGAAACAATGCTCTGGGCTATGGCGCGGGGGGATTTCTTCTCCCGGGGGGCCAGCAGCATTGCCACGTTGGTTGCGAAATCACCGTGCTGCTCCGCCTTGGGGGTTTCCAGGGTAAAGGGGGGAACTGTGTGCTGCGAGAGCTCGCCTGCCTGAGCGCATTCCTTCAGCGCTTCACCGATCTGGTGCCGTAAGCTATCCTTGACATTCATGGGTAATTATTGAACGGGCTGACCGCCTGATGAGCCTGCTGTTTCATCGCCGGATGCCGCAGCCGCGGAAAGCCGGTCCCCCTCTCCTTGAACTTCCGATTGGTTTAGTCTTCTATGTCTTCCTCGACCTCTACGAGAGAAAGGGCGCCGCTGGTGCACCACTTGACGCAGGACGGGTCGGGCGGCTCACCGCAAAAATCGCACTTTAAGGGAACCTCGGTGCCCGGCTCGAAAAAGTACGGCTTTTCCGGGCATGCAGCCCGGCAGAGCATGCAGGTGTTGTAATGCTGTCCCCCGATGATGGTGAAGCTGCGGGAGGAGCACTTGGCGTCGGTGTAAGGACCCGAGAGGATCGGATAGCTGGTCCCATCGTCCAGATCCACATGGACCCTGATGCGGGACTGGTTGGGATTCACTGAATTGTGCTCGGTGTGGGCAAGCGCGCATGCCGTTTCACAGTGACGGCAGCCGGTGCATTTGTCGAAATCGATCACTATCTTTTTTACCATTGCCTTCATAATGGTTTCCTCCGCCGTTCCGGTATGTTTTTTAAAGTGGCCCCTGCTAATCCAGACCCAGCTGCTTCAGCTTATCCGCAGCGGGTATGCCCTTTTCATTCCAGCTCCGCACCTTATAATAGGCGGGCAGCATTTGATCAAGCTTGCATACGCTTCCTTTGAAAGGACCCTCGGGCATGGGCTCCTTTAAGAACCGCGGCGGGAGGGTATCATCTTCCCCGGTAATGCCGGCTTTGATGTTGAACATGCGCTCCAGGTTCCAGATGCGCTCGCCCGCAGCCATGAGGTCGTCAACCGAAAAGCTTTCCCCGGTGGCCACCTCGAGCAGCGGCACCAAGTCTTCGGGACCGTATCCCTCCGCCAGGGCAAGGAATAGACAGAGGCCGCATGAGTCAACCACGGCGGTAAAATCCTGGAACGCCTTCAAGACCGTCGGCTTCTCTTCCGTGTCGGCGGGGTCCCGCTTTTTATTGACCCCCAGGATTTCAGTGGCAATGAGATAGCTTCGCACGTGGCAGGCCCCGCGGTTGGAGGTGGCATAGCCCAGCCCCATGCCCTGCACCCCCCGGGGATCATAGGCGGGAAGCCCCTGTTTCTTGACCCCCATGAACAGCTCCGGGTGTCCGTACTTTTCGGCCAGCGCGTATCCGCCCTCGGAAAGGATGTCACCGATGCCTTCCCGCTTCCCCATCAGCTCCACAAGCTTGACCAATGCTTCGGCATTACCGAAATTCGCCTTGAATCCGATGTCCTTTTCGGGGAGATATCCCTTTTCATAGAGCTCCATGGCGCAGGCCACGATGTTGCCCGCCTCAATGGTGTCAAGCCCCAGCTCGTTGCAGAGGTAGTTTGCCTTGGCCACCGCGCCCAGGTTGTCCACGCCGCAGGAGGCGCCGAACAGGGCAACCGTCTCGTATTCCGGCCCCTCACCCTTGCCTTCAAAGGCGGGGTCCTCGACGCTGGTTACCCTGCCGCAGCCCATGGGGCAGGCGAAACATCCACGCTTTCTCCGGAGAATGGTTCCGGCAAGCGTTTCACCACTGATGCTTTCCGCCCCCTCAAATACCCCGGTCTGAAAATTCCTGGTGCAGAGGATGCCGCTTTCATTGATGATGTTGACCAGCACCGAGGTGCCGTAGATGGGGAGCGCCTGGGATGTGACCTTCGCCGCTTCGGACCGGTTTTTCTCAATGCTGTCCCGGACAAGGTCGCGAAACTTGTCCCGGTCGGTTACCGTAACCCCTTTTGAACCCTTGACCACGACCGCCTTCAGGTTTTTGGATCCCATGACCGCTCCGACCCCGGATCGCCCCGCCGCCCGCGCCTTGTCATTGATGATACAGGCAGCCCGTGATAATTTCTCACCGGCCGGTCCGATGCTGGCGATGCGGAACTGCTCTCCCTTCCAGGGCCTTCCTATCTGTGAACGGATGGCATCCTCGGTTTCATGGGTGGTCAGTCCCCAGAGGTCTTCCGCCGGCCGCAGCTCCACGGTGTCATCGTTGATGTAAAGGTACACCGGGCTTTCCGCCTTCCCCTCGAAGATAATCATGTCATACCCGGCGTACTTCAGCTCCGGGCCGAAGTAACCCCCGGAATTGGAGCAGGCAATGCAGCCGGTTAAAGGGGACTTTGTCACCACCATGTAACGGCCTCCGGCAATGGCGCCGGTTCCCGTCAAGGGACCGGTGGCGAAGATCAGCTTGTTCTCCGGGCTGAGGGGATCAACCGCAGGATCGATTTCATCATAGAGCATCTTGCTGGCGAGTCCCCGCCCTCCAATAAAATTCTTTGCCAGGTCCTGATCCAACTCTTCCACGTCGATTTGCGCGCTGCTTAAATCTATCCGGAGAAACTTTCCCACCCAGCCATCCATAGCAGATCTCCTTTATCCATTGATTAAAGGGATACGTAACCTGTAACCTTGTACCAAATATGCGGCAAGATTACAATGGTTTTCGGCAGTACGCAATACAATTTATTCTGCCTGTCCCGGCCGGTGTTGCATCAGGGATGCCCGGCCTGACGGTCCTGAAAGCAGGTGCCTGCCGGGGATGATAAAGTGCTTGAAAAAATTACAGGTTAGTGTTACAAACCGCTGTGCTATGAGACAGAAACGGGAAGAGACAGCGCTGCTCAGGCGGGCGATTGAGCGTAGTGGCAATCGGCGTGTCGAACGCGCGGCGTGATGGTGTACCGTCAGGACAGCGGCATGAACGCTCTTTTCCACCCCAAACTGGTAAATGCGCCTTTTGGCGATCCTGCCGTATACATAGAAACCCTTTATGCGCGGCAGGCGCTGCTCTTTGACCTTGGTGATATAACTGCCCTGGGCGAAGCCAAGACCCTGAAACTGACCCATGTGTTCATATCCCACGCGCACATAGACCACTTTTGCGGGTTTGATTATCTGCTCCGGGTAATGCTGGGGCGGGACAGGCACCTGCGCTTCTATGGCCCTCCGGGGATAACCGCTCACATCGCGGGGAAGCTGTCCGGGTACACCTGGAACCTGGTGCGGGATTATCCGCTCCGGTTGAGCGTCGGCGAGATTCACCCCGGGCGCATAGACTGCACCACGTTTACCTGCGCCCAACAGTTCGCAAGCGAAGCTGCCGGGCATCGCCCCTTTGAGGGGGTGGTGGAGGAAACCCCGCACTTTACCGTGAGGGCGGTGCGGCTGGACCACGGCATTCCCAGCCTGGCGTTCTCGCTTGAGGAGCGTTTCCACATCAATATTCTGAGCCCCCGCCTGCAGGAAAAAGGGTACGCAACGGGGCCGTGGCTGAAGGAGCTGAAAGAGCTGCTCTGGCAGGGACATCCCGATGACCGGACCGTGAGCGTGCCGCGGCTGGATGAGGAAAGCGCTCCTGCTGAAGTCCCGCTGGGCGAGCTGAAAAAGGAGATAGTTGCCGTTACCGCGGGTCAAAGGATTGCCTATGTGGCTGATTGCTCGTACAGCGCGGATAACGTTGACAAGATAGCCGGCCTTGCCCGCGCCGCCGACATTTTTTTCTGCGAGGCGGCTTTTCTTGAGAAGGACCGGGAGAAGGCGCGGGCAAAAGAACACCTTACCGCACGGCAGGCGGGATTGATTGCCCGCAGTGCCGGGGTGAAAGAGTTTATCCCCTTCCACTTCTCACCCCGCTACCAGGGGCTTGAGGAAGAACTTGAACGGGAAGCGCAGGAGGCATTTAGAGAGGGGTGAGCAGCAGGAGTCAGGAGTCAGAAGACAGGAGCAGAAGACAGACTCAGAAGAAGTGAGTCTTCCTGAAACAGATTGTATCAGGAATATCACAAAGAGGGGCTCAGACCAGAAGATCACGGGATATCTATACGAGCAGTCAGTATTCATGGTATTCTGATACTTCTGACTCCTGAATTCTCTCTTCTATATTTCCTGCACGAAAGAAAAATCATTTACCCACCAAAGGAGAAGCGATGAAAGTAGGAGAAAAAATTACATTTCCGTTTGCTGATGGCACCAGGGAAGGAGTGATTGAAAGGATCACCGCCAAAAAAGTCTATCTCAGGGTCGACTTTCCTCATCATCCCCGCAAGCGCATCGTCCGCAGCATAGCCGCGCTTGAGGCTGGCGCGGCAGGCGGCAAAAAGAAAAAGGAAGTGAAGAAGAAAGAAAAGAAGAAGGCACCGAAGAAAGAGCAGAAGAAGACGCAGAAAAAAGAACAGGAATCGTAGGCACAAGCCATGATGAGCACGGCAGGCGCCCTGATTTATGCCCTTCTGCTGCTACTGAATATGTCGGCCGGGGGGCCGGTGCCGGTTGAGGGAGTCGAGGTCATCACCGACCGTCAGTACGAACAGGTGGTGGGCGATGCCTTTGCCCGCGCCCGTTCCTCCATCAGGGTGATGATGTTTGAAGCGCACTACTACGCAAAGCATCTCAACAGCCCCACCAATCTGCTGATTGAGGAGCTGATCGCGGCTCAGCGGCGCGGGGTTGACGTGAGGGTCATCCTGGAAAGAAGAAAGGAAAAGGACCGGGTGAGCGCCGGCAACCTGGAAACCGGGGCGCTTCTTTCCCGGGGCGGGGTGGCGGTGATGTACGATCCCCTGACCACAACCACCCACAGCAAGCTTTTGATTATCGACGGAGAAACGAGTGTGGTCGGCAGCACCAACTGGACGTACAATGCCCTTGAAAAGAATCACGAGGTGTCAGTCCTCATCCGCTCGCCCCGGGTTGCCCGCACCCTTCAGGATTATTTTCAGGATGTCTGGCAATCGTGTTCCCCGCCTAACTGAAAAATAAGCAGCAGCGTCCCGGATTAATTTTTCGGTGGTGAAGAGGAGTCTCCGTGGCCACCCAGTTTGATCTCTTTGACCGGACACAAAACGATATTTTTGCCGCCCGGGAGTACTCCCGTTTCAAGGAGCTGCTCGCGGCATCCGGCTGCCAAAAATGTGCATTAGCGCGGGGGCGGCGCACCATCGTGGTGGACAGGGGTAACCCGGCATCGCGGATCATGGCCATCGGCGAGGCGCCGGGGGAAACGGAGGACAGCACGGGGAGGGCATTTGTAGGCAGGGCGGGGAAACTGCTCGATGAGATTATGAAGGCCATCCGGCTTGATACCGAGCAGGACCTGCTTATCGCCAACATTGCCAAGTGCAAGCCGCCCGGAAACCGCGCGCCGCTGATTGAAGAGGTGACCGCCTGCAAGCCCTATTTGCGCAGGCAGATTGAGCTGGTGCAGCCGCGGATCATACTGCTGATGGGGGCGGTGGCCTTGAAACATATGATACCGGGGAAGGTTGATTTTTCCATGACCGAGGAGGCAGGCACTATTTTCCGCTGCGATGACTATCCCGGCATCAGCTTTATGGTGCTCTATCACCCGGCCTATCTTCTCTATGACCCGCGCAAGAAGAAGGATATGTGGGAACATGTCAAAGTGCTGGACAGGTTCCTGAAGGAAAACAGTGGTGCGGAAGAGGGGAAGGGAAGAGGGTGAAGACCAAGGGAAGGGAGATTGACTCGTCTCAGGGAAAAACCGGTTCATGTTCAGATGCATAAAAACATTATCTGCAGGATTGCTGAAACAGAAGGGGAATTGGAAGAGGCGTACCGCATACGCCATGAAATTTTTGTGAGGGAGCAGAAGCTCTTTCAGCACACCGACAGGGACGTATTTGACGAGCGGGCGGTTCACATCGTGGCATTCATGGATGATGAGATGGTGGGAACGGTGCGTATTTATGAAAAGGAGCAAGACACCTGGTACGGCGGCCGGCTTGCGGTGAAAAAGGGATTCAGGGGACGGGTGGGCGCCCTGCTGGTAAAGAAGGCGGTGGAGACGGTCAAAGAGCGGAAGGCAAGGCGCTTCCTGGCATACATACAGCTGCCGAGCGTTTCTTTTTTTAAACGCAACCGCTGGAAGGCGGTGGGGGATGTTACTTCCTACCATGGTGTGCCCCATCAGTTGATGGAGGCAGGGCTTTAGCCGGCCTGTTTGAAATTTTTCCATACACCATCAGACTGTGGGCTAATCTATTTCGGTCGTTGCGAGCGACCGGAGGGAGCGCGGCAATCTCTGTTTTAATAATTTATGAGATTGCTTCGGTCGTTTCACTCCCTGGCCGGGCGCTGGGCAGGCCCTCGCAATGACATTATACTGTACTGCCTCGAACTTATTCGCGAATGCATCACGCATGAATGGGCCCTGCCGAAATTTTAAGAAAAAAATCGGGCATAAAAATGGAATTGAAAGACATTGTCACGGATATCAGAAACTATGCCGGCATAACCAGGAAGAGTGATATCGGCCGGCTGGTAGAAATGCTGGGCGGCGGCCGGGAGGCGGGCAGTTCCCGGGTGGTGACGGGGTTCGGAGAGGATGCCGCCGCCATTGCCCATGGTGATCACTACCTGCTGCTCGCCGCCGAAGGGATGTGGCCCCGGTTCATTAATGCCGAGCCGTATGCAGCGGGCAAGGCTGCAGTGACCGCCAGCGTCAATGACATCTATGCCATGGGCGGCCGGCCCCTGGCCATGGTCAATGTTCTTTCTGTTGCCAACGGGGAGCAGCGCGACCTGGTCATGGAAGGGGTTCGCAAGGGCTGTGAGAAATTGATGGTGCCGATGGTGGGGGGTCATTTGAATCCCGATGCGGGGGAAGTTTCCCTTGCGGTTGCCATCCTGGGCACGGCCCGCAGCCTGCTCCAGTCCACCAATGCCCGTGCGGGGCAGAAGGTCGTCCTGGCGGTCGATCTGAACGGCGAACATGGTCGATGCAAATCGGTGGCAAGCTGGGACGTGCATTCGGGGAAGACGCCGGAATACCTTGTGGAGCGCCTGTCGCTTTTGCCCTTTATTGCCGAGGCCGGGCTGTGCCGGACCGCCAAGGATGTGAGCAACGGGGGCATCGTCGGCACCCTCTCCCTGCTCTGCGAATATTCGGGCACCGGCGCGCGCCTCATCCTCGATTCCATACCGCGGCCGCCTCAGATGGAACTTCCGGCCTGGATAAAGGCGTTTCTCAGCTACGGATTTCTTCTGTGCGTTGAAGAACCCGCGCTGACTTCATGCCTGGATGTGTTTCAGGGGAAAGGCATCACCGCCGCGGTCATCGGCGAGATCATCAAAGAGCGCCGCATGATACTGTGCTATCATGGCGATGAAGAGACACTCTTTGATTTGACCCGGGAGACCTTGACAGGGGGGGCGGCATGCTGAAAGCTAAGGTTTTGTCCGCCGGCGCTGTTCCTTATAAGGTGAGCGCTGAGGTGCGGCTGATAGGAGCCGATCTTCTGGTGGTCATCACCGGCGGTGACCGGCCCCACATCGGTTCGGCCGCGGTGGCACTGCCGCGCGCCAGCCTGCGGGACCGAGGGGTGATGAGCGCGACCTCATCGGTTTATAATGTTCCCGGGCATAAGGACCAGGTGCTGGCGCAGCGGGTGTCCGAGGTGCTTTCTTCCAGGCTCAACCGCACCGTAGTGGCGGTGGCGGGCTTCCATCTCGACGGCATCAGTGAGAAGGGGATTAAAAAGGTGATGGCAAATGCTGAAAGGCTGGCGGAAAAAATACACGCCTCGCTTAAAAAGATGAAGCTATAACCATCAGGAGGGCAATGCCTGCTTTCCCTGGTGATGAAGGAGAACTGCAATGACAGATAATCATGGTCAACCGGCAGTAAGCGCTGAGAGTGCCCTGCGGAAATTACTGGATGGCAATGCGCGGTATGTTTCAGCCGGGCCGGCTTACCCCAACCAGACAGTGGCACGCCGCACGGAAATCATAAAAGGCCAGCATCCCTTTGCCATAATCGTCGGCTGTTCCGACTCCAGGGTGCCGCCGGAAATCATCTTTGACCAGGGCCTGGGTGATTTGTTTGTTGTCCGCTTACCCGGGCATGTCGTCATCGATGAGGTTTTGGGCAGCATAGAATACGCGGTAGAGCATCTGGGCACGCGACTGGTCATGGTTCTGGGGCATGAAAGATGTGGTGCAGTGGAAGCTGTTGTGAAGGGAGCTGAAGCTTCGGGGCACATTGGTAGTCTGGTTAAGGCCATTAAGCCCGCCGTGGATAGAGCAAAAAGCCGGCCCGGTGACCTGCTTGAAAATGCGATCAGGGAAAATGTGGCAATGACGGTTGTCGGCCTACAATCTTCTTTGCCGCTGCTGGCACATCAGGTGAAAGATGGCGGTTTAAAAATAGTCGGAGCTTATTACAGTCTGGACGACGGCAAGGTGACAATTATCCCGTAGAACACCGGCACACAGGCTGCTATTGTTTTCTTCATCAATTGAATCCTCAAACAGCAATCCGGTTTCCTTCTTTGTGATTTTCTAAATCAGGTACCGGAGTTGTGCTCGATGAAACCCGTTCATGACAGATTAAGTGACGGGGCTTTTGACAAAAATAAGCGCTGCCCAATGACACGGAAAATGGACAGTATGATGGATCGTCTTCCAGGCACCTTATAAAATTATCTATTCCAACGGACTGTATTTTACACATAGTTTTCTTTTGCATGCTTAAAGGTGGTTCACCAGTCAAGAGGATTTATAAGAGATGGATGTTTTTATAATATTTCAACATTATAGGCAATAGGCAAAACCCTGATTTTTGACTTCGAAAACCCTGATTTTGATGATTTGAAAAGCATGAGAAACAAAAGAGGTAGTCTTTTGACCACCTCTTTTGTTTCAATTAAGGTTAATTCTTCTCAGCAATTCAGCTTACAGTAAGGTGTTACCTCCTTTAAAATCCCGCTTTCATAGTTAGCCCAAAGGCTTTTAACGTCCCTGTTTCCAGATAAGGAACATTCGCTTGAGTGATGATGCGAGTGCGCCTTGACATGCGTCAGCTTCCTCATCGCACACCCCGTTGAGCGCGCAGGGATCGCCGCTACTGATGCAGGAGTCAGACTCTTCATCGCAGTATTCGGTGCCGTCGCAGAAGGCGCCATTGTCAGTGCAGTCAACCGGAGTGCCGGGCTGGCAATCAAACACCGGGTCGCAGACTTCACTGCCGTTGCAGTACACTCCATCCGAACAGGAATCGTTGTCCGGATCATGTACACAGGTGTCGGAGGTTTCGTCACAGGCATCAATGGTACAGACCACATCATCATTGCAGTCAACCGCCGTCCCGGCCTGGCATATTCCCGCGCCGTCACAGGTTTCGGCGCCGTTGCAGTAGACCTCGTCGGAACAGGGGCTGCCGGCATCTGCGAAGACGCAGTTGTCAGCAGCAGTCGCCGCTTATCATATTGCCGTCATCGCACTGCTCCTCACCGCACAGCACTCCATCACCGCACTCACAGAGTACTGCCGGGTCGCAGGCATCGGTTTCCTCATTGCATCGTTCACCCGCTTCGCAGGGATCGCCGCTGCTGACACAGGTGTCGCCTGTTTCATCGCAGGCCTCGGTGCCGTCGCAGAAGGCGCCGTTGTCCGGGCACTCAACCGGTGTCCCGGGCTGGCAGCCCAGCGACGGATCGCAGGTTTCCATGCCATTGCAGAACATGGCATCATCGCAGGCATCATTGCCGGGAATGTATTCACAACCGTCTTCATCTTCACTGCAGGTGTCGGTTGTACAGGCGACACCGTCGTCGCATATAACCGGGGTGCCGGGCTGGCATAAGCCCGCGCCGTCACAGGTTTCCGCGCCGTTGCAGTATACGCCGTCAGGGCAGGGGCTGGCCGCAGCTTCAAATGTACAAGTGGCGCTGCAGCAGTCGCCGTCTGACGTATTGCCGTCATCACACTGCTCCTCGCCGCACAGGATCCATCGCCGCAGTGACAGATGACTACCGGGTCGCAGGCATCGGTTTCCTCGTTGCACACATAGCCCTCTCCGCAGGGATCGCCGCTGCTGGCACAGGTATCGCCGTTTTCATCGCAGGACTCGGTGCCGTCGCAGAAGGCGCCGTTGTCGGGACAGTCAACCGGCGTCCCAAGCTGGCAGCCAGCCAACGGATCGCACACCTCACTGCCGTTGCAATACTGCCCGTCGGAACAGTACGTATCGTCAGGGATGTTATCACAGCTGTCCGTCGTCTCATTGCAAGCATCGGTGGTGCAGGCTACCGCGTCGCTGCATTCCACCGGTGTGCCGGGCAGACAAACGCCCGCGCCGTCACAGGTTTCCGCCCCGTTGCAATAAATGTCATCCGCACAGAGGCTTCCCGCGGCGTCTAAGATGCACTGTGCGCTGCAGCAGTCTCCGTCTATTGAATTGCCGTCATCACACTGCTCATCACCACATATAACGCCGTCACCGCAGGTGCAGATAACTACCGGATCACAGGCATCGGTATCTTCATTGCACACATCTCCCGCTCCGCAGGGGTCGCCGCTGCTGGCACAGATGTCGCCATTTTCATCACAGTATTCAGTACCGTCGCAGAACAAACCATCGTCCGGGCAATCAACTGGCGCGCCGGGCTGGCAGCCAGCCAGGGGGTCGCAGATTTCAGCGCCATTGCAGTATTGCAAGTCGTCGCAGGAGGCATTGTCCGGATCATGAACACAGGCATCGGAAGTCTCGTCGCAGGCATCGGTGGTGCAGGCTACCCGTCGCTGCAGTCGACCGGCGTACCGGCCAGGCAGACTCCGGCGCCGTTACAGGCTTCTTCGCCGTTGCAGAACTCACTATCGGGGCAAGGGCTTCCTGCTATATCGAATTGACACGCGGAGTCGCAGCAGTCTCCGCCCAGCACGTTGCCGTCATCACATTCTTCGCCAGGATCCACTATTCCGTTACCGCACTCTATCAGAATGCAGCTATCACTTGACTCATCACATGATAAAGGGGATTCACAGGGGTCGCCGCTGCTGGCACAGGCATCACCGGCTTCATCGCAGTACTCGGTGCCGTCGCAGAAGGAGCCATTGTCAGTACATACAACCGGGGTACCGGGCTGACATGCTCCGCCAAGACAGGTTTCCTGGCCGTTACAGAATAATCCATCGTCACATTCCGCATCGCTGCCGCATCCGCAGATGTCGGTATCCTCATAGCAGACGGTCGGCGGAATACAGGGATCGCCGCTGCTGATACAGGCATCGCTGACTTCATCGCATGACTCAACGCCGTTGCAAAAAAGGCCGTCATCGGGGCATTCGGCCGGGATGCCGGGCTGACACGCCTTGTCAATGCAGGTTTCCACACCGTTACAATATAAACCATCATCGCAATCCGCATCTTCCTTGCATTTCTTATCCGAGGCGGGCGGTATATCTGCGCTTGCCGCGCATCGCTGAATGGCTCCTTTTGCCTGCCCGTCGATCAAACCTTCTTTTTTCCATGTATTGGTAAGGTGGGCCACGCAGCTGACAAAGGCGCCATGATTCACGGCTCCCTCACCGCAGCTCATGATTTGACCATTCATGGTCCCATCAATATCTGTTACACCGCTGTCACACCCGTCAATGATAATTGTCACAGGCGACGGGGTCGATCACCGTGCTGTTTTTCGGGCCGGCTGCAGCATCCGAGCTGAAGGGTAGAAACAATAAGGTTGGCAGAAGCAGTAAGTACGGTTTTGATAAAAATTTTCTGTTCATGGTTTTACCTCCGGGTTAATGGGTGGGAAAAGTATCGGTTGACCTATCAGCATTTTTCATACCATCCGCAGATTGCTGTTTTTTGTGCACCGCTTTGTTTCCCGGGAATGCTTTAATTGACAACGGAATGAATCTCACAAATATAATCTTTGATAATCTTTTATGTGAATGTGTTGCTGCCGGTACATTAGAAAAATGTAGACTGCTTGCGTATCAAATTTTATACGATTGAAAAGAAACGGTAACAGGACCCGGTTGAGTTTTGGGCCGGGCAATCATGACATGTGCGAATGTCGGGTGGTGAAAGAAGCGAGGGATAAGCCGGGATCATCTCCCGGAAAGCGGTGTGCCCCTTGATGGGCATATGGGGATTGATGCGGGTAAGTCAGGTGCAACACCCGGAAATCTTTAGTGCACCAGCTCCGACAGGGGGACAAAAGTAACACCCTGCTGCCTGAGCAGGGGAAGGTATTTTTTGAGGGCGCTGATGGTGTGGGGATGGGGGTGGCCGATGACCACCAGGCTGCCCCCCTTTTTTTTGGCGAGAGGCAGAATTTTTCGCAGCTGCATTTCTATGGACCCCTGGTCCCGGCTGTTATCGAGGAACAGATCGCGCTGCGCTGCCTTGAGCATCATCTTCCCGGCAAGACTGTAAGCAACGGTCTTCCTGCTGGTGCGGCTGTCCAGAAAGTAGAGACCTTTTTCTTCCAGGGCCTCCAGCAGCCAGGACATTTTTTCGCTGTCCTCGGTGAACTTTGAGCCCATGTGGCTGCTTACCCCGCTGAGATGGGGCACCGCCCCGAGGTTTCTTTCAATCTGCTCCAGCAGGTGCGGCCGGTCCATGTTCGTCAGCAGCGTTCCGCGGTTGATTGCGTGGTTTCCGCTGTTCCAGGGTTCGAGCGGAAGATGGAGAATGATTTCCCCGCTGCCATTTGCGTGGATTTCGTCGGCAATTTTTACGGAGTGGGTGCGAAAGGGGAGTATGGCATAGGTGATCGACACCTCCAGCCCCTCAAGCTCTTTAAAGACGCGGTAGTTTTCCCCCAGGTCATCAATAACCAGCGCGACACGGCACGCCGGTTCCTGCAGTTTCGGGGCTTGCGGTGGAAGCGGGGGAGGCGCCTGATGGAACACAAGCCGGTGGGTTACATGGTCCCCGACACGGATGGTGATGCTTAAGCAGGTGTCACTGTCGTACGCCGCGTCCGCCCTGAGTCCTTCCGGCGCAAACAGCTCGCGCGATCCGGCGCTGACGTGCTCAACCTGGTGAAGACTTATTTCCGGAGGAAGGGTGACGGTGATGACACTTTCATTCCATGTCAATTCACCGTCCTTCCTGGGCAACTGTTCAAGGGTGATCTGTTCCCCGCCGAGCGAGAGCGAAGAGATGATGCGGGAGGCCATCCCATCCGCGGCCTGCATTTTCTCCCGAATCGATTGCCCGGCCGGCTGAGAGGGGAGGGGAGGCAGCGGCCGGTGCGTCCTCTCGCGCAACAGGTAAAGCGCCGCGAGCAGGACCAGGGCGCCGAGAACGCCCATGACAAGTGCCAGCCGGGTGGCTGAGCTTCCTGCCTGCCTCTGCCGGGAGCTGAGCGCGCATCCGGGCAAATCTCTTTTCAGCCTCTGCCGGATCATGAACGGTCTTTGGCCGGCGGGATTTGCGTGCCCATCTTTTTAAAGATGTTCCAGCTCTTGAGCAGCTGGGTGGCCCGCGTAAGCTGCGGGTCCTCTTCGTCCCCCGCTTTTTCTTCCTCCTCCTGTTCCGGCACCTGCTCCTCGTCCTGTTTTTGCTCCTGCTCCTGCTTCTTTGTCTCAGGGGCAGCGGTCTCTTCCGGTTTCCCGTCAGGTCCAAAATGACCCTTGAGATCCTTTTCCTTGATGACCGGCATTTCCTTTCTCTCCCCCGTTGCCGGAGGAGCAGCTTTATCTTTCACGATAACGTCCGGCACAATGCCGGTGGCCTGGATCGATCTGCCGTTCGGCGTATAGTACAGGGCGGTTGTCAGCCGCAGGCCCGATCCGTCATCGAGGGGGATTATGGTTTGAACTGAAGCCTTGCCGAAGGTTGTGGTTCCCAGGACGACCGCCCGGTTCCGGTCCTGGAGTGCGCCTGCCACGATTTCCGAACCGCTGGCGCTTCCCGCGTTGACCAGCACGATGATGGGGTAATCCCGTTTCTCGTCATCGGGATGGGCGGTAAATCGCATGTCCTGTCCGGAGAGCCTCCCCTGGGTGTAGACGATGAGACCGTCCTCAAGGAATTCATCACAAACGGTGACCGCCTGGTCCAGGAGTCCGCCGGGATTGTTGCGCAGGTCAATCACCAGCCCCTCAATCGGCTTTTGGCTTCCCTCCAGGTCTTCAAGCGCCCTGGAAAACTCTTCGCCGGTGTTTTCCTGGAACTGGCTCAGCCTGATGTAGCCGATGGTGTCTTCCTCCAATCGCTTGTACTTGACGCTTTTTATGCGGATGGTTTCCCGGGTGAGTTTAAAATCCCTGGGCTCGAAGAAGCCTTCCCTGATGATGGTGATGGTGACAGTGGTCCCGGCCGGGCCCCTCATTTTTTTCACCGCGTCAATCAGGGTCATGTTTTCGGTCGTCTCCCCGTCGATGCTCAGGATTTTGTCCTCGGCCTTCAGCCCCGCCCGGTAAGCGGGCGTGTCTTCAATGGGGGAGACGATGGTCAGGATGTTCTTTTTCATGGAAATCTCAATGCCGATGCCGCCGAAGCTCCCCTTGGTTTCAACCTGGAGCTCCTTGTACATGTCCGGCATCATGAAGGAGGAGTGGGGGTCGAGGGTGCGCAGCATGCCGTTGATGGCGCCGTAGATGAGGTCCTCCGGCTTGGTTTCCTCGACGTAGTTTTTCTGGATGATGCTGAGCACGTCGGAAAACACCTTCAGCTTTTTATACATCTCGTCGGTTTGCGCCCTCAGGGTGCCGCCCTGGGCTATGATAAACACCAGCGCCGCGGCAACGGCGGCAATGAAAAAGATTCCTTTCGATCTGTTTCTGTACATATGTTCCTCCTCCGGCGGGTTAGATGGTTCCTCGCTTATCATGTTCAATGCTCAGTCAACGCGTGTCCGTTAGCGGATTTTCAGCCACTGCGCGGGATCGAGCGGCTTGCCGTGATGCCTCAGCTCAAAATAGAGGCAGGTGCCCTTGAGCGACCCGGTATCCCCGGCAAGGGCAATGACCTCGCCGGCTTCCACCCCCTCACCGACTTTTTTCAGCATCTCCGAGAGATGGGCGGAAAGGCTGTAGTAGCCTTCGCCGTGGTCGACGATAATCATGTTCCCATAGCCCTTGAACCAGTCGGCATAGAGAACCTTGCCGTTATGGATTGTCCTGACCGATTCCCCCTGCCGGGCCGCTATCTCAATCCCTTTCTGGAAGAATACCGTGTTCAGCTCGGGATCGGTCCGGTTGCCGAAAGCACTGATGATCCTTCCGGAGACCGGAAGGGGAAGGCTTCCCTTGAGGACCGCAAATCCCTTGCCGGCAGGGGGAATATACTCTTCCTTCTTCTCCTCCCGGCGCTTTTCAAGGCCGTCGATGAATGTCTGCAGCTGCCGGGAGGCCTGTTCCAGCTCCCGCACCGCCGCCAGGTGAAGCTCCTTTTCAGAGCGTATGGTCTGCAGGAGCGCCGCTTTATCCTGCTTCTGCATGCTGACCTGCGATTCCGTCTCAAGCGCGTGAGATCGTGTCTCTTGGAGGGTCTCCCGGTTTTCCATGAGAGCGCCCTTTTTCCGGGCTTTGAGCTCGCGGGTTTCATTCATGCGGCTGATCATTTCGCGGTCCCGCTCCAGGACCAGCAGCAGGTACTTGACCTTCCGCGACAGATCGGCGGGGGACTGTGAGGAAAACGCGGTGCGAACGATGCCCCCTTTGCGGTTGAATTTATAAAGGGCGACAAGCCGCGATTGCAGCCCCTTTTCCTGTTCCGCCAGCTGCTGATCTATTTTTTTGAGCTGGCTGTCCAGGCTGAGCGCCTCGGTGGTGAGATGTTCCAGCCTGCTGTTGAGCCGGCTCACCTGGTTTTGATTTTCCGAAAGCTTTTTATCAATCTCGTCGAGCTGGCTGATGGTCGCCTGCTCCTGCTTCTCCGCCCGGATCAGTTCTTCCTTCTTTTGCTTAAGCTGCTGTTCAATGTCGGTTAATGTTTTTTTCTTCCTGGCAACTTCTTCGTCGCTGCCGCGCTGCCTTTGCTGGGCCTCTGCCTGCATCGGGGCAAGCACCACAAGGGCCGCTGCCAGACATATCGGAAAAATGAGTTTGCGGGGTTTGATCACCTCCACGGTCTCCTGAACAGGACAAGCTAAACCCTGAGAAAGCGGCCCATGGAAAAAGCGCAGCCGAAGATCCCCAGCGCGATGCCGAGCAGTACCAGCGCTCCCATGAGACTGTATGGCAGAAAGGTGAGCTGCATCGGTCCGAGAAAGAGGCTGTAGTCATTAACCAGCTTGTGCACAAGCGCCTTGTATCCCGCGTAGAGCATCCCAAGCGACAGCAGCGATGCCAGCAGGCCCTGGGCGATGCCTTCCAGGAAAAAGGGAATGCGGATGGAAAGGTTGGTCGCGCCCACCAGCTTCATGATTTCTATTTCCTCCCGCCTGCTGTAGATGGTCAGCCTGATGGTGTTGGATATGATGAATACCGTGGCCAGCAGCAGGAAGCTGCCGATGCTCAGGCCCACCAGTTTCAGCATGCTGATAAACGCCGAAAACCGCTGCAGCCATTCCTGGCCGTAATCCACCTCGGCCGAGGCGGCGATCTTTTTAACCCCGCCGATGAACGCCTGCAGGTCTTCGGGATTGGTGTGCTCTTCCTTCAGCTCAATTTCAAATGAGGGCGGCAGGGGGTTTTCGCGCAGGTCGTCAAGCAGCCCTGCCTGTGTCTTGAGACCCTCCTTGAGCCGGGCCAGCGCCTCTTCCTTTGAAACAAGGGTAACCTTTTTGGCCTGAGGAAGCCCGGCGATGCCTTCGCCTGCCCGGGTTATGTCCTGCGCGCTGCTTGCCCGGTCCAGGTAGACGACGACCTGCATGTCTTTGCCCAGTTCGTTGAATGTCCGGTCCAGGTTGATGACCGTAATCATGAAGATGCCCAGGGTCAAAAGCGCGAAGGCTATGGTTCCCGCGGCGATGAGGTGGATGAAAAGATTATTCCTGATGCCCTGAATTGCTTCCCTGAGGAAAAAAGGAACTTTCGAAAACATGATGGCTACCGTCAGTCCTGGCCGGCAATGCGACCCTGCTCTATGATGATGTGCCTGGTGGCGTACTGCCGGGCAAGCACCATGTTATGCGACGCGATGACGATGGTGGTTCCCCGCTGATTGATGGCCTTGAGAAGCTCCATGATGTCCTGCGTAATCTGAGCGTCGAGATTCCCCGTCGGCTCATCCGCCAGCAGGATAATGGGATCGTTCACGATCGCCCGCGCTATGGCGATGCGCTGCTGCTCGCCGCCTGACAGCTCAAGGGGCCTGGAATCCAGACGGTTCTGCAGCCCCACCAGCTTCAGCACCTGCCACGCCTTCCGCTTGATCTCCCGGGGCCGGGTCCCGGTGACCTCCAGGGCAAAGACCACGTTTTCGTAGGCAGTCCTGCTGAGCAGCAGCTTGAAATCCTGGAACACAACCCCTATGCTTCTTCTTAAGGGCGGGATGCCCGACGTGCGCAGTTTGGCGAAGTTGACGCCGTTGACGATGATCTGCCCCGAGGTGGCGTGCTCGGCGCAGAAAATGAGCTTGATGAGGGTGGTCTTGCCGGCCCCGCTGGGCCCGGTGATAAAGGTGAACTCGCCCTTTTTAATGTGCAGGTTGATATCGGAGAGCGCCTTGCGGTTGCCCGGGTAGACCTTGTGAACATTAAACATCTGGATCATAGCTATCCTGCCGGAGAGAAGAAGGGGGCTTATTTCTGGCGCAGGACGTCTTTCACGGCTGATATGATGTGGCTGGGATTCAGGCGGCAGTGTTCCAAAAGCTCAGCGGGGCGTCCCGAGGTGCCGGGCCTGTCCTGTACCCCTATCCGTCTCATTGGTGTCGGGCGGTGTTCAGACAGCACCTCGGCAACGGCACTTCCCAAACCTCCGATGACCGAGTGCTCTTCAGCGGTGACCACCGCGCCTGTTTCACCGGCTGCCTGAATTATCAGCTCCTGGTCAATGGGCTTGATGGTGGAGATGTTGATTACCCGGGCCGAAATGCGTTCTCCCTCAAGCTGCCCGGCCGCTTTCAACGCCTGGGAAACCATGTAGCCTGCGGCAAAGATGGTGACATCGCCTCCCGCCTTCATCACCGTTCCCCTGCCCACGACAAACTCGTAGCCGGCATCGAAGAGCACGGGGAAGTCCATGCGCGACAGCCGCACGTATGCCGGGCCGCGGTGATTGACCAGCGTCCGCAGCGCCTTCTCCGTTTCGATGCCGTCAGCGGGGACGATGACCGTCATGTTGGGCAGAATCCTCATCAGGCCGATGTCTTCAAGGCACTGATGGGAGGCGCCGTCCTCGCCGACGGTGATGCCGGCGTGGGTGGCGACGATTTTTACATTGAGGTTGGGATTGGCCACGGACTGCCGTATCTGCTCCCAGGGCTTGCCGACGGCGAAGATGGCGAAGGTGCTGGCAAAGGGGATCTTGCCGATCGTTGCCAGGCCCGCCGCCGTCCCGATCATGTCCGCCTCGGCGATGCCCATGTTGAAAAAGCGGTGGGGGAACTTTTTGTGGAAGGCCTCGGTCTTGGTGGAACCGGAGAGGTCGGCGTTCAGCACCACGATCGATTCGTAACGCTCCCCCAAATCCACCAGGACGTCGCCGTACACATTCCGCGTTGCCAGCATGGCGGTCACCGGCTTGCCTTTTTCAGCCTCTGCTCTCATAGCTCCTTGAGCGCCCTTTCCAGTTCATCGTCTGACGGCGAGATCCCATGATACTTGAGCTTGTTTTCAAAGAAGGAAACGCCTTTTCCTTTTACGGTGGCGCAAATAATGATGGAGGGCTTCCCCTTGATCTTTTCAGCCGTGTCCAGCGCGTCGAGAAGGGATTCGATGGAATGGCCGTCCGCCTCGAGCACGTGCCAGCCGAATGCGCGCCATTTGTCGGCAATGGGCTCGATGTTCATGATTTCCCGCACCGGCCCGTCGATCTGCAGGCCGTTGTGGTCGAGCAATGCGCAGAGGTTGTCAATCTTGTAATGCGCGGCGGTCATGGCCGCCTCCCAGATCTGGCCCTCCTGCACCTCCCCGTCGCCGAGCAGCACATACACCCGCGCGGTTTTCCTGTCCAGCTTGAGCCCCAGCGCCATCCCGTTGGCAATGGACAGGCCCTGGCCGAGCGATCCGGTCGAGACTTCCACGCCCGGTGTGGAGTTCATGTCCGGGTGTCCCTGGAGCATGCATCCCAGCTTACGCAGCGACTTGAGCTCCTCCCGGTCAAAGTATCCGCACTGTGCCAGTGTCGCGTAGAGCACCGGCGCGCCATGGCCCTTGGAGAGGACGAAGCGGTCCCTCTCCTCCCATCGCGGATTCGAGGGATTGTGCTTCATCTTGGAACAATAGAGCGCGGTCAGTATATCGGCGGCTGACAGGGAGCCGCCGGTGTGGCCCGACCCTGCGCGGTTGAGCATGTCGAGTATGTCGATTCGTATCTGCCGCGCTTTATCATTCAAAGCCGCGCATTCTTCGGAGCTGATCATTGTCACCTCAGCGGTTGAATACCCGCTGCTTAAAGAACATTGTTGCACTCATATCCGGATGCAGCTGTCACCCAACAAATTGCGCTATCCTTATACCAAAAAGAAAGGAGATGTAAAGCACTTTTCTCCGCGGGTAAATTGCTTGTTAATCATGCTTCTTACCTGTCCTTGAGTTTTGCGTTAACTCAGTGATTCTTTTTCCCGCCCTGTGATTCTTATCAACCTGTAGGGGCGACCGGCCGGTCGCCCCTACGTATTTTCGGGTTAAACCCCTATGCCCCGCGGGGCACTACGAAACGGACCTCCTTTTCGATTCACAACAAGATACACGTAAGCAAGGGATTGGAATGGCACGAGACGTTCAGGCGCAGGTAACGAGAAAAGGCTGAAGGTGCTGCATGCTGATGGCGCCTTCGCGGACGATGCGGGGCGGGGAAGCGGTCAGATCTACAATGGTTGACGGCAATCCTCCCGGGGCGGGGCCTCCGTCAATGATCATGTCAACTCTGTCGCCCAGCTGGTGATCAACCGCTTCCGCGGAATCACAGCTTGCACCTCCCGAGAGATTGGCGCTGGTGGCGGTGATGGGCAGCTGTGCCTCTTTGACCAGCAGGCGGGCCAGGGGATGGGAGGAGTCCCGCACCGCCACCGTGCCGGTAGAGGCGGTCAGCAGCGGTGGAATTTTCCCCGATGCCTTGAAAATGAGGGTTAAGGGACCGGGCCAGAACGTGCGTATCAGGGAGCGGGCGCATTCAGGAATCTGCACGGCGATTTCCTCCAGCATGGATTCGCCGTGAATGATGAGGGGGAGGGGTTTATCAAACATTCTCCCCTTGATGGCAAATACCCTTTGTAGCGCCGGCTCGTGGTAGGCGGAAACGCCGAGGGCATAGAACGTCTCGGTCGGGAAGGCGACCGTTTTTCCCTCCTGCAGGCAGGCAGCGGCCCGTCTCAGCGTCTGCGAATCAGGGCTGCGCGGGTCCAGTTGTACGATGTGAGACATCCCCGGTTTCACCTGGCTTTTTTTAGATTTTTTGCCAGCTGTCTGGCCTTGCGGGAAACATCAGCGGCCAGCCTTTTTTTGTGCAGCGTGAGCTTCTTTTTAAGGGTGGGTTGCTTGAGGGAGAGTATTTGAATGGCGAAGATAGCCGCGTTCTTTGCCCCTGCCTTGCCGATGGCCATGGTGGCAACGGGTATGCCGCCGGGCATCTGCACGGTTGAAAGGAGCGAGTCAAGCCCTTTCAGCGCGGAAGAATCAATGGGGACCCCAAGGACCGGCAGGGTGGTCTTGGAGGCAATGACGCCGGCCAGGTGCGCCGCGGCGCCGGCCCCGGCTATGATCACCTCGATGCCTTTCCTGTGGGCGTTTTTTGCAAGCGCCTCCGTCAGTTCGGGGGAGCGGTGGGCGGAGGCGATGCACATTTCATACGGCACGCCGAACTCATCGAGAATTTTTGCCGCTTCCTGCATGATGGGCAGGTCTGAATCGCTGCCCATGACAATCGCGATCTGTGGCCTGGTCATCTGGCTCCTCCCGGTAATAATTTTTGCTCGGCATCGCGCAGGCATTTCTGCGCTTCAGGATAGCCGGGTTTGATCTCCAGGGCCCTGCTGAAATAGGCCTGTGCCTCTTGAAACCATCCGCCCCGGAGGCAGTTTTTTCCGGCGGCGAGGTATGCCTGCTCCGGGTGCTCCGGATAGAGGGCGTCGATTATTTTCTGCAGGCTGTTCCTGCCCAGGGCCTTCTCAACCAGCTCGCTCTCTTCGAGGAGGCAGCGTATCAGCAGCCCGTTGTGGGTATGGATGGCCAGGAGTTCCCGAAGCTGTTCCGACGCCCTGGCAAACAGCTCATGCATACTTTTTATCCCGGCGCCCAGATTCCTGGCGGCTTTTTCAATGACGGTGGCAATGGTAACATATTCCGACAGGACTTCCTGAATGTCTTCTTTGCTGTCGGATGTTTGAATCCCTTCCGTTCTGGGCTGGTAGCTCTCAAGCTGGTAGGCGTCTTCTTTAAGTTTTATTCCTTCATGGAAAATGGATCCCACCGTCCAGTCAAACAGATACTCGCTCAGGGTGAGCTGGGCGTCCGAATCCCTGAAAAGCAAATGGCAGCTGTCCTTGAGGTTCCAGAGAGGCCCTTTTCTTGTCTCTGTCCCTATCCAGTATTGCATGCGTTCAAAGGGGACTGTTTTGTGTTTGCGATAGTGCCCGTAAAGCTCATCAAAAAAGACTTTTGCCTCCAGGAAGTTGTACACCAGGTCCCTGAAAAACAGATTCCTTCTTTCTTCAAACCAGCGGTTGGTCATATTTTCCTTGCACCTTCTCTATTGAGTGCCTTCCGTCCGATGTCCTTCCGGTAATAAACGCCGTCCCAGCGGATGCGTGCCGCCGCGTCATAGGCACGCGCAATGGCATCTTCGATGGTGCCGCCCAGCGCGGTGACACCCAGGACCCTGCCGCCGTTTACAACCACCCGGTTGCCATCAAGGGAAGTCCCGGCGTGGAACACCTGGACGTCCGGCAGGGATTGCGCTTCCGTAAGACCCTCTATGGCCATGCCCTTGCGGTAGCTTCCCGGGTATCCTTCTGATGCCATGACGATGCACACCGCGGGCCTTTCATCCCAGGTAACGGCTGCGCCATCGAGCGTTCCGTCGGCGATTGCATCCAGCACCGGTATGATATCGCTTTTCATCCTCATCATGATGGGCTGCGTTTCAGGATCGCCGGAGCGTGCATTAAACTCCAGCACCCGGATGGCCTCTCCATCAATCATCATTCCGGCGTAGAGAATGCCTTTGAAAGGGGATCCCTCTGCAGCCATTCCCTTCACCACCGGCGTCATGACCTCATCCATGATCCTGCGGGCGAGTTTTTCGGTTATGACCGGCGCGGGTGAATAGGCGCCCATCCCGCCGGTGTTGGGGCCTTTGTCGCCGTCATAGATCGCCTTGTGGTCCTGGGTTGAGGGCATGGGCAGGATGGTTTTGCCGTCAGTGAAGGCGATGAATGAAGCCTCCTCCCCCCGGAGGAAATCCTCGATGACGATGCGGCTTCCCGCTGCGCCGAACTCCTTCCGGGTCAAAATGGTGTCGATGGCTTTTTCAGCCTCCTCAAGGCTGTGCACCGGCATCACGCCTTTGCCCGCTGCCAGCCCGTCGGCTTTTATTACCGCCGGTACGCCCCTTTTCCGGAGATGTGCCACTGCCGCCGATGGTGAGTCAAAAGACGCGTAGTCTGCGGTGGGAACACGGTATTTTTTCATCAGGTCTTTGGCGAAGAGCTTGCTGCCCTCGATCCGCGCAGCTGCCCGGTCGGGCCCGCAGATTTTCAACCCGTAGCGCTTGAACTCATCAATAATGCCCAGGGTGAGGGGCAGCTCGGGTCCCACCACGGTGAGATCGACGCTCTTTGAGAGCGCGAAGGCGGCAAGCTTTTTTATTTCATCGACCGGGACGGGCACGCACTCGGCGAGGGACGCGATCCCCGCGTTGCCCGGCGCGGCGTAGATGTGCTTCACCTTCGGGCTCTGCGCGATCTTCCAGATGAGGGCGTGCTCTCTTCCCCCGCTACCTATTACGAGGATCTTCATAGCATACCTGAGGGGTCAGGGTTCAGGGTTCAGGGTAAAGCACCTCTGTCTGTAACAATTGGCGCAGCTTGTCTCGCATATCATGCGCACTCCTACCGGCAAATTTGAAATCCGAATATCGAAGCACGCAATGCAAAGATCAACGCTGAACATTCAACTTCCAACGTCCAACTTTGAACGAAAAGAAAATTCCTTTTCATTGGATGTTGAACGTTGGACGTTAGAGTTTTGAATTTGTTTTGTGTTTCGAATGTGTAAGTCGGCTGGGTTATCGTTTCCTGTCGACCCTGCACCCTGATCCCTGTACCCTCTCTTTTAATGTTTAAAATGTCTCATGCCGGTGAAGATCATGGCCATGCCGAACTCGTTGGCTGCAGCGATAACTTCTTTGTCCCTGATGGAACCGCCCGGCTGGATGATGGCGACCGCGCCGGCCTTGGCCGCTTCGTCAACGCTGTCCCTGAAGGGGAACATGGCGTCTGAGGCCATGCAGGTTCCCTTGATGGGGAACTGGGCCTTGGACACCGCTATTTTCGAGGAGTCGATCCGGCTCATCTGCCCGGCCCCGATGCCGATGGTCTGGTCCGGCGTGGTGTACACGATGGCGTTTGACTTGACGTGCTTGCACACCTTCCAGCCGAATGCCAGCGCCTTGTACTCTTCCTCGGTGGGGGTTCGGGTGGTGACCACCTTGCACTTTTTGATGTCGTCGATCTTGCCCAGGTCCCGCTGCTGGATGAGCATGCCCCCGACCACCTTTTTCATATCAAATCCGGTGGAGACATAGCCTTTGGTGAAGGGAACTTCGAGCAGGCGGATATCCTTCTTGGCGCTGAAGATGCTTCGGGCTTCCTCCGAGTAGCCCGGGGCGATGACCACCTCGGTAAAGATGGAGGTGATGGCCCTGGCCGTCTCTGCGTCGCAGGGCCGGTTGAGGGCGACGATGCCTCCGAAGGCGGAAATGGGATCGCAGGACTGAGCCTTGCGGTAGGCATCCGCCAGCGATTGCCGTGGACCGTGCCACCCCGCAGGGATTGGAGTGTTTAATAATCACCACGGCGGTTTCCTCGAATTCCTTGACCGTATCCAGCGCCGCGTCGGCATCCATGATATTGTTGTAGGAAATCTCTTTTCCCTGCAGCAGGGTCGCGCCCGCGATGCAGGGCTCGTTTATGGAAAGCTCGCGGTAGAAGGCGCCCTTCTGATGGGGGTTTTCCCCGTAGCGCAGTTTGTAGTCTGCTTTATTGTACTGAAGGGTGATGACTTCGGGGAAGAGGTCCTTCTCGCCGTCCCGGAGTGAGCCGAGATAGTTGGCAATGGCGCCGTCATAGCGGGCGGTGTTCTGAAAAACCTTTTTGGCCAGCCCGAAGTTGGTTTCCGCCGACACGCTGCCGCCGCTTCGTTCCATCTCCTCGAGAATCGCCTTGTAATCGCCGGGATCGATGACCACGGTGACATCGGCATGGTTCTTTGCCGCCGAGCGGATCATGGCCGGCCCCCCGATGTCGATGTTCTCGATGGCATCCTCGAAGGTGCAGCCTTCCTTGGCAATGGTCGCCTCAAAGGGATACAGGTTGACCACCACCATGTCAATGGGCTCGATCCCGTGTTCCTTCATCTTGCTCACGTGGGCGGGAAGGGAGCGCCGCCCCAGCAGGCCGCCGTGTATCTTGGGATGCAGCGTCTTGACCCTGCCGTCGAGCATTTCCGGGAATCCCGTGTAATGGGATACATCCTCCACCTCGAGACCGCTGTCCCGCAAGGCTTGCGCCGTCCCGCCCGTGGACAGGATGGCAATCTTAAACCTGGATAAACCTTTGGCAAAGTCAACCAGCCCCTGTTTATCCGAAACACTGATGAGCGCCCTTTTAATTGTAGCCATACCGTTTCCTCTCCTCTCCTTACCTGTTAGTTATTCTGTAATTTCCCCCAGCATGCCCCCCAAAGCCGATACCGGCAGTGAGGTATCTTCTTCCGGTGCGGTGCCGGGCGCGCTTTCTTTTTCCTTCTCCTGCTCGTCTACATAGATTTTGTTGTCCAGGAACAGCTTGCCTGCAATGCCCTCGCCCTTTTCCGTCTTCTTGATGATGCCGTTGATCCTGGCAATAACCTCCCGCAACTGGTTGTAAATCTCGTCATCCTGCATCAGCTTGGCAAGCGTGCCCTCGCTGGCGCTGATTTTTTCGACCGCGCTTCCTATGTCGGTGAGGGTCTTCTTAAGCTCATTATAGACCGCTTCGTCGGTAAGCAGCTTTCCCAGCGTTCCCTCTCCCCGTTCAAGTCGCTGTGAGACGTTGTTGAGAGACCTGCTGGTTTCTTCAAGGTTGCTGATGATGGACTGCAGCGCACCTCTCTGTTCCGCCTCACCGGCGCCGCTGCCGGCCGGCCGGGTGATAATCTGAGTGAGATTTTTAATGCCGGCTGCCACGTCGCTCAATTCCGTGAAGAGCTGGTCTATATCTGCCGGCGGGGCTCCCTGCAGCAGCTCTCCCCCGTCCTTTACGGCCGGTCTGCCGGGCGTGCCGGGCTTAAGCTCGATATACCGCTCGCCGAGCAGTCCTTCCGAGCGGACAAACACCAGGGAGTCTTCCGGAAGTGGAAAGTCCCGTGGCAGGCGCATGGTTATCAATGCCTTGTTGCCTTCAAGCGCCAAGGATTCAACCCGGCCCTTGGTAACGCCGAGCACCTTGACCGGTGTGTCCTTGAGCAGGCCGGCCGCGGAATCCAGTTTGACCAGCACCTGGTAGCCTTTATCTTTTCCGAAACTCCACTTGCCCACAGTGGCGGTCATGTAGATCAGCAGGAGGAAGCTGATTACGACAAAGATGCCGACCTTTATTTCTGTGGTCATCCGTGCCATGAATGCAGCTTCGCTCGTATTATGTCCCAGAAATAACTCATATAAAATGACACGATAAACCCGTCGTTGCGAGGAGTCCCGCTAAGGCGGGACAACGAAGCAATCTCATTAAAAAAGTTTTATAAAATCATAACGCAAGTAAGCGAAGGGTGGGTAAACTGAATCTTTAAACTGCCTACAGTTGAAGCTCTGCCCCGGTAATGGGACCTTCCGCCTTTCCCTGGACGAACTGCTGGACCACGGGATTTGCGGAATTTCTTATCGCGTCGGGTGTACCCGCTTCGATGATCCTGCCCTGGTAGAGCATGGCAATGCGATCGGCGATCTTATAGGCGCTTACCATGTCGTGGGTGATGGTGATGGAGGTAACCCTGATTTTCCCCCTCATCTCAAGGATCAGCTCGTTGATGGCGTCCGCCCGGATGGGATCAAGGCCGGTGGTGGGCTCATCGTAAAGCAGGATCTCGGGCTCCATGGCGATTGCCCGCGCCAGGCTGACCCGCTTTCTCATCCCGCCGCTGAGCGCCGAGGGCATGGAGTCTTCGATTCCGTAAAGGCCCAGCAGGTTCAGCTTTTGGGTGGCCAGCTTCCTGATCTCTTTCTCGCTCAGTTGCGTGTGCTGGAGCAAGACCGAAGCCCACATTTTCCCAGACGGTGAGCGAATCAAAAAGCGCCCCGGCCTGAAAGAGCATACCAAATTTCTTCCGCAATTGATACAGCTCTTTTTCGCTTAAAGAACCGATGTCCTGACCGGCCACGCGTATGGTTCCCCGCTCTGGGGTCAGAATGCCGATGATGCATTTAATGAGCACACTTTTCCCGGACCCGCTTCCCCCGATGACCACCAGGCTTTCCCCCCGCCGGACGGTGAGATTGACCCCACGCAGCACATGGTTGTCGCCGAATGACTTGTGCACATCGTGAAGTTCGATAAGATTGTGCTCAGTGTCCGGGGTCATGGGAAAGAGGTGCTTTCTGATTATTCACCAATCACTTGACGGTTTCTCTTGCAGAAATGCCTAGAGCCGGTAGGAGCGGCTTTAAGCCGCGAACACATCGCGCGTGAACGCGCTCCTACCGAAATTTTTGGATCGTATTTAGAGGACAAGACAGAGTAGTCATTGCGAGGAGCGTAAGCGACGCGGCAATCTAATGAGATTGCTTCGCTGACGCTCGCAATGACAGCATATAACTTCAATTTTTTTTGCCTTGGCACCGGCAGGCAAGGGGTGTTTTATCCATATTGCGGAAAAATGTCAACGGTATTTGTAGAAAGTGTGTAAGGAACGGGTAAATACAAGTTTTCACAATGAAATCTAAGGGAGTTTTACCATAAAATTAATTGCTTTATCGGGCAATATATGTTTTAATACATCTTACTGGTGTTTTTACCGCCACAGGGGGAGAAGTGAAAACCACCACGAACATAAACCCTGCTTTTTTCTCAGATGGAGCAATCTGGGAAGGCAGGGATTTTTTATGCTGAATAAACGAGGAGGAGCTGCGATGAAAAAGCTATCAATGGTTTGTGTGGTGACGCTCGTTATCCTTTCCACCGGCCAGGCCTTGGCGCTGCCGGGTGCCTATAAAGCTGGTGCGACCTCTATAACCATGGCCACTGGTATGTGTAGAACAAGAACTATAAGTTTGGATGGAACCGGCTTTGATGCACCACTGCTGATTTCGGGCGGTTTCCTTTTGCAGAATAGCAACCCTGACGCAGTAGATCTTACAACCTGTGATTGCAGTGCAAGCCTATGGGATCAACCCGTATATCGGGTGTTCGATCCTACCGGATATCCTGGCGGTTTATTTGTAGCAACCACAAATTTGGGTTCAGGTGTAACACCATCTTCGGATATATTGCTTTGTGATGTGACCTTCTGTGGTGTGGGTGCCGGCACTGCTTCCATCAGAATCGATACTGTGCCTGATTTTGATACTTGGATAGGCTGTTTTGATTGGCCCTGTACTGATTCGACCGTTTATGACCCCACCATCGATGCGGCCGTTATTTCGGTGTCTGTCTGTCCCTGCCCGTGCGAATGTGGTATATCCTCCGGCCCGTTCGAAGTGCAGGCAAATATTTCCGGAGATCCGGTTACTGCAATCTATACTGCGGGGGAGGATCCCTCGACTTCTGTGATAATGCGCCAATCTTTGTATATTCTGACGATTGTGTCCATGGTTCCATAGATCCGAACACCGGTGTATTCACCGTCCCCGCGTTTACATCTCCGCCGGAGGAGAATTGCACCATAATGGTAACCGACACCGCAAACACACAGCGTAATACCGGTGATCCGATTGTCTGCGAGCCGCGATACATAACCATTCTTGCCGGCACCTGTGAGTGTGCGGGCAACTTTGATAATGACCTGGATGTGGACGGCTTCGATGCCGCCACCTTCAAGGCGGATTTCGGCCGGGGTGAATTCACCAGACCATGTGTTGACGGTGATTTCTGCAACGGCGATTTTAGCTGCGACGGGGACGTAGATGGAACCGACGCGGCACTGTTCAAATCAGATTTCGGGAGAAGCAATTGAAAAATCCCTGCCCAGCTGCCCACGGGAACCGTGGTGTGTCTATTAGATTGCGGACTTCGGAATGCGGATTGCGGAGGGAAAACAGGAGACGGGACTCAGAAGAAGGCGATGGGAGGCTTAATTTTTTTGAGGAGGATTTGGATGAAAAAATCATTGATCGTCGGGGCGTTACTTTGGTGCTGGCTGTAGTGTCAGACAATGCTTGGCGATTGAATATACTACCAATATTTCTCCAGGGTTGACGGTAGAAGTCGGTGAATGCTTTTACATGGATATCCGGCTGGAAAATGTACCAACCTTACTCATCACCGCCGGGTTTTTCATGGTTAACAATTCATCATTGGCAACCATCATAGATGTTGAAGCATATGATGGTGAATTGGAACCAGATCTATGGGACTATGGATCATATAAAGTGCCTGATGCGGCGGGCCCGGGTACCTATTTCCTTGCCTGCCTTAATCTTGGTGCAGGTGTTTCACCTGATGATGTGCGAATTGCAAGGGCTGAAATATGCCCCATAGCTGCGGGTATTAATACCATTACCATTACCACCATCCCCGATTTTATGACGGTCGTTTCGGGTATTCCTGATTATGAGTACTATGATCCTCAAATTATTCCACATAGTGTTACGGTTACTCAAATTCCAGCGCCATGCAGATGCGAGATTATTGGTCCTTCTGTCATCAGCGCCGCATCAATTCCTGTAACGGCGCAGTATGCTGTTTCTCCTAATCAACACTGTGATTACCCATCAGCTTATGTTTGGAGTGATACTTGTACGAATGGTGATATTGACCAAAACGGACTTGTGACGGTACCACCTTTCTATGCTGTCGAACAATGCGAAGTATGTGTTACAGACACTGCCAACACTGATATTAACACTGGTGAGGTGGTTTCATGCTGTCGCCCCATAGAAATAGCAGGAGGGTGACCACCGGATACTGACTGGGACGGCGTCCCGGATTGTGATGATAATTGCCCCTTAATTCAAAATGGTCCATTAGGAGGTATCTGCACGAAAGGGCTTAACCTATATTGCAACCATGACGAATTCTGCGGACCGGGCGGTATCTGCAGTATGAATCAGGAAGATAACTATCCCCCCAATGGCAACGGCATCGGTGATGCCTGTGAATGCGAGGGCAATTTCAACTGTGATGAAGATCAGGACGTAGACGGCAGTGATGCTGCATTATTTAAAGGAGATTTTGGGCGCAGCACCATGGTGCATCCCTGCATTGCAGGAGATGCCTGCAACGGCGATTTCACTTGTGACAATGATGTGGATGGCACCGACGCATCACTCTTCAAATCCGACTTTGGCCGCAGTTCAATACAGAACCCTTGTCCGGCGTGTGTGGCGGCAGAGTGGTGCAGCTATTAGAACATCAAAGGGGGCAAAAGTTGAGCATGCGGAGTTTATACGGCAATTCCTTTCTTTTGCTCCAGGATTATGTCGGTCTGAGGGTGAAGCAGGGAGTTTTATTGTGTGGAGGGTAAGATGAAAAATCTAATGATATGTATGTCTGTAATACTGAATGTGGTTGTTGTCTCTGGGGCTGCTCATAGTTCTTATTGGATTAAGACATATGGCAGCAACGGTCATGATATATCAAATACCGTAATTTCCACTACAGACGGCAATTTTCTTGTGTCAGGTTGTATTAATACATTTAGCAGCGGCAATAGCGACTTATGGCTTTTAAAAATAGATGCCGACGGCAACATCCTATGGCAAAAAAGGTATGGTGGGGAGAAAAGCGAATCTTTTTATACTTCCGGTCACTGTATCGATCAAACTGCTGAGGGAGGATATATTGTTGCAGGAAATACTACGTCATTCGGAGCCGGTTTCAATGATTTCTGGATCATAAATATAGACAGTAATGGAAATATTTTATGGCAAAAAACATATGGTACTTATCATATGTATTATGGAGGTGACTATAATGATGAGGCCGCTTCCATCCAACCGACTTCTGACGGAGGGTTTATTGTAGCAGGTCATGCAGAAACAGTTTACGGCAATCTCGATATGTTGGTTTTGCGGCTTGATGCGAATGGAAATGTTGTGTGGCAAAAAACATATGCCGGGAATGACATTGCATATGCCTATGTTGTTCAACAGACTTCAGATGAGGGTTTTATCCTGAGCGGTGAATCGAATAACAGTCTTTTGTTAATTAAACTTGATGAAAGCGGCAACTTACAGTGGCAGAAAAGGTACTCGGGCAGCATCTCACCCAGCGTGGGAACACCTTTTCAACAAACCGCAGACGGATATATTGTTGCAGCAAACACAAATGGAAACGAAGTATGTGTTCTAAAATTGGATGGCAACGGAGACATAGAATGGCAAAAATATTACGGAGGAACCGGTAAGGGATACGTATATTCCATCGAGCCGACCGCAGATGAGGGCTTTGTGGTGGGTGGGGATGTTAATTTAGAATCAGGAACAAGAAAAGCCTGGATAATGAAGCTGGCCGGTAACGGGGACATCGTCTGGCAAAAAACATATGGAATAAATTATGAGAGCACAATTTCCGGGGTCCTCCAGACTTCAGCTGCTGAATATGTTGCAGTGGGATTTACCTCCTATTTTTTTGGTGCTCGTGGTTTTGACATGTGGATGCTTAAGCTGGATAACGAGGCAAGTATTCCTTCCTGCGGCATTGTTGATACTCATGATGCAATTGCCTCCATTGCTGATGTTACTGCACAGGATGTAAGTGTTGCGGTTTCATCAATAGATCTTTATGTTACGAACACAGGGATTATTCCTCAAATGACCTCTGCACATACATCATTTATGTGCTGTTATGATGACCAGGACCTGGTCCCCCCGCCGAATGGCAATGGTATAGGCGATCTTTGTGATTGTGAGGGTAATTTTGATTGTGATGAAAATTGTGATGGTGCTGACGCCGCAATCTTAAAGGTGGATTATGGCAGGAGCACATTTCAACAACCCTGCATTGCCGGGGATACCTGCAACGGCGATTTCACCTGCGATGGCGACGTGGACGGCACGGATGCATCACTCTTCAAATCCGACTTCGGCCGCAGTGCAATGCAGAACCCCTGTCCGGCGTGGACAGCCGGGGTGGTGTGGTGCAGTTATTAGATTGCGGATTTCGGAATGCGGATTCGGATGGAAAAGAAGAGATGCGATGTGAGATGTGCGATCTGCGATAAAAAACCGGTAAGAGCGGCTTTAGCCGCGAATGATGTGATATGTGCAATGGGGATGAAAAGCAGAGGAAGGATGATTTGAGCATATCACGCATCAGAGTTCAGAAGACAGAGTCATGCGGCGGTAGGTATTCAATACTCCACTACTTCAGTACTCCATCACTCCAGTATTCAAGATCGAAGATCGCACATCATGCAGTTTAAAGGAGGGCAGGCGATGAAAAAGCTATCAATAATTTGCATGGTTATGTTCCTTGTCCTGTCAGCCGGGCAGGTCTTTGCGCTGCCGGGGGTCTATAAAGCTGGTGCGTCCACAATGGCCTTGAGTATTGGTAGATGCGACAACAAGAACAATACGTATGGATGGAACCGGCTGGGGTACATCACCTTTGGAGTCGGGCGGATTTCTTATTCTCACTGTCTGATGAAGGTGAGGTGGTTGATATTGCTGACTGCCAGTGCTATGACGGGACATTAACACCAGCCATATGGGATCCAGGCGTCATACCAGTCTTCGATCCCTACGGGTATCCTGGCGGTTTATTTGTTGCAATGGCTAATCTGGGTCCAGGTATCACACCGTCAGCCAACATTCTGGTGTGTGATGTGACATTCTGTCGTGAGGCACATGGCTATTCTACCATTACCATTGATACTGTTCCTGATTTTGATACCTGGGTGACCAAGGATTTTACTGTCTATGATCCTACCATCGACGCGGCCGTTATCGAGGTGTCTGTCTCTGATCCTGGGTCGTGCGCATGTTTTATTGACGGCCCTATCCAAGTGCAGGCAAATGTGTCCGGTGATCCGGTCATCGCAAGCTACGCTGCTAGTCCGGGCGCAGGATGCAGAGAATCTGTCGATTTATGTATATTCTGACGATTGTGCCCAGGGAACCATAGATCCGAATTTCGGCGTATTCACCGTGCCCGCGTTTACCACGCCGCCTGAGGAAAACTGCACCATAACCGTAACCGATACTACCAACACCGACATCAATACCGGTGATCCGGTTGTTTGTACATTGGATATAAACATTCTGGCCGGTACCTGCGAATGCGAGGGCAATTTCGATAATGATCAGGATGTGGATGGCTTCGATGCAGCCATCTTCAAGTCGGATTTTGGCCGGGGTGAATTCACCAGACCATGTGTTGACGGTGATTTCTGCAACGGCGATTTTAGCTGCGACGGGGACGTAGATGGAACCGACGCGGCAATATTCAAACAGGATTTTGGCAGAAGCGGGTTAATAAATCCATGTCCTGCTTGTCCGAGGGACCCCTGGTGTGTCTATTAGATTGCGGATTTCGGAGGGAAAGGCAGGAATGCGATGTGAGATGTGCGATCTGTGATAAAAACCCCGTAGGAGTGGCTTTAGCCGCGAATATATCCGTGATGGGGGATATGCGATACGGGGAAAAGCGGGCCAAGGATAAATTCAGAAGGTGGGTTTAATTTTTTAAAGGGGGAGAGCACCGCGATGAAGAATCTATCCATAATCTGGGGAATTGTCTTGTTTGTAATGTTTATCTCATCTCACAGCCATGCTGCAACCTATTTCAATTATCATACTGATTTGCTGGAGCAGGGAAACACCGGTGGTTGGACAAACTCTCTAAAGACGTTTGACGATGAGTATACGGTAAACGTCGGTAAAACATCTAAAATAGATGTCTGGGTGCATGATGTAGTGATAGCTGAAGATGGAATATTATATGCGGACTTGGGCATCGAATATAATCCTTTCGAGGTGGAGATTTGCGGTGTGGAGGTGTTTGATGGCGTCAATGGTCTGCCTGGCCCGTGGATCCGACTGCACCACCATAATCGTCCACATCTTTAATTGAGGACCTGCGTAATAACAACTGGGAATTTTAATTGTGTCCTTCCGGATAATGATGGTGATGTCATCATTGCCCGGATTATTGTGAAAAGTCTTACTGGTGGCGATGCGGCCATTACCGTTGCCCATCCACCATTTTTTGAGCCGACCATGACAGGTTGTGAATTTTACAAAGAATATATGGCGAATACTAATGCCATTACCCTTCACCAGTTAATCGCCGATTCTGATGCAGATGGCATCCCTGATCATGAAGACAGCTGCCCCCTTCATCCAAATAGTCCGACACTGGGTATTTGCGTGCGGTCGGGAAAACTTGTTTAAGTGATGATGACTGTAACGGTGGTCTTGATTCTGCTGTATGAATCAGGGGTGCAGTCCCGGCTGTGATTGCAAATCTAATTTTGATTGTGATGGTGATGTAGATGGTACCGACGGGTCCAGGTTCAAGGCAAATTACGGGAGGAACCAATTCAATAATCCCTGCACAAGCCAGGTCATGTGTAATGGTGATTTGGAATGTGATGGTGATGTGGATGGTACGGATGCGGCAGATTTTAAGAGGTATTTCGGAGTAAGTCCACTTGGCGGGTATTGCATATCCTGCGTTGATGGAGTGTATCAGTATTCCTGCTCATACTAGAATGAGAAAAGATAGGGGATGTGCAATGTGGGATGTGAGAGATGGGATAAAAAAGAAAGTCGAAACAGGCGGTGAGGAATCTGAGATATGAGATGTGGGATAGGCGATGTGAGATGAAAAACCGGTAGGAGCGGCTTTAGCCGCGAATGATGTGGGATAGAATTCAGAAGACAGAGCCAGGAGGCGGTAGATATCCAATACTCCAGGACTCCTATCACTCCAGTATTCAAGATCACGGATCGCACATCATATTATAAAGGGGGTCTGGCGATGAAAAAGCTATCAATAGTTTGCATGGTCATGCTTGTTATCCTGTCGGCCGGGCAGGCCTTTGCGCTGCCGGGTGTTTACAGGGCGGGTCCGCCCACCATGGACTTGTACGTTGGTCAATGCGAAACAAGAACCATAAGTATGGATGGAACCGGCTGGGGCACATCACCACTGGTGTCGGGCGGTTTTATTATAACCAGCAGTCTGACGATGGTGCAGCAATTGATATCACTTTATGCCAGTGATATGACAGTACTTTAACGCGGCCATATGGCATGCTCCCGTCACTCCGGTGTTTGATCCACAGGTTATCCGGGTGGCTTATTTGTTGCAATGGCTAATTTGGTGAAGGCGTAATCCCGTCTGCCAGCATACTGCTTTGCGATGTAACCTTCTGTGGTGTAAGCTGGTGAAACCACCATTACGATTGATACAAGTCTTGATTTGGAGTAATTGGATGGCCAAGGATATGTCCAACTATGATCCATATATCGACCCAGCCATTATCAATGCGACAGTTAGTATAAATTATTGTGAAGGAGATTTTGATTATGACCGGGATGTAGACGGAACTGATGCGGCAGTATTCAAATCTGATTTCGGGCGGAGCGGCCTTATCAATGTGTGTCCAGCTGATGGCCCTGCGGCGGTGCAAAAGACATGGCAGACCACGTCATATGCCGCTGGCGATGATGGCGATTTGGGAAAGGGAATTGATTGGCCTAGTCCGAGATTCACTGACAACGGTAATGGCAGCGTTACCGATAATCTGACCGGACTGATCTGGCTGAAAAATGCCAATTGCTTTGGATTGCGAGCATGGAACGACGCCGTATCTGATTGCAATGGATTGAATAGCGGAGAGTGCGGACTCAGCGATGATTCCAATCCGGGTGACTGGAGATTGCCGAATCGGAACGAACTGAGCAGCTTGCTCAAGAGCGACTTTTACGGTCCGGCGGTTCCCGATACGGCAGGGACCGGGCAATGTGCTGATGGCGACCCCTTTACTAATTTACTGTCCGGTGACCTGTACTGGACTTCAATCTACATTTCCTCTTTCCACAAACCAGGCCTATTATGTGGATATGTTTGCATCCATAGTATACGTCCGCATAAAGACTGAATCGAACCTGGTCTGGCCGGTGCGCGGTGGTCATTGATTGATTTAGCGGTAATGTGAGATTTTTGCTCATTCAAAATGAACCTTTGGCCGTTATAACGGTTGGTGACCTTTTTTATTAATAGCGGAAAAAAGAATGAAAAGACTGTTAATCATATGCATGGCAGTGCTGATTCTACCGTGCATATCATATTCCAATCCGCTTCCTGATACCGGGCAGACCAAGTGTTGCGACGATACCCAGGAGATTCCATGCCCGGGCCCGGGAGAGCCTTTTTTCGGGCAGGATGGAAACTATGCAATCAACCCGCCTTCCTATACCAAGCTGGATGCAAACGGCAATACACTGCCCGATGACACGCCCTGGCCTTGGGCAATGGTACGTGACAATATAACCGGACTGATATGGGAAGTGAAAACCGATGACGGCGCAATTCATGACAAGGACAATACTTATAACCGGTCTGATGCCCAGGATGTGTTTATCGCGGGCTTAAATTCAGGGCAGTTCGGCGGACATAGTGACTGGAGGTTGCCAACGGTTAAAGAATTGGTTTCTATTGTTAATAGAGGCAGCTTTAATCCAGCTATTAACACCGCATATTTCCCCAATACCCAGCCCCAATACCATTGGTCGTCTACTCCTGACATCATGAATCCGGCTTGCGTCTGGATCGTCACTTTCGAAGACGGCACCGCGACCGACCTCTATCCTGATCCGGACTATTTCGCTTATGTGAGGGCTGTTCGTGGCGGGCAGTGCGGTTCTTTTGGGAAGTTTATTGACAATGGTGATGGAACGGTTACTGACACCGGGACCGGCCTCATGTGGCAGAAAGGCGGTTCAGGCGCCTACACATGGCAGGAGGCGCTCTCCTACTGTGAAAATCTTTCGCTCGCCGGTTATGATGACTGGCGGCTGCCGAACATCCATGAGCTTCAATCTCTTGTAGATTATAGCAGATACTCTCCTGCTATAGATACTTTATATTTTCCGACAGGAGGTTATATCAATTTGTCCTCCACCACTCTGGCCAATTATAGCACCCCGTGGGTTGTATTTCCTCAACGGTTTGGTATTAGGTGACTATTTCCAAACTTACGGTCGAAGTGTGAAGGCTGTGCGCGGAGGTCAGTGCGGGTCATTCGGTGATGTGGATGGCGATTGCCGCATTGACTGCATCGACAATTGTGTATCAATTCCCAATGGTTTGGATTCAGGCACCTGTACGAAAGGTGCTGTTGAGCAGCCCTGCACGAGTGATGAGCAGTGCGGGGTAGATGGATTCTGCAGCATGCTCAATGAAGATACAGACAGTGACTATCTGGGGGATGCCTGTGACAACTGCCCTGATACACCGAACCCGGACCAGGCAGACACCTACCCGCCCCGGGAAATGCCATCGGCGATGCATGTGACTGCGAGGGAAACTTCAATTGCCATGAAGATGCAGACGTCGATGGTTCTGATGCCTATATATTTAAGGCTGACTTCGGGAGAAGTTCAGTTCTAAAATCATGCACAACTGAAGCTCCCTGCAACGGTGATTTTAACTGCGACCATGACTGTGACGGTACAGATGCTGTCCTGTTCAAGCAGGATTTTGGAAGAAGCGCCATTGCAAATCCCTGTCCGGGGTGTGCTTCACAAGGTCCGTGGTGCGGGTATGATGTTTTAAACTGTGTGGAAGAATGTGATCAGGAACTTGAAACATGTCTAATAGGCTGTGAAGAGTGGTCTCCAGATTCCCAATATATTTGTAATGATAATTGTGTCTTTAATTATTCTGCTAATTGTATTCCAGCATGTGATGATAGTGGGTAGCCACGCCACAGGTGATTCAGCATTGTTACTCTTAAACTCCTTGTAATACAGTCCCCCTGCCTGCGCTTATCGGTCGGGGGATTCTTTTTGTTGGTCAGGCTGGTTACCGGGGTCGGGCACGCTCACTAACTGATAATTCTGGAAACACGTCTCTAAAAGCGCCCAATAATGCCCCAATAAGCTTGGATTTGGAGGATTTATTATCTGTCATTAACGCGATGTGGTACGTGGAGGGCCATGCTCTTTCATGGCCGACCGTAACAAACGGACGCGACAGAGCGCGTCCCTCCATATGGTTTATATTTTATTGGATCCTGCGATCAAGTCGCAGGATGACAGCTCCTGCGCTGCGGGATGACAGCTCCTGCGTCGCAGAATGCCAGCGCCTGCATTTGTGCCTACCCATTGTCATTTCGAAGAAGCATAAGCGACTGAGAAATCTTATAAGATTTCTCACGAAGTTTATCCGGAGCGGCGATTAAGAGAGATTCTTCGCTGCGCTAGGATCTGACACAGGTGAAGGAATTAAAACAACAGTGCGGTGATGATGTAGTTGGAGATGAGGATGAGCAGGCAGGAAAGAACAACGGCCTTGGTGGTGGCCCGGCCGACCCCTTCAGCGCCGCCCTGGGTATAAAACCCCTGGTAGCAGCTTACCACGGCAATGATCACGCCGAACACGCATGCCTTTAGCAACCCGCTGTAGATGTCGTTTAATTCCAGGAAATTCCAGGTCCGCTCCATGTAGATGTATGGGTTGCTCTTGAGCATGTTGACGCTGACGATGTATCCCCCCGCGATGCCGATGATGTCGGCGAAGATCACCAGAACGGGCATCATGATGAGGGCTGCCAGCAATCGGGGCACGACGAGATATTGAATGGGATTGACCGCCAGGGTATAGAGGGCGTCAATCTGCTCGGTGACCCGCATGGTGCCCAGCTCGGCGGCCATGGAGGAGCCCACCCGCCCCGAAACCATCAGTCCGGTTAAAACCGGACCAAGCTCCCGGGTCATGGAGAGGGCGACCACCGTCCCTACGAAGGCCTCGGCATTAAAGCGCTTGAAGCCGATGTAGCTCTGCAGGGCCAGGACCGCGCCGGTGAAGATGCCGGTGATGAGCACCACCGGCACTGACTTGATCCCCACCTCTTCCATCTGCCGGAACACATTTTTCGCGTTAAAAGGGCGCTGAAATACGAGGGTAACGGCCTTCCAGAGAAGCAGCGCCATTCTGCCCGATTCATCCATGCATTGAATACTGTATGATCCGATCAGGCTGGAGAAATTTTCTGATCATGGCAACTTTAGACGGGTTTGCCTTTTTTATAGTAGACGCGCGGTACCCTGGCGCTTACGGCGCAGAGCACCTCGTAGGGAATGGTGTGTGTCTTATCGGCTATGTCCTGCGCGGTGATTGTCTGATTGTCCTGCGATCCCAGGAGCACCACTTCATCGTGGAGTGAGATTCCCGGTATACCGGTTACGTCAACCATGGTCATATCCATGCAGACCACCCCCACCACCGGCGCCCGCTTCCCCCGAACCAGAACTTCGCCGCAGTTGGAAAGGGTGCGACTGTATCCGTCGGCGTAGCCGATGGGCAGTGCGGCAATAAGGCTTTCTCGATCACAGGTAAACGTCCGCCCGTAGCTGATGGTGGTTCCTTTGGGGACTTCTTTAAGGGAAACAATCCTGGTGGTGAGGCTCATCACCGGTGAGAGATCAAGAACCTGCTTCATTCCTTTGGCAGGGTGAATCCCGTACAGCATAATCCCCGGGCGGACCAGGTTGCAGGAATGGGGCAAACTGGTTATGATGGCGGCGCTGTTGGCCAGATGGGTGTATGGCGGATGAATCCCCAGGCGGGCAAGCTCGTCGATGGTCTGCTGAAAGAGAGCTATCTGGCGCCGGGTGAATTCATTCCCCGCTTCACTGTCACCGTTGGTGTCGGCCAGATGCGTGAGGATGCCATGGATTTCCAGCCCCTTCAGCTTCAAAAGCTGCTCAAAGAAGGGCTTGACCTGCGAAGGCATTATCCCGAGCCTGCCCATGCCGGTGTCGATCTTGATGTGGACCTTTATGTTCCGGCCGCCCGCACCGGCGCTTTTTGAGAGTGCCAGCGCCGATTCCAGGTTATACACCACGGGAATTAAATCATGTTCCTGAACGCAGGGACCCTGCCCCTCGAAGGCGCCGCCCAGAACGATGATGGGGGTGCTGACGGAGGCCCGCCGCAGCTCTATTCCTTCCTCGCAGGTGGCCACGCCGAAAAAATCAACTCCCAAAGACTCCAGTGTCCGGGCGACCCGCACGGCGCCGTGTCCATAGGCATCCGCCTTCACCACGGCGAGGATGCTCCGTGATTCTCCTGCGGATTTTTTTATCCGGGCAAGGTTGCTCTCGAGGGCATCAAGATTAATTTCGGCTTGGGTGGGTCTTCCGGTTCCGGCCATGGCGCACTATCCTGGCAGGTTGTTGAAAAAGTAGTTTTTCAAGGCTGTTCAAAAGCCCCTTCCCCTTTGAGCCTCAAATCAGATGGGTGTTTTTCAACCGCCTGTTAGGGAAGAATGATGCGGCCTGATTCGCTTCTTTTTTCCTTCTGCGATTGCTCTTTCAAGAAGGAGAAGTTTTTTGTCACCGTTTGCAGCGCGAAGGGGTGCTTTTCAGAAGGAACTCCGTCCGGTGAAAATGCGAGCGCTGCCGCAAAGGCAACCTTTGCATCCTCTTTTTGACCTGATTCCCAGAAGATGAAGGCGATCTCTTCCAGGCGTCTTTGGAAGAGCAGGCGGTTTCCCTCATCGAAAAACTGCCGGGCGGTCTTCTGCACGATTTCATTCATGCGCTCTTTTTTCTGCGGCTCTGCGAGCACCAGCAGGCTGTTTTCCACCTCATAGACCTCTTTGTAGCAATCAACCAGCAGCTTCCATTCCAGAAGCCAGAAGGCAGCCTCGTATTTTTCAATGAGTGAAGGGGACTGGTTGAGCAGGAATTCCTGGGAGCGTATTTCATCCGCCGGCAGCAGTGTGTAAATCGCGGCGCGCTCCAATTCCCGCTCCGGCCGGCCGAACATTTTCTTCCAGAGAAAAAAGCTCTCCGGAATCCTGGTGCCCGAGGTGTGATTTTTCCGGGAGGACTCCTTGATGAGAAAGTGACAGTAGTCAAGATCGATTTCAACCATGGAGATCTGCTTGTTCGCTTTAACCTTGTTCAGGTAGGCGTTAAAATCTTTGTGTGCGGCGGTTGACGCGATCAGGTCATTAATGCCCTTCTGATCATTGATCAGGAATTGCAGGATGAGCAGCTCCTGCTCGGTTTTCGGCTTGACCGCAACGATCAGCCGCTCTCCCAGCGGGTCTATGGTGGTGGCGTATGCGCTGGGGGAGGGGAGGGGTATCCGCTTTTCTGCGGCTGGGACGGCGCCGCAGGTTCATGCAGTTCAACCTCAATGCCCTTGTTTTTAAGGCGATAGAGGGTTTTTTTTATGCTCTTGGACAGCTCCTTGTCCTTGATTTCCTTGAGCAGGCACTGCAGCAACTGCACCTCGGTTTTCCCGGCCCGGGCGCTCAAGTAATCGATGATCCTGGGCGCGATGGCGCTTTTCTCCTGAAGCAAGCGCGCCAGCAGGGGAAGGCTTCTCTCTTTCTTGTAATGTACCAGCTCCATGATAATGCCCATCTGGAAGGCGGGCTTGAGCGCTGAAAAAGCCGCGATCAGTTTTGCGCCCTCCTGCGTCTGCAGGGCCTTACCATCTTCCAGCAACTTCGAGAGCTGGTTGGCCATCTCCTCTGCCTCGTTGGCGATTTGGAGGAGGTTGCTGTCGATGATGGTGTCTGATCGGATCAGGTAGTGAAGCATATCCACCAGTATCTGGGGGGCAAAGCTCTCCTTCTGCACCACGCTGTTTAAGCTTTCACTCAAGCTGAACTTCTTGAGGTGGGGAAAGAGGTGGTTGATCATAAAAGCCTGCTCGGCGATGGTGCTTTTGCCGAATCGCCTGGAAACAATTGTAGCGTAGTCAATGGCAGAATGCTCCAATTCTCTTATCTTGCTGAAAAGGAGGGTAGTGTCGGGAACGGTTGCACACCCGGAAAGAATTTCATCTACTATCTTCGCAATGCCGGCCTTCTCATCAGCCGCCGGCTTGGCGGTTTTCTTTGGTTCCTTGTTCTTCATGAATGATTATCCTCAAGGGCTATGCCGCGGATTAGAGTTTTAGCAGTGCAAAAGGTAAAAATTTGGCCTGCAATCAAGGCAGACCAATAGAGCGATATTTCATACATCTATTTTTTTTAATTGTAAACAAGTTATTTTAGTACTATAAAATAAGAGCCGTACATATTTGAATTTTACACGGTACCATGAATAAATGCGAAGCACGAAAGGAGACACACTCTTGATGGTCAGGACACGATTTGCCCCGAGCCCGACGGGTCATCTGCATGTTGGGAGCGCGCGGACGGCGCTCTTCAACTGGCTTTTTGCCAGGCATCATGGCGGGGTATTCATTCTGCGCATAGAAGATACTGATGTCGCCCGATCCACCGAAGAATCAACCCAGGCCATCCTTGAAAGCATGAAATGGCTGGGACTGGACTGGGATGAAGGTCCGTATTTCCAAAGCCAACGAACGGCAATTTACCGTGAGCATGTTGACCTGCTGTTGAGCCAGGGAAAGGCGTACCGCTGCTATTGTGATCCCGATCAGCTTGAGGAGAAGAGAAAAGAGGCCCTCGCCCGCGGCGATAAGCCCAAATACCCGGGGACCTGCCGGGAGTTAAAAGAGGTATATTCCGACCGGCCGTTTGCCATCAGGTTCAAGGCGCCGCAAGCAGGACAGACTGAAGTGCATGACCTGATAAAGGGCAGGGTCGTCTTTGACAATGCCGAGCTTGACGACCTGGTCATCTGCCGCCGGGACGGTACTCCCACCTATAATTTCGTGGTGGTGGTTGATGACGTGACCATGAAGATCACCCATATCATCAGGGGCGATGACCATTTGAACAATACACCCCGGCAGATTCTCCTCTACCAGGCTTTTAACTATCCGCTGCCGTCATTTGCCCACATGTCGCTTACGCTGGGAACGGACAGGGCGCGACTGAGCAAGCGGCACGGCGCCACATCGGTTGTGGCCTACCGGGACATGGGCTATCTCCCCCAGGCGCTCAACAATTTCATTGTGAGGCTGGGATGGTCGTGCGGGGACCAGGAGATCTTCAGCACCGAAGAGCTGATCCAGAAGTTCAGCCTGGAGCATGTGGGAAAGTCAGCTGGGATTTTCAACGCCGATAAGCTCAACTGGCTTAACGCGCACTACATAAAACAGGAAACAGATGAGAATCTCGCGCGGCTGGTTGTCCCGTTTCTCCAAAAGAAGGGCTATACACTGGACGGGTCAATTGACCTGGTGAAGGTGGTCCGGGGCTTTAAGGAGCGATCCAAAACACTTGAGGAGATGGCCGAAAAGGCGGCCTTCTATTTCAGGGATACCCTGGAGTATGATCCTGACGCGGCAGCGAAGTTCTTAACGCCCCAGATGGTGGATGTATTTGCCGGGATGATAGGCTATGTTGAGAGCACCGGGGCTACTGATGAGAAGGAGCTTGAAGCAGTGTTCAAGAGGATGCAGGAGGAGCGCGGACTCTCGCTCAAGCAGCTCGCCCAGGGTCACCGCGTCGCCCTGACCGGGGGAACGGCAAGCCCGGGGATTTATGAGGTAATGGCCGCACTTGGCAAGGAGAAGGTGACCAGGCGGCTGCGCGACGCCATGGCGTTTATAAAAAGCTCCGGAACATGAGTGATGAAGTAGTAGGATTGATAATTGTGTGTGAGAAATTACATTTGGCAACAATGGCTCAACGAAGAATTGTACGAAACCATGAATAGTAAAAGCCGCCCGAATCATAAGCTATATATTCAAGTGCTCCGCAACATGTCACCGGAAAAAAGGCTGCTTAAGGCATTCGAATTGTCTGAATTTGCCAGGCAACTTTTCATTCATGGATTACGCAAGAGATTTCCGCACCTTGAAGAAAGTGAATTCAAAAAGCTCCTTTTAAAGCGACTGGATAAATGTCACAACAGGACTTATTAAAAAAGGTTACACGGGTTCTTGATCAAACCGGGATTCCATACATGATCACCGGCTCGGTTGTATCAAGCTTACAGGGTGAACCACGATCTACCCATGATATAGATATGGTCATTGCGATTCAGAAATCAGCTGCAGAAATATTGGCCAAGGCTTTCCCACCGCCCGACTTTTATTTGGACGAAAGCAGCATTCTTGATGCGATTATCAGACAGGGCATGTTTAATCTGCTTGAAGTAACAACCGGGGATAAAGTGGATTTTTGGATATTAACCGATACCCCTTTTGACCAATCACGTTTTTCGCGAAAAGTAAATGAAGAATGTATGGGCGTGCAATTACAGATTTCCAGTCCGGAGGATACAATTCTGGCTAAATTGAGATGGGCAAAACTTTCGGGGGGCAGTGAAAAACAATTTATTGATGCGCTGCGAGTCTATGAAGTACAGCATGAGAAATTAGACATGCATTACATAGAACGGTGGGCAAAGGATTTAGACATTGAATCATTGTGGAAAAGGTTGCGAGAGGAAGCAGAAGCAACATAGATTGGTATCTTATTTTTTGCGGGGGCAGGCTGCCAGCGCGGCCACGAACAGCAGCCATGAGAGGCCCTCGTCCCGCAGTTCTCTCATCTGCATGGGTGAAGTGCCGTCCACCGCGATGCCGAAGAGACGCACGGCAACAACGCAGGCGTTGAGGACCACCAGCACCCACAGGCAATTGACCAGGCGTCCCGGCCTGATAAGCCCGTAGCCGGCGTACAAAGCCAATCCCAGGAACAGGGCGCCGGGACCCGCGCGCAGGAAATTGATGGATTCCGGAGACCCGGTGGCGCTGATGCCGAAGCCGGCAATGTGCTTCAGCGGTTCGAGGATGTAAAGATAAGCCAAAAAGATAAAAATCAGCAGCGCGTAAGCAGTGACAATCCGCGCGAACCAGAGTCTGGCAGTTTACATGTGTCCCCCCTCAACACGACAACACAGTCGTATTTCGTAGGGGCGACCGGCCGGTCGCCCCTACAAGTATATAAAGGCAGCGATCACAATATTTCTTTCAATCCTTCCAGTCGCGGATGCGGAACTGGCACTCTTTGCCGCCTTTTCCCATCATGGAGATGATTTCCCACCGGCCCCGCTTGTCACGGAGCGCCACTTCAACATCATACCCGCAGATAAAATCACAGGGGCTTTCGGATGTGCCCATCTTTCTGGCCATATCAAGAAACGGGCACTTGGTGAGATGTTCATAATACACGTCTTCACCATTCTCGATTTCATGATCAAAGGTGAGTTCAAAGCCCAGCACCGGAAAGCTGATCATTTCCCGTTTCATAAGCTCGAGGATGGACAGTTTCCCGCCGGGGAAATTCTTTCTGATCCGTTTCATCCCCTCATCATATAATTTTTTAAAGACCTCCGTTCCCTCCTTTTCTCCCAGGACTTTTTTCAGGTCCAGATAGAGGTTGATTCTGTCGCTGGTGACGGCTTCGCGCACTCTCTGAAGCTGTTGTTCGGTGGACAAGGGTTTTGCGTCGGTGGTGATTTTCGGCATACATCCTCCCATGATGGCGTAGCTCAGACGGTTTCTGAACTACCTGGTTTTAAGTATTCCCTCAGCCGGAGGGATTGATCTCATGTCCCGCATGTGCGCGGTCATTTGTGAAACGCCTTTAACCCGGTAATGGAAATAAGGTCCCGGTAGTTTTTTCTGAACCTGCTCCACATCCGGCGCATATCCCGGTACCGCTGCAGCCAGTCCAGGATAAGCAAATCGAGGGCTGCGGCCTCCGACCAGTTGACGTCCTTCCTGTAGCCCAGGACCATGGAAACCCCGGTCGCCTCCATAAAACGGGTCATGCGTGCGGCTTCCATGTCTATGGTTTCGCAGCTCCCGAAGTGCACTACCCAGTTCGGAAAGCCCTGGCCCATGTATGACGCCAGGCTTTCAATCTTTATGCGCGCTTCGTCCAAAACAATCTGGCCCGGGTGTCCGTGGAAGGAAAGGTATAAAATTCCGTACCCGGGTTTTTTCTTCAGCTTGTTGAGATTGTGCTTCAGCTCCGCCCTGGTATCGCAGGTCAGGTAGATGAACTTAAGGTCGTGCAGGCGCGAAACCAGCTGAAGTATGGGAAGCACGCTGAGGTGGGTTTCCATGGTGGGATCCCAGAGGGACTCAATGCAGGCAATTTTCTTGGTGTAGCTCTTGACCCTGGCCATACTGATTTCTTTCCGACAGAAACGGCTGCTAACCCTTCGGTTTAAAAACCGCCCTGAACTTTTCCAGCTTGGGGTGGATGACCGCGGCGCTATACGGTGTTCCGGAATTAAGCCGGTAGTAGTTTTGATGATAGCCCTCGGCCGGGAAAAAGTTTGTAGAGGGGCTGATTTCGGTTACGACAGGATTAGGCCACCTGCCCGAGGCGTCAAGCTCACGTTTGCTCTTTTCCGCCGCCTCACGCTGCTGTTCATCGTGGTAGAAAATGACCGAACGGTATTGCGTGCCCACGTCCGCGCCCTGACGGTTGAGGGTGGTGGGATCATGCGCCTGAAAGAAAACCGTGAGCAGTTCCGGGTAGGTAATAATGGCGGGGTCAAAGGTGATCCGGCAGACTTCCGCGTGGCCGGTGGTTCCGGTGCACACCTCTTCGTAGGTGGGGTTATCCACCGTTCCTCCGGCATAACCTGAAAGGACTGATTTCACACCGTCAAGTAGCTGGAAAATGGCCTCAACGCACCAGAAACATCCGGCGCCGAAGGTGGCCAGTTCAAGCCGATCAGGCTGGTTCATAGGGTTTCCTTTTGAAGGCGCACGAGCGATATATAGTCAGCCAAACATGTTTTTAAGTTTCGGTAGGAGCGCCTTCAGGCGCGATAAATTCGCGGCTAAAAGCCGCTCCTACCGGTCATATATTTCTGAGAGATTCACCGGACCAAGGCTGGTACATTCTTAGATTTAACACCGAATCTATTATAATGTTTCAGAGGGAAAGTCAAACTAATAGGGCAGGATGTTACAGTGACAGGGAGATCGGCTTGACCTGCCCTTCGCAGCAGCGGTTGAGCAGTTCGCGGGTGTAAAGAATATCGTGCATGTTTTTAAGTTCTATGACCCACCAGGTACAGGAAGGCGTTTTTGCAAGCAATTCGACACGGGTGCGTATGGCCTCGAAGCTTGCCGGAGCCACGTGGCCTTCGCCCAGGGTTTCCGTATGATATATGTGGGCGTTTAAAATTCTGGACTCGGTTAGGAAGGAGATAGCGCTCAAAGACGCGCCCCTCAACATCACGGGAAGCGCACGCATGAGCGTGCCCTATATCAAGCGTCACACCCGCCCCGCTTTGCTGCACCAGCTCATGGAACAGCTCCGGCAGACTCGTCCACTGCGAAGCGAGATTTTCAAGCGAGACAATGACCCCCAGGTCTGCGCCCCGCCGTACCAGGGTGGTAAGATTTTGCACCGCCTGTTTAAAATCAAGCTCTTCCTGTGAAACCCTGCCGAAGCCGGTATGCACGGTCATGTGTTTTCTTCCAGCCAGCGCTATCCGCTCCATTGTTTCGGTAAGCACCGCCAGGGATGAGGCTGCGCGCCCTGCATCTGCGTAACCGATGTCCACACCCCGGAAGGGACAGTGAAAACGTACCTCGAGGGGTTGCAAACATGCCATGCGCGAGAGGAAGTCCCCCTTCGACTGCTGCTGATCAATTGTCCAGTCGATCCCTTCGAAGCCCTGCGACAGAGCGAAATCCAGCAGCCTTCGGGCGTCCTGATCAAAAATATTGATGATGGCTATGCGCGGGTTCATGAACTATATACTAGCGCATTACCATACCTGATGGCAAATAAGTAAATTCAATGAAGGTTGTGCGTGCTATAGAAGAAGCTAATACCCCGGTCCATCTTTTGCAATGATGCGCCGCGCAATAAACACCGCCGGAGCGAGAAAAGCCTTTTCAGGGGTGGGAACTTAAGGTATGATTTGACGTCCGAGCAGTCTATGACAATACTGCAGACGGTTTTCTCTACTGTATGGTGCCGATACTTGATCCAGCAGCTTATGCGATGTATTCTTCTTGTTCTTGACGGTCTTGGCGATAAGGGTCATGCCTGCTTCGGCGGGAAGACGCCTCTCCAGGCAGCCGCCACGCCCAATCTTGACCGGCTGGCTTCCCTGGGGATGAACGGCCTTTATCACAGCTACCTGCAGGGGACAGCCATGCCCAGCGAGATTGCCCATTTTCTCATGTTCGGCTACGGGCTGGATGAATTTCCCGGCAGGGGCCTGCTTGAGGCGTTGGGGGAGGGGATTCGCATCCGAGATGATGAGGTGTATGTGCTGGCCAGGATATGTTCGGTCAAGCGCAAACAGGAGCTGCTGATCCTTCACAATGAAAGCCCTGCCCTTGACGGTAAAACCTGCCGGACGCTGCAGAAAGAGATCAAGGACTATCAGCATGGTTCGGTGGCCATAGAGTTTATTTCTACCAGGGGCGTCCTGGGCATACTCAGGTTAAGCGGGGACGTATCGGTACATATAACCGATTCCAACCCCATGTCTGAAGGGCGCCCCCTGATGGAGGTGCTGCCCGTAAGCGGATGCGAAGACCGGGACAACGCGTATGCCACCGCAGGAGCCTTGAATGAGTATCTGAGATGGTGCTACCGCACTCTCTCCAAACATCCCCTGAACAGGGAGATGGCCCGGAAGGGGCTGCTGCCGGGAAACGCGGTGGCAACGCAAAGGCCGGGGATGAAACGAAACCTTCCTTCCATGAATGAAAAGTGGGGCCTTCGCTGTCTGTCCATATCATCAGGTCCCGTTTACCATGGGCTGTGCTCCCTGCTGGGGATGGAAAATCACCGGGTGGCGGAGAAAGCGGACCCTGAAAAAGACCTGCGCCACCGGCTGAAGCTGGCCAGGGAGGCCACTGACTTTGATTTTGTTCACGTCCACACCAAGGCACCTGATGAGGCCTCCCACACCAAAGATCCGGAGCATAAGAAGGCGGTAATCGAAGCGCTTGACAGGGCGCTCGACTACGCCCTGGATGAAATTGCAAGCTGACGAAGACCTGCTCCTGGTTATTACCGTCAGATCACTCGACTGCCAGCACCGGCGCCATGATTCATTCCGGTGAAACCGTTCCTCTCACCATCCTGGGGAGGTACGCGCGGAGGGATGCAGTCAGCGCGTTTAACGAAGTCAGCTGCGCCGGCGGCTGCCTCGGGCCGGTGAGGGGAAAGGAACTCATGTATCTCATCCTCAATTTTCTGGACAGGGGGAAACTCTGGGGAACCATGGATTCGCCTGTAAACCAGCCTTTCTTCCCGGGTAGGTATAAGCCCTTGCGCATTAACCAAGGATAAAGTATGGACCCGAGGATGCTTGAGATCGTGAGCACCAAGCCGGAGCTGGTTACCGCCCTGCCGCGCTGGATGTTCCCCGAGCCTCTAGAAAGGGAACTGCAAACAACAGAGGGCCTGGCCATGGGGGAGATTGCGGGAAGGGACAGCGTGGCGGCAGTGCTTGAGGCGGTGAAAGAGAAGAAGCTGAGGGCGCTGCTTCCCACCATTGCCTATACGGGCACCGAGTTCGGGGACTGGGCGCCGCTTTTTAAGAAGATTGAGCTGCTCGCTCGAGAGCTGGCCGGAAGGAGCGTAAAGGTATTTGATCCTGTGCTGCTGGGTGCGCCCCGGTGGTGGCGCCATCTCTGCGGCAGAGATGTGCCGTCTCTCTTCGAACGGTTCGGGTTTTATTCCCCCTGTGCCGGATGCCACCTCTATCTGCACGCCGTGAGGATACCCCTGGCCAGGAGAATCAACTGTAAGATCATAATCGGCGGTGAGAGAGAATCTCACGCAGGTACAGTTAAAATCAACCAGACCGCCTCCGCCCTTGATGCCTATGCAGCTTTTGCCGGCTCATTCGGCATCGAGCTCTTTTTGCCTTTGCGGAAGATAAGCAGAGATGAAGACATTGCCTCCATCATCGGTCGTCAGCGGTGGGAAGCTGATGAACAGCTCGGATGCGTACTGAGCGGGAACTACCGGGATGAAACAGGAAAGGTCGCCTGCCGGGAGGAAGACATTAAAAGATTTTTTAATGAATATGCCCTTGGAGAGGCAGAATGCCTGGTAAGGGAGGTTTTGCCTTAGCATCCATGACCTAACGGCTTAATACCTCCGATATCCCCCTCTGGGCTTGCTCTTCTGCGGCTTTGCCTGATTGACTTTAATTGCCAGGCCCTTCATCTCTTTGCCATTAAGGCCGTTCATCGCCGCCTGCGCCTCCGCCCCGGAAGGCATCTCCACGAACCCAAAACCTTTTGACTCGCCGGTGTACTTGTCTTTGATTATTTTTACCGAGGTGACTTCACCGAACGGTTCAAAAGCCTGCTGCAGTTCACTTTCGGAAACATTAAGCGCCAGATTGCCTACATAAAGATTCATCTCCATCTCCTTGCATGATGCGTTGTTGGTCCGGATTTCTTCGTGAATTCCCGCGGCGCCGGAGGCGACCGTCGGCTGTGCGGTATACAGTGAACAGGGTGCTGACGATAAAATACTTTAATGACGGAAACACGCAATCATTTCAATAACACGACAATCAAAAAGAAGGGTAGGTGGTATCAAAATGAGGATCCAGGATGATTAGAAACATCCTGCGCTGCTCGCAGTCCCGGGAGGCAATCTGCCGTTTCGGGCGGGTACATCATCAAGATATGATTTTTAAAAACGTTTCTTAAGGGTATCTTCTATAATGGAAGTGCTCATTTGTCAATTAGTATTTGCATTATTGACTGATGCCTTTTTTACCGCCCCGGCCGGGCAGGCGCTTCGGGAGGTACGCATGAGGCCACTGCCGGCTGTTTTTGAAAGGGTGGTCAGTTCATCGCATCGTGCACCAGGTCAATGATATCGTAAATGCGGATCGGACTGTTGGAATTTTTAGCCGCGGTATCAAGATTCATTTCACAGAACGGACAGGCGGTGACAATCGCCTCGGCGCCCGTCCCGGCGGCGGACTCAACGGCAGCCCGGCCGATTGTTTCTGCAAGTATGCCTGACTCAAAAATCCGCATTCCCCCGCCGGCCCCGCAGCAGATGGTATTTTCCCGGGTGGCGGTTCTTTCCAGCAGGGTAACGCCCGGCACGGAATTAAGAATTTCCCGCGGCGCATCATAGATGCCCAGATATCTGCCCAGATGGCAGGGATCGTGGTAGGCTGCCTTGAGCGAGGTTTTTTTCTTCAGGGCGAGTTTGTTTTCTTTCAGCAGCCGAGGCAACAATTCAACTATGTGTATCACGGCAGGTTCCAGTTTTTTTTCGGCCCCGGCATATTCCTTTTTGAGCATGCTGGTACAGCCCGCGCAGAGGGTAACGATGGTTTTACAGCCGAGGCCGTTAAACAGGCTGATATTATCTTCCATCATGGCGCCGGCAAGGTCCAGGTCGCCGATTCTTTTCTGCACGCTGCCGCAGCAGGGTTCATCCTTTCCCAGAACGGCAAAGTCAACGCCCGCCTTTTGCAGAATCAGCGCCGCTTTTTTTGCCCGTCCGGACAGGGCCTGGCTGGACGCCATGGTGCAGCCGACAAAGAGGAGCACGGGTGCGGGTTCTTTCCCTGCCTGCTTGAGCCCCATCCCGTGCGCCCACTTGTCCCTGGCCGCCCGGGGAAGCCCCCAGGGATTGTTATACCGGCGGGTCGCGTTCAACACGGTCTGGTATGCGGGGTCGATCCACTCGGGATGATTCCGCAAAAAATCGGCCCGCATGGCCTGAACAATTCCGGTGGTGTCAACCAGCGCTTCGCCCGTGTCCCCGTTGAGACTGCCGCACTGGGTCATGCAATTGCTGCAGAGGGTGCAGCTGAACAGAACTTCGGCAAGTTCCCTGGAAGGCTCTATCCTGCCTTCCAGCAGGCCTTGCGCGATGACCGTCTTGCCCCGGGCGTAAAAATGGTCAAAGCCCGGGGTTGAGTCCCTGACCGGGCAGATGTAGGGTACGGAGGCGGTCACCTTGTTGCCGCACATGCCGCATCTGCGGCAGCTGTACAGCGTCCGGCTGACTTTCTTGAGATTATTCATCTTCTCTTTGCCCATTGCCGTCTTATCTTCTCTTCCTTGAGGTCAGCCAGCAGGCTGTTGAAAAACACCCATCCCCTGCATTACACGCTTATCCTTCGTCATTGCAGCGTACCGGAAAGTACGCCTCATTCCTCATGATTCCGCGTGCCTTGCATCTGGATGTTTTTAACCAGCCTGAAAGAAAAAACTTTTTCAGCACTACAGCCAGAGGCCGGGATTCAAAATGCCGTGCGGATCAAGTGTGCTCTTAATGGTCTTGTATAAAGACCTGAAACCCGGTGACCAGTAGGCGGCGTTCAGGTTGCTCATGACGCCCTGGTTGTAGACATCAATGAAACCGAGCTCGTGGGTATATTGCTGAAAGTCGTAAATCATGGTTCGGATAAAGTTCTCCAGTTCGGGATCATCGGAATCCCTGAAAAACGCGTCCACCTCTCCGCTCAGGTAACACTGGTCGGCCGGCGTAAAAAACTCAAACCGGGCCACGCATTGGAACCCCTGTCGCGTTGCCTCCTCGACCCGCTTCTCTCTCCACTCGATGAGCCGAGGGTACACATCCTGAAAGCCGGCCCGGGGCATGTTAAAGGGAAGCCATGCTGCCCGGCCCAGGCCGTTGAAAAAGCCGAGGCCGAACATCTCCATGCCTCCCTCGCCTTCACCTGAACGGGACATGGCTTCCGACATGGCGTTCAGTGCCGGGTTCCGCCCCGCGTTCATGTCCGCCGCCAGTGCGTCGAAGGCATCGCGCTTGGCCTCCATCTCCGGGATGGTATGTCCCTGCATGATGGCCAGCGCGGTGAATTTTCCCCCGGTACCGGCGCCGGGCATAAAGATTTCCATGGCTGCCGGACCAAAGACCAGCAGGGGATCAAACGGATGAGGTGAAACACGCTTGACATGGCGTAGAATTAGTTCCAGTGCATCTTCAAGTGTGCCCAGTTCGACAATGGATGCCCGGGTAATCCGCGGGAGGCCCAGCAGCCGTATCGTTGCCTCGGTTTTAATGCCGAACGACCCGCCGTCGCCGATGAAAAGCCCGGTGAAGTCAGGCCCGCCGAGGCTGCGATTATAATAAAGCGGCTGATGGATGTTGGTGCCCGGTCCCCCGCCCGTTTTTACGATGGTGCCGTCAGGAAGCACTACGGTCACGCTCATTATTTCCGCCGATATGCCCGCGCCCCCTGCGGCTCCCGACATCCAGCCGCCCAAGGAAACCGTGTGCACGGGGGCAGAGGGCGTGAAAATAAAGAAGCCGGCCTGATTGCAGGCATGCTGAAGCTTGCCCATCATAATTCCTGCCTGGGTGGTAACCGTCAGGTTCTTGGGATTGAGATCCAGGATCCTGTTCATCCGGGTCATGTCAATCAGCAGGTTGGATCCGGGGATGCCTTTGGGCTGTCCATAAATGCTCGATCCGCCGCCCCGGACCACAACCGGGATACGGTGCTGATGGGCCAGCGCCATAATTTTAGAAACTTCTTCAGTCGAACCGGGGCGCACCACGGTTTCAGCCTGCGTGCCGCCAAATACGCTGGTGTCCCGGGTATAAGCAAAGGTGGCATAATGGCCGGTGGTTACAAACTTTTCGCCCGCAATTTCCTGTAATCCCCGAAGGATTTCTTCAGAATGCGCCATTATTTATCACCAATAAATATTCTATTATATCAATTAATTATAGATGAACAGTGATAATTTGCTTTACGTTGTAATGCTTGCCTGGGTTGGGGGGGAAATAAAAAGGCTTGATACAATCCCCCAGTCACAAAAGGTGCATTTTTCCTCCGCAGAACCATTATGATATGGAAGAGATCTATGGTTGGAGATCAAACTGTATAAGAAGGGCAGAGCTATGTCAAGTAATTGCTTTGAGGTTGTGAGATAGACGCCCATATCCTCGATCATAACCGGGCAGAGAAAAGAAAATCGTTTCTGGCTATTCTATTTCTTTGGGGAGAATGCGAATACTGTTGGCGTGTCTGAAAATGCGGATCAGGGCCGGTGATTTCCGTTGGAATAGCTGTTTTTGTTTCCCCTCAGGTGAAGTCCGGTGAGCGTTTCCGCAAGATATGAGAAGGCTTCATCCGGGTCATTGCTGAAGTGGATCAGGGCGAGGTCCTCAGAGTTCTATAGCGCCTTTACGCACCAGCGCGTCGAAATTGATAACCTCATTCCAGTAATCAGTCCCATAGACCACCACCGGCATGGGTTTGCGCGATCTCCTGGTTTGAATCAGGGTGAGCACCTCAAACAACTCATCCAGGGTGCCGAACCCGCCCGGGAAAATTATCAAAGCCTTGGCCAGGTACACGAACCAGAACTTGCGCATAAAGAAATAGTGAAACTCAAAACCGAGGTCGTTGGTGACATAGGGATTGGGAGATTGCTCCAGGGGAAGGGTGATGTTAAGGCCGATGGATTGACCGTTTGCCTCGCTTGCCCCGCGGTTTGCGGCCTCCATGATTCCCGGACCGCCGCCGGTGCAGATGATGAAGCGCTTCTGGCCTTTTCCGAGTCCCTTGGACCACTCGGTGAGCTTGCGGGACAGGATGACGGCCTCATCGTAGTAGCGTGACAAGGCAAATTCTTGCTCAAGCTTTGCGAAGGATTCCCGGATTTCTTCGGATGTATGGCCTGAACCGTGCTGAAGCTGTTCCATGTCATATTTGACAGCGGCTGAAGAGCGGAAGCGGGCGGAACCGAAAAACACAATGGTATCAGCGATGCCGTGGGTCCGGAAGCGGGTGAGCGGTTCAAGATATTCGGCCATGATGCGTATCAGACGAGCATCGGGGCTGTTGAGAAATTTCTGGTTTTTATAGGCCTTGATTGCCTTCATTCCGGAACCGGAGCCATTGGCCATGCAGTCTCCTTAAACCGCCTTCTTTTATTCGGACACTATCTCGTCGGCACATCCTGCTTTCGAGCTTAGCATAAAAAAATGCGAACCCGGCGAAGAAAGCTCGCCGGGGGAATCGGGTTGGGGGCAGCGCGCTATCGGGATGAGGCCAGAAATTGCAGCAGCGCTTCACACAGCGGCGAGGGGGTTTGCTTCCTGTCCCGGATGATAAAGAAGGTGCGGGGGAAGCGCACTTTCCGTATGGAAATTTTTTTTAATGTCCCGAGACCGAGTTCCTCCTCGACGGCGCGGGCTGAAATGAGGGATATGCCCAGCCGCGCCTTTATTGCCTGCTTGACCGCGGTGGTGCTTCCCACCTCGGCTACGATGTTTAAATTATCCGCGGTGATGCCCTGCTCATGCAGGAGCTTTTCCATGCTGATGCGGGTTCCTGATCCCGCCTCCCTCATGATGAACGGTTCGTCATGCAATTCATGAAGGGCAATGGATGCCCGCTTCCACCAGCGGTGCCCCCGCGGCACCGCCAGTATCAGCTCGTCCTCCACAAAGGGCGTGAACTGCACGCGGGGATTTGCCAGCTTTGCCCCGACGATGCCCAGCTCTATTTTTCTGGCAAGCAGCGCCTCAATGATGTTCTCCGTATCACCGATGCGAATGGTAATCCGTATGGCGGGATAGAGGGTTTTGAATTTTTCCAGTTGCCGGGGCAGGATGTATTCACCCGGGATGGTGCTCGCCCCCAGGACCAGCTGCCCGCTCTTTTTGCCCAGGAACAGGTCAACCGCCTGCTGCGCCTTCCCCCGCAAGGCGGTGATCTGCTTCGCGTAGCCGTACAGCACCTCGCCGGCCCTGGTCAAGGCCACCTCCTTTCCCAATCGGTCAAAAAGCCTGGTGCCGAGGTAGTTTTCAAGCGCGCATATGTGCTGGCTGACCGTTGGCTGGGTGAGGCACATTCGCTGGGCGGCCTTGGAGAAGCTTTTCAGTTCCGCAACCTGCACGAAAATTTCACACTGGTGGATGTCGAGCATGGCCGACAATACATCCCCTGTACGGTTTTTTTGGATGAACTCTATTGAAAGTAATGAGTTAAGTCAAGTGATTAAAACAAATGCCGGCATGGTGAGGAGCGGTCGGGCAGTGTTGGGGCAGGGGACTGCATCAATAAAAAATTAGCTAAATAAATCTTGACAGGGAAATAGTGCTGTGCTAGGTATCTGAATGAACCATCATTCATTTTTTGTCTGTTTTAAATTTTTATTTATAATCGAAGCGTTATGAAGAATAACCATGCGCGCGGTGAGGACAAACACCAGCGAATCATAGCAGCAGCGCTGAAAGTATTTGCCAGGAAAGGTTTCTTTAATTCCAAGGTTTCTGAGATTGCTCAGGAAGCGGGTGTTGCTGACGGCACCATCTACCTTTATTTTAAGAACAAGGATGATATTCTCATTTCTGTTTTTGAAACAGAAATGAAGGCAATGATCAGCACCATGAAAAAAGAGCTGAGCAAGTGCCATGACCCCCTGGAAAAAATAAAAATGTTTGCCTTTCAGCATCTCAATATGATAACAGAAAACCAGGAGTGGGCAGAGGTGGCGCAGGTTGAATTGAGACAGAGCAGCAAGTTCATGCGGGAATATGTGAAGGATAACTTTGCCGCGTACCTCGATATATTTGCCGCCATTATCCGCGAGGGCCAGGAAAAGGGGGTTATTAAAGCAAGCATCAATACCGGAATTGCCAAGAGGGCCTTTTTCGGCGCGCTGGATGAAATGGGCAGGTACTGGGTTCTTTCCCGGGCACGGCGGTACACCATTGAAGAATCGGCAAAGCAGATAAGCGATTTTTTTTTAAACGGTGTTATCAATAAAGAAGGGGCACAATAATAATCAGGTGATGAGGAGGTTTGGTAATGGACATTATCGTTTGCATGAAGCAGGTCCCCGATTCCGAGGCCCAGATCAGGGTCAGGCCCGACGGGAAGGGCATTGTCGACAGCGATATTAAATTCGTCATGAATCCCTACGACGAGTACGCGGTTGAGGAGGCGCTTAAACTGAAGGAAAAATTCGGCGGGAGTGTTACCCTCATCTGTCTCGGACCGCAGCGCGCGGTTGATGCCATCAGGACGGGACTGGCAATGGGCGCCGACAAGGCAGTCCACCTTGATGACCCCGCGTTTGAAGGCGGGGACGCCATCAGCATCGCCAAGGCCCTGGCCGCGGTCATAAAGGGGCTGCCCCATGATCTTATCTTCTGCGGAAAGCAGGCCATTGATGATGACTCGGCAACGGTCGGGCCGGCCCTCGCCGAAATCCTCGGCATCCCCCAGGTGGTCCTGGTAATGAAGGTTGAAGTTTCAGAAGATAAGAAGTCGGCAAAAGTGAACCGTCAGATCCTCGGCGGCGAGGAGGTGTTGCAGGTTCCCCTGCCGGCGGTGCTGACGGCTCAGAAGGGCTTGAACGAACCGCGTTACGCCTCGCTTCCCGGCATCATGAAGGCCAAGAAAAAAGAGATAAAATCAATGAAGGTCGCGGACCTGGGAATCGGCGCTGACAGCATCGGGGCGGCCGGCGCGCGAACCAGGATTCTGCACATGTCCGCACCGCCCCAGCGGCAGGCAGGTAAAATTATCCCCGGCGAAACCCCCGAAGAAAAGGCCCCGGTCCTGGCGAAACTGCTGAGGGAAGAGGCTAAAATAATCTGATTACTTCCGTTTTATGCTGAAAGGAGCACGATATGGCAAAAGGAATCTGGATTTTTGCGGAACGAACTGATGGAACGCTGAGGAAGGTAAGCTTCGAGATGTTAAGCGAGACCAGGAAAATGGCCGATACGCTGGGCGAAGAGCTCTGCGTGGTTGTTCTCGGTGAAGGGGTTGAGGCGGCAACAAAGGATTGCGGCCCTTACGGGGCGGACAAGGTGTATGCGGTTGAAAGCCCCCTGCTCAAGGACTATACCACGGAGGCCTATGCCAAGGCACTGGTGGATCTGGTCAAGCAGCACCAGCCCTCGATTCTGCTGGGAGGCGCGACGGTCATCGGCAAAGACCTCTTTCCCCGGGTTGCCGCCCGGCTGGACACGGGCCTGGCCGTGGACTGCACGGAGATTAAGCTGGGAGAGGGCAACCAGTTTGTGGCCACACGGCCGATGTGCGCCGGCAAGGTGTACGCCGATATCGCTTTTTCTGAGGCGACTCCGAAGATGGCCACCGTCCGTCCCAACGTTCTCATCCCCGCTCAGCCCGACGCGTCGCGCACAGCAGAGGTGATAAAGGTTGCCCCGGCGCTCTCCCCTGATGATATCAAGTGCAAGGTGGTGGAGCAGCTTAAAGTGGCGGGAGAGAAAGTTGACCTGACGGAAGCTGAAATCATCATCTCCGGCGGCCGCGGTATGAAGGGCCCCGAGAGCTTTGCCCTGCTGGAAGAAATGGCGGCGGTGCTGAACGCAACCGTCGGCGCCTCCAGGGCGGCGGTTGACGCCGGCTGGAGACCGCAGTCGGACCAGGTGGGACAGACGGGCAAGGTGGTTTCTCCCAACCTGTACATTGCCTGCGGCATTTCGGGTGCCATTCAGCACTTCGCGGGAATGGGCACATCCAAGTATATTGTGGCCATCAACAAGGATCCCGAAGCCGTGATCTTCGGCAAGTGTGACTACGGGATCTGCGATGACCTGTTCAAGGTTATGCCCGCACTGACGGAAGAAATTAAGAAGATACGGAAAGAATAGTGCCCGATGGGTTTCGTGCTGCCGCGTGTTTTTCTTGCGGCAGCATGGTATCGCGTGCATCGGCTGCCTTTCAGGTGTATAGGGAAACGCCGCAGCATCCCTCTCCCGCGGGAGAGGGATGGCTGAGCAGGGTGTGATGCATGTGCCGGATGCCGGCTCATCGCCGCTCTGCGGGCGCTTTGTGGTTGTTGTTTTTTTGTTTTCATTCATGGCAGCAAAGCGCCATTGTGATCTGGTCCAACACTGAAAAGGGTATAGAATGTTTTCCCTGCTCGATCTGCTACTCATACTTGCCGCCCTGGCCGTATGCTGCTACGGGGTGTACGACCATGTGCGCCTCTGGCTGGCCGGGCAGCCGGAGCGCCGCGGGGTTTCCCTGGGCAGGGGCATCTGGTATGCACTCCGCTACGGGTTTTTCCAGCGCTATTTTCTGAAGGAATCCTATCCCGGGATCATGCATCTTTTGATACTGGCGGGATTCTGCATTCCCCTTGCGGTCATCGTGGTTACGCAATGGCCCTTCACCCTAACGCTCAGCTTCGGCATTGTTTTTTCCTTCCTGCTGGATATCATCGGCCTGGCCGCGCTCGTCGGCTGCTGCCTGGCCATCGTCAGGCGCTATGTCATCAAGCCGGCCCGGCTGGACAACACCCGCGATGACGCGCTGGCGCTCATCCTGGTGACCTCCATTATTTTTCTGGGATTCGTCATCGAAGGCTTCCGCATCGGCATCACCCAGCCGTCCAATGCCCTCTGGAATCCGGTCGGACTGTCTTTCGCGCGGGTGCTTGCCGCCCTGGGGATGACGGGCGGGGCGGGCTCGGTGTTCCTGCATCACCTTATCTGGCGGGTTCACTTTTTCCTGGTGCTGGCATTCATTGCCTATCTGCCATATTCCAAACTCTTTCACATCGTCAGCGCGACCCTCAATACCATCCTGCGCTCCACCGGCCCCAAGGCGGTGCTGGCGCCCATCACTGATTTTGAAACCAGGGAAACCTACGGCGTTTCCAACATCCCGGAGTTTACCTGGAAGCAGCTGCTTGATCTTGATGCCTGCACCCGGTGCGGGCGATGCCAGGACCGGTGCCCGGCCCATCTCACCGAAAAGCCGCTCAGCCCGAAGAAGCTCATTCAGGACCTGAAACAGCATTTGCAGAAGGAGCGCCCCATCCTGATGGGAAACGGCAGGGACAAGGAAGGGCAGGCGCTGACGCCCATCATGGGCAATGCCATTACCGATGACGAGCTCTGGTCCTGCACCAGCTGCATGTCCTGCATGGAGCAGTGCCCGGTGTTCATCGAGCAGATTCCCAAGGTGGTCGACCTCAGGCGCTACCTGGTGATGATGGAAAGCAGCTTCCCTCCGGAAGTGGCCGGCGTGTTCAAGAACATGGAGGTGAACAGCAATCCCTGGGGTATCGGGCTGGCCAAGCGGGGCGACTGGGCAAAGGCGCTGGGGGTGAAGATATTGTCCGAGTCGGAAGACAAGGATATTGATGTGCTCTATTACGTTGGCTGCTCCGGCTCTTTCGATGACCGCAACAAGAAGGTGGCCGCCTCTTTTGTTCAGATCCTGCAGACGGCGGGAGTGCGCTTCGGCATCCTGGGCCCGGAGGAGAAGTGCTGCGGCGATTCCGCGCGCCGGATGGGAAACGAATACCTCTTCCAGCAGCTGGCCCAGGAAAACATTGCCGCCATGCAGCAGTACGGCGTGAAGACGGTGGTGACCACCTGTCCCCACGGCTATAATATTATCAAGAACGAGTACCCTCAGCTGGGCGGCGTTTTCCAGGTATATCACCACACCGAGTTCATCGCCCGCCTTGCGGCCGAGGGCAGATTGAAGCTCACCGGCGCATTAAACCACAGGCTGACCTTTCACGATTCCTGCTACCTCGGCCGGTACAACAGCATCTATGATCAGCCGCGGAAGGTGGTGGGGAGCATTCCCGGCATCACCCTGCAGGAGATGGAACGGAACCGCGAGCGGAGCTTCTGCTGCGGCGCCGGCGGCGGACGCATGTGGATGGAAGAACATCTGGGAACGAGAATCAACCACAGCCGCTTTGAAGACGCGGTGAAGACCAAGGCGGACATGATCGGAACGGCATGCCCCTTCTGCCTCACCATGCTGGAAGACGCCACCAAGGACAAGGAGATGGAGGAATCCATCAGGGTGCGTGATGTGGCGGAGCTGGTGGCGGAGTCGATGCATAAGCAAGAGAATACAACAACCTAGTGCTTTTCGGGAAGCGTATGTTTGAAATGATCGGGCGTTCATTCAGTGGCCGTTATATGTGCCGGGTTGCGTGCACGGTTGCTCTTGCGCTGTCGTGCCTTCTCGCTGCGCCGGGGGCATCCTCCGCTTACGAAAATAAAGAGTGCCTGGCCTGCCACAGGGATTACGGGCGGGCGGCGGACAAGCTGCCGGAGAATGTTTCGAAACCTGTATGTGGACGAAGCGGCGTGGGAGAAGGACGTGCACTTCGAGGTGGCCGGCCTGACCTGCGATGATTGCCATGCGGACGCCAAACCGGAGACCCATCCCGCAGAGGGACTGCAAAAGGTAAACTGCGTCGAGTGCCACGAAGAGCAGGCGGAGGCTTATTATAAAACAGCACACTGGACGGCGGAAGTGCCGGAGGGAAAACAAAAACCGGACTGTTCCGATTGCCATACCCCTCATGCCACGCGCTCCAAGGAAGACCCCGAATCCACAGTGTATAAGGGAAAGATCAAGGCAGTCTGCCTTTCCTGCCATGAGGACAGGGCAGCCTCGTTCAGTATTGCGAACCGGCTTTTGCTGTTCAGGATTTCGGCGCACCGGAAGTCTGATTTGGCAAACCCCTTTGACCGTTCCGAATGCATCAATTGCCACTTTTCAAAGGCCGTGGGGCACGGAACGGACCCGCTGACGGAAACTCACTGCGGCGAGTGCCATACCGATGAGGCCAAGGCGGGAAAGGCGGTTTTTGGGCCTTTTCACCTGGACCCGTCGCTCAAGGACCGGCCGATCGTCATGCTGATCCAGGTGGTCAATATACTCATTCTCCTTGCGCTGCTCGCGATGCTGGTCATCTGGCTGGCCAGGGGTTTTACCAAGCCGGCGGACGGCAAAACAGCGCAGGAGCCGGGAGGTTAGAAAAAAAGCTGTGTCATACCGGAGCCACACAATTCGCCTGGTCATGATTATTGTTGCGCTGGTAGTGGTCTTTGCGCTGGTGCGGTCGTTCCTGATTCCGGAGTCCTTCGGCACCTACGGGCACTACCGGGGAGACAACCTGGCGGAACAGATGAACATGCCCTTGGTGCACCTGGAATCCGCCTTTTGCCGGGAGTGCCACCAGGAGCAGCACACGGCCTGGCAGGGAAGCAAGCACAGCGCGGTCAATTGCGAGGTCTGCCACGGCCACTGGGAGATTCATAACGGCAACCTCAAGACCATGACCGCGGTAAAAAGCAATGATGCCTGTCTGCTCTGCCATCAGGAGCTGACCGGACGGCCGGCAAGCGTATCCCAGATTAAAAACTTTGCCCTCCACCGTGCCGAGAAGGATGAAGGGAAGACCGGTGCGCAGACCTGTGTAGAATGCCACAACCCTCACGCGCCCCTGGAAACGGGTGCGTAATGCGCCGTGCGGCGGATAAAACGCGGGACAACATGAAGAACATGGACCGAAGAGATTTTTTGAAGACAGGCGGCAAGCTGTGCGCGGGAGGGCTGATTGTCTACACGGCTGAGCTTCTCCTGCCGCGGCTCGGGCGTTCAGCCAGGGGACCCGCCTACGACTGGGAGAAACATTTCTACGGATTCGTGGTGGACACCACCCTCTGCATCGGCTGCGGCCGGTGCGTCAAGGCCTGCAAGGGGGAAAATGGCGTTCCCGACGGGTTTTACCGGACCTGGGTTGAGCGCTACCGCATTACCGAGCATGAGGAGGTGCTGGTGGATTCACCCCGCGGCGCCCTGGACGGATTCACGGAGATCGAGTCCGAGGCGAAGGTGGTGAAGTCATTTTTCGTCCCCAAACTCTGCAACCAGTGCTCAAAGCCCAATTGCGTCCAGGTATGTCCCGTGGGGGCAACCTACCAGACGAAAGAAGGCGTCGTGCTGGTCGATGATAAATACTGCGTGGGATGCAGCTACTGCGTGCAGGCCTGCCCTTACGGGGCACGCTACATAGATCACCATGGCAGGGGGGTGGCTGACAAATGCACCTGGTGTTATCACCGCCTGGTGAAGGGCCTGTCGCCGGCCTGTGTCCTGGCCTGCCCTGTCGGCGCGCGCAAGATCGGCGACCTGCGCGATCCGGCAAGCGAGGTAAGCATAATCTTGCGGGAAAAGCGGGTGAACGTCCTGAAGCCCGAAATCGGCAATGAGCCGCGGGCCTATTATCTGGGGCTGGACAAGGAGGTGCGCTAGATGCACGAAATAGCAACCCAGGGGTTTGCCTATCCCAATGAACTGCATGTGGCCTGGAGCGTGATGATCGCCCTCTATCCGTATATCACCGGTCTGGTTGCGGGAGCCTTCATTGTTTCCTCCCTCTACCACGTGTTCGGCGACAAGGACCTGAAACCGGTCGGCAACATGGCGCTGGTGGCGGCCCTCTGCTTCATCATGTTTTGCATGACCCCGCTGCTCTTTCATCTGGGGCAGCCCTTCAGGTGCTTTAACATCATGTTTACCCCCAACCTCATGTCGGCCATGTCCATTTTCGGCTATATCTGCTTCTTTTACATGGGCATCCTGATGGTGGAGATATGGCTGGTATTCAGAGAGGACATCGTCAAGCGGTCAAAGGAAGGCTTCGTGGTCAAGCGCTGGTTTTACGCGCTGCTGGCGCTGGGAGTCACCGAGATGACCGATGAATCCCGTGCCCTGGACAAAAAAATCATCGGGGTTCTCGCCGCGGTGGGCATTCCCTCCGCCTGCATACTTCACGGGTATGTGGGATTCATCTTCGGCGCGGTCAAGTCGAATCCCTGGTGGTCGACGCCGCTCATGCCGCTCATCTTTCTTCTTTCCGCCATTGTCTCCGGCATCGCCGTATTGATACTGATGTACATGATCGCCATGAAGCTTACCGGAAGAGCAGTCAGCGTTCCCTGCATCCAGGCGCTCTGCAAGTACTTCTGGGGCTTCCTCATCGTTGATGTCACCCTGGAAGGGCTGGAGGTGCTCACCATGGGCTATGAGGGTGAGGAATCCTGGGGAATCCTTTCGCAGCTCATGACCGGGAAGCTGGCGTTCAGCTACATCTGGATACAGGGTATTATCGGCTCCCTTATTCCGCTGGTTCTTTTGGGCATTGTTTCACTGCGGCCCCTGAATGATCGCACCAAAGTGCTTTTTGCCACATTCTCTGCGGTGCTGATTTTAATCCAGGTATTTGCCATGCGCTGGAATGTGGTCATCGGCGGCCAACTCTTCTCTAAAAGCCTGCGCGGGTTTACCGACTATAATCTTACCCTGCTCGGGAAAGAAGGCCTGCTGATGTCGCTTGTTCTCTTTTCCCTGCCCTTCATCACCTTTTATATCTGCACCCTGATTTTTCCCATCTTTAAGGATGCGGGTGAAGTCAAGTCAGGCAGCTGAGCTGACCCGGAAGGGTTTGAACGCCTATCAACATTTAAATGCTCCGCATCGTAACCCTCTGTCGTCGGTGCATCTGTTCCCGGTTTAAAGCTTGACAAATCAGCCTAACTCTTCTATAGATTTTTACAGGTTTACATCTGAGCATTTACCAGCCACAGGCTGGTTTTTCTCTCAGACACATTCATAACCGGTAGGAGCGGCTTTAAGCCGCGAAAGTATCGCGCATGAATGCGCTCCTGCCGAAATTTCAAATATGTTTGTTCAGATTTAAGCAGAAAGAGCTGTTCATACAATACGTAATTATACAGGGAGTCACTGTATGGAATGTATTGTGCCAGCAGGGGCAGCCTCAAGGGACAAATCATGAAATGCATGGTTTGTCTTATTTTTTTGTAACATTTTATAACCTGAAAGGAGGTTCATCATGAATAAAAGAAAGGTGTTTTTAAGTTTGTTGGCTGTTCTGATGGTGTGCAGCTTTTTCTGTGCTGCTCCCGCCATGGCGGCCGGTGAGTCGGTAACGTTTACCTCCAACATCGGGGGATCCGCCCGCCACGGTATCATCTCCGGCAATTACCTGTACAGCCTCATCGGCAGCAAGCTCTATGTCCACAATGTGAGTGATATAGCCAACCCGGTGCCGGTGGGCAGTTTGCCCCTGCCCGGCCAGGCCAGAAGAAGCGATATCAATGGCAACACGCTCTACATTGCCTGCAGCGAGGGCGGCCTGGTTGCGGTTGACGTGAGCGACCCGGCAAACCCGCAGCAGTTGAGTGACACCACGTTTGACACCAGTGAGGAAATCACCAATACCTTTGATGTTGAGATCCGGGGCTCCCTCGCCTATGTCGCCGATTATAACGGGTTCTTCATCCTTGACATTACCAGCCCCTCCGCTCCCTCGGTTCGCGGTTCATACACCGCTTTTGAAGCCGAGAATCCCCATCTGTACGGAGTTCATATTAACGGCGACTACGCTTATGTGTGCTGTGAGTTTGACGGCCTGTATATCTTCAACATAGCCAACCCGGCGGCCATTGCCGTGGAATCACATTATTCCGGATCGCCGGCGGACGGGCTGAGCAACCAGTATTACGACAGCATCCGTGAAGGGAATTACCTCTACCTGGGGGCAGGCGGCAACGGCTTTGCCATCCTCGACGTGAGTGACGTAACCAGCCCGGGTTTCGTTTCATTGATCAACAACGACTACGGCGGCATTCTCGGTCTGGTCAAGTATGGCAACTATGTGTATCCGTTTTCCGAGTTTTACGACCAGCCTGAAATTGATGTGTCGGACCCGGCAAATCCGGTGCAGACCGAGATCTTTGACGTGGGCGGGAACCACAGCCTGGGTATCAGCCTGAGCGGCGATTACATGATACTGGCGAACTCGACATACGGCATACGCCTGCTGGACATCTCCGGTGCCACCATCACGCAAGTGGGGGCAGTGAGGACCATAGGCCGCGTCATGGACTGCGAGGGCAGGGGAGACTATGCCTTCGTTGCCGCCGCGCAGAACGGCCTGCAGGTGCTTGACATGACCGATCCTTCCGCACCTACAGTTGCAGCGTCGTTTGCGCTTATGGGATATGCCAACGGGCTTGCGCTTGACGGTGATACTGCATACATTGCCCAGCTCACCGAAGAAGGGGCCAGCGGCGGGTTGCTCGAGATTGTGGATATCTCCAATCCACTAGCCCCGGTTTCAATCGGTTCTGTAGAGCTTGCCGGCGAGCCCAATGATGTGACCGTGCATGATGACATCGCGTATGTCGCCGCACAGACGGAAGGGATTTTTCTGGTGGACGTGTCTAATCCGGAAAGCCCGTCAGTGATCACCGATTATAATTCCGGCGGCTCATGCCTGCGTCTACCCTGTGGGGCCAGTATATTATAGGCGCTGACGGCCTTTCCGGCTTTTTTGTGTTGAAGCCGGACGGAACCACGCTGCATAAAGTGGCCGGCGTGCTTGACCTCGGGGTGGTGCAGGACATTGCCGTGTGGGACACGGCGCTTTTCCTTCCCGGCACGGTTGCTGAAAAAGGGCTTTCCATTTATGATCTTACCCAGCCCTATGCGCCGGCGCCCCTCGCGCAGATTGAACAGCGTGACGGACAGAAACCAGGCGGGCCAGATAAAGGCGGTGGCGTTGAGGACAGCTATCTTATGGTTGCTGACTCGGTGGGCGGCCTCCGGCTGTTTAACATTGCAATCTCGCCAGTCCGGTGGAGCTTGCGCGCACGTTGCGCAGCATCCACGGCGATCCGGTGCGGGTGACCTATAGCCGTGAGCAGGGACTGGCTTATGTTCCTTCGCAGATAATCGGTTTGTATATTTATGATGTCGTACTGCCCGAACCTGCCGCCGTTAATCTTGAAGGGCGCTGGATCGGCACCGGCACGGCGGAGGGATCGGCCATCGGCATATCCGCGGAACTCAACCAGGCCCAAGACCTGCTTGCCGGCACGGTAATGTTTTATAGGGGAGGACAACCGAAGACGCAGTGCCGTCAATACCACGGTGAGCGATTCAACCACCATTGCGATGTCATCGCCGGCGTAGTCCCGCGCGGGATTCCTCACTGATGTCCAGATGAGCTATGCCGGGATACGGGGATACGGCGATGTAAGCGACATGACTGCCGTGCTTGATGCTGCCGTGACCGCCCAGCTTGCTGCCACCCAAAGCCGGTGGAAAGAATCGGGTTGAACCTGGCCCAGCCATCCATTAAGAGAGCCCTTGCGGCAGAGGATTTGAGCAGCCAGCTTACGGATCTTGCCTTTGCCGAACTTTTCATTTCGCTCACCCCGATGGGCGGCGCAGTCGCTCCGGCGGCTGTCTATATGAATGATGCGGCATTGCAGGAATCCTACGTCGCGCAGGCCATTGCCCAGAACCAGGTCGACGATATCTGCGCCGATTACGAACGCCAGTTGACTCGTCATGATGATCGCGGCGACCGGGCAATGACCGGCGCGGCAACAAGGAATGGTGCCGCCGCGCTGTCCGCCCTCAGCAGGGCAAACCGCCAGTATGAAGCTGTATCGGAAGCCTACCTTGAAAACAAGCCGAACTGCCCGGAGTGGGGCATAGCCACCTTTGACGGCTACTACGAAGGAACCGTCAACTTTCTGGGCATCATCAGCGGCATTTTCAAGGTCTGCGCGGATGAGGATGAGGCGGGCGCCATAACCGGCGATGTTTTCATAGAGATTGAAGCGTCCGGTGAATACATGGGCGGGCCCATAACCGAGGCGACCAACAGCACCGCTACCGGTATCAGCGTGGTTAACGGCGTTTTCACCGTCCAGATAGGCGATCTTACAGTGCCGATTTTAATCCAGGAATGGAAGTACGATCCCGCCGCTGACACGTGGATCGGCAAGATTTATGTCGAGGCCCAGAAGACGACCGGTAACATCACCCTCAAGCGCAGTCCGATATATGCCCCGAAGGGTGGAATGCAAAACCCATGTAAGAGAAGTTGGCAGGTTTAGTATAGTAGTCTGAAGTTAATTGAGAGGCCGGACCACGCTGGCGGTTTACATGTTGAGCGTGGTCCGGTTTTTTTGTGTTGTTGGATTTAGGATTCATATTTCATGATGCAGGCTTAAAAAGCGGGGCATCTGGGGAGAGGGACGCCCTTAAATTTCTAATATTCATTTTGCAGTTTACACAAACTTAGATATTTAAGGGCGTCCCTCTTTTACTTCCTTAAAAGCCCCGGGAATTAACCTTGCCATTTCGCAGTAATTGTAATAGGTTGGAAGAAGTGTGAACAGGCAACATACAGGATGCATAGTGCAGGGTTCATGATACAAGTGGAAAGAATTTTCACAGGCTGCCAGGTCCTTTCCAGTAACCTGCAACGTGCAACATGTAACTTGCAACCTTCTTTTCGTGCATCCTGTATCGTGCGTCATGGGCCATCAAACATTCCCTCCTGAGATGCCATGGAAGTCATAACCACCCATGTCAACGCGGACTTTGATGCCTTTGCCTCCATGGTGGCGGCGAAGAAGCTCTACCCTGATGCGGTGGTGGCATTTGCCGGGAGCCAGGAAAAAAGCCTGCGCGACTTCTTCCTCACCTCCGCCTACTATGCCTTCAAGTGGGAAAAGCTCAAAAACATCGATTTGAAAAAGATCACCCGGCTCATCCTGGTGGACATCCGCCAGAAAAGCCGCATCGGGCAATTTGCCAGGGTTGCTGACCGGCCTGATGTTGATCTGCACATTTACGATCACCACCCCCCGGCGGATGATGACCTGCGCGGCTCCGTGGAAGTGGTGCAGGAGGTCGGGGCCACGACGACCGTTTTGTGCGGGCTGCTCAAGAAGAAAAAGATAGACATTCAGCCGGAAGAAGCAACCATCATGATGCTCGGCATTTATGAGGACACCGGCAACCTTACCTTTCCCTCCACTACCAGGGAGGATTACCTGGCGGCGGCATATCTCAAGTCGAAAGGGGCGGACCTCAACCTGATCAGCGACATCCTGGTCAAGGGATTTACCGCCGAGCAGATTGCACTCTTGAACGAGCTGGTCGAGTCGGCTGCCACGTACCAAATCAACGGCATTGACGTGGTCGTGGCCAAGGTGTCCAGCAAGACCTATGTGAGCGATTTTGCCGTGCTGGTCCACAAGCTGCGGGAGATGGAGCGCTGCGATGTCTTGTTTGTGCTTGCCCGCATGGAGGACAGGGTTTACCTGGTGGCACGGAGCCGGAATCCTGAAGTGGATGTGGGCGACATCGCCAAGGAGTTCGGTGGGGGAGGGCACAGCAGCGCCGCCTCGGCAACCATACGGGATCAAACGCTGGTCCAGGTGGAGGAAAAGTTAAAGACCATTTTGCACAGCACCATTTCCCCTCCCCGGGTGGCGCGGGATTTCATGTCCTACCCGGTCAAAACGGTTGATGCCTCGGAAACCCTGAGCAGGGCCGGGCAGGTGCTTACCCGTTACAACATTAATGTGTTGCCGGTTCTGAAGGACGGGCAGCTTGCCGGACTGATATCGAGGCAGGTGATTGAAAAGGCGGCGCATCACGGCCTCAAGGACCTTCCGGTGGAAGAATATATGGTCAGGGAATTTTCCACCGTGGGTCCGCAAACCCCCTGGCCGTCCATTCAGCAGATCATCATCGAAGGCAACCAGCGGTTTCTCCCGGTCATCCAGAAGGGCAAGCTGATTGGAGGCATTACCCGGACCGATCTGCTGCGCGTGCTCCATGCTGATTTGGCCGAGGAGCCCCGGTATCTCTTCGAAGAGGGGGCGTATGCCTCGCGCAAGCAGAACAAGCTGATGGTAAACCAGCTGGAAGAGCACCTGCCGCCGCAGATGGTCCGCATGCTGCGGGAGCTGGGGGAAACCGCCGAAGCGATGGGAATGAATGCGTACATCATCGGTGGTTTTGTGCGGGATATTTTCCTGCGCCGTGACAACCTGGACGTCGACCTGGTCATTGAAGGGGACGGCATTGCCTTCGCGCAGAGAGTGGCCGCGCAGCACAAAGTGAAGGTGAAGGTGCACAGGACCTTCGGAACGGCGGTGCTCAGCCTTCCCGGCGGTTTCAAGGTGGACGTGGCCAGCGCGCGGCTGGAGTATTACGAGCGACCGGCGGCCCTGCCCCAGGTGGAGATGAGCTCCATCAAGCTTGATCTCTACCGGCGCGATTTTACCATCAACACCCTGGCCATCAGGCTCAACCCCGCCTACTTCGGGGAGCTGATCGATTTTTTCGGGGCGCGAAAGGACATCAAGGAAAAAACCATCCGGGTGATCCACAATTTGAGCTTTGTGGAGGACCCCACCCGGATATTGCGGGCAATCCGCTTCGAGCAGCGCTTCGGGTTCCATCTGGGCAAGCTCACCCAGAGCCTGATCGAAAACGCGGTCAAGTTTAATTTTCTGGAGCGGCTGGACGGGCGGCGCCTGCTTGCGGAGCTGATGCTCATGCTGCAGGAGGAAGAGGTGATCTTGAACCTTGAGCGGATGCAGGCGCTGTCGGTGCTTTCCTGCATCCATCCCGCGCTTACGTTTGACAGGGCGCGTAAGGCCCTGTGCGAAAGAGTCAAAGAGGCCATCAGGTGGTATGAGCTCTCCTTTCTGGAGGACGGCTACGCCCAGTGGAAAATATACTTTATGGCCTTAATCGACGGATTGTTGAAAAGCGAGGTGGTGAACGTGTGCCGGCGTCTCTTTTTCAGCGAAAAGGAGGGGCGGGAACTACTCGCCAACCGTGAGCAGATAAAGAACGTCCTGGTAAAAATGGCGCGGCGAAAAACGCTCGGCACCAGCGAGCTCTACCACCTCCTGAAGCCCCTCTCCGCGGAATGCCTCATCTACCTGATGGGCAGGGTCACCAGGAGAGAGGCGCAGAAGGCCATCTCAACCTTTGTGACCCACCTGCGGCACACCGCCATTGAAACCGGGGGGGAGGATTTGAAGAAGCTGGGACTCCAGCCCGGCAGGCTCTACAAGAAAATTCTGGAGAGCCTGCTTGATGCCCGGCTCGAAGGAAAGGTCCAGACCAAGGCCGACGAACTGGACTATGTGCAGAGGCACTTTTTAAGCGGCGGCTCCGCTCATGCTGATTGACAGGCCCCGGTTAATCTGATAAATACTGTGACCGTTGATCTCCGGCCGGCCTGGCGGAGGGGCGATTGAAGCGTACCGGTTATCGATATGACGGAAGCGCGCGGGGACGGATCCGGCTTTTGAGCGCGCGGCTGCCTGTCAGGGGAGAAGGTGATTGTGTCTAAACAGAGAGTGCTGAGCGGAATGCGGCCCACGGGCAAACTGCATCTGGGCCATTTGCATGGGACGCTCGACAACTGGGTGAAGCTGCAGGACAACTATGACTGTTTTTTCTTCATTGCCGACTGGCATGCCCTGACCAGCGAGTATGAAAATACCGGGGTGATCAGGGAAAGCATTCCCGGGATGGTCATTGACTGGCTCAGCGCGGGCATTGACCCGGAGAAGAGCACCCTGTTTATTCAAAGCAGGCTCCTGGAGCACGCCGAACTGCATCTCCTGCTTTCAATGATTGTGCCTCTTCCCTGGCTGGAGAGAAACCCGACCTACAAGGAGCAGCAGGACGAGCTGGCGGGCAGGGACCTCACCACCTACGGCTTTCTCGGCTATCCGGTTCTGCAGGCCGCGGACATCATAATGTACAAGGCCAACAAGGTGCCGGTGGGCAAGGATCAGGTTCCCCACCTCGAACTCACGCGGGAAATCGTGCGCCGATTCAATTATCTCTACGGCGAGGTTTTCCCGGAGCCGGAACAGATTCTCACCGAAATGTCCAAGGTGCTGGGGATTGACCGGCGCAAGATGAGCAAATCATACAACAATGCCATCTATCTCTCTGATGAGCCGGATGTGATCAGGCAGAAGGTCTCACAAATGATTACCGATCCCCAGCGGATGCGCAGAAATGATCCGGGGAATCCGGAGATTTGCAATGTTTTTTCCTTTCACAACCTCTACAGCCCGGCTGACCTCATCAGCTCGGTTGACCGGGAATGCAGAAGGGCAGGCATCGGGTGCGTTGAATGCAAGGGAAAGATGGTGGAAAACCTCATTGCCTTCCTGACCCCTTTCAGGGAAAAGAGGGCCTACTACCTCTCACACGCTTCCAGGGTCAATGAGATACTGGAGGAAGGCATCAGCAGGGCCAGGCTGACCGCCGCCCGGACCATGGATGAGGTGCGGGAGGCAGTCAAGATTAAATAGAGAGGCGTTGCAGCGTTTTCATGTAGCCGCACTCTGAGATATTTGAACGGGTTTCAAGCTTTGATTCTATCAATGAACGACATGTTTAAAAAATAAGATAGTCGTATGCGAGATGTCCCGCTTGGGCGGGACGACGAAGCAATCTCTGTTTAGCACAATGCAAGCAATCTCATTAGATTGCTACGTCGCTTGCGCTCCTCGCAATGACCATGTGGTTTGGTCGTTTACCGTAGAGTTATCAAACCCGAGAGTATATACTCTTAGATTTGCACAGTATCAAGAATCTTAAAGACACAACTGATAATATTTTACTCCTCCGGTGAAACCGCCAATGCAGTACCAGGTAAAGCTTGATATTTTTGAAGGGCCGCTGGATCTTCTCCTCTACCTCATCAAGAAAAACGAGGTGGATATTTACGATATTCCCATGGCCCTCATTACCGGCCAGTATCTTGAATACCTGGAGCTGATGAAGGAGCTCAACCTGGACATTGCCGGCGAGTTCCTGGTCATGGCATCGACGCTCATCAAGATCAAGTCACAGATGCTGCTGCCTCCCGTGGAGGGCGAAGGGGAGGGTGAGGATGAGACGGATCCCCGGGCGGAACTGATGGAACACCTGCTTGAGTATCAGCGCTATAAGGAGGCCGCCCATCAGCTGGTCACCAGGGAATTGCTTGAAAAGGACATCTTTAAGCGGCCTCAGACAGAAGATCCCGGCGAGGTAAAAGTCGATGGAGACATGCTGATAGAAGCGAGCCTGTTTGACCTGGTCGATGCCCTGAGAAAGGTGATCGAAAGAAAGGACCTCCCCGAAAACATCATGGGGGTGGCGGTTGAAAAAATGACCGTGCGGGACAAGATCGTTTCCATTCTGCAGCAGCTCAGGGAAACGCCGCAGCTTGTTTTTCAATCCCTCTTTGATCCCCTGGTAACCAGATACGAAATTGTTGTTGCCTTCCTGGCAGTGCTGGAGCTGATACGGCTGCGGGCAATCCGGGTTTTCCAGGTGCAGCCCTATGGTGAAATACGCATTGTCGCCCTGGCCGGCCAGGTGCCACTCGATGATATCAGTTCATGAAAGTGAAGATACACATTCCCGCAGGCCGGAAGGCCATGAGCAATAAGAAGGAGCGGCTTTGGAAGAGGATAGCAGGGTAGAACAGACGGTAATACCAACTGAAAACGCGGAACAGGCGGCAGAGCAAACTGCTGAGCAAGCAGCACAAACGGCCGATGCAACCGATCCGGGTAAAGAGCGGTTAAAATGCATCATCGAGTGCCTGATTTTTGCCTCTGATATCCCGCTCACCATAGACAGGATAAAGCAGGTTCTGGAAGATCTGGCGCCCAGGCAGATCAGAGGGCTGGTTGAAGAGCTGATCGAGGACTACCGGACGAGCCCGCGGGGGATTTATATCAGGGAAGTTGCCCACGGCTTCCAGTTCTGTACCAGGCCTGAGTATGCATCTTTGGTGCATCAGCTGAGAAAATCGAAGCCGTATCATCTTACCCAGCCCACCCTGGAGACGCTGGCGATTATCGCCTACAAGCAGCCGGTCACCAAGGCCGAGATCGAGCTGGTGCGGGGGGTTGATTGCGCCGGGGTGGTAAAGTCGCTGATGGATAAAAACCTGGTTGCCATCCAGGGCAGAAAAGAGGTCATCGGCAGGCCCTTCCTCTATGCCACGACACAGAAATTTCTTGAAGTCTTCGGGCTGGAAACGCTCGCAAGTTTGCCGACCATAGAAGAAATAAAGCAGCTCGGTGATGCCGCTCTCCCGGTTGCTGAAGAGGATACCCAATAGCTCCTATTGCCATGCAGGAAAGACTGCAAAAAGTGATTGCCCGGGCGGGCATAGCCTCCAGAAGGGATGCCGAGCGCCTCATAAGGGAAGGGCGGGTAACGGTAAACCGGAGCACCGTCACTGAACTGGGCACGAAGGTTGATCCCGCGAGTGATGTGATCGCGGTTGACGGGAAAAAGCTTGCCGGCCCGCCGGCTCATCTCTACATCCTGCTGCATAAGCCTCACGGGTATGTTTCCACCCTGCGCGATCCCGAGAAGCGGCCCATTATCCTGGATTTGCTCCGCGGCGTCAAGGCCAGGGTTTTCCCGGTGGGAAGACTGGACTATGACGCGGAAGGTCTTCTGCTGCTGACCAATGATGGTCCGCTGACCCACAGGCTGCATCATCCCCGCTACGGCATCAAGCGTACCTACGAGGTCAAGGTAAAGGGCGTTCCCTCTGAAGAGGCGCTGGACCATTTGCGCAAGGGCATACCGCTTGAGGACGGCATGACCCATCCCGCGCGCGTCGGGTTCCTGCGCAGTTCCATCAACAACAGCTGGATACGGATAACGCTCGGTGAAGGAAGGAACAGGCAGGTAAAGCGCATGTGCGCCTTCGTCGGCCACCCGGCCATTAAAATAAAACGGGTGAGCTTTGGCTCCCTGAGGCTGGGCACGCTGGAGCCCGGCCGGCACCGGTATCTGACCAGGGAGGAAGTAAAGGAACTGTATAAGCTGGTTGCATTGAATACGTAAGGAGGTTGACCGATGCTCACCGCAGAAGGACTGAAAAAAGAACTGGCGGATTTGGAGAAGCGATACGTTGATCACCTGATCAAGCGTTTCGGCACGTGGGAGGTCTGGGCCGAGGCCTCGCAGAAAGTGGCCGATGGGAAGGAGGTCGGGGAGGACGAGGTCCCCGAGGCGTTTCGCGCGGAATTGAAAATGATGAAGGTGATTCTGGAGATGGAGGCGCTGGGTAAGTTTGACTGGAACAACCCCCGGCTGCGCGAGATCTTCGGTGAGATTGCCAGGGAGGAGTTTTACACCTTTTTCGGTGAAATGATCACCTCCATAGCCCTGCGCGTGGCACGGGAGGCAGGCGTCAAGACCTTTCTGGAAATCGGCGCAGGCAGGGCCAATTTGACGAAAATCATGCTGGAGCAGATGAGCAAGGCTGATGTAAATCTGCCCCTGGTGGTGACCGACGCGCAGCCGGTTGTGCTTGAGAATGTGGGGCAGCTTAAAAGCAGCCATCCCCGGGCGGACGTCAGGACTGCCTTATGGAACATCATGGAGCCGCCCCCGGCCCAGCTGCTTGAGCAGCTCACCGGCCCGACACTGCTCTATGAGCGGTACACGCTGAACTACGCCGCCCTGAAGGCATTTGAGAATATTGCCCGGGTGGCGGACATCCTGATCCTGGGCGACTGGTTTAACCGTACCGGCAGGCTGTATGCCTACGATGAAGTCTTTAAAAGGATAGGGTCCCAGCCGCTCTTTTTCAAGGACGTGGAACCCCTGCTTGACAGGTATTTCCCCCATCGGTTAATCTTTGACCAGCGGGCCCAGGATGCCATCAAGCTTCCCAACATAACCATGCTCATTGCGTGGAAATAGTCCCGCGAAGGGGACAAACCAATACCCTCTGATGTGTATCCGGTAATGGACAAAAAGGAAGGAGAAAGCTATTTCATCGCCGACGTTCACCTGGAAAGGGATGAGCTGAAGAAGCGGATGCTGTTTCTCTCCTTTCTGGAGATGGTGGGCGCGGGAGGCGCCGACCTCTATATCCTCGGGGACCTCTTTGATTACTGGGCCAACAACCGGCAGGTGATAAAGGATCACCGCGAGGTGCTGGACGCCCTGCTTGAGCTGTGCGGCAAGGGCTCGAAGGTTTTCTTTCTTATCGGCAACCGCGACCTCCTCCTGGGGAAGAAAGTGCTCTCCCGCCATGGTGTCCATTTTCTGGGCGAGCGCACGACGCTTAAACTCCAGGGCAGGCGCCTCATGATAACCCACGGGCACCTTCTTTTAACCAATGATGCGCACTTCCAGCGATACCGGAGGACCGCTTGGCCCATCTATCGGATGCTCGACGCAGTCCTCCCTGGATGGATTGAAGACAGGCTCGCCCGGCGATTCATGCGCAGAAGTAAACAGGTGATTGAAGCCCAGGACCCCTGGAGATTCCAATTCCCCGATGAGACCATCAGAAAGACCTTTGCGGAGGGTGCCGACATGATTGTTTGCGGGCATACCCATTCCCCGCTGGTGAGGGAGTACGACGGAAGGAACACCTTTGTCGTGCTTCCCTGCTGGACCGCGGAAAAAGGGGGATACCTCCGCCTGAAGGACGGGCTTTATGAGGTGAGAGACTTTTTTGCCCATGCAAAATGATGCTCAGCGCTTAAACTCGCGGTAAGCAGGACCGCGGACGGCACGCAGGCGCTCTATCATGGTAGAGGATGGATGGCACGAGAAAAGCACTGCCGGGGATTTGCCTACCATTATGATCTGGGTTCAGTGAAGGTGGGCCGCCCCGTGCCCAAATCGACGGGCAAGGCTGCCCGGGTGTGGCTTGAGTACCTCGGGCTGTCCCGGATGCAGCTCATGCTCATCGGCCGTGAAACCCACGATCCCCTGAGTTCAGGCAGCGGCTCAGCGCTCTTCAAGGGTGAAGAGATGCTGCCCCCCGGTGATGTTAAGAGAGTCATACACCGGGACTTTGACTGCATCTGTATTATTATAGAAAATGACGTGGAAGGGAAATTGTTTAAAAAGCGGGACCGTCTGGCACGGGTTGTACTTCGAGAGCTGGTGCATGTTGCGCGCCCTGAGACAAGGGGCAATCCTGAAAGCTGTCTCAAAATGGTTGAGGATATTTTAGCGCGAACCGGGAGGTGAGGCATGATGATGCATGAAGAATCGTGGAATGCCGAGAAGCTGTTAAGAACTTCGGGATCATACTGGGAAGCATGTACGCTGCACACGGCCGTGGCCATGGGGATTTTCAGCCTTCTGGGCAACGAGTATCTTGAGGCCGAAGATCTTGCGCAAAAAACCAATTCCAGCACGCGGGCCTTGAGCATGCTCCTCAATGCCCTGGCCGCCATGGGCTTGCTGATCAAGACGGGTGAACGTTATGCCAATACCGCTGCCGCCAACACCTTTCTCAACAAGTCATCCCCGCACTACTGCGGCTATCTGATCGGCCACCACGAGCAGGCAGTGAAGGCCTGGGCCGATTTAGAACAGGCTGTGCGAAGCGGGAAGCCCCTGAAGCAGCAGCCGTACAATGAGGATGAGGAGCGTGAGAGTTTTTTGATGGGCATGCATAACCTTGCCATGGCCATTGCCCCCGCCCTCTCGCAGCAGGTGGACCTCCGGGGCAGAAAGCACCTGATTGATGTGGGCGGCGGTCCCGGAACCTACGCGATTTTTTTCTGCCTCGCCAATCCCCGTCTTAAGGCAACTGTCTTTGACCTTGAAGCCACCTCTCCCTTCGCCCTGCGCACCATAGAGCAGTTCGGGCTGCCGAACCGCATTGATTTCATGGCCGGTGATTACCTCCGGGAAGACATCCGCGGCTCCTATGATGTTGCCATGCTTTCTCACATTTTGCACGCGGAGGGGCCTGACACCTGCCAGGAGATTATTGAAAGAACCATGAAGGTGCTGGAGCCGGGCGGTCTGATTCTGGTCCATGAATTTATTCTCGGTGACACCCTTGATCAGCCCCTTTTCCCGGCGCTGTTTTCGCTCAACATGCTGATCAATACCCCCGAGGGGCAGAGCTATTCAGAATCCCAGATTACGCAGATGTTAAGCGATGCCGGTGTCAGGGATGTCACCAGATTGCTGTTCCGCGGCCCCAATGACTCGGGGGTGATTGCCGGGACGGTGTAAGAGGGATCTGGGATGTGCGATGTGGGATATGGGACGAAAAACCGGTAGGAGCGGCTTTAGCCGCGACCGTGTTGCGAGTAAGATGTTGTGGGATATGCAAGGTATTAGATCTGTGATGAGTGAGCCAGGTGTCTTTATCGCATATCACAGATCTCACATCACATATCCATCTTTCCACAACGCATATCCCACATCACAGATCGCACATCTCATATCTTAACCTAGGGGAAAGGAACTAGGCTCATGACAACAAACATCGAGCAGGTAAATATTGCCGATCTCATCGTGGAAAAGCTGAGAGAGGGGTTTGGCGATTTGAAAGCAGTGCCTTCCAAGATGCCGGCCATGGACCGCATGGGTGAGACCACCTGGTACGATCCGGGCGATGCCGCCCGGGCACCGTTCCAGTCCATGAGGGTGCAGGTTATCCGCGATGTGGAAATCAGGAACTTTTACGATCGGTCACAGCTCGACATGTCCAATTCCTTTATCATTACGGTTATGCCGGACCCGTCGGTTCCCCTTCCGCTCTACGCGGCTGATGTGGACGTGCACAAGGGTAAATATGTCCACATTATTACCGATCTCATTCCGCTCTCACAGGACATGGCATACCGGCGTAAGTATGAGACCCCGGTTGGAAAGCTGCGGGAGAAATATCGGGACCTGCCGGGGTTGATCAACCATATCACCGATGATGTGCACAAAATATATCCGGCATTGCGGGAGTTTGAAACCTTTAATTCGGCGGGCAGGATTTTCGGCAATGTGCCGGTCGACCAGGGCGCTCTCATTATAAGCCTGCTCACCGACTACGCGGGCCTCTTCAGCTCCTTCGTCAAGGAGAGCAGGGCATGCGAAGTGCTCAAGCGGGATGATGTCAGGAAGGAGGCCGAGGATACCCTGAGGCGCTTCATGATGATGATGTCGCGGTTTGACTTCAGCGAGGACATGCCCAAGCAACCGAAGCGCACCGCGTAGAGCACGTCAGGCGATGAAAAAAGCCGTTTCAAGGGAAAAGGGTGTAAAGCCGCCTGACCTGCGCTCATTTAAGAGGCTGATATACGATTACTACCGGAAGCACGGCCGCTCGCTGCCCTGGCGAGATACAAGGAATCCCTACCATATTCTTGTTTCAGAGCTGATGCTGCAGCAGACCCAGGTTAACAGGGTTATCGAAAAGTACCGGGAGTTCACCGCCCGGTTTCCCGATGCCGCGGCACTGGCCAATGCCCCTCTCCGCTCAATCCTCAAGCTGTGGCAGGGCCTCGGTTATAACCGGCGGGCGCTGGCGCTGAAGCAGATTGCCCTGGCGGTGGTCTCGCAGCACAGGGGAAAGGTACCCGCCTCGTTTGATGACCTGCTCAAACTCCCCGGCGTGGGAAAAGCCACCGCTTCCGCGATTCTGGCCTTTGCCTTCAACCAGCCGGTTGTCTTTATCGAGACCAATATTCGCACCGTCTTCATCCATTTCTTCTTCCCCGGGCAGGACGAGGTCAGCGACGAAGAGATTATTCCCCTGGTGACAAAAACGCTGGACGCCGCTAACCCGCGTGAGTGGTACTATGCGCTCATGGACTACGGGACATTCCTGAAGAAATCCATTGTCAACCCGGGCAGGAAAAGCAGGCATTACCAAAAGCAATCACCTTTTGACGGTTCAAACAGGCAGGTGAGGGGAAGGATTCTGCGCTACCTTACCAGGGAGCACAAGAGCACGCAGGAAGTACTGGCACAGCAACTGGGACTGGCTCCGGGCCGGGTGCACAGCGCTCTGCTTGAACTGGTGAAAGAAGGCATGATTACCCGAAAAGGCACGATGCTGAAAATAGGGTAGGGTGCTTGTACCATCTCGTAGGGGCGACCGGCCGGTCGCCCTTACAAGTCAGACGTTATGTTCGTGTTAAAGGGGGATGAGAATAATGGAGAGACTTCTGCGGGTTTATTGAACGATGCTGATTTTCAGCTCTTCAAAGATCGTTTTCTTAATGAGGTCGCTTTTTGCCATTCTCAGCACATCCTTCAATTCCGAGCTGGCGCTGCGGGCAATCTCGTTTATCAGGCCGTCCATGTCATCGAGCGTTTTTTGGGGAAGAGAGGCCTCTCCTTTTTGAAGGCGCGGGAAACAACCGGAAGAAGGTCAGACAGGATTTTCCGGGCGTGGGCCCTGATATCATTGTCCGTCAGGAGGATAAGGGTAATTTCGGGCGAGTGAATGTAATAAAGCCTGGTGTAGTTTATTCCCCGCTCATTTTCTGCCAACACCCTGTCCCTGAACCGGGCAAAAATTTCCTGCTCATGGTCACTGCCTTCCAGGAGGAGAGAAACCGGGCATGAACCGGGTTCTTCGCCGGAGGTCGCGGTGCCGACGGTTTCAGTTTGCTCTGAGGGCGCTGTTGACGGCATGTCTGAAGCCAGACAATGCCCCACACTGAAAGAGAGAATGATAAAAAACAATGCCGTTATTTTCATTGAGCTGTGCGATGGAACCATTTCAAAACCCTTTTTAAAAAAATTGTTCACTCAAAAAGTATATATCGGTATTTTTTTGCTTATCTTAAACCAATCCTCTCAAGCAAGAAATTTTAAAATAGTAACGTATCAGTTGCGGAAACAATCTATAACAATTCAAATTTATTAAAAATATTGAACAAACGTTTTACTTGTTGCGGTTAAAATCCTGAACAATCCTGACAATAGTTGCGGGATCATCAACCAGCCGGAATATGGCAAGATCCGACTCGGAAATTTTTTTTGTTCCGGCCATGGTTTCCTTCATCCATGCGACCAGTCCCTTCCAAAAATCACTTCCGACCAGAATAACCGGAAAACGGGAAGCCCGCCGGGTTTGAATGAGGGTAATGGATTCCATGAACTCGTCCACGGTGTCTATAGAAAACTGTTTCTTTTCATTCACAAAAGCTTTTGCCAATTGCTTCAGCTGATTATATAGTGCGGTTGGGTGGTTGAGGTTGTCCGGGAGAAGAGATATATATGGTTATGAAACCATTACAGCTGCATTCCTGGGATGTTACACCCGGCGAGGCTATAGCCATACAGGAAATGCTGCGTAAGCGGATTAGGCTGCGTGACACGTTCGCCGCAACTCATATCATCGCAGGTGCTGATATGTCTTTTGATGGCGATTGGGGCTATGGCGGGGTCATCACCTATACCTTTCCCCGCCTGGAGGAGATTGAGCGCCGCTCGGTGAGGATGAAGTTAAAATTTCCATATGTGCCGGGGCTGCTGGCATTCCGTGAGGCCCCCGTCCTGCTTGCGGCATTTGAACTGCTTTCAACAGAGCCCGACCTGCTTCTGTTTGATGGGCAGGGTATAGCACACGGCAGGAGGATGGGAATTGCGACGCACATGGGCATCTTGCTTAATAAGCCGACCATAGGGTGCGCCAAGTCGCGCCTGGTGGGGACGTTTGAAGAGCCGGGAGCGGACAGGGGCTGTTATGAGCCCCTGGTGCATGGGGGAGAAACCGTCGGTGCTGTCCTGCGCACCAGGAAACAGGTCAGGCCGATCTTTGTTTCGCCGGGTACGGGGATTTCGCTTAACACCTCTATCAACATTGTGATGCGATGCCTGGATGGCTACCGCATTCCCAAACCCACCCGCGAGGCGGATCACTACGTGGGAAGCATAAAAAGGAAGCCTCGTGCGCCTGCAGTAGATCAGCGCAAAAAATAGCAGCGTGTAAAAAGCAATGGCGTGAATGTAATAATTCACGCCATTGTCAGGATGTGCTTAATTAATAACAGCGCACGGATATCAGGATGCGCTTGGTGCCTGCTGCTGGGCGGGTGGAACGATGACAATCTCCACTCTCCGGTTCAGCTGGCGGCCGCCTTCCGTATCGTTGCCCGCAACCGGTTTGGATTCGCCGAAACCAATGGTCTGGAGGCGGGTCTCAGAAACATTTTTTGCCAGCAGGGAATTCTTCACCGACGCGGCACGTTTTTCTGAGAGATCCTGGTTGAAGCTTTCACTTCCGGTGCTATCGGTATGCCCCTCTATCCGGATGGAAGTTTCGGGATAGCGGTTCAGGATAGCTGCCACCCGGTCAATCTCATCATAGGAGCCGGCTTTTAAAGCCGAGGAACCGGTATCAAACCAGACATCTCCCTGGAAGGTCAGCACCAGGACTTCGACGTCACGTCGCCCGGCTTCATTGGTTGCATCTTCGAGGACCCTCTGCTCGCGTTTGATCGATGCTCCTTCTGCATCGCCAAGAGCCTGTTTGAATTCTTTTTCCTGTTTCTCAAACATATAGCCAATTACGCCTCCGGCAAGTGCACCCACAGCAGCTCCTATGCCGGCACCTTTACCCCCGCCTATGGCCGCGCCGACGCCGGCCCCGACAGCTGCCCCGGCCACTGTTCCGATTGCCGTCTTTTTGTGCTCCTTAATGGTCGAGCATCCTCCAGCAATAAGCGCAATTGAGATACACAAAACCACACATCTTTTCATCGCCTTTCCTCCTTTCCGTTTATTACATACCGCAAAGTACATTCCTTTAATACAATCTATGCCAAAATAATTCATTAGTCAATCTGAATTTCAATGCCGCATACTTATCTCCTCCCGAAACCCATTGCTTTGGGCTGCAAGTATGAGCGGTTCATGCTGCCTTTATTAGAAGGGGCAGGCCGCTCTGTCTTCAGCCTGGGCGTGCTTTCATGCCTTTGAACATTTAACGTTCGTGGTGCTTCCCGCTTTTGGAACGTAAACCCTGAAGCGCTTGACGGCCTTCGCTGATTAATGTCCGGGAGCACCTGCCTCCGCTCTCCTCCCGGTATTCCAACGCGCTGCTTCCGCTCCGGTGTCGCCCGCAATTGTGGTGCTGTCTGCGGAATCTTTGTTTCCGGTTTATAGCGTTGAATGGGCTTGAATATTGACGCAGTATTGCCCCGGATTGTCTGCACGCCGGATGATTTTTTTGTCTGCGCCGGCAGTGTTTTAACAGGTTGTTTGAAAGCCTTGCTGCGACCGACCGGGGGCGCGGTTTTCCGAATTGCTGTTGCCTTCCCGGTTGTAAAAGGATTGTCTGCCGCTTTCATCCGGGCAGTGGTCCTGAATGCTGCCGGCTGCGGTAATTTTTTCCCTTCGCGGGCATCAAAGGCAAACCGCCGCTTCATGGTGGTGAAGTCGTTTATGACCCTGCTGTTTATGCCTGCTTCCCTCCGGAAATTGTCGATAAAGGCATCAGCCCGGTTCCGGATTCTCTCATTGCTGTAATTGGTAACGCTGTAGAAATTGCTTTTTTTGACAATGACAGCATGCTTTTTGTACCGGCAGTGTTTGATATCAAAATCCTTCGGGTGATGGCGGGGATCCTTGCCAACCACGCGTGATAGAGAACCCCAGGACCGGTTGCAGTAATATGGTTCACGGGGTGCCAGGGGAATCCAGCCGACATAGTCGCCCCTGTGGATCCACGACACCCTGCCGGGATACCATGCCGGGGGGATGGCCGGGAAATAAACATCCCTGCGTCTTCGATGACAGTCCGGCGGCGCCCAGTACCATCGATTGCAGCTGTCTATGTATACCCAGTTTCCGTAGTGGTGGGTTACGTATCCAAAGGGTTCATAGGGAATCCAGCAGTGGTCGCCGTACCAGCTTGTCCATCTTCCCACCGTGAACGGCGACCAGTACGATGAAACGTGCAGCGGTCTCCAGAAGGAGCAATTTCTTCCTTCGTAATAAACTGTTTCCCAGATGCCGTTATTGCGCAGCGCATGGGATTCATAGCCGATCTCCTCGGGCAGGTAATTGTCCTCATCCCCCTGGTCCTGCAACCGCTCTTCCCACTGTCGGTCCATTTCCCGGTTCCATTCATCCCAGGCTTCATCCATCACCGCTTCTTCCTCGGTCAGGTTTTCAAAGCCCGCCAGGAGCGAAGCGTTGCCCGCGCTTACTTCATAATTCGAATTGTCATGGGGCCAGTTGAAGGTCACGGTTCCCTCAAGCGCCCGTATCCGGACTGTGTCAGTCTGCAGGCGTATGTCGCACGCGGTCAGCGGCGGCGCCTGCACGATGCCGAAGGGGGTGGTTACATTTATGGCGGTATCAGTGCTTTTGTTGTAAAAGCGCGCCATTCCCGAGTCAATCTCCATTTCGGATCTATCCTGTTCCAGGGCGGTGATGTGAAGTCTGGTATTGCCCCCGGTCCTGACCCAGGTGTTATTGGGTATGATGAATTCAGCCTTTGATCGTCTTCACAGAGCAGGAGATCTTCCGCTCCAACCGGCGAGTCCTTAACCATGGGCACCCACTCCTCGTCGTCATCAATGTAGCGCAGGAGATTGCCCTCAACATGGGTCAGATGCCCAACCACTGCCGTGCCCTGCTCCTCAAGTGCCTGGAGTGCGAAGGCGGAGGGAATGGCCGTGAGCACCGGAATCAATGCTGCAACGATGATGGTTCTTATTGTGTTCATGGCTGTCTGTGACCTCGCGCGTTGTTATTGTGCCTGACACATAAATAAACACGGCCCGGGGTAAGGAAATTGCGCGCTTTTTAATGGATGAACATAAAAAGAGTAACCCGATTTCAGTTCAAATGCAAGGTCATGCCACTGCAGGCGCTAAGGGGATGATAAATAAGAAAAATATCAGAAAAGCGTTCAGGTACGGTCTTGCTTTTTAATACCTCCTGCTGCTGGTCAATAGATTCTTTCTATAGTAAAGCTGTTAAGTATTGAGATTATCAAATTGACATGTGTGCAGGGTGTCTGTCATTCTACCTCACGGGTAATTGTACCTTAAGGAAGATCGCGAGTAACTGCAGGCTGATTCGGCCTGGAAATGGAAAAATCAGCGTTCAGCTTAAACAAGGGGTAGTATATGAAGAAAAAAGAAATTGATACGCGGGGGCTTGCCTGTCCCGAGCCGGTGGTTTTAACCAAAAAGGCGCTCGATGAAACGGGGGCAGGAGAAATCCTGGTCCTGGCAGACACGGAAAACGCCCGTGACAACATCGTCCGCTTTGCTCAGAGCCAGGGCTGTGAGGTGAACGTGGCTGAAGATCAGGGATATTACCGGATCAGCATCACAAAGAAAGCGGGCTCGAAGCCGGTTGCTGAGCCTTATGTTGACACGTGCCCTTCTTCCGGCAGGGAAATTGTGTATCTTTTTGACAGCGACCACGTGGGCAGCAATCGAGAGCTGGGAAAAGTGCTGTTAAACGGCTTTATGAATGCGGCGCTTTCGCTTCCCTATAAAAAGTGCGCAGTGATATTGATCAGCAAAGGGGTAAAGCTTGCCATCAGAGGTTCCTACGCGCTTGAGGTGCTGGGCAAGCTGCAAAAACAGGGGGTCAGCATTTTAATCTGCGGAACATGCCTTGACTTTTTCAAAATACGGGAGGCGGTGGAAATCGGGACCGTTTCAAATGCTCTGGAGATCATGGAGTGTATGACCGGCGCATCTAAAACCATAAAATTGTGACTTGCCGGCGTTTATAAGGGTGAGGTTGATTTTCCTGATGATAATTCTGTTGGTGCGGGGTGTCACCTGGGGTTTTGCTTTTAAGCTTATGCTCCGGCACTACGCAACCAGCTTTAATCCGGATGCGAGCATGGCATTTTTGGTCATCTGCTTATCGAACGCGGAAAAACTGATTTTGGGCATGCGCAGTTCTCCCCCGGTCATTCCCACCAGGCCTTCCATGTATTTCCACTGCTGCAGGTTGTAGAGTCCGGTGAGCGGCAGCGTGGTGAGCACGGAGCGGATAAAAAATTTTCTCAGGGGGTCAATGGCCCAGTACAATTGCATGGCCTCATCCATTTTGCCTTCCTGCACCAGGTGGAACAGGCGGATTTCCCGCGGGTCATCCGGCGTCTGGAACACCTGCCAGGGGGCGCACCCCGACCACTGCATGCCATATTTTCTGATGAAGGTGGGCCATGCGTCGTCAAAGGGGTAGCTGATGAGAATCTTGTCCCCGAAGAGCCGAAAGCACTCGTCGATCCATGCCCAGTCCAGGATGCCGATTTTCATTGAGACCACGTTCTCAATCTCAGCAATGCGGTTCAGGAGGGGTGCCGGGAAAATCCCGGGGAAGGGGAAGTCGTACTTGACGGAGGGGAACAATTCAATGGCCAGATTGGTTGCCCTGCAGATGGCACAGGTGTAATCGTAGATGTCTTCCGGCTTCCGGGGATGAAAGTTGGAAGGATAGCTCACCAGAAGGGAGTCGCATCCCACGGCTTCCGCGTAATGGGCCATCCCGATATTGTCCTGCAGAGAATAATAGCGAAGCTCCGTGGCTATGCCGATTTCGCCCCGGGCCTCGTCGACGCACCACTGGATGAACAGCTTGTCTTCATCCAGCGTGGTCCCGGCGCTGGTCACCAGCGCGGTGGAGAAAAATCCGTGCTTGATCAGCTCTCTGATATCATGCCGTATCCCTGCTTCATCCAGCCCAAGCGTGTCCGGGGTAAAGGATGGAAGGATGGTGCTTTCCAGCCCCCGGTAAAAACCCCTTGCCCAGCTTTTCGCCTCCGCCTTTTTGTATTCCATGGTTTCCTCCTGGTGTGGATGTGAAGACCGGCATCCGGGCACTGCAGGTAAGCGCGCGTCTTAGGTGAGGCCCAGTTTTTTCATCTTCCGGTAGAGAGAGGTTCTCCCGATTTTCAGATACTGCGCCGCCAGCGCCCTGTTGTCGCCCGCCTGCTGAAGCGCCTTGGAGATGATTTCTCTTTCAGCGGATTCGCTGGTGCGGGAGAGGGTCTGCCTGAGACCTTCAGCCTTAAGCCGCCCCTCTTTTTTGTGCCGGGGGGATGCGGGGTTGATTACTTCAGGCGGCAGATCAGTCGGCCTGATGATGTTGCCTTCGCAGAGAATGCATGCCCGCTCGATGATGTTTTCCAGCTCCCGGACATTACCCGGATATGAGTAGCCGAGGAGTATTTTCATGGCCTCACGCGAAAGCGAGATGACTTCGGAGCCGGCCTTGCATTTGTTTAAGAAGAAATTGATCAGGGGGGGTATGTCCTCAACCCGCTCTCGCAGCGGAGGAATATTGATGGTCACCACATTGATGCGATAGTAGAGGTCCTCGCGAAACCGTTTTTTCCGGGTTTCCTCAAACAGGTCCTTATGGGTGGCGGTGATGATCCGGACATCTATTTTTACCGAGCGGTTATCCCCCACGCGCCTGATTTCATGGTCCTGGATTGTCCGCAGCAGCTTCACCTGCATATCAAGGGGGAGATCGCCGATTTCGTCCAGAAAGATGACGCCGCAATGAGCTTCTTCGAAAAGGCCGTTTTTGTCGCGGGATGCCCCGGTAAAAGCCCCCTTCACGTGCCCGAACAGCTCGCTCTCAAGCAGGTCATGGGGGATGGCGCCGCAGTTCAGTGCCACAAAGGGACCTTTGCTCCGGTAGCTTTGATGATAGAGGGCATGGGCGATAAGCTCCTTTCCCGTGCCGCTTTCGCCCTGGATGAGCACCGTGCAGTCGTTGTCGGCAACCTTGGCGATGAGCCTGAAAATGTTCTGCATTGCCAGGCTCTTGCCGACGATGGTGTCGGGTCCGTACTGCCCGGTGAGCTCCTTTTTAAGCAGGGTGATCTTTTCATCCTTCTCCATCAGCTCCTGCTCCAGGCGGGCTTTTTCGGACATGTCATGGATGTTGCGCACAAAACCGGTGATCTCGCCGGTGCCGTCCTTAAGCAGTGAGATATTCACCTCGGTGGGGATCAAAAAACCGTCCTTGTTATTGAAATACTGCCTGAAGCCGTATACCTTTCCCGCCCCGAAAAGATTGTCGATCATTTCCGCCATGGTAACAAAGTACCCCTCGTCAATGGTAACCGAACCTCCTATGGTGAGCGGATAGGTGCCGATATCCGGAGAAACGATGGTTACCGGCTGATTGAACAGCTCCTTCTCAGTGTAGCCCACCAGTTTTTTGAATGACTCATTGGAGGTCATAATCAGTCCCGCGGGGCTGGTGACCAGGATGGCATCGATGGCATTGCCCATCACATTGTTGATGTTCACCTCGGTCTGCAGCAGATCGGCCACCAGGTCGCGGCGCATCTCGGGCGTGAGCTCGATGGTGCTCTGCTGCAAGAGCCCCTGCTTTATATGATTCATGATCTCCTTCAGGGCGTACGAGCAGTCTACGAGCTGCTGGATGTTGAGAATAAGGTAGAGAAAGCCGATGGTTTCGCCGGCCCAGTTTACCAGGCTGAGCCGGTGCTGCAGTACGGAGATGACCTCTCCGTCGCTGGTTATGTAGGCATCTTCATGAATCCCATGGTAATGTTTTTGCTTTACCTCATAAATAAGGTAGGCGGCCCTGTTGCTCCGCTGGTCTTCAGCTTTTTTAGGCCGCTCAATCCAGAGCTTGCCCTTATACGCGCCGATGACTTCGTCTGGTGCGTAGCGGAGGGCGTCAAGCAGGTTTTGTGAGGCGTCGAGCATGATGTCCTGTGTGTCACAGACAATGCACCAGATTTCCGGGTGATCGATGACGGCGGACAATTCATCGGCGCTTTGCTCGCGGGAGAGCCGCAGAAAGGATGACAGTTGATCCGGCGTCCCGGCCGGGATGCCCCCGGGGTATATTTCTATCGCCCGTCGAATCAGGTCCTTCAAAAGATCAAGACGGCCGGCCTCTTCGTTTTTCCACTCCCGGAGGCGGTCGAATTCCTTCTGATAGTCAGTGGCCATGACACCCGGTCTCGTGCTAAAAGTTGTCAGATTAATCTTATATGCAGGATCAGAAGACTTTCAGGCATGGGATGCTTGATTATTGCACTCTATTAAGTTCTATTCTTACATAGCATATGCGCTGCGGGCAGGCAAGTAAAATGTTGCTTCCGTGGAACGTTTCTTTTGTGGTACACACAGAAATAAACCAATAATTATTAATTACTTAAATTGTTATAATTGTTTTTTCAAGGTGCAAAAATGGTACATAATTCCATGAGCATGTGGCAGCGCGCATATGCCCTATAATAAAATAGTTAATCAAAACAAATGCTTGCGATATTATTTTTGTGTGGCACGCATCTTGAATAATACTTGGAGACAGGGCAACTCATTTTATTGTGAAAAGAGGAGAAAGATATGAGCGTAGATAAGTCAAAGAATGGATTGGATCAGGAAACTGCTACGACAAATAAGGCAAAAAAGAGGTATCTTGCTGTCGTCAAATCAAACTTCCGCAAGCTCAACTACTGCGTCAATAATGAGTGGAAGGAATCAAAAACCACAAAATACATGCCGGTCACCGACTCGAGCACCGGCGAAGCCATTGCCGAGGCCCCCTGCTGTACAAAGGAAGAGGTGCTGGAAGCAGTCAAGGCGGCCAAGGATGCATATCCGGGATGGAGAAGCACGCCGGTTCAGCAGCGCATTGAGGTGATGTTCAAATTGAAGGCGCTGATGGACGAGCACCTTGACGCACTTACCCTGAGTGTTTCGAAAGAGCTGGGCAAAAACCTTGATGAGGCCCGCGGCGACGTTATCAAGGCCATCGAGGTGATGGAATGCGCCTGCGCGACACCCTACCTCATGCAGGGTGATTCACTGATGAACGTTTCAAGAGGCCATGATACGGTGCTTTTCCGTGAACCTCTGGGTGTTTTTGCCGGCATCGTTCCCTTCAACTTCCCGGCGATGATTCCCTGGGGCTGGATGATACCTTTCTGCATCAGCTGCGGCAACACCTTCGTTCTGAAATCCGCCAGCCTGACACCGATTACCTCAATGAGAATTCTCGAACTTGCCATTGAAGCCGGGCTTCCCAAGGGGGTGGTAAACCTGGTTACCTGCAGCAGAAATGAGGCAGACCTTCTGCTTGAGCACCCGGATGTCCGGGGCATTTCCTTCGTCGGCTCCACCTCGGTCGGCAAACACATTTACTCGACCGCGGCCTTAAATGGCAAAAGAGTGCAGTGCCTGACAGAGGCCAAGAATCACGCCCTGGTTTTGCGGGACGCGGAGCTTGATGTCGCAGCCCAGAGAATCACCAACTCCACCTTCGGGTGCGCCGGGATGCGATGCATGGCGCTGCCGGTTCTGGTGGTTGAAGAATGTGTGGCCGATGAATTTGTATCCTACTTGAAGCGCTACGCAGAAACACTGAAAATCGGGTGTGCATACGACCCCGCGACGCAGCTGGGACCGGTGGTTTCCGCTGAGCACAAGAAATTTGTTTTAGACTGGATCAACACGGCTGTGAAGGAGGGCGCAAAGCTGCTTCTTGACGGCAGGAATAAAGTTGTTCCGGGATACGAAAAGGGCTTTTTCATAGGACCCACCATTTTTGATCATGTCACCGAAGAGATGACCTGCGGACAGCAGGAGGTGTTCGGCCCGGTTACGTTTGTTAAACGGGTGCAAGATTTTGAGGAAGGCATTACCCTGATGAACAGGAACCAGTTTGCAAACGGCTCGGCCATCTTTACCGAGAGCGGACACTATGCGCGCGAGTTTACCTTCAGGACTGACGGCGGCATGGTGGGAGTGAATGTGGGCATACCGGTTCCGGTTTCCTACTTCCCCTTCTGCGGGCACAAGAATTCATTTTTCGGTGATCTGCACTGCATGGGAAGGGACGGTGTGCAGTTCTACACCGAGTCCAAAACGATCACCTACCGCTGGCTGAAAGGTACAGTCAAGGCGAAGAAGGTGAGCACCTGGGAAGGAACCATCGCCCGCGAATAACCTGTTGGTTTCGTCCCTCGCATAAAAGAGGGATGAAAGAAATTCAGAAGGTAGTAAAAGAGCCATTTCCTTGTGGGGAAATGGCTCTTTTGTCATGAGCAGTGATAACCATGTTTGCGAAAGCTTATTCCGAGAGAGGGAAGGACACGCCGGGTGAGAGAAAACCGGTGGGGTCAATCACCTGCTTGATTACCTTTGCCATGGCAAAGTGGGCCGGGCATTCGGTCCAGGTCCTCTTGTCCCGGCCGACGCCGAGTGGCGCCATGCCGATCTCCTGCATCAGGCCGTCAAACTTGGCTTTAATGGCCCCGATGTAGGGGAGAAAATCCCTGCGTGCGTAATCCACCAGAAAGATGACCTCGCCCGCCGCGTTGGCATGGCCTCCCATGGACAGGTAGGTCTGGCCGCAGCTGGCGTAAAGTCGGAGTATGGGATGGGGGTGGTTGAGAAACACCGGGTTTTCCCTGCAGATCTGCTGATAGGTTTTCATTCCCCGGTCCATGTAATCTTCAAGTTTTTCCAGAGAGTCGAACACACCACCCGAAACGAAAATGCCGCCGGAGTCGGACTGCCCGTTAAAGGTGCCGCAAATCTTCGGACTGTTGCACTGCTGCCAGCCTGCGGCGTTTTCCTCGTGCCCGTCAAGAATGGCCACCATCCACGGGGGCATCACCGTGCCTCCTCCTTCCTCGAGAATGCGGATGCATGCTTTCTGCTCAAACGCGACCTTGGCCGGAGTGCCCCTGAAAGACATGCCGATGAGATTAATGTCCTGGGTGGCCTTGACAAAATGGGCGCCTTCCTGCCAGTGCTTGCTTGAATACAGCGCATGTGTCCAGCATCCCGGCCCCATGACCGTGGCACCGCAGGCATAATCCTGCATCATCACGTTATACATGGCCTTCACCGCGCCGCTCAGGGTGGGAAAGGTAACCCAGAGGGACCTGACTTCCTGAGGGGTGGGGAAAAAGCGGAATTCCATTTGGCTCACGATGCCGTATCCGCCATTGGAGAAAAAGGGCAGATAGGTGAGCGCCGGTCCCGGGCCGTGGGGCCAGCCCGGGCTTTTGGGGTGGGCCATGGAACCGGTTCGTATTATTTCACCGTTTGCCAGTACCAGTTCCATGCCGGCAACGCAGTTAATGCCCATGCCGTCCTGATAACCCGCCATCTTGTTCTGGCCGGTAAACACCTGGTAGGGTACAAACAGGGATGTTCCCGGACTGCCGCCAAAGTAGGGCCTGTATCCAAGATCCATTTCCCGTATCAGCTGGCTTACCTGCAGGCCGGTAGCACCCGGTTCCGCCCTGACCACCATCCGTTCCCTGTCAACTGCAACCTTCTGCATGCGGCGGAAATCGAGGACAATGCCGGCATTGGGCTTGCCGGGTATGGATCCCACCAGCAGAACCGTACCGCCTCCCACCGGGTAAATGGGCAGATCATGCTTGCGGGCAACGTTGATGATGCCCTGCAGGTGCTTGGCCGACCCGGGATAGACGACAGCCACGGGGAGGTTTTCAGGATAGAGATTGCCCTGACCAAAATGGGTCATCACATCGGAGGCATGGTAATACCTGCTCAGGGCATCCGTGCGCACCCACTCTGAACCAACAACCTTTTTCAGTTTACTGATTACGTTCTTCATCGAGCCACCGCCTTTCTCTTGTAACCGAATGCCTCTGCCATGAGGGATGTTAAATCGACCACGCTGAAGCCTTTGGGCTTGCTCGCTCCCAGGTTGATGTTGCAGAAGGGGCAGGCGGTAACCATGACCCGGGCACCTGTTGCCTGTGCCTCCTGCCAGCGGTTTGACGCGTATCGTTTGGCGAGCGAAGCATCCGTAAACAGCACACCCCCTCCTGCGCCGCAGCACAGCGAGTTGTGCCCGGAACGCCACATCTCTTTGAGGGTAAGTCCCAGACCGGCGATGACCTGGCGCGGGGCCATGTATTCCTTCGCGTAGCGTCCCAGGTGGCAGGGATCCTGGTAGGTAACCGGGGGCATTTTTAATTTTTTATGGGCCTTCTTTGCGATCATCTGGCTGTAGAGCCGGCTGATGGGGATGAATTCAACCCGGCTGTTGCTGCGTCTGAGCAGCACTGACAGGCTCTCCGGGTTGTAGCAGATGACCTGCCGTATCCCGAATTTTTCCAGGCGGGTGTCAATGTCCTCCATGCACTCTTCAAGCAGCTCGCTGCAGCCGGCACTGAGAAGTGCCGTGTCAACAGGGGGAAGGGGATCGTTAATGAAGCACCCGATCCTCCTCCCGCTCTTCTGCAGTAAAAAGCCTATTTCCTGCAGCTTGGGGGTGTTAGCCATAATTGTTTTGTCGGCAAAGAGGATGGTTTCTATCCTGCTGTCTTCCGCGGGGTCGGCAATGCCGTATGCTTTCAGGACATCGAGGTTATGGCCCGTGGCGGTGCTCAGGGATTGTGCCATCCTGATGAGGCTTTGCGGCTTCAACTCATCCGGTACCATCCTGCGCAGCTCTTCCATGATGGTGATGGCCGGGGTGTGACGGTAACCGCGGCTGCACAGATCTTCGCAATAACCGCAGAGCGTGCATGAATAGAGGAAGTTGGCGAGCTCCTTGTCCCAGTTCAGGGCGCCCAGGGCAAGACCGCGGGCGATATACATCAATCCCGCCGGTTCGTAGGCACCGAGAAGCGTCATTCCGGAAGGGCATTGCAGTGAGAATGACGTGTCCGGAACTGTGTCCTGAGAAACCCCCCGGCAACTCCCGCATCGGTTGCAAGAAAGCGCTTTGTCCAGTAATTCTTCCCTGGTCACGGTTTGTACCTCCTTTAAAGCCCCAGTTTGCCCGGGTTCATGATGTTGTTGGGGTCGACGGCTTTTTTGATGGAACGAAGCAGTTTAAAAGAAAGAGGATAGGCGGCAGCAACCTGCCTGGCAATCAGGGCTGATGGCCGCGGAAAGGTGACGCCTTCCTTTAACAGCTTGCCGCAGATGGTGCTGTATTTCTTCCGGGACTCCCTTTCAGTTCCCTTGGGGTAGCGGAGGTCGGGCTGGTAATAAAAGCACCCGCCGGACTGGAGGGGCATGAGCAGCGCCCCCGAGTTTTTGGGGAACAGGCTTGAACACTTCTGAACCTGCGCGGCCGTGGCAACGGTAACAACGGGAACCCACTCGAGTTCCGCCTCCTGGTGGAGCGAGGGCCCGGTGGGATGGTCAATCTCGGACAGGATGGTATCTCCGGCATTCTTTATCCCTTTGAGACCCGGGGACAACTCACCTTTCAGATTCCTGGCAATGGCGGAGAGGTCGTTTTTCTTGTATGCGATTTCAGCCTTCTCAAAGCCGCGCAGACCCACCACCACCGTCCAGGCGGGAAGCTTTGCCGCACCGTCCAGGGCCAGCAGATCCCGAAGGTATGTGCTGTTTACCGCGAAGATTTCGTTGGGCTCTTCGGTGGCGGTAAAAAGCTGCATTGCCTTAAGCGCTGTATTGATGTTCGCACATGGTAAAAAGAACACCTGGTTTTCCGGTGATGCCGTCTTCAGGGTCACTGCCGCTTCAGTGATGATGCCCAGCGTACCCTGGGCCTGGCAGTAAATGCGGGATACCATGGCAAGCGACGTACCCCAGGAGTACTTGTCAGGCCTGTTTTGTGACATGGCCATCTGCCCGGTGGCGAATGCTTCCCCGTCCGCCCTGAAGCCCTGCATGGTGAGCATTTCCCAGGGATGGTACTTCGTCCACCCGAAGAGGGGCATCATTTCCAGGTAGGTTGCCAGAACGGAAGCATGTCCGGGGACATCAATGGCGGCAAGGGTGCGCCGCCCCTCAGCCGCGCATGCCTTTTCAAGCTGGCTGAAGGTTACGCCCGGCTGGATGACCGCGTTGCGGTTCCGGGCATCAAAATATGTTATTTTATTGAGCCGGGAAAGGTCAACCGCCGTGGCGCCCTTTACCGAGGGCAGATGGGTGTCCTGCAGATTGGTCCCGGAGCTCACCGGTACAAGCGGCGTGCGGTCTCTGTTGGCCTTGAGAATAATTTCCCGGACTTCCCCCGGGCTGGTCGGGGTTACTGTCTGCTGCGGCTGATAATCGGAAAAGAACGTGGTCATCTGTTCGCACCTCCTTCCATGCATTCCTGAAGCATGACCAAAAAGCTGACCACCAGCGAGCCATTGTGATGGTCTTTGCCCATGCGTATGTTAGCCTGGTCATTGTTCATCGCCACCAGAAGCGGAGGGCAGGTCCCGAGGAAAAGGCGGTTGAAGGCATCCTCAGTCATGGCCCATGAACAGAAGGGTTTTTTTGCCTCCCGCTGCGCCACGCTGATCTCTGATCCGTCCCAGCTAACCACCAGCGGCGTGTTATCACCCACCGTGAGACAGAGCAGGTCTCCGCGCACGGTTGCCGGTAAGCCCGCGGCGTTGAGGCGCCTCAGCCGTTCTTCAAGCGCGGGGTCGGTTCGAAGTGTTGCTTCCCATTTTTCTCTGTTGATATTCATTGCTGCAGACCTCCCTGTACAGGTGTCATCCGGATTTGACTGCGGAACGCTGAAACGGATCAGGCCTTGCTCTTCCAGTTGAGGAATTTTCTGAAGTTGTCCCCCATCAGCTTGTACTTGAAATCCATGGAAAGAGGAAGGTTCATGATGTTATCGATCATCGGTTTATACACCGGCAGCGTGAGAGGGAAGTCCGTGCCGTAAAACACCTTGTCAGGCATGAAGAATTCGAGAAAGCGCAGGTGGTCCAGGTCCCAGTAATACTTGAATTGCATCAGCGTGGGATGGGGAACGGTAATGTCGGTGTACATGTTGTCAAACTTCATGACATTCCAGAGTCCCTGCATGGGGTTATTAAAAAGGCCGCAGTGCAGCTGCAGGATTTTCAGGTTGGGGAAATCCATGGCCACATCATCGAGGTAGACAGGGTCCTGGTATTTGGCCCTGGTGCCCGGGAGTTCCTCCTGTCCGGTATGCACCTGGAGGTGCAGTCCCAGTTCCACCATTTTCTCGTAAGCAGGGTAGAGGTCGGGGTTGTTGGGATAGCCGGCGGTCGGGGTGTGAAACTTGCAGCCCGGGAATCCGCACTCATGGGCCGATATGACCATTTCCACCGCCGCCTGCTTCCCGTAACGGGCATGGACGCCGCCAACAGCGGTAAAGCGTCCGGGGAAGGCGTCGATGAAGTTCTTCTTCACATATTCATTGGGCACATACCACTTCCAGCCGTCCTTGTTGCCGGGGTAGGGGTCGGAGATGCCGTGGATGCATTGCAGGCACATGGCCTCAACATTGGCGCTGTCCATGAAGGCAATGAATGTTTCCGGGGTGAGGTTGGGGCACTCTTCGGGCTTGGTGATGATTTTGGTGGGGTTGGGATCACCGAGGAACGCCCGCGCGCCCATCAGGCTTCGGGAGCCCACCGTGTTGCCGGCCCACATGTCAAAACAGCCCGGCCGGCTCATAATATCCTTTTTCTCCAGTCCGGGATGGGCGTGACTGTCGAAAAACTTAAAGGGCTTGGGAAGCATCATTTTTTCAATGGTTCCTTCCATTTCCGTCATAGCAGTCTCCTTTCGTAACGTAAAAGGCTGGACAGCGTTCAGGCCGTCCAGCCGAATCGGTGATTAAAGTACCTTGGTCATCTCTGCCAGCTGTTCAGGCGGCACCACGTTGGGCGTGGTGGCATAGGGCGGATTGGAAACGTTGTTGGGATCAAATTCCCGCTTCATGGCCTTGACCAGCAGATGCACGTTAAAGAACTGCGGTCCGAGCAGATCATACACGGGTCCGAGCAACACCACCGTCGAAGCCGCGCTCTTGGTTTTTACCCATTCCTTGAGATTGCCCAGGAGGAAAGTGATTGCCTCGGATGCCTTCGCCGGTTCCTGTTCCGGCCAGAGGTCGGTGGTCATTAATGCGCCGTAGCCCTTTTCAGTGGGGCTGATCCAGCCGCCGTGAAAGCTGATGGGAAGCAGGTGGCTGCCCTCGCCCTTTGCCCGCCGCTCCCGCTGGATGCGGTTGGCCCGCAGGATTTCTTCGGCCACGGTGTCGATGGAGTCGAGGCAGGCGGTACCCTGGTGGAAGCAGTCGCTGGGACGGCTCAGGCGCATGGAGTGGCCGACCCGGATCCAGTCGTTGGTGATGCGCATCCAGACCTTGTAACGCTCCCGGTCCATTGGATCCGGTGAGTTTTCAGAAAGGAAGCTGCCGCCCATTTTGTCCACGATATGCTTCAGGACCTTTTCTTCATAGTCAAGCTGCTCGACGCTGGTCAGGGCAGCCAGGGCGACAATGTTGTAGCCGTGGGGGAAGAAATCCTCGTTGGCGCCCTTGTGGAACTCCTCCTTGGTGCGCGCCGCCCAGGTCCACATGAACTGCTTGGCGTTGTGCTGAACCACCATGGCCAGCTCGGCCCGCGCTATCTCGTAATGGAGATCGCACGACCAGCGGAGCTGCTTCTCTTCATTTTCAGGATAGGGCTTGATGGCCTTGGGGAAATCGATCATATACCATCGCAGCTTGTCCTTGGGGAAGTGAGACTCCTTCAACAGGGCAGTGCCCGAGGTGGGAAAGGTTGAAGGACCCGGCCAGGGGAAAAGGCGGGTGGAAATCTTGGTGACCATGCCCATGCCGCCGGCGTGGCTGAACTGGGCGCCGCGCTGGAACCCGCGCAGGTCGGGACCGGGGCCGTCGTTCCATATCCAGTCGTCGCTTCCTTCCTGGGCGATGGAGCCGCTTCGGAGAAGCTCGCCGTTGGGCAGAACCAGCTCGAAGGCCAGCAGCTGGTTGGCTCCCAGCGCGGCAAGCCAGGAGGTGCCGTAGGCGCCGTGCCATTGTATATTGGCAAGGGCTGATATTTGCGCTCCGGCAGGCGGCGTGGGTACGGTACATCCCACCTGCATTGCCTCGGCCTGGAGGGAGGCAAAGCTCACGTACGGCTCTATGACCGCGTACATATTGTTGGCATCAACCTTGAGTATCCTGTCCATGCGCTTGGGGTCGATGATGACCACCCCCTTGCCCATCATTGCCTGCCCGGGATTGGGGAAGGCGCTGTTGATCATGCCCGTTCCCCGGGGAATGAAAAAGAAATCATAGCGGTTGGCAAGCTTGATGATCGCCTGCACCTCCTCGGTTGACTGGGGCAGGACCACGCAGTCCGGCCGCATCTTGGTGCCGAGCTGCGATCGCTGCACGCAGCCGTCTGCGGTCCACTGGACACGCGAGTAAGACTGGCACATGACCGGATCGTTGGTCAGGTTTTCTTTGCCGACAACGTCCTGCAGGGCCCTATAGGCAATATCCGAAAACGACATACGTCCTCCTTTGCGGCACGGTGGCGGACGGGGTCCGCCAGAGGCCAATAGATGCGGTTGTTACAGGGCAAGCTTTCCCGGGTTAAGGATGGTATTGGGATCGAGTATTTTTTTCAGCCGCCTGATCATCTCGTGGGTGTAGCCTGCCCGCGCGTAGATCAGCTGCGCCCAATCGTAGTAGGGCCGGTAGAAAAAGGCGCCGGCGCTCATCAGCCCTTCGAATGCCGCCCGCTGAAATCCCTTCACCTGTGCCACTTCTGCCGCGTCATTGGGATCGCAGGGAATGTGGAACTCGACGTGGCAGACGCGGGCGCGCTGGCGGGGCTGAATGTAGAGGCCGAGATTGGTGGTGTCAATGCCGTGCTCCCCGGCCATGGTCTTGAAGAGCTTCCAGTAGGAGGGCACTTTATCCAGGCCGGATTCAAATACCATTTCCAGACACCCGCCCGACTGGCGCTCCTTCCAGTACACCTCGCCCTCCCAGGGCCGGTTGAGCATTTTCTGAAAGCGCAGGTTGGCCTCGGGCACGCCGTCAAGCCGCTCGCCGACCTCCAGGTTGTACCGCTCGGCGATTTCGCCCACCGCCTTTTCTTCAAAGGCAATCCGGTCCTCGGGGAAGAACTGCCCGCCCCAGAGATTCAAGACGATGGCATAGCGGGGTATTTTTTTCGCCAGCCCGGGGATGTCGCCCTGGTTCTGGGCCATGATGGCGGCGATGTCATAACCGTTGAGCAGAAAGCATTCATGCCCGATTTCCCTTCTCTGTATGGCGTAGAAGGGCGTGACCGCGTCTTCCAGGGAATCGAAGGTGATAAACACCACCTTCTGCTTGATCGGTTTGTGGAAAATTTTCACGTTCATGATGGTGACCACGCCGAAGGTACCCTGGCATCCGGTCAGAAGCCGCCACCAGTCAATGCCGGGCCCGCCGACGCTGCACAGGTCGGAGTTGGTTTTATCGGGGATCTCCTCCGCCGGGATGGTGTCGACGCACATGGAGCCGGTCCGCAGCAGCTCACCGGTCCCCCAGACCAGTTCCATGGTCCGGAGCGGCTCATCGCATTCGGTTTTACAGGTAAGCACCGGCTCGCGTTCCAAAACGCTGGTAATGACCGACTTGTCCTTCCGGGGCAGAAGCGGGTTGAGCGGCTGCATGCCGTGCCTGGCAAGCTCTTGCTCGAGCTCTCCGAAGGTCGCCCCCGGCTCAATCAGCACCCATCTGTTCCTGGTGTCGGTGCGGGGAATGCGCTTCATGCCCGAGAGGTCGAGCACCAGCCCGCCCTCCTCGGGAATACCGGTTCCATAGGTGCCGGTTCCCGAGCTGCGGGGAACAACCGGGTAGTTGTTGGCGTTGGCGATCCTGAGTACCCCCTGCACCTCATCCCGGGTGCGCACCTTCACCGCCATGTCCGGCAGGTGACAGGGTGAAAGGCTGGTGTCGCACGAGTAGCGTTTGAGGGTGTCGGCGTCGGTGAGGACGTTCGCTTTGCCCACCACCCCTTCAATCGATTCCTTGATCTGTGCTATTGATGCTGCAGGTGTGTTCATGTTTTCCTCCGCCCAATTTCCAAAGATGTTGTACTCCAATTAAAAATGAGTGCACTCATATAAAATCAAAGTTCTACCCCCCTGTCAAGCAAAAAATGTGCAGGGTTGATTATGTGGCGATTAATCAGCCCGCTTGGCCAGAACGGTTGCTATTTTAGCCATGTCCGCCTGCTTAACCGTTTTACATTTTTCCTGCAATGCGGGCGAGAGGCCGGGCATGCTTAAAAAATGATTCATGACCGCCTCGGTATAGTTGTAGACCCCCGCCTCCATTGCATCGGCGACTGCGGGGTATTGTTTTGTCAGGTTAAAGAGAAAATCTATCTCCTCCTGGGTGAAGAAACGCATCCAGACCACGCGCTTCACATAATCCGCCATGCGCTGGGGGTTTACATTCCACTCGAAGGTGGAACCCCACCAGGCGGTGTAGTCCTTGAATCCGCTTTTGCCCTTGAGCTCGTCGGCCATGCAGTGGCCGGCCATGTACCCGCAGCAGGTAGCGCCCTGGTACAGGCATTCGGCAAAAGCGGCTGCGTCACCCACCAGCAGGACGTTGCCGCGGTAGGGGACTTTGATGGGGGTGAAGATTTCAACAATGGCTCCGCTCTTTTCCACTATTTTCGCTTTTTTGAACCATGACGCCAGGGGGCTTTTGTTCATGAAAAATTCGATGATGTCATACGCCATTTTGCCCGGCAGGGCGCCCGTGGTCTCAAATCGATAGGCGCCATTCCCCCGCGGGCTGGGGACTGCTATGATGGATCCGCGGGTGCCGATGTTGTTTTCGCCGGTGAAATACATGTCCCCGCGGTCGAGGGGACAGTCAACATCCGTTATCTCGTATTCGATGGTGGGGCCTTTGCCGAAGCACATGCGCTCCCGGTTGAAACCGAGGGTCCTGGCGATGCGGGAGGAAAGGCCGTCGGAGGCAATCAGCTTTCTGCAGGTTTTGGTGGTGGTTTTGCCCCTGGTCCTCAGGGTCAGCTCAACCCCCCCGCTGATCTCACTGGCGCGCAGGAAGGTGGTGCCGGTCATGAAGGAGACACCCAGCTTTTTTGCCCGCTTGTAGCGGTCGGAGAGCCAGGTAGTGGGATTGAAGAGATGGTAGAAGGGTTTCACACGGGAGGTGGCCTGAAAGTGGCTCCCGGAATTGGAAATGATATGGCTGTGGTGGATGCCTTCCATGAAGCCTGAATATTCAAGGGAAAAACCGCACATGCGTGTAAGTGATTTTGGTCTTGCCGTTCAAGGGCTCCAGTTTGACATTTTCACCGTTAAAATCCTGGTCATCCATGCAAAAACCGGAGGCGGATCTGACATTCACATCAAGCCGCGGTTTTCTGTCTATGCCGAGCACCTTGATGCCCTTTTCCTGGAGTTCAGCAGCCGCCATAAGCCCTGCCGGACCGCAGCCCGCAACAATCACATCATAATCAAACATTATTGCTACCTCCTTCGTTGATTGACTCAAGAACTCCTGAAGATTGCACCTGCTTTATCACAGGTGTTTTTCCATATCACCATTATCCTTGCTTGTAAACAAAATATTTCCCTACCAGGTTGTTGAAAAACACCCATCTGTTTCGTGGCTCAAGGGGAGGGGCTTTTGACGCCACAACAATGTATCTTTACGCAGCTCAATCGGGCAATATGAACATTACTCGCCATGAATCAAAATTTTACCACCGGCGGAAGGTTGTGGAGCATAAAACTTTCCGCGGGTGCACCGAACTGCATGCCGCCCAGAAAAAAACGGTTTTCCAGGAAGTTGAAGCGAATCCACTCCGCCCGCTGCCGGAACATCTCGCTCACCTGATCCGGGGAGGGTTTCATTTCATTTCTTTTGTCCACCAGCTCGAAATATATGGTAAACATGGCCAGGGCGGCATCGTGAAAGTAATCGAAATCCTCCTCCTCGGGCCCAAAAGCCATTCCCACGCCGTAGCCGACCCCGGTCCCGGCTTTTTTCAGCTGGAACATCTTCATGTAGCCCTCCGCCAGGTCCTGCAACTCCTTGCCATGCTTTTTTGCAACCGCCTCCATTGCCGTTCTTGCATATCGCCTGTCCTCCTCGAAGGGGATTACAGGATAAATGTCGTAGTAGCCGGGGGTATGCTCCTGCCCCGTCTCTGACACATGTTCATAGACGCCCATGGTGAGGGGAACGCAGGGATTGGAGGGAAAGGTCTGCACCCCGAGCCACTGGATGCTGCTTTCATAGTCCCTTCCCGGTATGGTCACCCGGGCGCTTATGCTGGACACGCAGGCCTTTTCAAATACCGGGCCTCTGCTGGTGTTTACCTCCACCGTACCCACTTTGGTGGTGAAATCCCATTGCCGCGTTTCAAGGGGAGCTCCCTGGTTGTAACGGGTGATGGTTTCGATGTACTTCTTCTTGAGGTCAATCAAAAACGGATCGGTAAGCATACACATCTCCTGGTAAGTATTGTTTGCGAAGTTCGCGGCTACCATAGCACACTGCCGGGTAACTGCAAAAATAAAAATGCAGTATTACCATACCGTGGTTGTTTCTTCCTTATCGCGGAAAGTACATGGCCTTGCCGAACCGTTTCTTGAATCCGGGATGGTGCATCAGTTCCACATGGCAGATCTGCCGGGCGAGGGCAGATGCCTTTGTCCGTTCTGAAGTGGACATGAGGCAGCGCAGGGCGCCGGCTCCGGCTCCGTTTTCCATCGTCCGGATGCGGTCAGTCTTGAAAGGAGGAAACATGCCGATGTCAATGGCCGATGCCGGGTCGAGCACCGTGCCAAATCCTCCGGTGAGTATTACCTCATCCACTGTTTCCAGGTGATTCCCGTTTTATCGAGGAGGATATCAATTCCTGCGCGAATGGCGGCTTTGGCCAGCTGGATTTCACTGATATCCTTCTGGCTGATAGTGATTGCCCTGCCTGTTGCCGTTTGTTCCGGGGGAACCAGGACGAAGGCAACGTTTTCTTGACTGAAACCAGTGTCCCGGCCGATGGTGAGGCGTCCCTGCCGGTCAATGGTGCCGAGGCGCGAAAGTCCTGCTATGGCATCGAGGATGCCCGATCCGCACAGTCCATGGGGAGGGATTTGGCCGATGGTATGAAAGGTAACTCCAGTTGTACCTATGCTCACCCTGTCTATGGCTCCGGCGGTTGCCCAGGTGCCGTGAGTGAGATGGCCTCCCTCAAAGGCGGGGCCTGAGGCACAGGAGATGCTTTTTATCTTGCCCCGGTGCGTCAGGGCCGCTTCAGTATTGGTGCCCACATCCAATGCCAGCACCGTTCTTTCAGTTTTGTCGATGCCGGCCGCGATGATCATGGCAACATGATCTGAGCCCACGAAACCGCCCACCGGGGGCGGCAGATGTACATAAGCCCCGGGTGCAACCGCCAATCCCAGGTCACGGGACTTGCAATCAATAGTCTCACGAACGCTGGGCTGATAGGGTGCCCGACCCAGCTGCTGTACCGGCATTCCCAGAAAAATATGGTGCATGGCGGTATTGCCAACCAGGGTGAGATCGACGATTCTTTCGGGTTCATCGCACAGTGCGGTGATAAGAGTGTTGATGCCGTCAGCTGCCGCCCGGCGAAGCTCCCGGTCACCCTTTTCAAGAACGCAGGCCATGCGGCTCATGACATCCTCTCCGAAGGCATGCTGGGGATTCATGATCGCACGGGCAGACAGAAGCGTTCCGTTTTCGAGATCGACCAGATAGCCCGCTATGGTGGTGGTGCCGAGATCGATGGCCAATCCACAGGGTGTGCTGTCGGCCTGGCGGATGGATATGGCTTCTCTTGCGCGGATGCTGATTCTCAACCTTTCCCGCGCTTTCCCGGAGCGCATCAGGAAGGGAGGCGAGAACCGCGGCATCTGTTCGGTGGCATCCTGATGATGCCTTTGCTCAGCTCTGTAAAGCCTCTCCAGATGGCTTGCGCATCATGCGGGATACCGCGTTCAGTCGCCTCGACGGTAAAATCATGCACCGATGGCTCGATGCGGTACTGCGGGGTCCATCTACCCTGAGAGGGATGGTGAGCTGCGTGAACAAGGGAAGGGAAGGGGAATGTCGACAGTGGTGTCGCCCGCAACGCGGACCTGACAGGCCAGTCGATACCCATCGGACAGATCCGTATCAGGAATGTGCTATTATTTCTTCGGCATTCGGCGGTTGCATCTGCTGCCTGAGAGGATCCTGACCCGGCAGCGGCCGCAGGTGCCGTTTCCTCCGCAGGAGGATTGCAGCAGTATGCCTGCCCGGCGCGCAACCTCGACGAGAGACGTGCCCTTCTTGCAGGTGACCGAGAGACCGGCGGGTTTGAAGATAACCGTGCAGGGCATGATGGAGTGCTAAAATATTTTATAGAGGGGGTGTTCCCGGCCGGCAGGTCGTATTCCGCGCAGCCTTCCACCGTAGGCAAGCAGGGCATCGGTCGCGGCGCACGCCGGATATGCCCAGGGCGCGAAACGCATGGGGCCGTAGAAAAGGAAGTTTGCGCCCATGAGCTGGGTTGCGGCGAAAACTGCCGCCGCCGCGGCCTGAAAGACCGATTCACCCCGGCCGCGCATCTTCTCCCACTGCAGCAGGGCATTGGAAGGAGCGCACCCTGCCGGGTAACCCAGCTCCTCTTTTATCATCTGAATGGCCTGTGCCGTCCAGCTGATGCTGGGAATATCCAGCACGCCGGGATCGATCAGCATCTGCTCAATGCCGGCCCGCTCGGCCGCGGGCAGCAGTTTGTCCTTGAGCAGGCTCAGGCGGTCGGCCGGCTTTATGGCCCTGGTGCTGAAGGCCAGGATGATGGCGCTTTTGACCCCGCATTCCCTGATGCAGGCAAGCTCCTCTTCGGTGAAATCTTCACCGATGGAGTTGTATATCAGCCGGCTGATCACCGGAGTTCCGGCAAAATGGCGGAGGGCCTGCAGCCGTGCCTTTTGCGCCGGTGAGTCGACCAGGATGGGGGCTTCGGTATGGTCGGCAATGAACCGGATGTAGTTGATCAGCGCCTCGCCGGTATCCCCTATGGGGTCGATGATGCGCGGGTTGGCGGTGGCGCGGGATGCCTCTGCCTCGCGTTCAAGCAGCTGCAGTGCCTTCCCGGTATCGAACGTCCCTTTGGACGGATCGGTGACAATCCGGTGCCTGCTGAAGAAAATGCTTCCCATGAGCACCGTCGGCCATTCACCCGGCTGCCCGCCGATGGTCACGCCGGCGATGGAATATACTTTTTGTTCCGCGGAGAATTTTTTCATTGTTGTCGGTTCCGTTTAGCTGACCGGGCAACCCCCGACCCCCGGACATGGCGGCTATATATTCCTGAAGCGACTCCCGCTCGGGTACGGTAACCGCAATCTCATCCGGGTCTTTTCCCGGCGGCAGATTACTGCAGGCGCGGGTTGCTGCCACTGCGGTGTGTATATGGCGGGGCGGCGTGTCGGCCGGTATATTGGCAAGCACGATGGCCAGGTTGTGGGCCTTGCCCAGCACCTTGATAAATCGTTTGACCGCCCCGACAATCCGTTCCGGGGGGCCGTCCCTGAGCAGACGGGCATTCAGGTTGGCCATGATGGATGCGCGTATTCCCCTGTCCTGGTATTTCTTCAGGTATTCCACGACCGGCTCCAGGGGATATTCGTGCCAGCGTCCCATGCCCAGGATAAGCATGGGCGTGTTCAGCAGGAGTTTCTGCTGGATGGCAAAGCACCGGTGAAGGATCTGCTTGTCAAACTTTTCAATCCGCTCCTCGCAGTAATCTCCCCCGCCTCCCGCCGCCATGGTAATAAGGCCGAAGTCGGTGCATTTCTTAAAGAGCCGGTCTGCGTAGGGGACAACCCACTGCTCGGTGAGTTCGGGGGTGAGGTTGGGAAACACCGCCCAGGCGTCGGCGCCGGTTGCCGCCTTGATGCCGCAGTATTTTTTCTGAACCTTCAGATAGGAGGCGAGGACTTCATCGACGAGGAAGGTCAGGAGGTCATGGGCAAACCCGGGATCCTTGCGCAGGTCCCTTATCAGCTTCGGGTAGGTTCGCAGCGAGACCGCGAGGCTGAACGGCGCGCTGAACTTGCCGGTGGCGAATCCCATTTCGGCATTCATCCTGATGACCTCGAGGATGAAAGGAATGCGTGCCGCCCTTTCCCAGTCCGGCACCCTGACCTTCTTCAGGTCGGCGGTTTCCCTGATCAGGGGTTCGCGGGAATCAATGTCGGGCATGGCATGGTCGCTGTGAATCATCTTCTGCCCCAGTGCCTCCGCCTCGTAATTGTAGGTGTCTCCTCCCCCGGTGGCAGCGTCAAGGCGGTAATAGGCTGAGACCGCCGCTATGGTAGAAATGTGCGTCCGGGCATCGGAGTAAAACTTCTGTGCCGGGACGCCGGCCAGAAACATGGCGTGGTCGTACATCTGAGCCATGACCGGGATGGGGTTCTTTGCCCCTGACGCGCCTGCCATCCACCAGGTCCCGGGATCCGAAGGGTCGGGCTGCACCCCCTTCCGTACCTTCGGGGTGAGCAGCGACGGGCCGCTTCCGGTCCTCATGGTGCTGAGACGGATGAGCAGCGGCAGCGATGACCTGATGAGCATGCCTCGTATTCCCATCTCATTTCTCCATCAGCGCGCGGGCCTTTTCCACCGCATCCAGCGCATCTTTACCCCATGCGTCAGCGCCGACCTCGTCGGCAAATGACTGGGTGGTGGGGACGCCGCCAACCATTACCTTGATCCCGCCTCTCAAGCCGTTTTCGCTCAGTCCCTTCATCACCTCGTGCAGTTCCAGCATGGTGGTGGTCATGTAACAGCCGATGCCGAGAATATGAGGTTTCAGATCTTTCACCTTCTCAATGAAGGTCGGGGTTGGGACGTCAACACCCAGGTCTATCACCTCGAATCCCGCCCCGGTGAGCATTGCCGCGACAATATTTTTCCCCAGATCGTGCATGTCACCGGCAACCACGCCCATGAGATATCTTCCCCGGCTGTCCGCGGCAAGGGCGGCAAGATGCGGCTCCACCGCGTTCATTGCCGCCTTGAAGGCCTCGGTGCTCAGGACCACGTCAGGCATGAAGTAGACATTTTCCTTCCACAGCTCGCCGGTCCGTTCAATGCCGGGCACGATGGCCTCTTTGACCACCGCGAGGGGACTGACCCCCTGATGAAGGGCTGCGCCCGCATGCGCCTGCGCGGCGTCTTCATCACCTTCAATAATTGCCTGCTTCACTTGTTCCAGGATGGTGGACACGCGCATACCTCCTCTGAAAGTGGATTATATTCTTACGAACGCAGTTAGGTGATGTACTGCGGTTGGTAACTTGTCTCCCGCATATGCATGATCCCTGGAGCGGCTTTGCCGCGATTTATCGCGCATGAAGCGTCTACCGCGGTAGGTATAAAAAATATTGTTACTAACGATTGCCGTTGTTTATCACAGGTTTCTCTCAGGTCAAAAATTATAGCAAATCCGGTAATCACTTTTTTCATAGATCCGTGGGTCGGGTTCGGTGTAGCGGCGCTGCTTTTCACGGCATGCCTTAAGGAAATCAGGGTCAATGTTCCGCCGTTACTAATCCTGTGATGCCTTCCGTTATGCACGCATGACCGATCCGTCGGGAGCCGACAATGGTAGAACCGCCGCCGAACCGGATGCGTTGCGCTTTGCCGCGAACCATCGCTGTTTCCCGCGCTGGAACGGCGGAAAGCCAGTAGACGCCATGCGTGTAGGCGAGAGCCTGGCGTATGGCCTGGTAGGGTGGATAGCCGGGCCCATTGTGCTGGGCGGTGGGATGAAGGATAATCTCGGCGCCTTTCCTGCGCAATGTTGCCGTCGCTTCAGGAACGAGAAACTCGGTTTCTACCAGACAGCCCAGCCTGCCCGCGGGTGTTTCCGCCACGGGGAGAATGGCATCAGGGCCAAAGTGATCGGTATATTCTTTATGGAAATCTTTGAGCAGGGTGATTCCGGGGGAGGTCGGTGCCTGCGTCTTGGGAGAGCGCAGGACCAGCCCTTCGGGTCCCAGTATGAAACCGGTGTGAAAATACCTGCCGGGGAAGGCGGTGATTTTCTCAACGCAGGAGGAGGAGATGTAGCAGGAGTATGTGGCACAAACCCTGAGCAGCGGGTCAAGCCTTGCATCATGCGAGAGGTTCACGGCAATCGCTTCCGGGTCAACCCGGGGGGCGATGCCGAGCTTTTGCAGCACTGCTCCAATGCCTGTGAGGCAGAGAACAGGAAGGACGATAATCCGCGGGGTGACACCGGCGGAAGGGATAAGCTCTTCAATAAGCCGGGCGGTGCGCCGGGCATTTCTCTCAACCATCTCGCCGGTGACCAGGGCGTCACCGAACCCCCGCAGCTCCATTTGAACAACTGCCGCTGTCAGCCCCCTGTTCTTTATACACGCGCCGTTTTGATCAGGATTCAATGTTTCATCGATATCCACGCTTAATCACCGGGTTTTTTATTGCGTATCAATGTTGCTTGATTCATGAATGCTCAGGAATGTACCCCAATATTTTATATGCAGAGAGGGTGCTTAACACTTTTTTGCTAAGCACCCTCTTGGCATGTGAGTTGTCAGACGTGACTACCGCCCATATTCCTGCAGGTACTTGAAGGTGAAAATGTCTCGTTCAAATTCCACGCCGAATTCCTGTGTGGCTTGCGCGACGGTGGAATGAATGCGCTGCACGTCAATCATCTGATTGCCGTTAAAATGCCCGAATTGCACGCCGCCGTACCCCTTGCCCACCATGCCATGCTGGTCCAGCACCTTCCATAATCTTCCCCGCCGGTCATACCGGTCGGAATAGAGTATCTGCCAGCTTTCGGGGTCGAGATACCAGACCGACTTTTGGTAGAAAAAGTTGGGGTCTTTGCTCACCGCTTCAATCACCTGAGCTTTTACCCGTTCTCTCTGGGTGCCGTCCATGATACAATCGCCCGGCGTGTGGACCAGTTTGGAGTTATCGTTGTGGCGCACCAGCAGCAGATCCTTGGCGCCGACATAGGTGTAGGTGTTTTCCTGAATTTCGCCATCCCATCCCAGATTGTCGTACGCGGCGTTGTCTCCACCGCCCTTGGGGTCCTGCCGCTCGGTGGTGGAACTGCGCCGCACCCTGCGGATGGATGGTGTCCACATCCAGCGGTCATAGGGCTTGGTGCGGTCGATGTAATGTATCTCCAGTATCCGCATGTCCCGCACTTCCGGCGGATCAATCTGTTCCATGGTAAAGGTCCGCCAGATTCTTTTGGGGTTCGGAGTGAGCTCCGGCACCGGCAGGGCATCGGTGCGGCCGGCGAAAAAGCACATCTTGTTTCTGATCAGGATGCTCATGTCATACTTCAGCCGCCCGTCGACAATAAACCCCTTCTCTTCGCTTTGGTATGAATCACCGAAGCTGCGGCAGCGAAAGTTGTGCGCCATCTCGATTGCTGTCGTGGTGTCCGGGAAAGGAACACCGGATACAAAGTTCAACAACTCACCATCGGGTCCCAACGTGGATTTGCCGTATTGTTCCTTGGTAAACTTGATGTTGCCGGGTGTAACCGGAACCTGGCGGTAGGGAACAATTTCGAACCAGCTTTCTCCCCACCGGTCAGTTTCTTTCATGATGGTATATAAAGTTTCGGGCAAAAACTCCTTTACCTCATCTACATTGGCGCTACTGATCTTCTTGCCTGCCCACGTTTTCTCCCATGCCTGCACTTTGGCCAGTTCTGCACCCTGATAACAGGGGACCGGGTACTGAAGATCCTTGGCCAGCCCGGCAACAGGTGCCAGCAGCAGGCAGATCAGCCCCAGGAGAGAAAGCATTGTCGTGAATGTACGCTGTAGCATGGTTACCTCCCTTCCTCGCCGTTAGAATTCGTAAGTGATATCGAACAGTACGAAATCCAGATTCTCTATGATGCTTCCGTAATCAATGTAATTGATGTACCGAACCATGTACGTCCAGCTGAAGGTGGGCTTAAATGCGATGGTGGGCGCGTAAAACGACCGGCCGTCGTCGATGGCATGCGAGAGATAGACGGCAGGGATGATCCGGCTGTTCCAGAAGTCATAGGAGAACGACTGGGTGACGGTTGAGGCATGGTGCCTTGTCGGGCCATAGGTAACCCAAGGGTAGATGAAGTCATCCCGGTGTTTGCCCGGAACCCACTCCATGAAGAGCTGGGTGGAGGAGGAGAGCTTTCTGTTCCGGTTCCAGGTTGAAAGCCAGGGAATTTGAATGTAGGTGTCCCATCCGAGCACGAAGGCGTATCGGTTGTGTTCGGTAACATTCGGGGTGTACCCGCGGTCGTGGTCCTTATCAAGTTCCAGGACAAATTCGCCGCGCCAGATGTTTCCGGACATGTTGAAGGAGGGGACGCCGGGAAGCAGGGTGAACTGCTTGTTAATGGGTTTGTTGAAGGTGAAGCCAATGGTGCTCTGATGGCCAAACTCCGTGACGTCCTCGGCCCTGCCTCTGCCGAGAAGAACCGGAAGCTGTGACGCAACACCTTGGCCCTCTCTCACGATTCCGGTGGGATTGCGATGGTAGAGGTACTGGAGGGACCAGTCGAATCCATAGGTGAGACCCCTTATCCTGAATCCCAAAGCGGGATCGTGGTATCCGATATCATCCGCATCGCGATAGGCAGGCTTGAATAGTTCGTTGGGATTTTTCAGAGAATTCATGGTTGGCGGATGGGTGAGATGATAACCCGCGGGCCAGCCCCGGTTAGGCTCAAAATCGGGGATGACCAGGAATTCGAAAAACATATCCTGCCAGAAGTCGGGCGGGGTGATGGTGAGCCGCGCCATCCACAGCCCCCGCTTGATTTCATCAAAGTCGGGATAGGCAGGATTGAGATTGCCCCGTGCATCTATGGGATTGACCACGTCCGCCATCCGCTCAAAGCCGGCTTCACCCCAGGAAATGATCTGCTTCCCAAGGCGTATCTGCCAGACCGGATTGGTCAGTTCTACATAGAGTTCCCTGCAGATGTCGGTGAATGATTCATAGGATTTGAGTTCTTCTATTGCACGGGAATTACCTCCGCTCCCCCATCTTAAGTAATCCTCGTAACCGCTATCGATATCGTGGGCGGCATCATAGAAATTGGTAAAAACACTGTAGAAGGTCAGGTCATACTTGTCGCCCTTGAGGGCATCCCATCGTGTCTCCAGCTTAAACGTGCTTCTTAAGTGAAAGAAATCATAATCATACAGTTCATAGGGCCTTTTGTTTTTGGTCCTCACGGCGAGCTGTTCAGATGCCTTCCCGTGAATGACCAAGTCCCCGTCCAGATACTCAAGGGCTCGGACCTCATTCACCGCAACGAGAGAGGCCGCAAAAAGAATGCATAGACTAATTACCAGGATCCTCTGTTTCATTGTTCCCTCCTTTCAATGACAAGAAACCGGTTTGAGGAGTTTCAAAGCCTCGAACTTTCCCTATTATCTCAGCAATTCAAAAGTACTCCTGCTGGAATAAAAGTAAAGAGTTTTATTTTAATTGATGACTTCATGTCGATTGCGGTAAAGTGCTTTCCTCTTAGTTTTCTCATCCCCGCTGAGAAATCGTGGTTTGAAGAGCAGCACCAGCACCGGAACCATGAATATCGCCCCCAGGCAATTGAGAAAGAGGATGACTGCCAGCATCAGTCCCATCTGCGCCTGGAACTTGAAGGCGGACAGATCCAGACCAATAGCCCGGCAACCAGTGTGCCCGCGATGACATAATCGATTTTCCATAGGTCTGAATGGTGCGGGTCATGATCGTGTTAAGCGAGCTGGATGGATCACGTTTTTTTTCCTCGGTCCATCCGGGCGATGCAGTAAATCCCGTAGTCCACCCCCATGCCGATTCCTGCGGCCGACACCGGCAGGGTTGAAACCGAAAGGCCGATACTGCGTTATGGCCATATAGGCAAACGCCATGAAGTTGGAAAGCGCCAGGGGAAGGGTCAGGACAAGGCCTGCCGTGATGGACATGAAGTTAAGCGCGCAGAACAGGAATACGCCAAGAGGGCAATAGATAAGGGTCTGCACCTGCTTGGAAGCGACCATTTCATTGATGGCGGCCTCGGTACCGATAACCCCGCCTGCAAGACTGTATTGAAAGCCCTCCGGCAAATTGGAATATTCCTTGATATACTGCTTGGCGGTGGCGATGGCGCGATCGATGGTGGGGCCGGTTTTGTCCTTGTAGTATACAACCACATTAGTCTGCATGATTTTGGGATCGATAAACTTGTTCATGTCCCCCGGCTCAAATGCGAAAAGCAGTCCTACCAGATTGGCGCTGGCAGCGGCGGGGTCATCCGCCAGGCCGATCCACTTGGGATCATCTTCGTGATATTTCTGGGGCATAATCATGAGCGGGGCGACGATGTTCTGAAAACCGGCAGCCCCGGAGTTTTTCATCATGTACTCGGAAAAGTTTTTAACATCCTCCATCACCCGGGGATTGGTCAGGGATCGCTGCTTATCTCCTTTAACCACAACGAAAAGAGGATTGATCAACGGCAGGTTCTGGTTGATGCGCACGCTGTCCTGATTATAGCGGGAACTGGGATAGAGCAGGTTTGAGCCGACCTGGGCATCGCCGATAATCAGCTTTCCAGACCAGTAGTAGGAAAATCCAAGTATGATCAGTATGATGATGGATACGGTGTAAAGCCCCTTCTTCGAAATGAGCCAGGGGCCCAGCCAGTCGGCAAAGCGGTTGGCAAATCCCTCGCGCCGCTCATCGATGAGCCGTTCCCGTTCCATCTGCTCAACGAATTTGGGCGATATGGGGACATAGCTTAAAAGAACCGGCGTCAGAATGAGACCGACGATGACGGTTATGATGGACCAGAAGGCGCCGGCGATGGCGATGTTTTTTAGAACCGGTATGGGGGCAAGGGCGACAATGGCAATGCCGAAGGCATCAGTGATAATGCTGGTCAGTCCGGCCATGAACATGTTTTCGATGATCACGCGTATGCCGGCCAGGTTGTCCTTGGTCTTGGCATATTCTTCGTAATAGCGGTTGTACAGCTGATGCGAATGGCGGAAGGCCATGAGCGAGATAAGAAAGGGCATGACAAAAATGAGCGGGTCGAGATTGTAGCGCATGATGCCCATGAATCCCAGTCCCCAGATGCCGGAAACGATACCGGCGAGGGGTACAATGATCGTGGCCCAGATGGAACGGTAGGCGAAAAAGAGCAGGATGGGAGATTACAATTGCCGTGCCCAGCATGATCAGGTTGATCATTCTGATCATGCTCGCCACCACCCCCAGGTGCATGGGATGCCCGACGATGGAAACGGTGGTGTTGCTGTCTTCGGTCTTCTTGCGCATCTCCTCAAGCTGTTTATACACAGCAGTATAATTCAAGTCTCCTTCAAAGAAATCCGCAAAGATGAGTGATTTCTTTGAGTCCAGGGAAACGTAGAAACCGTAGTAGGCCTCATTGGAGTAAATGGCATTCTTCAGGGTTTCCATTCCCTTGTCGTCTTTGGGAACCTCGGGGTACATCAGGGCCACCGCCTCCAGGCCCCAGGAGGTAATCTGGGTGTTTTTAAGCTTGCGTGAGGCAATGGAGACTATCTTATAGCGGTCAATACCCGGCAGGCCTTCCAGCTCGTTGGTGAGGTAGCGGATCTTTTCCAGCGTCTCCCGGTTGAAGATGGTGCCGTCCTTGACGGACACCATAATGACCAGAAAGTTGGCCCCGCCGAAGACCTCGCGAAATTCATTGTGGATTTTTACGTAGGGGTGAGTCTGGGGAAGCAGGTCATTAAAGTTGGTGGCGACGGTGAGATGCCGGCACTGGTAGCCGAAGTAGACGGTAATGACGGTGATGACGACCAGTACCAGCAACCGTCTGTTAATAATAAAATCCGCGAGTTTCTTCATAATAACGCGCCAAACATATTAGGCTTTTCGGTAGGAGCGCCTTCAGGCGCGATGCATTCGCGGCTTGAAGCCGCTCCTACCGGTTGTAATGATTGCTAAGAGAACGATTCTCAGAGTTACTTTACAATTATTTTTCCCTTAATATCCGGTGGCTCAGCAGGTATGGCTGCAAGTTTGCGCGGTTCCCGTTTTACCACGTATTCAAACTCTCCCGCTTCAGTAAAGCACAGGCTTGCAACGGTACCCCGGAAAATCTTTTCCGATACATAGGTGCCACGATTATCAACCACAAAGCGCACCGGGCTCCCGCAGGCCAGGGTGACCTGTTTATCGGTGAACTCAATCTCCGCGAGGCTCTTGGATTCGTTGATCCAGATCACGGTGGTGCCGGGCTGGACGGTGAGCTGCTGCGGCTCAACCCCCCCCTTCTCGTAGAGACGAACGATTTTGTGCTGCAATTCCGGTGTTGCTTCCGTATCCACCCCATATGCCGTTTGCACGGAGATAAAACTGATGATGCAGAAGAGCGCACACAGAGCCGTCACCATGTTCCCATTTGCTTTTAGCATAACACAACCCCCTTTCTTGTCTTTGACTGAAAGAATACTGACCGGTTAAGGCGTTAAGAAAAATTGATTGTCATCTGTCTGCTATTGTTCAATTAAAAGGGGAATGCCGGATAACATCTTCCAGCTCCCCCCGCCGTCTTCGGTTTTGATGATTGTGCCTCGGGAACCGACTGCCCAGCCGGTTGTCGCGTCGGAAAAATCCATGTCCCGCAGCCAAAACTTGGTGTTGGTGGCATCCTCAGGCCGCTCCCAGGTCAGGCCACCGTCCTTAGAATGGATGTAAACCCCTTTCTGTCCGACCACCCACACTGTGCTGCTGTGTGCGGCGATTTTGTAAAAAGTCAGTCTTTCCTGTTCCAGGGGGTTCTTGACTTTCTTCCAGGTGACGCCGCCGTCGTTCGTGGCAATGGTGACGCTGTCCATGCCTGATGCCCAGCCATGGAGCGTATCAGTGAAGCAGATGCTGTACAGGGAAGGGGTCGGGGTTTCCCATTGCGTCTCATCCACCTTGCAGATTATATCCTGGCACATTTGCAGCTCCCAGGTGGAGCCTGAGTTCTGCGTGTGATAAATCAGCCCGTACTCACCCGCGACCCATGCGTTCTGCCGGTCTACACAAAAGATGTCATTATAAATTCTGTCCTCACCCGATCCCTGGGAAACCCAATTTGCGCCGCCGTCGGCAGTGTGCAGGATGGTGCCGAATTCTCCCACCGCCCAGCCGCAGGTTCATCGGCAAAGTCAATCCCGAAAAGCTGGCGGCTGGTGCCGCTTGACTGCGGTTGCCAGGTTCTTCCCGCCGTCCTTTGTATGCAGGATGGTCCCTCGGGCACCCGCTATCCAGCCGGTCTGAGGATTGACAAACGAGACATCATAGAGAGGAGCAGTTACGCCGCCATTCTGGATTTCCCACTTTGCACCCCCGCCGCAGCTGTGCACGATTATGGCGTTGAATCCGACGACCCAGGCATTGTTGGAATCAGGGGCGCTGACGGCGAAAAGATTTTCACCGGTAACCATGGGGAAGGGAGCTTGTTGAGCGACGGGCTGTTTTTCAGGCCCGCATCCGGCGAAGAGGATGACAAGGATGGTTATAATTGAATGGAATGAAAGCAGGTTGTCTTTTAAGCGCCAGGGATTCACAGTGAAGTCCGCAGCGGATAGTGTATGCGTAGATTAAAAATTTTTAATACTGCATTCATCTAAGCATATTAATTCGCGTGGTGCAAGTTTTTTTTAAATTATTTTAGTCTTTAAACTCATTTAATGACCGCAGTCAGCACAAAAGCCGATTTGCATGAATCGCTGAGCAAACCGGCTTTCTGACGCTTTACCTCTTTGATGGTAAGAATGAACCCCCTAGTCCAGGCCGAACATCACCGTGCGGACGTATTCCTTCTGCTTCTCGGGCCCGAGGAGGGTTTTGAAGACATTTACCGCGGGACCGCCCTTGGCAATGAGGGTGTCGACATACCATTCCATGCCCGCCTTGACCTTTGCGCTCTCTTCGGCGCCCAGCGGCTGCGCATTCTTCGCCATATCGAGATAGGTGTTGAGATATGAGGTGTAGACATCAAAGAGCAGATCGTCGCGGGTGCGGTCCGCGCGGCTGTGGATGCTCACATCCCGCACCGCTTCTTCCGCCCACTCCATGGATACTTCCATTTTTTCCAGGGTGCCCTCCGCCGGCTTCAGGGAGCGCATCTTCGCGTAGCCCGCTTCAAGGTTGTCGTCCCTGATGCCTGCCGGGTCAATAAGCTCGATGACAAAGACCCTTTTGCCTCCCATGAAAATGATATCCACCGAGAGCATGGGCAGATTATAATTATAGTTGGGGAGGATGAGCAGGGTATACATCTTCATGAAGATCATGAGCGAGGCGTCGAGGTTGTTGATGCGCTTGAACTTATCAGTCTGCCAGGCCTCAATGGCGAATCTGAGCAGCTTCAGCCCCTTCCAGGGATGAACGATCCGGTACTCCTCCCTGATGGGATAGGGGGCGAGCGGAAGGGCCTGTGCCAGGACATCCTCGGTGTAGCGGTCATACTTCTCGTACATACGCTGCCCCTCGCTGCGCGCCTTGATGATGAGAGGGGCGGCGACGAGCGCGGCCAGGATGACGATTCCCGCCAGGGTGTAAGCGAGGTATTTTATTATTTTAAGCGCCATGGTTGTTCCCCATGTGGTAAAGGCACGGTTACCCGGCTGTTGCAGGGATCATTGCATGCGGGCAATGATTTCCTGAATGGTCTGCCGCTGCTCTCCCTCGATCTTTCTTCCTTCCGCCCAGAGCAGTTCCTCCGCCTTGGCAACATCCGCCTCCGCGCCTTTTCTGGCGTCGGGCTTTTCGTAGGAGCGGAATGATATGTGCACGTTCCCGGGGTCCTCGGTGAGCACCGCGGCGACCACATGAAGGGTATGCTCCGTGCCGTCATATGATTTCACCGCATGATAATAAATATTAAAGGGGGATTTTTTCTGTTCCTGGAGGTTGATGCCCTGCTGCTGCGCCCAGGTCTCGAGGAGCGAAATTGCATTTTCCATGGTGCTCCTGATGCGTGAGCGGGTATAAAAGATCCGGTCCGTGCTGTGGTGTTCATTGTAGGGCTTGGGCTTGAATTTTGCTTTTGAAGGGTCGGCCAGCGATCCCGGCTGGAGGGATGTCCAGTATCCCCGGTACTGTTCCACGTCCTCCCGCATCGGGAGGCCAAGAATAGTGGTCCTGATTTCGTTGGCAAAGACCTCCACGCGCTCCACCATGAGCGATTCCCAGATATCCAGCCCCTGCCAGGGAGCGCCTTCCTTTGCCAGCTTGCCCAGGAGCCAGGTAAATAAGGTATCCTTGGTGTTCATCTTAGTCAGCACCTGACGGCCGCCGAATCCCCCGATCACCACCGGCTTAACCGCGGGGTATTTTTCCATGATGTCGGAAAGGTAATTCCGCCCGGCGATGAGGTGGGGCGTGCCTCCGGGGGTCTTGAGAATCTGGGTCTCGTCGTTGTCACCGCAGGTAAGAAAATAGGCCACCTCTTTTCTGGAAAGCTCGTCCTGGTTCGCCTCCACAAATTTGTAGATTTCCGGCGCGGGTTTTTCATTCCTGATCAAACTGCCGATGATCACGTAGTCGTAGGGCTTGATGGTGATAATCTGGCTGAGCGGCTTCACATCCAGCAGGTTTTCGGGACCGATAAGCTGCTTGATCCAGTAGGCAACCTCGACGGTTGAACCGTAGATGGAGCTGTATACCAGCAGTCCCTTCTTGCCTTCGGCAGGTGCTGCCGGGGGGGTGATGAGTGCTGCCAGCATGAGCAGCACAACGATGTAAAAGGTTCTGGTCTTGAGTTTCATGACTTCCCTCCTTTGTTGCCGGTGCGTGTTGGTTTTTTAAGCTCAGATGGTAAAGTTGCAGTGAAAGCCCGACCTGATGGTGTTCCGCAGGACCACGTGCGCGGGGATAGGAGCTGAATTCCTCGATTTTTTTCAGCAGCTCCGGCCTTTGCTTCTTGAATGGTGGGGATGACTTTGGCCATGGCAACTGGCCCATGAGCGCCGGAATCTCGTAGGGGTCCAGCACGGTGGGAAGCGTCTCGTTGATGATGCTGAAGAGATAGTCAATTTCGCCGTCCGAACAGAGCATGGGCATGTACAGGTTCTTGAGGAACACATTGTAATCCAGCTTGTCGAGGTAGGCGGATTTCCACCACGTGAGATAGGGCGCCATGCCCGCCGCGTTGTACTGCTTCTCCTGCATGGCAAAGACCACGGTATTCCCGGCCTTCCAGCCGCTCATCACCGCGCCGGTCATCTCGGCTTCCTGGCACCAGCCCGCATCACCCACAAAGAGCACATTGTCCTTATAGGGGTAAAACAGGGGGGCATACATGTTGCCGGTGCAGCCGCACCGGCGAATCTTGCGGGCCTTTTTGAACCAGGGGGCAAACCTGCTCCGCTGCGTCAATTCATCAAAGACGCCTTCATGGTCCGCCTGCATGTTAACATTTGATATCATCACCAGCCACACGTCTTCCCCTTCATGGTCCCAGGCGCGCGGACAGATGAACCCCATCATGGGCGGATCACCGCTTTTGAACAGCGGCTGATGGAGCGCGTAGGGATGTTCCAGGGTGAGGTTGGTCATCTCGTACCCGATGGAGGTGACCGTGGCGTAAAGCCGGCGGCCCCTGTTCATGCCCATGCTGCGGGCCATCCGTGACTGTCGCCCGTCGGCGGCGATGACGAACATGCCTTTGAACGCCCGGCCTCCGGCCGTGTAGACCACGACCCCTTGGCCGTCCTTTGCCGCACGGATGACGTTCTGCCCGGTGAACAGCTTAACCCCGAGGCGCCTGCATTCTTCGGTCAAACCGGCCAGGAGGCGGCCCTTGTGATATACCGCGCTGGCCCGGCCCGCCCGACCTTTTTGGACATTGGCCGTATAGTTGCCGAAGGTGATGCTTTCCCCGCCGGGTGAGTAAATTTCCCAGGCGAAAAAATCCTTGGTGGGGCCGTCGTATTTCAGGCTGAACCCGTGATGGGGAAAGCCCAGCACGCCGCTTTGTTCGTTGTGGGTAAGACGTTCCCCCATGTAGTTCCCGGTGAGGGTGACCAGCATCATGCCGCACATCCTCAGGATGTCCGAGGGGCTGTCCTTCCGCTCGAGCAGGGCAACCGAAAGCCCGTTTTCCGCCGCCATCTTGGCCGCGGTCAGTCCGGCAGGTCCGGCACCGACTACGACGAGATCATAGGTCTTGCTCATAGTGTCTCTTCCTCCTGTAAAATGAATAAAAGAACCTTTACGCGGCCGGCCCCTCCGGTTGTATCATGCCTTCCAATACGAGATCAAGCCGCTGAAAAAGATCCTCAGATGTCATGCTATAGCTTTTTTTAATCAGGCAGTCAATGATAAAAAGGGTGAAAATCCCTTCCAGCATGGTTGCCAGCTTGAGCGCCGGCACATCGCTTCGCATCTGGCCCTGCTGCTGCCCCTTGTCTATGATCAGGGAGAGGGACTGCCTGAAATCATCAAAAAAGAGGCCGTTGTACTCTTTGTTGTTGAAGCTTGATAAATTCTTAAGCAGTATGGCCCGGGTAATTTCCTGGTTCTGGGCGGCAATGCGGGCGGTGGCGGCAAATACCTTGTTGATCTTTGTTTTCATCGGTGCGTCGGTGGAGACAATTTCCTGGCACTTTTTCCTCAGGAAGGGAATCTTTTTCTTGAAAATCTCGACCAGCACATCCTCCTTGCGGGGGAAGTAATTGAAGAAGGTGCTCTGGGCGATGTCGATCTTCTCGGTAATATCTTCGACGGAGGTATTCTCAAACCCCTTCTCATTGAAGAGCTTTTGTGCCACCGTGAAGATGGCATCCCGCGTGGCCTGCTTCTTCCGTTCTCTCCGCCTGACCGGTGTGCGCTTGCCGAACATTGGTTTCTTTTCAGGTGATGTGGTTATGACGTGGGAATAAACTGCCAATAAGCTGCTCAAACATTTATAAGTGCACTCATATATCGTAACCGGAAGTGATGTCAAGAAAATTTGTTTCCACCCCGGCACGCATCGTCCCCCTCAGCGGGTAATGCGTTGACTTTTAGGCGGGGAGCTACTACTATAGCATATGCCCGACACGGGACAGAAGAGAAACGGTGAGGGAACAGGGGGCGTGGGCCATGAAAATTGCGGTTACCGGCAAAGGGGGCGTGGGAAAGACGACCGTAGCAGCGGCGCTCTGCTATGCCTTCGCTGAAAAAGGCTATACGGTTGTGGCCATCGACGCCGACCCGGATGCGAATCTGGCTTCGGCCCTGGGCATCCCGGCGGATATCCATCCGGCGCCCATCAGCACGCTTGCCGACCTGATTGAGGAGCGCACCGGTGCGCGGCCGGGCGCCTCCGGCGGCATGTTCAAATTAAATCCGAAGGTTGATGACCTGCCGGAAAAACTGTGGGTGGAGCATAACGGGATCCGGCTGATGGTCATGGGATCGGTAAAGAAGGGGGGAGGCGGATGCGTGTGCCCGGAGAGCGTCCTGCTCAAGTCGCTCGTGCAGCACCTTATACTTTACAGGAAGGAAGTGGTCATCATGGATATGGAGGCGGGCGTTGAGCACCTTGGCCGTGCCACCGCCCAGGCGGTGAATCACTTTATGGTAGTGCTGGAACCGGGAATGCGCAGCATTGAGACGGCTCGCCAGATAAAGAAGCTGGCTCATGATATCGGCATAAAAAGCGTATACGGGATTGGCAATAAGATCCGCAGGCAGTCCGACCGGGATTTTTTTCGGGAGGCGGCTGCCGACATTCCTATCCTCGCGTACATTCCCTATGATGAAAAAATCATCGAAGCGGACCTCACCCGGAGCTCCATCTGGCAGGAGGGCCGGGAAGTTGTGGCGGAAGTGAGGAGGCTGGTGAGCAGCCTGGCCGGGGATGGATAAGATGAAGATAGCTGTCATCGGCGCAGGAGCCATGGGGAGCTTATTTGCCTGTTTTCTGCACCGTGCCGGACACGAGGTCTGGCTGCTCGATAAGGACGGGGAGCGGGTGGAGGCCATACGGCGGTCCGGACTGACGCTTGAGGACGCTTCCGGCACACACCGGCTGGACATTTCCACCGTAACCGGCTGTGCCGGCGATATCGGTGCGGCCGACCTGGTGATCGTCTTTGTCAAGTCCTATGATACGGCGGAAGCCCTGCGCGACGCCCGCCCCGTGGTCCGGGATGATACGAGGGTACTGAGCCTGCAAAACGGTCTCAATAACCTGGAAACCATTGCCGCCGCGACCGGCAAAGGCCGCCTGCTCGGCGGCACCACCGCTCACGGCGCCACCCTGATTGCCCACGGCCGCGTCCGGCATGCCGGCAGCGGTGATACGGTGATCGGCGCCTTCGGGAGCGCCGGGGCAGGTGAGCTCGATGGCGTGGCCGGGCTTTTGAACGGCGCCGGCATCAGAACCGCCGTGACCGGCGATCTGACCGCAACCCTTTGGACGAAGCTTATGGTTAATGCCGCCATCAATCCCCTTACCGCACTTACCGGATTGTGCAACGGGGAAATCATGGGGCACCCCGGATTGGCGGATATTCAGGAGCGCATCGTCATGGAGGCGTGCGCGGTTGCGGCCGCGCGGGGGATCAGCCTCGGCGCGGGTGATCCCCTGGCCACGGTCAGGGATGTGTGCCGGCGCACTGCCTCCAACCGGTCATCAATGCTGCAGGATGTCCTCAACCGGAGGCGGACGGAAATTGATGCCATCAACGGGGCGCTTGTCGCGTCGGGCGCGGCATGCGCTGTTCCCACGCCGTACAATACCGTCGTAACCATGCTGGTGAAGGCCCTGGAGCTCAACCGCCGGTCATACTGTGCGGATGATCACTGCGGCCGCAAAGACACGGTCATGCAATGAGCGCGGGGGTACAAAAGCCTTGATGCGGGGTGAGAAATGCGTCAGTTGAAGCATGTGCTCATGGTGATAACCTTCGGAACCTTCCTTCTGTGCCGGGGGCTTGCCTGCGGTCTGAGCCTTGAGGGGCGGGTGCAGGAGTTCGATCTCAGGAACGGCATGAAGGTGCTGATCCTGGAGCGGCACGTCGCCCCGGTGGCCTCCTTCTACCTGCGTTTCAAGGTCGGGGCGGTGGATGAGCCGCGGGGGGAGACGGGAACCGCTCACCTGCTTGAGCATATGCTGTTCAAGGGTACGAAAACCCTCGGGACCAGGGACTATCAACAGGAGGAAAAGCTGCTCCAGGCAATGGATGCGGTTGCTGAAAAGATAGACCGGGAAATGATGCGGGGAGAAAAGGCTGATCAATCCGGCATCGCCGCCTGGAGGGAGCAGCTGAAGGCCCTGCAGGAGGAGCATGGAAAACTGGTCATTAAAGACGAGATCAGTTCGCTCTACGAAGAGAACGGGGCGGAGGGCCTGAATGCATCCACCGGCTATGATCTCACCACCTATCAGGTGAGCCTTCCGGCCGATCGCATGGAGCTCTGGGCGCGCATTGAGTCGGACCGGATGGTGAACCCCGTTTTCAGGGAATTCTATCCGGAGCGGGATGTGGTGAGGGAGGAAAGAAGACAGCGGGAGGAGACCCAGCCCGAGGGAATGCTGACGGAGAACTTTTTCGCGGCGGCCTACATGGCGCATGCCTATGGAAGGCCCATAATCGGCTGGGATTCCGACCTGCGGTATTTAAGCCGGAAGCGGGTGGAGCGGTTTTTCAAACAGCACTATGCCCCCAACAATGCGGTGGTTGCCGTGGTGGGGGCGGTCCCTGCGGCGGCGGCCCTGAAGATCATAGAGGACTATTTTGGAAACATCCCCCCACAGGTAATGCCGGAGCTGCCCGGAGATGAAGAGCCGAAGCAGGCGGGTGAGCGGCGGGTAAACGTCGAGTTTGATGCCTATCCCCAGGTGCTGATCGGCTATCATAAGCCGACCATGCCCCATTTTGACGATTATGTCTTTGACGTGATCGACATGATCCTTTCCAGCGGCAGAACCTCCCGGCTTTACAAGTCGCTGGTTGAAGAGAAAAAGATAGCGGTCAGCGTGAGCACGGCAAACGGCATGCCGGGGAGCAGATGCCCCAATCTTTTTACCATTGCCGCAACGCCCCGGAGTCCGCACACCTGCGCGGAAGTGGAGGAGGAGATTTACCTGCAGCTTAAGCTCCTGCAGGACCGGCCGGTGACGACCCGCGAACTTGAAAAGGTGAAGAACAACCTGGAGGCCGATTTCATCAGGGCGCTTTCTTCCAACGCCGGGCTGGCGGCGCAGCTTTCCTACTATCAGTCCATCGCCGGAAACTGGAGGTACATTGAGAACCATCTCCAGGTAATCGGCAGGATTACCGCTGAGGACGTGAGGCGGGTGGCGCAGAGCTATCTGGTGGAACGGAACCGGACCGTGGCCACCCTGGTGAAACAAGAGGCCGCCGCACTGAAGGGTAACCGCCAATGAGCACACGACGCACGCTGCACAGAAGGGATGGAAAACATGTCATGGCGGCAGCCGCGCTCCGGCTGGCGCTCCTGCTCTTCGCCGCGCTGAGCGCCTGCAAGCCGCCGCTCCTCCCATCTCCGGCGGATATGGTTTTTCAGCCGGTACGCTTTTCCTTCCCGCAGGCCGACCGGGTGCAGCTGTCCAACGGCATGGTGCTCTACCTCCGGGAGGACCACGAGCTTCCGCTGCTTAATCTGGTTGCCGTGATCCGGACCGGAGCCGTTTACGAGCCCGAGGAAAAGCTGGGACTGGCGTCATTAACCGGGACGGTGATGAGAACCGGGGGGACAAGCGCCCTCTCCGGAGATGAGATCAATGAGCAGCTGGAATTCATCGCCGCATCAATGGAGACCGGCATCAGCAGGGAGTCGGGCAGCGCTTCGCTCTCCGTTCTGAGCAAGGACCGGGAGATCGGCTTTCGCATCTTCGCCGATGTCCTGATGCACCCCGTCTTTGCACAGGATAAAGTGGACCTGGCAAAAAAGAAGGAGCTGGAGGCCATACGGCGCAGGAATGATAATCCGCAGGATATTGCCTTCCGCGAGTTTCGCAGAACGCTCTTCCGGGGCAATCCCCGGGGGCGCGTGCCGACGCTGAAAACGGTTTCCGCTGTTACACGCGAGGACATGATCGCCTTTCACCGGACCCATGTTCGGCCCAACACGATGATTCTGGGGGTGTCGGGGGACTTCAAGCGGGAGGAGATGATCGGGACCCTGGAGAGATTGTTTGCGGGATGGGAACCTGCGGAAGCGAACTTGCCTTCCATACCCATCCAGGAAGCGCCTGCAAAGACCCTTATTGAGTATGCCCGCAAGGACCTTCCCCAGTCTACCATTGTTATGGGCCATCCCGCCATCGGAAAACGGCATCCCGATTTTTTCGCCTTTGAGGTGCTCAACTTCATACTGGGTGACGGGGGCTTCAGGTCTCGCCTCATGTCGGAAGTGCGCTCCAGCCGGGGTCTGGCCTACAGCGTGGGAAGCATTTATAATGCCGAGGCGGATCACGGCCTCTTTGCCACCTACTGCTTTACCAAGTCAGGATCCACCCTGGAATCCATCAGGCTCATGTCGGACATCGTGAGGAACCTGAAGGAAAAGGGCATATCGCCGGAGGAGCTTGACTGGGCCAGGAGCAGCATCATCAATAACTTCGTCTTTAAGTTCACCTCCCCGGCCCGGATTGTCGGGGCGCAGGTTGGAATTGCCTACGACAAATTGCCTCAAGAGTTTTTGCAAACCTACCGAGACAGCATCATGGCCATCACTGTGGAGGACGTCAACAGGGCGGCTGCAGAGCATTTGCAGCCCGATCGCATGGCGGTGATGGTGGTGGGGAACGGGGAAGGTTTTGACGGAAAGCTGAGCGAACTGGGAACGGTACGAGAGATCAACCTGGATGAAACCTTCTAGCAGTCTGTTGAAAAACACCCATCTGCTGCGTTACGCTTATCCTTCGTCATTGCAGCGTACTTGCATGTACGCCTCATTCCTCAGGATTTCGCGTGCCTTGCATCTGGATGTTTTTGAACAGCCTGCGGCAAACTACTTTTTCAACAACCTTCCATGGGGCAGTTGAAAAGCACCCCTCCCCCGCGGGAAACTGCCTGTGCAACAACCTTCCGGGCAGAGAGACCGCGAACCGCATGCAAATTGCACCCGCAATAATTTTGTGGTATGATAATAGTGTATTCAGCCACGGGTTTAAACATCGCTTAGTATCGAGCTGCTTTCAGGCTCTTTTTTCTCGTGCGTAAGCACGTGACGTTGAAAGGTGGAAATACCGGTTCCATGAACACGAGACATCTGTTCTTCTGGTTATTGCTCATTCCCCTCATAAGCGCCTGCGCGGGAGCTAAAAAAAGCGTCATCACCGAAGCTGTGCCTGCTGCGCCGTCGCCGCACAAGATCGACCGGAAGGAGCAAACACCTCCCGCGCTCTACTACAATTTCCTCATGGCCCAGATGTGCCGCTCCCGGGGAGATGCGGAGGGTGCCATTAAGCATTATAACCTGGCGCTCTCTTTTGATCCCGAGTCACCGGTCCTGCTGCTTGATACTGCCGGCCTCTATCTGCAGTCGGGCAAACTGGAGGAGGCGCTGCAGGCATGCTTAAAGATCGTGCAAAGGGATCCCGCGCATCTCCACGCCCATATTCTTCTGGCGGGCATATACTCGACACTGCAGAATAAGGAAGCGGCCATTGAGGAGTACGCCACAATCCTGCGCCAGGCTCCGGACTATGACGAGGTGTACGTTTACCTCAATAATCTGTATCTGGAGTCGGGAGATTATAAACGGGCAAAAGAGAACATGCGGGCGTATGCCCGCCTCCGGCCCGATTCCCCGATCCCCTATTATTACCTGGGCAGGATATATGCGCAGGAGGAAGATGAGCGCGGCGCGGAGAAGTACTACCGGAAGGCGCTGGAGCGGGAGCCCGGACACGAAGCGTCACTCATGGACCTGGCGGCCCTGTACGAGCAGCGCAAGGAATTCGACAAGGCCGCGGCCGCTTACCGGGACGTTCTTGCATATGATCCCCAGCATGCCGGCGCCCAGGGTCATCTCGCGCAGCTGTACCTGCAGGAAGGCAAACTGGATGAGGCCCTGGAGCAGTACCGGCAGCTGGATGAGGTGGTGATTGAGAACGACCAGGTGAGAGTGCGGATGGCGCTTATACTCATGGAGCAGAAGAAATACGACAGCGCCATTGAGATCCTGGGCTCCGTAGCCGGCCGTGACCCGGGCAACGACAAGGCCCGGTACTTCCTGGGCCTGGCCTATGAAGGCGGAAAGGATTGGGAGCGATGCATCGCCGAGCTCGGAACGATCGGGCCGGAATCGGAAATGTATACTGAAGCGCGCATGCACATGGCCTCTGTCTATGAGGAGCAGGGTGATCTGGAGAAGGCCATTGAAATCACCCGGGGGGCGCTGCAGGAAAAGGCTGATGACATGGCGCTCTACAGGCTTTTGGGAGCCCTGCTGGAACGGGCGAAACGCTACGAGGAGGGCATTGCCGTATTGCAGAAAGCACTGGAGATCGACCGGGAAAACGAGGATATCCACTTTCTGCTCGGGGTGCTGTATGAAAAGGCGGTCAAGATTGAGGACAGCATCAGCGCCATGGAGAAGGTGCTGCAGATAAATCCCGATAACGCGGATGCGCTGAACTACATAGGATATACCTACGCGGAGCAGGGCATTAATCTTGATCAGGCGGAGGAGCTGGTAAAGAAGGCCCTCAGGCTGAAGCCCCGTGACGGCTATATCATAGACAGCCTGGGGTGGGTGTATTTTAAGAAAGGCGACTATAAAAAGGCGGTCAGGCACCTGGAAGAGGCGGCGGAGTATGCCGCTGAAGACCCGCTGATCAAGGAGCATCTGGGCGATGCTTATCTGAAAGCGGACTTCAAGGACAAGGCCCTGGAAATGTATGAAAAAGCCCTGGCGCTGGAGCCGGGCAAGGAAGAGCTCAAAAAAAAGATCGACATGCTTCGGGGCAGCCGGTTTGACTGAGCCTGCCGGTGTCTTTGCGGTCACCGGTGCTTTTCACATCAAACAACGGACCAATGGATTATCCACCGGCGTGATATCCTGCAGACGTGCGGCACCTGTTTTGTATCTGCTGCTGCTTATCAGCGTTGCCTGCTGCTCCCATCTCAGGCCGGCACCTTCCCCCTATGCCGGTCAGTGCCCCCCGGAGGATGAGTTGCTTGCTGCCGTGCGCGTCCCGGCTCCCCCGGTTTTAAAGGCCATAGCCAAAATCAAAGTTGAGTCACCGGACGGGAACTTTTCGGTTAAGGAGCTCATCGTCGCGCAAAAACCGAACCGTCTGAGGCTGGAAACGCTGAGCCCCCTGGGGCAGCCCGGATTCTATGCAGCGACCGACGGGCAGGAGCTTTTCCTCTTTGACCCTTCCGAGAACACCTACTACCACGGAAGTTCCACACCACGTAACCTGGCCTTAATCATTCCCCTGCATCTGGCGTTGGAGGAAATGGTTCCCGTCATCCTGGGATGCGTTCCCGTCATCCATCACCATGCTGATGCTACACGCTGCACGGCAAACGAGAATGGTTACGTGATGCGCCTGGAGGGGAGGGATGATGGCACCGCCCAGGTGCTCACCCTGTCAAGGAATGAACTGAGGGTGGCGGCAAGCGAAACCTATGTCAATGATGGATTGACATGGTCGGTCAATTACGCCGACTATGAAATCACCGGCAGCATGGCCTTTCCCCGGACGGTTACCGTCTTCCTCCCTCCCGAGAAGACCACGGTCAGGATAAGCTATAAGAAAGTGGAATTTCTCCCGGAGATCGATCCCTCACTCTTCAGACTGAGCGCTCCCCGGGGCGCAAAGATCGTGCCCCTTGAGTGAATCTTAATCAGCTGCCGGTTGTGCTCAGGGTCAGGCGTCTTTCTTGATAAACGCTTTGAAGAGATCAATCGGTATGGGAAAAATTATAGTAGAATTTTTCTCGCTCGAAATTTCAGAGAGCGTTTGTAAATAGCGCAATTGCAGGGCAGTTGGTTCTTTGGAGATGATGACTGCTGCCTCTGCAAGCTTGGCAGACGCCTGGAATTCCCCGTCGGCATGAATCACCTTTGCCCTTCGCTCCCTCTCCGCCTCCGCCTGTTTGGCCATTGCCCGCTGCATCTCCGGCGGCAAATCAATGTGCTTTACTTCTACCTTGGCAACCTTGATGCCCCAGGGATCGGTATCTTTATCCAGTATCTCCTGCAGGCGGATACTTATCTTGTCACGTTCAGCCAGCAGTTCGTCAAGCTCGGCCTGCCCGCAAATACTCCGCAAGGTGGTCTGTGCGAGCTGCGAGGTGGCGTAAGCGTAATTGGCAACTTCCACCACCGACTTGTTGGGATCCATGACCCGGTAATACACCACCGCATTGACTTTGATGGAGACGTTATCACGGGTGATGACGTCCTGGGGGGGCACATCGAGGGTTTCAAGCCGGAGGCTGATGCGCACCACCTTATCAACGAAGGGGATGATGAAGATGATGCCGGGCCCCTTGGAGGCGATTAACCTGCCCAGACGGAAGACTACCGCCCGCTCGTATTCATTGAGTATCTTGACGACCTGGGTTAAGATGAAAAAAATGATGAACGCTGCAACCAGAATTGGTGTCATACCTCCTCCTCTCTCAAACTGCTTGCTGTGTCACGTTGGCTAGGCCTTCCTCACTTTGAGCTTACTGTCTTTGACTTCCACTACTTTTACCGGTGTGCCTTCGGGAATGGCTTCATCGCTTGAGGCATCCCAATACTCTCCGTGAACATACACTTTGCCTTCAGGATCGATAGCTGATTTGGAAATGCCAATTTCTCCCGTTAATCCCTCCCGGCCGGTGGTGGGCTTTCTGCTGTAAGCCCTTATGGCCAGGTAGACGATTAGAACACAGCAGACAGAGGTAATGAGCACAACCGGGATAAGCACATCATAGGATACCCGCGCGAAGGGTGCTGCCCGGGAATCAAACAGCATCAGCGACCCCAGGGTCAGGGAAATAACCCCGCCCACGGTCAGCATGCCGAAGCTGGTCACCTTGATTTCAAGGATGAAGAGGATGAGGGCAAGAATGATGAGCAGTATGCCGGCATAATTCACCGGCAATGTCTGAAATGCAAAGAAAGCCAGTATTAAGCTGATTCCCCCGATGATACCGGGGAAGAAGGCCCCGGGATTGGAGAGCTCGAAGTAGAGCCCCAGAAGGCCGACCATCATGAGAATATAGGCAATGTTGGGATTGCTGAGCGTGTCCAGAACTTTTTCACGCAGTCCCATCTCGATTTCATTGACCTCGATGTTTTCCGTTTCGAGGATGGTAACGCCCGCTGCCGTGGTTATCTTTCTTCCGTCCAGCTGGCGCAGCAGATCGTCCAGATCCGAAGCGATGAGATCGATTACCTTGAGCTTGAGGGCCTCGTTCTCGGTTATGGAGACGCTTTCGCGTACCGCCTTGACGGCCCATTCCTTGTTCCGGTTCCGCTTGGCGGCAATGCTCTCGGCATAGGCGGCCGCGTCATTTTCAACCTTGGAGGCCATTTCATCTTCCATCTTGCCTCCCCCGAGGGCGACCGGGTGGGCCGCGCCGATGTTGGTCCCCGGCGCCATTGCGGCAATGTCGGCGGCCATGGTAATAAGCGCCCCCGCCGATGCCGCCCGCGCCCCGGCGGGACCGACGTAAACGATAACCGGGATGCCGGCGCTCATCATCTCCTTGATGATGGAGCGCATGGACAGGTCCAATCCCCCGGGGGTGTCCATCCGGATGATAAGGCACTGTGCCCCTTCGGCAGTTGAGCGTTTGATGGTTCCGGCGATGAATTCCGCCACAGCGGGATTGATAATACCGTCGATGGTAACCACGTCGGCACGTTTTGCGTCCGCCTGTCCCAATCCTGCAATAAGCAAAGCGCAAAAAAAGGCGGCGTTGATGAAGGCTCTTCTCATGGCGGGTAAAAAAAGATGAGGTGGAAGTTTGTGATGCATCAGGCTATACGGTATCCTACCGGGAGAAGTTTTTCAACTAAAAAATGGCGAGACATTTTGCTTGACTTATCAACCTGTGTGCGTTACAACCCCCCTAGATTTGCAGGGACTTTGCGCCGCAACAACCGTTTTGGAGTGCCGAGGTAGCTCAGTCGGTAGAGCAGAGGACTGAAAATCCTCGTGTCCGCAGTTCGATTCTGCGCCTCGGCACCATACTAATCAAGGGGTTAGAGCCGCCGGAGAGGCGCTTTAACCTCTTTTATTATGCTCAGGATACCGGTGTTGTGCCCGGTCATGAAAGGAGAAGCAACACGGTTGCTGCCGTACCCATAACATCATTTTCTCATCCCCGTTCCGCGAATTTTGGCAAACTCCCGCCGTCTTGACACCTCCCGATAATTGTGATATTTCGTCATCCTGTAAGCAGATCTCAAAGGACGGAATTAATAAGGTCATGGTCATAAATATCCCCTCTGACGGAAAACGGTACGATTCTTTTTACTGCAGGAGCCTCGTGCATGCTGTGAACGTTTTTGCCCTGCTGCTGGGAGTCATTGTGCTGCTTTCTGCCGCTGAGCAGGTCAGCGCTGAAGAGAGTGACAGGGAAGTGCTCAAGGGGCTTCAGGGCATCGGCATTAAGATTGACAGGCTCTCCCGCAAAGCGAGAGCACTGGGCATTACCTATGAGAGTGTAACCATAAATATTGTATCAAAACTGCGGCAGGCCGGGATCAAAGTTGTGAGCAGCGATGTTTTGCAGAAGGACCCGTCCCTGTCCTTTTTGAAAATCAGTTTGATGCTTGATTACAATGAACCCAGGTATAAATATACCGTCGTGGTTGGCCTCAATGAGAGGGTTTATTTTGAAAAGGATCCGCAAATAATTTCTTATGCAATGCCATGGTGGAGAATAGTAAAAGGAGAGGATGTCGGAGATGGCGATGTTGCCAAACATGTGCTGGAAACGCTGCAGTATATAATTAATGAGTTTATTGCCAACTATAACGAGGTCAATCCTAAGGAAAATAGGCCGGAAATGAAAATGGACGAGCAGCAAGATGGTACCCGACTTGACGATAGACAAGATTTGATGAAAAATAATCTACAAGAAATAAAATAAAAATAATTCACTTTTCATTAAAAATAGTGTATTATTGATACAATAAAATATTCAATTATATGTGAAATGCTTTAGCGATGGTTGAAAAAAGCCTTAACATCAAAACCGGTAGTGGAATCCGCGAAGTTATTCTGAAAGAAGGAGGCTGGTAATGTCTGTGTATATCCCGAAAAAGCTTTTCTCAGTACTGGCGGTGACCGTGTTTTGCTTGATCCTGTCTCAGCCCTCCTGGGGTCAGTGAGGGACGTGCACAACAACGACATCGGTCGGATGTTACAGCGATGTTACCCCGGAAGCCGCAAAGGCCATGATTGACTCCAATCCCGGGCTGATTGTGGTGGATGTAAGGGAGTTAACCGAGTACTGCAGCGAGACGGCAACTCCGCCCGGTCACATACCAGGTGCTCGCAATTATCCCTGGAACTCGGAAGTGTTGCAGGATCGCTATGAAGAACTTCCCATCAATGGTGATATCCTGGTTTACTGCGGGATGAGCATCCGCAGTCCCCAGGCTGCAGCTTTTCTCTGCACCCATGGCTTTACCTCTGTCTATAATATGAACCCCGGCTTGACTTCCTGGCCGTATGAGACGGTCGGCTGTGTTGACACAGACGGTGACGGCATCAATGATGACCTGGATCATTGCACGGATACTGACAATGATGGCTTTGGTGACCCGGGATTTGCCCTGAACACCTGCTATCTGGACAATTGTCCTGATACGCCCAACTCAAATCAAGCTGATGCTGATGGCGACTGTATCGGGGACGTGTGTGATCCCGAACCGGCTGTGTATGATCCCTTAACCGTTGACTCCTATCCTCCGGGCGGCAATAACTGCGGGGATCTCTGTGAGTGCGAGGGCAACTTCGATGGTGACAATGATGTGGATGGGACTGACGCCTCCGCCTTCAAGGCTGATTTCGGCCGGAACACAATTATAGACCCCTGCACTAATGAGTCACCCTGCAATGGTGACTTTGAGTGCGATAAGGATGTGGATGGGAATAATGCGTCACGATTCAAGGGGGATTTCGGAAGAAACGCATACCAGAAGCCCTGCCCGGATTGCTTAACCGACCCCTGTGTCTATCCATAATGGATGCTGTGGTGATGAAAAAGCCTCTCAGACAAATCCTGAGAGGCTTTTTTCTGCCTTGTTTCTTCCCGATGGTCATCTTTAATCGGCTTCGCGCACAATCGTGCCGAAAGATCCGATTAAGGTAAGGCCAAGGTTGATTTTTACATTCTGGGTGTTGTAATCATTGGTGGTGTAGCGCTGTAAAAACGGAAACCAGTAGTCACGTTTCCACCCGTCCCTAGGCACGACCACTACCGGAAGCGAAAAGGGGAGAAGCACCACCTGTTCCCCGGCGTCGGATGGCACCGTGATGATTTCTATCATACCGGCGGTGGCTATCTGCACATTGTGCTCTTCCGCCACATAAAGGCCGTCAAAGTTGAGGTCGGCTGTGCCGCCCGAGCCGGTAAGGCTGAAAAAGCTGAAGTCCGTGTTGCCGATATTGGAAACGGCAAGATTCATGGCCCGGCCGTTTATGATGAACTGCTCAACGGGCCTGGTCGTCGGGGCGTCAAAGTCAAGCTCAAACGTTCCCTTGATAAGCTTCAGATTGCACCGGGTGAGAGGCAGCCCCCCAAGGTTCAGGTCAGCGGCGGTGTTGCTGCACACGATGCTGAGAGCGGTTGCCACATCGTAGTTTCCGATGCTTATATCCCACTCCTCAAGGTTGGTATTTGTATACGGCAGGACTCTCACGCCCGATCTGAACTCGGCAATGAACGTGCTGCCCGAGCTTTCGGTGAAGAGCTTGGGTTCTTTTAATTCCCTCCGGCCGGTATTGTAGGTAATGGCGGCCCGCACAATGATATCGTCGTCATTTATTCTGCGGATGACCATCCGGGTTCCGGATAGCGCAAAGGAGAGCGAAAACCCGGTTTTCCCGAGGATGTTGTTTTTGGTAATTTCAAGCGTCTGGGTCGCGCCGATCGCGGTCGTCGCCAGGGGAAAACTGAAAATAGACAGTACCATGGTGCAGATAAGAACAGCTTTTCTCATGAACATCTCCTTTGCGGTCAACCGGTGGCTGATGCCCGAAGCATGTGCCGGTTCCCTCTCGTCAGCAGAAATAAGAGAAGAACAGCGCATTAATAATGGCAGAACGGCAATCGTAGCTGGTATAATAAATAATGCAGTCAATGAAATCAATAATGGCGCTGAGAGCGATATAGTAGCACACATAGGACTGTAAATTAGCCTCGGGGGTTATCTCATCAGCCGGGAATCCCGCGGGGTTCAGCAGGTGTGCCATAAATGAGCGCAGCTCGTCCACAGGTATGGTTTCTTGGCTGAGCATGTCCGGCAGTGATGCAATATCCGGCTGATCTGCATGAGCCAGAACAGGTATGAGTAAGCAGACGACGCACAGCACGGTCGCATATTTTTTCACGGGCTTGACCCTCCCTCGCTGTCTTGGAATAAACGCGGAACCTCATAAACAATCTTCTCACATGATATATGCCGCATGGATGAATAGCAAGTAAATTTAAGATTGTGCCCTATTTTTTGATCGGTCAGGCGTGAAAAAAATTTTTCGTCGGGGAAATTGTGTTATAGTACCTGTAAGCATGGTTGTGGTATAATCACAGACAAAAGCCGGCAGGGGCGCAGGACTAAACGTGTGCCGGTTTTTGCAAACGAACCCGGCAGAGGGGTGCTTTATGAAAGCCGGGTTTAAGACCCGACGCTGAAGTGAGGGCGAGCGCGTACCCGAGCAACGTTCCGGCTTCACACGGGGAACCAACCAAGCATTGTAAACAAAGGAGGAACACATGAGCACACATTCACCGTCCCGGCACCACATAACCAGCACACTGCTTGCGGGTGCCTTTTTCGCACTGATTTCGGCATGCGGCCGGCAGCCTGCCCCGGATCTCCTTAACCAGATGAATGCACGGCTTGAACAGCTGGAGCAGAAGGTTGCGCAGTTTGAGGCAAAGGATGTCGAACTGACCGAGCTGGTGAACGTAGGCAAGGCAGACACCATGAAGCTGGAAGGAGCTCTGGCCACCCTGACCCAGCAGGTTGAAAAGATCGCTTCCCGGCCTTCAGCGCCTGCCGCCCCGAAATCTCCCCAGCTGTCAACAAGCCCCTCTCCGCGGAAGAAGCACCATACCGTCGCCCGCGGGGAAACGCTTTACAGCCTTGCCAAACGGTACGGGCTTTCGGTGGATGAACTGCGCCGGATCAATAACCTCACCCCTGATCAGCCGATCCAGGCAGGACAGTCGCTGGCGGTGGCGCCGGAAGTGCAGTAGCAGCCGGCTGTTTGGTTAATGCTGATGGTAACGGGTTTTCGGCGGGAAGGGTGGGGAAGTCCCGCGGTTAAGCGGCGGGGTACCGGAATTGATGAAACGCCATCGATGAAAGCTAGCCGTACTTCTCCTTCTTCCTGGTCGCGGCACGCTTCGACGCGTCCAGTTCCATTTTGCGGAGGCGGATGTTCTTGGGCGTCACTTCCGCCAGCTCATCCTCGGCGATAAAAGCTATCGACTGATCAAGGGAGAGGGCGCGCGGCGGGCGAAGGGTTATAGTGGCGTCGGATGTGGAGCTGCGCATGTTGGTGAGTTTCTTCTCCTTGGTGATGTTGACCACCAGGTCTTCAGGGCGGTTGCGCTCGCCGATGACCATGCCCGCATACACCTCCGTTCCCACCTCCACGAGCAATTCACCCCGATCAGCCATTCCGTGGCTGGCGTAGGTGGTCACTCTGCCCGGCCGGTCGGCAATCAGCGCTCCGTTGATGCGCTGCGGAATGGGGCCGGCCCACTCGGCGTAGTCCTCGAAAAGGGTATTCATCACCCCCGCACCTTTTGTTTCCGACATGAACTGGCTGCGGAAACCGATCAGCCCCCGGGAGGGAATGATAAACTCCATGGTTATGCGCCCGTGGCCATGGTTTTGCATAAGCAGCATGATCCCTTTTCGTGCTGCCATGGCTTCGGTAATGGTGCCGACTTTTTCCTCCGGTATGTCGAGGAATACCCGCTCCCGCGGCTCCGTCATCTTCCCGTTTTCCTCCCTGGTAATGACGCGCGGCTTGGAAACCATGAATTCGTAGCCCTCGCGTCGCATGGTTTCTATGAGCACCGCCATTTGCAGCTCTCCGCGGCCGCAGACCTCGAAGGAGTCGGTGAGCGCGCTTTCTTTTACCTGGAGCGACACGTTGCCGAGAATCTCCTTTTGCAATCGAGACCGCAGGTGACGGGAGGTGAGATACCTGCCTTCCAGGCCGGCGAACGGCCCATTGTTTACAGAAAAGATCATCGACACGGTGGGTTCATCGATTTGTATGCGGGGCAGCGGTGCGGGATCTTCCTCGGAAGAGATGGTGTCGCCTATGGCGACAGTCTCCAGGCCGCTGACCGCGATAATATCGCCGGACTCAACCCGTTCCACCCTTTTCTTTTCCAGTCCCTCGAAGGTATAGCAGGCTGAAAAGGTGACGCCCCGGGTAATGTTCCCCTCGCCGCACAGGCTGTAGCGCTTGCTCATTTCGATCACGCCGTTGCTGAGCCTCCCGATGGCAACCTGACCGACGTACGGGTCGTAATCAATGTTGGTCACCAGCAGCTGGGTTGTCCTGGTGTCGCTGGCTACGGGTCCCGGTATGTGGGACAGAATGGCTTCAAAAAGCGGGCGGAGGTTCTCTGATCCGTCACCCATCTCGTCGTGTGCCACGCCGGCCTTGGCATTGGTGTAGAGGATGGGAAACTCGATGTGCTCATCCCCCGCATCGAGGTCGATAAACAGGTCATAGACTTCATTGATGACCGCTTCGATGCGCGCATCGCCGCGGTCGATCTTGTTGATGACCAGGATGATGGGCAGGTTTTTCTCCAGGGTTTTTTTTACCACGAAGCGCGTCTGCGGCAGCGGCCCTTCGCTCGCGTCCACCAGCAGCAGGACGCCGTCGACCAGGTTGAGGCTGCGCTCGACCTCACCGCCGAAATCGGCATGCCCGGGCGTATCCACGATGTTAATCTTAACCTCCCGGTACCGGACGGCAGTGTTTTTGGCCATGATGGTAATGCCCCGCTCCCGCTCAAGGGCCATGGAATCCATCACCCGCTCGGCGACCTCCTGGTTTTCCCTGAAGGTGCCGCTCTGTTTCAGCATGCCGTCAAGCAGGGTTGTCTTGCCGTGGTCTACGTGCGCGATGATGGCGATATTGCGAAAGTTCTCTTTTCTCATGATCATCATGTCTTATGGGAAGACAGGGTATTCCTGTCCGGATGTGGATACATACAGAAAAAAGGCTCCAATGTCAATCTTAGTATGGGCAAGCATTATTTTCCTTCGCATGAAATAGGGGCATGGCTGCTTTAAAGCTTCTCCTTTACTAATAAACCGGCCTGTGCTATAAGTGCGGAAAGTGATCGGGTCAATTTTTCCTTGCCGGGCAGGCCTATGAGCGTAACTGCAATCATAATCATCGCCTTTTACTTTGCCGTCATTATTGTGCCGCTGGTGGTGGTCATACGCCAGTCGCTGAGGGAGATCTCCAGGCTGGAGCCGGAGATCCATGAAAAGGAAAGAAAAGATAAAAAAACCAAAGCGGCGTTTTGTATGGACTAGGAGAACGGCATGGATAACATGACATTGGCATCACATTCATTGTGGCATGGGAGGGACGATCATCACCTCTGGGTAATGAGCCTTATCATGCGTCTTCTCACCAGGATCTTTCCTCACAAGGAAGGGGAAGACGGGAATTAACCTGAGCTTTGGCAGCAGGGGAGGGGTATGGCTATGCTGGAGGCAATAAGTAACGGATTATCTGGGCTGGCCGCGGGTACGCTTCATATGCACTGGTCCAACCCGGTGATGATCGCCGTGGGCGGCCTGTTGCTCTACCTGGCCATCAAAAAAGACGTGGAACCGTTGCTGCTGGTCCCCATCGGATTCGGCGCCATCCTGGTCAACATCCCGCTGGCCGGTTTGATGGAAGAAGAAGGGTTTCTGCGCACCATTTACAACATGGGCGTGGCCAATGAACTTTTTCCTTTGCTGATCTTCATCGGCATCGGCGCCATGACCGATTTCGGCCCTCTGCTGGAGAACCCCAAGATTTTCCTGCTGGGGGCCGCCGGCCAGTTCGGCATCTTTCTGACCCTGGGTCTGGCCCTTTTCTTAGGCTTTACCAAACTGGAGGCGGTGGCCATCGGCGTCATCGGCGCCTGCGACGGCCCCACCGCCATCTATGTGACCTCCAAATTCGCCCCCCATCTGTTGGGGGCGGTTTCCGTGGCGGCCTATTCGTATATGTCTCTGGTGCCGGTGATTCAACCGCCCATCATGCGACTGCTGACCACCGAAAAAGAGCGCAAGATCAGTCATGGACAGCGACGAGACCAAGACGGTCTCCAAGAAGGCACAAGCATCGTCTTTCCCATCGTCGATCACGATCATCGGCGGGCTGATCGCGCCCAAGGGGCTGCCGCTCTTCGGCACCATCATGCTGGGCAACCTCATGCGGAGAGTCGGGCGTGGTCAGCCGCCTCACCAAGGCCTCGGAGAATGAAATCGCCAACGTGGTAACGCTTTTTTTGGGCATCTCCATCGGTGCCACCATGGACGGACCGGCTCTTTTTGAAGACCCCAGACCCTGCTGATCCTGGCCTTCGGTTTCCTGGCCATCTGCCTGGATACCGTGTGCGGCGTGCTCTTCGGCAAGCTGATGTACGTGTCACCGGCGGCAAGGTCAATCCCCTGATCGGCGCGGCGGGTATTTCGGCCTTTCCCATGGCCGCCCGGGTGGTGCAGCGGAAGGGCAGAAGTACAACAAGCAGAACTTTCTGCTCATGCATGCCATGGGCGCCAATGCAGGCGGTCAGAGTCGGTTCGGTCATGGCGGCGGCAGTCATGCTGTCCGTGCTGAAGGGCATGGGTATTATCTGATTCTTTATTATCAATCAATCTGAATAAGGAGAATGCTAGATGAGCGTGACAGTGGAAGCGCCAATGCCGGGGAAGATTATTGAAATAAAGGTGAAAGCGGGCGACACGGTTAAGGAAGACGATGAACTGGCCGTTCTGGAGGCCATGAAGATGGAGAACCTCATTTACGCCCCTGCCGGCGGCACGGTAAAGGATGTCAAGGTTGAAGCCGGCCAAAATGTAGATACGGGTCAGGTTTTGCTTACTATCGAATAGTAGTGCGCATTATGAGAGAACGGGTCACTACCCCTTTCTCCTCATCAAATTTTTGCTGCAAGGACTTGCGGCTTAATAGGCTTGCAACCCTCTCTGCTTTGTGTTCTATTTACACAACAAGTTACCCATTGCCAGGGAGAGGGTATGCGTGCAATAAGCGATTTTAAAAACCCCATCTTTTCTCTGTTCGACTTTTTGTTAAGAGAAGATGGGGTAATTTTTGGACGAATGCTTATCAGTTTTGCACGTAGTCTGCCGGAAGAGAATGCACAGGAGGGCACATGAAAACATTCTCCTGGATTTTATTAGTCGGGCTTGTCGCTGGCGAGATAACCGCACCGTTGGCTGAAGGAGCATACCCTGCAGATCCTACCGCAGATGTTGCATGGCTGTCATCATGCGGATATTCGGGCGTTGCGAGCATCCAGTGTGCTTTTAACAACGCCCGTTCAGCTGAAAATGGCCAGCTGGGTGGGTCCGTTCCAGCTCTGGTGCTGCCATCGCAGACGACGTGGAATACCATGAGCGATAAAGAAAAAGCGCTCTGGCTGACCAACCGGGAGCGTATTGACCGGGGGGCGACCCCTTGGCGGATGTAGAGACGAACGTGACAGGTGTTGCTGAAACCTATGCAAATTACATGTTGGATAACGATTGCTGGGGACATGAATGCGATGGCCGTACCCCCTGGGAGCGGCTTGCGGACAACCCGGACATCGGAGCCTGTCATGATTTCCTGTCTGTTGCGGAGAATCTTGCAGCCTTTCGTGCATCCGGCGGCTCCATTCCACTTCCTGTTGAGCGGTCTGTGTATGAGTGGATGTATAAGGATACCGCAAGCTCCTGGGGCCACCGGCATACCATTTTATGGTACCCCTATAACGATAACAGCGGTGCAGCGGGGATGGAAGGGTTCCTGGGAATCGGCCGGGCGAGCGGATCCTGGCAGAGTTACCCGGTTGCCGAAATTATCGTAATGAATGTATTTGATCCCTGTGCCGGCTGGGCAGATGCGGATGGCGACGGTATCCCCGATGATGAGGACAACTGCCCCATGGAGGATAACCCCGGTCAGGAAAATGGAGATGGTGACGTAACGGGGGATGCATGTGATACCTGTACTGATACTGACAGTGACAGCTTTGGTAACCCGGGATTCCCGGTTAACACCTGCACTGCAGATAATTGCCCTTCTGTAGCCAATCCGGATCAGGCTGATAATGACGGTGACTGCATCGGGAATGCCTGTGATCCTGAGCCTGAGGTGTATGATCCGTCTGCACCCGACTCATATCCCCCGCAGGGTAACGATATTGGAGATGCCTGTGATTGCGAGGGCAACTTTAACTGCGCGGCGGACCAGGACGTGGATGGAAGCGATGCATCGATCTTCAAGGCGGATTTCGGTCGCAATTCCATGATTGAGCCCTGCAATGCCGGAGATCCCTGCAACGGCAATTTTGATTGTGACTTTGACGTCGACGGTTCGGACGCATCCCTCTTCAAATCTGACTTTGGCAGAAGCACATTCAGCAACCCCTGTCCCGTGTGTCCAAGCGGCATGGAGTGGTGTGTGTATCCATAGTTTTACCATGAGGAAGAGAGTATGAAAAAATTTGCTCTGTTATTCCTGCCGTGGTGGGCATAATGGCGGATGATAAAATTAAGGCAGGCGTCAAGACAATGCTGGATGCTATGTTGCCGTTCATCAGGCATGAGATGAACAAGCAGCCACTTTTAAGGAAGGGTCATTAGATTCTTATATGCTCAGATCTAAAAATGTACTAGCCGATGGCTGGTTTTTCTCTCAGAAATATTGATAACCGGTAGAAGCGGCTTTAAGCCGCGAAGGTATCGCGCATAAATGCGCTCCTACCGGAATTTCAAATATCTTTGGCTGGAATTTAGTCTAAGAATATAGCAGTCTAAGGCAGGAGTTCAATTCCTCGTGCCTTTTTTCTTGTATACAGATTCAGAGAGCGCAACAGAGAGTTTATTTCTATTGCCGAATTAAGAGCATTGCATGGGTGAGCTGATTTACATTTCTGCCTGGGTCACTTTCCTTGACGTGTTAATATCCTGCGCTCTCACTTATAAGATGCAAAAAAGTGGAGACTGGTCAATAAGGCAGAGAAAAATATAGAAGCCCGCGAATAAGATAAAAAAACTTTACTTTTTAATATAAATCATGTATTATATGTGAATTGTTTTTAAATATCTGATTGATATAATTAGCTTTGAGCGGAGGATTAAATGCACAAAAATGGTATAGCATTCACGTCTTTTTTCTTTTTCTTGATGTTTTTATGGCTTCCTGTGTTTGCCTGGGGGCACATTAATGTGTCACCTGAGCAGGCAAAGGCAATGATCGGTACCAATAATGAGTTGATAGTCATTGATGTAAGGGAGCCGGGTGAATATTGCGGTTTTAATGGTCATATCCCCGGGGCGCTCAATTATCCGTGGAACTCCGGTGTGCTTCAGGCGCGCTACACGGAACTGCCTGTTAACGGGGAAATACTGGCTGTCTGTGGAAGCGGTGCCCGCAGTAACTCAGCTGCAAACTTTCTTGATTCCCAGGGTTATCTCCACGTCTATGATATGTCGGGCGGGATGTCTGTCTGGACATATGATCAGGTCCGGTGCGTAGACACAGATGGTGATGGCATTAATGATGATCTGGATAATTGTTCTTCTATCCCGAATTCTAATCAGGGGGATGCGGATGGCGATGAGGCAGGTGATCTGTGTGACAACTGTCCCAATCATTATAATCGGCACCAAATTGATTGTGATAACGATGGCACAGGAGATGTGTGTGACGCAGATACTGTAGACCAAGATGGCGATGGGGTAGATGACGGAGAAGGTGCAGGTCATGGATGTGACAACTGCCCCGCCACATCAAACAATGATCAGTCAGATTTCTACCCTCCGGCAGGTAATACCTGCGGGGATCTCTGTGAGTGTGAGGGCAACTTCGATGGTGACACGGATGTGGACGGTAGTGACGCATCCGCCTTCAAAGTTGATTTCGGCCGGAGCAAAATCTTAGACCCGTGTTCCAATGCATTACCCTGCAGCGGTGACTTTGTGTGCGATAATGATGTAGACGGGGGTGATGCGGCATTATTCAAGGGGGATTTTGGAAGGAGCTCTTTTAAGAATCCCTGTTCCAACTGTGTAACAGCACCCTGGTGTGTGTATCCATAGTGAGGAGATTCATAAATTATGCCTCGCGCAGTCCTTTTTTTGTTGAAGCTGCTTATCAAGGGGTATTCTATGAAACGGTTATCAATAATGGCGATTTTCCCACTGCTATTATTGCCGGCTTCTTCCTGGTCAACAGCTGTTCCCGACTCGGGGCAGACCAGGTGTTATGACAGCAGTGAGCAAATCGTCTGTCCGCAACCTGGAGCGGATTTTTATGGTCAGGATGCTCAATATGGCGCCAACCGGCAGTCCTATACCAAGCTTGATGCGAACGGCAATGAATTGCCTGATGATGCCGCTGCCTGGGCTATGATACGGGACAATATCACCGGGTTGATCTGGGAGAATAAAACTGCTGACGGTTCAATTCATGATACAGGTACCGCCACTAACTGGAACATTGCTCAAATTTTTATTATCTCTCAGTTCAACGCACAGAAATTTGGCGGATATAACGACTGGCGATTGCCAACGGTTAAAGAGTTGAGCTCCATTGTCGACAGAAGCATCATATTGGCCAGCCCGGCAATAAATACAGACTATTTTCCAAACACAGCCTCGTCCTCCTACTGGTCGTCTACTACCTATGCTTCCATTCCGGAGAGTGCCTGGCTCGTATCGTTTCGCAGCGGCGGCTTGAGCTATGGGAAAAAATCATGCAGCGGCGGTCAGGTGCGGGCGGTCCGCAGCGGTCTGTGCAGGTCACCAGGCAATTACGTCGATAATGGTGACGGAACAGTCACTGATACCGTAACCGGTTTGGTCTGGCAAGCATATACCGCCTCAGGGACGTACACCTGGCGGCAAGCACTTGCCTATGGCGAAAGTCTTCAGCTGGCAGGGTATACTGATTGGCGGCTGCCGAATATAAATGAACTTCAGTCACTGGCAGAATATGGTCGCTACGATACCTCCATAGATACAGCTGCGTTTCCCGGCACGTTGTCGTCCTATTACTGGTCCTCTACGACCGACTCCCGTTCTGAGGAGAATGCATGGTTTGTCAGTTTCAGCAATGGCTACATGGACAGTACCACTAAGTCAGTCAGCTACTACGTGCGGGCGGTTCGCGGGGGGCAGTGCGCGTTTAATGGTGATGCGGATTGCGATAGCATTCTCAATGAAAATGACAGCTGCCCGTATTGTTACAATTCGGGACAGGAGAATGCGGACGGGGATGGATTGGGTGACGGTTGTGATAATTGCCCTGAGGCCACCAATCCGGGACAGGAGGATGCTGACGCGGATGCGATAGGTGACGCCTGCGATTCCTGCCCTCATGACCATGACAATGATATTGATAGCGATACCATCTGCGGTAACGTTGACAGCTGTCCCACTGCTCCCAACGAAGATCAATTGGATTCTTACCCGCCGCAGGGTAACGGCATGGGTGATACCTGTGATTGTGAAGGCAATTTCAACTGCTCAGTGGATCAGGACGTTGATGGCTCTGATGCCGCAACCTTCAAGGCAGACTTTGGGCGAAATGTCCTAACGAATACGTGTACAGCGATAAGCCCCTGCGCCGGTGACTTCTCATGTGATAGAGATGTCGATGGTTCTGATGCGAGCTTATTTAAACAGGATTTCGGCCGCAGCCAGATTAAAAATCCATGCCCTGTGTGTAAGAGTGGTCCATGGTGCGTTTATCCATAGAGAAGTAGCTGACGTCAGTTTTATCTCTCCTGGCAACACCCCTTCAGCAGCCGGCGCTGAGGGGGTGTTTTATAAAACGGTGCCGGAACAGATAAACCTCCGGCAAGAGAACCTGTTCAGCCTAATGCACTTTTCTCTTTGACACCATATAGCGCAAATGATATGAGAAACTTATATTAGTGAATTAACAGAAGCCCAAAAGTTGAGCTCAACACAACAATTAATCATTTATTTAAGCTGCCTTATGCTATATCCGTCGAAAAACCCGCCAGATCTCATTTATCTCATCATGGCTTGAAAATTTTACCCCACATTTTGTCAAAGCTGATCTTTACTTTATTAAATCGATATGCTAAATTTACATTAATTTAAAAAGCGCTATAAGATACCCGATTGCTCATCGACACTTAAGGCCTTTAGCACAGTTTCTACACAGGAGCGTAAGTTGTAATCTATATTAATATATATTTATTTTAGCGAAGAAGGAGGAATGGGCATGAGATACAAAAATTTTTTTCTTACTTTTATGACGATCTGTTTATTTGCAGGTAATGCCATAGCGCAGCCGCCGGTTGAGGATCGGGTTGCTGTGCTCATTACCGGCTGGTGCATGCCCGCTGGCTACAATTTTGACTATGCCTGGACAACCAGCGATTACCCTCGTATCGGAGATAAAACTGAGGTTGAGGGTCAGTCGTGCAAAATAGGCCACCTGGGAGATTTTCCTTACCAGTCGCACATCAGCATGATTCCCTGGGCAATTACCTTTCTTACGCCGGGCTATGAGGACTTTTTTGATTATCATGGTATTTACACTTATAATGAGACGCTTGATGTGTATGAACATCCCAACCCTGACGTTCCTGATGTTAATGCAGCGGACATACCTGCCGGAACTCCAATAACACCCTTGGTGAAGTGCTGCGAGAGGGGTACCGGAGTATCCGCCGGATCCAAGAACCGGTGAAGACCTTCTGGCAGGATGGTACCGGATCGGCAGTTTTCAGGTTCCATATCGAAACGGCGTGCATGATCTGGTTGAAGCCGGCCCTGCACTCTATGTTCGCTACTACGGGATTATGGGCGTGCCCGAAGGAACAACTGATCCCAGCGAACCGCCTCCTGCAATCAAGGCACAGGATGAACATCTTGATTTGCTTATGACCAATGCTTTCGGGGATAACATTGACCTGCGTTACGGGTGTTATACGGCCATGCCGGGATACACAAAACTTCATGATGAGGTAGCGGAGGAGTTTGCAACAGAAGGATACCGGAAGCTGCTCGATTGCCCGCGAGACGACAGACCACAACCGCTACGCCAATGAGTTTTTATCGGGGAATTTTGTCAAGGAGCGGCTGTGCGAACTCGGGGTGCTGGACGGTACGGAGATTCACCAGTCCCGCCAGGTGGGAAGGACGCCGGAGTTCAACAGCATGAATGTAATGAACCTCAAATCCTACATCGAGGCTTACCCGGAGGGAAGCACCATCGGCATCATTTATGTAACCCGGGGGCTTACCTGGTATAAGGAGGAGACAACCGGTCCCTTCGGTAGTGCCCATCCCTGGAGCAAGGAAGTGTATCATGATAATGCCTATCTCAACTATCTCTCATGGAAAAAGGCCCTGCAGGCTGCCTACGGTGACCGCTACAATCTTGTATTCACCAGGGATGGGGTGGCAACAGACCTGCGGGAGGAGAATTTCTTCACCTATGGATTGGCAACTGACATTGATCTAAAGGGATACGGGGGAGCAACGGTGTTTTACAGTATCCGGGACGCCATCGAACTGGCGATTGCAGATGGTCTTGAGCAGATAATCGTCGCTCCCTGTCACTGGAATTATGACAGCCTGGATACCATTTTTCGCATGCAGGAGTACAACACGCTTCCGGTAGCGCCCAAGGCCCAGCTTGAAGCTGGAAACTTTGCCTACACCCACTGTGAGGATGTATCGGGTAATGTGGTGGATTGTGCCTCTGTCAATTCGGTTGTTGAAATCACTGTGGCGCCCTCTTACAGCAATCTGCCGGAAGAGTTTGCCACGGCTTACTATGTTGTGCTGCGAGGGGCGCTCGAACGGTTTGGTCTCAGCCCGGCGGGGGAAGCGCCTTCTATTGAAGCATCGCAACTGGTAACCAAGCTTGCCGGCGGCACGGTTGAAGTGACCGCGTCCGCAAGCCCGATCAAAGGGGCTAAGATTGCCGTACCGGCTGATCCTTATCCCACCCGGCCGGAAGAGTTTACGCCGGCGACTGCCATACCTGTCAATGATCCGGAAGACACCAATGATTGCATGTGGGAGGACACGCTCATAACCCTTGGGTATCGATCCACGCCTCCGGCGATGAGCGTTACCCAGCCGGCGGGACCGGCCGTCGCATGCGGGCCCTATCGCACGTTCTTTAACCGGGATGTCACCATCACCATTCCCTATGACAGTGAGTCGGCCGGTGTCCAGCCGGTACGCGTGGGCATGTATAATCATGTTACCGAAGACTGGAATACCATTGTGCCCGACAGTGTGGATGCGGTGAATAGCACCGTGACTTTCAGCACCCAGGTTCTCGGCCTTTTTCAGGCCTCAGTGGGAGACCGGGATGCTGACGGCGTGGCTGATGCAAGCGATAATTGTGTTGTGCAATCTAACCCTGCCCAGCGGGACACCTATCCTCCCGCAGGGAATGGGATAGGGGATATCTGTGATTGCGAGGGGAATTTTGATTGTGATAGCGACTGTGACGGGTCCGACGCAGCGATCTTCAAAGTGGATTTTGGTCGCAGCTCCATGAGTGGGCCCTGTAATGCCGGCGATCTATGTAATGGAGATTTTTCGTGTAACGGCAATGTGGATGGAACTGACGCGGCACGCTTCAAGTCTGATTTTGGCAGAACCGGACTTACTAACCCCTGTCCTGCGTGTGAAGCCGGAGTGCCATGGTGTCAGTATTAGTGATGATAGGGTAGCCCTGGTTTTTTCAATGCCCCTTCAGCAGCGTGCGCTGAGGGGGCATTTTTTATGATCATAACTAATGCCGGTGGCCGATCCCCCGCGCCCATCTCACGCATGGCTCGTTTTAGGAAACAGACGACACCTTTTTCACTCAGCAACGATTCTGTTGAAATCACTTTTCCCTTTGACAGCATATAGCGCACATGATATGAGAAAGCCTGTATTTATCAATGAGAAACATCGAAAAAGCCTGCATAGACGGGTATGAGGAAGTTAA
>CAWCBP010000012.1:0-168985 GCA_963793865.1 uncultured delta proteobacterium
GTTGAAGATCAACCTGTATCTATCGAAGGATTATATCGGTTATAATCTACAAGTGTTTGCAGTTCATTTCTATTGGGCAGTCGCCAGTCATCATGCCCGCCGAGCGTGAAGTTATCACAATAGTAAAGTGCCTGTTGCCAATTGTAAGTGCCCGGCGCAGTATCCATTTGCCATATAAGACCAGTACCATTATCCGTCACAGTCCCGTTTCCATTGACAATGAAATCTCCATATGATCCATTTTCTCCTCCATGAACCGCTCGTACAAAGCGTCCGTTAGATTTGAGCAAGCGGCCAACCACGCCATCATAAAAAGAGACTATCCAAGCACGGGTCGGATCTGCCACACAGGGGATAGAAGACCAATAGGACAAAGAAGAATTATTTGTATTGGGGAAATAGAAGGTATTTATTGGAGGTGCGGGTACTGGTATGTTGCTGTCGATAAGACTGGATAGTTCCTTAATTGTGGGTAGCCGCCAGTCGGAGTAACCGCCGAAAGTCTGTGCGTTGAGCGTTGTGCCGAATTCCATTGCCGCATCCCAAGTATAAGTATTATCAGCATCGTTGGCATTGCCATAATCTTTTACATTATCTTTTGAGTTTTTTACCTCCCATACCAATCCGGTAATATTATCCCTCACCATTGCCCATGGCCAGGGTGCATTATCAGGCAGGTCATTGCCATTTGCATCCAGCTTGGTATAGGAATGGGGGTTAGTAATATACTGCGCATCCTGTCCATAGAAATCCTCTCCCGGATTTGGACAGGTTATCTCCTGTGTGTTATCATAACACTTTTTCTGTCCGGTATCTGGAACCGGTGTGGCAAGAGCTTTATAAGAAGAGGCCAATACTATTATGGATGCAATTAATAATCTTTGCATACGGCGACCTTGCTTTAAAATGACTATGCCACCGGCGACATAGTTATAATAAACGACAAAACAAAGTAGTCATTGCGAGGAGCAAATGCGACGCGGCAATCTAATGAGATTGCTTCGCTAACGCTCGCAATGACATTCTATATGTCAATTTTTTAAAGTCATTTGCATTAGTTATCTGGATTACCCGATCAAGTCGCTTATGACGCATACTCGCATCATTGAAACTTGCATGCGGTCATTTTGTGACTTGATCGCCGGATCCACGATAAAGGCTATCCATGCTGGTCACTGAATTCTGGCCCCTGTCTCCTGTTTCTCTTTCCCCAGCATAAAGGGAAGTGACCTTAGATCCAATTCCCCGGCAACCACCTCCAGTCCGGTTTTGACGCTTACCTCGATCGATTCGCCAAGCGGTCCGGTGAGCCAGGCCGGCATCATCAGCCCCATGCAGAAGAGAGTTTCCTGGTTGATAACAAAGTACAGCGGCATAATTGATGGAGGGGTAAAGGTCACCTTGCTGGCCTCGCTGAAGTGAGTATTGGTACCCCTGATGCTCAGGAAGAAGGGAAGCGGTATCCAGTGGGACTGCATGATACGTTGCGGGATTACCGTGATACTTGGTGTCAGGCATGTATCGGTTTCTTCGTCACATTCTACCCCTTCAGGACAGGGGTCGGTTCCATCCTGACAATCACCGCCAACACAGGTTTCGACACCGTTGCAGAACAGCCCGTCATCACACGGGGCATCCTCTGTGCAGTCGGTGCAAACATCACGTTCTTCATCGCAGGTGACGGTGGCCGGGCAGGGATTGCCTGTGTGCTCACACACATCGTTTGCTTCGTTGCAACTTTCTTCTCCGTTGCAGAATATCCCATCATCCACACAGGGACCTGTCCCCGGCTGGCAGGTTCTGTTAACGCAGGACTCAATTCCATTACAAAACAGGCCGTCATCACACTCAGCGGCAGACCTGCAGCCTCCGGTGTCAATCGGATGCATATCGATGTCCTGCCTGACGTATTGATCATTGGTATCTATCCTAATCCCATAGCTTGAATCAACATGCCGGTCCTCCCGGGCGGTCATGGTATAGCTTCCCGGTACTTCGGATATCATATACTCGCCGCGGGTGGAGAGTGCACTCCCCGTACCGTTGACGATGGTAATAACCGCACCGTCTATAGGCTCCCCTGTTATGGCATCCTCCACCCTTCCGGCAACCGTGGCGGTTAACTCTGCCCAGCCGTCATAGACCCTCAGATCATAGCTCATCTCCCCTTCTCCGGTGGCTCCCCAAGATACCTTTACGTAGTAAATACCTTCCTGAAACAAGCCATCGTAGGTACAATCAAAATCAAACCAGACTTTGTCATTGTCATCAGCCGGGTACTCAATCTGGACATCAAGCGGTTCGATCAGGTCATCCTCCTTATAGAGCTCGATGACCGGGTAGGTCCCCTCCAGATTGCCCGCCTCGACGGTATAGGTATGTCCTTGTGCCGTGGGCACGGCGTAGAACTTCACCCAGTCCGTGTCATCAACTCCCTCCGGATGGTAGAGGGTATGCGGCTGGGAGCTGGGATGGTTTACCACGATCACATTGGCTTCTGACGAATCATCATCATACTTACCGTCATTATCAGGATCTTCATAGATATCCCCGCCCGGCTGGTTGATGATGGGTTCCAAGGATGCGGATATGTTCGGATCTCCCTCGGCATCCAGGCTCATGGCATAGACAGTTACCTTACAGGCATAATCGACATTGAAAGAGCCCGCATAGGTTCCGTCTCCGTCGGGATCAAAAAGCTGCGGCTCAGGCTCAAATACCTCCTGGGGCACCCCTTCCGAAAAACCGGGGCAGTAGCCAATGGGACGTATCACTGCCCAGACTTTCGTAACCGGGTTAGTGGAGCTTACGTCGTGGGCGGCAATAGTTATCCAGTCTCCCTCTCTTGCAACAGAAACCGAGCCGATGAGGGGCAAATCATCGGCATAGGCCACCCCGTCTCCGAGGTATAACGCCGTAGCAATCTCGTAGTCATTCAATTCATTGGCGATGCCGTTGCTGTTGGCATCCATCAAGGGGTGCTGGGGACGGTAGCAGGAAAAGCTGATGTCATTCTCCCGGGTGCAGTAGGAAATGGCGCTTTTCGCATAGATAAAGGCATTCCCTATGGTCGCACCTGCCGCAACCCGGTCCCAGAAGAAGGAGGAGAACGAGACGTTTCCCTCAGTTTTGAAGTAGGCCGCGCTTTCCGCCCCGGTGCTGGTGGTGATGATGCGCTCTTTACCCTCAGGGGGCATGAGTGCTGGGATAAAGCTGCCTGATTTGTTGCCGTCGTAGATGATGGTGACCCGCGACTGCTTTTGATTCTGCAGATTATCAAGCCATTCATGGAGCTTGGAGGAAGTGAGGATTTTATCTTCATCACTCATATTCACGTCGTCATTCATGGCAAAGGTGCCGGTATCACCTGCACCGATAAGATAGATGGTTAAATCGAGGTTTTCCATTCCTACCTCGTTGGCAAGGCGGTGCAGGTGGCTCTCTAAATTATCTACCGTGGGGAAATAGGTTATAACATCTGGCAGGAAGGTGGTGACGCTCATAAAGTAAATATCTTCATCCGGATCATAACGCTGATCAATAAAGGCATTGTAGGCCAGGGAGGTGCTTTTCTCTATCATCGTACGGTTGAGCTCTCCACCCGCACCTCCTCCCACAATTACAGCACTCCTGGTAAGGTTGCGGGAGATGCTGGTAAATCGGGGATTCGATGGGTTGCCTGACATATTGTCCATACGGTCCATGGCGTAGACGGCAATCTGGTAGAGGCCCATGGAGACAAACCCGTCATAGTCGCCTGCGTACGTACCTTCTTCTCCCGCAACAGGAAGCAGGTCAACCGAAGGAAGGTCGGTTAAGGGGTTGGCAACCGATCCCGGATTATAATTGGGAGGCCAGATCACTGCCCATACCCGGGCGATTCCATCCGGGTCGATAACGTTGTTTGCTCTGAGCACTGCCTGTGTTTCAAGTTGGAGTTCAGGAGGTGAGATTGTTATGCTGCCAATCCCGGGGGCCTCGCCCACCATGCCGGCAACCCCGTTACCGATGTAAATATTGGGGCTCACATCAGTCGGCCTGATCTGGGGTGTCTGGTCGGCAATGATGTTTACTGCCCCGCTTGCCGTGTTGTATGAATTCAAGAGGCTGGATCCATTGAAGACACCGGTCCAGAAGAAATTGGAGAAGGATATGGTACCCTGGTTTATAAATTTTGCCTTCTCGAAGGGTCCGGTACTGGTGATAATTATGCGGTTAGCGCCCTCAAGGGCATTTATAAAGCTTCCCGACTGGCAGGCATCGATGATCACAATCACCCTGCCGGGGAAAATGTCAAGCATGGCGGCAAGATCTGAAGCAGCGAGGGTTTCTGATGCACTCAGGCGGAAGGTTCCTTCTCCGGACTCATTGGTACCTCCGTGATCGGTGAGATACAGCACCAGGTTTTCAACATTATTAATGCCTGCCTGCATAATTTCAGCGTTGAGACGCGGAATGCTGGGAACATCCTCAACATTTGACTCACCATCTTTATCAAGGTCAAGATCGGTATCTTCAGAGAGGTAGGTAATGTCTGCTGTATTAAAGCCCTGGTAGGTCAATGCGCGGTAGGCAAAGCTTGCGCACATCTGGGTAGCGTCCCACAGGCTGTTGGCGTATGAACCGCCCCCGGCAACGATAATTACCCTGCTGTTTTCTAAAATCTCAATCTTGGTGAATACCTGGATGCGGTTGTTGTACTTGTCTGCAACATATACTTTTTCCTCACTGTCAACCGCAAGGTAATGCAATTCATTCATCTGCTCCGGATTTGAGCCGCAGCTTCCCAAAGAAGAAGCAAGTTCTCCGCCGGGATTGAATTTAAGGAAGCGGCAATTTTCAGCGTCGGCTACGTAAATATTACCACTATTATCTGAAGCAAGACCCCATGGTCGGTAAAATGTACTGCCGTCGTTTGTACCAAACCAAGTAGTTATGTACTGACCTTCCGTGGTAAATGTATGGATGTAGCCGGCATATGATGTCATCGGACTTCCCCAATCAGCCACACACACATACTCTGTACCGGATGCGTCCCCGGCAATCGTAATACCAAAAGGTTGATAAAACTCCTGGCCGCTGCCCCAAGTGTTCCAAATGCCGGCAGATTCATAGTTGGATCCTTCATTAAGCGGTCTGAATTTCTGTATGCGATGATGAAGTTGAAGGTTACCAAAAGAATCAACACTTGATGCCTGATCTGTTACGTACACATTTCCACTGCTATCAATCGCTATTGATTCAGGAACGAGAGGCAAATTGTCACCACTTACCAGCGTAGTAATAAGGTGTCCGTCGGGTGCAATTTTTTGGATACGATTATTACCTCCATCACAAATGTAAACATTGTCATATTGGTCTACTGTGATTCCGACAGGGCCGTCAAATTGGCCGGTCAGCCTTGCTTCACATTGGGAAGTAATATGTATACCTTCCGCGGTAAATTTATGGATGCAATTTTGTACCGGGTCTGAAACATAGACAGTTTTATTGCTTCCTATTGCTATACCTTCCGGCAGCAATGGCCGGCCCGCGCCTGCTTCAGAGCTGCTCCACCTCTGTAATTCCTGGCCGGAAGGGGTTAGTTTTTTTATTCGATTCTGAAATGCTTCTGTTATATAGAGATACCCATCGCCATCCACCGCTATGCCTTCCGGATGTCCACCAAGACTGCCCCAGCGTTCAATGAGCTCCCCATCTGTGTTTATCTTGTAAATATATGAATCGCGGGCATAGGCACCTATATCTGTCACATAGAGATTGCAGCTTGCATCCATAGTTATGTCCTGTGGACTATCATATTGCGCTCCACCGGGGAAAGTATTATCCCATTTGATTATGAAACTTCCATTGGAAGTGAATTTCTGGATGCGCCGATTGCCAGTATCCGTTACATAGACATAGCCATCAGCTCCTACTGCTACAGCAGAGGGATCCATAAATTCACCGTCAGCAGTACCAGAACTTCCGTCACCACCATTCCTCCCCCACTTGGTGATATAGCTTCCATCTGAGGAAAACTTCTGGATACGGTGATTGCGTATATCAGCCACGTATACATAACCGTCGATATCGAGGGAAATACCGAAGGGTTCTTGAAATTCACCATTGCCATTGCCGGCAGTGCCGTCACCATTGTTCCTCCCCCATTTGGTGATATAACTTCCATCTGAGGAAAACTTCTGGATACGGTGATTATAAGTGTCTGCCACATACACATTGCTATTGCTGTCCGTGGTGACCCCGCTGGGCCCTATTGGAAATGTGGGATTCAAGATCCCAAATTCGCCGTTCCCTGTGCCCTCATGCCCCCACATGGTAATGAATTGTCCGCTGCTGTTATACTTTTGAACGCGAATATAACTTGAATCCGCGATATAAACGAAACCATCCGGGGATACAGCAATGTCATGCGGATAATTAAAATACCAGGGTTGGAGAAGGGTGGGCCACATGCGCTCAAAGCGATAGGTTTCCTGGGAATATGCTCCGGAAGGTAGAATAACCAATAAACTTACCAAAACAAGAAAAGCCTTCCCCACAGATCTTGATAGTTTATCTTTTATATTCCACATCCACAACTCACTGCACACGATCTTGGTCCGTCAATAAGTTTGTATATTGGCATCCACAGACGAGTTTTAAGTACGATCAATTTTCACAAACACCGTATTTATTGGTTCCAATCTTATCCCCTTTTTCTATGTCCATGAGAGACCAGTTTCGATTAACGCTCGGTGAAGCGGGTTGATTCATACCCCGGGCGATGACATTCCGAACCCATAAAACAACCGCATCTAAATCAGAAATTACACTTTTACTGCTTATGTCTTCAGACGGAATTATTCCCTCGAGGTATGATTGTAAACTTTGCTGAAAAGCACCTGCACACAACACATAAGGAACAACAATTACTCTTCCTTGATCTTTTAAGCTTTTTGCAGTTTTTATGAGCTCAATTATTGCCTGTTCACGGATTAAGTCGGCTGAATGATTCCTGAGGGATATACACACAACTGATCTGAACCCGATCTTGCTTTTAATCGCTTCTCCAATCTGCTCCATCTGCCGGTCCCACAAAATATTTTCAAGTTCATCTACGGCCCCATAACTCACCAGAAGGAGTGATGCACTTTCGGGATTTCGGAGCATTTCCTGAGATGGGCTGTTCAATATTTCCTGAGCCTGGTCGCTCAATATTTTAACTATCAGGGGATTATCGTCCATTGCAGGCGAAACCGCATAGTGCATGGCGGGTAGATCATATGAAGCCAGCACTTGTTTATATGACCAGGGCTTTTTGATCATAACCTTCTTACTCGAAGCTATAGTTTCAGCTATAGATTCTGTGAGCTCTATGTGACGTATGCTGAATGAAGAGGGTGACAGGTGAATAAATAATATATTATTAATCCCCTGTGCCTGCAAATTAATGACAGCATCTTTCAATGTTTTTTTGTTTGCATAGCGTAAGAAAGCAAGTTCTAGTTTTAGAGAGGGTTCATCGCGCTTAATTTTTTCATAAAGGGCTTGCACCTGGGTGTTGCAGTCCAGTTGAGGATTATTTGATCCATGGGCAACCAGAACAACGCCTAACTGCTCCTGCTGTTTAGCCATTTCGGCAACTGCCGGTGAATACAAAAAGATGGTGAAGAAAAAGATAACCAAGAGTATCTTCTTGCTACATTCCATATACTACCTCCTTTCCAAAGGGGACACTGACAAATTATGTTATTGACACTGAGCAGGCACCTCTGATGGTACCGGACATGCGCATAACCCTGTTCCCGTCCCATTAAAGTTGTGAGCTTTACGGCTAGTGAGGGGAATGGTAACAACACAGGTGGTCTCAGGGGTAAAAGAACACCCCTCGGCTTCGACCTTAATCTTGTAGATTCCATCGTCTAAATTTGAAAAGTGGTATAACCCTGTAGAGGGATCTGCTGTCGCAGTGCCGGCGTCATAGGTTCCGGGCATTTCGCAGCCTATTGCCTTATCCAGTTTGACTGTAACACTCTGCGTAGGGCTTCCAATATACCAATCGTATGAATCACATGTTTTTGAAACAACCCCTGCAATGCATCTCTTATAGTCGGGGTCTTTGAATAGAAATGTGTTGTTTGAAATGGAGCAATTGAGCAGCAGGTTAACAGGCCGTTCTTCGGTTATATAACCAGTTTTGGAAAAACGAAATGTGTGAGATCTTGAAGAGAATTGATTCCTTCCATAATCACCGTATTGATCTGTGGTGCCGTTTGGTAAGGAATTACATTCTGTTGGACTTATTACTTCACAAACTGTTGCCAGAGGAATTACCTCACCGGAACATGCACTGCATATCTTTCCTGCCATCCAGAAATACCCTGTCAGACCTTGCTCGTATATAATTCCATTTATACCCACGACAAAGACATGGGGATTCTTACTAACCCATACAGCATTAAGTCTTTTATCCGCGGGTTTTTGCACCTCATTCCATGTTCCCTTATCATAACTATAGTGAAGAACAGTGCCAGCTTCACCGACTGCGAAGACAGTACCTGGTGAAGTACCCCAGATGCTTTTGAGAGATGTGCTTTTGAGAGATATTGATTCAGACTTCTGAGGGATCCATTTCTTGCCTCTGTCTTTGGTAAAAAGAATCGTTCCTTCATCACCCACGACAAAAAGAACGGATCCGGTAATTCCCCACACGCTATTCAGATTTTTTTGTGCATCTTGTTTTATTACCTGCCAGATGCGGTCTCGTTTGCCGTCATCATTTCCGTCGCCATCATAATGGAGTATTGTGCCGTTTGCGCCAACAGCGAAGATATTATCAGGGGCACTTCCCCAGACGGCGTTGAGTTGTACTGTGGTATTGCTTGACATGAATTCCCAGAGATTATCAGGCTTGCCGTCATTGTTTCCATCACCGTCATAATGAAGAATAATGCCAGCAGCACCCACGGCAAAAACGTCATTCACGCTACTGCCCCATATGCCATAAATGGTTCCCGTAGGCAGATCACTTTCAGGAATATTCATAACGGACCAATTAATACCCTTGGAGCCATAGAGAATGGTACCATTTTCACCCGCTGCGTAAACGCCAATCTTAGACTCTCCCCACACAGCATGAAGCTTGGGTAGTTTTATATTGGGAATTATTGTTTCTTCCCAGATTTCATCCGGCTTACTGTCATTATTTCCATCGCCATCGTAGTGAAGGATAATACCAGCATCAATACCTTTGAAGCCTACAGCAAATATGTCATTTTTTGATCGTCCGCTGACGCCTTGAAGCATAATTGTCGGCATGGCAACTTCAACAATCTTTTCCGTCACACCCTTTTCTTCTATTGGTTTGGTAACGCGAATTGTCTGAATACTCATTTTTTTCCAAGCAATTTGTGCGTGGACTGCAGGTAAGATAAAAAATGACACTAAGAACGCTTGGATGATGAGGAAAAATTTTGTCAGTTTCTTATTCATACCCCCTCCTTTAAAAAGAAAATAATATCTACCGATGACCGCCTGTGCATGATTTTCCTCTTATTGTTATTAAACCAGGCTGTGCTTAGATCCTCCGCCGAAATCAAAAAGAGGCTTCCGCCGTCATGAGCTGGATAAGCCTCTCGCTCTCAACCAATGCCCTCATGGTCCTTTCACAGTTGAACGGAAATCCATATCAGGCCTATGTTACTTTCAGAACCTATGTTTGTTGCAGGAAATAAAGGGACAAAAAAGGCCTTAAAACATTGCCCAATCGGTACAGGGGTCGATGGTTAAATCAGGCAGCTCACATGGATATGCATCAACCGGCGTGTACCAGTTTGCTGCCTCCATGTTCGTGTCAAATTCTGCCAGAGCGTTATACAAGCCTTCGCCGATCATGCCCAGAGCCATTACCACCATCAGAACCAGTATCATCTTTTTCATTGTCCCGCCCTCCCGTAATCTGTTGATGAGTCAAATTCCAATCTCTTGTCTTTGTTTCACGATACGGGCTGGGTGACAATATCTTACAAGAGAGACAGCCTCGGATTATGTCCCGGAAGAGAGAGAAGTAATGGCGGTTTTGCGCAAATGATGCCCTCCTTTTTATTCATGAACCAAGCTGATTTTCTTAAAAGCAGCTTACCTTTCAATAATATAGAAAAAGGAATGGCCGGGCGATATGATTATGGGGGGTATTTAAATGTTAATATATTCAATCATGTATCCAGGGAAAATACAATCAGGGAAACCCTGATTTTTGCCTTCGAAAAGCCTTAGTGCACGGGATACCCCTCACCTGGTGCCAAACTATCTAATTGATTAATAGTGTCTTTTTACGCAGAAGTCAAAAGGCAGGGATATTATAAACCCTGCCTTCGAACAAAGTGCAAAATATATCTGTGCCCGATATAACAAGTGATCACCACGAAGGGCACGAAGAAAAAATCCACGAAGCTCACGAAGAAATAACCCAAAACTTTACATTGTCATTTCTCAGTCGTGCATGCGCGACTGAGAAAGCTTGCAAGAAGGACGCGTCCTTCTTTGACTCTGCATGGCAGAAGGCCAGGAGAATCTTCGTGCTCTTCGTGGCTTACCCTTCGTGTGCTTCGTGGTTAAACGAAGATGGGATGCTGGTATCTTATCCAGGCTAGAACTGGAGCGTTACGGTATAAGTATTATGATAAACGCCATCACTATCCGGTTCCTGTATCACGGTCCCGCTTACCCAGTTCGAGAAGAGCACCATTCCGTACGGATACCGCTCATTACCAATTTCAACAGTAACTACCAAATCCACGTCTGCCTTCCCGGATTTATAAAAAGGAACTATTCCTGCCGGGGAAATGCCCACTCCACTCATTTTCAGACGATCACCCACCGTCTCATCCTTTGAGAGACTTATTTTGAATGGGCCATAACCGATGAGGAATACAATAAACGGACTAAAATCCTGGGGGATAATCGGCGGTACTGGGTTACGATGATGGTCCGGGTAACCCCCGGCGTAAGGATTTCTACGTGGGGTACCAGAGCAGTGGTTTCAAGAGCAGAGGCAATCCCCGGAGACGTGAAGGTAAGGGAAAGCATCAACGGGAGGATTGATATAATAAGGATTTTTTTCATTGTACGGTACCTCCTGTAGTTAAGTTTTGTGGCTGTTGATATTTACCCCTCACCCTAACCCTCTCCCCAAAGGGGCGAGGGGATTACTTGGATGCCTCTCCCCACAGAGAAGATTGGTTGGCGCCTCTCCCCACAGAGGGGAGATTGGTTGGGCATTTTTCCCGAAAGGAGTGCGATTAGTTCCCATTCTCTAAAAGAAACTTATATGTTGTTACTCTCCCAAAGGAGATTTGGATTTTTTCCCTTCCCCACAGGTTTTCTCCCTCTCCCCACGGGGAGAGGGATGGGGTGAGAGGGCAATTAAAAATGATAAATAAAAGACATCATGAATAAATGCTGCTCTACGTCAGCCGTTGTTCCCGCCATAATATCCCCTTCCACATTATCCCCGGTGCGGAACTGGTAGGCGCAGTCAAAAATGAGATCGCCTACGGATAGGCCCGTTCCGAGGGAAAAGCCCCAGAAGTCCTCAGGGTTTTTCTCTGAAGGTTCAGGGTCATAAAATACCCCCGCGCGCACGGGAATGACCGTCCGGGGATTGATGAAGAGATACTCGGCACCCAGCCGCACCTGGGTTGTTTCCTCAATGGGGCTTTTATAGGAGGGCTCACCGGTCGTTGGGCTTAAGCGGTTGCCTTCACCATCCTCCAGCCGGAAGTGGTCCCACTCGGTCCGGTACACATCGCCAGAAACAGTTAATCTGTCTGAAAATCTCAGCGCTACCCCAAGGCCATAGGAGAGGGGCATATCCAGCTCAACATTTTCATCTACCCGCTGCTCAGTTATGAGCAGTGGATAACCAGGTCTTCTGGTTCTCCGTTTCATCAGACGTTCATGCTGCATATCGGCAGTGAAGGGAGTTTTGACCACGCCGCCGATGGTTACAAAATTATTTATATCCCACAAAAATCCCAGGTGCATGTTAAATCCAGAAAAACCGTAGTAACGATCGGAGTCGGTAAATTTTTCCACTTGTTCAAGCGTTCCCCCGCCTTTGAACATACCGCCCACGTATTTTTTCGATCTAATGGTTGTGTCCGATTCCCACCCGTTTCTCCAGAAGAGGTTGTCGGTCCAGATGTTGAAGGTAGCGCCAAGTGAAAAATCGGGGGTTACCTCAATGGCGAAGGCGGGAGAAATCGTGCTCAGACTTCCGCTTTGCCTGAAATCAACCTTATCTTTTCCTGTCAAGGTTAAGCCGAAGGCAGGTTTGGTAATAATGGTCGTATTGATGTCACGCTCGAATTCGTATAAACGCTGGTAGTTGAGAGAGACAATCATATTCCGGTTGAAAAGCTCAAAGGGATAGGCGGCGCTCAAATAATTGAGATCCCGGCTGGAGGCCTTCTGAAGCCCAGATTTTTCAGGATGTGAGGATGAAGAGAAATCATCACGGCGCTTGAAATAGGACAGGGCAAAGGATATCTCTGGTTTTCTGAGCTGGGTGAGGCCGGCGGGATTCCATGAAGCCGCCGTGGCATCATCGGCAACCGCTATGAAGGCACCCCCCATACCCACTGCTCGCGCGCCCGAGCCGACAGGGTTGGGGGTCGATGCATTGATAACCTGCTGGGGAAATTCCCTCCCCTGCGCATGGGCAGAGTTGTGCATCATACCCATGAGAAAGAGCATGGAGAAGAGGAATGTTATGATGCAAAACTGATGTATGTGCAGTTTAGACATTTTTATCCTTATACTAACTATACGTCAGGGGATGATAATTCTAACTAAAGTTTTAATTCCCCTCATCCTCAGACGCTGTCATGTAATGTCATTGCGAGCGACCATTAGGGAGCGCGGCAATCTCTATTCCTCCATAAGTCATGAGATTGCTTCGGTCGATTCTCTCCCTCGCAATGACAATGTTTCGTAGTCCTGGAGTAGAGATGGGATTTTTGTAAATAGTTTTTCCAAGGAGAAGAGGTACCGTTATATTCTATTTTGAAATTACCCTGTCGCCTGGTTGAATTTCTCTCTGGGTAAATTTCTGGAGTATGGCGGTCAGGGATGTTGTCCGCTCTACATCTTTCGCAGATAACAGGCTGACAATCTCCGTGTCACTTCCCAGATCCATTCCTGTTTCAGGATCGCTCAGGGGCTGGTTTTCAAGAAAGGAGAGAAATTTCATCTCCGGGCAAATGGACTGCTCCCGGCCCAGGTCAATAACCGCCGTGTCTGAAGCTGTTTGCGTAATGGTCCCTTCGCGCAGCGGAAGCTGCTCTTTAAATTTAAGCGCCAGCTCATCGAGGATGCCCCTGAACCCCGCCGTCATCTCCCCTTCCCAGTAGACATCCTTTTCAGCCAGCGTGGAAGAATTCCTGGTGTCAATGAGACGGGCCAGTATTTCAACCGAGTCGGGAGACGAATTAATCTCGCCGGATAGAACCGTGTCGGTACCCACTAAAGCACCCAACCGTGCTGCTGCCATGTCGTCCACCTTTTGATCCCGGCCCATCTCCTGCTTTGCGAGGACACTTTGCAGGGTGTCTCGTTTCAGGACGTTGAACCTTTTCTGGTCAACAAAGGAATGGTTGAGGAAGGTGAGAACATAGTTCCGAAGCGACTCCTCCGATTTTTTGAATTCGGTGAAGGGAAAGATGGCCACGCTTAAACGGGAGCCGATCTGCCTGACTTTGGGGATGATTCTTCTAATCGTGGCGGTGCGGGCGGCCGCTTTTCCGCTCCCATCGGCAATCCCCGCGGTAATGGTGTTTTCCCCTTCGTCGAGCTGGACTGCCGCGCTGAAGGCAAGCAGTCTTCCCTTACGCACCCTTAAGAGTTTCAGGAAAGATGAAGCCGCTTGCTCACTTTCATCCGGGAGAAGGGACCGTCTGTTTACCGTGAGATCTTTTATACCTTTACCTGCCCGGACTGTTCCTTCCAGTTTGAACATGGCAAGTAATGTTGCCTGTCCATCCCGGAAACCTTTAATATCCATGGCCGGTGCCCGGGATGTGCCCGGCAAAGAGGCGAGATAGCCCCTTGTTTTATTGCCGACACTGTCGACAGCCTCAAAGTAAACGGGAGAAGCCGCCGATGCTGACTGGTCGCCACACAACTCCTCCAGCATGACCATCTGCTGCTCATCAAAAGATATTTCCCGGCCGTTGAGGATTATCTTTGTGATGCCCGAGGTATCGTAGGCCGCCCCGGTAACCTTGACAACAGCACCGGAACCGGGAGAAACCTCCAGGAACACCAGCGGCCCTTCCCTGTCCGCATTAATCTCCAGGGTTATGGGTTTAGATGTTTTCCCCAGGATATCTTCGGACTGGAGGGTGATGACATTTTTTCCCTCCTGCAGGGGGAACTCTTCTGAAAAAGCAACTTCCTGCCGGGAAAGCTCAAGCCGGGTCGGCTTCCCGTTGAAGGAAATGTTTGAGATGAAAAAATCATCGCGGGCGGTCCCGTTGACAGCAATTGAAAGTCCATTCGTCCGGTAGCCGGCCGGAGGATAGGTTACGGTGATGGCGGGAGGAAGCGTATCAAGCCTGGTTTGGTTGAGCCATGCACTTCGCGCCCTGTTGAGATAAAATTTTGCCCGGGCTGATTCAACCGCCTTGAGAGAAGTCTCAAGAGCTTGAATCGCCTGCTGATATTTACCCAGGTTGAAATAGGCTATGCCCAGCTCGCGGTTGGGAAAGTAGTCAATGAAATGCATGCCGTAGGTGCGCGCACGCCGCTGATCATCTTTCCTCTTTTGAACTGCTGTGCTGAAATCGGCCGCCGCGTCTTCCCAGAACTCCCCCTCGCTGTAAGATACGCCGCGCTGGTAGTAGTCATTCCACTGTGACTTGAACAGACCCTCAGGCTTGCCATACAGCTTTCCGTCCTTCTCATACACCTTCCCCTTTTCCACCGCACAGCCGGGAAGGAGGCAGCCGATTGCGCAAAGAGAGATAAGGCACAGGATGACCATATTATATTTTGCTTTAAAATGATTATTATGAGATTGCTTCGTCACGGCGTTCCTCGCAACGACTATTTTTGACAGTGTACACTAATGATTCGAAAATAGTTCTTTGCATGGGCGACCGGCCGGTCGCCCCTACGCGCAAGAAAGGGTGAGAATAAGATATGCCATTCCCGCGAAAGCGGGAATCCAATAATATTTTTATGCTTTGTGGCGCCCCGAAGGGCATGGGAGTTTAACATATAATACGATCCTTCGTTGCACTCAGGATAACATGCATAACGTTCGCGGCTGGAAGCCGCTCCTACCGTTCCCGAAGCAGGGTACAGGGTTTAGGGTGCAGGGTCCTTTGCTCGTATCTTCTGACTACTGACTCCTATCCCTCTCCTCCTACAACCAATTGCCCATCAAAATAAACGGTGCCCAGTAGAACGGGTGCTTATAGGCAGCGGCCGCATCGGCCGGGGACGGTTCTGCTTCACCTTCCGCTTCAGGCGAGCTTACCCGCATGCCCCGCGTCGCGTCCCGGGTATTGCCGGCCATGATCTCTCCCCTGATAAACATGAGCTGGGCGCGGTTGAGCGCTTCCGCCTTGGTGATCCCGGGGTTCTCCGCGCGAATCCGGTAAAAGTTCTGCATCAGGATGCAGGTGCTGCGGTCCGCCACCTGCCAGAGGGTGGCAAGAACCCCTTTGGCACCCTGGTTCTGCGCCAGGGCACCGAAACTTTCCACCTCGCTCCCGCCGGCTGCGGATGCCTCAACGGCGGTGTTGCAGGCGGAAAGGGTGAGCATGTCCACCCCGTTGAAATCATAGTGACTGTCCTTGATTTCGGCCAGGGAAAGGGTGGTGCCGTCTCCCAGCAGCAGGTAGGAACTTTTTTTGGTGCCCGGCTTGATTTCAAAGTGGCTGGCAATGTGTATGACCGGATACCCCTGCTGCAAGAGCGATTCAAACGCGTGCCGGGAAAAGGCATTGTCCAGGTAGATTACCCCGGGCAGCACGCCGTCGCTATCGCCGGTGTCGCGGCGCACAATACCCTCAAGCTCGGCCGGCACATAGCGGAGGGGCTGGAAATTGCGGACGGGATGACTCATGCCCAACCCGCCGACAAGCCAATCTCTTTTCGGCTTATCGTTCATGGCACGTTTCACCGCGGGTGTGCAGATAGTCATCCGGTAGCGTTCCAGCAGGTACTGAGTGCCGTCATGAAGAGCGGAAACGGGGATGTAGCGCAAGGCACCATACAGGTTGAGCATCAGCGTTTGCGCACCTGCCTGTTTAAGGTCTTCGTCGATGGGCGCAATCATGATTCCATACAGTTCGCGTGACTCCGCAAGCGGTGAGCTTCGGGGATTCTCCAGCGTTTTTCTGAAGCTCATAATTTTGCGGTTCAGTTCCTCCGGGGATACGGCAACATCACGGGTGAGCTGTTGAGAAGCCGTGGTTAAGATAATGCGCAGCTTATCGTCGGTTATGAGGTAGTGAACGGCCACCGCTCCGTGACCCAGCTCCTTAAGGAGCCCTGAAATTTTTTCCGGTTCATCAGGCTGTGCTTCCCTCATTGCCGAATCCCGGGTGCCGGAAGCAGCGGTACGGCAGCCGGCTATCATTTTAGCAAGGGAGTCGCTGAAGGCCTTGCGCGTTACATCAAGATCTTTCAGCGCCTGCCGGTAACGTTCCTGATCCCGCCGCCGTCGAGCCCGAGATTTTTTCTCTGCCTGAGCCCTGCGTACTCCTTCCCTGCAGAGGCAAAGCGGCTGCTTAAGCTTCTGAAGTCGGCTGAACTGCTCAACTCTCCATCGGTATAGGCAGCCGTGGTGGAGCGCGCATCCGCCGCTCCTTTTTCCCGGCAGAGAAAGTCGAAGTACTCCTCCTCCTTCTGCATGTCCAGCACCTGCCTGGCCTCGGGCAGCCTTCCGGCATCTATAAGGAGATCAGCCAGGAATGCATAGACATGCCACTTTGTTTTCAGAAATGACTTCTGGAGATCTTTTTCAACGGTGGAGATGCCTGAGCGCATCCCCTGGATGGTGTTTACCGCCTGCTTGCCGAAAAAGATGGCGGCCCCGGGATTCTTTTGCTTGAGAAGGAGACAGGCGAGGTTGGATTGCACCCGCCAGAGCAGCTCGGGCTGACCGCTCATTTCCGCAATCGCGAGCGCACGCGTCTGAAGCTCCAGAGCGTTGTCGAGCTGCCCCCGGGCGCAGTGGACCTCACCCAGGTTATTCAGGCGTATGGCAACGCGCGGATGCTCCTCCCCGAACAGCTTCTCATCCATGGAAAGCGCCTGCTCGTAGAGGGATTGGGCATCATCATAGTTGCCACGGGCATAGTTGAGCCCGGCCAGGTTATTGAGAATGGTTGCGCTGCGGGGGTTCTCCGGTCCATACGCCGCGGCATATATGGCAAGGGCCCGCTCAAAAAGAGGTTCAGCCTTTTCATAAAGGCCTGAACCGGTATAGAGCTCCGCGAGATTGTTAAGGATGGGTGCAATGGAGGAATGATCCGGTGTGTAAATGGTTTCAGCGCCTGTAAGCGCCTGCCGGTAGAGGGACTCTGCCCTCGCGCAGTCACCAAGCGCGCGGTAGGTTTCCGCCAGGTTGTTTAAGTCATTGACCACCGCGGCGTGCTCTGATCCGTGCGCGGTTTCATCAATGGCCAGGGCGCGCTCATAGAACAGCTTTGCCTGGGCATAGTCTCCCAAAGCGAAGTACACTCCCGCCAGGTTGCTCAAATCCTGTGCGACAGCAGGATGCTCGCTGCCATATGCCTTCCGGTCAATGGCAAGCGACCTCTCATAGAGAGGCTGTGCCTGATCATAGGAGCCTGCTGCATGGAAAACACCTGCCAGATTGCTCAGGTCCCTCGCGACGGCAGGGTGATCGTCTCCATATGCCTTTTGATCAATAGCAAGCGCCTTTTCGTAGAGAGGCCGTGCCTGCTCCAACATCCCCATATCCTGGTACAGGGCTGCTAGGGCGGTCAGGCTTATTGCGATCTGCGGGTGCTCAGGTCCATAGGCAATTTCATCTTCAGCCAGGGCCTTTTGGAGCAGGCGCATGGCATCACTGTATTCTCCGCGGGCCATGTGCTGCCTGGTGAGGCTGTGCAGTTCGCTTGAAGAATCCGGAGGGGAAGCATTGCCGCTGGTGACTGTACCCTGAAGCGTTTGGGGAGAGATTATCAGTGCAAGGACCGCAAACATTAAAAAGTAGCCATGCTTGTATTGAATTTTATTCATTACATGAGCTACTTTCACCGTGGTTTCCTTCCAGCATAATGGTTCGGAAACAACACTTTACTCAGAGAAATATATGAGGAGCAGAAAAATGTCTACGTCATGAATATGCTTTTATTCCTGCTGCCTGTTTGTAAGTTTTTTATATCACAGAACGGGCAGGATTAAAAGCAGCTTCCTTTTTATTAATTGATGTGATTTCTCTGTTACAGCATACGATGCGCATCGCAATTTCTTACAGAAATGCCGTCCGCATGCAAGTGAACGATTTATGCGCTTTTGGAAATAATCCTTTAATTATGTATGAATAGATGTTATATACCTTATATAGGATTCTTAAAACCGTAGGAATAGACGCTGGATCTTCCTTCGAAATTTCCTATGCCTGATAAGGCGAATTCCTCTGATTTCACCGACCGGCAGCTCCTCAATGGATGCGTTGCAGGAGACAAGGCATCCTGGGCAATTTTCGTTAAACACTACAGCAAGCTTATCTATCATTCCATCTATAAAACCCTGCGTGTTAATTCATCCCCTACCGACCCCGACGACATCAACGACCTGTTTCAGGAGATGTTCGCTTCGATTTGCGCAGATAAGTGCAAAAAGTTGAGGATGTTTGATCCCTGCAGAGGGGTAAGCCTGGCAAGCTGGCTGAGAATGATCGCGGTCCGCATGACCATAGACTACCTTCGCAGGCATAAAACCTCCACTTCGCTGGAGGAACTGCCCATCGAACCGTCCCGGGACGGCGGGCAGGAAACAAACATGGATGAAGAATCATTGCGCTGCCTGAGCGGTGTTCTTGAAGAACTCCCTGATAAAGACAAGTTAATAATAGATCTATTCTATTTTAAGGAACTTCCCCCCGAAGAAATTGCCCGCATCCTGAACATATCCGTAGGCGCCATCTACACCAGGAAGAACAGGGTGGTTGATAAAATAAAGCAAATTGCCCGCCAGAGAAATATTTTGTAAGAAAATCCCTCTTGTTACGTATTTTGCTATCGAAGGGTTATGATTTGAATGAACATCCATACATTTTGAAGAAGAGGGAAAGACATGGAAGACAAACTGATCAAACAGGCTTTTAAGGAAACGCAGAAGTCCCGATCTCACGGGGGAAAATGCCCGGATGAGTGTGATTTCTGCCGGTTCCTGGAAGGCCTGATGGACGAAGAGAGGAGGGCGCTCATGGAAAAGCACCTCCTGTCATGTCCGGCATGCTCTGATTACGTGGTTTCTTTACATAAGGTTATGAATTTCCCGGCAGAGGAAAGGCTGCCGGATGTATCCGGGGCGACAATAGAAAAGGCATGTAAGCTTGTGGGGGTAAAAAAGAAGAGCGTCCGCGAAAAACAGGGCATGCTTCAGGCGGTAAGGGAATTTTTCTCCTTTAACTGGATAACCCAACCCCTCCCGGTAATGGTCAAATCATGCGCGGCCGCACTTGCCGTGGTTCTGGTGTTGACCACTGCATATCTCTATCAGCAGCAGAATTCACCTCTCGGCATACAGCTTGAGGTTGTGGGCAGGGGCAGCGAGGTTACCACCCGGGGAACAGCTCCGGAATTGTCCGGTGAGGTCATCAAGGACGGCGGTGTTCTCTATTCAAAAGATTATTGCCGTGTGAACTTCGAACTCAGCCGGGATGCGTTTGCCTATGTTTTTTATTATGACTCAAGCGGCGAACTGCATCAGCTCTATCCCGATCCCGCGATTGTCACACCGCAAAAGGTAAAAGGCGGGAAAACCCACAGCCTTCCCGAAAAAGAGGCGTGGTTTCAGCTGGATGAACAAAGAGGCACTGAGACGGTATTCATGGTGGCATCCGCGAAACCCATAAGCAACCTGGGGGAACTCTATCAGGCCGCACAGGGTTTGAACAGGGACGAGGCGATCAGAACATTCCGGGATGCAGCCCCTGTATTCAAGATGTTGAACTTTATCCACCAGTAAAATGGTGATGATTGCCCGGCACCGGGCATGGATTTTTGACAGGTTAAGAATTTCTGTAAGAAGCGAGGGTGTTGCCCGTATAGTAGAGTATCAGTGAAGGCAGAAAAGGCGGGCTGAAGTGAGGATGTATGGAAAAGGGTTATATCATAGATGAACACATCAAGCAGGCAGCAGCAAGAAAATGCAGCAAAGGGTTTTCCTGCCTGGAAGGCAACACAGAATGTTTATGCCCGGTCCGCACCATTAATGGCAATCATACCGTGCAGATTGATCCGTCAACTGCCAATTCCTGCAAAAACTGCTTTCACATGAACCCGAAAACGTATTGTCTTTGTCCGATAAGAAACGAGCTCTATAATCGCTACGGCATCTAGTGGGCGAGTTGAGTATGTGCAATCTTAAAAGCCTCCGGCAAGTTTCGCGGAGGTTTTTTTCTGGTTCTTTTATAATACAGGAGCGGGTCATTGCTGGAGTAATGGAGTATTGGAGTGCTGGAAAAACACTGAAGCGGGATGTTGGAGTGATGGAGCTCCGGGTAATAACATCCATAGACTGCATTGATGCCTTTGAGTAACAGGGTGTCGCGCTATTCTCATGGGGTATATAAATTCCCCGATCAATCCGGCTAATGACCAGTAAGGGCATGGCCAGAAGTAAGCTGGACTCGTTTTGGTGTTCCATTACTCCAACACTCCATCACCCCACCACTCCGGTGTTTTCCCTCCAATGCTCCATCTCTCCACATACCTCATCGATCCCCTCTTTAACGAATTATCGGGGCAAGTACCGCTGCGTCAAAAATGATACCGGGAAGCTTTTCAGGGAAATACCCCGGATATGCTTGTTCTACCGCAATCTTCTCTGCCCTTTCCCCGGGGACATTACTGCCGTGCAATGCACCCACCAGAACGACAGCCATTACCATGATCGTGATCAGAAAAAGTCTTTTCATTGTCCTATCCTCCTGTTGATTAAAGAGCTGTTCTCGATGTTTTGACTAATTATCGGATATTCTTTGCAAGGAATTATGTCTCCGCGGTAAAGGTTTTCAGGAAAATGTAAAAAAGATGTAAATTGTTGGGCTGGTTTTATGGGAAGGTATGATCCGATCTAAAGTAAAGGAAAAAACAAAGTAGTCATTGCGAGGAGCGCATGCGACGCGGCAATCTAATGAGATTGCTTCGCTGCCGCTCGCAATGACATCCTATATGTCAATTTTTTAAGGTCGAATACGATACAATTAACGGCGGTGTTAAGCGGGGTCAATAAAGGGGCATAAACCTTATGATGCAGAAACAGAGAATGAGAAGCAGGCTTATTTCCCGATGAAGGAGGAATAATACCGGCTTCTCATTCTGCGTATTTTCATCCTCCCATCAATCCATAACCAGCTGGGGGATTTGTACCGGATATTGGGCCATGTATGCCTGCTCGAGAAGAAGCGTTTGCTCTTCCTGCGAGATCATGGTGTGCGCTCCGTAGAGGATACTGGCTATCACGGTTACCACCAAAACGATGATTGCAATAAATAATTTTTTCATGTTCCGACCTCCCGCTTCAAAGTTGTTGTTACGTTCTTTTGATTACAGCATACGGTGCGGCATGAAAAAATTCCATCGGGGAAACCCTGTTTCTGAGCTTCGCAATTCCTGATTTTAAGCGGGAGAAACCCTTAAGATTTGCTGAGGGGAGTTATTGTGGAAAAGGTGCGGGAATGGAAGAAAAAGGGCCAGCCTCAACGGCTAACCCTTTAATTTATGCTGGTGGAGCTGATGGGATTCGAACCCACGACCTCTTGAATGCCGCGTATCGGCTTGTGGGGCTTCTGCCCTGTAACACTCAACCAAAGCGACTCAAGTCGAGCACAAAAGCATGGTCAGCAGGATATTCAGCATCCGCAGTAGACGGCAATTTCGTTAAATACTTACGATAAGGCTTCCCTTTGTATTTGGCCATTGTAGGTATCATCTTAAAACCGCACTTAGTATAAAAAACATCTGCACTGTACTGATGGTACGTATCGACAAACAGTTTATCGCATCCATGGTCTTTTGTTATCTTTTTTGCATGCTCGATCAGCTCTGAGCCAATGCCTCTTTTTTGATATGCTTCAGAGACAGAAAGGGTCTCAAGATACACACCTTCATCTCGTGGTGAGATGCAAGCGGCCGCTACAACTTTCCCCCCGTCTTTTACAACGAAATAATTCCCTTTGGCCACTTCTTGCTTTACAAAATCATGAGTATTTCCCCGAAATTCAGATGCCTCTACATGCAGGAGCTGATTCAAAGAAAGAATCACTTCAATATCCTGTTCAGAAGCTTTCACTATTTCCATAGAAGGATCCAACATAGCTTTCCTCCAAGTCGGCATGCAACTTATAACCCCTTGAAAGCACTGGTGGAGCTGATGGGATTCGAACCCACGACCTCTTGAATGCCATTCAAGCGCTCTCCCAACTGAGCTACAGCCCCACACTATCTATAAATTCGAAATCCGAAGCACGAAATCCGAAACGGCAACTGTAAACTGACCCTGCTCCCTGTACCCTAAACCCTCAAAAGAACACCACGAAGCACACGAAGAAAAAACCACCACGAAGAGCACAAAGAATGAAGCAATTATCGAACAATTCTCCTTTCCTGTCAACCCCTTTCATTTCTGATGGTAGCGCTGTCTGATAATTTCGTAGAGGGCTATTGCCCCGGCGGCTGATGCGTTGAGCGAAGTGATGGACCCCCTCAGGGGAATCCGGACCAGAAAATCGCATTTCTTTGAGACGAGCGGTCTGATGCCCTTTCCCTCGCTTCCTATAACCAGTGCCAGATCAACCGTTCCGTCAAGCTCGTAAAGGCTTTGCCTGCTGTCCGCGCTCGTTCCCGCAATCCATGCCCCCCGCGCTTTTAAAAAGTCGATGGCATGTGCTATATTAACCACGCTGACAACCGGTATGTGCTCGACGGCACCGGCCGACGTCTTGGCAACAACACCGGTGACAGGTGCCGCCCTGTCTTTTAAGGTAATGACACCATGAGCACCGGCGGCACACGCGGTCCGAACCAGCGCCCCCAGGTTCTGTGGGTCCTGTATGCCGTCCAGGATGACTGCCAGCAGCTTCTCACCGGAAATTCGCCAGGCAGCGATTATTTTATCCAGGCCGGTTTCCTCCCGGGGCAAAACGATGGCCAGGACTCCCTGGTGGTGGCCCGTATGCGAGAGCTGATCAAGGACCGGCCGCTCTTTGTATTCAATGGTGATCTTTTCCCTTCGGGCAAGATCAAGCAGTAACTGTGTGCTCTTTTGCCCTTTCCCTTCAGCAAGAATAATTTTTTTTATGTCCGAGGGACGGCGCTTAAGAATTTCAACAACCGGATTGACACCGTAAATGATTTCAGACATGTTCTGCCCCGGAGTTAACACGACAATACGGTAGGGGCGACCGGCCGGTCGCCCCTACTATTTCTTAATTTCTGTTTCCGCCACCTCTTCTGTTATTACCCGGGCTGCCTGAACAGGATCAGGTGCTTCCAGTATCGGGCGTCCGATTACCAGGTAGTCGGCGCCTGCGGCAAATGCCTCCGCGGGGGTTACCGTCCGCTTTTGGTCGCCGGGGGACGATCCCTGCGGCCTGATTCCCGGCGTAACGATGATAAAGTCTTTGCCGCATGAGGCCCTGATTAATGGCGCCTCTTTCGCTGAGGCCACCACCCCGCTGGTGCCTGCCTGCCTGGCGAGTGCGGCAAGGCGTGAGACGGCCGATTGAACGGGCGCATCCATCCCGAGCTCCTGCAGGTCTTCCTGCGACATGCTGGTAAGAACGGTGACGGCCACTATGAGGGGAGGCGGTGAGGTGCCCCGGCGCATTCCGGCTGCGGCGGCTACCGCGCCCGCCATCATCTTTTTTCCGCCCTGCGCGTGAACGGTAAGCATGAAAACATTGTGTTTGCATGCCTCTTCCACCGCCCGCGCGACGGTGTTGGGTATGTCGTGAAACTTGAGATCCAGAAACACCCTGCCCCGGTGAGCATGGATCATCTCTATGATCCGGGGGCCGCACCGGGTAAAGAGCTGCATGCCGACTTTATAAATGCCGATCATGCCGCCCAACTTTTTGACCATCTCCTCTGCCGCTTCAAAGCTGTCAACGTCAAGGGCGAGGATGATCTTATCTGCGGAGGTGCTCATAGAGGACCTTTTTTAAAAATTTGGCAAGCTGGAGTGCCTTACAATAAAATTTAGTAAATGACAAAGTTCAAATGACAAAAAATTCAAAAACAAACCCGATAGCGGGGTGTTTTGGTCATTGGAACATTTTGATTTGTTTCATTGTTTCGAATTTCGTGCTTCGGATTTATATTTAACTACCCCTCTTCTTAGCCCGTTCGGAAGTGATAATATCCCGCACCCGCTCAACCGCCTGGCTGAAATCGTCGTTTACCACTTTGTACTGGTACCAGCTCGACTGCTCTATTTCCTTGTGCGCCTGTTCAAGCCGCTTTTGCATGACGGCCTCGTTTTCCGTTCCCCGGTTGATCAGCCGTTCCTGCAGATCCCTTTGGGACGGCGGGAGAATATAGATAGTGACGCTTTCAGGAAAGATCTCCTTGAGGCGGCGGGCGCCGGCCTGATCGATATCAAAAAGGATGTCCATGCCTTTGCTGCTGCAGGTATCCATGGTGGCCCTGGGGGTGCCGTAACAGTTGCCATAGATTTCCGTCCATTCAAGCATCCGGTCGGCTTCGATCATCTGTCTGAACTCTGCAGGCGACACAAAGTGATAATCGATCCCGTCCTTTTCATGGCTGCGGGGGGCACGGGTGGTTATGGATACGGAAAAGCACAGATCGGGGAGCAGCCTTACTACTTCCTTGCAGAGCGAGGTTTTGCCTGCGCCGGATGGCGCTGAAACGATGAATATCAGGGGTTCATGTTCCACGCTAGGCTAATCCTTGGGTTCCTGGCCGGCAGGCTCCTCGCCTTCGAATCGCTGGGCAATGGTTTCCGCCTGGAGGGCTGAGAGTATTATGTGATCGCTGTCAGTGATAATTATGGAGCGCGTTTTTCTGCCCTGGGTGGCATCAATCAATTTGCCTCCCTCCCGGGCTTCATCCTTGAGCCGCTTCATGGGCGCGGAGCTGGTTGCTACAATTGCGATCACCCGTGACGAAACCACCGTATTTCCAAAACCAAGATTCAGCAATTTAGCGCTCAAAGCCGTTCCTCTAGCAGAAAAACAGTACGCTGCAATGGGAGTTACTCAATATTCTGTACCTGCTCGCGGATTCTTTCCAGCTCGTTTTTTATTTCCACCACCCTCATGGATATTTCCGCGCTGCTTGCCTTGGAGCTGATGGTGTTTACTTCCCGGTGGATTTCCTGGACCAGGAAATCCAGTTTTCTGCCGACCGCGTCCTCCGTCTCCAGCCATTGCCGGAATTGCAGCACGTGGCTCATGACCCTGACCAGTTCCTCGGCGATATCACTTTTTTCCACCAGGTAGGCCACCTCCTGGGCGAGGCGGGTCTCGTCGATCTCGATATCCGCGCAGAGCGCCCGGATCTTCTCCCGCAGGCTCTGCTGGTAGTCGTTAAAGGCGGTTCCCGACAGGGAGCGGATGTGATCAAGCCGGCTTTCAATCTGCTTCAGCCGCGCGAGAAAGTCTTCTTTTAATTGCCCGCCTTCCATCTCCCTCATTTTTACCAGCTCATCGAGGGCGCTGCTCAGGGGTCCCTGGAGCATGTCCCATTCACAAGCCGAATTGTGGTTCGCTGCCTGTGCCACAATAATCTCTTTCTGGGTTAAAAGATGATCGAGGGTAATTTCTCCGGACAGCCGCAGCGTCTCCCGGAGATCTTTCAAGAGCACCAGGTACTGCTGGGCAAGAGGGAGATTGAGTTCGAGGCGCGAGCTTTCCGCCTCCCTGCTGTCCAGCTGAATGGATAAATCAATCCTTCCCCGTGAGATCCGTGACAGAACAAGCTTTTTGATCTCGTTCTCGAGGGGGAAGCACCTCTGCGGGAGTTTAAGCGAAATGTCGCAATAGCGGTGATTGGTGGATCGTACTTCGACGACCATATCTCCCTTTTCTGTTGCAGTTACCGACCTGCCGTAACCGGTCATGCTTCGTATCATGTGAGCTCCGTTCTGCGTTGATCTGAGATCTGTGATGTGGGATATGAGATGAGAGCGCTCTCTTGGATTCCCGCTTCCGCGGGAATGACATATTTTCCATTTCATTGGGTGTCATCCCCGCAAAAGCGGGGATCCATCATTTTATTCAAGTGTAGGGGCGACCGGCCGGTCGCCTCTACTTATTTGCGCTTTAAAAGGCTATTACTTGATTTTGGTGCGCCTGCAACCTGCAACCTGCGACGCGAATTACAAGGTTCCCGTCCCGTGTAATCCCGTTCCCTCCCGCTCCTGCACCTGCAGCCGGTACCGTTCCCGCAGCCTGTTGAGCAGTTCAATGATTTCGGCAGAGGCGTAATCAGGATAGGTCCACTCAAGAGGCCTGAAGCTTTTGTCGCGGTAGATAAGCGTGAGGTCCGCGTAGACCCCGTTTCCCAGGTACGGACGGTGCGTATATTTTTTATTGGTGGCCAGTATCAGGTGCTCAAGGGCGATGTAACCGGGGTCAAGGTTGATCGTTCTTCCGCCCGCGCTGTTCCTGTATTGTCCCTCGAGCCGGTCGGTGTGTCTTTTGACGTCGGTCAGCGCTTCCGGCGGGAACAGGTCCTCGAAGGTAATAAACCGCCGTATCAGCTTTTCACCCATTTCATCCCGGTAATAGTCGGTCTGGGTAAAGGGGATGCACCGGCTCATGAAGTCAATGACCCCGAAAGTGCGCGAAAGCCCGGCGGCGGCATCCGCGATAAGCTGCGCTTCAGCTGCCAGAAGGCTCACGATCAGCTTAACCGGCCGGGGAGATGAAGGAGTGCTCATGAAGGCTGTAGGCTCTACGCTGACCGGGATGTCAGCACGGGTCTTCCCGTATGTTTTCAATCAGCTCGCGGGGCGTCACGGTCGCCGTGCCTAACTTGCTCACCACGATGCCTGCCGCGTGGTTGGCAATCATGGCCGCCTCCTCAAAGGACGCGCCCGCCACCAGGGCCATGGTGAGGGTGGCAATGACCGTGTCTCCCGCGCCGGTCACGTCATACACTTCCTTGGCCTTGGTGGGAATGTGGGTGGTACGCTTCCTCTGAAAAAGGCTCATGCCTTCTTCTCCCCTGGTGATCAGCACCGCTTCACATCCCAGCCGGGCACGCAGCGCCCGTCCGGCCTTGATGAGCGATTCCTCGCTATCTATTTCAATGCCGCTTATGCGAGCGGCCTCCTTTTTGTTGGGGGTGATCACGCTGACCCGGTTTTTGTAAAGGGCGTAGTTGTGCGCATTGGGATGATCGGTGCAGACCAGCATTTTTTTTCCGTGCGCCCACTGCAGCAGCTCTTTGAGCAGAATGTTGGGAACAGCGCCCTTGGCGTAGTCGGAGATGATAAGGGCCCCGGCCCCGTTGCAGGCGGCAGTCAGATAGGAGAGCAGCTTTTTCCTGCTTTCCGGCGATGCCGCCCTGCGCTCTTCGTGATCATAGCGCACCACCTGCTGGCGGTGATCGGCTATAATGCGTGTCTTTACCGTGGTCGGGCGGCCGCGCTCCGCTACGATGCCTCCGGTATGAGCGCCCAGGCGCTTAATCGCGCCGGTAAACTTTTTGCCCATTTCGTCACAGCCCACGATGCCGCAGAGAAAGCCTTCACCCTTCAGCGCGCGGATATTGTGCAGGACATTGGCGGCGCCGCCCAGCCGGTACTGTTTTTCAATGACATTTACCACCGGCACCGGGGCCTCGGGGGAAATCCGCCCCGCGCTGCCGTAAATAAACTCGTCAATCATCAGGTCCCCGATGACCGCGACCCTGGTCCGGGGGAATCCTTGTATGCGGGATATTAACCGCTCCGCAACAGCATCGCTCACGGCAGTTTTTGTAACCTCCATGGGAGCATCCGGTGTGCCAGGGTGCCCCGTTTGTTTTGCGTCACACGGCGCTGCTGCAGCAAGCGGACAGCAGCGCGCCCCAATAGTATCGTGAGCTTCAATCGTTTGTCAACACCAATCCCGGCAGTGATGCGGCTGCCGGGGGCGGCGGGACATGCTCATTGTCTCACCCGCAGCATGAAATAGGTGCCCAGCGTTGCAAAAAAGATGTTTGCGGCCCACGCGGAAAGCAGGGGTGACAATACCCCGCCCTTCCCCAGGGAGATGCCGAAATTATAGAGGATGAAATAGGAAAACCCGATCAGCAGGCTTGCGCCGATGCCCCGCGGTATTCCTCCGCCCCTGCCGATCCTCAGGGCAAAAGGAATGGCAATGATGGGCATGATCAGACAGGTAAAGGGGAAGGATATTTTTGCGTAAAGATAGGGGATGTATTCGGGGACCTTATACCCGGCCCTCTGGATCTTGGCAATGTATTCCCGGAGCTCCATGAAGCTCATCTCCTCCGGCTCTTTTCGGGCCAGCTTAAAGTCCTCCGGGGTTTCCCTGAGGGGCATGATCTTTTCCGCGAGGGTTTCGATATCCTGCACGCCATCCGGGGTAAAGGTCCTGGTCACCACATCGAAGAAGTGCCACTGGCCGTTTATCCATTTTCCCCGGCGCGCGTCCAGCCGCCTGGAAAGGGTGAAACCGTTGCTGAAGTAAAAGAAGGTTATGCCGTAAAGGGTGTTGGTGTTGTGCTCAAACAGCTCGATGTTGCAGATGGCGTCTTCGGTCCGGTACCAGAACCGGTCCTGCTTCAGCAGCCGGCGCCCTTTTTTTTGCTTGATCTGGATGTTCTCTATGTATTTTGCCTTTTGGCTGGTGGTGGGCAGGGCCAGCTCCTGGTTGCAAAAGGCGATGCACATGACGCCGACGCTCATGACCAGCAGCGGCGTGACGATGCTGTAAACGCTGATGCCGCCTGCCTTCATGGCGGTTATCTCGTTGTTGCGCGCAAAAAGGGCCAGGGTGAGAAAGGTTGCCAGCAGTGTGGCCACGGGGAACAGCCAGTACAGCATCTGGGGAAGCTTGAACAGGCTGGCCGCCAGCGAGAGCAGAAAGGGCGGGTTGTACTTTTCCAGGTTTTCGATGAACTGGACTGAAAAATCAATGACGAAGAAGAGCGCCACGCAGGTGATGAGGCAGAGAAAAAACAGTTTCGTGAACTCCCTGGTAATGTACCGGGTGATGATGTTCATGGTCTCCTGTCCTGATAGTGACGGACCTGGTATACAAATGCCTCAAGCCTGGTCCTGGTGTTTCCATCCTGCTGCCCGTCATAGGCGATGGTAAGCAGCGGTATGTTGTGGTGATCCTCGCGGCAGCGCTTTAAAACGGCGTTAACAATCGTGCCCGGCATGCAGGTGAAGGGCATGGCGTTGATCAGGCCGCTGGCCCCCCGGCTGATAAAATCAATCGCCTTGCCGATGCTCAATATGGCCTCTCCCTCAAACGAGGGATGCATGTAGGGGGATGCATGCCGGATGAGCTCTTCAACGGCCGGCTCGCGGGGCTGCCTGAGGGAACTGCCCAGGCTGCCGGTAAGCCGGTGCTCTATCCATTTCTGGATTTTGTCCGTCAGGAAGTTGGCGGCGAAGCCGCGATAGTTGCCTTTCCTGAGCGTGCGCCCCTTGCTGGTGTAATTGATGTAGAGCAGCCACTCGCCGATGGAAGGCATCCATACCTCGCAGCCCAGCCGCTCAAGGTTGCGAACCAGGTCCTCGTTGCTGAACCGGTTGGACCGGATGTAGATTTCCCCCACGACGCCGATGACGGGCTTCCGCCCGGCACCGTTCAGGGGAACGCTGTTGAAGGCTTCGCTCGCCTGGCTGAGCAGCGGCGCGGTCCCTTCCCGGCGGCTCAGCGCCCGGCAGACCCTGTCCAGGTATGACCGGTAGATGCGGTCGCTCTCGCCCTCGTTCCTCTCATACGGTCTCACCTGCAGCAACCTTTTTTGGAGAAGATCGATGGACACAATACCCTTCCAGGCAATCCGTGAAAACCCGGTGCCTATGCCGCCCAGCTCACGATAGAGGCCTTCATCCTGATCCGGCGCCAGGATGGGGACCTGGGGCAATCCCATCTCGTCCAGCACCAGCCGGTGAAAGCGGTTATACTGCCCGAAGCGGCAGGGCCCCCTTCCCGAAACCATCAAAAAAGCCGATCGGTCGGGGTCGAATTCCGGCCGCCGGGTCATCCTGATCATGTCCCCGGTGGTGAGAATGCAGGGATAGCACTCCTTGCCCGAGGTGAGCTTTCTTCCCCAGGTGAGGGTTTCCCCGTCGGACTCGGGCAGCACCACTGCCTTCACGCCGCAGGCCTCAAAGGCCGCCGCCACCGCGTAGCTCTGATCGGTCATGTTGGGAATGTAAACCGTTTTCGTTGTGCCCGGCAGTCCCCGGGAAGCCGATGACGCGCGCTTTGAAGATCGGGGCCTGCTGCCGGCGTTTTTCAGGCTGTCCAGGAAGGCCTCGAGGCGGGTGATGACCCCCACATCGGAGCTGTGCTCATCAATCTCAATGGTGAGGTAGGGCAGGTCCTTCATCTTGTCCTTGAAAAAGTGGGAGATGAAGGAATCGGGCCCGCAGCTGAAATTGGTGAGGTACAGGCCGTGCAGGGAAGGATGGGCTTTGATGCAGTGGGTGGCGGCCATTATTTTCTGGCCGTACTTCCAGTACATCTCCTTCCACTCCGGGACCGTCCCGCTCTGTTCCAGGGGAAGAAAATCCAGGGGTATGGCGACTATGCCCAGCTCGGTTATTTTTTTTGGCAGATTGAGATTGATGCCCGGATCGCAGCCGTTGTAAGGCCGGCTCACGATTACCAGGGCAGTTTGGCCGTCGCCGAGCTGATCCAGAACCTCCCTGCCCCGCTTCTGTATGGATTCATTGAAAAGGCGCTGCGCTTCGAAGGCCGCCGCCAGAGCCCGGTGGATGTCGCTTCCGCTTTTCCCCAGCTGCCCGGCCACCGCGCGCATCCCCTTTTCCACCGCCTTTTCCCCGTCTCCGAAATAGAGGATGGGGCTGATCATGTGGACGCCGAGTTCCTCGAAATTAAAGGCGGATCGCAGGGTGTAGGGCAGGGCCTGGACATAGGGGCAGACCAGGCTTCGATCGACCTCGGGATGTATCCGTTCCATCTCGATGATGCTGGGGAGAAAGATCCTGCGCACACCCTGCCCGACGAGATTGAGCACATGGCCGTGGGCCACCTTGATGGGGAAACAGGTTTCAGCCACCACGCTTTCAACACCCCGGTGGATTATCTCCTTGTGGGTTTTTTCCGAAAGGACGACCCGGTAACCGAGTCCGGTGAGGAAGGTGTAAAAAAACGGCAGGAGCTCGTGATAGAACATGCACCGGGGTATGCCGATGACCGGGGCATCGGGAGCACAGGGCTCCGGCGTCCGGCAGGCCTGCTCCAGAAACTGCTCCCGCTCGGCAAAAAGGTCGGGAAGATCTCCGCCCTTCCTGCCGCCGCGGTTCACCTCAAACCGCTCGCAGCGGCTTCCGTAAAGCAGGGGGCGCTCCCCTTTCACCTTTAAACGCTTGATCTCGCAGCGGTTGGGACACTTCCGGCACTCAAACGAAGCGAGTTCATAGTTTCGCCTGCTTAAGTCGAAGCCCTTGAAGGCGGTTTTCCCGGAGGTGTTTTCATCCCTGGCAAGCATGGCGGCGCCGATGGCGCCGGTCACATCGTGGTCGGGGGGCACGGTAATTTTCTTTTTTAAGATTTTTTCAAACGCGGCGACCACGCCGAGGTTGAAGGCGGTGCCTCCCTGGAAAAATATCCGGTCTCCGATGCGCCGGTCACCCACCACCTTGTTCAGATAATTCAGGGCGATGGAGTAGCTCAAACCGGCAATGAGGTTGGCCTTATCAGCCCCCAGCTGCTGGTGATGAACCAGATCGGACTCGATAAACACGGTGCAGCGCTCTCCCAGGGAGACCGGGCAGGGGGCCTTGAGAGCAAGGGCGCTGAACTCGTTCTTAATGCAGATGCCGAGCTTTTCCGCCTGCTCCTCCAAAAAGGAACCGGTGCCGGCGGCGCACACCTTGTTCATTTCGAAATCGACGATGGCGCCGCGGGAGATGCTGATGTACTTTGAGTCCTGTCCGCCGATTTCAAAAATGGTGTCCACCGCGGGATCAATGGCAATGGCCGCGGTGGCCTGGGCGGTTATCTCATTTTTTATCACGTCGGCCCCGATGAAATCGCCGGTTAAATAACGTCCCGATCCGGTCGTTCCCACCGAGGCAATCTCCACCCTGTCCGCAACCTCCTCCCCCACTTCCAGGAGCCCCTGCTTGATGGCCTCCAGCGGCCTTCCCGCGGTCATCAGGTAGCGCTTGGAGAGGACCCGGTTATGATCATCGATGACAACCACGTTGGTGCTGATGGATCCCACGTCAACGCCGAGGTACCCCCGTACCTTCCCGCCGCCCTCGGTAAAGAGCTGCAGGGAAGAGAGCGTTTCCTTGCGGGTTGTTTCAAACGGGGAAAGGGGATCCAGCCCGCTGATTTTGCCGGGCGACGGCGGAGCGCTCACGTAGCCGGCGAGCCTCTGCAGGCCCGTAAACCGGCTGCGAAATGTCGCGTCCTCCCTGAGCAGCAGCACGGCGCCGATGGCCCCCATGGAGGCAAAATAGTCGGGAACAATCAGCTCATCCTCCTTCAGTTCAAGCACCTCGCGGAACGCCCTCCGCATCCCCAGGTTGGCGGCAACACCTCCCTGAAACGAGACCGGGGGGGTGAATGATTTTCCCCTTCCCAGGGTGCTCTTGAAATTCCTGGCGACCGCGCTGCAGAGGCCGGCGACGATATCGTAATCGGGGGTTGCGCTCTGCTGCAGGTGAATCATGTCGGTTTTGGCAAAAACACTGCACCGGCCGGCGATGCGGGGAGGATTTTTCGATTGCAGGGCCAGCCTGCCGAAGTCCTCAACGGTGAGCCCCAGGCGGTGGGCCTGCTGGTCCAGAAAGGACCCCGTCCCGGCGGCGCACACCGCGTTCATGATGAAGTCGCTGATTTTGACGGCTCCCGAGGCCTCGTCCCGTTCGAGGAAGATGAGCTTGGAATCCTCGCCGCCCATCTCCACCACGGTTTTGACCCGGGGGTAAAAATGTTCTATGGACTTGCTTTGAGCGATGATTTCGTTTTCAAAGCGAGCGTCCAGCAGTTCGGCGAGCAGCTTTCCGCCGCCGCCGGTTATGGAAATACCGGCAAGGTGGGAGGCGGGCCTGCGGGAAAAAATGTCCTCCAGCAGGTGAAGGGCCGCGGCGAGCGGCTGGCCGTGCGTCCTGGTGTAATGATCCTCCAGGATGGCTCCCCGGGCGTCCATTGCCACCGTATTGACACTCACCGATCCCACATCAATGCCGAGAAAATATTCCCGCCCCTCCGACATGATGATACCTCTCCTCTGACGATGAACATCCGGTTATGCCGCAGCCGGTGCTTCAAACCATGTTTCTTATAAAGCAACGGCCGCGCGCGTGGTGAAAGATCATGCTCCTGATGCGCTTACCGTGACCGCACACAAAGCAGCATTCATTCGTCCTTCAGATCCCTGGTCATAAGCTCCATGACCGCATCTTTCGGGTTTTTGCAGCCGCGAAGAATGCTGTTGACCTGCTCGGTAATGGGCATGGAAACCCCCATCCTCCTGCTTAAATCATGGGCGGACTCGGCGGTCCTGATGCCTTCGGCGACGGTGCGCATGTCCCCGGTTATCTCCGCCAGAGACTCGCCTCTCCCCAGCCTGACGCCGACGGTCCGGTTGCGGCTCAGCTCGCCGGTGCAGGTGAGAACAAGATCGCCCAGGCCGGACAGGCCGGCAAGGGTGTGCCGGTCGGCCCCCATGCGCAGCGCCAGGCGGGATATTTCCGCAAGCCCCCTGGTGATAAGGGCGGCCCGGGTGTTGAAACCGAAGCAGAGGCCGTCTGATATGCCCGCGGCGATGGCTATCACATTTTTAAGCGCGCCGCCCAGCTCGACTCCCGCCACGTCGGCATTGGTGTAGACACGGAAGAAGGGCGTTGAGAGAATCTGCTGGATCTCCCGGGCGAGCGGCTGATTTTCCGACGCCAGGGTCACGGCACTGGGAATTTTTTTGCTCACCTCAAGGGCAAAGGTCGGTCCGGACAGGACCGCCAGGCGCTGCCTGTCTTTCAGGCCGAGCACGTCGCTGATGACGGAAGTCATGGTAAGCAGGGTTGTGTTCTCGATACCCTTGCTGGCGCTGACCAGCATGGTCTGCGCAGAGAGGTGGGCGGCAAGGTTCTGCAGCGTCTGCCGGACCACGTGGGAAGGTGTCACCATAAAGAGGACGTCTTTGCCCCCGGCCGCTTCCTCGAGGGATGCGGTGGGGATGATGTTTTCAGAAAGGGGTATGCCGGGCAGATAGAGCTGGTTCTCTTTTTTCACCGCCATGGAGACGGCGAGCTCCGCCTCGTAGACCCATAGCGCAGTCGTAAAGCCCTTCCCGGCAAGATGATTTGCCAGCGTCGTGCCCCAGCTTCCAGCTCCGATAACACCGATGTTCACCTGAACAGTTCACCCCTTTCTAGCAGGCTGTTGAAAAACACCCATCCCCTGCGTTACGGTCACTCTTCTTCAGCCAGATGAGCAACGCCGACAACCTTTTCTCCTTTCTCCACGTTAATGAGCCTCACTCCCTGGGTATTTCTGCCGATCACCGAAATGCCCTTGATCTTCATGCGAATAATGGTTCCCTGGTCGGTGATGAGCATCACCTCGTCGTCATCAGCAACCTCTTTCATCCCGACCACGTCGCCGTTGCGCTCCGTGGTCTTGATGGTAATGATTCCCTGGCCGCCCCTGCCCTGGATGCGGTATTCCGGGGTGTTGGTTCTTTTGCCGTAGCCGTGTTCGGTGACGGTGAGGATGGTTGCACCTTCGCCGATTGCCTCCATGCCGATGATGGCGTCATCATCTCCCACCGACATGCCGCGCACGCCCCGGGCAGTCCGCCCCATGGGCCGCACCTCCGTCTCCTTGAAGCGGATGGCCTTCCCCTTGCGCGAGCCCAGCAGTATGGCCTGACTGCCGTCGGTTACCCGCGCCGCGATCAGCTCGTCGTCCTCATCGATGCTCAGGGCGATAATCCCCCCCGCACGGGGCCTGCTGTAGGCCATGAGCGGGGTCTTCTTGATCAGCCCCTTGCGGGTGGCCATGACAATGTATTTTCCCTCCACGAATTCCCGTACCGCCAGTATGGCGGCAAGCTGTTCGTCCGCGCTCAGGTTGAGCAGGTTGACGATGGCCTTCCCCATGGCCGCCCGTCCCGCCTGGGGAAGCTCGTACACCTTCTGCCAGAACACCTTTCCGGTGCTGGTAAAAAAGAGAATGTGGCTGTGGGTGGAAGCCACAAAGAGATGTTCGACAAAATCCTCCTGGCGGGTGGTCATCCCGGTAACCCCCTTCCCGCCGCGCCGCTGGCTGCGGTAAAGGCTGATGGGGTTGCGCTTGATATAGCCGTTGTGCGAAACGGTGACCACCATGTCCTCTTCGATGATCAGGTCTTCAACCGCTATCTCGCCTTCTTTCTCGATGATCTCCGTCCTTCTCGCGTCCCCGTATTTCGCTCTTATTTTTGTCAGCTCTTCAATGATGATCTCCCTGACCAGCTCCTCTTTCTCCAGAATCTGCTTCAGCTTCTTGATGAGCCGGGTAATCTCTTCAAGCTCCTGCAGGATCTTATCCCGCTCCAGGGCGGTCAGCCGCTGCAGGCGCATGTCCAGAATGGCCTGCGCCTGAATCTCGGAGAGGTCAAACTGCGATATCAGACCTCCCTTTGCCTCGGCGGGATTGGCGGATGCCCGGATCAGGGCGATAATGCGGTCGAGATTATTGAGGGCAATCTGCAGGCCCATGAGTATGTGGGCCTGGTGTTCCGCCTTTTTCAGCTCGTATGCCGTCCTGCGCAGGATGACCACTTTACGGAAATTGATAAAGTGGTTGAGCATGCTCCGCAGGTCCAGAATCCGGGGCTGGTTGTCAACCAGCGCGAGCATAATGATGCCGAAGGTGCCCTGGAGCTGGGTGCGCTGATAGAGCTGGTTGAGAATGACCTGGGCGATTTTGTCCCGCTTCAGCTCAATCACGACGCGAACCCCTTCACGGTCCGATTCGTCCCGGATGTCGGTGATGCCCTCGATTTTTTTCTCCTGCGAAAGCTCGGCTATTTTCTCGATCAGCCGCGCCTTGTTGACCTGGTAGGGCAGCTCGGTAATGATGATGCATTCCTTGTCCCCCTTGATCTGCTTTTCAATATACGCGCGCCCCCGCACCTGCAAAGAACCCTTGCCGGTGCGGTATGCCTCCCGGATGCCTTCCCGGCCGTGGATGATGCCGGCAGTGGGGAAATCGGGACCGGGAATGATCTTAAGCAGTTCGCCGACGTCCAGTGAAGGATTTTTAATCAGGGCGATGGTGCCGTCAATCACCTCTTTCAAATTGTGGGGAGGTATGTTGGTGGCCATGCCCACGGCAATGCCGGAGGAGCCGTTGACGAGCAGGTTGGGAAGGGCGGAGGGCAGGATTGACGGCTCCTTGAGCGTGCCGTCGTAGTTCGGCGCAAAGTCAACGGTCTCCTTTTCGATGTCGGACAGGAGCTCATTGGTGATTTCAGCCATCCGGATCTCGGTATACCGCATTGCCGCCGGAGGATCGCCGTCAAGAGAGCCGAAATTGCCCTGTCCATCCACCAGGGGATAGCGCAGGGAAAAATCCTGGGCCATGCGCACAATGGTATCGTAAACCGCCGCGTCACCGTGCGGGTGATATTTACCGATGACATCGCCCACGATGCGGGCCGATTTCTTATAGGGCTTGTTCCAGACATTTCCAAGATCGTACATGGCGAAGAGCACTCTCCGGTGCGCCGGCTTGAGGCCGTCCCGTATATCCGGCAATGCCCGCCCGATAATAACGCTCATGGCGTAGTCCATGTAGGACCGTCTCATCTCGTCTTCAATATTCACAGGTATTTGCTGTGAATGCACATCCGGGTTTTCCATAAAGCATCTTCTCTGTCTGGTTGTTGTTAATGGACTAAATATCCAGATTGGTTACGTTTATCGCATTGGCATAGATAAACTCTTTGCGAGGCTCCACCTGGTCTCCCATCAAAATGGTGAATATCTCGTCGGCCTCGATGGCATCTTCTATTTTTACTTTAAACAGGGTTCTTTTTTCTGGATTCATGGTGGTTTCCCACAGCTGATCGGGGTTCATTTCGCCGAGCCCTTTATACCGCTGGACTTCCTGTCCCTTCTCCCCGGAGGCAAGTATGAAGTCGAGGGCATCGGACAGAGTGCTGAAGGTGTGGTCCTCGGCATCTTTTACCAAAAACGGCGGGGAACCGATGGCCTTAAGGCCTTCAGCCATTTTTCTCAGCTCTTCCAATTCTGTTGAAACGAGCAAATCGAAGTCAATCCGGGTTTCTCTTTTGATGCCGTCGAGCTTGGAAAGGCATTTGATGGCATAACAGCTGTGCTCGACATCATCAATCAATGCATAATCCATGGGCGGCACGGAGGAAAAGAAGAATCCCGAGTTGACCTTGAGCCTGTCAATAAATGCCTCGAGGGTCTCTTTGACCTTGAGCGTCTCCCTGGTGAATTCGGGATCGAAGGCCAATGCCGACAAAATGTTTTTATCCCATTGTTTTTTATGAAGTTTTTCTAATAGCTTCTTATATTTTATCGCCTTCTCCATGATGGTGAGCAGCCGGCTGCCCTTGAAAATTTTATCCGAGCCAAGAGCTGACAGCTCACTTCCTTCCGTTCCGCATTCAAGCAGGTATCTTTCGAGCGAGATTTCATCCTTAATATAGCGCTCCTGTTTTTTTCTCTTGACCTTGAACAGTGGCGGCTGGGCAATATAAATATATCCTCTTTCGATAAGCGAAGGCATTCGTCTGTAAAAAAAGGTTAAAAGCAGTGTCCTGATATGTGATCCATCCACGTCCGCATCGGTCATGATAATGATGTGATGGTAGCGCGGATTAGCCGTCTCCGTATCTTCTTTTTCTATGCCTGTCCCCAGTGCGGATATAATGGTGTTGATCTCTTCGTTTTCGAGCATTTTGTCAAAGCGCGCCTTCTCCACGTTTAATATCTTGCCTTTGAGCGGCAATATGGCCTGAAAGCGTCGGTCCCTTCCCTGTTTTGCCGACCCTCCCGCCGAGTCACCCTCAACCAGATATATCTCGCACTGTGCAGGATCCGTTTCCTGGCAATCAGCCAGCTTGCCCGGTAAAAAAGTATTTTCAAGGGCTGTTTTTCTCCGCGTGAGCTCCTTCGCCTTGCGGGCCGCCTCGCGGGCCCGTGCCGCCTCAAGCGACTTGGAAATGATTTTTTTCGAGACGGCGGGATTTTCTTCAAGATAATATCCCAGCTTCTCCCCTACCAGCTGCTCCACTATGCCTTTAACAAAGGTATTCCCCAGCTTGCTTTTTGTCTGACCCTCGAATTGCGGCTGTGGCAGCTTGACGCTTATTACTGCGGTCAGTCCTTCCTGAAGGTCTTCTCCTTTAAAATTTTCCTTAAAATCCTTGGGAGAATAATTTTTTGAGGCGTAGTTATTGATAGTCCTGGTTAAGGCGGTTCTGAACCCGGAAAGATGTGTGCCCCCCTCTCTGGTATTGATATTGTTTGCAAATGAGAACACATTCTCGGTATAGGAGTCATTATACTGTATAGCTATTTCCATAACGATAGACTGTTCTTTTTTTTCTCCCCCTTCTTCGGAGCTGTAGACTCGTTCACCTTCGAGGTAAATAGGCTTTGGATAGAGCGGGGTTTTATTCCGGTTAAGATACTCAACAAAGGATACAATACCCCCTTCATAGATAAATTCATGATTTTTTTCGGTCCGCTCATCGGTTATGGTGATAAGGACGCCTTTATTTAAGAAGGCAAGCTCCCTTAATCGTTGCGAAAGGGTATCAAAGCTGAAATCGGTTGTCTCAAAAATTTCCGAATCGGGTTTGAAGATCACCTTGGTGCCGCGATCTTTCGTTTTTCCCACCACCTCAAGATCTGAAACAGGCTTTCCCCGCTGGTAGGCCTGGTGATACACCTTGCCATCTCTCTTGATCTCCAGCCCCAGCTGCTCAGAAAGCGCGTTTACCACGGATACGCCCACACCGTGCAAACCGCCGGAAACTTTATAGCTGCTGTTATCAAACTTGCCACCGGCGTGCAGCGTGGTCATGACCACTTCGGCAGCAGATTTATTTTCAGTGGGATGCATGTCAGCGGGTATCCCTCTGCCATTGTCGATAACGGTTACGCTGTTATCGGTATGGATAACCACATCGATACGGTTGCAGTAGCCGGCCAGTGCTTCATCAATGCTGTTATCAACCACCTCATAAACCAGATGGTGCAGGCCCTCGATTCCCGTGTTTCCAATATACATCGCGGGCCTCTTGCGTACGGCCTCAAACCCCTCCAATACCTTTATTTGATTGGCGTCGTAATTAGATTCGTGATTGTCCATTAATCCCCTTTATCTTTTCAATTATGCGTTCCAGTTCTTCGGGAGAATAGAATTCAATAATGATTTTTCCCCTCTTGCCCTTTCCGGCTATCTTAACTTTAGTCCCCAGCCACTGGATAAGTTCATTTTCCATATATTCCAAGTGGATAAGTCCTTCCTGCGGCATTGGTTTTTTGGCAATTTTATTGAACTTTCTTGCCAGCTTTTCGGTTTCCCGGACCGACAAACCCTTGCTCAGTACCAGCCTGAAAGCCTCGCGCTGCTTCTGGGCTTCAAGTATGCTCAGCAGGCACCTGGCGTGGCCGGTGGTGAGCTCCTGTTTTGCGATTGACTGCTTTATCATTGAGGGAAGTTTCAATAAGCGAAGCTGGTTGGCTATAGTTGTCCTGTCCTTGCCCATGACCTGCGAGAGCTTCTGCTGGGTATAATTGAATTCATTGATCAGTTTTTGATATGCCTCGGCCTCTTCGATGGGATTCAGGTTTTCCCGCTGCATGTTTTCAATTAATGAGTACTCCAGCTGCTCTTCCTGGGTTACTTTCTTCACTATGACCGGGACTTTTTTCAAGCCTGCCAGGGTGGCCGCGCGCAGCCTGCGCTCCCCCGCGATAAGCTGATACCCGTTTTCCCATTCTTTAACCAGCAGCGGCTGGATCACGCCCTTTTCTTTAATTGAATCAGCAAGTTCTTGAATTTTTTGCTGATTAAACTCTGTGCGGGGCTGGTGGGGGTTTATTTGAATAGAGTCCAGGGTGCAGTAAATTGCCTTATCCGGCATTTCATCGGCACCCATATCCGGAATCAGAGCTCCCAGCCCTTTACCCAATACTTTTCGCTCAGCCATTGGTTTTTCCATCTCCGTTGATGATAAGTTGTGCCAGTTCCAGATAGCTTCTGGCACCGGCCGATAATTTATCGTAATAGAATATCGGCTTGCCGTAGCTCGGACATTCCCCCAGCCGCACGTTTCTCGGAATAATGGTTTGCAGCACTTTCTCAGGGAAGAAGTTTTTTATTTCGCAGGCGACCTGATGAGAAAGATTGTTTCTCTTGTCAAACATGGTCAAAAGAAAACCCTCTATCCGGAGCCTGGGATTAAATGCCCGTTGAATGCGCTTGACCGTGTTCAAAAGCTGGGTCAGCCCCTCAAGGGCATAATATTCACATTGAATGGGTATTAAAACAGAGTCGGAAGCATTGAAGGCATTAACGGTCAACAGGCCAAGCGAGGGAGGGCAGTCAATGATCACGTAATCGTACTTATTGATGACGTGGGACAATTTGTCTTTTAAGCGCGATTCTCTTTCCGGGAAATTGACCAGCTCAATCTCTGCCCCGATCAAGTCAATGCTGGAAGTAACAATGGAAAGATTGGCATAACCGGTTTCCCTGATCACCTGCTCACACTCAATATCTTCAATAATTACATGATAAATATTCTTTTCTGTGCCGTCTTTTGCTATGCCCACCCCGCTGCTGGCGTTGCCCTGAGGATCAATATCGATAAGCAGGGTAGTCCTGCTGTTTAACGCCAGGGAGGCGGCAAGATTAACCGCAGTGGTTGTTTTCCCGACGCCGCCTTTCTGGTTGGCAATGCAGATCACTTTAGCCACAACATGCCCCCTAGCGAAATACTTTCAAGCGAGTCGTATATACACCTTTGAACACATGTAATCCCGATGGTTTCACCTGTGCAAAAGATAGGCTTACATTACCACAACAACTATAAGTTTTAAAGCGAAAAATTAAAAATGTTTCACGTGAAACACTCATGTTTTCGCTATAAAAAAAACACTCCTTTTTTTGTGTGATTCCGGAAGTTGCAGATCCACCACCTTTACTACTTCCATTGAAAGGGATTTCAGGATGTGCCCGTTTTTTTTGAGTTCATGATGCCCTTCCTTTCCCTTCATGGCTATTACATACCCCCCGTCTTGCAGCAGCGGCCGGGCCAGTTTCAGCAATGGTTCCAGCCTGGTAAAAGCCCTGGCTATGATAATATCAAAGAGGGGTATGCTTTCCCCCGGCACGAAACTCTCAATCCGTCCGTGAAGTACAGTAGTATGTGAAAGGTTGAGCAGCAGGATCACCTGTTTTAAAAAATTAATTTTTTTTCTTTTTGACTCGAGGAGGGTAATATCGATTTCCGGTCTGGCAATCTTGATCGGCACACCCGGGAATCCCGCTCCCGATCCCGCATCAAGGAGTCGCCCGGTAGCGGGGAGGTACGGTACAACTGATAATGAATCTATGAAGTGGTCAATGATGATTGATTTGTCGTCTTTAAGAGAGGTGAGATTAATCTTTTGATTCCATGCCTTCAATTCAACCAGATAGAGCTCAAACATCTCTATCATGTGCCGGTTCAGTTGAACGCCAACTGCATCAGCTCCACTTTTGAGTATGGTCTCCAGTTCTCCGGACAAAAGCTTTTCTCCTCAAGAGGTTCCGGAATAATTTTGTTGTGGCTAAAAATCCCCTCCTTCTTGAGCCACATATAAAAAATAAAGGAATCAATGACGCACTACGCTCGGTAAAAGGTGCGTTATTCGAAAGTTTTTGATAGCTGGGATATTATATCATTTATTTCTTTGATGTTTTCTTTTGAATTCTGCCAGCCTGTTTTCACATCGCCACTCTTATCTTTCATTTTTCCTACCACTTCTGTAGGTATCTCTGCAGCATGGGATACCCGGATGCTGGTTCCATTTGACTCTCTGTTTAGTAAAACTTTTACATACCAGCGCATTGTGCCCCGAAGCCTGATTACCGAGATCCAATCGCTCTGGATGAGTCCCCGCTCCTTGTCCTTTATTTTAATAGGCAGCCTCATTTCATCGACCATGATGTGTTCCAACGCGTTCCATACCTCGTCATAGTCACGATCAAAGGTCATTGATTCGAAGGGAAGGTTTTCATCTTCGATTTCAGGCGCCCCGCACCCGAAGGCAAGACAGGAAAACAGCAAAGACAGGATTAGCATTTTGGCCATAGCAACTCTCATTTTAAGTCCTTTCAGATTCTCAAAAGTTTACTATTATACTATTGTAAAAATCAGCCGTCGCCCGTCACCAGAATAAACAAATAAACACGTAATTACAAATATTTATAGTGTATTTTGGCATGCTACTGTAAGGGAATGATTTTGTCAAGCGAATATTTCATGTCGTGGCCTCATCATCGGTTTCACGATCTCCCGGGGCGTATAATTTAATCAATTTTAATTGACAAACAAACATGCTCGCGGTTAATAATCTATCCTTTATTAAACCGCGAGGAAGTAGTGTTTGAATTTCATTGCGAAGCAACCATATGGAATTAGTACGATCGGACCTCATTCTGCTGCATGCGCCGAGCGTGTATGACTTCCGCAAGAAGGCTATTTTGTACGGGCCGATCAGTGACGTCATACCCTCATCCCCTGTTTTTGAAATGTATCCCATCGGGTTCTCATCGATGCTGGAATATCTTCAGCAGAGGGGCTTGCGCGTCAGAATCATCAATCTCGCGTATTTGATGCTCACCCGGAAAAACTTCGATGCAGAACAGCTGATAAAAAAATTGAAATGCACCGCTTTCGGCATTGATCTGCACTGGCTGCCTCATGCGCAGGGAAGCCTGGAGATTGCGGCCATCTGCAAGCGGCTTCATCCCGGCAGGCCCGTCATAATGGGCGGTTACAGCGCGAGCTATTTTCACCGGGAGCTGATTAATTATCCGCAGGTTGATTTTGTCCTGCGCGGCGATTCAGCTGAAAAGCCCCTCTTCGATCTGCTGCGTGCCTTAAAACAGGGCACCGGCGATTATTCCCGCATTCCCAATCTCACCTGGAAAGATGGTAACACCGTTCGAGAGAACGATCTTTCCTGCGTGGCTGCCGATCTGGACTCTTTTTCCAATAACTATCTGAGCCTCTTCAAGAGCGCCCTTTTATCCGCTGATCCGAAAGGTTTTACCTCCATTCGTGACTGGTGGGAATATCCCATCACCGCCATCATGACCTGCAGGGGCTGCGTGCACAACTGCGTTTTCTGCGGCGGCGGGCGCTCCGGCATCAGGGGCTATTGCAAAAGGGAGAAGCCGGCTTTCAGGCCGCCGGGGCTGCTGGCGCATGATATATTTACCATCAGCCGCTATATCAACGGGCCTATTTTTGTGGTGGGTGACTTGCGGCAGAGCGGCGACGAGTATGCGTACGAGGCTTTGGAGGGGCTGAGACGCTATGCAATTAAAAACCCGGTTGTGCTGGAGCTTTTCAAACCCGCCGATAAAACCTTTTTTGAGGCGGTTGCGCGTTCCATCAGCCAGGTTAATTTTGAATTTTCTCCCGAGTCACATCTCGAAACAGTACGGAAATGCTCGGGGAAACTGTACTCCAACGAAGAGATTGAAGCCACAATCAGCGCTGCGCTCCAAAGCGGCTGCAAAAAATTTGATCTCTTTTTTATGATCGGCCTTCCCCGCCAGACCCCCGGGGACGCGCTGGCATCGGTTGACTATTGCCGCAGCCTGCTGCAAAGATTCGGCAAGCGGCTCAACCCGTTTATTTCACCCCTGGCCCCCTTTATTGATCCCGGCAGCATGGCCTATGAACAATCAGAAAAGCTTGGTTATAAAATCTTTTACCGGACGCTGGAGGAGTACCGGCAGGCCCTGCTGCAGCCAAGCTGGAAGTACACCCTGGGGTATGAAACGGAGTGGATGAGCCGGGAAGAAATCGTTTCCACAACCTATGAAGCTGCCCTGCGCCTCAACCGCGTCAAGCAGGAGTTCGGGTTGATCGATGCTGAGCGGTCCGGAAAGATAGAGGAACGGATTTACGCGGCGATAAAGATGATGGAGCGCATTGATGAGATCTTAAAAATGCCTGACTGTGCGCGACGGGAAGAACAACTCACCATTTTAAAGCCGGCGATAGACAGTCTCAGCATTGCTACCATCTGCGGCGAAGATGAAATAAAATGGCCGGCAGGGAAAAGAGCGCTTCAATTACTTAAACATTATGAAAGACATGATTTTTGGCTGCAGGGGATTACCCGGTATGAAGTAGCCGAGTTCCATGCATAAGTCATGTAAATGATATGCTGTATATTTTATATTGATAGATATGCTCTTATGGTTTCGGCTGTGCAGGAGAGGGCAGCTCTGCCGGTGGTTCAGGTTTTCGCTGGATGTTGAGGGAATGTAAATAGCTCATGTGAAATTGAAACTTTGGGAAAAGGCGCGGCAGGCGCATGAGGTTAAAAACCATAATCCCGATTGCCAAACGATCCAGCCAGGAGGACATGGGCCATCCCAGATGCACAAAGACCTGCCGGTCTGCCAGTTCGTATTCGACCACCCGAAGCATGGCCACGATGCTGTTATATATGCCAAATCCTCCCAGAGGAAACCTGAAGTGATTGGGTGCCGCCTTGGGCGGTATTCCCGCCCTGGGGGCGAAAAATGTGATGAATACAGCGTTGTCCCTGCTTTTATGGGTTTCTTCCTCGGTTCGCCTGAAATAGAGATGAACATCCGGGGCGGACGATTCCGCCAGATACAGGATCATGCTCATTTCGCTGTCCGCCTTCTCCCTCTCCCTCCGTTTCCGGCGCCCTCTTCCTTGACACCAACATGCCCAGCAGCAGTACCACACAGGTGACGGATAGCCCACATAAGCATGCCGCGGGGCTTTTGCATGGCCAGGAAAATAAAGCAGCTCAGCAGAATAATCAAAAAGACAAGGGTTCCCAGGCGGCTGGTGGAAAAGTGAATGATCTCCTTTGTGCCCTTGAAATAGCGGTAAATGAAGAGCGATCCCATGTTGATGCAAAAACTTGCCACCAGTCCCAGGGCATACATGTCTGCCAGCGTTTCCTGCCTTCCTGCGGTAATCCAGATGAGGACCGAGAAGAATGCGGCGTTAAGAAGGTGGATTCGGTACAGTGAGTTGCGCTGATTAATGGCGATAAGCCAGTCAAACCCGTAACGGTCAGCCACCCGCTCGATCAGTTCACTTGAGGCAACGAAGGCTGTATTAACCGCCATAATCAGGGTCATGCTCGCCAGCACGGCAACTGCAATGCCGAAGGGAATGCCGTTGATCATGGTAGCGTAGTAGGTAATAAGGTCACCCTCATGACTTTTGAAGTCAATGGGTGCTGACAGGGCGAGCCCTGCTACCAGAGGGGTTACCAGTCCCACCGTGCATGCAAGAAAAATATAGGCCTTGCGCACTTCCCTCCAGTTCCGAACCAGGCCGGCGGTCTGGAGAACTGATTCAACCCCCGAGTATGCCAGAATACAGAAGGCGATGCTGGAGATAAAGCTGCCGGTACTCTGGGTCCAGGAACCGTTAGTAAACCCGTGAAATGATTATGTACCGCACGCTCCCAGATTAGAAAGACGTGCCATCGAATCGCTGTCAAGGGCAAAAATACCGGTGCTGATCAGGTTTAAAATAACAAATGCTGCGCGCAATGAAGATAATGAATGTAACCCGGGCGTTCTCCCTATGCCCAGAATGTTCAGGCCGGCAATAATCCAGATAATGGCGAGCACAAGACTGATGTGAGACACGGAGAGAACTGGAAAAAAGAGGTGGCATTGGCTACCGCACTTACTGCGGAAATACAGGCAGTAAGAATATAATCAACCATAATCGAGGCAACCGCAATGAAAGAAACAAGCGGCCCTAGAACCAGATATGAAAATGAGTACACCCCGCCACCGATAAGACCGTGGTGCTCCAGTATTTCAGCAATTTCCACCAGGCGGGTGCTCATGTAATGAATGAGGATGGAGGTGAAAGCGATGAACAGGATGGCTGAAATACCAATGAATCGAAAAGCCTCTGCCGGTGCGTAAAAAACCGACGTAAGCTCATCCATCAGGGTAATGACCGCAATTGACAGCCAGGTGAGCCACCACCGACCCTGGTGATTATAGGCGAGCATGTTCTTTTTCCGAAGCACCAGGAAAAAAAGTACCACGAGAGATAGATTAAGCAGCACCAGCACAGTGGTTTTCATAGGCGCTCTTTAAGAAGGCCGGTGTATGTACATGCCGTGCCGGAAAGAAGCTTTGATGTAAATTGCATTCATATGCGGCATGCAGGAAATGAACAGAGAAAATGTGAGGTTACTGATGTGATTATGCTTGCTGGGAGGGAGAGTATAGAAAAATACCCATAGCGTGTCAATAAAATTAAAACGGTACAAACCATACCACTTCGATCGTACAACTACAGCTATATTAAGATTAAGCAACAGATCTTGTGGAGGGACGCGCTCTGTCGCCTCCGACTATTATATGCGGCCAAGTCGGGGCATGGCCCTCCAGAGCATTATATGTCCTGATTTACGCAGGTCCGTTTTCCCTCGACAGATTTATCTTCTTCATTTTTTCAACCAGCGTGGTCCTTTTCAGATTTAACAGTTTAGCCGCCCTGTTTTTAACCCAGTTGGATTTTTTAAGAGCCCTGATGATCAGCTCTTTCTCAAACTCACTGACCGCCGTTGTTAAGGATATGCCTCCATCGGGAATTTCAGGTGGAGGAGCGGCACCACCGCTCGCGGTGCTTCCAAAGATCTTCTCAGGCAAATCTTCTCTTTCAATGATGCCCTCTTCCTTCAGGATAACCAGCCGTTCAATCAGGTTCTCCAATTCTCTCACATTGCCCGGCCAGTCGTACTGTGTAAAACAGTTCAAGGCCTCGGGAGAAATTCCTTTAATGGCCCGCTTGGTTTCGGCATTAAACTTTTCTAGAAAATGGCGGGTGAGCAGCGGAATATCATATGTGCGCTCGCGCAAGGGGGGAATGACAAGCGGTATCACGTTCAGCCGGTAGTAGAGGTCTTCCCTGAATGTGCCCTGTTTGACGGCCAGTTCCAGGTCTCTGTGCGTTGCGGCAATAACCCTGATATCAACCTTTATTGATTTTATCCCGCCCACCCTCTCAAACTCATGCTCCTGCAATATCCTGAGTATTTTTACCTGCAGCGACGGACTCATGTCTCCGATTTCATCCAAAAAGATGGTGCCCCCGTGCGCCAGCTCAAACCTGCCTATTCTTGTTTTCAGGGCGCCGGTGAACGCCCCTTTTTCATAACCAAAAAGCTCGCTCTCCAAAAGATCTTCCGGGATGGCGCCGCAGTTGACCGGAACCATGGGATGATCACGGCGATCACTATTGTAATGTATGGCCCTGGCCACCAGCTCCTTGCCGGTGCCGCTTTCACCGCAAATCAAAACGGTGCTGTTGGTTGAGGCGATTTTTTCAATCATCTGAAATAACTGCTGCATTTCGTCGCTGTCGCCGATCAGATTGGTGAACCGGTATTTGGCCTTCAATTGACCCTGAAGAAACACATTCTCCGTTTTTAATTTTTGATATTCCAGCGCCCGGGCGATTACCAGTTTTATCTCGTCAATTTTTATCGGCTTGGTTATGTACTCAAAGGCCCCGAGCTTCATCGCTTTAACCGCGGTGTCCACCGTTCCAAATCCGGTGCAGATAATGACGATGGTCTCATGATCAATCTTTTTAACCCCCTCCAGAACCTGCAGGCCGTCCGCTCCGGGCATCTTCAGGTCGGTAATGACAATGTTAAAACTGCTTTCCTGCATCATGTTCAGCGCTTCATCGCCATCCCCGGCCCCCTGCACCTCAAACCCCGCCTCAGACAGCAGATCAACCATGGTATCTCTAACCGATTTGTCGTCTTCAGCGACGAGGATTCTCTTCATCATGGAAATTATTTCTCCTCATGTGGTTTATTAAATCTCAACTGATCACTATCTATTTAATGACGCTAAATTAAAAAATAGTCAATAAAATGACTCTATTATAGCAATAGATTTAATTGTGTCAAGTAAACAACGATTAAGACGAAATAATGACTATTTTATAACCATCAGGGACCTGTATTTTGGTGTTGAAAATAGAGCTGATTTGGGTTATAAAATGATTCAAACCGTTAATTAAGCAATTGTGTTATAAGATGAAACAAATTGATCTGCTGTATAAAAAACTGATTGTTTCAGAGGAGGGAGATGACTCCAAGGTTACCATTGATGAGCATGTCAGGTCAAAACTCTACAAAATTATTCTTGAGGAATTAAAGAAGCTGAGAAAAAAACAGAAAAGAATCGATTATGCCGCTGACGAATATGAAGATCTTGATCGGGAAATGCGTCAGCTTTTGCTCAAAGAAATCCAGGTTATTATGGATGAGTATATTCTGGCAAAGGAAAACAGCAGCTTGAAAACCTGGAAGGAGATGTACGGAGACATAAGTCATTATATAAATAATTTTTATTACTACCGAATGGACGAGCAGTACGAGTCCAAGAAAAAGCGCTTAAAGGATTACAAGTTTTTGGATGATGAATAACATGCATGCCACTTGCGGGGAGGAAAAACGGTGACAGAGGAGCTTATTTCCAGGGCGGCGCGGGATATTGTGAAGGCCAAAAAAGTGGTTGCCCTGACAGGGGCGGGCATGTCGGTTGAGAGCGATATTGCACCTTTCCGCGGCAAGGGGGGTATTTGGGAAAAATATGACCCGGTGGAATATGCCTACATTGATGTCTTAGTAAGAAATCCCGGAAAGACCTGGATTCTGCTGAGCGAGATGCAAAAAGAAATCCTCAAGGCAAAACCAAATCCCGGACACGCAAGCCTGGCCGAGCTGGAGCGATTGGGCTATTTGAGTTCAATCATCACTCAGAACGTGGACGGGCTTCATCACGAGGCCGGCAATAAGAACATCATCGAATTTCACGGAAATCACCGGGACGCCTATTGCATGGATTGCCGCAAGAGAATCAAAGCCGAGGCGATTTCCCTGGACACCCTGCCCCCCCGCTGTGACTGCGGAGGCGTCATCAGGCCCGACGTTGTTTTCTTCGGTGAAGCAATACCCCATCAGGCCCTCACCCAATCCAACCAGGAGGCAAGAAGCTGCAACGTCATGCTGGTAATCGGAACTTCAGCAGAGGTGCAGCCCGCGGCCAGCCTGCCGGATATCGCCAAATCCCACGGGGCAACCATAATTGAAATCAATATCGAAGCAACCGCCTTCACCGGCTACACCAGCAGTTATTTCATCAAAGGCAAAGCGGGGGAAATCCTTCCTAAAATTGTTGCCCTGGTAAAGGGCAATTCTGCCAACCCTGCCGCTTAGCGTTCCATGCCTGTTGTCGCATCGCTAACTACAGGAGACAAGTCTGGTGGCTTTTAATATCGGATGGTTCTCGACAGGCCGTGGTCCCGGCTCGCGCAATCTGCTGAAATCAATCGTGGACGCCATATCAGCCGGTGATATCGGGGCACACATTTCCTATGTGTTTTGCAGCCGGGAGGAGGGCGAGGCGGAGGGAAGCGACCGGTATATCCGGATGGTCAGGGATTACGGTCTCAGCCTGGTCACGTTTTCCGCCCGGGCATTTAAACCTGACATGAGAAAGCAGGGAAAGCAGGACCCTGCCGTAATGCAGGAGTGGAGACTCGAGTACGACAGGGAAGTCATGGCGCGGCTGGCCGCCTTCTCTTCAGATATTGTTGTTCTTGCCGGCTACATGCTGATAGTCGGCGACGAGCTGTGCGAAAAGTACGATCTTATCAATCTGCATCCGGCAGCGCCGAACGGACCTGCCGGCACCTGGCAGGAGGTAATCTGGAAGCTCATGGAAGAACGATCCCGGGAAAGCGGGGTAATGATGCACCTGGTAACCAGGGAACTTGACAAAGGGCCCCGCCTCACCTACTGCACGTTTCCTCTCAGAGACGCTGCGATAAATCAGCTGTGGGATGATTTTGAACAGAAACTGAAGGGAAAAAAGAGCCTGGATGCGATCATCAGGGAAGAGGGGGAAGCCAATCCGCTTTTTCAGGAAATAAGAAAGAGGGGTGCCATACGGGAACTGCCGCTGATTGTCCAAACCTTAAAGACCCTTTCAGAGGGAATCATCTCCATAAAGGATAAACAGGTCATGGCTGGAAACAAGACATGTCATGAACCGTATTGCCTGACTGAAGCCATAGAGGCCTCCATAAGGAATAATCGGCACCCGGTTTAGCGCGGGGCCCGTTGTACATCCCCACGTGATGGTCTGCAGGTAGTTTGCCTCCCGGAAAAACCTGCCAATGATGTGCCCTGTTATTCAAGAGGACGTAACCGCTCATGATGAAGCCTTTTTACTGGTGGTTATGTTTCATGCTCCTGGCAATACTGCTGGTTGCGTTCCTCATGTTCGGCATTTACCTGCTTATCATCTCCTTTAATTTGAAGGATCCCATGATTATGGTTACGCTTTTCTTTTCCTCCTCCCTGATGATCCTGGTAAGCCTCAGCCTGATGGCCGGACTTGTCGCCAGAGGGATGGCAAAGCTTAAAAAAGAAAAGTGAAATGCTTGGGTAATTACGCCGTGCGACAGGTGGCTGAACGGGACACGTACTACATTAATGGCCCGGCTTCATCTCCACCAAAAAAAGAATGAATAACCCCAGATAGCCGCTGTTTATCATAACCATTGACATTTATTAAAAGAATCGTTATAATTTGGCACTTAAATCGGGGGAGTGCTAAACACGAAGGAGGTATGTAGCGTGCCTATTTATGAATATAAATGCGCGGGGTGCGGAAAACATTTTGAGCATATTCAGAAAATCACTGAAGAGCCGTTATCTGCGTGTCCCTTCTGCTCGGGCAAGGTTCAAAAGCTGGTTTCCAACTGTTCCTTTCACCTGAAAGGCACCGGCTGGTATGTAACTGATTACGGGAAAAAAGAGAGTGTCAACGGGAAAAAGAAGGAGAAGAAAAAGGAAAGCTCTTCAGAGGGAAGCCCGGACAGCGGCGCTGAAACAAGCGCCCCCAAAGAAGCTGTTTCTGAAAGCACCGTACATCAATCGTAATTTATTTATCCCGGAGTAAGCCGCTACAGCTCATCTCCCAAGGTTTTGTTACAGGCGGGACAGATTTTACTTTCTGCCGGGAGTTCAACGCCGCAAAAAGGGCACGCAACGACATTTTCCGTATCCGCGATACTCACCCTTCCCGCCTCTAGATCATCCTCCAAGGCAGCTATCAGTTCCATGGCTCTTTGTTTGTCCTTTTCGGGAACCCGAACCTCACCCCACCCTTTCTGGGGAATGTAGATACCGTTGTAGGCGGTATCCCTGAAGTTCCGTATCATGACGGTAATGCCTTCTTTCTCCAGTTCCCGGGTTATTAAATCGGCCTCGAATTTGTTGTTGAGCGTGAATATCTTCACCAGGGTTTTGGTATCGCGCTGGAACTGCTCATCCCGGGCCCTGCGCCGCTCGAATTCTCCCTGGCTGATAAGCCGCTCGTCACAATCCGAGCACACATCGATGGTGTCACGATACTCAGCGTTGCACACAGGACAGTATTTCATGGCCAGGCCCCTCCATGCTGCTGCGTTTATCTCAATCAATATAATACTCAAGCCCCAGGTGCGTTATCTGCTCCTCGCCCATCAGGTAGCGCAGGGTATTCTTCAGCTTCATCAGCTGGATAAACAGATCGTGTTCCGGGTACAGCCCTTCAGCATGCATGGGGCTTTTAAAATAAAATGACAGCCACTCCTGGATCCCGCTCAAGCCGCTCCGTTTTGCAAAGTCGGTGAACAGCAGCAGGTCTAGCACAACGGGGGCGGCGAGAATGCTGTCCCGGCAGAGAAAGTTGATTTTTATCTGCATGGGATACCCCAGCCAGCCGAAAATATCGACGCAGTCCCACCCCTCTTTATTGTCTCCCCGCGGCGGGTAATAATTGATGGCGACTTTATGATAGAAATCTCCATAGAGGTCGGGGTACAAATCGGGCTGCAATATCTGCTTTAACACCGAAAGCTTGCTTTCTTCCTTGGTTTTGAAAGAACCCGCGTCGTCCAGCACCGCCCCGTCCCTGTTGCCGAGAATGTTGGTGGAGTACCACCCCTGAAGGCCCAGCAGCCTCGCTTTCAATCCCGGCGCCAGAATGGTTTTCATCAGGGTCTGGCCGGTCTTGAAATCCTTTCCGCTGATCGGTACTTCATGCTTCCTGGCAAGCTGGTTCATGGCGGGAACGTCCACCGTCAGGCTGGGCGACCCGTTGATGTAGGGTATGCCGCTGGTTATTGCCGCGTAGGCATAGATCATGCTTGGCGGTATCAAGGGGTCATTCTTTTTCAGACCCTTCTCGAATTTGGCGATGCTGCTGTGCACATCCTGCGGTGCCAGGTAGGACTCCGTGCTCGCGCACCAGATCATGATGCACCGGTCAATATCGTTCTTTTTCTTGAAACTGCTTATGTCATCCTTCAATGCCTCGACCAGGTCCAGGTGCTTTTTCTGCCGCTTGATGTTGGTGCCGTCAAGATTCTTGACAAATTCCTTGCGAAACACGGCCGGGAGCGGCTTCAATTGCTGCAGGGGATATTTTACGCTTTCAATCAGGCTCCGCTCCAGAACCCCGGCCTTTATGGCCCCATCGTAGCAATTGTCCTCATACACATCCCAGCCGCAAAACACCAAATCCCTGAGCGAGGCAAGATTGACAAAATCTTTAATCATGGGGACCCGGTTCTCGTCACGCTTGCCGAGCCTGATGGTACCCATCTGGGTTAAGGAGCCAAAAGGTTTGGCAAGACCCTGTTTTACCGCCTCAAGGCCTGCCATGAAGGTCGTGCTCACCGCCCCCCCGATTCCTGGAATGAGAACTCCGATTTTTCCCTTGGCTTTAGCTATGCTGTCCTTCTTTTTAATACTATTTTTTTTCATTCCTTTTACTCCCTGATTTGAAATGGACCTTCACTGCGGATTAGCTTCCTATCAGTGTTTTCATCTTTTTCCCGCCCATGCGCTCGGTCTCGATCCTGAATATCTTAAGGGCGGCGGGATTATCAATGGTTTTTTTGTACATGGCCATCCGCTTGTCCAGATAGGTCGCCGGATCCAGCCCCATCTTTGCGATGTTCGCCTGTACCACCAGCTCTATTTCCTGGAGATCCCGCACCTGCACGATTCTGCCGTCAATCACAACCGACGACCATTCGCTGTGGTCATCATTCCAGCAAAAGACATTGAAGCATACCCGGTTATTCTTATTAATGATCTCCCATTTCCTGCCCATGGGGAAAAGCGACAGATAGACCATCTCCTTGAGATATACAAATCCGAAGGGGATGCAATAAGGAGTATCGCCGCTCGACAGGGCCATCACCCCGTCTCCGACGGTGTTGAGCAGGTTATCCATCTCCTCTTTGGTCATGTTTTTCATCATATGCAATCTCTTTGGAATCTGCACGCCGTTCAATGCATGCAATCATAAATCATAAGTTAAGTGTCTTGTTATCTGCTGGCTTCTGACTCCTGACTTCTGAATGCTATGGGACTTTTATTATCCTTAAAAAGGGAATATAGTCAAGGAGGATTATGGATTGTTTCGCTCAATACTGTCAGTGTAAATTTGGAGGAAAATTCTTACAATGAATGAGTTTAATGGTGGTGTGAAAAGTGTGGATGCAAGCGCCGGGGAATGAGCATGGAGGGTCTGCTAGTGTAGTGCGTCATTGATTTCCTTACATAACTTTATTGAGTGACCGTGGATTGGTATGTGGCTCATAGGCAGGGGGCTTTTTAGCCACAACAAAATTATTCGGAACCTGTAGAACGGCAGCATCTCTCTAACTTTGTCCGACAGACCCGCATGGTAACAGCCGTATCGAAGTCTCCGCAAAGCTGCCTGTCTGCGGTTTAAGTTGTAAGGCACCGGGTCGTGCCGTAAGCCTAAAGACAAATTGTTGTGGCGTCAAAAGCCCCCTACCCATGAGCCACTGAATCATACGTAAACAAGTGTTGGACGCACTACACGAGCGTGGCCGATGCTTCGCGAATGGCATTATTGATGAGCGTGCTGCTTGAGTTTATGTGCCTGCTCTCTTTTTCATAACCCTGTCCCGGATCGCCTTCCCGAGGTCCCTTGCCTGCTCACTATATTCGGGAAACTCCTTTATGGTCCGGGCACCAACCGAGGCTATCACCGATCCGGCCTGATCCAGCCCCGTCCACTCGGCAAAGCAGCCGAATGTTTCCAGGGCCTTCTCGCCGCCGTATGCTGCCTGCGACATCACAAAGCCGCACGCCTTGTCAATGAAAGGCCGCCAGCCGTGCCATTCCGTGCCCGTATCCTCCCCGATGCCGAGGTAACACCAGGCAATGCTCCTGTCTATCATGTTTTTCATCAGGCCTGATACATCGTAGTAATAGTTGGGGGAACCGAGCACAACCGCTTTTGATGAAAGAACTTTATCGAGCAGCACGCGCATATCATCATCCTTAGGGCACGCACCTTTGTTTTTCCTGCAGCTCAAACAGCCGGTGCAGAAACCGATGCTGAGGTCGGAAAGAAAGATCAGTTCACTCTGCATCCCGGTGGACTGCAGCACCTCTTTCAGCAGCAAAGCTGTATTGCCCTTTTTCCTGGCGCTTCCGCATATGCCGATGATCTCAGGCATTGTTTCTAAACTCCTTACCAGGTTGACGGTTATAATTCAGCAATCTGATTTTAACGCCCATCATTTCTCCAGTCATGCTTTTTTGAGGAAAAATCAGGACAGTATTCCTTTAATATGATGTGGTCCGGAGTGATTTTTATTATATTAAGTGACTCGAAGCCCTTCTTGTAGAATTTTTCCAATGCTTCTCCCGTGAGATGTTGACCTTTCGTGAGGGGGGATAGAAGTTTTCCCATTACATAAGCTATGTTGTATTTTTTCGCTTTAGCACGGTATAGTTTTGGATTGTTGCGGATGTTGATTAATGACGCCTTCCCGAAAATCTGAAGGCTTGTTTGAAGTTTTGAGTGGTCGAGCGGCTGTTCGTATATGACCGCCGACACCCGGGGGTTCCTCTTTATATTTGCAATCTTGCCGCCGGGTTCCCCGAAAATGTAGAGCGTAAGGCCCTCGTTAAAAAATTCAAGTACGGTGGCGCGGGGCGTCTCTTTTGCGGATGTGGCAAGCACAAGGGCATTTTTATGTATCATCCCGCAACTCCCCTTTCCCGGCCTGGGGTCAGCCTGACCTGATGTCCTGTTCAGGAAATCAATGATTTTCCTTCTGACCGCCGCCTTGGAGCATCCCTTTGAGGTTGCCATGCCTTCGCTCCTTTCAATCAAACAGTTCCGTATTTTATCGTTACCCTTCAGGGCACCGTGAATTATGAGAAGGGTAATAATAGAAAGAGGTCATTCTGCGGCTTGACCGCAGAATCCAGTTGCTCTCATATGTTGGATCCTGCGATCAAGTCGCAGGATGGCGTGCCATGATGCATACCTTCCTTTACGATGTCATTTTCTCCCATAACCAAATTCAGGGACGACCGGTCGCCGCCGAAAACCTGCCCTGCAGCTGATAGACTTCTTTCAGGTTAAACGCTTTATCCTTACATCTTTGTGACTAAAGCTGTGGGCTGTAGCTGTTGATGTAATCCGCGGTCGGCTTTATCTGATCGGCGATTTCCAGCAATTTCCCGTAGGGGAACGTGTAGGTAAGCTCATCCCGGCCTAACCCGCCGAAGACCCTCCAGGCAGTATCGCTCACCGAAAAACAGGGATCGCCGGTCACAAACGAATAGCGGATATTGAAGATGCAGGATCCGCTTCCCCCGAACCCCCGGCTGTAATCGCCAAGGTAGGACCGGCAGCGGTTCAGGATGTCTGTCTGGTGGGGTGTAACAATGAGAAAGACCAGATCAGGATCATCAATCTTTGCAAGGGGACCTACGATGATTCCACTTCCGGTGTATTCGGGATATTTGAAAAAGTCATCCACCTTGTCGTAATACGCTGCAACGGTATCGTCATCCCGGTGCATGCGATACATTTCGTTCTGGCTGATCATAAATTTGCGATAGGCATCCCGGGAGAGTTGTTTACAGGTTCCCGTTCCGGCAAGTGACATGAAGCAGCCGAGATTCTTTTTGGTCACATACCATGCCTTTCCTTCCTGCAGGATTTCCCCCAGCAGCGCACACATTCCCGGCATGGCCTGGCCTTCATAGGGCGGAATATCGGGGGGCGGTTCTTTCACCGCCTTGAGGGCAACGATTTCCTTTTTTACTTCGAGATCTTCCTTGAGCGTCCGTATGAGTTCTTCCCTGGTCATTTCATCCGTACCTCGCCTTAAATCAGGGCGGTGCTGAAATACCGTTCTATCCGGTCGGGCAGGATGGTTACGACCTTATTGCGGCCATTGTCCATGTGCAGCGCCACAAAAACATTGGCCCCGGAGGAGGTGCCCGCAAGCAGTCCCTCTTCTCTCGAAAGTCTGCGGGTTGTTTCAATTGCTTCCTCGTCGGTAACGGTGAATACCATATCCACCAGCTTTAAATCGAGCACATCAGGGATGAAGCCGTCACCGATTCCCTGAATCTGGTGCAGTCCCGGCTCTCTTCCAAGGAGGGCAGCGCTGTTCTTGGGCTCAACGGCGACGATTTTGACGCCCGGTTTCTTCTCCTTTAAAAATTTGCCGATTCCCTGGAGGGTGCCGCCGCTTCCCACGCCGGCAACAAAAATATCAACCTCTCCATTCATGTCCTCCCAGATTTCAGGGCCGGTTTGCGAATAATGAATATCCGGATTATCCGGATTGGCAAACTGGTCGGCGACAAAATATTTGTCCGGGTCCGCCATAATAATTTCCTGCATCTTTTTTAGGCAACCCGGCAAACTCTCCGAAGCAGAGGTGTAAACGATCTCTCCCCCGAATGCCTGGATGATTTTTCTTCGCTCCACACTCATATTTTCAGGCATCACACAGATTACCGGGTAACCCTTTTGCACACCGACCAGGCTCAAGGCCGATTCCGGTATTCCCGGAAGTAGACTCGATGATGGTCATCCCCGGCTTAAGTTTCCCCTTTTTTTCAGCCTGTTCAATAATGTGTTTCGCCACCCTGTCCTTGATGCTTCCCCCGGGATTGAGGAACTCCGCCTTGCCGAATACATTACCTGAAGACATCTTCTTGAGCCGCACCAGAGGTGTTTTGCCCATTGCATCTAATACAGAATTTATCATCATAAAGGGTCCTTCTTTAAGGTGTCAGTTGTGTATTCACAGTACAATGCGCAGATTATTATTTCGGTTTTATATCGGCAAATCGATCGTCCGCCATAAGTCTGGGATTGTTCTTTCTCAATGCCTTTCCAAACCATCCCACCCGTTTTGACAACGGTGCGTCAAAACGGGGAATGTAGGGCTTGATATCAAGGAGAGGGGTTTCGTCTAAAACATCCAGTGAAGCCACCTCAATCTTATTATCACGAATCTTTTTTACTTGCACTATGGAAATTCCTATGGAATTGGGCCGCGCGGGAGCGCGTGTGGCAAATACCCCTCTTTCCACCTCATCCAAAAAGGGTCGACATACAAGACGGTAGCTTTTCGATTTGTGAAAGTGATAGATAAGCATGATGTGTGAAAAACCTTCGAGATCCCGCAATCCCTCCTTGAACTCCGGAAACAGCTCTACAATTCCATTTCCTTTTTTGGAGAACACGGTCTGTATGGGCATACCCACTACCGTTTTAAATGGGGAGCGGATAATGCCAATGGGCCTGAGCCGAAGAGTATTTTTTCGTAAAGCAGTGCTGCGCGTTTTCAAACGGCAATTCAACCTGTAAGAAAGACGGGTGCATGCTCCTCATCTGTTGCCGGAGTTCTTGAGCACACCTTTTCTGTAACAATCCCGTATCGCACCCCGCAAACCGGCAACACCCATAAGAGAGCAGTTGTTTCTTCTTTCAGGAATGCCCCCCAATGCAAGAACAACATCGTCATCGGTAAGCCGAAGCGCCTCTTCTATGGTTTTCCCCTTGGCCAATTCCGTCATCATGCTGATGGTAGCAATAGCGCCGGCACATCCATTTGATTTAAACTTTATGTCCTCAATGCGATTATCACATATTTTGATGCCGATTTTCATCTGGTCGCCGCACTCCGGATCACCGAGGACTATCTCACCGTCCGCGTTTTTTAACTCTCCCACATTACGGGGATTAGTGGAGTGATCGATTATGAGCTCATTGTAAAAGAGCATCGGACCCGCATCTTCAACGCCAGATTCATGAGGCTTTTTGTATAAATTTTTCCACTCATCATTCATGATTCTGCTTCTCCTGCGGATAAAACATCCCCTGTTCATCAAAATCAACTACTCGCACGGGACCTTTCCCGGTAAAGGTGGTAATAATTTTGCCTATATTCAGGGCATTATCTTTCAAAATCAACCGGCAGTTTTCAAAGTGGCAGGATTTGAGTTCTGTGTCTCCGGTCCTGAGAATTATCATGCACTCCCTGAACTCACAGTTTTTAAAGACGTGGTTATCCAACTCGACCACCTCTTTCTTGAAAATCTTGTTCTGATAGGTAACTTTATACATATACAACCAACTCATTCAGCAATCGATAAACTCGATGTCTTAATCAAACCCTGCTGTGCCGGCCAATTCAATAGCATAATTTCTGATTAGTTTCCACCTATTCCAAAGGTTTGACACAGAACCCGGGCATTAAAGAAATACGAAGGACTCGCGCAAGTTTTAAAAACAGCAGGTGTTTATACTGTCAGCCGGCGTAAAAAAACATTTCATTATTAATGAGGAGGTGTTGAGTTATGAAAAAGATTGGATTGGTGCTGGCAGGAACTGCTGTCGTAGTCTTATTGCTTTCAGCCTCAAATGCCATGGCCTTCAGGTATGGGTGCGGCAGAGGAATGGGAGGCTGGGGAGGATGCGGCTGGTGTGGAATGGGTCCAAATGCCTTTAGCCCGTACTGGATTCCCAATCTTACGCAGGAACAGTCCGGGAAATTAGCAGATCTCCAAAAGAAGCACATCGAAGAAACATCTCAGCTGCGAACCAATCTCGGAGTGAAAAGCATCGAGTTGGATCAGCTTTTTGACCAGCCTCAGCCCAACGCCGATGAGATCCTGGCAAAACAGAAAGAATTTAACAGCATCCAGGCACAGCTTCAGGAGAAATGTTTGCGCAGGCAAATGGAGATGCGGTCCCTCTTAACTGACGAGCAGCGTTCTGAACTTCTCAACCGGTTTGACCGTGACGATCAATTCGGTCCGGGGATGGGCGGCCCGCGCCAGGGGAAGGGATTTGGCAGAGGTAAAGGTTACGGAGATGGCAGAGGGGGATGCGGTGGCCCCTGCTGGTGGTAAATTACAATCATATCTGGTAGGTATGAACTAAAACGATAACCTCTCGGTTTTATGCCGAGAGGTTTTTTGTTTTAAGGATCATTTTTTTATGATCAGACCACCTCATAGTTCATCATCATCCCGTTGTCTTCATGCTCAAGGATGTGGCAGTGCAACAGGTAACGCTGGCTTCCCGGGAAATTATGAGAAAAGTCAATGGCAATCCTGACCTTCTCTCCCGGCCAGACCAGCACCGTATCCTTGAGACCCATGTCCGTGGGGATCAACCCGTTACCATCCAGTGCAAGTCTTCTTACCTGGTAGGGGCTGTTTATCCGCTGCAGCACCTGAAACTGAAAACCGTGAATGTGCATGGGGTGAGGCATGTTCATCATACCCATCATACCCATGCCCATGGAGGTAAGGGGATTGGTTATTTCCCATACTTCTGTTGATCCGCGGGTTACCGTCACGGGTACGTAGTCCATATCAAAGCTCAGCCCGTTGATAAGCCAGCGCATCATGGAAAAGGACAGGGTGAAACGTCTGGTTTCCGCATCGTTTGTTTCGATGGGTGTTATGGTTGACAACTCAGCGGGTATCTTCTTGTCATATGGTATCCTTCGGGTTACATTAAGCTTAAGGATGGAAAACGAACTGCCGTTGGACAGGTTGGCGCATTGTCCCGTTCCTCCTCCCATCATGCCACCGCCCCCCATCATCCCGCAGTCATTTGCACCGGAGAATGCCAGGCTCTTGAGCCATACGGTTTCTCCCGCCCTGGACCTGCTCAGGTCAAGCAGGACATCAATTCGTTCACCGGGTGAAAGAAAAGCCTCGGTTACCTGCCGGGGGGTGGTAAGCAAACCACCATCAGTACCAATTAGGTAAAAAGGCATACTGGTGCGGCTGTTCGCGAAGGCAAGCCGGTAAATGCGGGCGTTTGAGGCGTTGAGGATCCGGAAGCGGTAGATGCGTGATGAAACATTGAGATACGGTCTGTAGGTCAGATTGGCGAGAATGGTATCGCCTAAGAACCCATCCGTTGCTCCCATAGGATTTTGGGAGTAGACAAGGTCACCGTTTGCATCAAAGGTCTTGTCCTGAATCACCAGCGGTATATCGGTTTCCCCGAAAGTAAGATCGAGGTTCCCGGTCAGACGACGTTCGTCCTCATCCTCAACGATGAGTAAACTTGCAAGTCCATAATATGCCTGGAATGCAGTTCTTCTATGAGCATGAGTGTGATACCAGTAGGTTGCGGCCCGGTTTTGCACAGAGAAGTCATAGGGATATTCGTCGAGTGGCTGAATTTGATACACCGGGTGGCCATCATTCTTATGGTCAACATGCAACCCGTGCCAGTGGATGGTTGTTGATTCCTGTAAATGGTTCACCAAGAGGGAACTTAAATTATTACCCTTTTCTATTTTTAATATGGGATTAATATACTGTCTGCCTCCCGCCTCCGCTTCATATGCCAGTAGTTGCGTACTTCTGTGCGGCAATATTTCATACTCAGTCTCAAGGGCGGTCAAGGTGAAGGGGGCTGACGGTTTCATCAGGCCAAACATCCCCCTGTCAGACGGTAATTTAAGGGGATTTCTGAATGAAGCATTATTGATGAAAGCACGTGCATTGCTGATGTTGAATAGTAAAAGACCGGATGCTCCGCCGACAGCCTTTAAAAAATTTCTTCTGTTTAAATCTGTCATATTTCTTCTCCACAAGAATTAATACTTTACTATTAACATATACTATTAACGATGTCAATCATTACATTGTTTATTATTAATGTAAATAATGTGCCATGATGAACAACCGTAGGCAGTCAATAATTCAATTTTGACCTTAAAAATGGCGTTATTGGGAGTTAAATCAGCTGTTTTTAGAGCAAATATTCATATCTTTCAATGTGGTAGCGTGGTCCGACCCTACTCGGGTGGAAATTTAGAAATTTAAGTCACTCTTGATGAGCACTGCTTTATTGTAAGATTGATCGCTCCGAGATTTTTAAGATCATAATATAGTCTTTCTGTACCATATAAGCATCACTGCATCTAGCACCCCGGATAGAGCATAAAAATACCCCTTCAGTACTGGCTACTGAAGGGGTATTGCAAAGGCTGAGAAGAAATTTGTCCAAGTTTCTCCTCAGCACATTTTACGTGAATCTTTTTACACGGAACGAGTGTTAATCAGGCATGCTTCAACGGTGCCCTCTGCCATTATGTCCCCCACCACGGCGACCACCACCCCGGTTAAAATTATCCCTCGTACGATCCCGCATATTATTCCATTGATCACGCCGGTATTCACGACGGTCATTCAACCGTTCCTGCCTTTGCTCCTGCCGATCGTGGCGGCGGTCTCTTATGTTGTCAGCCTGTCTGTTCCAGTTCTCCTGAACACCTCTTAGGGAATTGTTACGTGCTAATGCGGGGGATATGTATAACAAGCTTATAACTGCTATTATGATACTGTTAAGATATCGCATGTTAATTCCTCCTGCTCTATCGGGAACCTCTTCGCCTCAATCAGGAGGCGGAGAGGTTCCCGGGGTTAGTATTGTACGAGTGTTTTAATCCCACCGTGTTTTATGGTGTAACTTGATCATAGGGGAGGGAAAGTTGCTTATAGCTTTCCAGATTTCCCTGATCGTCAAGAATAACCAGGAATACTCCAGAAAAACCACGGTACTCTGTAATAATCTCATTGTCGCCATCATTATCAATGTCAGCAACGTCCAAGCCAGATGCTCGTACCGCAAACTGGTTGGCTTGTGTTGGAAGAACAGGCAGAGGGTTTGAGCTTATGACATTACCCTCGTTATTCATTATTGCCAAGTATGAACCGGCGAAAATTTGCACGATTTCTGGCACACTATCACCATTGAGGTCTGCAACACGAAACTGGTTCATACCCATGCCGCCTCCCATCATACGCCGCCACCCATCCCGCCTCCGCCACCATAGCCTGGTCCCGGCCTTGGCATCATTTGAGATTCAGCATCCCAAGTCAAAGATACAATCATTGTTATCAACATCAACACCATTACCATTAATTTTGCTATTTTAGTGTCCATATGCTTCTCCTTTTGATTGATAGGAAATAACTGGTTAAAATAAGAAATAAACCCCTTACATTACCTATTGACGGATTAAGTTCCAGCCAATCTTTTATAGCAGCAATGTTGAGTTAATCAGAAAAAGGGGTAGTGATGAAAAAGGATATTTGGTTTTCAGTGAGGTAGATGTGCCTTCTAAAGATAAGGAGACCGGTTTTGCTAAAACATAGTGTGGCAACGATAATAACTGCTTCTGCTCTAACTGGAGAGAACACCCATTTACCCAGAAAAATTCTTTGGCTGGTGTGCTATCGCACTCAATGCAAGGAGTATATTTACCGGATGCATGATCCTGAAAAAAACTTTTTTGCAGATGGTTGTTTTCTGTGCAGCCACACTTACACGCGGAGCTTGTGCAACAGGAACAATCTGCACGCACCACAAACGGAAAAGAGGTTATTAACCAGGAGGTTACTACTAACAGAGCAAAAAGTGTCTTTTTTCTCAAGAGGTTCATGCGTCCACCATTACAGAAGAGGCATATCAAACCATATTAATAATTTACTAATATATTTTACTGAAATTGTCAAGTACTGCCCCATACCATAATCTATAAACTATATCTTCCTTATGGTGATAACTAAACGTCTGGCGGTAGCTGAAGTTTTGTTATCGCTGACAAATTAATATCAAGTGATGTGTCCGCGCTTTAGTTTACAGATCGTCCCAGAGCCAGAAACAGATCCCTGGTGATTACTCCAGGGTGTCCCTTTTCCTGAGCAACCTGTTCAGCAAGGGGAATGATTTTGTCAATCAATTCCTCGCCGTTATCTCTATCAATGAGAATGTCAGCAAGGGCATGCACGGTATGGGTACACCACAACCCTTTTCCTTTGAGATGCTTTTTGAGCCTGTCCACCACAGCGAATTCCTTTACTACCCACTCTTCACACTGCTTTGCAATATCTGGATTACACATGAGACAGGCTGCCGCATGGCTCATTTCAAGCTCTTTAGTCTCGGGGTTATTTACCTGAAGCTTTTTGTATGTGAAATCCTTTGCCAGATCAGCAAAGGCATTGGTTGTATTAATGGTGGTTACCACTTTAATCCCCTGTTTACGCGTTATTTCTTCAGCCCGTTTCTGAACCATTTTGCCTGTCTCAAAAGAAACGGTTCCATCGGACATTGATGCACTGAGTATAAAGCGTGCATGGCAGCACCAGTGCATGGTCTCAGTATCAACAACATCGTCATGGTACACCCCGCTGAGATCCAGCTCTGCGCGGCATGTTTCAGAAAGTTTCGGGGGACAATAACCGCACATCTTGATATAATCGTTTGCATATTTGGGAACCCATTTCTGTTCATCCGGTATGAACGCATCACCGTAATTCTTAAAGAAATCCTTCCTGCTCATCGCGTTCTTAAAGCTTTCAAAACATGAGCTTGAACAAAAGACCAGGTCCTTTAATTCGATGAACTTCATGACCAGATCTTTACCGCATTGATGACACACTATTGTTTCTTCTGCCATTGTGGATCCTCCTCTTTTCTTTTACTGAGTAAATCTGCTTGCAAACTTGGCCATGGTATGATCAATTTGTGCGTCATAAACAACATCCTCTGGTGCGTGTCCCGTAATTGACGCGCATTTCCTGATTAAACTGAGATATTAGCTTTATAGCTTGGTGCTAAATTAGCTCTTTTAAGCATTAGGTCAGCATCAGCGAATTGGTAACCACAAAAAGTGAGCTTATGGCCATGGCCGACATGCCCATAACCGGATGGAGCAGACCCATGACAGCCACCGGTATGGCTATCAAATTATAAAAGAATGCCCAGAAGAGATTCTGTTTGATCTTCCTGAAGGTATTGCGATGAAAGTTTAACCGCTGAAACCACCGCGCTCAGCTCCCCTCTCACCAGGGTAATATCAGAAGATTCGATCGCAATATCAGTACCGGTTCCAAGGGCAATGCCCACATTGGCCTGGGTGAGGGCGGGGGCATCATTAATGCCGTCGCCAACCATGGCCACCATCCCCAGTTTTTCCTGCAGCCGCTTGATCTCCTCCACCTTGTCCGCCGGCATTACTTCCGCCAGAACCCGCTCAATGCCTACTTTCTCAGCGATTGCCCGGGCCGTCCTTTTATTGTCGCCGGTAATCATGACCGTTTCAAATCCCATGCTTCGCAGCTCTCTAATGGCATCCTCCGAATCTTTTTTGATCCTGTCAGCGATACCGATCATGCCCTGCGTCTTGCCATCAACGGCAACCAGCATTACTGTCTTGGCTTCATCTTCCAGTTTTTCCAGGGCCGGTTTGAGCCGGTCGAAGGCGATCCCCTTTCCATCAAAGAGCCTGGGGCTTCCAATCAATATTTCCTGGCCGTCAATTATTCCCCTGACGCCCTGGCCGGTCAAGGCTTCAAATCCCTCCAGTTTAAGCAAGTCCATGCCCCGCTCTTTCGATTCGGCTATGACGGCTTTACCGAGCGGATGCTCAGAGCCTGATTCCACCGATGCCGCGATGGCTAAAAGCCTTCCTTCATCCAGGCTGTCGCAGGGAACAATGTCGGTAACCCCGGGCTTGCCGCTGGTTATGGTGCCGGTCTTATCAAAAACCACCGCCTTGATATTTTGCAGGGTCTGAATCGCTTCACCCCGGCGGATGAGGATGCCCCGCTCGGCACCCATGCCGCTTCCCACCATAAGGGCGGTGGGAGTGGCCAGGCCCAGGGCGCAGGGACAGGCAATCACCAGAACCGTAATCGAAGCAAAAAGGGCGAGAATAATATATCCGAAAGAAGGATTGACCCAGGGGAGATAATCCTTTGCCCCGTTGGCAATGCTCAGAAAAAAAGAGGGCGCGATGAGCCAGGCAATAAAGGTCACGACCGATAAGCTGATGATGGTGGGAACGAAATAGTAGGTAATCTTATCGGCAAGCACCTGAATGGGCACCTTGGTTCCCTGGCATTCCTCAACCATCCTGATTACCTGCGAGAGGAACGTGTCCTTCCCGACCCTGGTCGCCTTGACGGTGAGCAGGCCCTGCTGATTGATGGTGGCGCCGATAGCCCCGTCCCCCTCTTTTTTGCCCACCGGCATCGATTCACCGGTGGCCATGGATTCATCCACGCTGCTTTCCCCGCCGACCACGATCCCGTCCGTGGGGATCTTTTCCCCCGGCCTCACCACCATCATGTCTCCAACCGCCACCTTTTCAATTGGCACTTCTACTTCCCTGCCATCCACCAGAATGCGGGCGCTTTTCGCCTCCAGCTTTAAAAGTTTCTTGATGGCCTGGGACGCCCTGCCCCGCGCCTTTGTCTCCAGGTATCTTCCGATGAGATTGAAGGCCATGATCATCGCCGCGCACTCGGCGAAGCTGGGAATGTTCACAAAAAAGGAAAAGATGGAAATAACATAGGACGAAAAGGTGCCCAGAAAAATGAGGGCATCCATGTTGGGATTGAGATTGATCAGTCCCTTGATCGCCGATTTGTTGGTCTGATGGCCCGCCCAGAAAACAACCGGCGTGGCCAGAATAAACATGATCGCGTTGTGGTAGAGATGAAGAAAGTGTATGTGCCAGAACATCATGACGCCCATAATGAGCATCATCGGCCCGGTAAAAGCCCAGGCGAGAATGAGCCTCCTTCGCGCCTCCCTGACCTTCCTCACATCATCTTCTTCCACCGCCGCTTTTTCCGGCTTCTCTTCCCCGGCCTCCTCCTTTATGGAATAGCCGAGCTTGCTCACGGCATTTTTTAAATCCGCAATGCCGATCTGCCCGGGCAGGAAGTCCACGCTCGCTTTTTCCGTGGCGAGATTGACCCGCGCTTCCACCACTCCGTCCAGCTTGTTAAGCGTCCGTTCCACCCTCGCGGAACAGGCGGCACAGGTCATTCCGCCAATGGGAAGAATCACGCTTTCAGCCTTTACGGTATACCCCATCTTCTGTATGGCTTCTATAAACCTGGCCGCCCCTGCCCTGACCGGATCATATACCACCAGGGCCTTTTCCGTTGCCAGGTTGACACGGGCATCGCTGACGCCGTCTATTTTTTTCAAGCCGCGCTCAACCCGTGATGAACATGCGGCACAGGTCATTCCACCCACCTGCAGGTTAATCTGTTTTTCTGCCATGAACGTACCTCGTACGGAGAAATAAGAAAAATAAGGTTTCTGTAGGGGCGACCGGCCGGTCGCCCCTACATGTGGATAAGAATCACAGGGAGGTCGCGTTCCGGCGCGCCCGCATATTGTATGCGGCCATGACAGAGCATGGCCATCCAGATGCCATATCTCATTAGATAATTACATGGATTCCCGCGAAGGCGGAAATCAAAAATGTTTTTTAATTCCGGTTTATCGATATCAAGAGTTGTAGGGGCAGAACGTTTAGCCGGGAATCTTCACGATCTTTAGACCACCTCGTACCCTTCTTCCAGAATGGCGGCTTTCAGATCTTCCAGCCCGACAAGCGCATCCTCATAGACAACCTGTACACTTTTGCCTTCGAGCGACACCTCAGCCGCTTTCACTCCTTTCTGAGCCTCAAGAGCGCCTTTAACCGCCCGAACGCAGTGCTCGCAGGACATTCCTTCTACCGATATGGTAACTGTTTTTTCCATGGAAACTCCTCCTATTGCTTTTCCTGTGCGGTAAACCCAAAATCGTTGATTGCCTGCACGATACCCGCAACATCAGTTGCAGGAACATCGCATTCAAAGGCAGCCTCCATCCGCTGCAAATCAACGGTGACATCAGAGACTCCTTTGAAACCACTTATAATTTTGCTAACCCTCTTGACACAGCTTCCGCAGGTCATGCCTTTTACTTCCAGCAACTTTTTCATTTAAACCTCCAGCTTTGAAAGAACATCATAATCATTCATCAACCTTTCAATGGTTGCCTCTCGCTGCTTTTTTGCCTTGGAGTTGAAGTATTTTTCTTGGATATAAGTGATTTTCCAGGTTCAATTCCAATTCCTGTTCAATGAGCTCCGGGATCTTTGAGCAGAACCAGAGAGTCGGTGCTCCTGAATGCCTTGAGGGAAGGATCATCAAGGGCCAGCTCTTTACATTCAGCCGTACCGCCGGCCGGTATGCAGCAGGGCTTCAGGTCCTTTTGTGCAGAGGGTTTGCTTCCGACGAGGTACAGCCTGCCGCCTCTTACCCGCACCAATGTGGGAATGAGCAGGTCTATAAACCACCCGATTTCGAACATGAAGTAGTAACCGTCTGCTATTGCTCCCATCTGCCTCTCCATTGCTGCAGCCCAGGCATCACAACTTCCCGACATCCTGAAGATGCTTGAAGATGGGCGAGATGCCGGTGCGGCCAATCACAAATGCGAAATGGTCCTCGTGGTCCTCGCTCCACTCTTTCTTGACAAGATCGACACAGGCTTCCAGGATGGGATAAATCTTATCCGTGTTGGTTATTTTATAAAGCTCTTTTCCGTACCGGGCAAAGCGGCCAAAGGTGCCGCCCACCATGATGCGGCATCCCTTCTCAGCCGCCGCCAGCGTCCCGGTGGGGCATACTCTGATGCAGTCACCGCACACCTTGCAATAGTCTTCATTGATAACCGGCCCGCTGTCACTCAAGGTGATAATCCGGTCCAGGCAGGTCTTGACGCAGCTGGCGCAATGGCTGCACTCTTTGTCGGTGACCACGGGCCTGGCTGTGCCGTGGATGCCCACTTCCTTGGATTCGGCCGCGGTGCAGCTGTTGGAGCAGCCGGAGATGGAGATGGTAAAGGTGCTGTGCGGCATGAGCACCTCGCAGGCCTTGTCCGCCAGGATTTCAGTTATTTTGAGCTCCTCCATCTTCTGCTTGATCCGGTATCCCAGCTCCCGCACATTGACCAGATCCCGGTCGCAGCCGAAGAAGCGGGAGTGGCAGAGTTCAATGGTAAAGAGAGCAGGATCTTTATTGAGCGTGGTTTGCGGGTCTAGTGCGTCATCTGACTTGCCTTCTTCCCTGGCCTGCTGAATCTTGGCTATTTTTTCAGGGCCGAACCAAGCAAAATAGTCGTCCCGGGTCTGCACCATGTCATCCATGGTAACCGCGTCCCGCTTGTTTTTGCGCGCCACCTTTTCCGCCCAGATGATAATCAGGTTCTTGATGATGTCATGGACCGGAATTGCCTCAACCAGCTCCCGCGCATCCTGTTCCCACTTCATGGTGACCTCCTTGCCAGTTGTGTCAATGTTGCCAAATTTTGCCGGGTTGCCCGCGGCACTTAAACCTTCTCCTGGGCGTGTTTAACATCCCGGTGCCATTTCCAGAGCAGATAAATTGCCGGGTAAACCAGCAGTTCCATGATAAATGAGGTGAATAAGCCGCCCACCATGGGAGCTGCAACGCGCTTCATAACGTCAGCGCCAGTGCCGATTGACCACATAATGGGCATGAGTCCCATCGCTGATGCGCCGACGGTCATCATCTTCGGCCTGATGCGTTTGACTGCGCCATGGATGATGGCTTCATGAAGCTCTGCCAGATTTCTAAGCCTTCCTTCTTTCCGGGCCTCTTCATACGAAAGGTCAAGGAAGAGGAGCATAAATACACCGGTCTCGGCATCAAGGCCCATGAGGGCGATCATCCCCACCCAGGCGGCAATAGATATATTGTAGTCGAGGATATACATAAGCCATACAGCACCAACCACGGAAAAGGGGACCGCCAGCATGACTATGGTTGCTTTGAAGGCTGATTTGGTGTTCATGTACAGGAGCAGGAAAATCAGGAAGATGGTTACCGGAACCACCACCTTGAGCCGTTCCCTCACCCGCAGCATGTTTTCATATTGCCCGCTCCAGATGAGCGAATAGCCGGTCGGCAGGGTTACGTCCTTGAAAACCGCCTTCTTTGCCTCCTCCACGTACGAACCCACATCTCTTCCCGCAATATCCACAAATACATATCCGGCGAGCATGCCGTTTTCATCCCTGATCATGCTCGGACCTGAGACAAGGCTAATGTCGGCAAGCAGGGACATGGGAACCTGGATGCCGTTCATGGTGGTAACCAGGACGCGCTGCAATTGGTCCAGATTTGCCCGCAGGTCACGGGGATAGCGCAGGTTTATTGAATAACGCTCGCGGCCTTCGATGGTGGTGGAAATGGTCTCGCCGCCGATGGCACTCATGATGACATTCTGAAGATCTTCAATGGTAAGCCCGTAGCGCGCAAGCGCTTCACGGCGGGGCGTGAAATCCACAAAATAGCCGCCCGCGGCCCGCTCGGCAAATACGCTCCGGGTGCCGGGGATCGATTTCACTACCTTTTCGATGGCCTCACCGGTGCGCTGGATCGTCGCCAGGTCAGAGCCCAGGATTTTAATGCCGACAGGCGTTCGCACGCCCGTGGTCAGCATATCAATGCGTCCCTTGATGGGCATGGTCCATGAATTGGTGTTGCCCGGGATTTGAATCGCCCGGTCCATCTCGTCGATAAGCTCCTCGTAGGACATGGTATCGGGCCAGACGTGGCGCATCACTGCCTTGAACCAGTCAGGAGCCCAGGACGAGTACCAGCGTTCTTTGGCCCGCCATTCTGACGGGGGTTTCAACACCACGGTGGTTTCCATCATGGAGAAGGGCGCAGGGTCGGTTGAAGTCTCGGCCCGGCCTGCCTTTCCAAATACCGTCACTACCTCGGGGAAGCTTTTTAAAATACGGTCCTGGGTTTGCATAAGCAGCTCGGCCTGGGTCACCGATATGCCCGGGAGCGTTGTGGGCATGTAGAGGATGGTACCTTCATTGAGCGGCGGCATGAATTCGTGGCCCAGTTCGAGGTACACAGGAACGGTGGTCGCCACAATGATGACGGCCGCGGCAATGACCTTCTTGGGATGCCTCAGCACAAACCTGCAGGGCGATTCGTACAGCTTAAATAGAACGCGGCTGACCGGATGCTTTTCCTCGGGGTAGTACTTGCCCACAAAGAGCATATTCATAATCCATGCGAGCGGGCGTGGCCTGAACAGGAATGGATCCATCCTGGCAAACAGCATCCGTACCGCCGGATCAAGCGTCACTGCAAGAAGACAGGCTATTGCAATGGCAAAGGTCTTGGTGTATGCCAGCGGCGTGAACAGCCGCCCTTCCTGATCCACCAGGGTAAAAACCGGGAGAAAGGAAACGGCAATGACCGCCAGTGAAAAAAAGACTGAGGGGCCCACTTCCAGCAGGGCCTCCAAACGGATCTGGTGAAAATCACCCTTGCGGCCCCCCTCCTGCCACAGCTCCAGCTTTTTATAGGCGTTTTCCACCTCGACAATTGCTCCATCCACCAGCACCCCGATGGAAATGGCAATGCCCGCCAGGCTCATGATGTTGGAGGTAATGCCCCACACATACATCAGGATAAATGAAAGGAGTACGGAAATGGGAATGGTGATGATGGGAACCAGGGCAGACGGAAAATGCCACAGAAAGAGCATGATCACCAGGCTCACAATGATCATTTCCATCACCAGTTCTTCTTTAAGATTGTCAATTGACTTCCGGATAAGGTCGGAGCGGTCGTAGGTGGTGACAACTTCCACTCCCTCGGGAAGCGAGGATTTCAGCTCCGCAAGTTTATCCTTGATCCTCTCAATAACATTGAGTGCATTTTCACCATGCCGCATCACGACGATTCCGCCTACGGTGTCACCCTCACCGTTAAAATCCGCCACTCCCCGGCGAATCTGCGGCCCGACGGCCACTGTAGCCACATCCCTGAGCAATACCGGTGTACCGGTCTCACTGGCCTTGACCACAACCTTGTCCAGTTCGCCGGTAGATTTCACATATCCTTTTGCCCGTACCATGAACTCGGTGCCGGACCATTCAATAAGCCTGCCGCCCATTTCGTTGTTACTTTTCTTAATCGCCCCAACTACATCCATGAGAGAAATCTTATAGTTCTGCAGACGATTGGGATCGATGGTCACCTGGTATTGTTTCTGGAAGCCGCCGATGCCTGCCACTTCAGCCACCCCGGGAATACTCTGGAGGGCATAACGCAGATACCAGTCCTGAAAGGTGCGCAGTTGGGCCAGATCGTGTTTTCCGCTTTTATCGATCAACGCATACTGGAAGACCCATCCCACACCGCTGGCGTCCGGTCCCAGTTCCGTCTTGGAACCCGCAGGAAGGTTACCCTGGATTTTAGAGAGGTACTCCAGTACCCGGCTTCGCGCCCAGTAGATGTCGGTGCCATCGTGAAAGATTACGTAGACATAAGAGAAGCCGAAGTCGGAATAGCCGCGTATGGCCTTCACCTTGGGGGTTCCCAGCAGTGCCGTGATAATGGGGTAGGTAACCTGGTCTTCAATGATGTCAGGACTTCTGTCCCAGCGGGTATACACGATGACCTGGGTGTCGGAGAGATCCGGAATGGCGTCGAGCCGGATCTGCTTGAGGATGTAGACAGCTCCGACAACCGCTACCGCTACCAGCAAAATAACCAGGATGCGGTTGTGAGCAGAAAACTCGATGATTTTTCTGATCATTGCGCACCCCCGGTCACAGACTGCAGAGCAGCTTTCAAGGAGGATTCTGAATCAACCAGGAAGTTTGCCGAGGTAACCACCCGGTCACCGGCCTCAAGCCCGGACAGCAACTCGTAATAGCCTTCGCTTCTGGTTCCGACGGTTACTTCCACCGGCCTGATTTCATCGCCGTCTCCCGCAACAAAGACATAGCTGCGCGTGCCGGTCTGCATAAGAGCACCCTCCGGTAGTGCCAGCTTTTCCCCCAGGTCGTACACCAGATGGGCATCAGCATACATCTCTGCTTTTAAAAGGAGTTCCGGATTGTCAATGTTCAGCCGTGCCTTGAGCGTACGGGTCTGTGCGTCAAGATAAGGATAGAGAAAGCTTACTTCTCCCCGGAAACTCTTGCCCGGCCAATAGGAAAGCGTGAGCGTTACCGGCATGCCCTCTTTAACATAAGGGATATCCGATTCATAGATATCGGCCTCGGCCCAGACCGCAGAAAGATCAGCTATAACCAGAAGTGCTTCACCCGGCATAATTTTTTGGCCGGCCAGAATATGCTTCTCAATTACATACCCGCCAGCCGGCGCATACAAGGTGAGGTATTTTTCCACCTGGCCGGTTTTTTCGAGCCGGTCGATCTGTCCGTCACTAATGTCCCAGAGCTTGAGCCGTTTACGCGCTGCTTCTATGAGTCTTTTGCCGCTGTTGGCAACTGTCGGGTCAGAATTGTCGCACAACTGTTGAGCAAAAGGCAGGGAGATAATAAACTCCTGCTGGGATGCCACCAGCTCAGGACTGTAAACCGTGAAGAGCGGCTGTCCTTTCCGGACGGCCTGGCCGGTCACATTCACGTAGAGCTTGTCAATGTAGCCTTCAATTTTGGTGGTGACCCGGTAGAGACGTGTTTCATCAGGCACGATGCGTGCCGAGGTGCGGATTTCTTTGATGATCCTTTGCCTCCCTACGGCACCAAAGGTGAGCCCCATGTGCTTTCTGTGAGATTCAGTGATATTCACCGGTGCTAATCCTGATGGTGCCGGGTGGCTCTTGCTTCAACCTCAAAAGGAATCATATCCATGCCCATGGAATCTTTGCCCGGTTTATCACTTACTTCATTTGCATTCATAGTAGAACGGTACATTGTTTTCTTTTTAGGCGGGGATGCGCTTTCAGCCTGCTCCGGCTCCTTTCGTTCTACCAGTCTCATACCGCATATGGGACAGTCACTGGGTTTGTCATCGGTAATTTGCGGATGCATGGGGCAGAAATATATTATTTTCTCCGGGGAGGCAGTTTCTTTATTACCCTGGCTTTGGGCCCCTTCAGCTGGTTTCTGTTCAACCAGCTTCATGCCGCAGATGGGACAATCGCCCTGCTTGTCTGATTGGTAGTCAGGGTGCATGGGACAGAAATATAAATGCCCCGCCTGAGCGGCTTCTTCTTTTCCTGTCGATTGCATTTTGCCTGGCCGGAAATTGCTCAGGAAGTAATATAGTCCCAGACCGGCAAGGGCTATTATTAAAAGCACGATAAGCTTGCTTCTTCCTTGTGATGACATGTCAACCCTCCTCAGGATTAGAACAGCCTTTTGCCTACCACCGATTCAATTTCGGCCAAATCTTTCTCATAGCCGGCCAATACCTCGTGATAGCTTACTTGATAGTCAAACAGTGTAATCTGGTTTTCAATCAGGGCCATAAAATCCACGTTACCCACTTCATAGCCCGCCCTGGCAGAATCCAATGACGCCTGAGCCTGGGGAATGATATTATTCTTATATAGGTCAATAAGCTTTGCTCCGCGTCGTTCACGTTCACCGATATCTTTTATGCCGAAGAAGATTTCATTCTTCATTGCCTGCTGGTGGGATTTTGTTTCTTCCATCAGGGCAAGGGTTTCCTTGATCCTGCGGTTCTGCTTGGAGTGAAACCACAGGGGTACCGTGAATCCCACCATGAAGGAAAAGGTATCCGACCGGTGTTCGTCTTCACCGGGTAGGCCCACCTCGACTGATTCTCCACTCATGGTGGTGCCACTCGCCGTGCTCGATCGGCTCTTCTTGGCGTCTTCACGTTGCCCGTAAGCAGCTGTTAACATAAGTGAGGGGAAATACTCTTTCTTGGCAAGTTTATATTCAGATTCTCTGCTTTTGAGAATGCTCTGCAGATCATTCAGGGCAGGATTGTACTCCATGGCTATGTTTTGCAATTCCTCCATGGTATAGGTAAATGGTGTTTTCTCTATGTCAGGAGGGTCCGCGATCGCGGCTTCCGGCGGCCGGTTGAGCAACGCCCTCAATTCCGCGGCGGCAGATGCCCTTTTTTGCTCAAAATCAATGAGCTTTTCTGTTATCTTTGAAAGCTCAACCTGGGCCTTGAGCACATCCTGCTGAATCCCCTTGCCGACTGCATAGCGGGTCTCGGTAATTTCTACAAATCGTTCCAATAAAGTTTTATTTTCTTCGGCAATAGTAACCGCCTTTTTTAAATAATAGAGGTCATAGTAAGCCTGCTTAACCTTTTTAATCAGGCTAAACTCTGTTTCCCTGGCTTTCTTTTCCATGGCATGCGCCTCATGTACAGCAACCTCTTTTTTCAAAGATAATATGCCCGGCAGGGGCACTTCCTGGGAAAGCTCTATAACCTTCATGGTCATGTCTATGCTGTTGAAGTCGAAATCATCGGTTGCTATATTTTGAACACCCACCGAAATGCGCGGGTCTGCCAGGGAAGCGGCCTGAGATGGCCTCTCGCGGTAAGCATCAGCCTTGGCCAGCGCACCTTTAAGCTCCGGGTTATTGTTCAGGGCTTCTTCAATGATCCCGTTTAAATCCAGAGCGCCCTGATCAGACTGGGCGTGAAGAAGCGGCGCCCAGACAGCGAACAGCAGCAAGACGAAAGAAAAAGAGAAAAAGCAGCAGATATCCTTTTCATCTTTTTACCCTCCTCAATGCAGCGAAATCACTTTATCACCTCTTCACCATCTGTTTCTCCCCGACTGATGATTAAAGCATCTGAGCCTATATATCAACGATACTGGAATGTACTTTTATCCTACTGCCCTTCCCAGGGCAATAAAAAGGTGACGGGTATTGATCCCCGGGTCATCCATTTCTTTTATGATCTGTTCTGCGGAGTGGACAATCTTTTTAAGCTTTTCCCTGGTCATGTTTCCATTAAGCAGAAGGGCTGAAAGGGCATGAAGGGTATGCTCACACCACCGTTCTGCGGTCATTTCTTTAACGACATCCAAGCACTTGTTCAATTCTTTTTCTACCGCCTGTTCTTCACATTCTGCACCGAATACCGGATCACACTCAAGGCACGCGGCATAGTGGATCATAATTTCTCCCTGTTCTTTGGGTGTTTTATTTACCACAGGTGTGTAGTCAGGATTTTTTACCATTTCCGCCGCAGCAATATCGAGAATAGTTGTGGTAACCCCTTTCAATCCTCCGGGCTTTGCCATTTTTTTCCCGAGAGTCTCCGGACCGACAATTTCCTCGCACCTCTTTGGTTTGGTATTCTTCACCAGCTCCTCGGCCATTGACTGAATCTTTTGCGCAGCTTCCAGCGAAACACTTCCATCGGAGAGCGACGAGCTCAGGTTAAACCGGGCATGACAGCACCAGGGCACCGTTTCGGTCTTTCTCAGTTTTTCCCGGTTCTTTCCGCTCACGTACTGGTTTGCCTTGCACATTTCCTTCATCTTCGTGCTGCACCGCTGACACATGCTGATGTACATGAGCGCCCTCTCGGGAATCCACCCGGTAGCCCGCTTTTTCTCAAAGGTCGCCACGGAATCCTTTTCATACTGACGCTCACCCACTTTTTCCCTGTATGTGCTCAGGCAGGTTGAGGAACAATAAAATTTTTCATTCAGTTCCATGGGGTAATTCGTAATGTTACCGCATTGATCACACCTGATGACTTCTTCTCTTATGCTCTCATTTAAACCTGCATCTACCGTGAGACCCTCATTACAGACTTATTCATAGATCTTGTCTTTTATCCTGTATCCATGAGATTCAATGGCTTTTTCGAAATCGATGAGACTGTATTGCTGAGGAGAATAACAAACAGTAACGGTCTTACCGGGTAAACTCACCGAATAACTAAATGATACCTTCAAACTTACGAAATTCATTTTCAAGCGTCCGGGCACACCCTTTACAGGTCATATTGAGAATTTCTATGGTTTCCTCAATTTTTTCTTTCTGCACCGACATGCTCACATCACCTCCTATGAGTATAAAAACTTTTCCAGGAAAACATGTGCACTGCTATTTTTTAACCCCATGCTTGTACACAGCGGTTATAAGCTCCTCTATCTTTTCGCCCGCCTTGCCCTCCAAAATAGCCTGGGCTACACAGCTTTCGATGTGGCGTTTCATGATCATTCTGGCCACGCCGTCAAGCGCGTTCTTCGCCGCTGACAATTGATTGATGATGTCTATGCAGTATTTTTCCTGGTCTACCATTTTTGCAACACCGCGCACCTGACCCTCTATTTTTTTTAGCCGCTTCAAGGACTCCGCCTTAACCTTGGCATTGATCATTACCATTCTCCCGTGTATGTGGATTGTACTATACCCCTGTAGGGTATATCTGACATAACCCATGTGCACCTGTTTGTCAATAGCGGAAGCTTATGGTCATCTCATTGGCCCGAGACCATAACTTTCTGCCCTACCCTCACAGGAGAGAATTGGCCGGGGTTCCGGGGCGCTTCTATGGCGTAAAGCGTGATAGCGTGTTGTGAACCGGTAGTTATAGGAGAAATGATGTGTTGAGGAGAAAAATGGATGCGGGGGAATGGAGGATAGGTGGGGCGTGGTTGTTGTTTGCTGCGTCAGGAGAAGAGGGGACGGGGCGCAAGAGACTCTGGAAGGAAAGGGTTAATAAATGGTCCTTTTCCAAGGGGCTATAATGGCTGCCGGAGGCGGGCTGGTTGTCCACGGGGATATCCCGGCAGTTCATACACGGGGCTTTAGTACCGTTGTCCTGGTGCTGAAAACTTTTCCCTCCCGGTCGGCTTTTTTCTGTGCAGCTGCATTTACACGCGCTGCTTGTGCAACAGGAACATGCTGCGCGCGCCGGCAGGGGGAAAGATGAAATGAGCCAGGCAGTTAGGAGTAACAGTATAAAAAGTCTTTTATTTTTGAAAAGATACATTGTGGTGCTACTCAAAATGATATATTAGCCTTATTCTCTGTGCATGCGCAGGACCTGCTCACACCTTCTGATATAATTTCTGTAAACGCCTGATTCAAACTGAAGGTTTTTATCCGGCATTTTTCTTCCCGGATTTGATATGTTCGTTCACTTGTATTACTAAATCGGCAGCATTAATCTGATTGATGATAAATTTTTTGGTCATGCATTTATCAGTTTTTGACACACTCCCTTCTCTTCAATCTGACAATATGTTTCATCAGGTAACCCATGGGGCAAATAAGCCTGCAATATGATCGGCCTCCGAGCAAGGGAATAGCTATCACAAAATAGAAAAATTCCGCTGTAATAAAATAGACGTGCTTCTGGACGGATCGAAGGGGAATAATTAATTCGGGCTTAAATTTTAAATAACCTCTCCCAGATGTCACACTGACCCCTGCACTATAACCGGCTCATAAAAGATTTTTCCCAAATATATCACCTGCAAAAAGAGGGCGTCAAGTTTCACACAGGGTCTTGAATGAATAAAACTGGTGCGGCTTGACTAGCAGGATTAAACGTTGTATAAGGAAGAAAACGCGCCTGTAGCTCAGCTGGATAGAGCAACGGACTTCTAATCCGTAGGTCGGGCGTTCGAATCGCCTCCAGGCGTACCAATGAAATTAAGCACTTACACGTTTATGTAGGTGCTTTTTTCATGGCTGAACCTCTTCTGCTACCATTTTGCTACCGGTTGCTTCATTTTTGCTACTAAAAAGGGTAGCTCTGAGCTTCACGGCCTCCTCATTATTAACTGGCTTCATGAGGTGACCATAGATGTCCATGGTAACCTGGATCGAACTGTGACCGAGTTGACTCTGGATGTATTTGATGTTCTGTCCTGCCTCTATCCGTAAGCTGGCGTTGGTGTGTCTGAGCAAGTGGAATCGATACCGGGGTAGGCCAGCCCTTCTTAAGGTGGGATACCAGATACGCTTTATCATGTTGGTTGCATCATTAACTCATATTCCTTGGTTAATTCTAAAGCTGGCTGTTCTTCTTTCTTGCCATGCTCCACCTCTACCGTGGTCTACTTTTAAATGGTCGGGGCCAGGCTCGCAATAAAGTTACCAGTTTTCGGTGGCCTCCCTAGACCCCGATCATATGTCAGATGTATTTATATCATAGGAGAGTTACTGGGTAAAGATGTGCTTAAATCAATATGCCTTGATTCCATCGTATTTTTGCCATAGGATATCTGCGAAAGGTGGACAAGATGTATACAGCTAATCCGGAACATTGCTCAATAGCTGAATCACAGACAATAAGCGCAAAAGCATCCATGTTTACTGCGCAACATCTGCCGTGGACGAAGGCGCATTATATTCTCCTCGCCTTGATTATTTTACTCACAGGCGCGGCACAGATATATTTGTTAGCGTAAGCGGGGGGCGTAGTAATATAGCGAGCGCTATCGGCGCCAGCGTGAGCGGGGGATCATCTAATACGGCGAGCGGTTCGTCTGCCAGCGTGAGCGGAGGGCAAAATAATACAGCAAGCGGCAACGGTTCCTTTGTTGGAGGTGGTGGTAGTGACACAGCAGCAGATGGGAATACGGCATTTGCCAACTATTCAGCAGTGCTTGGAGGGATTCATAACTTAGCTGGAGATAGTAACCTCACAGACCACACTATTGGGAGTTGGTCCAGCGTAAGTGGGGGAGCTAAAAATACAGCATGCAGTTTAAATGCAAGCGTAAGTGGGGGAGAGAATAATACAGCAAGCAATGTAAGTACCAGCGTGAGCGGGGGACTCAACCGCAGTGCAACAGGCGTTGATGATTGGGTAGCTGGCAGTTATTTTCAGGACAACTAATCACTATGCATGGCCCGTCCGTGGAGGACATTGATTGATGATTTGGTGATTTGAGTTATGTGGTGTAACCAAGGCAGGGGTCAAAACGGCTCCTGCCTTTACCATTCCCCTCTCTCAGACAGATCCTCCTGATCCCCATCTACCATCTCGGCATTCTGAGCATTAGTATCCTTTCTTTCAATAATGAACACCTGCTCCTGATATATGTGCTCTGGGAGTTTGTCCCATACCTGATCCAATAGCAGATTGAGTATCCTCAAGCTGTTTCTGCCTTCTTCATGATGAAGATACAAAATTCATGAGCTCTCTTGCAAAATTTTTTAGTCAATAAATAGCTAATTTATAAGATGTTTTATAAAAAAGTGTTTAAATCATGATTAATTGCACTTGACTATGTGTTTAGTCATTTGGTATACTATACATAATTGATAAATTATATTAATGGTTTCTATATGATATACTTTATAATTATAATAAAAGAATTAAAGCTTCCATTTTTAAGTAAGGGGTTTGGCTCAATAGGTTACATACCAACGGTCAAACCCTTTTATTTCTAGTGTATCAATATGCATCTAATAAGGAGACATGTATGAAAAAAAATCGGTATGGAATGCTTGGTATCACCTTTCTTTGCATATTATTATCATTTACAAGTACCCTCCTTGCTTTTGAATGCGTAGCACCCGTTGGCCAGAACTGTCTTCAATGTCATGTCCGCACTGATATCCACAATTTCCATTGGAATGAAATTGGTCTTACAGATCCCGCTGAATGTTCGCTATGCCACTCCGGGGATCCGCTAACATCTGCCTGTGAGGATCTGCCTCATGGTTACGCTCCGGTTGAAACTTCGGGCTGCGCCAATTGTCATTCTCAATGTTACGAGGTACAGAACCATATCCCAAGATCAGGCAATTGCACAACCTGTCATGCACAGACAAATATAGGGTTGGATGATGATTGTGACGGTATCTGCAATCCCGGTATAGTAGATGTTTCCTGCACGGGTTCAGATAACTGTTCTTCGAATCCCAATGGCCCACTCCTTGGTACCTGTACAAAAGGAGTGGTGGGAAGAACGTGCGTAAGCAACGACCAGTGCGGAACAGGTGGTTTCTGCAGTACCAACCAAGATGACACCTATCCGCTGGGGGGGAACAATTGCGGTAATGTCTGTGAATGTGAGGGGAACTTCAGTATTGACGTGGATGTGGACGGCGGTGATGCAGCAACCTTTAAGGCTAACTTCGGCAGAGGTGGACTCAATAGACCCTGTACCAACGGTGATCTCTGCAACGGCGATTTTACCTGTGATGGGAATGTGAGCGGATCTGATGCGGCACTTTTTAAATCTGATTTCGGTAGAAATGCAATAAACAACCCCTGTTCCTCCTGCGCAACAGATCCGTGGTGTGTGTATTAGGTTAGCAAATAAAGCTTAGAGTAGTATCAGAGAAGATTATTATTCATGTTCCAAGATAATATGGAGGAAAGCGATTCAATATAAAACTGTCTTTGTAAAGAAAAATTTAAAAGGAGGAAGTCTATTTTAGATCATTCCCTGGAAATAATTAAAGCTTCTGAACAGGATATTAATGCGATCCATACTCTGAATCAGCTTCTGAAAGTGGAGGCATCCGAATTTAGGGGCAATATTTATGATTTTGTAGAGCAAGAAGTGGCTAATGGAAATTATTTCGTTGTTAAAGACAGCGGGAAGGTTGTAGCAGCCGCTTGCATCTCACCAAGAGATGAAGGTGTGTATCTTGAAACCATTGCCATATCCGAAGCATATCAAAGAAAAAGCATTGGCTCAAAGCTGATCGAATATGCAAAAAAGATCACAAAAGATCATGGATTTGATAAACTTCTTTTAGATACGTATCGTCAGTACAGTGCGGACGCTTTTTACACTAAGTGCGGTTTTAAGAAGATACCTACGTGGGCAGAATACAAAGGGAAGCCTTATCATAAGTTCTTAATTGAATTGCCGTTTACTACTGATGCTAAATATTCTACTAGCCATGCCAGTGGCATCGACTTAAGTCACTTTGGTTGAGTGCCATGAGGCAGGGGTCAAAACGGCTCCTGCCTTTATTCTTCCTCTCCTTTCGGTAGATACTTCTGCTCCCCATCTATCACCGCTGCATCCTGAGCGTCAGTAGTCTTCCTTTCCATAAAGAACACCCCCCCCTGCTGGATTTGCTCTGGGGGTTTGCCTGAGTAGACTTTCTGAAACTTACAGTACAACTCTTGACTAAAGCATATTAAAGGGTTAGAATCTATATGTCTGCGATGCTCGTTAACAAGTGGACTTGGCAAAATCTAACAGACCAGTGAAAAATGCCCTTTGGTTACGGCAACCCTTTGTAGGGTAACTAGTTGAATTAAAGATTTGAGCCAATGAACTAAACGGCAAATGCGGACGATATTTGAAACCCCTCATTGGTTGTTCCTTTGAGGGGTTTCTATTTCTATCATCTGCTACCATTTTGCTACCATAACAAGCCAAAACAAGCTGTAACCAGGTGGAAGAAGAAATTGAAAAACACTTATTTTCTTTGCTCTTGGTGTATCCTGGTATCTCTTGATAGGGCAACAGAACCAACTTCTAATCCGTAGGTCGGGCCTTCGAATCGCCCTAGGCGTACCAGAGAAATCACGCGCCTTGCCTTTTGGCAGGGTGCCTTTTTTTATGCTTTGCCTGGTTCTGCCGCGCGAAACAACACATCACCGCAATATAAATATATTTATTCATTTATGTTATACAAAATTGCCTCGTGTAAAATCAGGGTTTGCGAATACAAAAATCAGGGTTTTGCCTATTGCGCGTTATTTGATTTTATGTTTCAATGCAGCTGTGGAATGCAAAAGCATTTCATTCTTAACACCTCCTGTTGAGGGGAATGGCGGGAAACATCATTCCCCTCTTTTTCTGACCGGCTGAAACCTTTTTCAGACTCTTACGTTTAAACAATCAAAGCAAAAAATTGCTTTTCATTCTTCACCCCTCCAAGATAGAAAGAGGAAAGATGTCTGAGCATCGTTCCTCTTTTTATTCTTTCATAAAAGGCTTGTACCGCAGGGTGGTTAATCACCCTTTAAGCTGCAGAGAAGATTCCCAAAAGAACAGTTGATATTTTTATGTGCGCGGCTGAAAAAAGTTAAAACTATTTTGAGAAAGATTCGTTTACCAGTTTAAACAAGCAACATAACGTAAGAAGCGAAGAGTCGATGACCATTTTGCCCCCCTCCTTTTTGGTTATCGTTCTTCGCTTTTTTTAATTTCCTTTCAGCATGTCTATACGGCACGAATAAAAAATGCTATTTGATGATTTTTTCTTTGCCCGATCCGTTGCTATCAAGATTTAACAGCTCATACAGTTCCTTTTCGCGTTCCCCGGCATTTGTCTGCTTTAACAGATCATACGATTTTTTTGCCCATTCTTTATTTTTACTCTTATGAAAAAGCAGCCCTGCCTTGTATAAATAATCAGCCGCCTGATCATGAGCGCCCCTGGTTAAATAAGATTTTCCAAGATTAAACAGCGCCGGTGCCAGATTGGGGTCGGCAGAGACAGCCTTCTCATATTCGGAATGGGCTTTTTCTGCCATTCCTTTTTTCTCATAGGTGATTCCCAGGTTATTGTGTGCCTGCGCATGACGAGGGTTAACGGCAAGAACCTGTTCATATGCGGCAATTGAATCATCGAGCATGCCTTTCTTGCCGAAGGCTACTCCAAGATTATACTTTATATCAATAGATTCAGGGTCCAGGGCGAGAGCCTGCTTGTAAAATGTGATTGCCTCATCATAGCGCTTAGCGCCGAAAGACTGATTCCCCCTAATAATCATCTGATTTGCCTCGTCTTTTTTCCCAATGGCCGGTTTTTTATCCGACACCTCAGCCTGTCCGACGCCGCCCAGCAAAATTAATGCTGCCAAACAAAAGAAAACGCTTTTTTTCATAAGAAGCCTCCTCACCGATTTTTTTTGCAAAGCTGGTGATCAAATATGCACGTGTCGCCTGCAATGATTTTCCTTTTACGTTACTTTTTCTTTCAGTGGTTGAATTAATTCCCGCAGTCCAAGCCCCATGAGCTTTTCCCTGGTAAAAAACCCCGTTGCCTCATCCCAGCCGCGAAGGCGGTAGTATTCCCGGAGCATCTGTTCAAAATCATTCCTGGCAAGGGCCTTCCCCTTTCTGGAAATTATCGCGTCTCCTTTACCGGGCAGATAGAGATCAGGATTAAACATGCCAAACACATCAAATACCGGTTCGTCCCGTTCTGTAAACTGGCTTTCGGGGAGATAGTCATCCGCTTTGCCCAGCCTCCCCTCCCGCAGATGGATGGCACGAATAAGATTAAATATTCTCTCTCCGGCGGCGTTGAGCTCTTCCTCGCTGACTTCGCTGCCGGTTACGGCCGAAAAGAGGCGGCTTTCCAGCGTCGCGTCGCCCACATGCTCTTCGTCACGCGCGTCATCCATGACCGGAAATGCAAAATCACAGAGAATGAGGGCGTCCTTGACGTGCTGGCGATTCTGTATCTTAACCGCAGCGAGGGCTTTTCCGGCAGTGCCTGAGAAATCAGCCGCTTCCTCGGTTCCCCAGAACCGCTTTGCTATTTTTCTTAAAACATCGGTAGAGAGATAGGAAAAAGCTCCCTGGGTGGTATACCATAACGCCCACTTGGTAAGCGGTTCGCAAATTTCGTGCAGCTCGGCGACTGAAGGCCGCGGTTCCGTGGCATAGATAAGTGCCGACGGCAAGAACACCTTCGGCCCGTAGGCGAGACCCCGCCCCGTTTGCGTGAAGTGGTCAAGCGCCAATGCCTTGGCGTCACTGCCCAGCATGTCTGCCGCCCTCATCACCCCTTCAGCCAGCACCCCTCCGAATCCCTCACGCTTTGCTATTTTTTCAATGAAGAGCCGGATAAATTCGATGCTGCCCGCCCTGCTCATGGGAAGCTCTGCTTCCTTCTCAGAAATGATGCCGTTTTCAATACATTGCTCCAGCCAGAGCAAAACGCCGGGAAGTTCCATGGTGCACAGAGAATATTCATTGGCAAACGAGGTGGCAAGGAAGGTTGCCGTGGAGAGGTCGCCGTGTAATCGTTTATCCCATAGGGTGTAAAAAAAACTTGATTGACACTTGCGAACCCCCTCTTCGCCCGAAGTAGCCCTGTAAAGTGACCGCCAGCATCCCTGGGGACATCCGTGGCATTGAATTTTCTTTACCACCTCGGCCCCGGCAATCGGCGCGGGGGAACCGTACAGATTGAAATAGCCTTCCCCGGTCATTGCTTTTATTTCCTGCCTGATCCTCCTGATGCTGTCGGGATGGGCTACAGGAATGACGCCTGACCCCCTGACCGCTATTGCCTTTACATTTTTTGAACCCATCACCGCGCCGAATCCCACAGAGCCGCTGCCGCCCGCGTCAGTTGCGAGGGTTGCAAAACGCACACTGTTTTCCCCGCCGACACCTGTGGTAACAAACCCGATCTTCTTTCCCGCTTCGCTTTGGATGGCCCGCGCGGTTTCAGAAACCGGCAAACCCTTCAGATGTTTGGCATCTTTAAATTCAAGCCTGCCGTCAGTGATAAGCAGATAGGTTTTATCGCTTGCTTTTCCTTTTATAACCAACCCGTCGTAACCCGCCTTTTTCAGCTGGGCGCCAAAACTTCCTCCGAGATTGGCACTGGCGAAGCACTCCGGGTACAGTGAGGGGGATTTCCCACAGGCCAGCCAGCGAGAGCCGCTGGGTGCAGGCGTGGCGGCAAGGGGTCCGGTCATCAGTATAAGCGCGCTGTCCTCATGAAAAGCATCCCTTCCTTCGACAAGATCATCCCAGTAAAGCTTTCCCCCCATTCCCTTACCCCCGATAAATCTGTCTCTATAATCGGCGGTTTCTCTTACAGAGCATGTCCTCCCGGTCAAATCGACCGTCAATAGTTTCCCCGTCCATCCGCAGAGCTTATTCGTGTCCACTGTGCCCGGACGCTCCTTTACAACTTTGCTGCCTTATTTTGAGATGATATGTCATATGCCTTCTCGGTGCCCATATCCCTTTGGTGAGCACACTGAGGCCTTTTTCCTGATGAGCATCACATTTCAGCAGGCTTCAATGAAAAGCTCCATAGCCGGTATCTATTATATTTATGAGCAATCGTCAAGGCGATAAGCAACTGCTTGTTTCGCTTTATTTTTTGCTGAAAATAGGTTATTAATAGAGCACGCGTACGGATGTGCTGATCATCCGCAGCGGGTTGCTCTCTCACCGGAGGTATTATGCCATGATACGCACCGGAAAACATTCTTTATATGCCCCTTCAGTTTTAGCTCTCTGCCTTCTCCTGGTAATCGCCGCCTGCGCGTCCCGTCCGGCAAAACCGGATGGGGAACAGGAACTGCCGTACTTATCCGAGAAAGATGAGATTAAATTCGGCAACTACGTCGATGCTGTCGTGCGGTCGCAATATCCAATCATAAAGGATGAGCACTTAACCCGGCAGGTTGCGGCCATTGGCAATGAACTGGTGAGCGTCTGCGCCCGGCCCAAACTGTCCTATACCTTTAAAGTGCTCAACAGCAGCGAAGTGAACGCCTTTGCCGGCCCCGGCGGCTTTGTCTATATCACCGTCGGCCTGCTCGACAAGCTGGAAAGCAGGGACGAGCTTGCCGCGGTGCTGGCTCACGAAATAGGGCACGTGTGCGAAAGGCACTCGGTGCGCTCATACTATAACGCACAAAAAATACAGAATGTTCTGACATTGATTGATGTCGCGGCAGTGGTGGCGGGGGTCCCGCCGGTAGCCTCAATGGGGGGTGACATGGTCGGTGATTTCAGCCGAATTGTCGCAAACCTCACAGCCACGATTATTGCCCAGGGGTACAGCAGGAGCTGGGAGAGCAGGGCTGATGAGCTGGCCTTTAACTACACCTCCCGGGCAGATTATGACCCGCATGCTTTTGTAACCGTCCTGGAGCGCTTTCGCACCATGGAAAAGGAGAAGGGAGAAGAAGTCAAGATTACACTATTATCATCCCACCCCAAAACAGAGGCCCGTATTGAACACATCAAATACCTGCTTGGCGAGGAAGCGAAGGATGAAAGCAGTAATTAGTTTCCCTTTAAGAAGCGTTGCTGCCATGCTCTGCTGCGCGGGGATCATGTTATCTCTTTCCGGTTGCACCTCCCCGCCGCCCATGCTCCAGGAACCGGTTAAGAGATATTTTGAAGCAGATGCATCTCTTGACACGGCATGGAAGGCTGCCGTGCAAGCGCTGGTGGAAAAGGGTGTTATCATATCAATCATGGACAAGGAGAATAGCCTTATCGTGGTTGAGGAGATGCTTGATGGCGGGGCTTTCCAGCGCACAACGGCGGAGAAGGCTTATTTTTACAGCGGCCTGGCGCGCGTTTCACTCCTTTTCAGCGATAAAGGGGAAAAGGGAACAGGAATCAACATCAACTCGGTGCTTCAGGGATTTACCGGAAGATATAATCTTTATGTTACCTCCAATGGATCACTTGAAAAGGACTATTTTCTTTTAATTCAAAACAATCTTCCCATCAAAAAAACCTATAAATGGCTGGAAGATCCGGAACCGTAGGCCGGAGCGGCAGATAAGGAGGCTGCACCGTAAACAAGTGACATAAAGCATATCTTTGGCTCTTCTCCCTGCCGGTGAAAAAAGTACCATATGAATAATATCCCCACCCCATTTACGTCCCGCATTGATTAGTTCTGTCTAATTAATTCCCATCACCTCCAGCCTTAAAAAATTAATCACATCACTCATCATCTGAACATACAACAAATGTGAAGCATAATTAAGTTGAGCAGGTGGACCGGCATCGGCTTTTCGACGACTTCGGCCACTTGGCATATTAGTTGCTCATTATGTGTGCGTCTTTGACATTTAGTAATTGACCTCACACTTCCCGATGAAATGATTTTTATATAACTAGCTGAATTATATTGAGATAAAAAATGCCCAGCCGTAAATTCGAACCTCATAATCCCGACAGCATGTCAAAATATTGACGAAATGCCCGTCAAAATTCTTTTCTTGGAACGGTGCTTTTACAGGACACAGCGAAAGGAAAGATTATGAATCAGGAAGAAATAATGCGCAGTGCGACAAAAAGAAGGGCGAATCATCAGGCAGGTTGCGGCAATGGCTGGAAGCCGGGTGAACACCGGTCTGTGAAAGGCCAGTCAAACCGCACGCAGGTTATCGCTGTGACGAGCGGTAAAGGAGGAGTAGGAAAGACCAATGTGGTGGCCAATCTTGGGTATGCCCTGACCAGGCTCAACAAGCGGGTTTTGCTGGTGGATGCGGACATAGGCCTCGCCAACCTTGACGTCATCCTGGGATTTTCGCCGCGCTACAATTTACAGCACGTTTTGAGCGGGGAAAAGCCGATTTCAGAGGTGGTCATAACCGCGCCGGGGGGGATGAAGATTCTTCCCGCAAGTTCGGGCATACAGGAACTCTCAGAGCTGACCAAGTCACAGAAAATATGCCTGCTCTCCGAGCTGGAATCCATCTCCCGCGGGATCGACATGATTCTGATCGATACCAGCGCCGGCATTTCTTCCAACGTGATGTACTTCAACCTGGCGGCGCACGAAATCCTCATGGTGGTGTCCCCGGAACCCACATCCATTACCGATGCCTACGCCATGATGAAAGTGCTCTGTGTAAAGTATGAGGAAAACCACTTTAACCTGCTGGTGAACGGTGCGCAGAGCGCTGAAGAGGCCAAAGAGGTCTACAACCACATAAGCCTGGTGGGGCAGAGATTTCATCATCTTTCCATCGACTACTGGGGTTACATCGTGCGGGATGAGCATGTGGTAAAGGCTGTACGACAGCAGAAGGCGCTGGTTGAGCTTTATCCCGAGGCGGCTGCCAGCAGGTGCATATTTGAACTGGCGCGAAAGGTTTGCGAGCATCAGCTCAACAGCACCTCCCGCGGCGCCATCCGGTTTTTCTGGCATCATTTCATGGAAAATCCCGAGACACTTCCTTTATCGCTTTCCAGGATGTAGTTACACCTCACCTTAACCAAGGGGGAAACAGATGAACGGATTACACAACCAGATGGCAGAGAATGACCCGCAGGGCAAGGAAGATTTTACCAGGCGGGAACGGCTGATCATGGAATACGCGCCCCTGGTCAAATATATTGCCAACCGTGTTGCCATGCGGCTGCCTCCCCACATTGAGGTGGCGGACCTTGTCAATGCCGGCATCCTGGGCCTGATTGATGCGGTGGAGAAGTTTGATCCCTCCAAAGAGGTCAAGTTCAAGACCTATGCTGAAATCCGCATCAGGGGTGCCATCCTTGATGAATTGCGATCGATGGATTGGATTCCGCGCTCGGTCCGGAAGGTGATCAACCAGATGATGAACGCCTACCATGAACTGGAGCAGCATCTCGGCCGGCCGGCCCGCGATGAAGAAATGGCCGAACAGCTGGGCGTGCAGATGGACGAATTTTACCGTCTGCTCAAGCAGTCCGCCGGCGTTCCGCTCATCAGCCTTGATGTGACAACGGATCCCGAAGACAAGCGCCGTGATATTTTGAGCTGCATTGTCGATCCCAAGTCCACCAATGCCTTCGGCGTGCTGGGACTGAACGAGGTCAAGGATTCGGTTGCCCGCGCGATTGAGGATCTGCCTGAAAAAGAAAAAGAAGTCATATCGCTTTACTACTATGACGAGCTTACCATGAAGGAAATCGGCGAGGTGCTGGATCTGACTGAATCACGCGTCTCCCAGATTCATACCAAGGCTATTTTGCGCCTGCGGGTGAGAATCAACAACTTAAAGGGCAGGTAGCGCTTGCCGATGGCGCAACGCCTGCCGCGCGCATCCTGAGGGTGCATGACAAAAGCGCGGGATGGTATGCTGCCCGTGCTGCACCGTCATCCGTGAAAAGGGCCTTGATAGTCGAAGCGGGTCGTGTATAATGGTTACCAAAAACCCATAACTGCAGGAAGGCACCATGAGAGAGTTTGCACCGCCCGGGGCAACGATCACGGACCACTGGCTGGAAATTGCCGGGCAAAAGGCATTGAGCAAAATGTATCGCCTTGCGGGCCTGGGGGAGCTGCTGGACGGATTGGCCCATAATTTAAATACCCCGCTGTCGGCCGTTGTCGCGCGGGGGGAGATGCTCAGGGACCGGCTGCAGGGGCTCAGGCAGGAGACCGCGGACGGCGCGGCCGATGATGCCCTCACCTCCAAGCTGGATAAGAGCATACGGGATGCCGAGGTTATCGTAACCAACGCCCTCAAGCTTGCGGACAAGATAAAAAACGTGATGAACAAGCGGCTGCGCGAGGATGACGATGAGCCCCAGATGATCAGCCTTAACCAGCTCATCAGGGAAGAGCTTCAGTTCCTGGAAGCGGACATGAAGTTTAAACATGAAATAACCAAAACCTGCTCGCTTGATGATTCGATTCCCGCCATCAGGGGTGTGTATCACCATTTTTCCCAATGCTTCATACAGATTGTCAGAAATGTGCTGGATTCCTTTGCCGGTGCGGATAAAAAGGATCTGACCATTACCAGCAGGCGCGATAATTCGGTCATTCTCCTGGAATTTCGCGATACCGGTCCGGAGCGCGGGAATTCATGCCAGGCGGCCTGCGCGATGCGGCTGGCAAACGTTACCGAATTATTGAAGCCCTATGGAGCAGTGCTCACTGTTGTGCGAAGCCCCAATGATAATCGCCACACCATAAGCATACCCTGTAAACCGGCCGGCTAAGGAGCCGCCCCGGCTCAAGCGGCCTCATCATTTGTCAGTTGCCTTCCCTTATCTTCCAGCCGGCTGAAATAAACTGCCCTATGGTACATGCGGTAACCTCCCCTCATGAAGCGGGAAGGCCCTTCTCGATAAACATCAGCTCTCCTTTGCCCGCCAATGACGTTTGTGTCACTTCCCCCGCCATTACTTGACCAGTGTAGTGCGTCATTAATTCCGTTATTTATATGTGGCTCAAGGGGAGGGGCTTTTTAGCCACAACAAAATTATTCGGAACCTGTAGAACGGCAGCGACTATCTAACTTTGTCCGACAGACCCGCATGGTAACAGCCGTATCGAAGTCTCTGAAAAGCTGCCTGTCTGCGGTTTAAGTCGTAAGGCACCGGGTCGTGCCGTAAGCCTAAAGACACATTGTTGTGGCGTCAAAAGCCCCTCCCCTTGAGCCACTGAACCTCTTCTACAGCATGGTATTCGCAACGCACAGGAGCCTTTCATACGTAAAGAAGTGTTGGACGCACTACATAGCATGTTCAATATAGAAGGTCCGGGAAGAATGCCGCTATAGCTTAAAAGGGAAAGCTCACCTGAAAAACAAACAAGACAAATTACCAAATGCTGCAAATATCAAGATCATTACAATACCTCTGTTTCAAGAAAAAACTAAAGTCTGCCTTGTTTCGTACCGATTTAATAACTGAGCCTTGAGGAGGCACAATTATGAAGATGGGTGGAAAGCAAACCATTGTATATTTGGAAACGTATATGAAAAATGGACACAACAACGGAACGGCAAGCAGACCGGCACGACACGCGGGGGAAAGATCCGTACCCGTGGAAATGGTCAGAATATCCGAAAGGGAACGGGATATTATCAATAAAGCCTGGGAGATAGTTGATGCGACCCCCGAAATCAGAGAGGAAATGGTGGGGCATTTCAAGCGGAAAATGGAAGCAGGCAGCTGTGCGGTAAAGTCTGATCAGGTGGCTGAAAAAATGCTGAAGGAATTCCTTCTGGATGGCTTGTAAAGAGCGCGTCCGTTACAATATGGCGCCGCAGCACGAATCTCTCTCCCTTCAAATCTATCCATTCTTAATTGGCTCTCCCGGACTGTTATCACGCATGTTCTATGCATTAAAAATCCAAGCCCATGTGTTTCGCCGCAGAGAATGAACATGGATTGGATTCCCGCTTTCGCGGACATCCATTTATTGATACGCGTGTAGGGGCAACCCCCTGTGGTTGCCCTATCATAAACGGGCAGGCAAGGGGCCTGCCCCTGCCATTACCCTTTCTTAATTGACTGTGACCGGCATGATGCGGTAAACTTTTCCTGTTGCGCACACGACGCAGGGAAAGGAGATGTAAAGAGGGTGCATCACGAAAAGGTAGAACTGGCACGGAAGACGGCGGACGGCTACATCATACCGCTGGGCACGATCAATCTGGTGAGCGTGGTTACCGACACCGGGATGGTGGGCTGCGGTGTTTTTGATGTTAAAGCACTCGATGCGCTTGGATATCCCGCGGCAAAAGCGCGCAGGTCCGGCGAGGGGCTTATTGCGACCATCGATGATCTGCTCAACGGCATAATCAAGGAGGTGAATGAGGCAGCGCGCAAACGGGGCGTGAGCATCGGCATGTCCGGGAAAGAGGCGCTTGATTTGATGTGAAGTTTACACTCTTCGCCTATGCCAGTCAGTCCGGGCGCTTAGGGAAACTGAGGGGAGAAAAAATAGAAGGGTGATAGCCATAAAGGAGGGGGCCAAAACGGCTATCAACCCTTCGCTGCCCTATTTAATAGGGCATAAAACCTATACCACATAAATTATCGCAATGCAAGTGCCCTCTTTTTAAATCGGTTATTCTAAAAACTGCCCATCTGATTTATTCGCACCGGACTTCTCACCGGGAATGATTCCAAACAGCAAAAAAAAGTGGGAATGGCGTCTCCGCCATTCCCGTAATCGAAAGGGTATTTGCATTCTGCAACAGCTTTTAGAAAAAATCAATAGGCAAAACCCTGATTTTTGCCCTCGAAAACCCTGATTTTTAACGACGGAATTATCTATGCTAATAGTTTATTATTGAAAAAATATACAGATAAACTATAACCTACACTACGGCTTTTGTTTCTGAAAAAGAGCGGCTCAAAAAGGCTTTATGGGGAGGGCAGGTTTGAACAACAATTCGAGAAGATGTGAGGCGATTAAGCCTCCCCACATCCTTTTAATAATTCGATAAACAAGAACACACAACATGTCCCGCACGGTCTTTATCAAAACCTACGGATGCCAGATGAATGTCTATGACTCGGAGCGGATCATGGGACTGCTCCAGGGGTGCGGCTATACGCTTGCCCCGGACGTTACTGCTGCCGATATAATTCTCCTCAATACCTGCAGCATCCGCGAGAAGCCGGAGCATAAGCTTTACAGCATCCTGGGCAGGCTGAAGGAATACAAGGATGCCAACCCGTCCCTCATTCTCGGAGTGGGCGGTTGTGTAGCCCAGCAGGAGGGTGAGCGGCTTTTTGAAAAGGCGCCTCACCTGGACCTGGTGTTCGGCACGCACAGCATTGACAGTCTGCCCGGTTTGATAAAGCAGGTGGAAACGGAGAGGGAAAAGGTCTGCCGGACCGGCTTGCGCGAAGAAGGATACAGCGACGAGGGGGTCTGCTGCGCCGCCTCGCCCGGGGTATCGGCATATGTGAGCATCATTCGAGGCTGCAATAATTTTTGCTCTTACTGCGTGGTGCCCTATGTGCGGGGCAGGGAAAAGAGCCGGCCGCAGGAAGATATTATACAGGAAATTCAACAGCTGTGCCGGCGGGGAGTCCGGGAAGTCACCCTGCTGGGACAGAACGTCAACTCCTATGGCAGTGATAACGGCAGAACGGGGAGCTTCCCCCGGCTGCTTGAAGCGGTGAATGAAGTCACGGGCATAGAGCGGATACGATTTATCACCTCCCATCCCAAAGACCTGGGGGATGATCTGATCCGCTGCTTCAGTTCACTGGGTAAGCTCTGTCCGCACATTCATCTTCCCTTCCAATCCGGTTCAAATAAGATTTTGCGGCTGATGAACCGGGGATATACCCGCGAAGAGTATCTGGCAAAGGTTGAAGGGCTGCGCCGGGCGTGCCCTCCGATCGCCATTACCTCGGATGTCATCGTCGGCTTCCCCGGGGAAGCCGATGAAGATTTTGAGCAGACCCTGGCGCTGATGGAAGCGGTGCGATTCGATGACCTCTTTTGCTTTAACTACTCCGACCGCCCCATGACGGCAGCCATCCGTTTCGAGGGCAAAATTCCCGCAGAAGTCAAAGCAAAGCGGTTTTCCCTGCTGCAGGAGCTGCAGAATAAGCACAGCCTTACCAGAAACAGGACGCTCCTGAATACGGAGGAGGAGGTGTTGGTCGAGGGCATGAGCAAGAAAGATAGGAGTCGCATCACGGGAAAGACACGCTCCAACAAGACCGTCATCGCAGAGGGAGGGGAGGAGATCACCGGGCGGCTGGTATCGGTCCGCATCAGGAGTGTCACGGCACATACGCTGAGCGGTGATATCGAATGCTGAACGCGCCCTCACCCTCGCCCCTGGGAGGCCGGTCTAAGCGCGCTCAAGCACTGACCCTATGGGTGCCCCCCGTTGTGTGGGCAGGCCTGATCTTTTATCTTTCCTCCCTCCCGGGCAGTACCCTTCCTTCCCCCTTTTTTACCGCCGACAAGCTTTTCCACCTGGGCGTGTACGCCGTGCTGGGGTACCTGGTGGCGAGGGCCCTGGGGTATTACGGACGGGCCAGGCGTTTTGTCATGGTGCTGTCAGTGCTTATCTGTTTCCTGTATGCACTAAGCGACGAGTTCCATCAGTCGTTTGTTCCCGACCGCACCCCCAGTTTCATGGATGTGACAGCCGATACCGTCGGCTCGTTGATTGGCTTTTTTATATCCACAAGAAAGAGGTGATATCATGATTGATCTGCACACCCATTCTCTCTTAAGCGATGGTGAGCTTCTTCCCTCGGAGCTGATACGAAGGGCCATGGTAAAAGGATACCAGGTGTTGGCCATAACTGATCACGTGGACCTCTCCAACATCGACTGGGTCATATCCCGGCTGGTGAAGGACTGCAACGCGCTGAAAAAATCCTTTCAGATGGAGGTGCTGCCCGGGGCGGAAATAACCCACGTGCCTCCTGAGAGCATACAGTCCATGGCGGAGGAGGCCCGGAAGCTGGGGGCGAAGATTGTGGTGGTGCACGGGGAGACCATTGTTGAGCCGGTGGCGCCACAGACCAACCTGAAAGCCCTCCAGTCACCCATCGATATCCTGGCCCACCCCGGTTTGATTACCCGGGAAGAGGTTATGCTGGCCAGGAAAAACGGCATCATGCTGGAAATCACCGCGCGGAAGGGGCACTCCCTCACCAACGGCCATGTTGCCAAGCTGGCACTTGAGGTCGGGGCAGGCATGGTGCTGAACACCGACGGGCATTCGCCGGATGATCTGATTTCTGACGAGCAGGCGAGGAAGATTGCCCTGGGGGCCGGCTTATCCGAAGAGGATTGTGCCAGACTCACCGACAACGCGCGAGAGATTATCAAACGGGCACAGTAACGGAGGGCCTCTATTCACAAAGGCAGGTGGAGGGCCATGCTCCGTCATGGCCCTAGATAATATGCGGACGTGACAGAGCACGTCCCTCCATAAATGGGTTGTCATTTCGAAGAAGCCGCTGCGACTGAGAAATCTTATAAGATTTCTCATGGATTTTATCCTGAGTGAGAAAGCAACTATCCGGAAAGGAGGAAACAAGAACATGAAGAAGATAAGCATGGCACTCCTGCCCCTGCTGGCGATGATGCTCGTGTGTTCCTGTACAGTGAAGAAAACCACCCCAGCTGGTGAGGTGGCCACGGATGAAGAGGTGCCGGCCATTCTTTTAGGGGCAGAGATGCCTAAAGAGCACCAGGAGATTGAAACGGTTGCCTGCATGGAATGCCACACCATTCTGACCGACGGCGTGTCAACGGCAACGCAGCGATTCCTTGATCGCCCCGGGGCCATAGAGAAGGAAGAGCTCTGGAAGGAGATTGTCGCGTTCTTCGGGGAGCGGCAGAGCTGTGTCATTGCGACCAGCATAAATAATGAGCCCTACGTGACCACGGTGGATTTTGCCCTGGACCCGGTGAACCGGGTGATGTATGCCCTCTCCGAGAAAGGAACCAGAAAGCTCGACCAGATCCGGATGAATTCAAAAACGGCAGTGGAATATCACCAGCCCCGGGACTGGCAGACCAAGGTATTCAGGTGCCTTCAGATGAGAGGTGACGCGCGGACCTTCAGCGCCGATGACGCACTGTTTGCCGAGGGTTTAAGGATCTTTAAACCGCAAATTGATGAGGAGATGATCAGGCGGGGGATGGATATGACCTGCTTTACCCCGAAGGAGATTCTCTTCTACGACAACCTCAGGAAGGAGAGGGGGTTAAACATTTTTCAGATGTGGAATCGGTAATCAGCCGGCTTGCGAGACCGCATTCATGAATCTGTGACCGGATGCATCCCCAAACATGCTCCGGCTTTTCCGGCCGGGATCAACCTTGACTCCTGCCGCTCCGGACGTGCGGCCAGGTCAAGAGCCCTCCTGTAAATCTCCCAGAAAGGCGTCTATAAATCTCCCCGCGGTCTCCTGCGGAAAGTACGAATCCAGGGTACCCAGATTAAATATCATCCGGTTATTGTAGGTATAGAGCAGCAGCATCGGCCAGCCCGCCACGGCGGGAATCCCGTATATGCCGCTGATGCGGGCGTTCCCCATGCAGTGAAACCCCTCTTCGTCGGTATGGGAGGGGTTGGGGGAGAGGACACCCATGTTGCTGAGCACCACCGTGGGCGCGTAACCCGAGGCGGTGCGTCTCAGCAGGTTTATTCTCATACCTATGGTGAGGGGTTTGAGGAGGGCTGAAAAACGTATGATGGTCCGTGCCACGTTGCCGTCCGCCAGCGCGGTTATCTCCTTCCTGATGAGCGGAAGCATGGCTTCCCGGCCGGTTATGTGGTCGGGTTTTAAAGAAATGAAGGCCCCGGAGAGGACATTGGACAGGGTGCGGTCACCGGGCGCGCGGAAGCTCATGGGGACGTTTATGTAAATGCGGTCAGATGGGGCTGTCCATTCGCGGCACCACTTTTTAAGCGTCCCGAACATGGTTGCCAGGAGATAATCATTGACGGTGGAGCCGTGTTGCTTGGCGGTGGACCTGATCCTTGCCAGGTGCTGAGGATGCATGTGCCTGACGGTGGCGACAAATTTCCCCGTGATACCTTTCGATTCGCCCGGGAAGGCGTTCAAAGCCGGCTGCCGGAAGGTGAGGAAGAAGTTCCGAACGAAGGGTCGGAGATTGCGGGGGGAGAGATCACTCCACCCCAGCCTGATATCGGGCAGCGAAATATCTTCGAAGTCGGCGGCAGGTTCGTGTGCTGCTTCCCGCCCGTTCAGGATGTCTTCGTAGTCACGGATGAACTGCTGGATGAAAATGAAGCCCCCCAGCCCGTCGGCCGCGGCATGGTGCATGATGAAAAACAGAAAAGCGCCCCCGGGCTGCCTGATGAGCAGTACCTTCAGAGGGATGTGGGAAGAGAGGTCAATGGAAAGGGCAGCGTGATTGTCCGCGTAATAGCTGATGGCCTCCTCAACGGTGGCATAAGGATTTGGTTCCCCGATCTCCCGGAGGATATCCCCGCCTTCACAATCGGTAAGCCTCCAGCAGTGTCTGAACCAGTGCTTGTACGACGGGTAGCGGTCCGTCAGCACGCAGCGGCTCTTGGGGTAGTAGCGCAAGGTCCTGTCCAGGGCCTTGCGGGTAATTTCCGTGCTAACCTCTCCCTCCAGCGTGAGAATCCAGGCGTAGTTGAGAACAAGGCCGGGGTGGCCCTTGTCCACGCAATGGGTGATTTCGTCGACGATGCTTGCCGGGAACAGCCTCCTTTCATCCATTGTGTCCGGACCCTTCCTGGGCAATTCTTTTGATGCTCTCAATAATCTCGCTGTCAGTGGCGGAGGGACAGAAGGCGTCCGCGGCGCCCATCGCCCTCAGCTTGCTGGCATCATCCACCGTGATCACCGAGCCGCCGACGATGATGGGAATGCTGAGGTCCCTCTCTTTCATCATTTCTATCATCTCGGGAACATAGTAGAGAAAGTCCCAGGAGTGGAAGCTCAGGCCGATGAGGTCAACATCTTCCTGGAGGGCCGCCTGGATGATCATCTCGGACGAGTTAAAGCGGCCCATGTACACCACCTCCATGCCGGCGTCCCGCAGCAGCCGGGAAACACCGATTGCCCCCGCTTCGTGCTGATCGATGCCCATCATGCCGATAAGTACCCTGATTTTTTTCATAGCAGGTCCTTTCAAAAGGGAGGTGACATCTTGCCGTAGGGATCATAGGGGCAATCATATGCCGTGCGCAGCGCTCCGGTTATCTCCCCGCAGGTAGCCCCTTTCTCAAAGGCATCCAGAATGGAGTCCATCAGGTTGTCAGACGTCTCCTTCGCCGTATGCCTGACCGCCAGCAGCACCTCTTTGATTTTGGCCTGGTCCCGTCGCTCTTTGTAACGCTTGATCCGCTCCACGTGCCAGATGTAGGGCTGTATTTTTGCCTCGGCGACATCCCGGAGCATGGTGTCTTCATCTTCCGGCATCTGGTGAATGTTGGTGCCCACCTTGATGCGCTGCCTGCTTTCAATGTCCTTGTGGTAGCGCTCCATGGAATCCTCAAAAAACTTCTTGAACCAGCCCTTGGTGGAAAGGTCCGCGGGGTCGCCCAGGGCCTCGATCTTTCGTATGCTGTCCTGGATTTTCCGTTCCATCTCGTTGGTCAGCGATTCAACCAGGTAGGACCCCCCGAGGGGATCGTGGACCTTGCCGATGCCGCTCTCCAGGTCGATGACCTGCTGGGTTCGGAGCGAAACCAGGTGCGACTCGGGGCTGGGGGTGCGGAAAGGCTCGTCAAAGGCCGATATTTCCACGGCCTGGATGCCCGACATCACCAGCGCCATGCACTGGATCGCGCCCCGCACAATGTTATTAAAGGGCTGCTGGGCGGTCAGCGCTATGCCGGAGGTGTGACAGGTCATGGTGAGGGACTGGGAGCGCGGGTTCTTTGCCCCGAACTCGTCGCGCATCATCCGGGCAAAAATCCTGCGGGTGGCCCGGATCTTGGCGATTTCCTCGAAGAAGTCCATGCGGCAGTTGACCAGCACCACGATGTGCCGGGCGATGTTGTCTATGTCCAGCCCCCGCTTGAGGAGATGACTGATGGTGTGGCGCATCTCAACAAACCCGAAGGCCATTTCCTCATCCGCGGTCAGGCCGGTCTCGCTGAAGAAATAGGTGTTCTCGAGGAAGGAGTGGAACTTGGGCATCTTCTTCAGGCAGAACTCTATGCTGTCCAGGGTGAGACGCAGCCGCAGGGGAAAGGGCAGGTGTGCGGTATAGCCGCACTCTTCAAAGAAAAATGGCGACTGGATCACTGAGCCGCGGAGCCTGGTGGTGTCGAACCCGCTTTTCCCGGCAGTCAGGTAGAGTCCCGCGAGGGTAAATATACTGGGTATGGAGCTGGAGATGGCTATGGATTCCAGGGGAATACCTTTAAACAGCTCCTGATAATCGTACAGGCAGCATAGTGAGACACCCTGCGTGCCCACCGTGGGGACGGAAAAGGGATGGTCCGGGTCCAGGCAGATCATGGTGGGTGTATCGCCAATGACGTCAATCCCCGTCTGTCCTTGCTGAATTAGATATTTAAATTGTTCGTTGGATCGTGAGGCATCACCTTCGCCGGAAAGGCCCCTCTGAACCCAGCTGCCTTTGGCGCCTGACATTCTTCCCCGGGTGTAAGGGAATGCACCGGGGTCGTTCAGCTCCTCCCGGTAGTTAAAATCCTTTAAATCGTCGGGGGTATAAACAGGCTTTAAGGGAATTGTGGGCTGCATGTTATGTTTCATGGCTTTTCTCCGTGCATGAGAAAATTAATCTCGCTTTGTTAGATCCAACATTGGGATTGCTTCGTCGCCCCGCCAAAGGCTCCTCGCAACGACCCGCTTGTTTTTTTTGCATAAGGTTGTTCGTTGGGCATGACACTAGCCTGACTCCCCGAACAGATCCCTGATGTAGGCGTCCAGGAACTCATCGGCGGTTTCGAGCGGAAAGCGGGAATGGAGCACCGAGAGGCTCACCTCCATTCTGTTGTTATGCGTGTGTATGAGAACCTGCGGCCAGGGTATGGCGGCCGTCACCACGTTTGATCCGACGATCCTGGCAGGTCCCACATGCTGAAATCCCTCCTCGTCTCGGTGAGCGGGGTTGTAATCACAAATCCCTATGTTGCTCAGGCAGAGGGAGGGATACAGGGCATGGGAGTGATTTTTAAAAATCATTTCCTGCAGCGCCAGGGGCGTGAACTTTAAAATCCAGGTCATGGCCAGGTCTATCCTGGCGGCATCGTTTTCATTCAGATACGTCCGCTGCGCCCGCACCTGGTCAAGCAGCCGGTCGGTGTTGTCTATGGCCTCCGGATCCGGGGAAATGGTGATGCCGCCGAGCTTGTTGCTGGCGGTGAAGTCTTCGGGGGGCCTGGTGCTTACGGGAACGTTGATGTAAAAACGACCGGGCCGGCCGCCCCGCCGCGCGTTCCATCCTTTCATGGTTTTAAACATGATCGCCAGCATGTAATCATTAATGGTGGCCTGGCGCTTTTTGGCGATGGATTTGAGCAGGCTGAACTGATCGGGGGAGAGCACCCGGGCAACCAGCATCAGACCCTTGCCGGGTCCCGCGCCTCCACGGTGATGCACCTCGGCGGCGGGCTGGCGAAGGAAGAGCCGGCATTTTTTCACAAAGATGTCCACATGCCTGAGCGTGCAGTCCTTCCACGGGGGCCTGATCACCGGCTGGGGGATGGATTCAAAATCCGGGACAGCCTTCTCTCCCGCCCGCTGATAGTACAGATCCTCGTAGAACTGAATGAATCTTCTGATGACGCCGACCAGCCCCCTCCCGTCCGAGAGGATGTGGTTGTGAAAGAAGATGAGGATAACCTCCCGCGGCTTTCTGATGAGCACTATCTTCAAGGGGGTATCCCGGGTGACGTCAATGCAGTTGGCGGGGTACAGCTCCCTGAACCAGGCAACCCCGTCTTTTTCCGCGCCCGCGCCCGATGCGGTGATCTCCTGAAAGACGGTTTCGGGATCAACAGTGTCCCGGTAGCGCCAGCAGTAGCGGAACCAGCGCTTGAAAGAGGGATAGTCTTTGACCAGGACACATTTGTACTTGGGGTAGCATTCAAAGGTGGAGAGAAGCGCCTGCCTGACGATTGCCGAATCCACCTCACCCTCCAGGGTGAGGATCCACCCGTTGGTGACGGTGGTGTTGCCCGCACCCTCCATAAAGTAGGCGGTTTCGTCTATAATGCTGGCAGGAAAGAATTGCTGATTATTTTCCATTGGTTATTTGGCTCAGGATGAATGCCTTAGCGCTTCAAATTGTCATTTCGAAGGAGCATGAGCGACTGAGAAATCTTATAAGATTTCTCACATTCGTTCGAAATGACAACGGTATCTCTGCTCATCCCCAGTATCCGTTTTCCCTGTACCACGCAACCGTGCGCCGGATGGTTTCCCGCAAGAGGGTCTGGGGAAGACCCAGCTCGTTGATTGCTTTTGTCGAGTCCATCTTTTTAAAGAGGTGCAGCACCTGGAGGGCGCCCGGGGGAAGCAGCGGGGCCCGGTGGGTTATGCGGTCGGCCACTAAAAGCGAGACGTTCGCGTATGCCATCGCCGCGGCATAGGGAATCCTCAACCGGGGGGAAGCGACTCCGGCGATCTCGCCGATGAGCGAAAATAGGTCTTTTAATGATATGTTGTTTCCATTGTTTCCCAGGTTGTAGCTCTCCCCGACCCTTCCCTTTTCCATGGCCAGCAGGTGACCCGCGGCGACGTCATTGATGTCCACCAGGTTGATGCCGCCTTCGAGATAAAAAAGATATCTGCCGTGCAGGACATCAAGCACCATTTGCCCGGAAGGCGTGGGATAGAAATCGCGCTCACCCAGAACCAGCGACGGCCGGACCACCACCAGGGGAAGTCCCTGCGTTACCAGCGCCCGGGCAGCCTCTTCCGATTCGTACTTGGATACCTCGTAAGGAAGTTTAGTGCCCCAGAGGTTGAAGCGCACGCTCTCGTCTGATGGTTTTCCGCTGTCGGTTACACCCAGGGCGGCAACGGAGCTGGTGAGGACCACCTTTTCCACCCCCTGCCGGAGGGCCTCCCTCATGACAATCCGCGTGCCTTCCACATTGACCCGGTGCAATTCGCTTTCATCGCGCAGCCACACCCTGTAAAGGCCGGCGGTGTGATAGAGCCTCCCGCAGCCCTCAAGCGCTCTTCGCACGGCATGCTCATCCCGCACGTCGGCATGGACCTTTTCAACCGGAAGACCGTCAATGTTCCGGGTGTCGCTTCCCTGCCGGACGGTGACCCGCACCGCATCTCCGCGCTCAACCAGTTTCGCTGCCAGGGCTGAGCCTACAAAACCGTTCCCGCCGGTTATAACTGTTTTCATGGATGATGTCCCATGTCGCTAAAGAGGAGGTGCTCTCAGGATAAGCGCTGCGCGTGGTGCGGAAATGATGACGAGCTGTTCACTCCTGAATGGTTGCCGGCCTAATCAATATAGCCAAGGTTGCGCAAGCGTTCCATAACCGTCTTCTCTTCTTCGGGAGACATTGCGCTCTGCGCCTCTTCCGCGTCCTTTACCGCCTGGACGAATTCCACCGGGCGCTGCCGCAGAAAGGCTTCCTCAAAAATATCTTCCAGTACCCTGCCGTCCATGTCGTTCGGCACCTTGCATCCCATCAGGTGCAGCGCCGTCGGCGCAACGTCCATGATGGTTGCCCCGCTTACTTTTGCCCCTTTTTTGATCTCCCTGCCTTTGGCCATGAAAATGCCGTCCATGGTGTGGGCGCCGCGCTGGCCGGCAAAGCTGACAAAAGGCGTGTTGGATCCGAAGGGCACGAGGCTGCCTGACTGATAGAAGCCGGTTTGAGGCAGGTAGATGATGTCCGGCGCATTACTGATGTATGGGCCCCGGTATGCCTCCTGCCCGGTATACACCAGTCCCTCGATGTGCATGCCTTCCTCGGGGTCGTGGAGATTTTTCAGTTTTTGGACGATCTCCGTGAGCAGCTGATTGTACTCTGAGCCCGGGGCCACGATCCCCTGTGGTTCCCGTCCCTTGAGATTGATGATAATCTGCCCTATGACGCTGGTTTTCGCGTAGGCCTTTGTTTTTGTCCAATCAATGTCATTCAATGACAGAAGGGGGCTCTGATTAAACATTGTGTTCCATTGCTTTAAAAACTCGCTGGGGGAACCCGTTTTAGGTTTTATTCCCAACCGTAATAGTTTTTCACAGACGGCATATATATTCTGGTAGGTGACGCCGCACTTCCAGAGGAGATAGCGCGCCCGTGAAGCAAAGGACTTCTTTAAGGTAATATATCCCTCCTGCAGCAGCCAGGTGTTGAGATCAATTGACCTGTTCACCGGGCCAAGGCCGTGGTCGGACATGATAAAGACGCTGCAGTCGGGGCCGGCCAGCTGCAGCGTCTTCCCGATCTGCTCATCGACACGCTGGTAAAAGTCGAGCACCTTACCGTAGAATTTCTGCTCCAGCTCTTTTGTATGCCCGGGGTGTGATGGGTCAATGACATTCCAGAGCCAGTGCTGCATCCTGTCAGTCCCCAGTTCGTGGAACACGACAACATCATAGCTGTCTTTTTCCATCAGGTAGTGGGCCACCCTGAACTTGTATTCCGACATTTTCACGCAGTCGTCGATGAAGTCGTCCGCGTTTTTGTCAGAGTAGGGAACCGTAAAATCAGAGACCCTGGGATAGAGGTAGTAGGGGCCGAACCGGTCCTCCACCTCGTTGAGGAGCTGGGGGGGATAGGTAAAGTCCCTCTTTTCCGCCTGGCTCAGGAAGTCACAGATCATGATGCCGTTTACCTTTTGCGGGGGGTAAGTCATGGGCACGTTGAGGACCGCCACCTTTTTGTTGTCCTCCGCCAGATAGTCCCAGAGGGTTTTGCTTTTGCAGAAGGTTGAGTTGACGGCGATCTCCTGGTAGCTGTTCTCCCTTTTGATAAGGAACTCAAAAATACCGTGTTTGCCCGGGTTCTTCCCGGTGTAAAAGGAGGTCCATGCCGGCGCGGTGATGGGGGGAAGGATGGTGCGCAGGGGGCCGGAGACCCCTTCGTCATAGATTTTCCCCAGGTTGGGCAGCAACCCCTTTTGCATCCAGGGAAGGAGTATGTCAAAGGTGCCGCCGTCTAAACCCAGGATGAGAAGCCTGCTGTTCATGGTGCTTAAGATTTCCTTTCCGCCGCTTCAGCGCTCAGGGGGCAATCCGGTAAAAATTTGGACACCGGAACGCCGGGGAGAGATTCACTTGTATGGGGGATGGGCGCATGGAAGCTGATCCCTTATTCGTTTTGTAACGGCACGATGGCATCAAAGTGCTTCAGGGTGGAGTTCTCGCCGCTCAGAATCTGCCGGCAGCGCATCTTTGCCGCGGGGAGCATCGCGGAAATAAACCGCCGGGCGATGATCTTTTTTCGGGCGCAATGAGGCGACTGCCTGAGAAAGAGATAGCCGATGAGAATGGAGACGGCCATGTCCACCAGGTGGCGGGCGCAGAGATCGGTATACCGGCTGTCCTTTTTCTCCCCGAGGTATTTTACCGCCTGGGCGAGAAGAGATCTGGCCTGGCCAAGCTTCCCGGAGAGCGCTTTGTTTCCGGCGCCGGCACACTCCTGCGAGAGGTCATCCAGGTAGCGATCCAGCGCGCCGCTGACGATGCTTCTCGACGCCGCGGCCACCTGCAGCTGGGAGGTGCCCTCGTAGATGGTGGTGATGCGCGCGTCCCTGAAGTAGCGCTCCACGGGGTAGTCCTTCATGTAGCCGCTTCCCCCCAGGACCTGGATGGCATCGGATGTTACCTGAACGCTCATCTCGGTGCTGTAATATTTGGCCAGCGGGGTGAGGAGCAGCACCAGGCGCTCGTATTTTTTTGCGTCTTTTTTAAGCTCTTTTAAGGGCGGGGCACTGCCCTGGTCCGCTTTTTCCGAAAGAGATTCAATGCTCTTCAGGGTCCCCGCGGCGGTGTCCATGGCGATTGCCGCCTCATAGGTGAGGGCCCGGGCCGCCTCGATCCGGACCTGCATATCAGCAAGCATGTCGGCAACCGCGGGGATGGTCTCGATGCGCCTTCCGTACTGCTGCCGGGCGTGGGCGAAGCCGCGGGCCTCCTGCAGCGCCGCCTGGGCGATGCCGATGGACTGGGCGGCGGTGCCGATGCGCGCGCCGTTGAGCAGCGCCAGGACGTAGGTTACCAGCCCGCGCTTCCGCTCGCCGATGAGCTGCGCGGGAACACCGTCGAACTGCAGCTCGCAGGTGGGCGAACCATGGATGCCCAGCTTCTCCTCGATGCGCCTCACCGTGATGCCGTCTTTCGCCTCGCAGAGGTACAGGCTTAAGCCCAGGCCTCCCTCCTCGTCAAAATCAGAGCGCGCCAGCACCAGTACCACGTCGGCGTTGCCGTTGGTGATGAACCGCTTCACGCCGCGTGAGCCGCCAGGTGCCATTCTCATCCTGGACGGCCTTGAGCTTCACGTTCTGCAAATCGCTTCCCGCCTCGGCCTCGGTGAGGGCCATGGCGCCGGTCACCTCTCCCCGGCAGAAGAGGGGCAGGTACTTGTTTTTCAGCTCCTCGTCGGCAAAGGCATGGATGATTTCAGCGACACCCTGGAGCCCGAACAGGTTTTGCAGGCTGGCGTCGGCGCGGGCGACGATTTCCTGGGCCATGGTGAAGATGATCGCGGGAAAGTTGAGGCCGCCGTAGCGCCGGGGCAGGGTCATGCCCATCAGGTCCGCTTTGGCGAAGGCCGTCAAGTGAATCGCCGGTACCGGGCGCGTAGGTAACACTATGTCCATCAAAGGAAGACCCGGCAAGGTCGACCCCTTCGCCGCGGGGGGCGCTCCGCTCCGCCGCGATTTCACCCAGCACCGAGAGCACCCGCCGGTAGCTGTCCACCGCATCGGCTGCGTCCGCCGGGGCATAATCATAGCGCGAGGCGTCGATGAAACCCGGTTCATAGAGATTCACGATCTTCGGCCAGTCGAAGTGACTGAAAAAAAACTGGATGTCCGCGTTGTCCTGGAAGAAGTTTTTCACCGTGTGCCCCCGCCGCTTTTTGATTTGTAAGCCCTGATCATTTTGGGAAGCACCTCTTTAAGGTCGCCCACGATGCCGTAGTGGGCGACGCTGAAGATGGGGGCCTCGGGATCGGTGTTGACGGCAACTATTTTCCGCGCCTCCGACATGCCGGCGCGATGCTGGACAGCCCCGGAAATGCCGCAAGCGATATAGAGGCGGGGGCGGACGGTTGTTCCCGTCTGGCCCACCTGGTGGTCGCGATGAATGAAGCCGGCATCGACTGCCGCCCGGGTTGCCCCCACCGACGCGCCCAGGCAGGAAGCCAGGCTGAAGATGAGCTTGAAGTTTTCCGCGTTGCCCACACCGGCGCCGCCGGCCACAATGACGCTGGAGGATTTCAGATTGACGGTCTTTTCCACCCGGGTGCGCTCCAGGATGGTAACCGCACCGTCCCGCGTGTCCGGGGTGTGTTCGATGTTCACCACCTCTCCCGACCGCTGCGCATCAGTCGTCAGCACCCGCATCACCCCTTCCCTGACGGTTGCCATCTGGGGCCGGGTGCGAGGGTTGACAATGGTGGCGATGATGTTGCCCCCGAAGGCGGGGCGGATCTGCATCAGGATGTTTTTATAGCGCTCCTTGCTTACCGGGTCGGTGTACTGATCGATGGCCAGATCGGTGCAGTCGGCGGTGATGCCCACCTTGAGCTGGGAGGCCACGCGCGGGGCGAGGTCGCGGCCCAGGGCGGTCGCGCCCAGGATAAAGACCGCCGGTTCGAAGCGGTTGACCAGGTCAACCAGCGTGCGGGTATAGGGAAGGGTGGTGTAGGCATCAAGCTCCGGGTGCTGCGCCAGGTAGACGGTGTCTGCTCCGTGGGCGATGAGGGAAGGCGCGAGCTCGGCTACCCGGTTTCCCAGCAGCACCGCGGCCAGGCCGACATTAAGCTTGTCAGCAAGTTCCCTGCCCTTGCCCAGCAGCTCAAGGGTTATCTCTGCTATGCTGTTCTGTTCCCGCTGGGCAAAAACCCAGACTTCGTTTTTCATTGACCTTTGTCATGGATAAATGTTTGTTTGCGCCAACCCTCGCTGGTGCGCACATTAATTCGCGGCTAAAGCCGCTCCTACTGATTAATCAATCTTCAATTCTGGGTTTGTCATCCTGCGACTTGATCGCAGGATCCACATATATCTGGAGGGACGCGCTCCGTCGCGTCCGCTTATTATCTCCTTCAGCCGAAGGTGTGCTCCTCGATCAGCTCCTGCATGAGCCGCTGCACTCCCTCATCGGTGGGCGGGTATGACTTGTGCTCGCCCCCGGTTAAAACCACCCGCTCTATCTTCTTGACCCAGGTCGGTGACCCTGCGCGGCCGCAGCGGGCGGGGTCGATGGCCAGATCATCTCCAGTCCATTCCTCAATCAGCAAACCTTTTTCCTTCAGGGACTGACAGTGCGATTCAATCTCCTGTTCGGATGCGCCTTCGGCCTGCAGCTTGTTTTTCAATTCGCCCGGGGTGAGCGCCTTTTTAAAGCGCATCAGCCTTTTTGCTGCGGGCGGCCTCGGCTCATTGCTGTCAGGCATGACGGTGATAAGAAGCGGCAGGGTTGACCGCACCCTCTCATAGCCCTCGTCAGAGAAGCGCTTTGCCTCAAGGGTTCCGTCCCGGAGGCTGTATATTTCTTCCGCGTAGGTGATTTGCGGTATGCCCAGTTTTTCCGCCACCTGCGGTCCCACCTGGGCGGTATTGCCGTCACTTGCCTCCCTGCCGCAGAAAATAAGATCAAAGGTTTTAATCTTGTTGATGGCGGCGCTCAAGGTGTAGGAAGTGGCCAGTGTGTCCGCCGCTGCAAAACGCCTGTCAGTCAAAAGGATCGCCCTGTCTGCCCCGCGGTAGAGTGATTCCCGCAGGATTTCGGCTGCCGCGGAAGGGCCCATGGTGATGACCGTAACCGTGCCGCCGTAGTTCTCCTTGATGGCGAGGGCCATTTCCAGCGCGTGCAGATCGTCCTTGTTGAAGACGGCGGGGAGGGCGGAGCGGTTGAGTGTCCCGTCCTCTTTCATGGCCTTAGGCGAGATCTCGGTGGTGTCAGGAACCTGCTTTGCGAGTACGATTGAATGATAGGGCATTTTTACCTAACAGAAAAAAATGGCAAATTTCAAAGCCAAAGTTCAAATGAAGAAAGGCTAAAGTTCAAAGTCCAAAAATCCGCTTTCATTTGTTTGGAATTTGGATTTTGACATTTGAGCTTGTTCATCATGCACTTACATGTATTTTTATATAGAACTGACCGCGCTAAGTCAAGTTTCGAATTCCAGCTGCTGTAAAGCTGTGAATACAACAGGAGATTCCACGGTGCGCATTGACGGACGATTATAAAAACAGTCATTGAGAGCGTTATCCGTGCGGCAATCTCAATGATTGATGCACGTCGTTCACAATGACTATTTGTTTTCTAAATCAAAACCCTTTTTCTCCAATTAATGTCATATAAAAGCAACGTAAGCGACTGAGACATCTTGATCATTCAATTTATATCTTATTCATTTGAATCAGCAAGAAATATGCCCGGCTCGTTAACGGGCCGGGCATTGGCGCACAGATTAATAAATGATTTATTATCAATGGTTTGGCAATTTACTTTTTTTAATTATAATTCTAATACCCCGCACGGTAAGTGGCTGGATCGAGCCATCATCATTTCCTATTGGCTCTAATCATGCTAATGGAAAGGTGGGAGCCACGGTAGGAGCAGCTTTAGCTGCGATTAATTATATTCGCGACCGGAGGTCGCTCCTACCGATTGCCTGACGAACCGATGAGAGAATCCAGTAAAACCCGCAGCTTATTTTTAAATTCTTCATCGTTTTCCAGGGTCTGAGCGAGCATCGGGCTCAGGCGGGAATAGAGATCAATCAGTTGGCGGCCCTCCGGTGTTGTGTTCAATACTTCATCCCGAAACAAGCGCAAAGCTTCCGTTTCAGGGGCCTGGTCGCCATACAGTATGACTACGGGACAGCCGGGAACGGTTGTCGTGGTTGTTGAAACAGGCGCGTATTTCTTGATGCAGTCGTTAGCGGCGTCAGCCACATAGATATTACCCTGATTGTCAATTGCCAGTCCATACGGGGAAGGCTGCGCTCCAAACCCGCCCTTTCCTTCGAGGACGATGGTGGTAATGAGTGTGCCGTCTTGATCAATTTTCTTGATGCTGTGATGCAGTGCGTCGGAAACATATATGTTTCCGACCCCGTCCAGCGCAATGCCGGTCGTGGTGCAGAAGATATCGTCTGCGGTGCATGGTTGGATTTGATCAACCAAGTCTCCGCCGGCTTGAAAAATCTGTATCGGACCAATGATGGTTGCCGGTACGTAGAGATTATTCGCCGAATCTGTTGCCATCTCCAGGGCATCGAACCAGATGAACGGCCACTGGTCTATCAATATCCCCTCAGCGGTAAATTTTTGGATGCAGGTATAGTAGCGATCGGGCGGGGTAAGGGCCGCATGGTGCACGTAGATGCCGCCTTCTCCGTCCACTGCCAGCGCTCGAGGGGTGGAGTAAAGCCACCACCCGTCCGGCCTTGTGCTCCAGGCTGCAAGAAATTCTCCATCCGGAGTAAATTTTTGAATGCGGTCGTTCAGAAAATCTGCCACGTACACATTGTCTTCCCCGTCCACGTCAATGCCCTGGGGGGCTATGAATTGGCCTTCCTCACTACCGTATCTCCCCCACCCGGTAAGGAATGTGCCATCCGGAGTAAATTTTTGAATTCGGTGATTCGACGGATCCGATACGAAAAGATTGCTATCGCCGTCTATGGCAATTCCGTGGGGCTCAAGAAACTGTCCGTCTTCGGTGCCTGAACCGCCCCACTCAGCAACAAGTTCATAGTCTTGGGAGGCAGAGAAATGAGTTCCGCACAGCAAAAGTGAAGAACAAAAAACTGAAAAAATGGCGGATAGCTCAGATTCCCCATGATGATCCTCCTTCATATGACACATTGAAATATCATTGAATTCCAAATTTTACGGGAATGACATCTTTAGTTCTGTATTTTTTCCTCTTTGTGGGTGGCATCATTCATATGTAGGGGCGACCGGCCGGTCGCCCCTACGGAACTGATTTTCGTGTTACGTGGTGAAATCTTTTCGTATTGCGTGAAAGGTGTGACAACCGGTGTTGCATATTTCCTCCCCCGGCACTTCACTCTTAATCATGCCCCGCTGTCCCCACAACACGGGCGCGAACGGCCAGATCGTAGGGCATCGTTGTTCCGCGTCCGATCGCCTGCCATGCTTTGCCGTCTTCGCTCACATAACAGCGTTCATTTTCGGGAGGACCCGTCACATCAACGGGGATGGGGTAACAATATCCCGGTGTGGTCAGCCGTATGGCAACAACAAAGTCATCGCCGACCCTTAGCGGGAGAGGGCGCAATAGCTTGATAGAGTAGTAGCCCAGCTCATCGCACCTTCCCCTCTTGACGCAGCGCAGGTTTCGCATTGAATTCCCCTGCATCCGATCGTACACCCTGATTTCGTACATCGCATTCACGCTGGTTGTCCAGAAGTCAACCGCCCGCAAAACCCCTGCCGTTTCGGGGATGAAAACTGCTGCGCACCAGGCTGTAGGCCTTCCCGCGCCGATGGAATTAACGCCGTCGCAGGACCCTCCCGCGTCGAGGCAGAAAAAACCTCCTTCGTCGTAGCAGAGGATGGATTCGTCAGGGTCGGAATCTTTGTATGAGGAGATAAAACTGGACATGGTTCCTATTTTGGCTGCGCCGTAGGCGATGTGGCAGTAACCATTCATCCCCCAGTCATCACCCCAGCTGTTCTTGACGATCCAGGCGCCTGCAGGTCCCAGGTTATCATCCCAGCCGACAATGAGAACGGAGTGGTTTGCCATGAGGGAATCATAATATTCATAGACCCCTCCCGTATATGCCCGGAAAGCGGGATCGGATGCATCCATCGAGGACGTGACCGGCCCATGCCTGTAGAGAGCTGCCTTGATGGCCTCAACCAGGTTGGGAAGCACCCTCCAGCCATCCACATTTTTAATTATTTCGCAGCGGTGGTCGCACGGAACTCCGTCAACGGCCAGAAAAGGTTGGCATGATTCGAGGGAAGCGCCCCGCCGGGTCAAATAATTGATCGCCCTGAAGGCACTCCCGCCGGTAGAGCAGCTCCGGGCTTTCCCGGCAGAGGCAATGAAGTCACATGAGGCCAGCCCCTGTTCCGAAAGATCGTATGCTACGCCCTCGCGCAGCAGAATTTTTGATTCAAGCTCTGCCGCCGCGGTGAAGGCCCAGCACAGCTGGCAGGGATATTGATCTTTTACCGGTGTTATTTTGTCTTCATCCCGCCAGTCAAAGTATGAAGGGAGATGCCGCACGGGGTAAGGCCTTTTGAGCCGGCGTTCTTCAATGCTGCAGGGGATGGAGCCGGGCAGATTAGCGCTTTGACCAGGGGGCAGGTTATACATCCGGGTCTCGTCCACGGTAAAATTAAAACCCTGCTGCCGTATGCGATTTCTTATCTCCTCAATCGAGGGAAGAGGCTTATAGTCTGACCCTGCCATACTATCCTCAACAGTTTGCCGGAGCGGGCTGGATAGGTTCCAGCCGCATGCAGTCTTGAAGGAAATGCCCAGTGATAGTAAACAGGTACAGAAAATGAAAAAAGGCTTGTTCATGGGAATGTACCCCCGGGATAGATTCATGTCACTGTTCCGGAGATGAACGGGTTGCTTCCCGATTGTGGGCCGGCATGTCCGTATTACCATCCACGCCTCAGTGAGACAGCTGCTGAAGAAAACCATCTCAGGTAAACAAGAAAGGGTTACTGCACCTGGGTGAGGAGGTAATGGCGGAAGGCATGGATCAATACAGGATATGCCGGCCCCATTGACAAAATCCATGTGTATCAATTACAAATGCCGTCATTGCACGTATTGTAACAGAGCACCAGGTCGATGTAGTACATCATCCATGCCAGTCCCAGGCAGGGCACAACCTCTTCTCCGCCCAGCACGCACATCACTGCTGTCGCAAACCATGCAACCAGAGCAATTTCATCACAGCCGATGCCTTTTGGCTGCCCCGCGTTGTACCATGCCCACCAGTCATTGGCTTTTACTCCGGATGTGCCGTATCTGTAAAAGGCGCTGAAATTGTCCGTGCAGCATTTTGTGCAATCGCATGCGGCATTACAATTCTTGTCACTGGGCAGCCCCGGCAGTATGGCGGCCGAAGCGGTTTGCGCCACGCATGTCCAGGCCACCAGTAAAGCTATCATTGCGGCGATAGTTCGAATCTTCATTTCACTCACCTCCTTTCTTCTCAATGGTAATTTTGTCCTTCTTTTTTCCGTCACCTCCTTGCATGTCACCGCCTGTGCTCCTTCCTTGCGCTCATGGCATATCTTCTGCCAGTGGCGTCTGCCCGTTTTCTATAGCCGTAATCACTTCTTCCAGATACGTGAGGGAAGGGGTCCCTGACAGATAGAATCCATTAATGATTATGCCGGGGGTGCTGTTGATGCCCGCCAGGGCAGCCTCGGTCACATCCTTTTCCACCTCTTCCCTCCTACTGTCATCCTCCAGACACCGGTCAAACCGTACGGTTTCGAGGCCCGCCTGCCGGGCATATCTGCGCAGGCTTGCGACGTCCAGTTCCTGCTGATTGTCAAAAAGCAGATCATGATAATCCCAGTAGCGGTCCTGATCGTCGGCACATGCCGCTGCCAGCGCGGCCATGGGGGCGTCAGGGTGGGAAGGGAGCGGAAAGTCCCTGGCAACGATTCGTATGGCCCCTTTCTTTGTAACCAGCAGTTCTTTCAGTGTTGCGCTTGCCTTTTTGCAGGAGGGACACTGAAAATCAATGAAGGACTGAATGGTGATGGGGGCATCTCTGCGGCCAAGCCAGGGACCATCATCAGGCGTGAGGTCAAGGCGGAGAAGCGGTGGACGTTTGAGGAGAATTTCAATTCTCGATTGGTCCCGCAGTCCCCGGACAAAGGCTTCCCGTGCCTCGTTGACAGAAGCGGCCTTTTTCATTTCAACCACCTTGCTTTTAATGGCCTCTATAAACGGAGTGCCGGCACTGCCTGCCGGAAGAGAGATCCCCTCCGCGGCGTCCGGTGCTTGCATCACCGCAGTCCTTTTGGAAAACGATGGGAAATCATGCTGCATCTTTTTGACAAACTCCTGAAAGAGGGCTTCTTTATCAGATTCAAATGCTTGTGCCTTTTCTTCCGCCTGCGCAGTGACCATGGCGATAAGTTCATCAGCCTTCATGTTTCTTTTCGCCGCCTCCTGTTCCAGAAGCTTTTGGTCAATGTGCTGCTGAAGGACCGCCTTCTGCTCCCGGTAGAGACGAACCTCCATCGCCTGCAGCTCAACATTGTATCGCTGCGCCGGGTCATAACCGAGTTCATGCAGGCGAATTGCCGTTCCATCAATTCGTGCAATCACCCTGTCTCGTGCTTCCGCATCATCCAGGGCAGTTTGCTTGTCACCTGCAATAGAGGTGAATGCTGTACCAAGCAAGGCACAGTGGACAACCACTACAAGCGCCGGCATTTTTCTCATGGCATTTCCTTTTTTCGTGGGTTTTTTTTCGTCCGGAGTCTGGCCCGGCACGCGCTCTCCGCATGCCGCTTTCTTATCCGGAGCATTTATTAACCGGGTTGAGGGAGGTTGTGTTTCATAAGGTTTCTAAAAACAAGCCTGCATAGGGCGGCAAAGTGATCTTCCATTGCGCGGCAGAACATTTCCTCGGTCAGCGTGTCTGTTTTTGCCCCCTCGAGCAGTGAGTCGAGTTTCTTTATGAATTCATCGCCATTTAAAAACTGTATGGAAAATCTGTTCATAAGGTATCCGGCAAGATTGCGGGTCCGAACCGTGTCCCACGTGTAACGTTCTTGAATAAAAGCTGTTTTCTCTTCCATGTCTTCGCTGTAAGAAACACCGGCGGGATAGGCCGCGTATTCCGGATGCGGCTCCCGGCCGGGTACGGCTGCTGCCTTGAATTGTTGTATGCGCGCCTCAAGCAGGCGGGTAAAGGCAGATGTGCCTGACTCCATAAAACTCTCCTCCATGACCCGGTAGAAAACGCCCTCGTCTATGTGCGTTCCCCCCGCCCGCGCCAACCGCTGCTCGAGACGTTCCGCGAAATCGTCAATCAAGTGTTGCGAAGGAAGCTTGTTGACAAGCGCCCAGGCACGTTTTTCGGCCTGCTGATCCTTCCATGCATAGTGCTTCTTCAGCTGCGCGATTTTCTTCTCCACCGTTTCCTCCCGCGGGCAGGTTTTTGTTCCTGAAGCGCTGCTGCCCGTCCAAAATGCGTAGCAGGTATAATCAGGCAGAACATGGATTGCCTGTAGCGTTTCCATGGTTGCCCAGAAAAATATGAAAGAGGGGAGCATACATGCCAGCCGGGCGTTATTGCTGCCTGCCCGGAAGGTTTTATAAAGCATGAGGAGCGCGATGAGTAAAAAGACCAGACCTGTTCCCGCGGTGACGACCGTACGAAGGGTGGGAATATAATCCTGCAGCACTTTTCCCCCATTGATCAGGAAGGCATGAAGCAGCCAGACACATCCGAAATGGCCGAGCGCGAAGCGCATGCCGATTGGCAGCGCCCTTTTGTAAATAATACAGGAAATGAGAAGAATGCAGGGAATGAGCATGACAGCGGCATCAGGTGTAACCAGCGATAATATTTGCTCGTGCTCCAGAAGTTCGCCGAAGAAGCACCAGAGGAAGAAGCCGGCTACAATTCCCCAGACTGCCTCCTTTTTCTTTTCAGCGCCTCCTGAGGCCTTCCAGAGGGTGACGACCACCGAGATGAATAATATTGCCGCCAGGGCGGTCGTTGCCGAAAGGCCCATCCCGTAGGCCATGGACATGCAGAAATGGCCGAGAAAATAGATGCCATAGAAGAGGGTGAAGTACGCGAGAACAAATGGGATCATGATTCCTGCCTTCCTTCTTTGTGCATCACGTTTGGCTAGAACCCGTTGCGGGAGTTGTCGTCCCGCTCATGTGCCCTGCTGTTGTGGTAGTGTTGGCTCAATCGCCTGACCTGCTGCATCATGAGCGGTGCAACATCGGGCGGAGCGGCGGCTTCGATTGCCTGGTAAAACGCCGCTGCGTTTAAAGGGGCGGTTCTTTCAGGCCCGCAGATTTTGTCGAGTTCCTTTACAATTCCGTCCAGCCCGAAATCTTTCGCCTCATCGGGCATTGCCTCCAGAAGATACAGTGCCCATTCGCGTGTTTCGTCATCTTCCCACAGGTAGCGGTCTTTAAAGGATGAGATCTTTTGCGAATATCCGTCACGCGGGGTGGAGGGCGCTGTGATATCTTCGCCTGGCTCATGCTGCCGTGCAGGTGGATCAGTACCGGGATTGCTGAATGCCGCCCCCGCCATTCCGCCGTTTGCAAAAATAATGACCTCTGTAATCGATTGACGGCGGCGGTCCCTGTCGCTGTAGCGGACGAGGTAATTTTTTGCCCCGGCTGCCTTGAGCAGTATCTTAATGGCCTGTTCGAGCGGAAGGTCTTTAACGTGAATGCTGATGGGGTTAAACAGATGGTATGCTCCCCGACAGGTGATGTTTACCCGGCATGTATCACCCAGAGTCCCGAGAAGGGTTTCAAGAGGCGCATCCAAAGCATTTACGGAAACGACGTACCCCTGGGGGATCTCTTTCACTGTCACTTCGGGCCCTGACTGTACCGTGAGGGCACCGGCAGCAGGTAATGCAGCTACCGAAAAAGCGAAGATGAAAAGGAAAAGAGCCTGTTTCAGCATATGTTGAGCATTTCTCGCACAGAGCATGATACAATCATCGTATGGGGTAATGGGCACTTGTCATCAGGTAACTGGCCGCAATGCAAAAAGAGGAGACGGCGGCACCAAAGGCGGTTATGGACAGGACGGCGCTCGCGGTCCTGTCCCACCAGCGCTGATACCTGCCGTGGAGTATGAGCGCGTAGAGGAGCCACATGATCAGGCTTGCCGTCTCCACCGGATCCCAGCTCCAGTAGTGTCCCCAGATGATCCTGGCCCGGTACGCGCCGGTTGCCATTGCCATGCTGAAGAGTATAAAACCTACCGCCATGGCTTTATAGCCGATGTCGTCCAGTACCTGCGGCATCGGAAGCCGGTTAAGCATTGCCTGCGGCAGCGCCATGAGTTTTAACCGCTCTTTGGCAATGATCAGGAGTGCTGCTACACAGGCGATGAGAAAGGCGGCCAGGCTCATAATGCAGCTTGTAACATGATATGCCAGCACATTGCCCTTGAGAACCGGGGGGAGCGCCTCTATGCCGGGCGAGATCCCGATTGAGCCGGATGCAGAGAGCATGGCAAGCGAAATAAAGGGCAGGATAAAAACTCCAAGCGCTTTTGTCCTGCAAACACGTTCGAGGGCAAGATACATCAGGGTCAGCGACCAGCAGGCAAAGACGATGGTTTCGTAAAGGGTAAAGAACGAGAGAGGACTGTGACCCATGCCGAGCTGATACGACTCAAACCACCGCAGCGCGTAGGCGGCGGTGTGAGCAAGGAATCCGGCAACGGTCATGCCGGTTGCGGCTCTCCCGATTGCCCCCAGGCGAAAGAAGAAGTAGCAGCTATACGCCAGCGATGAAAAAAGATAGACGTAAGAAACCGCACTGAAAAGCGCCACATTTATCATGTCCTTCCCCCTGTTACCCCTTATAACCGTTGCATGCCTGAAATATGAGCGGCACGAAAATCAGGCAGCCCGGTATTGCAAGGCCAGCTTCTTGATGAGGCCGGCATAGTGTTCCAGGACATCCGGGTTGCGGCTGGCCCAGCCGGCAACCGTTACGCAGTAGTCGCCGCCGCCGTTTTCGATCGCTATCCAAATCTTTCGGTGAGCAAGCATAAACATCAGGGAAAAGCCGGCAATGGCAATCCCCGCGCCGGTCCAGATGAGACCTGCTCCCGGCTCGGTGCTGACGATGAGGCGCATGAAGCTGGATGCGCTTTCACAAGCTTCGATGCCGTCAAGGCGGAACTCATACTCTTTATCCCATGGTTGTGCGGGTCTCCCGGCATGAGCGGTGACCCGCGGTTTATAGAGGAGAGCGTTGTTATTCCCGTATACCTCAAGTGTGACCATGCATGATGCCTGGCAGGCAGACGATGTTTTCTGAAAAGAATCCGCGTGGAAATGATGGCTGAAGAAAATATCTTTCAGGCGAACGGTGTGTCCCGTCTCCGGAATGGTACAGCACTGATAGCGCTTCAGGGTAAATGACCTGCGCTTGCCGACTCCTTGTGGTGACAGGATTGACAGGATTATTTGATGGCTGTCCTTGCCGGGAGATCGTGACTGACTGATGCGAATGCCGTCCCTGGTAATGGTCCGGTATCCCTCCAGCTTCTCCCGTACTTCTTTTTTGTCTTCCTGCAACAGCGTGACCTTCGTTTGATATATTGCTTGAGAATGATCGCTGCTTCCCGATGTTGATCCGACCGGCTCGCATTCGTCAAGCCTGATGGCGTAGTCAAGCCTTCTAAAGCATGGGTTGCCGTTTTCTTTGAAGAAAACCCTGTCGTCGCTTTCTCCCTCTCTGAGATACATCTCGCCTGATTGCGAGTAACTTCCCCAAAACCCCCCTGCCAGCACCATCAGAAGGCCGCTGTGCGCCAGGTAAAATCCCCCATGGTAAAGCCTGCCCCGCTGGCAGAAAAAAACAGATCCGGTTGTGCTGTGGTGTACCGATGGTCTGGATAGTTTTTTGGCCAGAAGACTGTAAAGGGCCGGGTAGAATCCCTCCCGCAGGAAGGCCACAGTAAAGGTATCCCGGAAAAGCGGTGAAGACGGCATTGTGCGTCTCTCCGCAGACCTGCTGAGAGAAAGAGCCTTGAGCGTTCCCGGTATGCGTTTTGCCATGCAGGCAATCAGGTTCAGGATAAACAGGATGAGCAGCATTTTGAAAAAGCGGGAGGCATCAACATCAGTGGAAAAGCAACCATTAAGAAGATTGCTGACACTGCCGCTTCCGGGCAGATGAATAGCTCTAACAAAGGAAATAATCCCGCCCTTCATGAGATCCGCAAGCATGGTGAGTAAAAACATGACCAGCAGAATAATGGTAAAGTTGATTGAAGATATAAAAGTGAAGATGCGGTTTAGAATCCTTTTCACGCCGTCCCTGCGCACCAGGCTTTGCTATCCTGACCTGGCGCATGAATACAATTCTCTGTTTTGAATCATTGGCAACTCGTTTTTGAGATTACCTTGTTGGATTTCGTGAGGCATGGATCCCATGGCGGACATGTGATTGCGCAGAAAGGAGTTTTGCATCATGGCCTTTAATCCCTTGAAAAGCATGCTCTTCTTACATTCATCCTCCAGCGCATTCCACTGCGGCAGTTTTTTTTGATAGTATGTTTTGTAGCACCGCAATGCCTCCTGAAATACTTCATCGCGGGTCATGCTGCGCGGTTTTATGACGGGGTTACCAGGTTGTAGTTGCTGTAGTCCCAGTCCTCGATATAGGGTTTCAGATCCCGGTATATGTCAGCATAAGGCCAGGGGGTTATCATGAGGAAATGAGGATTATCCGCGTTATAGTGTTGAGCCAGATCGAGGGTCTTCTGTATCGATTGTGGCGTCTCGTGTGGCAGGCCCAGGATAAAAGAGCACTCGGTTATGATATGGTGCTCGTTCAGAAGCCGGATGGCCTCGCGGCATTCCCGGCAGGTCTGGGATTTTTTAAAGATATCAAGAACCGTCTGGTCCGCCGACTCGACGCCGATGAACATATGAACGATGCCGGCCTTGCGATACTTGAAGAGAATGTCTTTATCTCTGACAATATCTCCGGCGCGGGTCTCGGCCAGCAGGTATATGCCCAGGTCTTTTTCTATCAGCAGGTCCAGGATTGCCTCCCAGCGTTCCCGGTCGCAGGTGGGATATTCATCAGCAATGAAAAAGGCGTTCACGCCAAAGCGGTGAAAGAGGTATTCTATTTCCCCGACAAAGTTTTGCGGACTCCTCGCGCGATAGGACTGCTGCCAGAATTTCTGCTGTGAACAGAAAGCGCAGCTGTTGCCGCAACCTCGCGAAGAGGAAACAAGGGCCACCTTTGCATCCTCAAGGAAGCTCAGGTAGTAGTCTTCCCAGCAAAGAAGATCCCAGGCAGGAGAGAGCGAATCAAGGTCATCCATAAATTCCCTTTGTGGTGTCATGATAATCTTTCCACCCTTCCGGTATGCAATCCCTTTAACCTCTGACAGTTGCCTGTTTCCCTCAATGGCGTCCAACAGTTCCGTGGTTGTATATTCGCCTTCCCACCTGACAATGTAATCAATGACCCCGTTTCCCTGCTGCAGGGTTTCTTCGGGCATCATGGTGGGGTGGATGCCGCCGATGATGGTTATGATCTGCGGATCGATGGATTTGGCCAGGGCGAGCACCCGGGTGGCATCGCGGATGGTGGCGGTATAGGCGGTGGAGCCGACGATATCCGGCCGTGACTCGGTGATGCGCTTGCTGATGTCCACATAGGTGTGGTCCTTTGCCATGGCGTCATAGATTTCAACTTCGTGCCCGGCATTTCTCAGCTCACCGGCTATATAAAGGAACCCCAGGTTGGCCCACCTTCCCGCCGATTCAACCACCCCGCAGTGATAGGGCGGGGTAATAAGCAGTATCTTCTTTCCCATGCATTTCCTCCCTGAATGCAATGCCACTCTTCAGCACTGGCGCATTACTGCATGGCAACAAGCGTGCCAGGGAAGAAAATGCGGACAAGACCGCTTTAATCCCGTGATGTCAAAACTGTTTTTTTATGAGGGAGCGGTTTTAAGAGAGGATGTAGTGGAAAGAGATGCAGGAGTGGTTGTAGCCCGATTAGTACAGGCTCAGGAAAAGTAATTGCCCAACTGCGGGAAAAGGTTTTACTAAATAGAGGCTGTACGATAGGTCAACAGTGCGTAAAAGGATATATACGAGACTTGGGGACGTTGTTGACTAAGTGGAATAAGTTGTGCCGCTCAAGAATCGCATAGACCACGAACGATACCCTGCCCTCAGAACAATCTGCTTAAAATCCTGTCAGTATCCTGCCTGTAACACCATTCATCCAACAGCTTTTTCCCGAAACATGAACCCTACAGAGAGCATTGAATACAAGCAAGGATGATCGCAATCATGTTATATAAACGCCGGGTTAATAAAGACACTTGCCGCTGCTCTTGCGAATGAACTAAATTAAATCAAAGGTCAATTCCACTTAGTCAACAACGTCCCCAATTATGGTTTTTGTATAAAACATATTGACATTTGTAAATTGAAAGATACAATTGCAATATGCAAACTTATATTCCCCGCCGCATCCAATCACAGATAAAAGAACACCTCATCAATTTCCCGGTAGTTGCCATCCTGGGGCCGCGGCAATGCGGCAAATCGACATTAGCCCGCGCCATGGTACAGAAATACAGAAACAGTGTTTATCTGGATCTGGAGCGCCCATCTGATGTAAGGAAACTTCAGGATCCCGAGCTCTTTTTTAACATGTATGAGGATAACTTAATCTGCCTGGATGAAATACAGCGGACTCCGGATATTTTCCCGGTGATGAGAAGTATTGTTGATGAGCATAAGAAAAAGGGTCATTTTTTGATTCTGGGCTCAGCCTCCCGCGACCTGATAAAGCAGAGTTCCGAATCACTGGCAGGTAGAATTGCATATATGGAGCTGACACCCTTTGTATACCCCGAGCTTGCCGCCGTAAAGAAAAAAGCGGTCAGCGGTCTTGAGAAATTATGGTTGCGGGGGGGCTTCCCAGAAAGTGTGCTTGCGCGCAATAATGAAGCAAGCATGCAGTGGCGAGAAAATTTTATCCGGACGTTTCTTGAACGGGACATCCCCCAGCTGGGATTTCAAATTCCCGCCCAGGCAATGCAACGATTGTGGAGAATGATCGCGCATAATCACGGGCAGGTTCTCAACGCTTCGAAACTGGGTCAGTCGCTCGGCATCAGCCATACAACCGCCCGCTCCTACATTGATCTCTTGTCACAAACATTTATGGTAAGAATCCTGAGCCCTTTCATACCGAATGTTAAAAAGCGATTGATTAAATCACCGAAAGTTTACATCAGGGATTCGGGAATATTGCACGCGCTTTTGGAAATTGAAACCATGGATCACCTTCTCGGTCATCCTGTCTATGGCTTTTCATGGGAGGGTTTTGTAATCGAGAATATCCTTTCCTTTCTTCCTGACTGGAAAGCGGCTTTCTACAGGACCTCATCAGGCAACGAAATCGACCTGATTATCGAGAAAGGCAGGAAACGGCTCGCCATAGAGTGTAAGGCTTCCTCGGCGCCGTCAGCTTCCAAGGGCTTGGACTTGGCGCTGCAGGAACTTCACATTGAAACGGCATGGATTATAGCGCCCGTTGCTGAGGCGTTTCCCATAAGCAAAAATATTACCGTATCGCCCCTCATGCATTTTCTTAAAGCCGTACAATAAAAACTGTCCAGCCTGTGCCAGGTGCTTGAGTGAAGAATAATTGCTTTTTTAACCTCGGAAAAGCTATTATTGGGCCATTATAGGTGGCAAATAGGGAGCTTAAGAAAATAATATCAACCGGTTAGCTTGGCCCGACCCCATGTGATGCATGCTCCATTTAAGCATGGTGTCCCAGGAACTTTAAACGGCGCCTCACTGCCCTCTGCAAACAGGTCGTGCACGATGCTTATTGATCCTGAAAATAACCGCCTGCTCTCCAGTCGCTAATCCCTGTTGCACTTCGGGAAGCTCCCCCACTCTCACTTGCAGAGTCACCCTTGCAGTATTGCCTAATCCCCCGCTCACGCTGGAACCAGCACCGCTTGCTGTATTGAGTCCTCCTCCGCTTACGCTGGAATATGCTTCGCTCGTGCGATCTGACAAATCCGGATCTCCTGCTAAGTTCAAAGAGTCTCCCAGCACCGTTGAATAGTTTGCAAATGCCGTATTTCCACTTAATGCCGTATCGTAACCACCACCGCCCACAAAGGCATAATCCCCGCTGGCCACATTATACCTGCCCCCGCTTACGCTGGCAGCCTCGCCGCTTGCAGCGTTATCAGATCCTCCGCTGACGCTCGCATATTGACCGCTTGCCTGGTTGTTATACCCTCCGCTCACGCTGGAATAAGTATTGCTCGCTCTATTTGCTGATCCGCCGCTTACACTGGCATGCTGGCCGCTTGCCGTATTGCCACATCCTCCACTCACGCTGGCATAGGGTCCGGAAATGGTATTGCTGATGCCTGTTACCATTCCCCCATACGAAGAATAATTATGCCATCTGCCGACCACAACATTGTGTGAACCAGTGCGAACATCCCCGCTGCCGCGAAGCTCGTTGTAGCTTACAATCAGGTTTCCCAGACCATTGATTGGTTCACCGGTATTGCCGCTGCCGTTTACAATCTGTACATTCACTCCGCTGAACCGGATCGTATCCTGTCCGTTCACGAGCAGTCTTGTTACATTGGCCAGCAGCGCTTCTAGTTGCGTAATCCTCATTTCCAGTTGCTCGGCGGTCTGGCACTCGATCACCGGGCAGGGATCCAGCAATGAACTTCTGCCGAAATCCGACTTGAACACGAAGGCATCGGTACCATCCTGGTCCAGATCATTATCGAAATTGCCCTCACAGTAGTCGATTGGTTGTGCCATGACGACAGGCACTGATGATGAAAACAAAAAAGCTGCTGCTACCGCAAAGACCATCTTCCCATCAACCGTTTCATCGTCGTACCCCCATAAAAAATCCCCGCTTCATTCCATGACCACCATGGTCTAAGAAAAAGCGGGGTGTTTTCTTGCAAAAGGCTTTGAGGACACTTCATTCCCCTCCCGGCTCTTAATGCATTATAATCTAATCATAAAATGTCTCCATTTTCAAGGCCAAATCTGAAACCCGGCTTTGTGATACTGGTTCGGTTGTGGGATCGAACGTAGCCACATGCTGTCAGCTTGTGCCTCCCTTGTGCAGCTGATTGTACAGAAGCACCATAAGTACGCAGGCTGAAGCCTGCGACTACTGCCTTCTGACACCGGCATTCTGATTGTAAAGATTTCTCGCTGAGCTCGAAATGACAAAACGGGTGTGTTCCCAGTAAAAAGAAGGGGACGTTGTTGACTAAGTGGAATAAGTATTGCCGCTCAGCAATAGCATAGACCACGAACGATACCCTGCCCTCAGAACAATCTGCTTAAAATCCGGTCAGTAGCCTGCCTGCAGCACCATTCATCCAACATCGTTTTTCCGAAACATGAATCCTGCATATAGCATTGAATACAAGCAAGAATGATCGCAAGCATGTTATGTAAACGCCGGATTAATAAAGACAGTTGCCGCTGCTCTTGCGAATGAACTAAATTAAATCAATGATCAATTCCACTTAGTCAACAACGTCCCCAATTATGGTTTTTTTGCCGGAATTCTTCACCCTCCGCAGACCGGATGCATGGTGCTTAATTATACTCATACAAAGTGCCTGCTGTCCAATCCTCACTGCCTGTCGCACTTCGGGCAGCACCTCCGCTCACGCTGGAGCAATAGGCGCTGGCTTGGTTAATGTCCCCCCCGCTCACGCTGGCACCCCAGCCGGTTGCTTGACCATCCCGACCGCCACTAATGCTGGCATAATCACCGCTTGCGTAATTTCCATTTCCCCCGCTCACACTTGAAGCATCACCACGCGCTGTATTTCTTTCCCCTCCGCTCACACTGGAATTTTCTCCAATTGTGTGATCTGTCAGGGCTCCATCTCCTGCTACGTTATCTCTTCCCCCAAGCACCGCTGAATAATGAGCAAATGCTGTATTTCCATATCCTGCTGTGTCGGCACCACCACCACCACCAACAAAGGAATAATCACCGCTGGCCACATTATATCTTCCGCCGCTCACACTGGCACCCCAGGCGGTTGCCGTATTATTGAACCCGCCGCTCACCGTGGAACGGGAGCCGCTTGCTATATTATATTGCCCTCCGCTCACCGTGGCTGACTGGGCAAAGGTATGGTCGATGAGATCCGGATCGCCGGTAAGATTACTGCGGCCGCCCAGTATTGCTGTATAATGACCGAATGCCTGATTTCCATCAGATGCACTGGTATATCCACCTCCGCCTACGAAGGAGAAATCACCGCCGGCTTCATTATACCTGCCGCCGCTCACGCTGGCATAAGCGCCGCTTGCAGTATTAACTGTTCCTCCGCTCACATTGGTGCCAGAAGCACTTGCTATATTACCGGCTCCCCCGCTCACGCTGGCATAGGATCCGGAAATCGTATTGTGGCGGCCTACTACCAGCCCACCATAGGATGAATAGTTGTGCTCTGCACCGACCACAACATTGTGAGACCCGGTTCGATTGTCACCGCTGCCGCGAAGCTCGTTATATCCCACAATAAAGTTGCCCAGACCATTCGTGGTTCCGCCTGTTGTCCCGCTCCCATTAACGATATGAACATTCACTCCGCTAAAGGTGATGTCGTTCCCGTCCCTGGTCACATTTGCCAGCAGAGCAGTCAATTGTGCCACCTGCGTTTTTAGCTGCTCAATCTCAATTCCTAATTCTTCGGCCGTCTGGCATTCGATCACCGGGCAGGGATCCAGGAGTGAGCTCCTGCCGAAATCGGACTTGAACACAAAGGCATCCGAGCCATCCTGGTCCGCATCGTTGTCAAAATTGCCCTCGCAATAGTCAATCGGTTGCGCCATGACAGGAGATACTGATAGTGAAACCATAAACCCGATTACCATTGTGAACACGAATATCAATCTCTTCATACCATCCTCCCGCAAAAAAAATTCCCGCTTCATTCCCTGACCACCATGGTCAGCGGTAAAGCGGGGTTATCTCTCACAAAAACATCATGTGTGCCACTCTATTCCCCTCCGGATTATCACGTATCGTAATTTAATCATAAAATACCTGTTCCCTCAAGGACTAAAAACCCCACGGACTGCGGGATTCTTAATTTGGCTGTGCGGAGAGAAAATCCTAGACCGCTCACGCAAAAGGTGCTACAAATATGGGTAACATCGAAGGTTGCCTGTTATCCGCGTTCAACGATGTAGAGCGGCTGTCTGAACTGTTGTTGCTTCACCTGGAATACGACCTGCCGGACGGTCATCAAACGTTCTGTTTCATCCCCCTGGCCAGGACCGGAATGGAGTAAACGGTTGGTGTTTTATACAAAACGATTCCTGAAATTGTTCCTGATCATCGTTCTGCCCTGCTGTCACTTGATCGTCCCGGGTTTCTCCGAAGGGCGGCCGGCGCCGAGCGTTTATGTTACCGCCCGGTCCGCCATTCTTATCGATGCCGCCACCGGCGAGGTCCTCTTCGAAAAAGCCGCCGATGTTCCGCTGCCGCCCGCCAGCACGACCAAGGTCATGACTGCCCTGATTGCCCTGGAGCAGAAATCCCTCAGCACCGTTATGCCGGTGAGCAAAAATGCGAGCAGCGTCCCTCCCTGTAAAATTTACGTCCGCGCCAATGAGCAGTGGCCACTCGATAAGCTTCTGTACGGCATCCTCCTGAAATCCGCCAATGATGCGAGCGTGGTCATTGCCGAAGGAACCTCCGGCTCGGTGGAAAAATTCGCCGATCTCATGAACCGCAAGGCCATTGAAATCGGCGCCCGCCACACCCACTTCGTCAATCCGCACGGGTTGGACGCGAGCGGGCACTATACGACAGCGCGGGACCTGGCGCTTATATTTCAATATGCCGGAAGGCAGCCGGTTTTCCGCCAAATCGCGGGAACCAGGACCATGTCCATCACCAACCCCAGGTCACGGACTGTTTTCCTTAAAAACCACAACCGGCTGCTGGGAACCTACCCGGGGATGCTGTACGGGAAATCCGGTTATACATCGAAAGCCAAACGCTGTTTTGTCGGACAGGCCTCCCGCGGGGGAAGGGACCTCATCGTCTGCGTCCTGGGGTCACAGAATCATTTTAAGGATGCGGCCCGCCTGCTCGATTATGGTTTTAAGACTGCACCAGAACCTCGTTTCGCCAAACTGGAGAGGGACACATCAGTTACCGATGCGGCTCCGGCATCAAAGAGCCGGGGATTCGTCATCCAGGCGGCCTCTTTTTCTGACCGTGCCAGGGCCGCTGATCTTCACGACATGCTGATAGCTCACGGGTATCCCTCATTCATTGAAACGGTTTTTTTCGGCAGTGACGGAACCCGTCACCGGGTCAAGGTGGGGTATTACACGGAACGGGAATACGCTGAAAAAACCCGGTACCGGCTTGTCAAAGATTTCAACCTGCGTCCTCTCATATCGTTTGAGCAGGAGGACGTACAGACGAAGAGCGCTGCACAGCCCGGGGCGTGAGGGGAAGCGCAGCGGGAATTTTTCTAACCCAAAGCAGGTTCTTATCCCTTGATCAAGGGGTGTGCCATGGCATGTCATCGAATACCCAAAGAACAGGCGATGGATTTAAAGCCCTCGGACGTCACCGGCACCGTCAGCGATCTGGCCCTGGTTACCAAGGCCATCGATAAGCCGATCAGCCAACACATGACCGCCGGTTATCTTGAGCTGAAGCCGGGATATGACCGGGAGCTGAAAACGGAATACGAGGAGGTCAACGTTTTTCTGGAAGGATCACTGACCTATTCGTTTAACGGCGAAAGCTTCGTCGCCCGCAAAGGCGATCTGGTGTTGATCGAACAGGGGAGCCGTGTCCACTATACCACGGATGAAGGCTGCCTGGTATTCTACGCGCTCTATCCCCAGCTCAAACCGCGCCGGGTCTGAGGTGTGGGCGTGCGCGGGGCTCGCCGCATGCGCGCGTCCGGGGATGCCATACTTAATTCAGTATTGCGTTGGTTCTTTTAAGTTTTAATCCGCCATTTAGTATGGTGTCCCCGGAATTCTTCTCCGTCATCCCTGTTTTCTTCTTGCCATCCTCCTCAACGTATCAAATCTTCTATGTTTTGACGGAACCGTTTTTTATATAATGCGCATGCCCTGACGCGGGGAAAGGTTCGATGTGTCATGCCGAAAGTCAGCGTTATAATTCCCACCCACAACCGCGCGGCCATGGTGCGGGAAGCCATTGAATCCGTGCTTGCGCAGAGCTATGCCGACCGGGAACTGATTGTGGTGGACGACGGGTCAACCGACGGCACAGAGGCGGCGATTTCCTCCCTCATCCCTCAGCTCACCTATGTCTACCAGGAGCATCGGGGTGTGAGCGCCGCCCGGAACCGGGGTGCTTCGCTCGCGCGGGGCGAATACCTTGCCTTTCTCGACTCCGATGACCTCTGGCTCAGGGACAAGCTGGGCAGGCAGATGCAGTTCATGGAGTCGCACCCTGAGGCGCTCATATGCTACACTGATGAGATATGGATACGGAGAGGGGTGCGGGTCAATCCCATGAAGAAGCACAAAAAACACTCGGGAATGATCTTTCCCCACTGCCTCCCGCTCTGCATTATCAGCCCCTCATCGGCTCTGTTTGCCCGCGGACTTCTGGAGGAGACGGGCATGTTCGACGAGACGCTGGCGGTGTGCGAGGATTATGACCTCTGGCTCCGCATCGCGGCGCGCTATCCCGTGTACCTGGTGGATGCTCCTCTCATCGTCAAGCGGGGGGGGCACGATGATCAGCTTTCCCGCAGCCGGACCGGCCAGGACCGTTATCGCATCGCGGCCATCGAGAAGCTGTTGCGGGGAGGACAACTCACCGCCGGCCAAAGGGAGCTCGCGGTCAGGGAGCTGGTCAGGAAATGTTCCATTTACGGGAACGGGTGCATTAAACGGGGGAGGGGCGACGAAGGCGAACGCTTCCTGGCCATTGCTGCCGCATACAGCACCCCGGGAGCCGCAAAGGTGGAGCCGATATGATTCCAACCATAGGAGAGATGCTGGCCATTTCAGCCGGCAGGGTTCCCGGAAGGCGGGCGCTGGTGTGCGATAATGAGGAGCTAAGCTACCGGGAGCTCAATGCCCGGGTGAATCAGACAGTGCGTGGTTTCATGACCTGCGGTATTACCGCCCATGACCGGGTGGCCCTGCTGCTTCATAACAGCGTTGAGCTGGCCGTGCTGCTGATGGGCCTGGCCCGGGCGGGCATTGTCGGCATCCCGCTCAATTACAGGCTTCACCCGGGGGAGCTTGCCGCTGTGATTGCCCAATCCGGCGCCACCGTTCTGTTCGTGGGCGATGAGTTGGAACCCCTCTTCACTGCGTGCGATATCCATGCCTCGTCGGTCAGATCTGTCATGCAGGTAAAAACCTCGTCCGCCAAGGGAGGCGGTTTTTGGGAAATCTGCAGGGGCCGGCCGGACGGCCATCTCCCGGCTGCAGCGGGGCCCGGCCGCGATTCCTTCATCATTTACACCTCCGGCACCACGGGATTCCCGCGCGGGGTGGTTCTGACCCACGGCAATCACTTTTGGAACGCGGTGAATTATTCGGTCGCCTACGGGATGACGGAGACCGACGTGGAGTTGGGGCTCTCGCCTCTCTTTCATTCAGCAACCCTGGGAAGGATGATCACCTGTTTTTTTGTCGGCGCCGCCTTTGTGACCTCCCGGCAGTTTCATCCCCAAACCGCCATGGAGCTTATCGCACGAAACCGGGTTACCTCCATAACCCAGTCGCCCACCATGTATGCCGCCCTTGGCAATCTCACCGGCGCGGATCGATACGACACCGGATCGGTAAGACGAGTTGTCTCCGGTGCTGCTTTGCTTTTCCCCGGCTTACGGAAAGACCTGTCCCGGCTGTTTCCCGGTGCCGGCATATTTGATCTGTACGGGCTGACCGAGGCCGCTCCGGGTGTCTCCATACTGACCCCCCATGATCCCCCTGAAAAGATGGACAGCGTGGGCCGGCCGATGGTGAGTGTCCGGATCAGCATTGTCGACGAGTGCGGCGTCGCAGTGCCTGCCGGGGAGTGCGGTGAAATTCTGTGCCGCGGGCCGAACGTCATGAAGGGCTACTACAATAATGAAGCGGCCACTGCTGAAGCGCTTAAAGACGGATGGCTCCATACGGGAGACACCGGAAAAATCGATGAGGATGGATACCTCTATCTGACCGGCAGAAAAAAAGAGATGATCATCCGCGGGGGGGAAAAAATCTATCCCGCTGATGTGGAACGGGTCCTCCACGCCCACCCCGCTGTTGCCGAAGCCGCGGTGATAGGCGTGCCCGATGACTACTGGGGCGAGCGGGTTGCGGCGGTCGTGGTCCTCCGCGCGGGGGAAACCCTGGGCGAACAGGACCTGATTGCCTTTTGTTCACGCCATGTGGCCCGCTACAAAATACCCGCGTGCGTTACCTTTACCGACCGCCTGCCTAAAAACGCAGCCGGGAAGGTGATAAAGTCCTATTTGGGGACGTTGTTGACTAAGTGGAATTGATATGATAAGGGATAACATACCTTTTCATCACCCGGCGGAGAATGTATGCCGAGACAAGCGCGGCTTGATGCCTCAGGAACACTGCATCACGTAATCGTGAGAGGCATTGAAAAGAGAAGGATTGTTGATGACCAAAAGGATCGAGAGGCGTTCGTCTCGCGTTTGGGAGATGTTGCTACTGATACCCGGACAGTGATATATGCCTGGTCATTAATGAACAATCATGTACATCTGCTTGTGCGGAGCGGTCCTTCCGGTTTGTCCCAATTCATGCGGCGCTTACTTACCGGCTATGCCGTCTGGTACAACCGGAGACATTCGCGCATTGGTCATGTTTTTCATAACCGCTACAAGTCGATCGTCTGTGATGAAGACCCCTATTTTCGCCAGTTGATACGCTACATTCATTTGAATCCATTAAGGGTGCAACTGGTTAAGGATATATCTGAACTCAACCGGCATCCCTGGAGCGGCCATGGGGTCATAATGGGAAACGTCAAGCATGAATGGCAGGATCGGAGTTATGTATTATCATGCTTTGGTAAAAAGGAAGCCGCGGCAAAAAAAGCCTATCTCGCCTATCTCGAGGAAGGAGTGGCGCAGGGTAGAAGGCCCGATCTGACCGGTGGTGGTTTAGTGCGCTCTCTTGGGGGATGGTCAGAAGTGGTAAGCTTGCGCAGCAACAAGCAGCACGTGTTGACCGACGAGCGCATTCTTGGGTCTGGAGATTTTGTTGAAATGGTTCTTAAAGAAGCTGATGAGAGGTTCGGGTTCCAGATTCAAGCAAAGCAGCAGAGATCCAGGATGCAGCAAATAATCGAGGACGTGTGCAGGAAGGAAGGAATTAATATCAAAGAATTGCGTTTGGGCGGCCGCAGAAAAATGGTTTCGAGAGTCCGGGCAGATTTAGCTCATACATTAAGTAACGAATTGGGGATTCCTTCGGCAGAGATTGCTCGTCAGTTGGGGGTGTCCACATCTGCGATTGGCAAGGTTCTTCAACAAAGGGAGAAAAGTAATTCCACTTAGTCAACAACGTCCCCAAATATGGTAGGGTTAGAACAAAAGAAAGTCGGGGTGGTGTTCTCGTCGGGGTTCTTCGGGTTTTTTGCCCATGCCGGCTGTTTGCAGGCCCTGGAGGAGACGGGCGTGCGGCCGGTCGGCTATGGCGGCACCAGCTCGGGCGCCATTGTGGCCGCCTACGCCGCGGGGGGCATGAAAGCCCGGGACATGGCCTCTCTCTTTCTGAACCTCAGGAAGAGCGATTTTTGGGATCCCGGGCCCTGGTATCAAACCGCTGCCGCGGCCCTGAAGCTGTTCAGGGGCTGGCCCGGCTACCTCGAGGGGGCACGGTTCAACCGGCTGCTGGCCGGCACGCTCCCGGTTAAGCGGTTTGAAGATTTGCCCGTACCCTGCGTTATTGCCGGCTGCAATCTGACGCGGCATGCACAGCAGGTCTTCACCTCGGGAAGCATTGCCGACGCGGTGCAGGCCTCCGGTACCATTCCCTGGATCTTCAAATTCAAGGAGATCGGAGGAGATCTTTTTCTGGACGGAGGGCTGGTTGACAAGGCCCCCCTGGAAGCGCTGGCGGAGAGAATCGATGCCGAGGTCATCATCGTGCACTATATCGATTCACACAACCTGGGGGACGCGCGGCATTCATTTCTATCCAAGCTATTTTCACCCCAGAAGGCATACAGCCTGGCGGTGAGCATCGCACGCCGGGAGCACTACCGGAGCCAGCTGAAACTGGTGCGGCAGCGGGGAATTTCCGTCATTGAGCTTACACCTTCCCTGCCCCGGGTAACACCCGACCGGCTGCATGCGGGGAGGGATGCCTTCGACGCGGCTTACAGGCATGCGAAGGCGGCTCTGGGGGAGGCTGCCGCCAGGCCGGCATAGGAAAGGCGCGATACAAGGACATTAATATCAGGCGAGGAGAAAGGGGATGAATCCCATGCACCAGACGGCTGATCAAAAAGCGAGGGTCTCTATCGCGAAAGCGGCCGGCGTGGCCGGGGCGGTTGAAAATGCCCTGCGTCTCATCGGAGGCCTTGAGAAGGCGGTGGCAGGCTATGCCTCGGTTGTCATTAAGCCCAATTTGTGCGGCGGCGTTCCCGGTGAGCGCGGCTCGCACACCAGCGTCGCCGCAATCGAGGCCGTGCTGCAGCTGCTCTCTCCCCTGAAAAAAACCGTCTATATCGGCGAGGCGGATGGAAGCTTTAACTGGGCCGACGATGTCTGCAACGCCCTCGACATCTACGACCTGGCCAAGCGCTACGGCGCCCAGGTGGTTAATCTCAGCAACGGGCCCTCGGTGGAGCTTGCCGTCAGCCAGCCTCTCTCGCTCAAGACGGTTCGCGTCTCACGCCTGCTCACGGAGAGCGCCATCATAAGCGTGGCCGCGCTCAAGACCCACCCCTGGACAGGGGTGACCTTCAGCATGAAGAACATGTTCGGCGCCATTTATGAGCAGGAGAAGGCTGTGCTCCATGCGGGGCTGGACAGGAATATCGTCGACATCACGAAAGTCCTGCGGCCCGCCCTGTGCCTGGTGGACGGCAGCTACGCGGTAAAACAGGGGGGATTCAAATACGGGGTATGGGTCGGCTGTCCGCCCGACAGGATGGACCTGGTGGTCGCGGGACATGATCCGGTAGCAACCGACACCATCTGTACCGGTTTGCTCGGCAGGAATCCCGCGCAGGTACAGTACCTCAACCTGGCAGGGGCGCAAAACCTCGGCGTGAACAGCCCGGACCGGATCGATGTTGCTACGGATAATTTTGACTACGGTGAGCGTGGGTCAGCTCATTCCAGAGCCTGACGAACTCCGTAAGGATCCTGGCCGTCGCCCCCCAGATTACATGACCTTCATAGCGGTAGACGTGCCCGCGGTAGGCTTTTCCCTCCCGTATGACCGATTCTTCACCGCCGTTGCCCTCGTCGAGGAGGTGGGAAAGAGGAATGGTGATTATTTGTTCCACCTCGCGCACGCTCAAGACAAAGGGGTAGGGATAAGGAATGACCCCCACTACCGGAGTAACCCGGTATCCGGTCGACTGCGTTCTCATGTCATCCAGCAGGCCGAGCACCCGCACATCCTCCGGGCGCATGCCGATTTCTTCATGCGTCTCCCGCAGTGCCGTTCCCTCAAAGGTGCCGTCCGATTCCTCGCAGATGCCCCCGGGAAAAGAGATCTCGCCTTTGTGGTGCTCAACCTTCCGGCTGCGCTCGATGAAGAGCACGTGGTATGCGCCATTCCTCTTAAACAGGGGAAGCAGCACCGCCGCCTGCCTTAAATCACTATCCTGAATGGTGTGCCGTGTCCGCCCGTGGAGCCGGCGCTGCAAGTCTGTTTCCATGCAACAATCCTCTTACCGAATCAAAAAAAGATGCCCCTGGTTATAAGGGCATCTTATCGCAAACCACCGTCACCATACAATGGTTTTTACAGTTTAATAGGCCACGTTAACCCTCTGCAGCCTCCGTGCCTTTTCCAGGCTGTCAGCCACCTGCGGCTGCCTGTCCGGGAACTGTTTGATGAGATTGGTATAGCTTTTCTCCGCCTTGTTATAGTCCTCGAGATCCAGATAGCAGTCCCCCGCCATCTTGTAAACCTCGTCGATGTGCGGATACTGCGGATTTTTTCTCTGAATATCATCCAGCACCTGTAACGCGGTCTTGCAATCGTTGAGGTTCTTGTAGCTGAGCGCGAGCTGATAGCCGATGATGGCCTTCTGGGATTCCTGGGGATTCATGGTTAATGCCAGGGAGTAGGTGGCTATGGCGTTGGCAAATTCGCCCTGATTGAAATAGAGGTTGCCCAGCTCGAAGGCATAGTGCGCATTCCCTGACTGCGCGGAGGGAAGCTGCAGGAGGTTCCGCTCATCGGGGACCGCTCTTGCCACCCGGGTGAGCACGTCGGAAGGGCTGGACGGCGACACCCCCTGAATGGGCGCCCTCGCGTCGGCAATCTGCACGTTCGCTGCCGGGGCGGAAGGGGCGGACCGGTAGCTTTGCTGCCGGGCTGCCATCTGCGCGGTGCCGCCCGTTCCCGTAGCGGGAGGATACTGGGTATAAATATAGATGCCCAGGGCCAGCATGACCATTGCTGCCATTGCCGGCGCGGGCCTGAAGAGGAATTGGGCCAGCCAGGATCTTTTCTCCTCGCGGGCGTCGTCCCGGGCGTGCGCCAGAATTCTCTGGTGCACCAGGGCGCCCGGTTCCCGCTCCAGGCGCTTAAAGGACGTGCGGATCAGCTGCAAAGGGGCCAGCTGCTTCGAGCAGTATTCACAGCCGCCCAGGTGTTCCTCCACGGCGCGCTTTTCTTCCGGGGGCAGTTCGCCGTAAAGGTAGTCGAGATATTTTTCATCGCATTCGGGACAGTTCACCTTCCATTACCTCTTTGTGTGTGATCCCCTCACGTTTGAGATTCCTGCGCAAATGCTCCAGCGCATAGCGCATTCTGCTCTTTGCCGTGTTGACCGGGCATTTGAGCGTCTCGGCAATTTCGGCAAAGCTTAAATTAAGATCCTCGCGCATGAGAAAAATTTCCCTCTGCTCATCCGGCAGCGAGTCAATGGCCCTCTTCAGGACCTCGGCCAGTTCCCCCATGTGGGCATTTTTTTCGGGGGAGGGGCTGCTGTGCGGCAGGGTTGTTTCCACGGACATGTCTTCGTCGGCGTCTATGGGCTGCGAGAGTGAGGTCAGCTTGCGGTGCTTCATTTTCCGAAAGTGGTCTATGCACCCGTTTCTCGCGATCTGGTACAGCCAGGTGGTAAACTTGGCGGAGGGTTCATACCGCTTGCGCGATTTAACCACCTTGAGAAACACGTCCTGGTGCAGCTCCTCGGCCTGATTGCCGCTTTCCCCGATAAAATGGGAGATGAAATTGAAGATGCCGTGTTGATGTCTCCAGTAGAGGATTTCAAACGCAGCCTCATTGCCACCCCGGTATTGCAGCATCAGTTCCTCGTCGCTCTGTTGATTCGCCTGGTTCCTTTGATCACTGGTCAAAGTTATTCAGCCCATTGAAAGTAAGGTTAGAAACGATGTAAATCATAAAAAGTTTTGACGTTGTGCCGGCGTCGGCAATTTCTTTTTTTCATCTATATCACGATTTTTCCTTGTTTTCAACCTGTATGGCAACCGGCCGCTTTTTTATGGGGCCTGAAGGCTTTTGAATTGACAAATCCTGTGCATCTCCGGTAATTTCTTGCATATGCCGGCTCTATGGGAGATTTTGCCCTAAAACAGGGGGTGTGTTGTTGATCATGAACCGGATCAAGGGGTTGTAAGCCGTTACGCTTGATTCATACAAGGGGGGTTTTATGGAAGAAACGGGGCATTCTTTTCGCTGGACAGTCCTTATCCTGTTGTTTTTCAGTCTTTTTACTGCCACGCTGGCCATGCAGTGCATGCCGCCCCTCTTCTCCCAGATCGCGGAAGAGATTCCTCTCACCAAGGCGCAAATGGGAACAATAATGGGAGTGCTTACACTGGCCTCCCTGTTTTTCGCGCCGGTGGGCGGCGCCATCTGCGATAAACTGGGCAGCAGGTGGGCCCTTGGTGTATCGGCGCTCATCGTGGCAGCCGGCAGTATCGTGCGCTATTTCGCATCCAGCGCAACGGGCCTCATTGTGTGCATGTTCATCATCGGCGCCGGTATCGCCATGTACCCTCCCAATCTCCCCAAGGCCCTCGGCAGCTGGTTTGCGCCCAGGGACCTGGCCAAGGTAAACGGTATCTGTCTGGCCGGAATGGGAATAGGCGGGGCGCTGGCGATGGCAACTGCGAGAAGTGTCATGTCTCCCGCCCTGGGAGGATGGAGGGGAACAGTGACGTTCCTGGGCGTGCTGGTGCTTGTTGTGGCCGTGCTCTGGATGATCTTTTACAGGGACCGCGATGCTGAAGGCGCCGTTTCCGGGCGCAAGCAGAATGTCTTCCAAAATTTTAAAAAAGTGTTGCGGGTGCGGGATATCTGGCTTATTGCCCTGTACTACGGCCTGAACATGGTTTCGCTGCTGGCGGTCATTACCCTGCTGCCCCTCACCCTGGAGGAGCGCGGGATGGCGAATGCGGGGGAGCTGGTGGGCATTATGATGGGCACCACGGTTGTGTTCAATATCCTGGGGGGCATACTGTCAGACCGGGTAGGCAGGCGAAAGCCCTTCCTCCTCTTCTGTGTGCTCATTTTTGCTGTCTGCGCAACCGGTTTTGTGACCCTAACCGGTGCTCCGCTCCTGGCGGCGCTGGTCCTGGCGGGCGCCGCACTGGGCACGATTGCGCCGGTATTGATGTCCGTGCCGGTGGAGATGGAGGGGATAGGCACGTCGCTGGTGGGCACGGCAATGGGCTTTATCTTCATGCTGGGGAATACGGGGGGATTTGTGGGTCCGGTTGTGGCCGGCAAGCTGATGGACCGTGCCGGCTCCCCCCTGCCGGGATTTATTTTTATAGCGGCAGCCCTGGCGGCCGCGGCGTTATTGATTATTCCCCTCCGTGAAACAGGGAGAAAAAGAAAACCGGGGGAGGCCCCCCCGGCGCATGCCCATTAAAGACGTACCGTTTTTGTAGCGCTTCCAATGGTTTTTGTTTTCTGCTGCAGCTGTCTTCCCCGAGAAAGCGGGGATCCATGTCTCATATGAATGCAGGGGCGACCGGCCGGTCGCCCCTACAAGTCAGACGTTATGTTCGTGTTACGGTATTTATTACCCTCTCCGCTAACGGTCAAAAAAGATATTGAGCGCCCTGTCAACACCCTTCTTTTCGCCGAAAAGCATTTTATACCCTTTAAATCCCGGGTCATGATCTATCACCGTTTTCAGGTACTCTTCAAAGGCGCTTTTGGCCCTCTCCAGTTTCTCGCCGGTCAGGGGCGTCGCCTGCTCAACCAGGTCCATGAAAACGCCCAGATATTCCCTGAAAAGGCTCAGTGCCCGGTCATCAAGCTCCTGCGCGATTTTCACCTGGCAGACTGCCCGCGAAAAGACGCTCTGAATCTGGCCGCCCGGTTTCACGGGCGTTTTGAGTAGCTCAGGGTAACGCTCGCGAATGGCAACCAGCCGGTCACACAGGGCGGTGTCATCGTGACCGGTGACGTCTCCGGTGCGGTGAATATCAACAATCAGCATTCTCGTTTTTCCGGTGATCACTATTTCGCCGGTGAAGACCGGCAGATCCAGCTCCATGCGGGGGCGTATGAAGACGGAGCGCACTGCCAGGTAGAACGGCGGATCCAGCCTGAACATCACCACCCGGGAGAGCTTCTCGGCGCTGAACACCTCGCCGTCCGCCTTTACCAGACCGAGGGTTCTTGCCGGCCGCTCCGGGAAGGGGTGCTTGAGCGCGACCGGGTTGAGGGTGAAGCGTTTCTTAATCTCCGCCAGCGCGACGGGATGCACATCTCGCAAACTTGTCATAAGCGCGGATCCTTTCAGTCAGTTAACGTGTTTTTTAAAGCACCGCTGTCGCCTATTTAATAAAATCCCTGATTATATCCGCCAGCTCCCCGGGCCGCTCCTCCTGCACGTAGTGGCCGCACTCCTTTACCGGCGCCAGCCGCGAGGAACCGATTTCTCCATGCACGCGCCCGGCAATCTCAAGCATGTCTCCCGCCCCTCTCTGACCCCAGACTATCAGCGTGGGGCGGGTGACTTTCTCCGCTATACCCGGGTACTGCTTTTGCCCCACCCTGCCCATCATGTTCGCCAGGGCGTCAATGGCATTCGGGGTCCTGGTGGGAAGCATGTAGGCGTCAATCACCTCATCGGTCACCAGCGATTTGTTGTAGAACGAGCCGGTCAAAAATCTCTTTCTCATGCTCCGGGAATAAAACTGCTTGGCCATGAGCCGGTCCAGCGGGAAGAAGAGGTGGTTCAGGAACTCGGGGCCGGTCCTGGTATAAAATCCCGGCTCAATCATGGTCAGGCTCTCCGCCTTCAGCGGGGCATCAATGGCGGCACAGGCTATGATCACGCCTCCCATGGAGTGGCCGACCAGATGGGCGGAGGGCAGGTTGAGCGCCTCCATGAAATGGATGAGCAGCTTCCCCTGGGCCGTCATCTCATAATTGCCGTCGGGGGGCTTGTCTGAAAAACCGAAGCCGAGCATGTCATACGCATAGACGGTATAATTGCCGGCGAGGAGGGGGATGAGATTCCTCCAGGTGTAGAGTGAACCGGCAAAACCGTGCACCAGTATTAAAGGGCTGCCCGTTCCCTGCTTGGTATAATGGATGGTACGGCCATCGACCTGCACAAATCTGCTGTCCGGCCCCGCCAGCTTATCAACCGGGATCGTTTCAGAGGGAAGGTAGGCGACGATAATCAGGATGAGATAGAGGAGTGCCAGCACTGCAAGCGTAACTTTGAGTATCTTTTTTGCGCGGTTCATGATAGGGAGTCCTTCCTTTTAAAAAAGCATCCGGTACTTCAAGACGCTGAAGAAGTGCATCATCCAGGGAACTAAAAAGCTCCCGGATCTTTTATACGCGTAGGCATATACCGCGCCCACAGCGCTGAAGAGAATGACAAGTAACGTTTTCACCAGCAATGGACGCGGCCAGATGTCCCCGGTGGTGAGATAGAAAAGGCCGTAGCACAATGACGATAAGAGGATGGGAAGAAACGCGCCCTTCATTGAAGCAGACAGCGTTTTAAATAAATATCCGCGGAAGAAGAGCTCCGTGGCAAAGGTGTGGAAGAGGGCAAGGATGAGGGCAATGGGTTGTGTCGGGTCAAACCCCCCGGGGTTATTGAACCCCATGGCGATCCCCACCAGCAATGAGATGGCAAGCCAATTAAGGGATATGCGCAAACCGAGCGCGTCACGATTTTCCTTTCGGGTCAGCCGGAGCGAGGCAGCGGCGACAGCGATCATAATAAACCTCCTCACATATAACAAAGGTGAGGAGGGATCATGTTTGCTCTCCGCCGGCCCGAGGCCGTATCCGATGCTCAAAATAAAAAACAGCGCGAACAGCAACGTACAGACGACAAGTGCCCTTACTGCATCCCGGCGCATCTTACCTCCCATGGTCCGCTGCCATCCAGTTCTTGCGCAGCGTCCAACCATATATATTGTTTTTTTTGAGGTGTCAATATACAATTGCGCCGCATTCAGGGTGTTCCAGGATTGTGCATTGATAACAGAGCAGAGCAATATGGAGGGCCATGCTCTGTCATGGACGCATACAGCAAGAGGGCGCCGACGGAGCGCGTCCCTCCATAATAGTAATAATCTATAAGGATTCTTATAAAGTTATTCCTTCAGTTTCCGATAGTTTAAACATTATCTGTGCGCGGCGCCTTCCGGAAAGGGGGGAGGGGACTGGGGCGACGCTGAAGGGAGAAATGATGATAAAAGGAAGTGCTGAGAAACCGGCTGAGGGGGTTGCCGGGAACGATCCGGTGCGGCTTCAGCTTTTGAAACAGCTGAAGCGCTCGGAGGAGCGATATCACAGCCTGGTGGAGAACGCCAATGATGCCGTGATTGCAATCAGCGGCGACGGGGTAATCACCGGATTTAACCGGAAGGCCGAGCAGATGTTCGGCTATGGCCGGGAGGAGATGCTGGGAAAATCGGTGACGCTTCTGGCGCCGCCCCGCATACGGGAGCTGCAGCAGCGGATGCTTGAAAGGTACCGCAGGACGCGTAAATTACATATCATCGGGAAAACCGTGCCGGGAAGCGGCCTGAGGAAGGATGGACGGGAATTCCCGCTCGAAGGCACTACCCTGCTTGGGGAAGAGAATGGAGAGTACATGCTTACCATTCTCATCCGGGACATCTCTGAGCGCCGGAAGATGGAGGAGCTGCTCCTGCAGTCCGAAAAACTCAAATCCATGGGGGAGTTTGCCGGCGGGGTTGCGCATAATTTCAACAACATCCTCTCGGTCATCATGGGCAGGACCCAGCTTTTAAGAAGAAACATGCACATACCTCCCGACCGGGAGGCGGCGGAAAAATTTGTGGAGGAGTTGAAAAAAAGCCTGGAGATAATTGAAAAAGCCTCCATTGACGGAGCGGACACGGTCAAACGCGTGCAGGATTTCGCCGGCACAACACCGGCTGAAGTTGATGGTTTTACCGCCGTTAATGTCAATGAGATTATTGAGCAGGCGCTCGAATTTACCAGGCTCAAATGGCATGATGAAGCCTGGGCCAGGGGCATTTCCATCGCCATTAAAAAGGATCTCTCTCCGCTCCCGCTCGTGGGAGGAAACGCGTCCGAGCTGAGAGCGGCGCTGGTGAATCTGATTAACAATGCCGTTGACGCCCTTCCCCGGGGCGGACTTATCAGGGTAAAGACCTATTCCGGCGCGGGGCAGGTGGTGGTCATTGTGGAGGACAGCGGTGTCGGCATGTCCAGGGAGGTTCAGGGCAGAATTTTTGACCCCTTTTTCACCACCAAGGGAGTTCAGTCCACGGGGCTGGGCATGAGCGTTTCCCACGGCATCATCAGGCGGCACCAGGGAACCATTACCGTGGAGAGCGTCGAGAACCGGGGAACAACCTGCTGCCTCAAGTTTCCCGTTTATACAGGCGCGCCGCAGGAAGAAAGGCAGGCGGCATCTCTTCCGGCGAAGGCGAGGAAGGCAAGCATACTGGTGGTGGAAGATGAAGAAGAAGTGCGCGAGCTGCTCAAGGACATTTTGACCGACGGCGGTCACGAGGTGGAGTTTTCCTCCAACGGCCAGAAGGGTCTGGAGCTCTTTCAGGAAAAAAAGTTTGACCTGGTATTCACCGATCTGGGCATGCCCGGGATGTCCGGATGGCAGGTGGCGGAAAAGATCAAGCAGTTGAGCAGCGATACCCCGGTTGCCCTGATTACCGGCTGGGAAGTGAAAAAAAAGAAGCAGGAGCTGAAAAGTAAAGGGGTCGATATCGTACTCAAAAAACCGTTCCGGGTGGATGAAATCCTGCGGCTGGTTCAGGAATGGATGGCGGAGCGCGACAACCGCGCAAGCGTTCCCGCCTGATCGCGCAGGGCACGCTAAATAAGATTCCTCACATTCGTTCGGAATGACATGTTGTACGTCTTCTCTTAATATTCTTCTCGTTTATCTGTAGGGGCAACCGGCCGGTTGCCCCTACGTGTCAGACCTTATTCTAAAATTAAAAAATAATAGGTCATCACCTTTTCCTCCTCACAAACTCCTTCCGCCCATACCATCATTTTACACTTGGCAGAGAGACGCGTTCTGTTTATAATGCGCCGTACTTTTACACGGGGTGTCCTGCCTGAAGCTTCGTAGCGAAACCTGCCCGGCCCGGTGTCTCCGGCCCGGCAAAAAAAAGGAGATTGCCGATGAGACTCAAGGATAAGATTGCACTGATTACGGGAGCGGCGGGAGGTATCGGAAGCGCCATCGTGCGGCGCTTCGCGGAGGAGGGCGCCACGATTATACTCAGCGATATTAAAGAGGAGGGCTGCAAGGCGCTCTTGGGCGAAATAGAAAAGAAGGGGGGCCGGGGGAGTATTATTACGGCGGACGTCACCAGGGAAGACGAGATCGTCGCGCTCTTCGCCCGGGCGATGAAGGATTATCCCCGCCTGGACATCCTGGCCAACATCGCGGGAGGAGATTTTGAAAACCAGGCGGCGGTCGATGATATCAGCTACGAGAAGATGAGCTACAATATCGATGCCAATCTCAAGTCGTGCATTCTCTGCTGCCGGGAGGCGGCCAAGATCATGATGGGACAGCAGTACGGCAGGATCGTTAACATGGCTTCCATCGTCTACCGGGGCAGCCCCATGCAGTTCACCTATTCAGCCGCCAAAGGGGGCGTGTTTGCCTTTACCCGCAGCATGGCCATGGCGCTGGGCATATATAATATTACCGTCAATTCCCTCGCCCCGGCCCTCATAGAGGTCGACATCATAAAGAATTCCATCGAGCCTGAAATGTGGGAGGCGCTCAAGGAGGATTGCGCCTCGCGCTACCCGCTGGGGAGGATCGGCCAGCCCATCGACGTGGCAAACTGCGCCCTGTTCCTGGCCTCGGATGAAGCATCCTTCATCACCGGTCAGATTCTTGAGATATCAGGAGGAGGAAGATTATAAGAAGAGGGGTCAGGGTTCAGGGTCATAAAATAGGGTACAGGGGACAGGGAGCAGGGTCAAAAACAGTTTACAGTTGCCGGTTGCCAGTTTACAGGAGAAAGGTCAAAAGTCCACTGTCCACAGAAAATGATGGAACCACGAAGGACACGAAGGGTAAGGCACGAAGAACACGAAGCGAGAGTCGGAGTAGGACGCGCCCTGCAGCGTCCTACTGCAAGACTTCTCAGTCATGCACGCACGACTGAGAATTGAAAAGTTCGGAGTCTTTCTTCGTGTGCTCGTTCTTGGCTTTTTCTTCGTGTGCTTCGTGGTTCAAAAAGCATGGGTCAGGGTCAGTGAAGCTTCCTTGACCAGCATCGTGTATCTTAAAAAGTTATATTTCAAGACCTGACCCCATTAGACGTTGACATTTGATTCATCAATTGATAATCGTGATCCCTGACTTTTCTTTTGCCCCTGTTCCCTGAACCCTGACCCCTGCACCCTGCTTTTATGACCGCCCGTTTTTTAGAACTGGAAATAACCGGCGCCTGTCGCCACCGCTGCCAGCACTGTTACGGTTCCTTTCCCCGGGAAGGAAGCCTTGACCGGGGGACGGTGATGCGCCTGATCGACGAGGCCCGCGGCAATTTTGACTGCATCATTTTTTCGGGAGGGGAACCATTTCTCCACCCCGATCTCCCGTTCTTCACCCGCTATGCGCATGACTTTGTCGTGTTTATTACCACCTCCGGTTACCGCGTGACCGCGGAGCAGGTTCGCGGGTTGCCGGGGAACGTGATCTTGGTTTTCGGGATCGACGGCATTGGTGAGGTCCATGACCGCTACCGGGGCACGCCCGGGGCTTATGAAGAGCTTATGCGGTTGCTCAAGCAGACCCGGGACCGGCCTAAAGAGATCATAACCACTCTCTGGAAGGGCGTTCTGCCCCAGATGGATGCCATGATAGAGCTTGCCGAGGAGCACATGGCCATTCTGCACTTTAATGCCCTGATACCGGTGGGAAGGGCCCGCTCGAATGCAGAGATCCTGCTTACAAGGGATGAGCAGGAGGCGGTGTATCAGCGCTTGCAGGAACTCAGATTGAATCGCGAGGCGTCTCTGGCAACGGACCTGTATAAGGTCACCCGGGAAGACAAAGAGGGCATAGACCTGTTCTGCAAGGGGCGGTATTCGGTCAGTCCCGCGGGGGATGTGCGGCCGTGTGAATTTCATCCCGGCGTGCTGGGCAGCGTCTTCCGGGAATCGCTGGGCTCGATCATGGAGAGGGCGAAACAACATCCTTTCATCCAGGCACGGGAGAACGGCTTCAGGGAACAGGCGAAGAAGGTTTTGGACAACCCCTTTGACTATCACACGGAGATATGTCACGCGCTGAGCGCACAGCTCCCGTTTTGAAGGGATGATCAGGTTCTGTTCAGTAGGGGCGACCGGCCGGTCGCCCCTACGTTTGGATAAGTGATATGTATGTGCATTCGCCGCCGAAAGCGAGGAATACCACTGATATGTTTTCATGCATACTAGTGAAACGGAGGGTAACGGATGAAGAGAACGGTGAAGAGCACCTGCAGCAGGTGCAGCGCGCTGTGCTGCAAATATTTTGCCCTGGAGCTGGACAAACCCTCCACCTGGAACGATTTTGAGAACATCCGCTGGTACATCAGCCATCAGAAAACCTCGGTCTTTATCCAGCAGGGGAGGTGGTTTCTGAACGTGAACAACCGCTGCCGGCATTTAACCGCCGACAGCCGCTGCCGCGTTTATGATCATCGCCCGGCCATTTGCCGTCGGCTGGACGCGAACGGATGTGAATACCACAATCTGGACGGGGTGCGGGAGATCAGGACGGAGCAGCAGCTGGCGGCATATCTGGCCGAGCGCTCCGCAAAAAGGAAGGTGAAGAAAAAGAGATGAGGGATGATGTTAAATGACGGGAGGGAAGAAAAAAGACTCAAACCGAAACGATTCGGTTTGAGTCTTTTGCACGATCGCAATGGCCGGTCAGCTGATTGCCGCCCGGGGACAGATATCCTCGCAGATCCTGCATCCGGTGCAGTTGCCGGTAAAGCAGAATGACTTGATTTCCCCCTTTTCCTCCTTGAGCTCCAGCGCGCAGCAGGGGCAGTTGTCGCAGCACTGACCGCATCCCATGCAGGTCTCCTCATCAATGGTGGGATAGCTCCGGCAGGTCTGGCAGAGGTTGAACATCTCCGGAGGAAAGATCATCTTGTTTCCCAGCCAGGTCAGCTGCCGTTCCGGGGCGATGGGATTGCCGCATGACTTGCAGAATCTGATGGGCAATTCCGTCTTCCAGTTCTGCATCAGGCGCTGCGCGCCCAGATTCTGCTCCCCGTCGGCATAGACGACCTGGGCGTTGTCAAAATTCTGCATCTTGATGACCTGGGTGGGGCAGACCAGGGCGCAGCTCCCGCAGGCGATGCACTCCTTTGAGCTTTCGTCGAAGGGAACGGCGACCTTCTTGTTGATGCCGCTTCCCTCGAAGTCAATGGCATTGGCCTGCACCACTTCCGCGCAGGTGCGGACGCACAGCCCGCACAGGATGCAGTATTCGTTCTCCAGGCTGAATTCCTCGGGGACGGCGGTGACGCCGACCTCGGCGGCCATGTCCCGTATCTTTTTGGGGTTCGGGCAGCGCGCCAGCAGGAGCTCCATCACCAGCTTTCGGACGTCCTTCACCCGCTCCGTTTCGGTGGCAACCTTCATCCCGTCCCGGACGAGGTAGTTGCAGGAGGTCTCAATGGTGGTGCGGTCCCCCTGGGTGACCTCCACGCTGCAGAGCCTGCAGTTTCCCGCCGGCTTGAGCGCGTCGTTGGAGCACAGGTTCGGGATATGGATACCCTCATCCCGGGCGGCCTCCAGAATGGTCCTGCCTTCCTCTGTTTTGATTTTCTTGCCGTTAATGGTAATGGTTATCATGATCTGCCCAACCTCCTCGGATGGTTGCTTGAGGCAGCCTGCCCGGATGCCTGTTATCCTTTGATATAATGGCTGTAGTCAGCGGCAAAGTGCTTCAGGGTTGAAGTTATCACAACCGGAACCGTCTTGCCCAGGGCGCAGAGTGATCCGTCGATCATGGGCTGTGACATCTGCTTCAGGAGGTCGATGTGCCCCTGTTTGCCCTGTCCCTGGCACAGTTCCCCCACCAGCTCGCACATCTTCTTGACCCCTTCACGGCAGGTGGTGCACTTGCCGCAGGTCTCCTCTTTAAAGAAATTGAGAAAATAGAGTGCCAGGTCAGCCATGTTGACGCTGTCGTCAATGACGGTAAACCCCGCACCCAGGATCGCCCCTGCCTTGTTCAGATCATCATAGGTCAGGGGGAGCTTTACGGACTGCGCCGGCAGGACGCTTCCCGACGGGCCGCCAATGGTGACGGCCTTCAGCTTCTTCCCCGCGCTCACACCGCCGCCGATGGCGATGATTTCCTCCAGGGTGGTGCCGAGCGGCACTTCCACCAGGCTGGGGCTGGTGATGCTGCCGTTCAATGAAAGGACCTTGGTCCCGGCATTGCCCTTGGTGCCGATGCCGCTGAACCATTTTCCGCCCCTGGCGATTATGGCGGGAACCATGGCCAGGGTTTCCAGATTGTTTACCACCGTCGGCTGTCCCCACAGCCCCTTCTGGGCCGGGAAGGGGGGACGCGGACGCGGCTCACCGTAACGGCCTTCCAGGGTGGTAATGAGCGCCGTTTCCTCGCCGCACACATACCCGCCGCTGCCTTCATCGATGATCACATCAAAGCTGAACGTGCTCCCGAGGATGGCTCCCTCCCAGGAGTCCATAGTCGTATGCCTGTCGCACCGCCTCCCTGATTTTGGCCAGGGCCGCGGGATAATGGGTGGACACGTAGATGAAACCCTTTGAGGCGCCCACCGCGTAAGCCGCTATGATCAGGCCTTCCAGAACGGCATGGGGGTCTCCCTCCATCATGCTGCGGTGCATGCCGATGTCCGGGTCACCTTCGCTCCCGTTGGCAACCACGTATTTTGTCTCTCCGGCCGCCTCGCTGCAGGTCTTCCACTTGATGCCGGTGGGAAAGCCGGCCCCGCCCCTGCCCCGGAGTCCCGAGGTGATTACCTCCTGGATAACCTGCCCGGCCGGCATGGCCAGGGCCGCGGCAAGCGCGCTGTACCCGCCGAAGGCAATGTACTCATCAATGCTGCCGGGATCGATAATGCCTGCGTTGCGCAGCGCGATCTTCTGCTGCTTCTGGTAAAAGGGATACGAGCCGCGTTCGGGAAGTTCCTTGAGCGGCTGCGGGGCCTCATCGGTACCATAGGGAACAGCTTCCCCGGCGATGACGTTTTCCTCGGCATCAGTCCTGAAGAGGGCGTGCTCCTTGAGCACCGATCCGCTCTTGATGGCCTTCACCAGCGCCGCCGCCTTGTCCGCGGTTACCGCCCCGTAGGTGATCTTCGGCCTTCCCTTCTGGATGACATCGACAATGGGCTCCTGGTAGCACATGCCGTTGCAGCCCACCTCGACGATGTCGGCGGCAAGGCCCTGCTTTTTAACCTCGGCTTCCAGTGCCTTCTTTAAAAGATCAGCCCGCCGCGACAGCCCGCAGGTGGAGGTGCCCACCTGAATCCGCAGCGCCGCCTCGCTCATCTTTTTTCTGGCTTGCGTGCCGAGTGCCTTGAGATCCTTTTCGCTTGTGACCTTCATGGTGACTCCCCGTTTTTGTGGAAAACTACAATTGTCTGATCTTTTCCTGCGCCCAGCCGCCGTCGCCGCATTCACCGTCCACGCTGACCATGGGTTCATGTCCGCAGCACCCGATGCAGCGCACCTTTTCCAGGGTGAATGTGCCGCCGGCTTTTTGATTGAGCTCATCATACACCCGGCCCGAGTCCTTCAGGTGGCAGGCAAACCCGTCGCACACCTTGACCACGTGCTGCTTCTTGGGCTCGAGGCTGAAGGCCGGATACGACGTGGCCACCCGGTACACCGCGCTCAGGGGAATGGAGAGCTGCTCGCTCACCTTGCCGAGCACCACCTTGGGAAGGTGGCTGAATTCCCGCTGCACCTCGTGGAGGAGGGAGAGCAGGGCTTCCTGCTGCCCCTTGTAGCGCGAGAGTATGGCGTCCGCCTTGCTTACATCGACCCCGCTGCCCGCGGCCAGCAGGTTCATGATCTGGCTCATGAACGGTTCCGGCGGCTTCATTTCCTTGACCGCCTCAACCACCATATTCTCGGTAACGCTGCCGCCCGGTCCCGCCTTGCCGGCGATGAAATCGAGCAGCTTGGGCCTGACCGCCCCGCGCAGCATTTCCGGGATGACGCTCATGATTTTTTCCACCATCTTTTCGCTTTCACCTTCCCAGGACAGCTGGGCCGCGGCCGCCGACTCCTGGGCGGGCGGGGCGCCTGATGTCATTCCCAGGGCGCCCATGATCACGCTTTTCTGCGGCTCGGGCAGGTCCTCCCGCACCAGCTTTTCAATGACCGCGTCGGTCACCGGGGCGCCTTTTGCCTTGCCTTCAATCATGGCAATGAGCTGCGGTTTCATTGCGTCGCGCATCGGCTCAGGGACCACCTCCAGTATCTTGGCAAACGTGGCCTGGGCCTTTTTATCCCAATTGGAAAGAGCCATGATATCCTCCTTTAAACCTTTCCCTGCCGCAGCCTGGCATAGGCTTTTTCAGCGGCAGCTTGAACCTCGCGGGTTTCCTTATCCTTGAAGTGTTTAAAACGTTTTTGCGCTGAGAGGTACTGCTCAACCGGCCGCTTGCCCGGGTGATCGATGGTCAGGCGGTAGGTTCCGGCAACGACCTCGTAGAGAGGGAAGAGCAATGATTCAACGGCCAGGCGGCCGATGGCCACGGACATCTCGCTCTCGAAGTCCCAGCCGACCGGGCAGGGCGATAAAATATGGACATAGCTGTTGCCTTCGCTCTCCATGCCGCGCCTGACCTTGTCGATCAGGTCGAAGGGATAGCTGGGGCAGGCGGTGGCCACGTACTGGAATCCCCGCGCTACGGCTGCGGCGGGAAACATTTTTTTAAACACCGCCGGGGTCGGCTTCCCCTCAACCGCCTCGTTGTCGAAGCAGATGAGCAGGCTTGATGACTCATCCCCTTTGGCGACCGAAAGCAGTGCGGGGCGCACCTCATCCCCGGCCCTTTTGCCGTCTTTGACCAGGCTTCCCGGGAAGGGAATGCTGAAGGGAATTTCCCACCGGGCATGTTCCATCCATCCCCGGTGCTCTTCCAGTGCTTTATAAGCCTGCCGCACGCCGAGCGCAACCCCGCATCCCATGCAGGCGCGGTGGGCCTGGGGCAGAAAGTGCTCCTTGAACGGCAACAATTGTGGTGCGTAGAGCCCGTATTTATCCATTATCCTTCCTCCGTCATGCTAATGGCGCCAAACCAGCATTCCCTGTGACAGATGCCGCATCCCTTGCAATAGTCAAGATCGGCCTCGAAGTACCCGTCCGCTCCCCTCCTGATGGCGGCATCGGGACAAAAGAGGTAGCAGAGGCCGCATCGAACGCACATCTGCTTGTCCCATTGGGGAACAAGCTCCGGCTTGTCCGCGCGCTCAAACGGTTTTGCCTTTCCCTCTTCCAGCAGGATGCATCCAACTTTGATTTCTTTCCAGGTCTGATTTTCAGCCGCGGCAGCTGCCGGTGCCTTCTTAACCACAGTGCTTCTCCTTGTAGATGATTGTTTACAATGTCGATTTGTCGGAGATTAGAGGAGAAAATGTATACTATGAGGTGTAATCGTGTCAAGTTTTTTTGTCACGGTAAATCGGCGGGCAGGTCAAAGCATGTATGGCGGGATCTTTTCAGCATCCGGAGCGTTATTCGCCTTGAGGTATGCGGTCCCGCATTCGCCTTCCCTCTCCCATACCCATGCCGTCTCCTTCACGCATGCCCATACCCCGCCCCCGGTGTCCCCGATGTCCCCTTCCGCCCGGGATAAAATCCTGGCAGAGCCTGTGGCTCATGAAGTCGGCGTAACGCTCCTGCTGCTCGGGGGTTAAGAATTCCTTTTCCCTGAAGAGCTGGTCGATGACGGCGATCTGCATCTTAAGCTGGAGCTCGTTTATCTCACGGAGCTTCTGCTCCAGGGAGGGCCGTTCCGGACTTTCCGAGGCCAGGAGATCTGCCAGCTCAGCCCGCTTGATCATCAGGCTGTCTCTGACGGGGGCCGTCCCGGCCATGAAGGTTTTCCTCAGCTCGCGCATCCTGTCCCGCTGCTCCCGGTCCAAAGCGAGTTCCGTGCCAAAGGGGGGAGGGCCGGCCTCTTTTACCGCCTGTCTGCTGCTGTAGTTCCTCCCCCAAAAATATCCCATGGTAATGAGAGCGGCCGCGTTGACGGTGAGGGAAAATATCAGCGCAATCATGATGAATTTTTCTTTCATAGAATCTCCTCAGTATGCTTCCGGGGTCGTACCCTGATAAGCCTCTTCGCCCAGGTTAACATAGACGCTGCCGATGGAGTCGTCGGGGAAATCATTAAAAATATCCAAGGGAAGCGCCTCCGCCTGTGCCGCAACCACCTCTTCAGGATTAAGGGCATAGGCAGTATTAAGGTACAGGTTTTTTCCGAGATAGATACCCGTGGGCAGCGCGAGAAGGGCAATTAAAGTACCCAGGGCCGGCGCCGGGGTCCTGAAAATCAAGGTCATGAATTTATTGAGTAAATTGTCCCGGTACCCGGCACTTTTGATGGTTGCCAGGACACCCGGTGCAATATCCTTGAAATGCTCATCCGGAAGGGGTGTGCCCAGCAACTCCCAGGCCGCGCCCAGATCCGCAGCCTCCCTGCTGCACAAGGGGCAGTCGGCGAGGTGCGCTTTCACTTCCCGGGCGCGTTCCTCTGCCAGCTGCCCGGTCAGGAAGGACATGAGATTTTTTCTTGATTTTTTACAGGACCGTTTCATGATTAGTGCTCCTCATGATATAACACCGCGCGCCGGCAAAAACTTGCTTGGGTGGTCTGCCTAGGGTGTTTTATAGGGCTGCAGCATCTCCTTGAGCGTGCTCATGGCGCGAAAGATCAGGGACTCAACTGCCGACAGCGAACATCCCAGCGACCGGGCGATTTCCCCGTAGGACAGTCCCTCAAAGCGGAAGAGAATAACCGCCATGCGCTGCCTGTCCGGGAGCTGGGCCAGGGCCCTCTGAACCGCGGCCTTCACCTCCTCCTGCTGAAGCCGCTTCTCGGGGGCCTCCTGCCCCGCGCCTTTCTGAGACGTGTCGGGCATGTCCGTTTCTGACAGGGACGGATCTAAGCCGATGTCGTATTTGTGCTTCTTTTGACGGCGGTGGAAGTTGAGACAGTGGTTGGTGACCACTTTGTAAAGCCAGGTTTTGAACTGCGCCCGCGGGGTATAACTTCCCGACCCCCGGTATATTTTAAGAAAAATGTCCTGTGCCAGGTCTTCCGCTTCATGGTGCTGCCCGGTGTAGCGGTAGATCATGCGCATGACGCTTCCCTGGTGTTTTTCCATTAAAATTCTGAAAGCGCCGGTGTCGCCCGATCCCGTTCTGATCATGAGCTGATTGTCGGGATCAGAAAGATAGTTTTCCTTATCGTGCCGTGTCCATTTCACTTAACCGGGCGATAGCCTCCATGATGGTGCTGGTGAATGTTTTTGCGTCACCCGCCTGCGCTGCATAAAGAGGGGTTCCGATGGCAATTTTTACCCTCCGTCTCACCTTCTCCCTTCCGTACCTGATACCAACGGGTATGAAGGGAATGGGTGCCGGGGAATCGTCCCTCTCCTGGAATTTAAGCACCATGCCGATCAGCCGTGACTTGCCCCTCCCCACCGCCCCGCGGTAGTAGGTGCCTTCGGGAAAGATGACCACCCACCCTCCCGTTTTGAGAAGATGGTCCAGGTATCTGAAGGAATCCAGGGTTTTTATCGGCGCCTGCCGGTCGAGGGGGATGCCTCCGAGCGCGAGTAAAAAACGGCTGATCAGCGGTCTCCTGAAAAGTTCCTGCTTGGCGACATAGTTGAGCCGCACATCGGAGAAGGCGAGACCGACGAGCGGGATATCCGTCCAGTACTGGTGTTTGGGGAGAATGACGGCGGGCCCGGCAGCGGGCAGGTTGTTTCTTCCGCTCACTTCAAGGCGGTACAACATTTTGCACCAGCAGGGAACCACCACTTTCATAAGGCCGTAGAGCGCGGTTCTCGCGGGGGAGCCGGGCGGGATAAAATGTACTGTCATCTGTTTGGTTCCCTTCTCTTGACTTTGATGCTAAAACCATTTATGTATGCATGTCAAGGAAATGTTTGACTTGATTCTTGCCGGGATTTTTTCTATACTATTTATACACATAGTGTGCAGGTTTCCGGTGCCCCTGCAAAAAAGTGACGATTTATTAAATAATTGCCGGTATTTTTTCCGGCGGCGGGGCGGCGGTCAACGTGCAGGGAGTGATGGAACATGGAAGAGTTTCTGCTGGGCGATCGTGACAGGCAGATCCTGACATCAGTGATCAATGAATACATACTGACCGCGGAGCCGGTTGGGTCGCGCAATATCGCCAGACGATATGACATCAACCTGAGCTCCGCCACCATAAGAAATGTCATGTCCGATTTGGAAGAAATGGGTTTCCTCCATCAGCCGCACACCTCAGCCGGACGGATTCCCACCGAAAGGGCGCTCCGCTTCTACGTGGACAGCATTTTGAAGGTAAAGAGCCTGGATCAGCGGGAGAAGGACCGCATCCGGAAGCGGTATAAATTTTCCGAGCTGGAGGCGTCCGACCTTGTCCGGCAGACATCGGAGGTGCTCTCGGTGCTTTCCCGCCACGTCAGCATTGTCTCGGCGCCCAAGCTGGTGGGAACGGTTCTCAAGCACATCGAGTTCATCAAGATAAGCAGGGACCGCATTCTGGTTATTTTTGTTTCCCAGTCGGGGTTTGTGCAGAACCGGATCATAGAAGACAGGGACGATATTTCCCAGTCGGAGCTGGACAAGTATACCAACTACCTGGGGGAGGTCCTGGTGGGGGTGAGCCTGGAGGGGGTGCGCGGGAAGATTGAAGAGGAGATGAAAAAGGAAAAGACGGCCTACGACCGGCTGCTCTCAAATGCGCTGGAATTAACCCGGAAGGTGTTCGGCAAGGAAAAAGATCCGGAACTCTTCATGGAGGGCCAGGTCAATCTCCTGGAATGCCCGGAGTTTTCCGAGGTGGGCAGCATGAAATTGCTCCTGCAGGCCCTTGAAGAAAAGAAGCTGCTCCTGCATCTTCTGGACAAGACCATGGATGCCGAGGGCATTCAAATCTTTATCGGATCCGAGGTGCCGGTCTCGGAAATGCAAACCCTGAGCGTCATCACCTCTCCCTACCGGCATGGTGAAAAGGTGGTGGGCGCGCTGGGTATTATCGGGCCCACCCGGATGAACTATCTCAAGCTCATACCCATTGTTGAGTATTCTGCCCAGCTGCTTACCGAGTTCCTCAACGGCAAGGGCAGCGAGCTATAATATATATAAGGAGTGCCGTATGACCAGGAAAAAGCATGATCCCGAAGTTGATGGAACGCCGGCAGGCGGGGAAGCAGGCGCCGCCGCGCCGACGGGCGGGCCGGAGGGTGAGGATGCCGGCGCTCACGGCAAGCGGGCGACCATAAAGAAGCTGGAGGAGGAACTGAAGGCCGGGGAGGAGGAGATTAAAAGCCTCAATGACCGGCTGCTCAGGACCCTCGCGGAGTTTGAAAATTTCAAGAAGCGGGCCGCCCGGGAAAAAAGCGAGCTGCTGCAATATGCCAATGATGAGATGAGCAAGGAGATGCTGCGGACGGTGGACAACCTTGAGAATGCCATCCGGCACGCCCGGGAAGGCAGCCAGGCGGAGAGCATCATCGAAGGTGTTGAGATGACCCTGAAGCAGCTGCTCAAGAGCCTGGAACGGTTCGGCGTATCCGGCTTCAATTCCCTGGGAGAGAAGTTTGATCCCAACAGGCACGAGGCGATGCTGCAGGTGGAGAGCGCGGACCATGAGCCCAACACCATAATCGATGAGGCGCAGAAAGGATACTTCCTGCGCGAACGGCTGCTGCGCCCGGCCCAGGTCACGGTGTCACGGGAGCCGCAGGAGGCGGCGGAGGAATAGGAGGAGAAGAGAGAAGCTGTCAATGGTCCACGGTCCACAGTCCACAGGAAATGATGCAACCACGAAGGGCACGAAGGAAGCACAAGAGCACGAAGCACGGGTCGGAAAGGACGCGACCTGCCGCGTCCTACTGCTAAACTCTCAGTCGTGCACGCACGACTGAGAATTGAAAAGTTCAGAGCTGTTTTTTTCTTCGTGTGCTCGTTCTTGGTTTTTCTTCGTGATCTTCGTGGTTGAAAATAGACAGTTGGGATCAGGGTCAATAGACAGTTTACAGTTGATGTGTGCCGGTTTACAGGAGCCCTTTAGTAATCCTCGTTTGGAACATTTGTGCTTTGAAATTTGGATTTGTTTCGGATTTCGTGCTTCGGATTTCGGATTTGTCTTTCATCCTGCATCGTGCATCCTGTATCATGCATTCCCCGTAGAACTGTATGCCTGCCACCGAGCTTGATTATTATGAAATACTGGGCGTGCCGCCCACGGCAAGCCAGCGGGAGATAAAAAGAGCCTTTCGCCGCCTCGCACTGCTCCATCATCCCGACCGCAATCCCCACGACAAAAAATCAGAAGAGAAGTTCAAGGAAATATCGGAAGCATACGGGATTTTAAACAACCCGCAGAAAAGAAACGCCTACGATGAGCGCACAGCCTCGGCGAAGCGCGCAGCCGATGATGTCGGCCGGTCCGCCGGAAGTGATTTCACCGGCCCCATACCTTCCAACGACCTGCTCAGGGATGTTTTCCGGGACATCCTGGGGTTCCCCATCAGGGGCCGACAGAAGGGGCAGAAAGGCGAGGACCTGAGATACCACCTTTCCATTACCTTTGAAGAGGCCGCGCTGGGCAGGCAGGTTGAAATAAAAATACCCTCTTACACGCCGTGCCCGGCGTGTAAGGGGCTGAAAATGAAACCCGGCAGCCGGTTGAAGCAGTGTCCCCTGTGCAAGGGGAAGGGCCGGGCAAAAGCGATGCGGAGGAAAGGCACACCGGAGGTGGTGTGCAAAAAATGCGGGGGAACGGGAAAGATCGCGCGGCAGCCCTGCGCCTGCTGCAGGGGCACGGGCTGCATGCGGCAGACCCGCATCCTTGCCTTCAGCATTCCCCCCGGCGTCAGGACCGGCTCGCGTCTGAAGGTGCTTAACCGGGGAAACCCGGGCAGCAACGGGGGGCCGGCAGGCGATCTCTATATTGTGCTCAACGTTAATCCCCATCCCTTTTTAGAGCGGGACGGCGATGATATTGTTTTCCACCTGGACATCAGCTTCTCGCAGGCAAGCCTCGGAGGCCGGGTGACGGTGCCCACGCTGGACGGGGAGGTTGAAATGGACATACCCCCCGGGACGCAGCCCGGCGATGTTTTGCGCATCAAGCACCGGGGCATTTCCTCTCCCCGGGGATCCGGTCGGGGTGACCAGCAGATCGTCATACAGGTGACCACACCCTCCAGATTAACCGCGCGGCAAAAAAATCTCCTGAAGCAATTTGCCCGGATGGATTAGCCTTCAGCCTTGGCTGAACCGGCATCCCCCGCGGCGCTTTTTCTTCCGAAGATTTTGGCCACTATAACGCTGATTTCGTAGAGCAGCAGCAGGGGGGCTGCCATGAGGCACTGGCTGAAGACATCGGGCGGGGTGAGAACGGCGGCAACGATGAAGATGATGACGATGGCGAATTTTCTCTGCTGGCGGAGCATGCGCTCGGTCACCAGACCCAGCTTGGCGAGAAAGAGTATGAACACCGGCAGCTCGAATATGATGCCGAAGGCGAGCAGTATCTGGAAGGTAAAGGAAAGGTATTCCTTCATGGCGGGCAGCGGCTTGAGCGTGTCGGTGCTGTAGCTCATGAAGAATTTAAAGGAGAAGGGAAACACGACCAGGTAGCAGAAGGCAACGCCGGTGAAGAAAAGCAGGCTCGCGGAAATCACGAAGGGGAAGACGTACTTTTTCTCGTGGTCGTAGAGGCCGGGGGCCACAAAGCACCAGACCTCCCAGAGAATGACCGGGCTGGCCAGGATCAGCCCCGCGTAGAAGGCGAGCTTTAAGTAGACGACAAAGGCCTCGGTCAGGCCGGTAAAAATAAGCCAGCTCTGCGCGGGAAGCTGCTCTTTCAGGGGCTGTACCAGGAGCTCGAAGATGGTCTCGGCAAAGTTGTAGGAAAGTAAAAATCCCGCGACGACAGCGATGAGGCAGATGATGATTCTTTTGCGGAGCTCTTCCAGGTGGCTGGTAAAGGGAATTTTATCGTCGGCCATGAGCGGGTCTAGCCCTTGATTTCCTCTTCAGGTGCGTTCGCCGGGGCGGCGGGTTCAGCGTCCGTCGGCGGGGATACATCTTGTGCGGCCCTGGCCTGGCTGATTTCCTGAACCAGCCTGTCGCGCTCTTCCTTCAGCCCGTTTATATCCAGGTCTTCCTTGAGATCATCCGCGGCGCGCTTGAATTCACCGATTGCCCTTCCCAGCGCCCGTGCCAGGTCCGGCAATTTTTTCGGCCCGATGACTATCAGGGCGACCACCAGGATCACGATAACTTCCTGCATCCCCACGCCAAACATATCCACACCTCATATACTAACGGAGATGGTACTATTCCTATAATCTTTTCTTTACAGTGTCAAGCTGTGTATTGGGGTCAGGTCTTGAAATATCAGTTTTGGCGGGGACATGATGTGAGACCCGTTATGCGCTGCTGAGCAGGAGAAACAGACGATGACCAATGATTGACAATGTCGGGTCAGGTCTTGAAATATAAGCACTGTTCTGCTATGGTGCCTTCATGGCCAGACCATTGCGAATAGAATACCCGGGTGCTGTTTATCACGTAACAAGCAGGGGCAATGCCCAGGGAATAATATTTAGCGATAATCAGGACCGGCTCAGCTTTCTGGACGTGCTGGCCGGTGTGGTTAAACGCTACCGCTGGTTATGCCATGCCTATTGTCTGATGGGTAATCACTATCATCTGCTGGTTGAAACGCAGGAAGCGAACCTGTCCCTGGGTATGCGCCAACTCAACGGAGTTTATACCCAGAGATATAACCGCAGGCATAAAAAATCCGGTCACGTTTTTCAAGGGAGGTTTAAGGCAATAGTGCTGGATAAAGACAGCTATTTGCTTGAACTGTGCCGCTATGTGGTATTGAATCCGGTGCGTGCGAAGATGGTCAAAAATGTGGAAGAGTGGCAATGGAGCAGCTACCGGGCCACTGTGGCAATGATCAAACCTCCCGATTACCTCACCACGGATTGGATCCTGGGTCTATTCAGCAGCAAGCGCGGGATTGCGCGGAGGAAATATAAGAGTTTTGTCAAAGAAGGGTTGCATCAACAGTCACCCTGGGGTTTGCTGAGAGGGCAGGTGTTGCTGGGAGAGGAAAAATTTGTAAAAGGATTTAAAGCACTGCTTTCTGACAAAGATCAGGTAAAAGAGATACCGCGGCAGCAGCGCCACGTGGCCCGACCAGGGCTTGAAGAACTGTTTCAGAAAAGGGTATCGGGAAAACAGAGGAACAAAAACATCTATGCAGCCCACATGAAGTATGGGTATAAACTCTATGAAATTGCAAACTATCTGCAAATCCACTATACTACGGTGAGTAAAATCATTGCAAAGGAAGAAGGACCGCAAGACTGATAATTCAAGACCTGACCCCAAGGAAATGACCCCAAGGAAAAATTCATGGCACCCAAAACCGCTGTTGTGAAAGATCCCATATACCTCCAGCATAAAACCGGCGACTACCATCCCGAAAGCCACCACCGGCTGGAGGTTGTGTATGACATGCTCAGGGAGGATGAGCTTCAGGGGAAGTTCTCGGCGCTCGCGCCGCGCCCGGCTACGCGCGCTGAACTGGAGCTCAATCATTCCCCGGACTATATTGACCAGGTCGCCGGAACCGCGGGACGCGATTTTACCAGCCTTGATCCCGACACCAGCACCTCCCCGCGATCCTGGGAAGCCGCCCAGATGGCGGCGGGCGGGGTCCTGGAGGCGATTGACCGGGTAATGCAGGGAGAGTTTGAAAACTGCTTCGCGCTGGTCCGGCCGCCCGGCCACCACGCCGAGAAGGGCTGGGGAAAGGGCTTCTGCCTCTTCAATAACATTGCCATCGGCGCGCACTATGCCTTAAAGCAGTACAGGCTGGAGCGCATCCTTATCGTGGACTGGGATTTGCACCACGGCAACGGGACGCAGCATTCGTTTTACAATGACCCGCGGGTGCTGTTTTTTTCCACGCACCAGTATCCGTACTATCCCGGAAGCGGCAGTGTGGTTGAGGCCGGCGAGGGACGCGGGGAAGGTTTTACGGTCAACGTTCCGCTTCCCGGGGGACAGGGTGACGGCGACTTCCTGGAAATTTACCGGGTGCTGCTGAAGCCGCTTGCCCTTGAGTTTAAACCGCAACTGGTGCTGGTTTCCGCCGGGTTCGATATCTATTTTGATGATCCCCTCGGCGGCATGGAGGTTACACCCGAAGGATTTGCGGCCATGACCGCTTCCATTATGGACCTTGCGCGCTCATCCTGCGGGGGAAAAATGGTGCTGAGCCTGGAAGGGGGGTATCACCTGGATGGGTCTGCGCAGATCTGTCAAGGCCACCATACGGCAGCTGGCGGGAGATTCCCTGGAACAGAAAAAAGAAGCGGGGGATCATGTGGCGAACAACACGCTCAAAATCATTGAGGCAGTGAGGAAGATCCAGAAGGGTTACTGGAAGTGCTTATAGGGAGGGTGCAGGGGCAGAAAGGAGGGTACAGGGTTCAGGGACCAGGGTCAAAGAATACAGTTGACGGTTGACAGTTTACAGCAGAGCACTCTTTAACCGTCGACTGCTGACTGTAAACTGTCTTTTGAACCACGAAGGGCACGAAGGGAAAGACACGCACGAAGGGCACGAAGAAAGAATCTGAAACTTTGCAAATGTTATTTCTCAGTTGCGCATGCGCAACTGAGAAGTCTTGCAGGAAGGACGCAGCAGAGCGCGTCCTTCCTTGACTTTCGTTGACTTCGTGTGCTTCGTGAGCTTTTCTTCGTGATCTTCGTGGTTCAAAAACAGGGTGTAGGGTCAGTGAGGCTGCATTGACCTGCATCATGCATCCTGTATCATGCATCTTTTCCCTCGCTTACAGCTCCGAATTCACCTTGTATCCTCCCTGTGCCTTGGAGCGATACAGCACCTTATCCGCCTTGCGCACCAGCGTGTGCTCGTTGCCCACGATATCACTGGTGATGTCGGCAACGCCCGTGCTTACCGAGATGGTGTAGTTTGAGCTGTCTATGTTCACCGGGTGGTTGCTGATATTTTTTTTGAGCCGCTCCGCCAGTATGGCCGCTTCCTCCGCCTTTGTTTCCGGCAGGATGACGGCGAACTCGTCCCCTCCGTAGCGCGCCAGGAAATCTATTTCCCGGATGGAGCCCTGAAGCTGTGAGGCCAGTGTTTTAAGCACGCTGTCGCCGGCCTCATGTCCATAGGTGTCGTTGATGGCCTTGAACCCGTCGACATCGAGCATGATGAGCGAGAGGGGCTTCTGGTACCGCTTTGATCTGCGCAGCTCCCTGTCCAGCACCTTCTGAAAGGCCCTGCGGTTATAAACGCCGGTCAGCTCATCGGTAATGGCCAGCGACTGGGCCTTCTGGTGCTCTGCGGCATTTTTCAGCGCCAGCGCAACCTGGTTGGCGATGGTTGATACAAGCTGCAGCTGCTTTTTGCCCAGTCTCTTGGCGCCGGCGAGGCCCATCATCCCCAGCACATTGCCGGCCACCTTGAGCGGAATAAAAAACGTGTTATCCCCGGCCGGGGACGGTTTCTCGGCATGGGCCCGGTGATGGCACTTTATTTTTATCACCCTGGTTTGAATATCGCTTTCGACCAGCTTTTTTCCGCTGTAGCGCGCATATTCCCCGATGGATTCGCGGGTGAGCTGCTCCACGATCTCGACTTTCAGGGGGGTGGCGCAGGTGCATATGGTCAAAAACAGCTCCTCCCCCAGCGCGTAGAAAAAAAGTACCAGGTCATTGACGATCAGCTCGCTGAACTTGCCGCCGGCGACCTTTTCCACCATCTTGTGCGCGTCCAGGGTTGAATTGATCTGCAGGCTCAGCTGATTGAGCAGGGTGAGTTCCTGGTTGATCTTTTTGAGCGAGAGCTTCTCTTTTCTGAGCTTCTCGCTCTGCCTTTTAAGCTCACTGTTGGTTTTTTTCAGCCTGCTGTCAATCTCCAGGATTTTCATAAGCGCCCGCCTGCTCTCGAGCCCCTTATGAACCACGTCTTTCAGCTGGCTGCACACGATGGGCTTGGTAATAAAACTGAAAGCCCCTTCCTGCATGGCCGAGACGATGGTCCTGAGGTCCGGTTTATCGGCCATGAAAATGACGCAGCTCTTGTAGCACGAGGATTGGATGTCCTTTAAAATATCGATCCCGCTGAATGCGGGCATCCTCTGTTCAACAAAAATGAGGTCAAAATCATTTAAACTCCTGTGCAGTTTTTCCAGCGCCAGCTTTGAATCGGAGGCCTCCTCTACATGCAGCCCCATCTTTTTAAGCGCGCGGGATAATTTGCTTACGTTGTCCAAATCATTGTCTATAATCAGTACACTATGCGTTTCCATGGCGACCCCCACTATATAAATATGCTTACATGAAAGATTGAGCATATTCTATGCCATGGTCATAAATAGTTATAATCGCTGGGATAATAGACCCGGATTCTTGTAATTAACTGTATTTTATAGATTATTTTAAAGAGGAGTGGGGGGTATTTTTTAGTGATACGTGCAAATAATAGTCAAAATTATGTTATGTGCCATTATTTTGACTATTAGCGAGGTTAGATTGAGGAGAAAAGATGCACGATACAGGATGCACGATCAGGAAAAGAGGCCTCTCTAACCCTGATCCCTGACCCCAGTACCCTGTTTTTTAAATCACGAAGCCCACGAAGAAAAACCAAGAACGATCACGAAGAGAGACACACGAAGCACTTCAAAGTTAAAGAAGGACGCGCTCTGCCGCGTCCTTCTTGCAAGTCTTCTCAGTCGCGCATGCACGACTGAGAAACGACAAGGACAAAGTTTCGGGATCTTTCTTCGTGATCTTCGTGCTTATCTTTTCCTTCGTGCCCTTCGTGGTTCAAATCTGCAAGTTTACAGTTGACGGTTAGTAGTTGACAGGAACTCTCCTGCATCGTGCATCATGTACTCCTGCTATACCCTACCCCCTCTCTTTTAGCATCTCGCACAATTCCTTTATCCTCTTCGGCGTGGGCAGATGATAGGGGCATTTTTCAACGCACTTCCCGCAGGCATCGCACAGCTCAAGCTGGGGCAGCATCCGCTTTGCCATCTCCAGCGTGTAGGCAATATTGTCGTTCATCTCCCTGCCATAGGCCATGAGGTGGATCATGTGCGCGAAAGGAATCATGATGCCCTTTTCGCAGGGCATGCAGTAGCTGCAGCGGCGGCAGAAATCCTTTCCCAGTTCGGCGACTTCTTCTCCCAGCTGTTTAAGCTCTTCAGCGGAGAGGGGCTTCCCTTCCTCCATCACCTTCCAGTTGGCGTCAACCTCCTGTACCGATGACATTCCCGGCGTTATCACCCCGATGGGATGGCTGAGAAAAAATCGCAACGCCAAGGGTTTGTTTTCGATCATGCCTCCTGCCAGGGGTTTCATTACCGATGTCGCAACTTCCAGCCGGTTGGCGGTGTCGAGCAGGGTTTGCAGCGGCTCCTGTTCGATGACGTTGAAGGGAAACATGCTCATGGCGAACTCGCCCGTTTTGAGCGCCTCGGTCATGGTGACCGGGTTGTGACCGGTGATGGCGATGTGCCTGATCCTGCCCTTTTTCTGCGCCTCTTTCAGGAATGAAAGCGGCTCCTTCATCACCGCGGCCAGCTCCGGCGGCTGGTTCACCGCGTGAAAGCCGTAGAAGTCGATGGTCTCGAGCTTCAGGCGATCAAAGCTCTGCTCGAAATCCTTTTTAAAGGCGTCAAACCCCATCTTCCAGGAGTGGGACCGGGACAGAATGGTAAAATCGCTTCGCTTGATGGTTGAGAGCACCCTTCCCAGCTTCTCCTCACTGTCCTGGTAGGCCGATGCCGTGTCGAAGTAATTGATGCCCTTCTCCAGGGCCCTCCTGACGGTCTTGTCTGATTCCTCTTTGGAGACGCGCGGAATGTACATTGCACCGAACCCGAGCTGCTTCACCTTGATACCGGTCTTTCCAAGAGTGATGACCTTCATTTTCAGCCTCCCTGAACATTTTTATGTCTATGCATTCGTAGGTGTAAGAATCGTGAACCTTGGAAAGAATAACATATCTCAGGATTTTCTTGTAACAAATTTCCTTGGTCCACAGGCAGTTTAATCCATCAATTAATTGGACGCGGCCGCGGGTCATAGCGGGTCGTAGCCGCAGGCTGTAGTCGCAGGCTTCAGCCTGCGTAAACACTGTGCCTGCGGAAGAATTCGCAAGCTAAAGCTTGCGGCTACGACTGATCCCCCAAAATGTCCAATGTCAAGGGCTGCCCCGAAGGGAGGGCTGAATCTTAGTATTCAGCAGCAAGGACCATGGACCGTAAACCCTGCGCCCACAAAAACTAATATTTCAAGACCTGACCCCATCCACATCGTAAGAATTGGACAAACTGCGTTTTGAACCTAGGTTTAAGAACACGAAGGGAAAGAAGGAGCACGAAGTTCACGTCAAGAGGATTAACCCTGAATACTTTGCACAAAATTGTCATTTCTCAGTTGACCGCATGTGGCTGCGCACCGCAGAAACTGATCTTGCAAGACGGACCCCACAGCGCGCGTCCTTCTGTAACTTTCTCTTCCTTCGTGATCTTCGTGGTCAGTCGTTTTTCTTCGTGCTCTTCGTGGTTAATGATTTTGGACATTGTGTGGTTTAGATATTGGGATTTAGGATTTGTCTTCCACCCTGCACCCTTACCCCTGAACCCTGTCCCCTCAAAAATCTAATCGGTAAACAAATAAACACTTCCCTCCTGGCTGCCCACCAGCAGGTCCTGCCTGCCGTCGTTGTCCCAGTCGATGAGGAAGGGAACCGCCGAGCCGTCAACGGCGATGCGCTCATCATTCATCTTGATCAGGCCGGCGGCGATGAACTGCGGCGTGGAGCCGGTGCTGACATTGAGATAGAGATGGATGTACCCGTCTCCGTCCCCGATCAGCAGGTCCGGCTTGCCGTCACCGTTCCAGTCAGCCATGAAGGGAGCGGCAAAGCTTCCCACATCAATCGGCGCGCCGTCCGCCATGACCGCCTCCGGCGGTGAGAGGCGGGGCTTGCTGTCGGTTCCTTCATTGAGATACAGCGAAAGGGTGCCCTCGCCGCTGCCTGCAAGCAGGTCCTTTTTGTTGTCCCCGTTCCAGTCAACCACCTGCGGCATGCAGTAGCTGCCGACGTTAATCTCCTCCCCGGCGGCATCCCTGACCACCGCAGAAGCCCTGTAAACAGGCATGGCGTTGCTGCCCCGGTTGGTGAATGCTATGAGATAGCCCTCACCGGTTCCCGCCAGGAGGTCCTGTGCCCCGTCATTGTTGTAGTCGAGCACAAACGGAGCCGCGTTGCTGCCGACGCTGATGACCTCATCGTTTGCCGTGAGCAGGCGGTGGTCGCCAAATGCCGGGTTGTCATCCGTGCCGGTATTGGTGAAAAGGGCGATGGTGCCGTCCTTGTTTCCCACCAGCAGGTCTTTGCCGCCGTCCAGATCATAGTCCACCACGAAGGGGCAGGCGCCTTGTCCGACGGAAATCGGCTGATCGTTGGCGGTAAGCTGCCGGACCTGGCTGAAGGCGATTCCCGCGAACGGCGTCAGGGTGATGGCGTAGATGTCTGTTGTCAGCCGGGAGAAATCAATGACCCGGTAGTGGTCGGCGAATCCCGGGTAGGTAAGGCGCAGCACCTGCTTGCCCGGGATGGCCTGGTTGAACAACTGGGGGGTGTTCCCGGAATAAATGCCGAGGTAGGCATAATTGCCGTTCCAGTAAATTTTGGCATCCGTCGGCAGCGAGACAATCTTGACCGGCGCGTAATCCAGCTCCAGGGCTTGGGTGGCGGTGTTACCTGCCAGGTCCTCCGCGACAAGGGTGAGGCGATTTCTGCCCGGAACCAGATGCGCGCGGGCGGAGAAAATCCCATTGGCGGAGCTGATACTTGCATCATCATTGTTCAGCTTGAGAAATTTCAGGTTCGGCTCCTCAAAGGTCCCGCGTATGGTGACCGACGCGAACCGGGTCTTGGCCGGTGAGGGCAGGGGCTCAATCTCGATGCGGGGCTGCTGCTGGTCGCAAATAAGGAGGTTGCTTTGTGGAGACAAGGGTGAAGAAACCCCGGCGGGCGATACGGCAGCCACCGACAGCTTGTATGAGTGGTTATGCTCGCATTTGAGCTGGTATTCAGGTCCCGGTGACGTGGCCTGCTTTACCATGGTGATGCCGCCCGTGCCGCCTGAACCCGGGAAAAACCGGGTGTCGCGTATTTCCAGCGCATAGTGGTCTACGGCGCCGGCCGGGGGTTGCCACACGGTCCTGACCAGGTCCTGGTTGGTGTATTGGACCGTTTCCGCGTAGCGCGGAAGAGCCCCGATGATAACTGTTATCACCAGGTAGGCAATGATGACAAAGGACAGAAATAAAAGGTCCCTCCAGACAGGGAAGTAGCGGAGTATGCTTTTTATCCTGGCATACGCGCGGTCAAAAAAGGTCACTTTTAAAAGGTGATTTTGTGCCATAACTTTAATTACCTTTTTTTAAACCACGAAGCGCACGAAGAAAAAATCACGAAGATCACGAAGGGGCTCCTGTAAACTGTGAACCGTCAACTGTAAACTGTCTTTTGACCCTGCTCCCTGTATTTTTCACCACGAAGACTCACGAAGAAAAAGCCAAGAATGAGCACACGAAGAAAGACTCCTAACTTTTCAATTTTCAGTCGTGCGTGCACGACTGAGAAGTCTTGCAGTAGGACGCGGCAGGGCGCGTCCTACTTAGACACTTGTTTGCTTCGTGCTCTTCGTGCTTTACCCTTCGTGCCCTTCGTGGTTCCATCATTTTCTTTAGACAGTGGACGCTCCTTGTTGCAACCGTCAACTGTAAACTCCTGACCCCTGCCCCCTGGTCCCTGTATTTTCCTGATAAGACTGTTTATGGCCTGGGCGAGCCGGTAAAACTCATCATGCTTTCGCAGCTTGATTTCCTGCACCTTTTCTCCCGAAGCCAGCGCTTCGAGGATGCGCTCGAACTTGTAAATCGGGCCGGCGATCCGGTGGGAGATGAAAACACTTATGATGGCAATGGCAAAGATGAGCAGCAGGCTGCGCACAAAGATCTTGGAGGTTATGGCATATTTGATGACGGCCAGGCTTTCGCCGTGGAACTGGTTGACCAGGGTTTGCATCACTGCGGTGTAGATGCTCAAGCCCGTGACCACGGCAATAAGCACCATGGCTATGATGATGACCGCCATGAACCTGATCTGGAATCCCCGTTCCACCATGAACTTCTTTCGGACGACCTTTTGATGAGCCATAGAATTTGAGCCTCAGATGTCAGTTCGACAACATGAACCACGAAGCGCACGAAGCGAGACAACCACGAAGATCACGAAGGGCCTCCTGTAAACTGTCAACCGTCAAATTTTGCCCCTGAACCCATCCCTGTTTTTTCAACCACGAAGATCACGAAGAAAAAGCCAAAAAACGAGTTCACGAAGAAAGAAAGACTCTGAACTTTTCAATTTTCAGTCGTGCGTGCACGACTGAGAAGTCTTGCAGTAGGACGCGGCAGGGCGCGTCCTACTTCGACCCTGTTTGCTTCGTGTTCTTCGTGCACGTACCCTTCGTGCTCTTCGTGGTTCAAAGAGACAGTTTACTGTCAACTGTTTGACCCTGACCCCTGAACCCTGCACCCTCATTCATTCTCTTTGAGAATGAATATCGGCTTGCCGGGGCGGCCGGGGGCTGTGCCCTCGATGACTGCTCCTTTTCTTGCGGCAACCTCCCGGTCGAAGGCCTCTTTTGAGAGAAGCAACATCTGCCTTGCCTGCCGACTGGGTTGCGGCCAATGATTCAGGCTCGGGAACCTCGGGTTCCGCGCATCCGTAGACTTCGATTTCTGAAATATAGGTCAGATAATAAAAGACCAGGAATTTTTGAGGCCTGGTGGCGATAAACTTGACATAGCCAGCCTCGGTACCGTCAAAAGTCCAGCTGCCGGAGCGGGACGAGGGCAGGGTATAGTCCTGCTCCGTTACAACATCCGTCCAGTTCTGCATATCGGCGCTCGCCTGCAGCTTGAAATCGCGGGGGAAAGAGGTCACGGCCGATAAAGCGGTTGGACTTTATGTCTATTTGGTTAATAACCTTTACCCCGCCCAGGTCCAGGATTATATATTCCTCCTGCATCACCCGCCGCATGCGCGAAAGCCAGCCGGTGACATCCTTCCCGTCAACCGCCTTTTCATGCGACCACATCTTCAGATAGTTTCCTGAACAATCTCGTGGAGGCCGGTTCCAATTTAACCGGTGCCGGGCAGGAGAGACTTAAACTCGATAGTATCGCTCACCGGCTCCGTCATCCAGTTGCCTATAGCATCACAGAACTTGGCATATACCGTTTTAACCCCTCTCCCGGCAGTGAGAACCCAGGCTGTTGTCTGGTTGAATGGCTTGGGGCCGTACCACTTCTCATTATCATTGCTCAGCATCATCTGCGCGCCCTCGCCCATGCCGCTCATGAGGTCCTGTGCGGAGAAAGCAAGTGTTACCTGCCGGGAGTTGGTGGTTTCATTCCCTTCATTAATCAGTTATGGTCGCGGAAGGAGGAGTTGTGTCCACCGGCACGGAGGTTGTGGTCCGGGGTATGGTAGTGGTTCCGCTTGCCGCGGTAAAGGTGCTAATGGCTATTTTATCCACATAAAGGTTGCGGTCTATTCCTGCAGATGCGTCATGAATAATCATTACAAAAGCCTATGGCGATTTCGTGTGTGCCTTGTGAGACTTCTACATTGAATACGTAGGTTTGCGGTGTAGTGGAATTAACAAAAACACTGCCCCTGGTTTCACCGTCAATTATCAGTTCCATCTCCGCGCCAATATTATATGCCAGGGTAGCTTTGGCAATAATTTCAAAGCGATGGGTTCCGCTGCCGGGAAAGTAGACTTCCTCTTTCATGGTGCCATTTGACCAGAGGCTCCAATAATCACCTGTCCTGTGCACCCATTGGCATGATAGCTCATATCTTCAGCTTCGATAATAATCAGTGGAGACACTTCCTCCTGCGGCAAAGGTAATGACAATTTTATCAACATAAAGATTACGATCTATCCCTGCAGATGTTCACATAATCATTATAAAAGCCTATGGCGATTTCATGTGTGCCCTGTGATACTTCTACATTGAATGTGTAGGTTTGCGGTGTGGTGGAATTGACAAAAACGCTGCCCCTGGTTTCACCATCAATAATCAGTTTCATTTCTGCGCCAATGTTATATGCCAGGGTGGATTTAGCAATTATTTCAAAGCGATGGGTTCCGCCGGCGGGAAAGTTGACTTCCTCTTTCATGGTGCCGTTCGACCAGAGGTTCCAATAGTCACCTGCCTGAGCACCATTGGCATGATAGCTCATATCTTCAGCTTCAATAACACTTGCTGAACCGAAAGGGGTCGTTGTGGTGGTTGCGGATGAACCTGTCGTTGTAGTGGTGGTGGTTGCTGACGGATCTATCCTTACCGGGAGTTCCTGAGAGTACCCGCTCTCATTGAGTGATAAATCAGTGGCAGTCAGAGCAAAATAGTAGGTCCGCCCGACGGATAACCTGCTTTGGTCCAGTGTGCAGGTGTTATATTGCTTGTTAATGGTTATGAAGTTACTGTAGTTTCGGGATGAGGTCCCGTAGTAGAGGCCGTAATGGGAAAGGTCGGATTCTGTATTCCTGTTCCAGGACAGCCTGAGGGGAAGCGTGGCGGCAAGAGAAATCTGGCTGAAAATGATAAGGCCGAGTGTTACAATAAATATTATGAAAGCATTTCTCTTCAACAAAGGCATGGTATAATCATGACGGAGGTTTAAGAGAGGCAAATCTCCCAGCGTAAATGTGAAAGTGTTTTTATCCTATCACGTTCATACGGGCTATGCAATTAAAAATTTCCCGTCATGGCCTAAATTGCCTTATATTTTGTGATGTTAGATTGGTCGACCGCAGCATTTTGTATAGATGAAAGAAAGTGTTTGAATCATAATATATTATATGTTAAGAAAGAAACTTGAAACCCGACTGTGAACGTGCGCTGATTCAGAAATAAATCGGGTAATAACCTAACAAGGATAACTGGAAATTTCCTTCGGCCATCATGCGATTCAGGGGCCGTCATCCTGCGACTTGATCGCAGGATCCAATAAATCGGATTTTCTACAGTAATCAACCATAACGGGAGCAGTGTTATGAAAAAACTAACGACCATTTTTTTCTGTGTATTGTTTGTAATCTCAATGGCAGGTTCAGTCTTTGCCATTGAATATTGCCTGGATTTTCTGGAAGCAGGAAACCCCGGCGGTATGACAACCGGCCTAAAAACATTGCGATAGAGTCAATCCGGAGAGGGTTGATCCGGGAGATACATTTGCTGTAGACATCTGGGCATGTGACTTGCCGGAGTCAATTTTATCCAGTGGTTTCCTGATGGAGTACGATCCCAGCCAAGTAAGTATAATAAATGTTCAAGCCTATGATGGAGTAGATATAGCTGGACCCTGGGATGGTGACGCTACCTTTAAGGTGCCCGATGTTTCCGGGCCGGGATCATATGCTTGTAACACTTTTACAGTTAGAGCTGTGCTGTGCCGGATTCAGGCGGGGATGTCATCCTGGCGAAGGTAACCTTCCAGTGTCTGGCATCGACATGACTGCCATTACTGTTCAACCTATACCCATAGCAGACTTTAAAACAACAGTAGGGTGTAACAGTGGTTTTAATTATGATCCGCAAATGGGTACCAGTATCCTCACCATTGCCCAGGTTGAAACTGATTGTTTGGATGGATTTGACAACGACCTGGACGGGTTAGCAGACTGTGCTGATTCTGACTGTACACTTGGTGCTGTTTGCTGTGGCACGGTGGTGATTGAAGCGGAGGAGATGGACTATCATGCCAATGGAGCAGTGGGTGGTGATTACTGGCTGCTCTGGTGCGAACGGGATGATGAGCGAAGAGGGGGTGTATTTTCCTGCCGCTGGTGTGTACCGTTTTGAAGTTATCGCTAAGGGGGACCTGGCAGACAATACTGGACCGGAGATGGGATTGCTTATTGATGGTGTGTTAGCTGATGGTACTGTTTTTGTGGATACGACAACTCCTGAGACCTTTGTTTTTGAAGCTGAGATTTCGGAAGGAGCGCACACAGTTGCGATAAGGTTCTATAATGATGTCTGGATCCCTGGTGTAATGGATCGAAATCTTTATGTCGATAGAATTGCTATTACCTCATCGTCATGCAAAGAGGATTGTGCTGATCTGGTTGACAATGATCTGGACGGGTTCACAGACTGTGCTGATTCTGACTGTACACTTGGTGCTGTTTGCTGTGGCACGGTGGTGATTGAAGCGGAGGAGATGGACTATCATGCCAATGGAGCAGTGAGGGGTGATTACTGGCTGCTCTGGGCGAACGGGATGATGAGCGAAGAGGGGTGTATTTTGCTGCCACTGGTGTGTACCGTTTTGAAGTTATCGCGAAGGGGGACCTGGCAAATAATATTGGACCGGAGATGGGATTGCTCATTGATGGGGTATTAGCTGATGGTGCCGTTTTTGTGGATACGACAACCCCTGAGACCTTTGTTTTTGATGCTGAGATTTCGGAAGGAGTCCATACAGTTGCCATAAGGTTCTATAATGACGTATGGATCCTTGGCATCAGTGGATCGTAATCTTTATGTCGATAGTAATTACTATTACACCTCGTTATTGTCATGCAAAGAGGTATCTGTGCTGATCGAGTTGACAATGATCGGGACGGGTTAGCAGACTGTGATGATCCGGACTGTACACTTGGTGCTGTTTGCTGTGGTACGGTGGTAATTGAAGCGGAGGAGATGGACTACCATGCCAATGGCGCAGTGGGGTGATTACTGGGCCTCTGGGTGAACGGGATAATGAGCGAAGAGGGGGTTGATTTTCCTGCCGCCGGTGCGTACCGTTTTGAAGTTATCGCGAAGGGGGACCTGGCATACAATATTGGACGGAGATGGGATTGCTTATTGATGGGGTGTTAGTTGATGGTGCCGTTTTTGTGGATACGACTACACCTGAGACCTTTTTTTTGATGTTGAGATTTCGGAAGGAGTCCCATACAGTTGCGATAAGGTTTTATAATGACGTATGGATCTTTGGCGTAATGGATCGTAATCTTTATGTCGATAAAATCACCTTACATTATTATCCTGTGACACTATCTAAATTGTCTGCTTTTCTGTCTGAGTTCATGGGATATTTTCAACGAACAATAATCTGGTGAAGATAACAATAGAATCTTGGCTTTTTAGCCATTCCAGATAAGTTTGCAGTGACTAAAGGAAAATGTTGCCAAGCACATTTTTTCCTGTACTTGTTGCATCGTCCCGTCTTAATAATCTTACCTTCGTGAACTCCCAACCTATTTCAGAGATTTACTCTC
>CAWCBP010000013.1:0-40129 GCA_963793865.1 uncultured delta proteobacterium
CGCGCCTGATTACCGAGGGCTGAGAAAACCAGCCCCAGGTTATTATAGGGATCGGCATAACCGGGCTTTATCCCGGTGGCTGCGGTTAAGTGGGTCATCGCCTCAGGGTATTGTTTCCGGTTGAAGATAAGAAAATCCGAGATTGTTCTGCGCCCGGGCACAGCGGGGAACGGTCTTAACCGTTGCACGCCAGAGTGTCATGCCGTCCTTCCAGTCCCGGTTTCGGTCAATGGTTCTGAGCGAAAAAAGGGTTATGATGCAGGAACAGGCAGGAGGCGGTGACTGCGGCATATCGTTTGTCCGTAAGCAGCGGGGTCAGGAGAAGGGCTGCAATAAAGGCAGAAGCCGTATGACGGAAGATAGAGGTATGCTCGGCCAGCAGCTCGTGGTGGGGGAGAGCGTGGCACACGGGAAGCAGGGTGACAAAAAACCACGCGCCCCCAAAGGTAATCCACCTGTTCCGGGGGAGCATCTTCATCAGCAACAGAAAAACGATGAGCAGGGGGCTGCGAATGAAGAGAAAGTCCGCCATTCGAAGAAGGAAAATGAAAGTGGGAAGGCATCATAGGAATCCGCCACAAGCCTGACGGGCAGAAACAGCAGCTTTATGTAGTGCACCAGAATCCTTCCCACGGTAAGAAAGGTGACCGTCATGCTGCCGCCGTAATAGCCCTCCTGGTGAAATACGAGGGGTAAATAAACATTTTATACACACTGAAACAAAGCGCGCACAGGAAAAAGATGCCGTAAAAATATTTGTGCCGGTGGTACTGTGTGCTTAAGGGCAGTACCCGCTTGTTTTATACAGAATCCGGTTGAACTGGTGCCGGTTTGAGGCAATCTATTATCGAAGACATCGTACATCAAAAACACGATGGGCAGCGTAACCCCCATTTCCTTGGAGCCTATGCTCAGGAGGTAGAGGAACAAGGCCGGCAGTAAATATATCACTCGGTTTCTGCTTCCGGTAAGTCTCAATGAAGCAACAGAAATCCCGCAAGATAAAACAGGGTGAAGAGGATGTCCCGCCTGCCCGACAGGTAGGCAACCGAATCGGTGTGTACGGGATGAACCGCAAATATGAGTGCCGCGACCAGCGCGGTGGGCTTTTTTGCGGGATGAGGGACAGGGTGACCAGGTACACCAGAAGGGCGGTGAGGGCGTGAGAGAGATTATATTAAATACGCGTGGTAGCTTACCGGGCCGGTGCCCGAAAACCGGTAGTCAATGGCATAGGAGAGGGTCCGTATGGGCCGGTAACCATATTTTTGAATGAATAGATTTGCGATTTCATAGATGCTGTCAAGTTTAGGAACCGTTTTGCTGCCCCTAGATGAGAGGCATGTCATCAAAGACAAAATCATTGTGGAGGGTGTTCCAGTAAAGTAGGAACGGAAGCAGCAACAGCAGAAATAGTACAATAGCGGTATAAAGCCTTTTTCTATTAATATCACATTCTTTTGTTTACTGATACGGTCAAAAACAAAAAACCTGCCGTGCAGCAAGGCAGGTTTTTTGCAGTAATGGTATCTAAGTGATTGTCATTGACCAATGGACAGGTTGTAGCTTGCTCCCCCGTCCTCAGGAAATACGGTAAAGAACACGGTGGACAATACCAGCCCGAAACCTCTGTCGTCGGTTAAATCAATCGTAGCTCTTGGGCCTGACCATGGCACCAGTCCGTAGCTGAAATCCACCAGGGTTCTGCTTCTATATCCGATTAACATAACAGTCCACCATCCCATCGTATTGGGTGTAAGTCCGTCCAGTCCTGCTCCAATGCTTTTGTTGCCAAGGAAGGTCACAAAAACTGAATGAAAGCCAAACGGCGCGGTTGGCGAGACAGTCAGCCTGGCGGATTCCACCCTGCAGGCAGGGCTTATAATATCATAAGTCTGATCCGGTGCTATATCCTCAGTTTCCTGGGCGGCAACCGCCGTAACGCCAAGAAAAGCCCCAAAGGCAATGATCAAGAACATGCTTACCGCTCGCTAATGCAAACTTTCCTCCGAGAATCCTTTTCATTGCAACCTCCTTTTCTAGTTAAATAAGATATCTATTCAGGGAATGCATTTTCAATACTTTTATTCTTCTAACAATATTAGGTTTATTTGTCAAATAAAAAATATATCTTTTTTGCCTGACCGCTCTTTCTTTGAAAATGCTTGACAGAAGTGTTACTGATGTGATATTAATCGAGAAAAATTAATTTATTTTTAACGCAGGGATAAATAGAAAAAGGAGGCAATGGCGATGAAAAAGGTTCTTTGCGCTGTGTTTGGTGTTGCATTATGTGTGGCGGTTGTTTTTATGCTTCCCCAAAGTGTTATAGCCCGGCCCTTTGTCGATCAGACCTTCTGCATGAACGCCCAGTGCCATGTGCTCTCCACATTGCAGGCGCAGCACCAGGGTGATCGTACGAAATGCCATGCGGAACCGGAACCCCAGGTCGCTCAATGCTGATGTCTGCGCGCAGTGCCATCCGATCAGCAATGCCTCCAAATGCAATTTAATACGCCAGCACGATACTGTTCCTTTTGAGCTGCCCGTTACCTTTAACGGTCTGTATTGCATCGATTGCCATCTTAACTGCCAGGGTACTTTATTTCCGGGCAACCGGATGCAGTATTAATGTATTACAGGACCAGGTGGCGCGGTCACGGTGGATCCTGTGGCCGGTGATCATAACCGTCGTGGGGACTGAAACTGATTTTCAGCAGTTCGGCATCGAGAGTTCGGTTCGAGTGGGAGAAATCAGCAAACCCGTAATACGGCTTGGGGCGCTGGCTATTTCATCCGTACAAACGATCCAGCAGTTTGTTTTAATACTGCCCTCCGTTCTCACCGGAGTCCGGACAGTGAGAGTGAAACAATAACGGTTACCGTTACCAATGGGGGGGTGTGATATTGCGTTAGATACATTTGAGCTGCAGCTGCTTCCCTTTAGCCTGGACAAATAGGCTTCTGTCGCTAGGGGTCGTTTTAAAAATTAACAAGAGCCCGATGGTCTTGCGACCGCCGGGCTCTTGCTGTGTATTAAAAAAATTTTTTTTTTTTTTTTTTTTTTGGGGGGGGGTGGATCGCTCCTTTTGTCTTTATGCTTCCCCATGCAATCCTGCAGGGATAAGAGGGATTGAAACAGCCGTAATTCTCCGCTCCCACTGCTGATATATCCCGAACTTTTCGGGCGAAAGATTGGTGTCAAAGTGAACGGCGCTGGTGGGGGTGATCCGCACCACATCGAAGCGCAGTGCCGCCCGCTGTGGGGTGACCCGCACCGGCTTGTATTTTTCCACCAGCCTTTCGAACTGCGGGTCGCCCGGCGAGATCACCTGCGCGTTTCCCGTATCTGAACACTCTTCCATTCCTGCTTGGCGCCCTTATTCTGCTGTGCCTCGGTAACCGTCCATCCTTTATAGTGAACGGCGCAGATGCGCGGGTTCTCCCGCATGTGCATCAGCTTTTCGGACCTTTCGCACAGCACATAGAGGCACTTTTCATCCCGGTCCAAAACCATGTCCACGGTGGTGGCGGTGGGCTCATTATTGAAAACCGTGGTAAGCACAAACCGCTCGCGCCCCGGTAAAAATGCCTCGATCTTCTTCCACACCTCGTCATTGGAGAGCCGGGGATAATTCATCATAAATTGTTTGGTTGAAGTGGTTACGGCGTCAAAGGTAACCTGGTGGCATTCCACGCAGACCATTCCCCGGCCGTACGGGGGATGATCCGGTGTCACTACCTGGTCTGCCTTGATGGGACCGCCTTCTATGACCACGGCCTCGACCCCCATTTCTCCCGCGCCCACGCTGACGGCTTTGGGCGCGGGTTTTCCTGCCGGGGCTTCACCCGATCCCACGGTTATTGCGGGGAAAAATAAGAGTGAAATGAGCAATAAAAGCTTTGTTGAGAGCATTTGTCCTTTTTTCATGTTGATTGTGTCCTCCTCTGTGATGTTATGAACTGTTGCAGTCGGGATAGTAATGCAGTGCTTCATAAATCCATTTCATTCAGTATGAGCATAGGGTCTGTTTCGTAGGGGCGACCGGCCGGTCGCCCTTACCTGTGTATAAGACGTCCAACACTAGCAGAGTTGAAAAAAAAACTAAAGCAAAGATATCATTTCTCCCGCGAAACATCTCCTTCTTGCGCCGCGGCAGGTTCTTGTGCTATTTAGCGGCTACATCAAAAAACTCTTCCCTTTTCATGGAAAAGCTAGTATATGGTTTGTGCCCGATTTCAGGGTGCAAAGCAGATGGTGGTGACTGAACGGAGGGTAGCGTGTCTTCTGATTTCAAGCTGAAGGGGTATTGCGGTGCGTTGCTGCGGATAAACCTGACCAGCGGCAAGGTGGCGGTCGAGCCCTTGAAAGAGGAGTGGGCGGAGAAATATCTGGGCGGCGCCGGCCTTGCCTCACGCATTCTCTATGATGAGTTGAAGCCGGGGATTGACGCCTTCAGCCCCGAGAATAAAACGCTTATCATGTCCGGGCCGGTCAACGGGACCATGATCCCCACCGCCTCGCGCGTGGGGGCCTATTGCAAGTCTCCGCTCACCGGGTCCTTCTTTCACGGTACTGCCGGAGGGCATTTCGGCGCGGAGCTCAAGTACGCGGGGTATGACGGGGTCATCATTGAGGGCCGCGCATCATCGCCGGTGTATATCTTTATCGATGATGACCAGGTGGAGTTGCGCGACGCCACGCACCTCTGGGGCATGAACAGCTACGATACCCAGGAGAAGCTGAAGGAAGAGCTGGGGCTGGACGAGATTCACGCCGCCAGCATCGGGCCCGCCGGGGAGATGCTCAACCGCTTTGCCTGCATAACCTTCGGCTGCCGGGTCACCGGCAGGGGCGGGACCGGCGCGGTGTGGGGTTCGAAGAAACTGAAGGCGGTGGTGGTGCGGGGCACCGGATCGGTTGAGGTGCCGGACATCGGCAGGTTCAAGCAGTTTGCCGATGAGCTGCTCGGTGTTTTCAGGACCCACCCGGCGACGTCGCAGATACTTCCCACCTATGGCACACCGGTGCTGGTGAATGCCAACAATGCCCTGGGTGTTTTCGGCAGCTACAACTGGCGTGAGGAGGTGTTTGACAACGCGCAGGGGTTGAGCGGCGAAACCATGAAAAAGACCATCTGGGTCAAGGACAAGGCCTGCTTTGCCTGCCCGGTGCGCAGCAGCAAGTTCTGCATCGTCAAAACCAAGAAGGACGGCACCTGCCTGGTTGAAGGGCCGGAGTATGAGAATATTTATTCCCTGGGGTCCTGCTGCGGGGTTGACTCCATCAAGGCGGTGGCCCGGGCCGAGCGCATCTGTGATGACTACGGGATGGACGCCATCGAAGCCGGGGTGGCTGTGGCCTTTGCCATGGAGTGCTTTGAAAAGGGTTTCCTCTCGCTGGAGGAAACCGAGGGCATTGACCTGCGCTTCGGCAGTGAAGAGGTGATGCTGACCATGATTCATAAAATCGGGAGGCGGGAGGGGCTGGGAAACCTGCTTGCCGAGGGGGTTAAGCGGACCTCGGAGAAGATCGGCCGGGGGTCCGAGGATTTTGCCATGCACACCAAGGGCATGACCTTTGCCGGCCATTCGGCGCGGGGGATGCCCGGATTCGGTCTCGGTTACGCGACCGGTCCCCGCGGGGGGAGCCACCACGACGGACGCCCCACGGGCGAGCGCACGGGCCTGGTCCCGCGGGACACCTTTGAGGGGAAAGGCGAGTACACGGCGCGCGTCAACCATATGACCATCTACACCGATTCCATGATCGTCTGCCACCTGGCGGAATCCATCTGGGGACCGCTGGATATATCAAACTGGTGTGTACGATCGGTCAACGCCGCGACCGGCATGGGGTGCTCCCTCGATGATGCCAAAAAGACGGCGGAGAGGATCTGGAACATGATGCGGGCCTTCATGGTGCGGGAAGGCTTCCGCCGAAAGGATGACAAGCTGCCCAGGCGGTTCATGGAGGAGCCCATTCCCCGCGGGCCGTCGAAGGGGATGATGATCAGCAGGGAAAATCTGGACACAATGCTGGATGAGTATTACACCTTCCGGGGATGGGACCTCAAGACGGGCATTCCCACGCCTGAACGGTTGGTGAGCCTGGGACTGGAGGATGTTGCCGCCGACATGAAGCGCTACCTCGAAGCTGCCCAACAGCAAAAGCAATAGCCGGACATAGATTTAAAATGCCCTCACCCTAACGCTCTCCGCGGTGGGTAGAGGGGACTTATGTTAACCTCCTCTCGCTTGGGGGAGAGGATTGAGGTGAGGGGGGAATGAAATATTGTGAAAATTATTTTCAGGCATCGTGGCGCCCTGACGGGACTGAGGATTAGATGAAACTTGACGAGACCATTATTTCAAGGGCGATTATCGACAGGTTTACCGAAAAGCTGAAAGACTGCCTGCGCATTGACGTTGCCATCGTGGGAGGCGGTCCCGCGGGTCTGATGGCGGCGATGCTCCTGGCCAAAAAGAAGAAGAAGGTTGCCCTCTTTGAGCGCAAGCTTTCCATCGGCGGCGGCATGTGGGGCGGGGGGATGATGTTTAACGAGGTGGTGGTGCAGGAGGAGGGGAAGCGGATTTTGCAGGCCCTCGGCATACGCCACCGCGCCTATCAGAAGGGATACTACACCGCCGACTCGATTGAAACCGTTTCCACCCTCTGCTCGCAGGCCATGCGGGCCGGCGCGCGCATTTTCAACCTGATGAGCGTTGAGGACGTGATGGTGCGGGAGGGCAGGGTGACCGGCGTGGTGCTCAACTGGACGGCGGTGGAGATGGCCAACCTGCACGTGGACCCGCTCTGCGTGGCGGCGAAGTACGTGGTTGATGCCACCGGCCATGCCACCGAGGTGATCAAGGTGATCGAGCGCAAGGTGGGGGCCCACCTTTTCACCCAGACCGGCGGGGTGGTGGGAGAAAAATCCCTGTGGGCCGAGGTGGCCGAGACCGCGACCCTGGAAAACACGCGCGAGGTCTATCCCGGCGTGCTGGTGGCGGGCATGTCGGCCAATGCCACTTTCGGCAACCATCGCATGGGCCCGGTATTCGGCGGCATGCTGCTTTCGGGAGAAAAGGTGGCCGATCTGATCATAAAGGATATGAAGTAGCGCTAGCAGGCTGGTGAAAAACACCCATCTGCTGCGTTACGCTCATCCTTCGTCATTGCAGCGTACCGGAAAGTACGCCTCATTCCTCAGGATTTCGCGTGCCTTGCATCTGGATGTTTTTGACCAGCCTGCGAAAAAATACTTAACGGTGTCATTGCGAGGAGCACGAGCGACGAAGCAATCCCATGAGATTGCCGCGCTATCGCTCGCAATGACAATTACATATCGGTTCCTTGAAATTTTCACACATGGATGCCCCGCGGCGGTGCCGCGGGGTTTGCTTTATCCGGCGGAGAGGATAAAGATGGTCAGCAGCAGTGAAAAGATGAAAAGGAAATAAAGCACACCCAGCCCGATGGCCTGCCTGCCCGCGTCCGGGTCATAGCGTTCCATCGTTCCCCTGCCTGACGAGAACGATGCAAGCGCCGCCATCGGGTTTTTGCAGGCCCACTGTGCTGCAGCCACAACCCTGCCCGCAGCCCCCTGCAGGTCATTTCTCCTGCCGGCCAGATAGTAACAGCCCTTCATGAAGTGCGCCGCGCCCCTGCGGTAGAACCAGTCAAGGTCCAGGTTGATTTTTGCGTCAGGCTTTGCAAGGCGCCGCATGAGGACATATCCCAGCAGTGCCGCCATAAGCACATGCGTCCAGGTCATAACCGAGTAATAATTATACGGTTGGAAATCTACCGCGAAGGGGAGTATCGCCTGGAGTACCTTAGGATACACGCCGATGAGCACGCAGATGAAACCCGTCATCCCCATGGCAACGAGCATATTGACCGGCGGCTCGTGGGCTTTGATACCCTCGTGCTCATCCGGTCGGGACGCACTGCCGAACCAGGTGCTAAGCGGCAGCTTGAGGCTGATGGAGAGAAAGGTGCCGATTGATACCAGATTGAGCAGCAGGTATACGGCGGGCAGATGGATTTCGGCCAGCGCGTGCATGAGCATGCGCTTGCTTACGAAGCAGTTAAACAGGGGCACCGCGGAGATTGAGAATGCCCCCACGTAATAAAAAAGCAGGCACAGGGGCATGGACCGGTAGAGGTCCCTTCCCTGGAGGTCGGTCATCCTGCTTTTCCCGGTGACATAGAGAACCCCGCCTGTGGCCATGAACAGCAGGGATTTGCAGAAGATGTTGCAGAAGGCATGGGCGGCGGAACCATTCATGGCAAGTTCAGTTCCCAATCCCACCCCGCAGATCATGAAACCCACCTGGCTTATGATATGGTAGGAAAGCAGCCGCCGGATGTCGTTTTCAATCATGGCATAGACGATGCCGTAGAGGGCCATGATGGTTCCCAGCCAGATTAAAAGCTCGCTTCCCGGAAAGGCCCTGAGCAGCACGTACACGGCGCTCTTGGTGGTGAAGGCGGAGAGGAACACGGTCCCGGTAACGGTGGCCTCGGGGTAGGCGTCCGAGAGCCACGCGTGAAGGGGCGGGACGGCCCCGTTAATCATGAATCCGAGCAGCATCAGGGTTGAGCTTGCCGTCCCGGTCTGCAGGGTGCCGAACGTGAGGGAGCCGGTACCGCCCACCTCCATGACAATGCCGGCAAGCAGCAGGGCGCCCCCGAAGAGGTGTATGAGCAGGTATCTGAATCCCGCGGCGAGTGCCTGCCTGCTCTTCCGGTACCAGATGAGAAAGACGGAAGATAAGGCCATCAGCTCCCAGAAGGCGAACAGGGTAAAAAAATCCCCCGCCAGGGTCACCCCCAGGGTACCGCCCGCATACAGCAGCGCCGCAGCGTGCTGTCCGTCTTCCTTCACGTGGAGCGCGTACACCGTGCCCAGGAAGGCCATTACCACAAAGACGTAGGCAAAGCAGATGCTTAAGGAATCCACCCGGCCAAGGACCAGATCATAGGTCATGAAGCGATACGTCCAGTACTGGCCGGGAGGCAGGGACATCAGGTCAGCCAGGGCGATGAGCGGGGTTGCGAGCAGCAGCGCCTGCTTCAGAATCCGCGCCCGGAGAAGGGGCAGCGCCAGGGCCGCGAGCATAAAAATGAGCGAGGGATGGACGGGATTAATCATAGTAGCCTTCGTCCCGCTGTATGAGGTGCTTGACCAGGATCTTGGTGACTGCGATGAGCAGCAGGCACCCGATAAAGCCGAACAGCGCGCTGAACAGGGTGAATTTTTCCCAGATAAAATGAATCTTATCGGGGGCGGTAAAGAAGCTGTTGACCAGAATCGCTGCGGTGACAACGATAAAAAGAACTGCGCCTTTTTTCATGAGAGCAACCCATACCTCAGAAAATGGTTTTAACCACCAGGCCGGCAAGGCTGAAGAAGCGGAACAGCGCGTCAGGGGCAAGACAGAGCCCGACCGCGCACAATGCGCTTACCGCCAGGGGAGCGGTCATCATAAGCGGCGCTTCCGCCACCCGGAGGCCTTCCCGGTCCTCGACCCTGAAATAGGCGTTGTAAATAATGGGGAAAAAATAGGCCGCGTCCAGAAGGGCGCTTGCCAGGAAAACAAACAGGAAGAGCATCTCACCCGAGCTGAAGGCGCCAAGGCACAGGTACCATTTGCTCAGCAGGCCGCACACCGGCGGAAGGCCCACCAGGCCCGCCGCCCCCAGGGTAAAGGCACCCATGGTTACCGGCATCTGCCTGCCGATGCCTTTCATCTCGCTGATGGATTCCTTTCCGGTCTTCACATAGATGGCGCCGGCGCACATGAAGAGGGTGATCTTCATGAAGCCGTGGAAGGGTATGAGCAGGACTGCACCCCGCACCGCTTCGGCATTGAGCAGCGATGCCCCCAGGATGATCATGGCCAGGTTGTTGATGGTGGAGAATGCCAGCCGCCGTTTCAAATTATCCTGGGTGAGGGCTATAAGATTGGCGGCGATCACCGTGAAGGAAGCGCACCAGGCGAGGACTTCCCAGAGGCCCAGCCGCTTGAGGCTTTCCGGGCCGAACACGTACAGAATGACGCGCAGTACGCAGAAGACCCCGGCCTTGACCACGGCAACCGCGTGCAGCAGCGCGCTGACCGGCGTGGGCGCGATCATCGCCGAGGGCAGCCATTCGTGCAGGGGCATGAGGGCCGCCTTGGCGCCGAAGCCGATCATGAAGCAGGCAAAAATCACCCGCAGCATTGCGGGCGTGCCCCGGCCCTGAAAAAGTCCGCCGGATGCGAAATCGAGGGTGCCGGTGAGGTAATAGGTCGCCCCCATGGCAAAGAGGATGAACACGGCGCCGCCCAGCAGGTAGGCAAGGTACTTTCTTGCGGCGAGGATCGCCTCCGGGGTCTCCTTGTGCGCCACCAGGGGATAGGTGGAGACGCTCAATATTTCGTAAAACATGTACAGGGTGATGAGGTTGCCGGAGAGGGAAACACCCACCGCGCCGAAGAGGGCCAGGGCGAAGCAGAAAAAGTAACGGGTCTGGGCATGTTCGTTGAGGCTGCGCATGTAGCCGATGGAATAGACCGAGACCACCACCCAGAGAAACGATGCCAGCAGGGCGAAGACCATGCCGAAGGCATCCACGCTGAACGTCAGTGAGAGGCCGGTGTAGAGTTCAATGATCCGGTAGACCACCACCCTGCCGGCAAGCACCGGGGGCAGCATGGAAAAGACCATGACACATTGCAGCAGCGCGGCACCGATGGTTGCGGCTTCCCTGAGGTTGGGCCGGGCGGAACCGGCGGCCAGGATCAGCACCGCAGCCATAAGCGGCGCTGACACGGCATACAGGGGAAGCGGCGAATAGAATATGTCCATAGTCCAGTCTACAATGCGGCAGGCAGCGCGAAGGCGATGACCGTGTTAATGAGTTTTCCGCTGAATACGCCCAGCAGCAGAATGCAGAGCGCCAGGCAAACCATTGGTGCCAGCTGACTGAGCGGTATCCTGTCGATGACTGTTTTCGAGCCATCGCCGGTCTCATGCCCGGCAAAATACACCTGCTCGATCACCCGGAAGAAAAGGACCGCGCTTAAGAGGCTGCTGATCAGCAGGGCGGCAACGTACGCCCACTGGCCGGCCTTGATGGCCCCGAGCACCAGGTACCATTTGCTGAAGAATCCGCAGAGCGGCGGTACGCCGATGACCGACAGCGCGGCCACCACAAATACCCCCATGGTGACCGGCAGCCGCCGGTTGATTCCCCGCAAGTCACGGAGGTTTCTGGTGCCGGCACAGGCATTGATGGTGCCCACCGCGGTAAACAGGCAGGCCATCATGAACATGTCGTTGACCGTGTGCAGCACCGCCCCGGTGAGTCCGAAGCGGTTTGCCGAGGCGATACCGATGACGATGTATCCCATCTCTGAGACGATAAGGTAGCAGAGCATCCGCTTCAGGTCTGTCTGGGCAAGCGCCATCACGCCCGCGAACAGCACCCCGGCAACTCCCAGCCAGCCAAGCACGACCGTGGCGGGGATGACGGTTACGGAAAACGTGGGATCAAAGATGGTGAAGAGCACCCGCAGCAGCACGTAGGCCCCCACCTTGGTAAAGAGCGGTGCGAGCAGCGCGCTCACGCTTGACGGGGCAAGGGTGTACGAATCCGGCAGCCAGGTGTGCACCGGGAACAGGCCCATCTTTATGGCCACCCCCACCATCAGAAAGGCGAAGCCGGCCATGAGCACGCGTGACCCGTAGAGCGGGGGCAGCAGGTCGCGCAAATCGGCCATGTTCAGCGACCCGGTGAGTATGTAGAGATAGCCGACGCCCAGCAGGTAGGCGCAGGCGCCGATGGTGCCGAAGATCATGTAGCGGAAGGCGGCAAAGGCGGCAGCGCCCTCACCCATGCCGATGATGGCATATGCCGAAAAGGAGGCGATTTCGAGCAGCACGTAGAGGTTGAAGGCATCGCCGGTTATGGTCATGCCCAGCAGCCCGGTCACCTGCAGCAGAAAGAGGGTGTAGAACTGCGGCAGCTTTTCCTCCCGGAACTCGCCCGAGGCAATGGACCGGGAGTAGATCCCCACCAGCAGCGCGATCAGGGCAACCGAGACCAGTATCAGCCCGTTCAGGTGGTCGACCACATATTCGATGCCCCAGGGAGGGTCCCAGGCGCCCAGGTAGTAATGAATGGGGCTGCCCTGCTGCATCACCTGCGCGAGGAGGGCCACGCTGAAATAAAAGCACGCGCACAGGGTGGCAATGACCAGGGGATAGCAGATCCGCCTGTTGAACAGGCCGGCGGCAAAGACGATGAAGGACATCATCAGGGGGGTAACTACAATAAGGGCGGGATAGTGTTCAGGGCTCACTGCTTAATCGCCTTTATGATCTCGTCTTCTTCCAGCGTTCCGTATTTCCGGTAGAGGATCACCAGCAGCGCCAGGGCGATGCCGGTCGTGGCCACGCCCACCACGATGGCGGTGAGCATGAGCACGTGCGGCAGGGGATTGATGTAATCCGCCGCCCGGGCCGTCTGCCCGGCGATGACCACCGGCAGGGTGCCGCCCTTTTTGGACCCGATGGAGATGTAATAGAGGATGATGGACCACTGGAATATATTCATGCCGATGAGCTTTTTCATCAGGTTGTTCTTGGCCATCATGCCGTAAAAGCCCACCATGATCATGGCGATGTAAAACCAGTAGCTGTGCTTGACCAGCAGGTACTCAATCATGATTCCGCTCCAGAACCGCCTCCTGTTCGCCGGCGGTGACCAGGTCGAGGAAAATGGAGACCATCACCGCCATGACGGTGATTTCCACGCCCAGCTCGATCATGGCGATGCCGTAGTAGCGGGCCATGACCGGACCAACGGGGAGGATGTGCCGCCAGGCGCTGTAGTCAAGAAAATTGTCGGAGAAAATCAGCGAGACCGCTCCGGTGCCGGCATAGATAAAGACGCCGAGGCAGCAGAAGAGGGCGTTCAGCCGTTCGCTGAAGCGCCGCTTTGCCTCCCCGATGTCATATGCCACTGCCAGCAGGATGAAGCTTGCCGCCATGATGCACCCGCCCTGGAATCCCCCGCCGGGGCTGGTGTGGCCGTGGACGTAGACATAGAGGCTGTAGATCTGCAGAAACGGAACCATGATGCGCGAACAGGTCCGTATGATCAGGTCATCAAGATTTCTTACCACGGGACCTCCGCAGCAGCATCATCACCGCAACACCGGCGGTGAAGATGACGCTGGTTTCGAACATGGTGTCATATCCCCGGTAATCGGCCAGCACCGAGGTCACGGCATTGGGCACCCCGGTTTCGGGGAGGGTTTTCTCGATATAGCGCGGCGAAACATGGGCGCTCGCGGGCTGCTGCGGGTCACCCCAGCGGGGAAACTCCTCGACCCCGTACAGGAGCAGCAGGCCGGCAAGTATGGTGATGATGAGAGAAAGAAGCCGGTTCAATCCTTTGTTCTCCGCGTGGTATTATAAAGTGCGCCCATGAAGAAGGCAGTGCTTACCCCCGCCCCCACCGCGGCCTCGGTAAATGCAACATCCACCGCACCCATCTCGGTCCAGAGCAGGCACATGAAAAAGCTGAAGGCGCTGAGCAGCACGATGGCGCTCAGCAAATCCTTCACCGTCAGCGCGGCGATCGCCACGATCAGGGCAAATAGCAGCAGGACCAGGTTCAGTTCCCAGATCATTTATGACTCCTTTCCGTCTCCGGTTTTATCTATAATCACCTGCCCGTCCTTGGTCCAGGGGGTCACTCCCGATTCAAAGGCGGAGCGCAGCACCGCGTGGGTGGCAGTGGGGCTGGCAATGAACCAGAACACGGCGATGAAGATGAGCTTTACGCTCTGCACCAGCCCCGGCCAGGTGGGGCTGTCCGAGAGGTTAAATACGGCCAGGCCGATGAGGCAGAGGAGCATGGCCAGCGTGTCGCCTTTGCCGGTGGCATGCATCCGGGTGTACAGATCAGGAAAGCGCAGAAATCCTACCGTGGCGGCAAAAAAGAGAAATACTCCTGCAAGCAGAAAAGCGCCGGTGACGGTCGCGGTAATCATGGGTGTAGGTGAAATCCTTTTTTCAAAAAATATTTGGAGATGATCAGCGTCCCGATAAAATTGAGGATCGAGTATGCCAGCGCCAGGTCAACAAACATGTCGATTCGCTTGTAAATGAATCCTATCAGGACCAGAAGAATAACCGTTTTGGTGCCCACGAAGCCCGCGCCGATGATCCGGTCAAATACCGTCGGGCCGAATACCGCCCGGTACAGGCAGAGAAAGATGAGCACGCAGATCGCAAGCGATGTGTAAAGGAAAAATTGCACCATTAATCTTCTCCGAAAATATGCCCCACCCGCTCCTCCATCTCCCCCGGCAGCGATTCCGCCACGCCGATGTCAATGGCGTGGACATAAAAGGTGTCATCTTCCATCAGCACGGTGATGGTCCCCGGGGTGAGGGTGATGGAATCGGCAAAGACCACCAGCGCCAGTTCATTTTTAAGCCGGGACTTGAATTTGACCACGTGGGGATAAATCTTCTCCTGCATGCGGGGGCTGAGCGCCAGCTTGACCACGTAGATATTGGCAAGGTAGATCTGGTAGAGCAGCCAGGGAAGGTATTGAATGAAGCGCCGGTATTCAGTAAGCTTGGGCCGCAGCTTGAAATCCTGGAAGAGCAGGTCGTGGGACATGTAGCTCACCAGCGCACAGGAGAGGAGCCCCAGACCAAAATGCCAGGGGTCAAACAGTCCCGACATGAAAATCCAGAAAACAACCAGTATGATAAAAGTGATGATCATCGACATAGCAGCACCGATACCTGTGTACGGGCCAGTAATCGTTACAGTGCTCGCGCGATTTTACCGGCGGCAAACAGCAATTGCGGGGAATGAAAAACGGCCACGTCTGTGTGCCCGGAGAGTGATGGCTTAGTGCTGTGGCACTATAATAAATATGCTTCGCGGCGTCAAGAGAAAGCTGGGGGATATGACTCCCCTCCAATTGGCTATAGCCACCTGCTTTTCTTGTCCAGGTAATCCATCAGCAGGCAGCGTCCCAGGTCCCCCGGCTGGATGTGAAACACCTTTCCCTTGCAATTTTCCGCCAGGAGGTGCGCGAAGCGGACGCGCTCCTGCTCCCGGGAGAGGAGAAAAATGCTGATGTCGATGCCGCTTCGGGACAGCGACCGGAGCCGCCTGAGGGTGATGGCGAGGGTCTTGGGGTGGGGCGGGAACTGGAAGAAGAGATAGCCATTCTCGCGGTGGGCGGTGGGCTCACCGTCGGTGATCAGGAAAAGCTGCCGGCGAAACCCTTTCTGCCGGGAGAGAATCCCGTGGGCCAGGTCGAGTGCCTCCTCCATGTTGGTATAGGGGTTGGTTTCATCCCAGGTGAGAAAAGGGATTTCGAAGTTCTTGATGGTATAGGCCCTGGTGGAAAACCCCACCACGGTCAGGCGGTCGCGGGGATAGCGCCTCTCGACCAGGCCCTGTAAGGCCAGGGTCACCTTTTTTGCCGCGATGTAGCAGTCCTCGAAACGCATGGATCGGCTGAGGTCGAGCAGGATGACGGTTGCATAGCGTGCGAGGGGCTCCCGGTCGTAGACCATGAGGTCCTCTTCGCTCACCTTCACCGGGCGGCGCGCGCCGGTTCGCCTGATGGCGTTCAGCAGGGACTGCGTCGGCTCAATGAGCGGGGGATCCCCGAAATGGTAGGGCCGTACACCCGTGCCCAGGTGGGGCTCGGTGTGCAGATCGTCGCTTGAGCGGCGCGCCCGCGGTTCCCGCCGGGCCGGCTTGAAGATGTTCTTGAGAACGTTGCGGGCAATTTTATGCAGCGCCGCGGTGGTAAGCCTCAGCCCTGAACCCGTTCCCGCCGCCAGGCCCTGCCTGAAAGCGGTCGCGTTAAGCTCCTTAATGGCCTGCCAGCTGCGCAGCGCCTCGCCCCCGAGGATCTTCTCCAGCAGCTCCTCATCGATGCTTCCCGGGTCATAGCCCCAGTAGACGCGGCGCAGTGTTTTTTCCAGATGTTCAAGCTGCGCCAGGTCGTCGCGGGTCAACCGGTGACCCTGCGGAGCACCGGCCGGCCTTCTTCCTGCGGGACTGTCAGGGATGAGACGGGATGATTTCCTGGCGCCTGATTTCTTCCGTGCCGCACCTGACTTGACCGGCCCCTCATCGCCCGCGGCGTGAGGTTCCCCGGGGTCTCCCGCCGCGGAGAGATTTTCCCGCAATGCTTTCAGGCTTTCCAGCAGATGGGCGATTCCGGCCACGATGGTGTTCCCCGCCGGATCGCGGTAGCCTTCGCGCTTCAGGGCTTCCAGGGCTTCTTCAAGGGAGGCGCTGCGAAAGATGACTTCGGAAAGGGCCTCCACGGGGAGCGTGTCCGGCGGCGGGGGGACGGAAGGCTGTCCGGAGAGGGGCTTGTAGTGAACGCGTTTCATGGCCTGGAGGTGTAAGCGGAACCTGTTTCCCTCACCTCTTTTTTTATTTTCCCGCTGACGGCGAGCCCTTCCAGGATGAACTCGGCGGCCGAGGCCAGCAGCGCCGGGGAGCCGCCCTCCGCCAGCAGCGCCGCCTTTTCCGCCAGCTGCGGATAGGCGCTGATCCTGGAACGGTACGAGGAGGAGGCGTCAGCTTCCGAGACGTCGATGCCATCGCCGGCCGAGAAGGCTTTTAAGAAGTCGGCGAATGATTCGCGGGGGAAGACTTTCTTAAACACCAGCGCGACGGCGTCCCTGATCAGCAGGTTGATTTTTTCCGGCTCGCCGGTTTCGTCCGCAAAGTCCCACTCGATCTTCCCCTTCATGGAGGAGGTGAGATGCGCGAGGTCGCTGATCCGCGGCACCACTTCCGCTTCGCGCAGGCGGATGGACCGGCGGAAGGCATTGCTGATCAGGTTCTCCCGGTTGTGGATGCTCATGCGCACGCTGATGCCGGAGTAGTGGTTTATGTCCGGCCGTGACCGGGCCAGGCGGGAAATCTCGGCGACGATTTCCTCCATGAAGCGGGGAAGCAGGAGCCGGAAGCCATCGGCGGCAAAAGGCGTACTTTCCTGGCGCACGATGCGGATTTCGTCCTCAAGGCTCCGGGGGTAATGGGTGCGAATCTGGGCGCCGAAGCGATCCTTGAGGGGGGTGATGATGCGCCCGCGGCTGGTGTAGTCCTCCGGATTGGCGGTGGCGATGATGATGATGTCCAGGGGAAGGGCCACCCGGTATCCCCGGATCTGCACGTCCCGCTCCTCGAGGAGATTGAAAAGTCCGACCTGGATCTTTTCGTGAAGATCGGGAAGCTCATTGATGGCGAAGATGCCGCGGTTGGTGCGTGGTACCAGCCCGTAATGTATGGCCAGCTCATCGGAGAGATAGCGGCCTTCGGCAATTTTGACCGGGTCAATGTCGCCGATGAGGTCGGCGATGGTGACGTCCGGCGTGGCCAGCTTTTCCGAAAAGCGCATCCCGCGGGGAATCCAGGCTATGCGCGTGTCCCCCTGGTGTTCGGCAATCTGCTGGTGGCAGCCCTTGCAGAGGGGGTGCAGAGGATTGTCGTTGATTTCACAGCCGGCGATGACGGGAAGCGCCTCATCCAGCAGGGCGGTGAGGGAGCGCATGATGCGCGTCTTTGCCTGTCCGCGCTCGCCGAGCAGGATGATATCGTGGCAGGAGAGGAGGGCGTTTTCGATTTCAGGAAGCACGGTGTGATCATAGCCGATGATGCCGCTGAAGAGCCGCTCCCCCCGCTGCATTTTTTCTATCAGGTTGGCGCGGAGCTCGGCCTTGACCGTCCTGGGCTGGTACCCCGATTCCCTGAGTTCATTGATGGTCTGCGGTTGCTTCATGATGGAATGTAAAGTCTTGGTAGGGGCAGGCCCCTGTGCCTGCCCTGATTTCGTAGGGCAACCACAGGGGGTTGCCCCTACATTTGGATAAGATTTGGATCCCCGCCTTCGCGGGGATGGCATCCAAGCAAGGCAGCAATTAAAACATGTTATTCCTGCGGAAGCGAGAATCCATTGATAAAACCCTCTACCGCGATAACTCAAGCTGCAGATTTTTTTTGAAGTCATCCTTGATGGCGTCGGTGATGCTGAGCTGGGTCAGCTTCAGCGTTTCCATGAGCATGCCCAGCTGTGAATTTTCCATCACCTCTTTGAGCGGAAGCGAGATAAGGGCATAGACATACCCCGACGGGTCCACCCAGTAGCTCTCAACCTGGAAATTGTCCAGCAGCTCGCGTATGGCGCCGGCGATGTTTTTTTTGAAATCCGGGGACAGTTCATCAAAGCTGGCGGGCGGTTTTCTGCCGGCGGACCTGATGGTATAACCAACCGCAGTAAAGGTCTTTCGCTCCAGCATCTTCGACATGGACGCGATCGCCTGCTCGACCGCCGATTGCTGGGCCCTGGTGAGCTTGCCGGTCATGCTGCTGATCCCCATGGAAAAAATGGTGCCGTCGCGGCGGGGAAGTTCATCCACCCAGCGGGGGGGCACGGAAACGGTTATCTTGTCTTCCGCCAGCTTGAGAAATCTGACATACTGGCTGGCGAGGGTGTCTATTTTTTCTGAAAGCTCCTTTGTCTTCTCCGCGCTTTGTGTGCTCTCCCTGCCCAGCTGTTCAATTTTGCCCATCAGCTCCTCGTTGATGCGCCGGGCAATGGTATCCACGTCTGTGGTAATTTTATCTGTTTTTAGCGAGCTGTCCTTGAGGGTTTCCTGCATGCCGGGGATGTCTACGTCAACTGCCTGCTCAACCCTGGTTTCAATCGAGGACAGCCGGTAGGCCAGGTAGCCGACCGCCCCGAGTATGATCGCGGTGCCGGCCAGCGCCTTGAACAGGCCCCGTGTGGCTGAAGCGTTAAAAAAATGTTTGACTGACATAAGTTGGTTGAAAAGAACACAAAAGTGGAGTATAGATGCCGAAAGCTGTTGCGCGGACATCTGTTTTTGTGGGGCTATTAGCATATATCATCGCGCGTTTGTCAAGCAAAAACCGGCGGCACGAAAGGAGGAACACAATGAAATTAATGGCATTTGTGGGCAGTCCCCGGAAGGGTGGCAATACCGACATTCTCATTGACAAGGTCATCGAAGGGGCAAAGAGCAAGACCGAGGTGGAGGCGGAGAAGATTTATCTCTACGAGGCCAACATCAAGTATTGCAACGGCTGCGGCGCCCACACAGTGCTGCACGGGAGCAAGGACTGCCCGCTGGGTGACGACATGCAGGGGATTCTGGAGCGGATGATCAAGGCCGACGCCTTCATCTTCGGCTCGCCCAATCACGGCCGCACCATATCGGCTGCCATGACCAATTTCATCGCGCGCATGATGCCGCTTTTGAAGATGGAGGTGGTGCGGGACGCAGCGGGGAATATCATCGACGCCCGTTCAAAACCGCTGGTCGGGGGCAAAAAGGCGGTGATGGTGGTGAGCCAGGGGGATCCCTGGCCGAGCTCCTCATGCCTGGTGATAAAGATACTTGACGACAACATAAAAGATTTTCAGATGAAGAAGGTAGGCGAGGTGTTCAGCATGTTCAACCTGGAGAAGGGGGCGGTCAAAGACAAGCCCGCCGATCTGAATCTGGCCTTCGCCATGGGTGCCAGGCTGGCGGCGGCGGTGTTGCGGGGGTGAAGTACAATTTGGGATTGCGGATTGCGGAATGAGGAGGAAGAAGAATATGGTAGGGGCAGGCCCCTGTGCCTGCCCTGATTTCGGAGGGCAACCACAGGGGGTTGCCCCTACCAGGTTAAAAATTATTGCTTCATGGCGTTTACCAGAGGCATGGCGGGTTGTCTGAGGATTGATGACTATGCTGTATAAGCGGTGCGGCAGCAAGCTGGTAGTGAGAATCGACAAGGGTGAGGAGATAATTGACACCCTGCTCAAGGTGTGCGGCTCACTGCGGCATTACGCTGGGATCGATAAGCGGCATCGGGGCAACCAACCGCGCGACCATCGGGCTGTTTGATACGGCCGCGAAAAAATACCATTCAAAGGAACTGACCGGTGAATATGAAATAACCAGCCTTTCCGGTACGGTGACCACCATGGAGGGGAAGCCGTACCTCCATGTCCATGCCACCCTTTCAGACGCAAGCTATGCCGCCTTCGGCGGCCATCTGAACGCGGCCCTGGTGAGCGGGGCTTGCGAGGTGATCATCGATATCATGGATGGTGAGGTTGACCGGGTATTCAGTGAGGAAGTGGGTTTGAATCTTTTTAATTTGAAATAGCAAGTTGTGTTATGTTTACCCTTCGTCATTTGTGCATTATTTCATTGCTCCTAGGTGCCATCCCCGCGAAAGCGGGGATCCAGTATTTTATACAGATGTAGGGGCGACCGGCCGGTCGCCCCTACGGATTAGAAACTATTTTTGTGTTAAATGGTGCCCCCATGACACACGCGCCGATTAGCTGTGAGGTGTACTTCGACTATTACTGACCCTGGTGTTACGTCGCGGCCGTTCGGCTGGATAGACTTGAAGCGGAATGGGGGGATTCCCTGTCCCTGAGCTGGAAGAGCTACCTCATTCGCGGCGAAGGGGTGACCGAGTTCGACGAGTACATCGCCTCCCATTTCCGCAGGGCCAATGAAGCGGAGCCGGGGGTCATCTTTAATCCCTGGCGGTCAGGGCCATATCCCCGATGGGGTATGCCCGCGCTCATGGCAAGCAAGGCCGCGGCCTTGCAGGGAAAGGAGAAGTGGCGCAGGTTTCACCTGGCGGTAATGAAGGCTTTTTACACGGAAGGTCGGGACATCTCCAGCCATAAGGTGTCTGGAGGAAATCGGGAGCGAAACGGGTCTTGACATGGAGGCTTTTACCGGCCGGATGAGCGATCCGCAATTTGAAACGCTGGTGTATGAGGAAACGCGGCATGCGCAGGAACAGTATGGCATCAGTTCCATACCGGTCATGGTGATCCAAAACCGTTTCCTGGTGGAGGGGGCTGTACCCCTTTCCCGGTATCAGCAGGTGCTGAATGAGGTGAGATCAGCAAGAAGAAGGGAGCATTCTTGATAAACATCGAGTTGGAGATATCTTATGACCAATGAGCAGATCCTGAACATTTTGCGGACCACCGTGCAGATTAAGAAAGAACCCGTGGCCATCAAGGTCTGGAAAAACGAACCCGCGGGCATCCCCAAATATGAAGAACGGGCGTTCCCGGGCATGTGCGCCCAGATTGGCGAATTGCTCAAGACCGGAACAACCTTCTATACCGACCGGGAGCAGTGCTTCTGCACCGGCGGGGTGGTTGCGACCGGTGTAGCCCCGGCGCTCAATGCGGAGGAGCGGGATGAAATGGTCAAGGTGCATTTCGAGGTTAGCCGGGGCTATAAGGATATTCCCACCGCCCTGTACTATGAAACGCAAATGGAGAAAATCAATCCGAAGGTGAAGGAGAGCAATGCGGCGGTTCAGCTGGGCCTTTTCAAGTACATCGCGGACCCGGACCTGGTGCTCATCTTTTGCAATCCGGGGACGGCGGACATGCTCAACCGGGCTTACACCTATGTGAGCGGAGAGCCGGTTTCAGGGTTCGGGGGAAACGGCGCCTGTCCCTTTGCCATTCAATACCCCTACGTCACCAAAAAACCTTCCTTCACCTACAGCGATGTTTCCTGGAGAAAGTATGTGGGGATGACGGATGATGAGCTGACCATGACCTTTCCGTTTCAAAGCCTGGTTCAATTTATCGAGTGTTTGCCTGCGGTGGCGGAAGAGTACCGGCACTACGGGGAGATGCCCGGGGCGTAGGTATGCGCCGGAAAGAAATCGCAAGCTGAAGCTTGCGGCTACATCTGCTGAATGCACGTAGGGGCGACCGGCCGGTCGCCCCTCCGTTTTCAGAAACGTACGTACTTCCTGACAATCCTGCCTCGCAATCTTTACCGAAAAATATTGTTAATTACCCACCCGCTTGAAACATTATCCATTTTTTTTGACTCCACCAGGCTTTTCCGGTTCTGGTAGTAGGCGTCACGTATGGCGATGTAGGGATCGAGCGCCGATTCGGTCAGCCCTTCATAATCGCCGATGGTGAGCGATGTCTCGTTCACTTCTTCATAGACGGCGATGCCCATCTTGACGGGTGTATCAAGAAGGTAAGTCGTAGGATCGCAGGCCATGTCCGCAATGATGCCCAGGGTGCCGCGCAGGCTTGAAGGTCCCAGGAGCGGCCAGTTGATGTAAATGACAGGTCCCATTTTGTAGGTGCCCAGCGTCTGGTCAAAATCAGCTTGTTGCTCGCTCATGCGGCAGAATGACTGCGCGGGATCAAACAGGCCGGCGATGCCCGCGGTGGTGTTGACGACGAAACGGCCGATCTCGGTCCCCGCTCCCTTCATCCGCCCCTGGAGAATGCAGTTCACCAGCCGGACCGGGGTGCCCGCGTTTGAGAAAAACTTGCGAACGCATACCCGCGCCCTCTGGGGCACGATGAAGCGATACCCCCGCGCCACCGGCTTGAGCGCCCAGTAGTAGAGCTTGTCATTGAAGTGGAACATGGCCCGGTTAAAGGGCTGCAGCGGATCCCTGATATACTCGATCTCTTCCGATTCATCCTCTTCCTCCCAATCATCATCGATACTGCCGGCCGTGCTCTTTGCTGCTGCGCTGTCATCTGAAGGCTCGGTACCGCTCACGCCTATGGATGGGGATGTCTGCGCAGAAGCGGGGGCTGGAAAACCGACGGCAATGAACACAAGTGACAAAAACAGTATCGCGATCATCATTCCTGCTTTCATCATTCCCTCCGGTAGGGTTGAGGTATTTAAACTCCGCCAGCAATGCTTTTTTAGCCGGCATACTAGCATGAAACAATCCGCATGCCTATAAAATTTTAATGAACGAGTCTTTGGAGTAATGGAGTGATGGAAGAAAATGGAGTAATGGAGTAGTGGAGTGATGGAGCAATGGAAAAAGACGGGGCAATGGAGTACCGGAGTGGTGGAAGAAGACGGGTAATGGAGTAGTGGAGTGATGGAGTGCTGGGAAGAAAGGGGGGTGTCTCGTTTTATCCAATACTCCAGTACTCCATCCCTCAATACTCCACACTCCAGCAGTACTTCAATACTCCAGCCCCCCAGTCTTTCAGTACTCCACTACTCCATCACTCCATTACTCCGCTCCTCCTCCTCTTCCAAAAAGTGTTTGACACCCAAAGAACGCTATGTTAGCACAGATTTGCCAGCTGTTCACCCATCCAGAGAAATTCATGAAAGCCGTCCGCTACAACGCTATTGTTGAGAAAGTCAGGGATGCCTGCATGGAGGCCAACTTTAAGCTGGCGGACGATGTGAGGGCAGCGGTCGAAAAGGCCAGGGGCACAGAGGAATCACCGGTCGGCCGGGAAATACTGGACCAGATGCTTGAAAATGCGGCGATTGCCGAGCGTGAGCAGATTGCCATCTGCCAGGACACCGGATTTGCCGTCTTTTTTGTGGAACTGGGCGACCGGGTCAGCATTGAGGGCGGCCTCCTTGTCGATGCCATTAATGAAGGGGTGCGGCAGGGCTATCGCGACGGCTACTTAAGAAAATCCATCTGTCATCCCCTTACCCGCAAAAACACCGGGGATAACACGCCTGCCATCGTGCACCTGGAGCTGGTTCCCGGCGATACATTGAAAATCCTGCTGGCGCCCAAGGGGGCGGGAAGCGAAAACATGAGCCGGGTGGCCATGCTCAAGCCGTCGGACGGCCTGGAGGGTATCAAGAACCTGGTCATTGAGCGGATCAGGGAGGCGGGCGCAAACCCCTGCCCCCCCGTGATAGTTGGTGTGGGCATAGGCGGCACCATGGAAAAGGCTGCTCTCATCGCCAAGAAGGCCATGCTGCGTCCCATCGGCAGCCTGAATCCCGACCCGGAACTGGCTGCCCTGGAGGCCAAGCTTTTAGGAAAAATAAATGACCTGGGAATCGGGCCGCAGGGCCTGGGAGGGCGCACGACCGCCCTCGCTGTGCACATAGAGGTCTTTCCCTGTCATATCGCAAGTCTGCCGGTGGCGGTGAACATTAACTGTCATGCGAGCAGGCACAAGGAAATCCTGTTCTGAGGTTTTGAAGAAATCCCATGGGCGAGATACATATTACCACCCCTTTGAGCGATGATGTAATCAGCAAACTCAGAAGCGGTGACAGGGTGCTCATCGACGGCACCCTCTTTACCGCCCGCGATGCCGCCCACAAGCGCCTGGTTGAGCTGATTGACCGGGGCGAGCAACTTCCCTTTGACCTGAAGGGCCAGATAGTCTATTATGTGGGGCCAACGCCAGCCAGGCCGGGCAGACCCATCGGCTCGGCCGGTCCCACCACCAGCTTCCGGATGGATGCCTACGCGCCGAAGCTGATGGAACACGGTCTCAAGGGGATGATCGGCAAGGGAGCGCGCAGCAAAGAGGTGCTCGAGGCGATCAGGCGGTTTAAATGCGTCTACTTCACCACCGTGGGCGGGGCGGGTGCGCTGATCGCCCAACGCATCACCCGTTCCGAGATTGTTGCCTACGAAGACCTGGGCGCCGAAGCGGTGAGAAAGCTGACCGTCGAGAATTTTCCGGTGTTTGTGGTGAATGACATCCATGGTAATGACCTGTATCAGGAGGGCGTGCAAAAGTACGCCCGTACAGGCTGTTGAAAAACACCCATCTGCTGCGTTACAGCTCATCCTTCGTCATTGCAGCGTACTCACATGTACGCCTCATTCCTCAGGATTTCGCGTGCCTTGCATCTGGATGTTTTTGAACAGCCTGTGAAAAATACTTTTTCAACAACCGGTTGAATGATTGTGCCATGAAACTATAGGGAGGCCTTAGCCATGTTTGTGTGGGTATTTCACCGCATCAGCGGTCTGGTCATGATCATTCTCTTCGGCGTTAAAATCTATACCGGCTTCGGCACGGTGGGCCACTTCGGCCAGGACGCAATACCCTACTGGACGAAGCTGCACAACAACCTGGCCATTGACCTGGTAGCCATATTGCTTTTTATCTACCACAGCCTCTATGGACTGAGGACCTGCCTGGTGGATCTGGGAGTCAAAAAGGAAAAGGAACTTTTCTGGGGACTTTCGGCAGCAGGAGCGGCACTCTATCTCTTTGTCTGCTTTCAGTGGCTCTTCCGCTAAGATACCGGTTCCTTCCCCGGAATCATGTCAGCTTAAAAGGACAAGGCGTTGCATGATAACCCATGACGTACTCATAGTCGGAGCAGGCATTGCCGGCCTGCGGGCGGCGATCGGGACATCCGCCCGGTACGACACCGCCGTCTTGAGCAAGGTGCACCCCGTGCGCTCCCATTCCATCGCCGCGCAGGGGGGAATGAATGCCGCCCTGGCCAACGTGGAAGGGTCCAAGGATGACACGGTTGAGAAGCACACCTTCGACACCATCAAGGGCAGCGATTACCTGGCGGACCAGCCCGCGGTGCGGGTAATGTGCACCCAGGCGCCGCTGCTGGTGTATGAGCTGGATCACTGGGGATGCCCCTGGAGCAGGCTGGATGACGGAAAAATTGCCCAGCGGCCCTTCGGCGGCGCCGGCTATCCCCGCTGCTGCTACGCGTCTGACCGCACCGGCCACATGGTCCTGCATACCTTCTACGAAAAGATTGTCGAGCTCGGCGTCAGGGTGTACGAGGAGTGGCTTGCCCTCTCCCTGGTGGTTGACAACAACCGGGTTCACGGGGTGGTGGCCATGGAGATGGCCACCGGCAGGCTTGAGACCTTTGCCGCCAAAGCGGTGGTGCTGGCCACCGGCGGCTACGGCCGGGTTTTTTCGCGGAGCAGCAACGCCCTGATCAACACCGGGTCGGGCATCGCCGTCGCCTATGAGGCCGGTGTCCCCATCGAGGACATGGAGTTCGTGCAGTATCATCCCACCACGCTTTACGGGACCAATATCCTCATCAGCGAGGGTGCGCGCGGTGAAGGCGGCTACCTGGTGAACAATCGCGGTGAGCGCTTCATGGAAAAGTACGCCAAGAGCGCCATGGAGCTGGCGCCGCGGGACATCGTCTCCCGGTCCATCCAGACCGAAATCAACCAGGGCCGCGGCTTTAATGACGAGTACGTGCACCTTGACCTGCGGCACCTGGGGCGTGAGAAGATCCTGGAGCGGCTTCCCGGCATCCGGGAAATCGCCATTGACTTCGGGGGCATCGATCCCATCGACTCGCCCATTCCCGTCCAGCCCGCCCAGCACTACTCCATGGGCGGCGTAGCCACCGACGTGCACGGCGCAACGGCTGTAAAGGGGCTCTACGGGGCAGGCGAGTCTGCCTGCGTGTCCGTCCACGGCGCAAACCGTTTGGGAGGCAATTCCCTGCTCGACACGTCGGTGTTCGGCAAGCTGGTGGCCGAGGCCATACCGGCCTACCTGGAGTCAGGCGCGGCCGAACCTGATTCCCGCCTGCTCATGGATGAGCAGAAGAGGCAGCAGGAGCGGGTAAACGCCATAACCTCGCGGACGAATCCCGCTGAAAGCGTGGGTACCATACTGCCGGCCATGAGGGAAACCATGTTCACCAAGTGCGGGGTCTACCGGGAGAAAAAGCTGCTTGAGGAGGCGCTTGCCGCCATCAAAGAATTGAAGGAGCGGGCGCGGAAGGTGGGCATCAGCAATACCTCCTCCCTCAAATATAACCCCGGGCTGATGAATAGCCTGGAGCTGACGGGGATGATCGAGATATCGGAAATGATTGTGGCCGGCGCCCTGGTGCGCGAGGAGAGCCGGGGATCGCACTGGCGCACGGACTTTCCCACCCGCGATGACCAGCGCTGGCTGAAGCACACCATGGCCCGCTATGCCCCTGAGGGGCCGCAGTTCAGCTACACCGAGGTAGAGATTACGGACTATGAACCGAAAGCCCGCACATACTGACAGCGAGTACACCTTTAAGCTGTTTCGCCTTGATCCGGAGAAGGCTCAGGAGCCCTGCTACGACACATACAGGATAGGGTTCCCGCAGGGCACGACCGTGCTGGAGGCACTGCTGCACATCCAGGAGACCGAGGATGACAGCATCGCCTTCCGCTTTTCCTGCCGCAGCGCCGTCTGCGGGTCCTGCGGCATGCTGGTGAACGGCGCGCCGGTGCTCGCCTGCCGCACCCAGCTCAGCTCCCTCATCGGCGACCAGGTGCTGGTCGAGCCGCTGCCCAACATGGAGGTCATCAGGGACTTCATCGTCGATACCGCGCCCTTCTGGAAAAGCTACCGCATGGTGGAGCCCTGGCTGCACGGCAATGGCGAGCCCGTCCCGGAAAAGGAGCGCCTCCAATCACCCAGGGCGGTGAGAAAGCTGGAACCCTATATCAACTGTGTTCTCTGCGCCTGCTGTTACGGCGCCTGCCCGGTCATCGGCTTCGATGAGGAGTACATCGGCCCCGCCGCCATTGCCAAGCTTTTCAGGTTCATGCGGGACTCGCGGGACCGGAGGGGAACGGCATTCCTGGAACGGGTCAACCGCAGGGCAGGGGTGTGGAACTGCCGCACCATCTTCCGCTGCATCGATGCCTGTCCCAAGGACATTCGTCCCACGGATACCATCGAAGCGCTGAGGCGGGAGATGGTCCTCTACCGTTTTAAAAAATTCTTTCGCCTGGTTCGATAAGGGACGTTCATGAAGATCAAGGAATCGCTCCTCTCCCGCAGGGGATTTTTCACCGGCCTGATATACGGCGGCTTTGCCTCGCTGGCGGCCCTCGTGGCCTATCCGGCGGTGCGCTTTCTCTTTCATAAAAAGGAGATGCCGCTTCCTGAGGCGGTGAGGGTCGGCCGGTCGGAGATTGAAACCATTCCTCCCAACACGGCGGTGTACTTTCAGTACGGCTACCTGCCCTGCATTCTCCTCAAGACGGAGGCAGGTGAGCTTCGGGCCTTCAGCGCCAAGTGCACCCACCTGGACTGCAACGTCCAGTACCAGCCGGAGAGCAAAAAATTTTACTGCGCCTGCCACGACGGCTATTTCGATGAGAAGGGGATTAACATTGCGGGCCCCCCGCCTTCCCCGCTCCTCTCTTTTACCGTGGGTCAGGAAAACGAGACCGTGCTTATTTCCCTTCCCGCCTCAGGGAGCGGGGAAAAGGGCACAGCGTAGTTTTTATAAAGGTGAGTACAGATGATCGATGTAATGAAGGCATTGGATGAGCGGCTCAAGCTGGGATGGATGATCTCCCTGGCGCGCCACAAGCTGGTACCCGTCCACAAACACTCGGTGTGGTACTACCTGGGCGCCCTGCTGCTCTTTCTCTTCGTGATCCAGGCCATCACCGGCGCCATGCTCCTCTTTTACTACAAGCCCGCGGCGGAAACCGCGCGTCAGAGTATTGCCGAGATCATGGTGGCGGTGCCCTACGGATGGCTGGTCCGCTCCGTGCACCACTGGGCGAGCAACCTCATGATCGTCCTCACCTTTGTCCATTTCTTTTCGACCCTGCTGGTCAAGGCCTACCGTCGTCCCCGCGAGCTTACCTGGCTCACCGGATCGGTGATGCTGCTGCTGGTGCTCTTCTTCGGGTACAGCGGCTACACCCTTCCCTATGACGAGCGCGCATTCTTCGCCTTTAACGTGGGGACCGACATGGCAGGGGCTGTCCCGGTGGTGGGCACCTACCTGATGGAGTTCCTCCGCGGCGGTGAAATAGTGGGGACCAACATCCTGAACCGGTTTTTTGCCTTCCACGTGGGAGTGCTGCCCCTGGCCCTGCTTGCCGTGATCGTGGTGCACGTCATCCTGGTGCAGCTGCACGGCATGAGCGTGCCCATATCGGTGCTGAAGAAAGCCGAGGCCGAGAAGCGGGAGATACCGGGCAAACCCATGTTCCCCCATTTTCTCTGGCACGATGCCGTCAACTGCCTGCTGCTTTTCGGAGGGCTGGTGACGCTGGCCATGCTCATTCCCTCGGAGCTCGGCCCTGAGATCGATCTCTTGAAGCCGGCGCCGGAGGGGGTGAAACCGGACTGGTTTTTCCTCTGGGTCTACCAGATTCTGAAATGGATGCCCACCTACGTGCTGAGCATCGAGGGAGAAATTGCGGGGATTGTCGGCCTTATCGGTGCGGCACTGGTTATTGTCTTCGCGCCCTTTATTGACCGCAGGGCCCAGAGGAATGAGCGCAGCCCGTTCTTCACCGCGCTGGGCTGGCTGGCGGTGCTGGTATTCGTGGTCTGCAGCATTATTGGATATCTTTCCTGAACCGGGAGATTTTTTGTAATGGCCCGTTTGTGTATTCATGTAGTCACACTGATTGCGACCCTGGCGGTCACGATCGTTGCCGTTCCGGCCCGATCAACATATGCTCAGGAGGCGCCCGCGGTACGAACCATAACCGTGGAGGAGGTGAAATCGGAGGGAGATAAAGGTCCCGAAGTTATAACCTCCGAGCAGGTGGAGGCGGCACGGACAATGACCCCTGAGCGCATGTACGCCCTGCTGTGCCTGTGGGCGCTGATCATCCTCGCAATAGTGTTAATCCGCTTCCAGGTCCGGGATGATGAGAAACTGTACGAGGAAGGATACTATTCGAGGGAGATTGAGTAGGGGAGAGGATGCAGGATACATGATGCATGATGCAGGGGAAAAGACAAATCCGAAATTCTAAACAAATTCTAATGACCAAAATTCAAATAGCAGACAAACAGTAAACCGTGCCGGTAGGAGCAGCTTTCAGCTGCGAAAGTAAACCGGGGTTTTTGCCTGCTCCCTGAACCCTGCACCCTAAACCCTGACCCCTGTAAACTGTCAACTGTAAACTAATGTTCAGCACCTAAGGAGATCGGATGAAGATCCATGAATTTCAGGCAAAAAAGATTTTGAAGAAATATGATGTTCCTATTCCCAATGGCGGCGTGGCAAAATCGGCCGCGCGGGCGAAAAAGATCGCCGAAAAATTGGGCGGCAAGATTGTAGTCAAGGCCCAGATCCATGCGGGCGGCCGGGGGAAGGGCGGGGGTGTGAAGGTGGTGTCAACCCCTGATGAGGCTTTCTCGGCAGCCAAACAGATCATCGGCATGAACCTGGTCACCCACCAGACCGGACCTGAAGGAAGAAAGGTGAAGCAGGTGCTGGTCGAAGAAGGGCTGGACATCGTCAAAGAGCTCTACCTCGGAATCGTGGTTGACCGGGCGCAGGCAGTCCCGGTGATCATGGTCTCAGAGGCCGGCGGCATGGACATAGAAGAAGTGGCGGCAAAATCACCGGAGAAGATACTCAAGGTGGGCGTTGATCCGGCGACCGGCTTCATGGGCTTCCACGCCCGCAAGCTCTCGTACGGCCTGGGGTTGCCGAAGGAGCTGCACGCGCAGGCCGCGACCCTGTTCAAGCAGCTATTCACCATTTTCATGGAGAACGACGCGACCCTGGTGGAGATCAATCCGCTGGTGATCACCGGCGATAACCGCCTGATTGCCCTGGACGCGAAAATGACCTTTGATGACGACGCGCTCTTCCGGCATCCTGAGATCAAGGAGTTCTATGACGTGGATGAGGTTGACCCGCTGGAAAACCAGGCATCCCAGCACAAGCTCAATTACATCAAGCTCGACGGCAACGTGGGCTGCATGGTGAACGGAGCGGGGCTGGCCATGGCGACAATGGATATCATCAAGCTGGCCGGCGGAAATCCGGCCAACTTCCTGGACGTGGGTGGCGGCGCTTCCGCCGACCAGGTGGAGCAGGCCTTCAAAATTTTGCTGGCAGACAAGAAGGTCAAGGTGGTGCTGGTCAACATTTTTGGCGGCATCCTGCGCTGCGATAGGGTGGCAACCGGCATCGTGGAGGCCGCTAAAAAAGTGGGCTTGAATCTCCCCATGGTGATCAGGCTGGAAGGCACCAACGTGGATGAAGGAAGGAGAATTTTAAAGGATTCGGGGCTTGCCTTTGATGTGGCGGTGGATTTCCGTGACGCTGCGGACAAGGTGGCAGGCATCACTTCGGCAATGGCCCGCTAGCGGTGTGAAGCGGGATCTTCTGATAACGACTGATACGATAAGGAGCACGCGGTGAGCATTTTAATCGATAAAAATACCAGGGTGGTTGTTCAGGGAATAACCGGCGGCGAAGGAAGCTTTCATGCCCGGCAGATGGTGGAATACGGAACCAAAGTTGTGGCGGGGGTGACGCCGGGGAAGGCAGGACAGGCGGTCGACAGCATACCGGTCTTCAACCGGGTGGAGGACGCGGTGAAGCAGGCGGGCGCCAACGCATCGTGCATATTTGTGCCGGCAGCGTTTGCAGCGGACGCCATTGTGGAATCTGTCGATGCCGGGGTCGATCTGGTGGTCTGCATAACTGAAGGCATCCCGGTGTTGGAGATGGTCAGGGTGCGGAGCTACCTCAAGGGAAAGAAGACCAGGCTTATCGGACCCAACTGCCCCGGCCTGATCAGCCCGGGAAAAAGCAAGATCGGCATCATGCCCGGACCCATCCACCGCGAAGGTTCGGTGGGTTTAATTTCCCGCAGCGGGACCCTCACCTACGAGGTGGTCTGGCAGTTGAGCCAGCGGGGCATAGGCCAGTCAACCTGCATCGGCATCGGCGGCGATCCGCTGGTGGGCACCTCGTTTGTCGATCTGCTGGATCTGTTCAACCAGGACGCCGCGACCGAGCTGATCGTGATTATCGGTGAAATCGGCGGCACCGCCGAGGAAGAGGCCGCGGCATTTGTAAAGGAGCGGGTGAAGAAGCCGGTGGTGGGATTCATCGCCGGGCAGACCGCCCCGCCCGGCAGACGCATGGGACATGCCGGCGCCATTATCTCCGGCGGCAAAGGCACCGCGGCAGAAAAAAATGCCGCCTGGAAGCAGGCAGGCATCACCGTGGCCACCAACCCCGCATTGGTGGGCGATGCAGTGGCGGCGATACTAAAAAAGGGTTGAGGGTGCAGGGATCAGGGTTCAGGGAAAAACAAACCTTTCACCACGAAGCCCACGAAGAGGTGAAAAAAAGAACACGAAGAAAAACCAGAAAAACATTTCGTAGGGGCGACCGGCCGGTCGCCCTTACGTTTGATTGGGTGTTTAACCTCTAAATAAATCGCATTGTCATTCAGAGAGGCCCCATATTTTATTTAGATTTTGGTGAATGATTAATATTCATTATAAATGTTTTTTAAATTCTTTAATGCTCAGCCCTGCGTCTTTAACAATTCCTGCCAGAGTGAAAGCATTGATGGGGTTTGTCCGCGGTATAGTAATGATGCGTTCCCCGTTAGTCATGGTTATGTGCTTGCCCTGTCTTGCAATCCAGAAGGCTTTAACCGCTTGCTGGTGGTTAATGCCGGATAGTTGTGGCATGCCTTAACATACTTCCACATAGCGAGATTTCTTGCCTTTACTTAATTCCTCAACAGTCTCAAGATATGCGTGGATTGCGTCCTTGATATTTTCCAGTGCCTCCTTCTCGGTATTGCCCTGCGACCAGCACCCGGGCAAACCCGGAACCCACACCGCATAACCCTCATCTGTCTTTTTAAGATTTACTTTATAGTTCATGCGAAACCTCTTTCTTCTTTTATATTCAAATGACTTCCTTTGCTATGTTGCATCACATGTTTAATCTATCTTGTTTTGTTATCTTTGTAAAGTGCAGGCTGCGCGACCTTAGCTGGAAATTTCGTGACACCTGCCGGTCTAACCGGCTATATTTCTTACCGGTTGAAGCCTTAACCGGAAAGAAATATCACCGGAAGTAAGCCTATGATAGAAACAAGAGTACCCATGTGTAAAGGGGGGACACTCTTAAATAAGTAAATTGACAACGCTGCGAGGCATTAAGAGTTGGCCTATGGATGGGCCTTTCTTCCTTATCCTGTCCATTTCCCCTTATGAACCGGGCAGGTGCCCTTTTCTAAGGTGATGAGGAGCATCCCCGATGTGGGTTATGCATCATTAATTCATAAACTGAAAGTTATTTATTTTCTTAAGAGCGTCCCCCCTTTCTATGACGGAGCATGCATGGCCCTCCATCTTTAAATGTCACCCTGCGAAGCAGGAGCCGTCGTCCTTCGACTTGATCGCAGGATCCATTAAATCGCCCCTTTGTTTTATTGGCTCGAAATTACCACACCGCTTCCCCAGTGGCTTGATCAAGCCAGTGATGCCGCATACCCCCCACCATTGAAACCAGGTTTCTCGTAGGAAAATATCGGTAATTGCTTGTCTATTTTATAAATGAAATCAATTGGTTTCTTGGCCAATTTATTGCATTATATTTTTTAATACTGGTAGGAGCGGCTTTTAGCCGCGAATGTATCGCGCATAAATGCGCGCCTGCCGGTATGTAAATGTGTTTGGCTGGAATCGGAGCAGAGTTTCCTGGAATGAGGATTCCTTCAGAGGTAGCAATGTGATGTAATATTTTTTAGTGTATGTGGAGCGTTCGCATGATTGTCACTGGAAAACACAACCCCGCTTGTTCTTAGATGAAGAACTCTAAGCATGCGGGGTTAATTTGTTTCAGAGGAGGTGCCTATGAAAAAGATTCTGGTCTTCAGTCTGATTCTCACCATGATATTCCCAGCATATTGTTTTGCCGGACCACGCAGGGCTTTACCCACGGAAGAGGAATTTTTGGAAGAAATCATGCTGCTTCTGAAAGACGGGAAAGTACAGGAAGAGGAAATAGTTACATTATATGAAAAATTAAATCCGGATCAGGTAACAACGTTGGGGACTGAATGTTTCGTGATAACCACATTGCTTGCATTGTGGCTCGTAATAATTACTTTGAACCACTTGGACTTTAGCGGTGGCCCGCTGGAAATTCTGCTTAATCTGATATTACTGTCCTTTGAACTTCGCATGGGTTTCTATCTTTTTTTTGGATGTTTTATTGGTTAGGGGCTGCATATGCAAAAAACAAAACTATTTCTTGCCATCAGTCTGTTTGCCTTTTCTCTTATCCGTGATCATCACTTTACTTATGCAGGGTGGCAGTTTGAATCTATTGATTCATACGAGAGAAATTCCAGACTAACGCAGAGCACTGACTTTTATGCCGCTATCGGAAACGATGGCTCAGTTCATGTTCTGTATTTAAAAGACAATCCTGAACTGACCTTTCCAACGTCAATTTGTTATCTATGCATACAAGGACGAGTCAGGTTGGCATAATGAGGATATAACCCGTTTCATTCGAGGGGCAGGAGTGCCATACCAAAATCTATATCTCTCCTTGAGCCTGGATTCGAAAAACAATGTGTATATAAGTTACCCGAGTGGCCGCATCCTTTATCTCATGACAAACAGTTCAGGCACATGGATAACTGACGCCATCTTCGCCGACGTGTCTGATTTATTATTTGGTCCTGAGAGTATTGTTTTTGATTCACATGATAACCCGCACACGGCATTCCACTATGGAGATAAACAGTACTATGAGTTTAAAGATAGCTCAGGGTGGCATATTGAAACGGTTGAGGAAGTTTCCTATTTGGATTCCATGGATGTAGATTCGAATAACTATCCCCATGGTATATCTCTCCAGGAACAAGATGAGGATTATAGATGTTTTTTAACGTACGTATATAAGGATAGTACGGGATGGCATACTGAAGCTGTTGATGGGAAAAAACTATATTGTGCCACTGATTGCTCTATGACCCTCGACTCCAATGATCAGGCGCACATACTATACGAAGATTCCACTCAGAATGGATTGATATTCTATTACACTACCAATGCCTCCGGGGAATGGTTGACGGAGGAGGTCATAAATAAACGTCATGATGATGTCAGCCTATGGTTTACCGACGCAATAGTCCTTGATGCGGATAATAAACCCCACCTGAGCTATACCCTGTGGTCCGATTGGGACTTTATTTTAACCTTTTATTTTAAAGAAAACAGTATATGGCATGCCACAAGAGATTCATCAGGGTGGAATAAAACGATGGTCAAGCAGGCCGCTACATTGGAAATGATATTTTGGCCCTTGCTGCCATCTTATAAGTTCGGCAGTATAATCGAAGCTCCACCTACAATTAAAGTGGATCCAGACGGGAATCCCCATCTTTTTTATCTCAGCACCTCCTACATTTATCCCTATTATTTACAGTACTTCCCTGATTTTCCCTTCAAGGGGGTAAGAACTTATTGGAACCATGCTTACTACGAGCCATAAACTATGTCTTCCATAGAGAGGGGGACGCTCGTGCAGAAATTACCGCATTGACGATGCTTTTTATGATCCAAAAGAATTGTTTGCAATTTGATTCAAGGAACCGACCGTACCTGATCATGCGGATTAAAGAATGGTGATCTCTATCAGGTGTTCTCCTTAACGCAAAGCAATTTCTGCACGAACGTCCCCTTTGTCGATAAGTGGGCGGGGTTATGTTTTTTGAGGGAAATGCATTACATGATTTGTAAGTGTCAAACTGTTCTTTAATACGGAGGGGATTGATGAAAAAGACAATAGGTATAGTTTTATTGGGCATAGTTACAGGTTTTATACCAGACCATGGATTTACGGCAGACTGGTCTGCCATGACCAGCGGGACGACTAGCAATCTTAATGGTGTTTGGGGGTGGTCCGAGATTGATGTATTGGCCGTGGGAGATGACGGCACCATCCTCCACTATGACGGCACTGCCTGGTCTGCCATGACAAATCCCACGACTGCTAATCTCAATGGAGTTTGGGGAACATTCGGCAATGATGTGTTTGCCGTAGGAGATAGCGGTACCATCCTTTATTATGGCGGCACCGCGTGGTCTACTATGACAAGCCCTACGACTACTAATCTCAATGATGTCTGGGGAACATCTGGTAATGATGTGTTTGCCGTTGGGGATAACGGTACAATCCTCCGCTATGACGGTACTGCCTGGTCCTGGTCTAGTATGACAAGTCTCACGACAAATAATCTCAATGGAGTCTGGGGGAACATCCGGTAATAATGTGTTTGCCGTTGGGGATAACGGTACAATCCTCCGCTATGACGGTACTGCCTGGTCCTGGTCTAGTATGACAAGTCTCACGACAAATAATCTTAATGGTGTCTGGGGAACATCCGGCTAATAATGCATTTGCCGTAGGAGATAGTGGTACCATCTTTTTCTATAGCGGCACGCTCTGGTTCCCATTTGGTTATTCCGTGGATGATAATAACATCACCTTCACTGGTAATCTGAATACCATCTGGGGTCTCCCGGGTTCGGAATTTTCTATATATGAGGATTTCTTTGTAGTTGGCGATGCTGGTACTATAGCAAACTTACGCGGGGGTTTCATGGACAGCGGGACTACTGAAAACCTCTATGATGTCTGGGGACGCACGGGGACCGATGTTTTTGCTGTGGGAGCGAACGGGACAATACTTCACTACACTCCCCCATTATGTATGTCTGTGAATCCGCATTCCGGGTATAAATGGCAAACACTTGATGTCACAATTACTGCCGTTAATAGTCATTTTATGGATGAGGAATCCACCGTTGCATTTGGATGCAATGGCATTACCATTGAAAATATAACGATAAGTTCTCCGACCCAGATTACTGCCACTATTACCATTGCCCCTAGTGCTCCTTTCGAATTCTGCGATGTAACGGTAACCACCGGAGATGAAATCATTACCTGTACCGATTTATTTGTTATACAAAAGCGAAGAAATATTTTCTCCCTTAATGGAACAGTATGGAATAGCGTGCTATTTAGGATTATTTGTACCTCCCCCTGAAGGCCCTGTGTTACAGCAAGCTGTGCTTTTATGTCGTTTTACCAAGGAAAGGTATATTACTGCGATGATGCATCTTGCCGAACTGACTGCGAACTAGGTGCCTATTTCACTTCTACATTGATTTGGGCGTGGTCAGCATTGATTTGGGGATATTTATCCCGTATGCCTTTGAATTGGCTATTTTGCAACCAATCGGATTAGGATATTACACAAGCGGAGGATTCAGCTGTGGTTATATGTGTGTTTCTATTATGCAAATGGCATCATGTACAAGGTCAATGATAATTGGACACCGAATGATGCAGATAATGACGGAATTTGGGATTATGAAGGAGACAACTGTACTGTTGATTCTAACCCTGACCAGACGGACACGGATAATGACGGAAGAGGTGATGTGTGTGATAACTGTCCTCTAGCACCAAACTTTCAACATTTAGGAACCTGTATTGACTCTTCCGCTTCAATGGAAACGTGTACTATCGATGCCGACTGCAGTGGTGAAGGAACTTGTAGTAGGAATCAGGAAGATGCAGATGGAGATGGAATAGGTGATGCCTGCGATAACTGTCCGGATGTAAAAAATCCTTATCAGAAGGACAAGGATAATGACAACGTGGGTGATGCGTGTGACAGAGATTAAGATTCCGTAGTTACTGCCAATAATAACCGCAGGAGGGGATGACAATGCAAAAGATTCTGATCTATAGTTTAATTCTCACCTTTATTTTCCCCGCATACTGCTTTGCTAATCCACAAAGAAATCTGCCTACGGAACAGGAAATATTAGAAGGATTGCTATTGATTATCGAGGATGGGAAAGTGGCGGAGGGGGAGATGACTGCTTTCCTTGAAGCTCTGGATTTAGAAGATAGCCTTTCCTGGTCGCCGTGGGTTGCTGCTTATGCATCTGTAATAACAGTAATGGTCAAACTGATAACCTTAATTCATCAAACATTTGACTTATTGCCAGCACTAAACCTTGATTTAATTGTGCTATATTATGGGGGCCTTGCACTTAAGATTATATATCTCTTCAGTATTGAAATAGGGTGAGTGAGGCTATTGCACAAATTTAGCAAAGGGGGTCGGTATGAAAAAATTAGTGACGGTATGTGCAGTGTTATTGGTTCTGCCTTTTATGGCATTTGCGGGTACTCTTCCCGATACAGGACAGACAAAATGCTATGATGATGTGGGTAATGAAATAAATCCATGCCCACAACCGGGAGAGCCTTTCTACGGGCAAGATGCCAATTATGCACCCCGCAACCCCCATTCATATACCGACCTCGGCAATGGAATTGTGCGTGATAATGTCACCGGCCTTGAGTGGCAGCAAGACCCTGCACACGGTACATACACTTGGGAACAAGCATTAGCTTATGCTGATACGCTATCTTTTTCGGGATATGATGACTGGCGTCTGCCGACGATAAAGGAACTTTCCACTCTGGTTAACGTCAGCATCCTATATCCCATAGATTCAGAATATTTCCCAAACACTTATTCGCGTAATTGGTCATCAACTAAAAATGCCCGCACTCCCGACAGAGCCTGCTATGTAAATTTCAACGATGGCAGCGTGGAGTGTTCTGCTCCATTATACTTCGACTCCAATGTAATGGCGGTTCGTGGCGGGCCATCTGGACCTTTTGATGATTTGTTCAATTTAGAAGATAATGACGATGGAACAGTTACGGATTTGGAAACAGGTCTGATGTGGCAGCAAGATACCGCTCCGGGCACCTACACGTGGAATCAGGCACTTTTCTATTGTGAAAACCTCACTCTTGAAGGACAAGATGACTGGCGATTACCCAACAGGAATGAGCTGCAGTCTATAATTGATTACAGTAGGTTTACTCCTTCCATAGACGCTGTTTTTAATGCCGAGTCGACCTATTATTGGACATCTACCACATACATCCCATACGACAATGTTCTACCCTATGCCTGGGTGGTCAGTTTTGACAATGGCCTTATAAACTGCTGCGGCGATAAGAGGTCTCCGTTAGGTTATGTACGGGCTGTTCGAAATGTTCAGAACGGGCTATTGTGCCCAATAGAATTGATTTATGGAGAGCACTCGGCACGAACGAAACGCCTTAGACATTTTCGTGATACTATCTTGAGTAAAACTTCAGAAGGTCAGGAGCTTATCAAACTGTATTATCAATGGAGCCCGGCTATCGTAAAGGCAATGGAAGAGGGTAAAGAGTTTAAGGGAGAGGTTAAGAGAATGATAGATTCTGTTCTGCCAATGATTGGGAAGGATATATTAGCACAATAAATAACCAGACACTAAAAGGAGGGAATCATGAAAAGATTAATTCTAATTTCAGCAGTATTAGTTGTATTTCTATTGTCACAATTTGCATCTATCGGTTGGGCGTCACCATGTTGTGATGGTGACTACAATTGTGACAGTAAGGTAAATTTTCAGGACTATGTCGCATTTGTGGGGGATTTCGTAAGGGGATTACTGAACATAGACCCTTCGGAGATTTGTGGGAATGCGAATATTCCCGTTACAGGGCAGACCACGTCATATGCCACAGGTGATGATGGTGAATTACAAAAGGGTGTGCCATGGCCGAATCCACGGTTTACGGATAATGGAGATGGTACTGTAACGGACAATCTTACCGGACTGATATGGCTTAAAAATGCTGATTGTTTTGGAGGGAGGAAGTGGGAGGAGGCACTCACCGATTGCAATGGATTAAATAGTGGAGAATGTGGACTCACGGATGGTTCCGTTGCCGGGGATTGGAGACTACCCAATAGAAGGGAGTTATTCAGCCTAGTTGATGATGCTTATTGGGGCCCTGCCTTGCCCAACACCGCAGGAACGGGACAGTGGACAGAGGGGGACCCCTTTAATAACGTGAAGGTCGACCCCTACTGGTCGTCTAATACGGACGCCAGCTATATCGGCAGCGCGTGGTACGTGGGCGTGTTCGAGGGAGGCTACGTGGTCGGCGGTGAAAGGACAAACCTCCGCTACGTGTGGCCAGTGCGCGGCGGGCAATGATAGGTTATTTGATGATTTGCTCGGGAAGTATGCAAGGAGGCAGAGCGCACTCCTGCCTCTTTCTTTTCAGCGGCTTTAACTTATGGGACTGGAATAAACTTCATTACCCTTGAGCAACCTGGTAGATTACCGGGCGATACTGGGGAGGAGGTATGGGCTTCCTGTTCTTCTTTGCCGCATTAAGCCAGGCTTCCTTGGCTATGATCACTTCCTGCAAAGCCTCCTCGGGGGTTGTGCCGAAGGCTGAACAATGCTTCAAATCAGGTACATCAGCAATATAGCCTTCATCTTCTTCACTATAAAAAATATTTATGTGATAGTCCTTCACAAGGAATCCTCCATGGTAAGATTGTACTGTTCAATGAGTTGCAATAGCTGTTTTATCTGATAGGGTTTTGCCTTCCCCTTGACGT
>CAWCBP010000014.1:0-339068 GCA_963793865.1 uncultured delta proteobacterium
CTTTGATTACCGCACCGAGACCGATTATACAGAGCGCTGGGAGACGCGCACCTACGATCTCGATACGCTGCGGGGGGTTGATATGTTCCTGTTTTACTGGGGCCCGACTCTTATTGCCCACACCATCACCAGCTGGGACTTCGGCGGCGGCCAGCATCTGGCCATCTCCATCGAGACGCGCAAGGAGAAGGGCGAGTTCTACTCGGCGGTACGCGGCTTCTTCCGGCAGTACGAGCTTTACTACGTGGTGGCTGACGAGCGTGACGTGGTCCGCCTGCGCACGAACTATCGCGGAGACCAGGGGTACCTCTACCGATTACGCATGAGACCGGATCATGCACGTGCCCTGCTCATCGATTACCTGGGGGAAGTGAACCGACTGGCGGAACATCCCCGCTGGTACAACGCCCTGACCCACAACTGCACCACCATGATCCGCTACCACATGAAGGAGGTAGGCGGGAGCCAGCCGTGGGACTGGCGGATCCTGGCAAACGGCCGTCTTGACGAGCTCGGGTACGAGCGGGGAAGCATCGACACGAGCCAGCCGTTCCCCGAGATGAAGAAGCGGAGCAACATCATGGAGAAGGCAAAAGCAGCAGACAGCTCCCCAAACTTTTCAGTGCAAATCCGGGAGGGCTTGCCGGGCGAAGAAGGAAGCTCGTTCTCCGAGGAAAGGGGGTAAGGTATGCCGACCAAACGGTTCGTAGCGTTAACCGCGCTGGTGATTGTCCTCTTCGGTGTCTCCGGTTGCGCAACTCCGGTGGGAGTGAAGCGGACCAGCGAGAAGGCTGTTTACCAACAGTTGACGGCAAGCATTTTAACAAGCGGGAAGCCGAGCTCCTACTCGATGCAGCTCCTTCAGCGGCTCAACCTGGTTGAACAATATGAAAGGGATGCGAAGCAGGCCCTTGCCCTGCTGCACGAGGGACTCGGCGGTTTGGACGAGCACGACCGCCTGTTTGCGCTCTCCGAGCTGTCCTATGCCTGCGCCAGGAAGAAGCACGAGCAATCCTATTTTCTGGCCGCGGCGGTATACGCCTATGCATTCCTGTTTCCCGATGATGCCGGCAAGGTTCCGTTACCCCACGATCCGCGCCTCCGCCTTGCCATGGATCTTTACAACAGCAGCATTAAGGACGGACTCCGCAAGTCCGGGGACAAAGAGGTTGATCTGAGCGCAGCGCGCGTTGTTCTGCCCTTCGGTTCCATTGACCTCTCTTTGGAACCTTCAGGATTTTTCTATGGCGGATATAAGCTGGTGCACTTTGTTTCGGTTGCTGATCTTGAGGTGCGCGGGTTCCGCAACCGCTATCGAAAGCCGGGGATCGGCGCCCCCCTCTCAGCCCAGGTTGAGATGACCGCGGGTCGCGCGGCGGACAAATGGATTACCCCGCGGTCGAAGGTGCCGGTGACTGCCTTCGTCCGGTTCGATCACCCGCGCAGCGCCCTGTCCACCGGGAAGCTGACGGGACGAATAGAGCTGTACAACGTTGACGAAATCCCCGCGGTGAACCTCGGCGGACATTCGGTTCCGCTGGAGTTTGAGCCGAGCACATCGTTAGCCTACAGGCTCGAGGGGGCGCCGGTATGGGATTTCGAGATAGCAGGATTTCGCAGGGGTGATTTTAGCCTGTTCGGTAAAAAGGCAGAGGGCGATTTAAAATTTCTCAGTCCCTATTACCCCGGCAAGATTCCGGTGGTCTTTGTCCACGGCACGGCATCCAGTCCGGCGCGCTGGGCGGAGATGGTCAACGAGTTCCTCGGTGATTCTCGCATTGCCGGCCGCTATCAGTTCTGGTTCTTCATTTACAACAGCGGCAATCCAATTCCCCTCTCAGCCATGCACCTGCGGGAGAACCTTGAGCTGGCTTTCAAGGAACTCGATCCCGGCGGCAGTGATGCCGCACTCCGGCAGATGGTCGTCATCGGACACAGCCAGGGCGGGCTGCTCACCAAGATGACCGCAGTGAACAGCGGCACCCGCTTCTGGGAAAACGTCAGCAGGGAACCGTTTGAGCAGGCGGATCTCTCCGCGGAGACCAGGGATCTGCTGCGCCGCAGCCTCTTCGTGGAGCCGCTGCCGTTCGTGAAACGGGTGGTCTTCATCGCCACGCCGCACCGGGGGAGCTTCCTGAGCGAGAACATCATCGGGAAGCTCGGCCGCAGGCTCATCCGTCTGCCGGCAACGGTGACAAAGGTGGGTGTCGAGATAGTCAAGCTGAACCCGGTCGGCGCAGCCAGGACAGCGATCCGCGTTCCAACCTCCATCGAAAACATGGACTGGTCGAATCCCTTCCTGCGGACTCTTGCGTCGCTGCCGATCGCTGAGGGAGTGCAGGTGAACTCGATCATCCCCGTGAAAGGGGAGGGGCCTCCTGAGAAAGGAGACGACGGAGTGGTGCGGTATACCAGCGCCCACATCGAACCCGTGGAGTCAGAGCTGGTGGTGCGCTCGGGTCACTCTACCCAGTCGACTCCGCACACCATCGAAGAGGTGCGGCGCATTCTCTACCGGCATGCCGGGATAGAATGACAGTCTGTTGAAAAACACCCATCTGCTGCGTTACGCTCATCCTTCGTCATTGCCTGGCTGAGCGCTCCCTGGCCGAGCTCGGGCAAGGCGGCCAAGCCGGCGTACGTGCATGTACGCCTCATTTGTCAGGATTTTGCGTGCCTTGCATCCGGATGTTTTTGAACAGCCTGTGAAAAGATGCTTTTTCAACAAGCTGCTAATATTTACATCGATGGAGGTACAGCAATGCAACGAATTATTATGGCCTGCTTTTTAGGTATCGTCTGGATGGCAATTGCGGTTCTCGGTTTTCCCGTATGTGTGCCCGCAGGTGAAACCCCTGCATCAGGGGCAATGCTGGATACGCGGGAATACCCGGTCCTCTCGCAGTCGGAAGTTGCTGTTTTAAAGGGTCGGGGTCACGGGACCATTTTGGTCATGATGTCCGGGGATTGGTGTGATTTGACCACATCTAACGCTTCATGGCTGCTTTCAGCCAAACGGTGAACCATGCATGTGAATCTAAGTGATACATGCCGGTTGATTATAACCATGAATAAGTATATGTAATAACAGGAATATTGTATATAAAGAGTCCGTGCAGGTACGAGGGCGGGCAGGGTTTGGCATCGCCTTTGCTTCATTTTTGCACAAAAATAAGTAAAGGCGATCGGCCAGTCGCCCCTACCAAGGGATAGGATTTGGATCCCCGCTTTCGCGGGGATGACAGCTAATCAAAGGAACACGTAAGTACATGTCATTCCCGCGGAAGCGGGAATCCAATAGTATTTGCATGTTTCGCGGCGCCCCGGAGGGGTATGGGGGTGATGGCAAAAAAATATTACTTGAAAAAATTGATGGATTTTGATAGGAATCCATTATAAGCAACAGGCACATGAAGCATCAGTTGAGTATACCGAATTCCTTTTGTCTGATTTGTTCACCGGTAGTTTAAAGTCCAGCCTCTCTGATATTTTTAATGAACCCTTAACCTTAATCATTAAGAAAGGAGGTGTTTAAGTATAAGCCTTTATGCGAAAGCATTATAAAGGTTAGCCGCATGGAAGTATAAAGAACCATTACAACTTAGTCAGCACTTAAGAAAGGAGTGTGGAATGAAAAAATCTATAGCGTTACTTTTTTGTCTTTGTTTGACCCTGGCGGTTTTTTGTCCGGGGATCGTAAGTGCCAATTCTTCTGTTGATGCCTCATGTCAAGCATGCCATGATGCAGGTTTTGGCGATGGAACCCTGCATGGTATTCATACCGGTCAAGCGTGCAATATATGCCATGCATCAGCGTCAGGTGGAGACAGTCCCGTCGCCACTTCAAAATGCATTGTATGCCATCCGGTCGGAAATGTCGGATTATGTCCATTAGCTGATGCGCACGAAGCTCTAGGACAAGACTGCTTAACCTGTCATGCGCCTGCTTGCGAAGCACAAGCAACGGTTGCCATAGAGCCGGCAACCGCAACTTTGAATCCCGGAGATACGCAAATCTTCGAAGCGAGTACCACCGGCGGGGATAACACTCCCGCGTACACATGGGAGGTCCAGGGTGGTACTGCCGGTACCGGTAATACTACCACGGGAGACAGCATAGAATACACCGCGGGAGATACTCCGGGTAACTACACCATTACCGTAACCGATACCGCCAATGGAAATGTCCAGGCAACTGCCGCAGTTACCATTGAAGCCGAAGTTACCTGTACTGTCACGGTACTGGACGAACAGCATGCTAAGTCACACTGGGTGGCATTGCCGGCGTTGATTCGCATCCAGACAACGGGCTTCGAAGTGTCACAGGCAACCGAGGTTACCTTTACCTCTGAGGCTGATGGGGCATTGAATTCGGTTATACCACTTGTTAAACTGGTGATTCCGGGTACGGGAACCATCAACCAGTTTGCGATCATACCGCCCGCGCTTTTGACAGGGAACTTTGATGCGGAAAGCGAAACGATCACGGTTGCAGTCGAAGGCTGCGCGCAAACTGATACCTTAGAGCTCAAACTTCTGAGTTTCGGCCCGATTCCTCTGGGCAAATAGAGGGAAATTTAGAGGGAAATTTCAGGAGGATTAGAAGGTAAGTAAAGAGCCTGATGGTTTATAGTAAGCCATCAGGCTCTTCCTGTTTTATAGAAAGGGGATCAGCGCTCTACGTTGCAATAAGTCATCAATAATGTGATCATCTATCTAGGGAGGATGGTATGAAAAGAGCAGTAAGAGCAGTAGTGGTATCAGGTTTGGTATTTGTTTTTGCAACATCCCTCATGTCCTGCGCATCGACGGGGTCCGCAGCAAAAAGATCAGGGCCGGGATTTCTGGGAAATTATGCACAGAAGTTAGAGCCCGGGCCGAAGGGAGGGGCCAAGATGCGCTGGCTTAAACCCGGGGTCAATTTTGCAAAATACGACAAGGTTATCCTGGAACATGTTGTCTTCTTTCTTGACGACACCGCACAGTATAAAGGCATTGATACAGCGGAGATGGATGAGCTGGCAAAAAAATGCGACCTGGCGCTGGTCAATGCTCTTAAAGATACGTACACGATCGTAACCGAAACGGGCCCTGACGTTGTACAGATTCGCATGGCTATTACCGATCTAAAGCAAAGCAGCCCGGTACGGAGTGGCATATCGACGGTCACTATGGTCACACCTATAGGATTGGGGGTGAATCTCATAAGGAGGGGTGCCACGGGCAAATGGACCGGTTCGGGTGAGACCGGCTCGGAACTGATGGCCCTCGACTCCTTGACCGGAGAGGTTATCGCCGTTGCGAAGGATGAAAAGAGCGCGGGATTTACGAAAAGGTACGGCAAGTTGGATTCAGTCGAAGAAGCCTTTAAGTTCTGGGGAGAGAGATTAAAGCTGTTCCTGGACCAGGCGAGGAGCGCAGCGGCTGAAACAAAGCAATAAGATGAAAAAAAGAATTGTGGCAGGAGCACACATCATCTGCTTGCCTGGATAAAGGCCTGTGTTTGCCTGGCTGTCCAACAGGTGAAGGCAAAATGACCGGAGGTACACCAATGAAAGTCATCATTGTTGGAGGAGTCGCGGGTGGCGCGTCGTGTGCGGCCCGCCTGCGCAGGCTGGATGAGAAGGCGGAAATTCTCATGGTTGAACGCGGACCCTATGTTTCCTACGCCAACTGCGGTCTGCCCTACCATGTCGGCGGCGTGATTGAGCAGGAGTCGAGCCTTCTCGTGTCTACTGCCCAGATGTTCCGTGCAATGTTCGCGATCGACGCGCGGGCGAACACCGAGGCAATTTCTATCTCGCCGAAGAATAAGACCGTGGACCTGCGGAATGTAACGACCGGCGAGATCACCACCGAGAAATACGACAAGCTGGTGCTCTCGCCCGGGGCGGCACCGATCCGTCCTCCCCTGCCCGGAATCGATCTTCCGGGTATCTTTTCGGTGAGGAGCGTGCCGGATGCGAGGGAGATCCGGGAGTGGATCGAGCGGGGTTCGAGTGATCTGCCCGAAGAGCACACGTCCTCAGGATTCCAGCCGCTGGAGAAGCCGAAGCGCGCGGTGGTAGTGGGCGGCGGATACATCGGCCTCGAGATGGCGGAAAACCTGGTCCACCGCGGTCTCGAAGTGACCATCGTCGAGATGCTCGACCAGGTCATGGCCCCGCTTGATCCGGAATGCGCACGCCTCGTCGAGCGCCACCTGGAAAAGAACGGTGTCCGCCTCGCGCTCAGTGACGCGGTGGCCGGCTTCAAGCAGACGGCCAACGGCTCGCTTGAAGTTCTCACGAAGTCCGGCAAGGCGCACCCGGCAGACATCGTGATCCTCGCCATCGGCGTGCGTCCGGAGACCCAGCTTGCGAAGATGGCCGGGCTCGAGATCGGCCAGCGCGGCGGGATCCGCGTCGACGAACACATGCGCACGAGCGACCCGGACATTTTCGCTGTCGGCGATGCGGTAGAAGTAAAGGATTTCGTCACCGGCGAATGGTCCCTGATTCCGCTCGCAGGGCCTGCGAACCGGCAGGGTCGCATCGCGGCCGATGTGATCGCCGGCCGCGACTCGAGGTTCCGCGGCACCCAGGGCACCTCGGTCATCGGGGTCTTCGGGGGAACGGTCGCCGCGACCGGCGCCAACGAAAAGCTTCTCACCCGGCTGGGCCAAAAGGATTTCGAAAAAGTCTATATCTTCCCGAATTCCCACGCGGGGTACTACCCGGGCGCCAAGACCATCGTCCTGAAAGTCATTTTCCGGAAATCCGACGGGCGTCTGCTCGGGGCCCAGGCGCTGGGCATGGATGGCGTTGAGAAGCGGATCGACGCCCTGGCTATGGCGATCCAGATGGGAGCGACGGTGTACGACCTGGAAGAGGCGGAGCTCTGCTACGCGCCACCGTTCGGAAGCGCGAAAGATCCCGTCAACTTTGCGGGGATGGTTCCGGCCAATGTCCTTCGGGGCGACATGCCGCTCTGTCACTGGGACTCCGTGGACGGCAAGTTCCTCCTCGATGTGCGCAACCCGCCGGAAGTCGCCGCAGAGGCCGTGCCGGGTGCGGTCAATATCCCGCTGCCGCAACTCCGCGAACGCCTGGGCGAACTGCCCCGCGACCGCGAGATCAATATCATCTGCCGCTCTGCCGGGCGTGCCTACTTCGCGACGCGCATCCTGATGCAGAACAGGTTCAAAGCTCGAATCATCTCCGGAGGCATGCTCTCCCGCTCGATGCTCGTGGCAAAGTGAAACGTGCCACGTATCACCTGTGCAGGGATAACGATGTTTCGCGGGAGGGCCATAGATTATGATCAGCACTGATAAGAAGAAAAAGAGCCTGAAGGAAAAAATCTTTCACGAGATGGTCGAGTACTGGATGAATGTCTGTTATCTCACGCTCGTGTTCGCCACTTTCACGCAGTACCGAAGATTCCTTCTGGCTGCCCATGGTATCACGTATACGAACTACTGGGTGGCCGTGATCGAAGCGTTGATTCTTGCAAAAGTCATCATGATTGGAGATGTGTTCCGCCTCGGCCGCGGCCTTGAACAGAAGCCCTTGATCTATCCCACCCTCTACAAGACTGCCATGTTCACGCTCTTTGTTGGTATCTTTACCGTGCTCGAGAATGTGATCAAAGGCCTTTGGAAGGGGACTGGGCACACGGGAGATATTGTTGAACTCCTGGGGACAGGACCCAATGAATTTCTTGCCAATGCTCTGGTCGTCTTTGTTGCTTTTATCCCTTTCTTCGGTGTCAAGGAGTTGGGCCGTTTGTTGGGTCAGGACAAGATACAGGCGCTCTTTTTCCGGAGTAGAGCTGACAACGCGTCCGATCGATCGGGGCTAAAAGATGTATGACCCTTCCCCACAGGAAATAATGCAGGCAGCTGCAACGCTCTAAGGGCAGGCCGAAGTTTTTAACACTACCAACCCTAACGCTTATTTTTTAAAAATTTGCCGCCGCCTGTCTGCCTCATCGTAAAGAAGGAGGATTCATGAAAAAATCAGCAATCGGGTTGCTGTGGATTATCATCTCCACAATAAGTCCTGCCGTTTCCTTTGCTCAGCCGGCTGCGCCCCCTGACCCTTCCCCGGCAGGTGCTCCCCAGGGATATCCCGTAGAACTTGATCAAAAGCCCCTCTTCTATGTCAGTAACAAGATAGAGGAAGGTATTTCTTCGACGGCTCGTGCCAGGAATATAGCAGCACGGATTAAAACCATTGCAGATGACCCCACCATTAAACCCGATTCTCTGCGAACCATAAATTACGCGCTGCCCATTACGATGATTGTTGTCGGTGAAGAACTGCTTATGGCTGTGATAGAAGATGATGCCCGGATAGCAGGTCGCGGCCGGCAGGAATACGCTGCGGAAATAAGTCAAAAAATGAGCGAGGCGATAGCGCAATACCGGAAGGAGCACAGCCTTCGATGGATTCTGCAAGGCGCGGTTTATACGCTTATTGCCACGCTGGTGCTTATTGCCGTCCTATATTTTTTCAACCGGCTCTACCGGAAGGCAGCGGGAAGGCTGCAGACATGGGTGAATGTCAGAATACATTCAATTCACATACAGTCCTTGGAAATTATCCAGGCCGAACGGCTCAATGTATTGCTCCTGGAACTCATGCGGATTGTGCGCTTGTGCCTGGTGCTGGTAATTCTCTATGCCTACCTCCACCTGGTGCTGGGGTTTTTCCCCTGGACACGGCCATTTGCTGATCGTCTTCTGGAATATATGTTCATACCGGTGAAGAAGATGGGCTCCGGCATCGGACGCAATGTACCGAACATTATTTTTCTAGCTGTTCTGGCACTCGTAATCCGGTATGTCTTAAAACTGATGCGGCTTTTCTTTACGGGGGTTGAGAAGGGCACTATTGCGCTGACAAATTTTGATCCGGACTGGGCCGAGCCGACCTACAAGATCTGCCGGTTCCTGGTAATTGCCTTTGCGGTGGTGATTGCGTTTCCCTATATCCCCGGCTCTGATTCGCCGGCTTTTAAAGGGATATCCATCTTCCTGGGGGTCCTGTTTTCTCTCGGATCAACTTCAGCAATTGCCAATATTGTTGCCGGGTATATGATGACCTACCGGCGGGCCTTCAAGGTTGGCGACCGGATAAAGATTGAAGATATTACCGGAGACGTTACTCAAGTCAGACTGCAGGTTACACATGTCCATACGGTAAAAAACGAGGAAATCATTGTGCCGAATTCGACCATTCTCAACAGCCATGTCATCAACTTCAGCACGCTTGCCCGTGAAAAGGGCCTCATCCTGCATACCACCGTTACCATCGGCTATGATGCACCATGGCGGCAGGTCCATGCCCTGCTGCTCATGGCCGCTGAAAAAACGGATGGCGTGCTGCGCGAGCCGGCTCCGTTTGTGCTGCAGAAATCGCTCGATGATTTTTACATCACCTATGAGCTCAACGCTTACACCAATGAGCCGCAGCGTATGAGCCGGACATATTCCGAACTGCACCAGAATATTCAGGATGCCTTCAATGAATACGGCGTGCAAATCATGTCGCCTAATTACGAGGCCGACAGGGATAAGCCCACGTTTGTCCCGAAGGATCAGTGGTACACGGCACCGGCACGAAAACCCGGCGGAGGAACTGCTTAATACTGCAAGGGCAACTTTAATCCTTTCGACAGAGAGAGACAGACCTGTGAGAACATCGAATGGTGTCCTGAGGCCACTGCAATGCAGCCTGGTTGTAGGCATGCTGATTTCTCTCGTATTCACTGAACCGCATCAATGGAAGTGCAAACAGCTCGGACACATGCCCCCGGTTTTTTGAAAAGATCCGTGAAGGCTTGCCTCTGCCCGGCGGGTTAACTGCAGAAAGGGAGTAGAAACAACATGAAAAGCGTTGCTTATCTGTTATCGGGGTTCGTGATTCTTTTGCTCGCAGGGTGCGCAGGCATCGGCCCGCAGACCGTATCCCGGGACCGGTTCGATTACACAGAGGCCATTTCCGATTCGTGGAAGCGTCAGATGCTCTTTAACATGGTCAAAATTCGTTATGGGGATGCCCCGGTTTTCCTGGACGTCTCTTCGGTGATCAGCCAGTACCAGATTGCCGGGCAGATTGATATTGGCACAACCATCAACAATAGCCCCTGGAGCACGTCTCAAACCCTGGGGGCGACCGGGCAGTATGTGGATCGTCCGACCATCACCTTCACTCCCATCATCGGGGATAAATTTGCCCGCAGCATGATGTCACCCGTCCCCCCCTCTGCCATCCTGAGCCTTGTCCAGGGCGGCTATCCGGTGGACTTTGTCTTCCGGGCGTTAGTTCATGAGATTAACGGCATTCGGAATCGCTTTGGCGGTGAAGGGAGGGCTCATGCCGCTGATCCCGAGTTCTATGCCCTGCTCGAAAGGTTGCAGCAAATCCAGTCGGCAGGGGGCATCGGGATGCGATTGAAAAAAATAGACAAGGAAGAAGCGACCTTGCTGGTTATGCGAGGGAAACGAGATCCAGCCATTGAAGCTTTGACTGTGGAGGTTCGCAGAATTTTAGGCGTGGACCCTCAGGCCGATGATTTACATGTGGTGTATGGGGCTGTTCCCAAGGACGATAAGGAGATCGCGATCCTGACCCGATCAATCCTGGAAGTCCTCGTGGATCTATCTGCGGATATTGAAGTCCCCGCCTCCGATGTGCAGGAAAAAAGGGTGTTTCCTACTTTCGCGGAAACGGTTGGGGGTGAGAAAATTCTCCCTTTGATCAGAATTCAGAATTCATCGGGAAAGCCCGGCGATGCTTTTGTGTCGGTCTCCTATCGGGATTCATACTTCTGGATTGACGACCGGGACTTGATGTCCAAGAAAATCTTCTCTTTTTTGATGTTTGTCTTCACGCTGGTGGAGACCGGAGAAAAAGGGACTGCTCCCATCGTAACCATTCCCACGGGATAAGAATATGGGCGGACACGGCAAACATAAAAAAATTGCCTTGATAACTCCATTTTGCCATGTACAATGGGGCCGTGTATTCCGGATTACAAAGAACAACATATATGACGGATTATAAATAAGTGCGTTCAGTTCTGTCAGCCATAATGGTGAGCGCCTGTTTGTGCATAACCCTTGATCTGCTGATCACTTCATCTGCAGCGGCTGGTGAAATCTTAACCCGGGTTCGCAAAAACGGCGAAGTACGATGCGGAGTAACTGAACAGTTATTGGGATTTTCCTTCAAGGATGAGACGGGCCAGTGGCGCGGATTCAATGTTGATTTCTGCCGGGCCGTTGCCGCGGCAGCACTGGGCAATGCCGAAAAAGTAATCTTCACACCGCTCAGCGCACCAGGCCGCTTTCCGGCGCTGATCTCAGACAGGATTGATCTGCTTGCGCATACGGTCACCTGGACGTTCGGGCGGGAGGCGGGTATCGGGATAGAATTCCCCGGCATTTATTTTTATGACGGTCAGACGTTTGGGGTGCCGACCGGCACGATAAACGCAAATGGTATAGAAGATTTAAACGCCATGACCATTTGTGTGGAGAAGGGAACAACCTATGGGACAAATATGGCAGATGTTTTCAAGGGACGCGGTATACAGTATACCCCCCTGGTGCTTGATTCCAAAAAAGAGTTAGGTGAAGCTTTCCGGGGCGGGCGATGCCAGGCGCTTACTGCTGAGCGGACAGTTCTCGCGGCACTGCGGGCAGCCGTGCCGAACGGAGTCGAGCGGTATACAATCCTGCCCGGCGCAATTTCCAAGGAACCGCTTGCCCCCGCTGTACGGCGCGGTGACGATGAGTGGACAAAACTGATACGCTGGGTTCTCTTCGCACTCATCGAGGCCGAGGAACGCGGGGTCACGAAATCGAATGTGCGTGCACTGCAGAAGGAAAGCGCTGACCCGTCGCTGCAATGGTTTCTCACCTCATGCGGACAGCGCGGAAAAGCCCTCGGACTGAAGCCTGACTGGGTGGCAGACGTGATTTCAGCGGTTGGCAACTATGGAGAGATCTATGAGCGCAATTTCGGCGGCGGAAGCGGGCTCAATATCGAGCGGGGTTTGAACCGCCTCTGGAACCAGGGAGGCCTGCTCTACGCCCCCCCGTTTCAATAATAATTTCTAACGTGAAGCCATGAACGCATTCGACTTCCATACCTCCGCGACGCTGGTTGTTTTTGCCGGCGTCATCCTGCTCATTGCCTTCGACCTGATTGACATGCTGCTGGCGGCTATGATGGGGGTCAGTGCCCTCATTGTGCTGGGGACCTTTTCTGCGGGGGATGTGGTAGCCATCAGCCAGACGGCCAGCGGTCCCATTGCCCTCCTTTTTGGCGGCATGGTGGTGGCGCGGGTACTCGCGCCCACCGGTATATTCGAACTCCTGGGTACCTTTTATCTGCGCGCTACCAGGGGGAGCGGCAAGCGGTTCCTGCTGGGACTGATAATCCTGGTTGCCCCTCTCTGCGCGGTATTGCCCAATGCGACAACGGTTATTCTTCTTGCCCCGGTCATCATTCGTGTTGCCACCGCCCTGGAGATTGATTTTGTTCCCGCCATGGTGCTGGCGGCCATCATCAGCAATTCAGCAGGCCTGCTTACCCTGGTCGGTGATCCGGCCACCTTTCTGGTGGGCAGCTCCATCGGAATGACCTTCAATCAGTACCTGGAGAGGGTGAGCCTGGGGGGATTTCTCTCCCTGCTGGTAATTGTTCCCCTGCTGCCGCGGCTGATGAAGGAGCAGTGGCAGGTGCAGCGCACCCTGCCGGGTGATTTGCGGCTCAAGCCGCTGGAGCGTCCGTGGTTTGCCCTGTTTGCGCTCATGGTGCTGGCGGTGATGGTGTTCCTCTTTATCTTCGGTGAGCGAACCCCCACCCACATTGTTCCCCCCGGTGTGGCCATCATCGTTGCCACTTTGGCGCTGCTGGTTATTTACGCCGTCAAGATTGAGCCGGTCACCAATGTGTTAAAGGATGTTGACTGGCGCACCATTATTTTCCTCATATGCCTGTTCTGCCTGGTCCAGGCCTTTAACAAGACCGGAATTCTGCAGAGCTTCTCCCAGAGCTTGTACACCTGGTTTGGCACCAACCTCATTCTCATCGCACTGATTGTATTGGCCGGGGTGGGATGTTTGTCCAGCCTGCTTGCCAACATACCGGTAGTCGCGGCAACATTGCTCATGGTCAAAGGATACCTGGTAACGGCTGAACTGGTACCCGATCTGGCATTAGACCCGACATTTACGGAATGGCCTGCACGGGTTATTCCCCTGTTCGTGGCCATGATGTTCTCGGCAACATTGGGCGGCAACGCAACCCTGATAGGGGCCTCGGCCAACGTGGCGAGTACCGGCATCTGCGCCTCGCACGGCAGGCCGGTGTCATTCATCACCTTCATGCGCTACGGTGTGCCGATAACACTCTGGCAGCTGGCCATAGCCGCGCTCTATGTCCTGGGACTTTTCTACTTCACAGGTTGATAGGGAAGTCTGTCCTTGGAAATAACGGTAATGCGTTAGGCAACCCACGCTAATTCTGCACAAGGGATTATTTATGAACGGAAACGGGCGTGACATTACCAGCATTATATTGGCGGTGCTCTTTATCGGCGGGCTGATCGGCACTTCCCTCTGGATCCTGAGCCCCTTCCTTGGGCCTGCGATCTGGGCGACCACCCTGGTGGTGTCGACCTGGCCGCTCATGACCTCCGTCCAGAAATGGTTCTGGGGACGCCGTTCGCTGGCCATTACCTTGATGACCATAGTGATTTTCTGTCTTTTCATTGTGCCTTTGGGGCTTGCAATCAATGCCATCGTCACCCACTCTGAACAGATTGTGGGATGGGTGAAAGCGCTGGCAACATTCAAGATACCACCGCCTCCGGCATGGCTCATAAGCATTCCGCTTGTCGGCGGTAAAGCGGCAGAATTCTGGCAAAGAATCGCCGATTCGGGCATTGAGGATTTTGTGGTAATGGCGGCACCTTATGCCGGCGGAGTGATCAAGTGGTTTGTTGCCAAGATAGGCGGTTTCGGTCTCCTGTTTGTCCAGTTCCTCCTCACCGTCTTGTTCGCGGTGATTCTCTATGCTAACGGAGAAAAGGCGGCCAAGGGGGTCAGGGATTTCGCACGCCGCCTGGCAGGACACCGTGGGGAGTCTTCGGTCCATCTGGCCGGCCAGTCGATCCGCGGCGTTGCCATGGGTGTGGTGCTGACTGCGCTTTCACAGACGGCAGTTGGCGGCATCGGCCTCGCCGTGTGCGGCATTCCCTTTGCCGCCGTCCTCACGGCAGCGATGTTCATGCTGGCCATTGCACAGATCGGCGCCATACTGGTCATGATTCCATCGGTGGTGTGGCTCTACTGGAGCGGCAGTACGGGATGGGGAACTGTGCTTCTGGTCTGGACCCTGGTGGTGGGCATTATGGACAACCTTATACGCCCTATTCTGATAAAAAGAGGGGCCAACCTTTCCCTGATGCTGGTTTTCTCCGGGGTGGTGGGGGGCCTCATCGCCTTCGGGTTCATCGGCATTTTCATCGGCCCGGTGGTGCTCGCCGTCGCCCGGACGCTGCTGAGTGCCTGGATGTATAGTGATGACTCCACTCAAGAAGAATCTGCCCCGCTGGACAACGGCGGGGTCAGGTCTCAACAACAGATAAATGCCTGAACGCGAAGTGCATTCCTTATGGTGCGGATGCAATGACAAGATCACGCACATATATGCTTTTTGAAGTAAAACGCATATCCCTGATGGGAAGAAAGTCACATGGAAATGAGGAAACATATGGGTAAGACGATAGCACCGAGAATGAAAGACATCGTATCGCTAGGAGTCATGCTGCTGATACTGGGCGGATGTGCGTCGGCCACGGTGAAACCGCTAAAGAAAGCTGCCGGGACGCTCCCCCGACCGGATGTGGTCATTATTAATGACTTTGCGGTTAAATCAGCGGAAGTGAAGCTGGATCAGGGCATGATGGCCAAGGTCATGCGTGACAGCGACAGCAAGTCCGTATCGGAGGAAGAGGATAAAATCGGCCACGTGGTAGCTGACAGGCTCTCGGAGTTTTTGGTGGAGGAACTTCGTGCTAAAGGTATTCCGGCAACCCGTGCCGGCAGCACGGTAAAACCCTCGGCGACCACGCTGACGCTTACCGGGCAGTTTCTCACCATTGATAAAGGCAATCAAACAAAACGCGTGTGGGTCGGTTTCGGAATGGGAGGTTCAGAGCTTGGCACTCGCATGCAGGCCTGGCAGGGTGGAAAAATGATCGCCGAGGCTGAGACCGTGACAACGAGCAGCCTCAAACCGGGCATGTTAACCAGCCTTGGTGTGGGGGCAGCTGCAACAAGCGTTGTGCCGCTGGTTGTGGGTGGAGTAACTACCGGGGTAAGCGAGACGGTTCGGGGAACGATTGAGGCAGATGCCAGGCGCACCGCTAAAGAAGTTGCCAAGCGGGTGGAAACAGCCTACCGTGACAGGGGATGGCTGCCCTAGCAGGCTGTTGAAAAACACCCATCTGCTGCGTTACGCTCATCCTTCGTCATTGCGGCGTACCGAAAAGTACGCCTCATTACTCAGGATTTCGCGTGCCTTGCATCTGGATGTTTTTGACCAGCCTGGGGAAAATTACTTTTTCAACAACCCGCTCGTGGCTACTTATTCAACAGGGCGGCAATCCCCGGGAGCACTTTCCCTTCCACCAGCGCAAGCGAAGCGCCGCCGCCGGTCGAGATGTGGGTCATTTTCCCCGCCAGTCCCGCCCGGTTCACCGCCAATATGGTATCCCCGCCGCCGATCACCGTAATAGCCCCGTGGAGACTTGCAACTATTTCTGCTACCTCAAGAGTGCCCCTGGAGAACTTTTGCATTTCGAAGACACCCATGGGTCCGTTCCAGAAAACGGTTTTGGCGGTTGATAACGCCTTTCTGATTGCATCGATGGTTTTAGGGCCGATGTCCATTACCATCATATCGGGCGGTATCTTGTCGCAGTCGACGGTTCTGGTTTCCGCATCTTCTGAAAACTCGCTGCCGACAACCATGTCAACCGGAAGAACCAAAGGAATCCGGTTGACGGTTGCTTTCTCTATAAGAGAACCGGCCAGGTCAAGCTGGTCTTCTTCCACCAGCGACTTGCCTGTCTGAAGCCCTTTTGCCCTGAGGAAGGTATTGGCCATCGCGCCGCCGATAACCAGGCAATCCACCTTTTTCAGGAGCGTGTAAATCATGGTGATCTTGGAAGACACCTTCGCGCCTCCCAGGATGGCCACGGAAGGCCTGATCGGGCCTTTTACCACCTTGTCTTCCAGGTAATCGAGCTCCTTTTCCATGAGCAGGCCGGCAACCGCCGGAAGGAACTTGGCAACGGTGGCGGTTGAGGCATGCTCGCGGTGAGCGGTGCCGAAGGCGTCATTCACAAAAATATCGCCGTATGCCGCAAGTTCCCTGGCAAAAGTCTCACGCACGGCCGCATCCTTTGATTTTTCACCCTGGTGCAGCCGCGTGTTTTCCAGCATCAGCACCTGTCCGTCGCTCAGGCCGTTAACCATGGCCGCTGTTTCCGGACCGATGCATGAGGGGGCAAATTTCACCTCCCGGTCCAGAAGTTCCGAAAACCGGCGCGCCACCGGCGCCATTTTGAACTTGCCCTCGGAGAACTTCTTTTCATCAAAGGACTTGCCGTCCTTCTCAGACTTTTCACGCGCCTTGGGAATATCTTTATCAGGGTCCCCCAGGTGCGACATGAGCACAATGTTTTTGGCGCCCTGGCTGAAGACGTAGTTGAATCGTCGGCAGCGCCGCCCGGATCCTGGTATCGTCCTGCACCACGCCGTCCTTCATGGGAACATTAAAGTCAACCCGCATGAGCACCCGTTTGCCCCTGAAGTCCACGTCCCTTACGGTCTTTTTGTTAATCGCCATGTACGGCCCCCCGTTTATGGTTCGCATGCGGTTCATAGGGTTTGTCCAGGTGCTCTTTCATCCCTTCTTTATCATGTGCCGGAGAAGATCGACGGTCCGGTGGGAGTAGCCCCATTCGTTGTCATACCAGGAAACAAGCTTAAAGAACCGCTTCTCCCCCTTGAGGTTGTTTTGCAGCGTCGCCAGCGAATCGTAGATGGATGAGCTCTTGCAGTGGATCAGGTCCGTGGAAACAAGCTCCTCGTTGCTGTACTCGAGGATTCCCTTGAGATAGGATTCCGAGGCCTTTTTCATCATGCCGTCGATTTCTTCGATGGAGGTCTCCTTTACAGATCGGAAGGTGAGATCCACAACCGAGACATCGGGCGTGGGCACGCGGAAGGCCATGCCGGTCATTTTGCCCTTTACCGCCGGGATTACTTCTCCTACCGCTTTTGCCGCGCCGGTACTGGAGGGAATGATGTTGATGGCCGCGGCCCTGCCGCCCCGCCAGTCTTTCTTGGAGGGGCCGTCCACGGTTTTCTGCGTTGCGGTGTAGGAATGGATGGTGGTCATGAGTCCGGTTTCAATGCCGATGCCCTCTTTCAAAAGCACGTGTACCAGGGGGGCAAGGCAGTTGGTGGTGCAGGAGGCGTTTGAAACAACATGGTGCTGCTTGGGATCATACTCGCCTTCGTTCACCCCCATGAGCAGGGTTTTCACGCTTCCTTTGGCGGGAGCGGAGATGATGACTTTTTTTGCCCCTGCCTTGAGGTGAAGCTCCGCCTTTGAAAAATCCGTGTACAGGCCGGTCGATTCAATCACATATTCAATCCCCAGCTCCTTCCAGGGCAGAAGGTCGGGGCTTTTTGCGGCAGGCAGGCATTTGATGGTGTCTCCGTTCACCGTGAGCAGGTCCTCTTCTTCCAGCGAGGGGCTGCTTTTACCGGTCCCGAGCTTGCCCTGGAACCGCCCGTGGATCGAGTCATATTTAAGCTGGTAGGCAAAATAATCAGCGTCGGTGCTGACATCAACGACAGCCACCAGGTCAATGTCTTTTCCCAGAACACCCTGCTCGACCATGGCCATCAGGACAAGCCTGCCGATTCTGCCGAAACCGTTTATCGCAACTTTTGTAGCCATACGTTCCTCCTTTTAGATTTTATTCTCCCACGCAGCGATGATGATAAAAATTATTTGCGTTTTCTTGAACCCTCTAATCTGAACCCTTGTATTTTACTTTTTTGCTTTTCCCTGGCCGGCGACAGCCTCCATCGCCTGCTTCACTTTTTCCTCATCGCCGATGTAGTAGTTTTTGAGCGGCTTGAGGTTTTTGTCCAGCTCGTACACGAGAGGCATTCCGGTGGGAATGTTAAGCTCAGGGATCACGTCGTCAGGGATGTTATCAAGGTATTTCACCAGGGCGCGCAGGCTGTTGCCGTGCGCGGCGATGATGACCCGCTGCCCGGCCCTGATGACGGGGGTAATCACCTCATGCCAGCAGGGTAGAAACCGCTCAACGGTGTCCTTCAGGCACTCGGTGAGTGGCGCCTGGTCTTTTTTAAGCGACCGGTAGCGCGGGTCTCCGGCAGGATTCCTCGGGTCATGCTCTTCCAGCGCCGGGGGCCGGATATCGTAACTCCTGCGCCAGACCTTGACCTGCTGCTCCCCGAACTTTTCCGCCGTCTGGGCCTTGTTGAGTCCCTGCAGCGCGCCGTAGTGCCGTTCGTTCAGGCGCCAGTCCCTGACCACCGGAATCCACATCAGGTCCATCTCATCGAGCACAATCCAGAGGGTGCGTATCGCCCGCTTTAAAACAGAGGTGAAGGCAATATCAAATACAAAACCCTTATCCTTGAGAACCCGGCCTGCTTCATGTGCCTCTTGGGTACCTTTGTCCGACAGGTCAACGTCGGTCCAGCCGGTAAAAAGGTTTTCCTTGTTCCAGATGCTCTCGCCGTGCCGCAACAATACTACGGTGTACATGAGGTGGACGTCCTTTAGGCTGTTGAGAAACAGCACCATCTGCTGGCGTTACGCTCATCGTTCGTTATTGAAGCGTACTTGCATGTACGCATCATTCCTCAGGCTTTCGCGTGCCTTGCATCTGGATGTTTTTGAACAGCCTGCGAAAAACTATTTTACTGCCTGAAGGCCTTCCGGCCGGCGAAGACGGCGGCTGTGCCCAGCTCTTCCTCAATGCGCAAAAGCTGGTTGTACTTGGCGATGCGGTCGGTCCGGCTGGCGGATCCGGTCTTGATCTGTCCGGCGCTGTTGCCACCACCAGGTCCGCGATGAAAGTGTCCTCGGTTTCTCCCGAGCGGTGCGAAACCACCGCAGTGTAGCCTGCATGAGCGGCCATGCGCATGGCATTCAGCGTCTCAGTCAGGGTGCCGATTTGATTTACCTTGATGAGAATGGAGTTCGCGATTCCTTCCCTGATGCCCCTCGCCAGCCTCTCGGTGTTGGTCACAAACAGGTCGTCGCCGACGAGCTGAATTTTCTCTCCCAGACTTTGGGTCATAAGTTTCCAGCCCTTCCAGTCATCCTCGGCCATCCCGTCTTCGATGGAAATGATGGGATACCGGCGGACCCATGAAGCCCAGAACTTCACCATTTCTTCAGGAGAATGGCTGCTTTTATCTGATTTTTTAAAGATGTATTTCTTCTTTGTGCTGTCATAGAACTCGCTTGCCGCCGGATCGAGCGCGATCGCGATGTCCTTACCCGGCCTGTAGCCCGCCTTTTTAATTGCCTCGAGGATGACCGCCGGGGCCTCGTCGTTGGACTTGAGGTTGGGCGCAAATCCCCCCTCATCTCCCACCGCGGTGGAATAGCCCCTGCTTTTCAGTACCGATTTAAGCGTGTGGAAGACCTCCGCTCCCATGCGCAGCGCTTCGGAGAAGCTGGATGCGCCGATCGGGGCGATCATGAACTCCTGAAAGTCAAGGGAGTTGTCAGCGTGAGCGCCGCCGTTTAAGATGTTCATCATGGGGACAGGGAGCACTGATGCCTGGACTCCGCCGAGATAGCGATAGAGGGGCGTCTTCTGCGATGCAGCGGCCGCGCGGGCAACCGCCATGGAGACGGCAAGGATGGCGTTGGCCCCCAGCCGCCCTTTATTTGCGGTCCGGTCGAGTCGGATCATCTTGCGGTCGATTTCCTCCTGCCCCGTTGCGTCCATGCCCTGAATGGCGGCGGCAATCTCGCGGTTTACATGGCGGCAGGCTTTCAGCGTACCCTTGCCCAGGTAGCGCGATTTGTCTCCGTCACGCAGCTCCACGGCTTCGTGCTCTCCCGTGGAAGCGCCCGAGGGGACAGCGGCACGCCCCATGCATCCATCATCGAGCAAGACATCAGCCTCAACGGTCGGGTTGCCGCGCGAATCCAGAATTTCTCTGCCGATGGTTTTGATGATTTTTGCCATGCTCCGCTCCTTCAGTACGTGCAGTTTATCGATTCCTTGCCATGTTTCAAGGCCGGCGCCGAGTATAGTAAAGTTACGGAAGAGTGTCAAGCGTAGAAGAATGAAGCCTTAATATTGGGTATAGGGAAATAAGCCACATAATTTCAAATAGATGGATGACCTTTGCGCACAAAGCTTGAAATGTGTGCCGAATGGTTTGCAATCTCATGCGACACAGTGTAAAGTTAATCAAAGCGTACCAGGTTGTGCTCAACCTATTGCCGGAGGATAACCAACATGAAAAAAAACAGCCCCCTTATCAGCCATGCTATTGCTTTGCTGTGGTTCTGCAGGCAGCATTAATCCTGACACTGGCAGGATGTAATGGTAATCCTGAGCCTCCTTCTCTTGAAATAAAACTTTTCGCCAAAGGATTCACCCATCCGACTGCCTGTGACTCACCCCGCGACGGCTCCGGCAGACTATTTGTGACCGAACAGACCGGTGCGGTCAGGATCGTGGACAGCAACGGTGACGTTTTAAAGGAACCGTTCATTGATGTCAGTGGACGGATGGTTAAGCCGTCTTTTGCCTATGATGAAAGCGGGCTGCTGGGCATCGCCTTTCATCCCGACTATGCTGCCAATGGCCGTTTTTTCCTTTTCTATAACGCGGTGCCGACAGTTGAAACCCCGGAAGGATACCATTCCAATGTTCGCGTTGCCGAGTTTCTTGTTTCCCCTGAGGATCCAAACCGGGCCGATCCTGGCGAGCGAAAGAGTGCTGCTTGACGTTCCCCATCCCCAGTCAAACCACAATGGTGGGCAGCTTGCCTTCGGGCCAGACGGATATCTCTACATCGGCATCGGCGACGGGGGTAATGCAAATGATGTGGGGGAGGGGCATACGCCGGATATCGGCAACGGCCAGGATACCACAAACCTGCTGGGGAAAATCCTCAGGATCGATGTTGCCGAACGGGGTGTAGCCGGCATTCCTGCGGATAATCCGTTTTTCGATGACCCGCAAAAAAGGGGGAAATTTATGCCTATGGATTCAGGAATCCCTGGCGCTTTTCATTCGACACGGATGGTTCGGGACGGCTTTTCTGCGGCGATGTCGGTCAGAGCCTGTACGAGGAGATCAATATTGTGGAAACAGGGGGCAACTACGGCTGGAACATCAAGGAAGGCCTCAGCTGCTTTAATAAAAACCGGGCATCGCGGCCCCTTCCGACTGTCCTGACACTGGCGCTGATGGTGAGCCGCTGCTGGACCCGGTGATTTAGCTATGGGCATCCGGGAAGCGGCAGCATGCTCGTGGGCAGGTCCGTCGTGGGAGGATATGTTTACCGGGGAGCATTGATTCCGGAACTGCAGGGATATTATGTGTTCGGCGACTGGTCGACCAGCTTTGCCACAGCAGACGGATCCCTGTTTATTGCCAATGAGGATAAGTTATCATGGCAGGCGAAGGAAGTGTCTGTGCAAAGGGATAACGGGCAGGGCCGCAGGCTTAACCGGTTTTTGCTCAGTTTCGGGGAAGATGAAGATGGGGAGCTGTATCTTCTCACCAGCAAATCTCTTGGTCCAATCGGCTCATCAGGCGAAGTTTATAAAATTGTCGGGGCCATTTTGGAGTAATGGCTAGGGGGACGCTCTTAAATAAGTAAATTGACAAGATTGACACAGATCTGGGTTAGGAAAAAATGGATCGCAGCTGAAGCTGCTCCTACCCTCTTATGAGACATAAGATATTTTTCCCCCGGTAGGAGCGGCCTCGGGCTCATCTATGATGACCGGCTTTACACCTTCAGTTTTCCCCAGCAGCCGGCATTCATCCGGCCGGAGATAGCCCCGGGGGGGAAAGGGGACGCCCTTAAATATGTAAGTTAGTAAGTTAGCGGGAATGAGCAGAGAATCTTAGAATTTTAAGGGCGTCCCCCTCACTGTTTCTCCCCCCGCATCCCCTTGAATGCATTGATCAGGCCGTTGGTGGAGGAGTCGTGGGAATGAACCGGCGCATCATTTTTGAGCTCGGGGAGGATGTTCCTTGCAAGCTGCTTTCCCAACTCAACGCCCCACTGGTCGAAGCTGAAGATGTTCCAGATTACCCCCTGCACGAAGATTTTGTGCTCATACATGGCGATTAAGCTGCCCAGCACCCGCGGGGTTAATTGTTTAAAGAGGATGGAATTGGTCGGCCGGTTTCCTTCAAACACCTGGTGAGGCCACAGCTGATCAATCTCTGATTCACTTTTCCCTTCCCGCCGCAACTCCTCGATAACCGCCTCCTTCGTCTTCCCCTGCATGAGCGCTTCGGTCTGGGCGAAAAAATTGGAGAGCAGTATGTCATGATGCTCGCCCAGGGGATTATGGCTCAGTGCCGGCGCCAGGAAATCAGCCGGGATGAGCTTTGTTCCCTGGTGAATGAGCTGGTAGAAGGCATGCTGCCCGTTGGTCCCCGGCTCTCCCCAGATCACCGGGCCGGTCTGATAGCTCACCCTGTTGCCATTCCGGTCAACCGACTTGCCGTTGCTTTCCATGTTGCCCTGCTGAAAATATGCGGGGAAGCGGTGCATGTACTGGTCATAGGGCAGGATGGCCTCGGTCTGCGCGCCGAAAAAATTGTTGTACCAGATGCCGATGAGCGCCAGCAGCACCGGGATGTTCTCTTCAAAGGGGGCGGTTCTGAAATGAGTGTCCATTTCAAAGGCGCCCTGAAGCAGCTCGCAGAAGTTATCGAATCCGATACCGCAGGCTATGGATAGACCGATGGCGGACCAGAGGGAATAGCGGCCGCCCACCCAGTCCCAGAATTGGAACATGTTTTCCGCGTCGATGCCGAAGGCGGTCACCTTTTCACGATTGGTGGAAATGGCGGCAAAGTGCCGCGCCACATGCCTGATGTCCTTTGCCGTGGCCAGGAACCACTCCCGCGCGGAAAAGGCGTTGGTCATGGTTTCCTGGGTGGTGAAGGTCTTGGAGGCAATGAGAAAGAGGGTGGTCTCCGGATTCAGCTTTTTAAGCGTTTCCACCATGTGGGTGCCGTCGACATTGGAGACGAAATGGACGGAAAACGCATTATGAGCGTAGGGTCGCAGGCACTCGGTGACCATCATCGGTCCCAGGTCTGATCCGCCGATGCCGATATTGACGATGTCGGTGATCCTTTTGCCGGAAAATCCCTTCCATGTACCTGAAATGAGGCTATGCGAAAATGCCTTCATCCTGTTCAACACGGCATTTACTTTGGGCATGACATCTTTGCCGTCGACATGGATAGGGCTGTTGCTCCGGTTGCGCAGTGCAACATGCAGGACGGCGCGGTTTTCTGTTTCATTGATCACATCACCGGTGAACATTTTCTCGATCGCTTCCCGCAAGTCGCATTTCATCAGCCAATGCTGATGAGCAGGGCTTTGGTTTCTTCGGTGATGATGTTTTTTGAATAGTCAACCAGGATGTCATTAAAGCGAAGGGAGAATTTTGCAAAGCGGTCGGGATCAGCGGCGAAGAGCGCCTTCATGTGCACCGTCTTCATCTCCTGATAGTGCCCGGCCAGCTTCTTCCAGCTCTGGGTGGTGGTGGGATCGATTTTGCGCAGCATGGCGAACTCCTTGATGAGCGAGTTAAAAACAGAAGTCAGGAGTAGTGAGTGAATCAGAAGGTCCGGATATGAGTTGCGCGATACGTCGGCGAACATTTCAATTATTCGCATTACTCCAACTAAAACTGTCTTACCGGGTTCGATCGTTCGATGTTCCGATCATTGTTGAACTGTTTCATTTACGCTCCTCTATCCTTCTCCTCTACTTGCTCAAATCCATCAGCTCGATGCGGTTGTTGGTTTCAGGGTGTTTGGGCGAAGGACCTTCGGTCAGGACCGCCAGATTTCCTTGAAACCGTAGGATTTCATCAGGTCCCGGGCAAATACTTTCCAGTTGTCCGGGAAGTCGGCTACCTGCACCGGATTGACACCATACGAAAACTGGAGGCGCTGACAGATTGATTGGTCGTTGCTCACCGCGGTGATCCAAACCGGAAGCCTGAACCGGCTGATGCGCCGTGCGGTTGCGCCGCTTCTGGTGGGAATAATGACTGCCGCCGGGGATGTGGCAACCACAGCGGTGGCTACATTGAGAGCAATGATGTCGGTAATATTCATGGTGCCGGTTTTGATATCCTTCTGCAGGGATTCCCGCAGGGGAAACCGGGAGCGGTGGGGCTCAACCGCCGCGGCAATCCGGCCAAGCATCTCCACCGATTCCACCGGATACGAGCCCATTGCCGATTCAGCGGATAGCATGACGCAGTCGGTGCCGTCCAGGATGGCATTGGCCACATCAGTGGCCTCCGCCCGGGTGGGACGCCGGTTGCCGGTCATGGACTCGAGCATCTGGGTTGCCGTGATCACCGGCTTTCCCATCAGGTTGGCTTTTTTCATCAGCTCCTTCTGCACGATGGCGATTTGTTCTATGGGAATCTCCACCCCCAGGTCGCCCCGGGCAATCATGATGCCGTCGGATGCCTCAAGGATACCATCAATGTGATTGAGCGCCCCCGCTCGCTCGATCTTGGCAATGATAAATGGATTGTATCCCAGCGCCGCCGCGGCGCCGCGCACCGCATCAATATCCGTCGCTGTCTCGACGAAAGACTGGCTGACCGCATCAATACCCTGATCCATGGCAAAGGCAAGCCAGCTGCGGTCCTTTTCGGTGAAGGCGCTGATGCCGAGATTGATTCCGGGTAGGTTGAGGCCCTTCCGCGAGCGGAGCTCCCCGCCGACCAGCACCCGGCAGCTCACATCCCTCCCGGTTGCCTGAAGCACCTCAAGTTCAATGTTGCCATCATTGATAAAAAGTTTGTCGCCGGACTTTACCACCTGCGGAAGTCGGTCAAAACTTACTGATACCCTGGTTGAGCTGCCGGCCACTTCTTCCGTGGTGAGAGTGAAGGTGTCGCCTTTTTTCAGCTCCAACGGCTCATCAGCGAATGTGCCAATGCGCATCTTGGGGCCGGGCAGATCGGCCATAATGGCAACACGGCGGCCCGCCTTTTTGGCAGCGGCGCGAATGGTTTCAATCATCTTTATTTTGCCCGCGAAATCGCCGTGCGAAAAATTAAGGCGCGCCACATCCATGCCGGCACGGATCATGGTCTCCATGATCTCCGGCTTTTCTGATGCGGGGCCGATGGTGCAGACAATTCTGGTCTTATGTGCCGGACAGCGTCATCAGGGGATTGCTCCTCATGCAATGTGTTTAACGCATGTCCCGCGGCTGCCCCGTGCTTTCAATGACACTGCTCCACAATCGGCCGTTGGGATCAATTTTCTTGCGCTGTGCTACGGCTGCCGGAATGGGGAGATGGGTAAACTCGTTTTTCCAGAACCCGACAACCATATTTGTTCTCCCGGCCATGCCCGCGTGTGCTGCATTGTGGCCCATCAGCAGGCAAAAGGCGGAATCACGGGCATTGGCAGGCATGCTCCGGATCATGTAGCTGGGATCTATGTACTTGAGCGATACGTCCGTGCCGCACTTTCCGAAATAGGAAATGATCTGGTTTTTCAGGAAAAGACCGATATCACCGAAGCGGATGTTTCCGGAAGCATCCTTTTCGCCCCGTTCCTCCATCAGATATTGACCCGCGCCTTCACCCACTACGATGAGGGCATGGCCCCTGTTGTTGAGCCTTTCTTCGAGGGCCTTGAGGAAGGTTGGAAGCGAAAAAGCCACCTCGGGTACAAGGCAAAAATTCACCTCGCTGTTGGCGAGAGTGGCATAAACCGCGATAAAACCTGACTCGCGGCCCATCAGCTTTACCAGGCCGATGCCGTTTCGCGCACCGATGGCCTCGGTGTGTGCCGAGTAGAGTGCCGTTCTTGATTCGGTAACAGCGGTGTCAAAACCGAAGGACTGCTGCACATAGGATATGTCATTGTCTATGGTTTTAGGGATTCCGATGACGGAGATTTTCAGACCCCGCTTCTCTATTTCTTCCGCGATGGCCCGGGCGCCGCGCAATGTTCCGTCTCCCCCGATGGTAAAGAGGATGCCCAGATTCATTTTCTCCAGCGTATCGACCATATCAGCGATGTCCTGGGATCCGCGTGAGGAGCCCAGGATGGTTCCCCCTATCTGGTGAATTGAATTGACATTGTCAGGGTTGAGAGCAAGCGGGGCATGTCCATAGCGTGAGGAAAGGCCCTCATAGCCATAGCGGAATCCAAACACCGTTTTTACACCGTAGTGGTAGAAGAGGCTCATAACAAGGGCCCTGATCACGTCATTGATACCGGGGCAGAGCCCGCCACAGGTCACGATGCCGCAATTTAGCTGCGAGGGGTCAAAGAATATCCGCTCTCTCGGCCCCGCAAGCTCGAAGCGTGGCGGCTGCGTGCCCGCGTTGAGACAGGATTCAATCTCGGATACACTTGTGTGATAGAGCACATGCTCATGTGCTTTGATGAACGGAGTTCCCTTCATGGGTGAAGGAAAACGGCATTCACCCAACCGGGATACTTCAAAGTTAAGCGTGGGCAAGGTTATCTCCTTCTTGGAAGCACAGAGTTGGAGTAATGGAGTAGTGGAGTACTGGAGTAATGGGAAAAACAGGCTCATTGTTCTTCCAGTACCGCATCACTCCATTACTCCATCACTCCAGTTTTTCACGGCAGCTTGCTCAGCCAGGAAGCATCCTTAAACCAGCGGTCCACCAGGGTCTGCAGGCCGTCGCTTCCCTCAAGCGTCATGAGGAAATTCTGTACCCAGTTGATGAGCAGCGGATCATCGCCCGGAAGGGCTATGCCGAGCGGCTCAAAAGTGAAAGGCTCATCCAGGGTGGCCAGCTTTTTTCCGGGATTGCGGAGCACGGCGAGCGCGCAAAAGGGAAAATCCGCAACCATGGCATCAACCTTCCCCTCAATAACCAGTGCCAGTGCCTTATCGTAATCGGTGGTGGTTTGGAGTTGTGCCGCGGGTATGACCGTTTTTATCAGGGTCTGGCTGGTGGATCCTTCAAGCGCTACGATTTTTACATCGGGCGCGGCAAGATCAGCGGGGCTGCTCAGCGAATCCGCTTTTTCAGCTTTGGTGACGATGGATTTGCCGGAAACAAAGTAGGGTCCGACAAAGGCAACTTTCAGGTTCCGGTCAGGGGAGATGCTCATGCCGGATATCACCATGTCCACCTTGCCGCTCAGCAGCGCCGGCAGCAGCTCGGCGAAGGGCATGGGGCTGAAGGAGAGCTTTACCCCCATGCCGGCTGCCATGTAGGTTGCCAGATCGGCATCAAGGCCGATGATCTGCCCCTCTTTGGTAGTTGCGTTAAGCGGCGGCTGATTGCCGGTTATACCCACTATCAGCTCCTGCCTTTGCAGAATGCGGTTGAGCGCGGGTCCGGCGTAAACAACACCTGGTGCGACGAGCGAGAGGCACAGAACAGTAGCAATCCGCAACCGGACTTTTTTCATTCCTTCTTCTCCTCAGCAGGCTTGGCTTTTTGATACGGTGAAGCGACGATGAGGTAGGTCGTTTTCCCTCCCTCAGTGATCTTGCGGTAGAAAATCTTGTCATACTGGTAGTAGGTCAGGCCTTCCGTTTTAACTTCAACCGACTTTTCCGGTATGCTGTCCACCTCGACCCCGTAAGGAGCATCTACCACGACATAGATGTCCTTACCGTCCCGCTTGATCTTTTCGTAGAAGGTGTGTTCGCTTATATAATACGTTTTGCCGTTCACCTCGATGGTTTTCGGGTCAGAGAGCGAAGTGATTTCCGCCCCTTTGGGTGCCGAAATCTCAACGTACTGTACCTCACCCTTGGAATAGACCTGATTATACCAGACGCTGCCGCACTGATAGTAGGTTACATTGCCAACCTGGACCACGGTATGGGTGCAGGGCATGCCTACAAAGACGTAAGAGGGATAGTAGTGCTGGTCTGTAATGCCAGTAGTCCTCATACCAATCCTCCTAATAATCATCGTAAGTCATCAATGATAATCCTGGCGATTTTCCTGAATCCCGCGTGCTTTTGCATAGCTGCCATCGTAATTCTCACGACGCTCAGTGCGTGTTCCCTGCCGATCGTCCTGGCGAGCTGTCCGTTCATCCTGACGTTCAGTGCGTGTATCCTCCCGCTCACCCTGCCGATCGGTACGGGTGTCCTGACGGTCGCCCTGGCGATCGGTTCGGGTATCCTGCCGGTCGGTTTGGCTGGTCTGACGGTCGCCCTGGCGTTCGGTGCGGGTATCCTGTCGTTCACCCTGTTGGTCGGTGCGTGCAGTATCACGTTCGCCCTGGCGGTCGGAACGCCCTTGCTGGCGCTCTGCATTACTGCCGGCAACCAGGGGCTCCCGTTGACTGCGGGTATCCTGCCGCTGGCTGCGGCTGTCAAGCGATGAACTCTGCCGGCTCGAACCGTAGGATGAGGAGCGTGAATAACCCCGGCTGCTGCCGTAGCTTCCGCTGTTGCGGATTGATCCCATCGAGCCGCCGCCACGTGAGAAACCACCCCCACCCCTTCCCCCCCCACCGCCACGGCCACCACCACGGCCATCGGCCATGTGAAAGGGAACGATCAGAAGCAGGAGAGAGAGCACTGATATCCCTATGAGCATGTGTCCCTGTCTCATTGTGCACCTCCTTCATTGCTATCCCGCCGTTTTGACCCGACAACCTTTATCCGCCGGGCACCTTCGGGAGTACTGAACTGAAATAGTGAGTCGGAAAATTGAGGCTCAACGTCCCATTCTTCTAAGCGGGCAGAAAGTTGCGGTTCTCCGGGCAGTTCTTTGTAGGTAATCACTATCTTCCGGATAAGCGGTTTATCACCACGGTCAACCCATATCTGCCAGTCAACTGATTCACCTCGAAAAGTGAGATGGTCACAGGCGATATCCTCAACAAAACCCACACCCATATACATTCCCGACAGGGCACGCTCGGAGAGGTGGGAAAGATCATTATAGAGAAGATCTGCCAGCGGGAGCGGGGATTCTGCAACCGTCTCCAAATAGTCAAGCATTGTATCAATTGTATCAGGAACCTTTATCTGAGCATACACTTTTTCACCTTCATCATACATGCTTGCAGTTTTTCCATCGTACCAGAGCCGGCGCCTTATGCCGTCATCATCCGTGCGCGTTATGAACATACGATCGGGGCGCTTAAGGCAGACATCAAACGAAGATAAGAACTGAAACTTCTGTCCGGTTTCCTGTACCACATCTTCCTCCTTGTACCCTTTAAGACGGAATTTCGGGAGACCGGCGAGATAATCGGTTGCTTTCTTTAAAATGGCGAGAGCTTCCGGATCGATTGCCGCTCCTTGATCGCCGGTGACCTGCTGGCTTGGGGTGTTGTCCGCCGCAAAAGCATGGTTTGCCGAGCCTGGATAGAGGATCAGACTGGAAAACAGGAAGGAAAGAATAGTAATCATGATAATGCGCACAAATGTTTTGAGTTTTTTCATAAAACCTCCTGAAGGTTACTGATCAGATCCTTCGTTGCACTCAGGATGACAAACCAACTGCTCGCTTCTATCTTTATTCGGCAACGTACTTTATTTGCCCTGCGCCATGGATGTGATGGCTGCTGCAATTTCGCGGCTCAACTGCTCAAGCGCCCCGCTTTCAGCCGCAACCAGGTCTTCATAGCCCGTTCCGCCTGTCGGGCGGGTGATAGTTGAGTGCTTCACTGAAAGAACCTGTTTGTTATCTCCCGAGGTGAGCGCCCAGCGGGCCGCCAGCATGGCGTTGCCGCCCAGATCGGCATCGAAGCGGGTAATATCCACCTCGATTTGGTAATCAATATTCGCGGAGCCTGTCCAGGGGTAGAGGTAAATATGCTGTGTGAACAGCAAGGCAGATAAATTTTCTCCCAATGTGCGCGGTACACTATCCTTTAGAGGTTCAGACCATTGGTCGAACTCTGCAAGATCAAGCTCGTGTGGACCCACAAGAGTAACGATCTGGGGACGGTCCACATATTCCGGAAGCGTAATGGGACCAACCCCAATGCGTATATCTTCAACTTTCCCGGCAGCAGGCGCTCCCGGTGTCGAAGGGGTGATAGGCTGCAGGAGGTAAAATCTAGTAGGTTGACTTCTACCCAGGCACCCGCAGAGTGAGATGAGGGTAACAAGGAATAGTACCATTGACAATCGTCTGGAAAGATTCGCAGCCATGCTAATTTCCTCCTTTGCCGCGGAGCAGTGATTCGGGATTCCTTTGAAGATAGTCGGTCAGGGCATTTAAGGAGCGTGCAGCATCGGCGAGTTCCTTGAGGCTATTGCTGAGCTCGTAGCGTATTACCGGAGTAGTGTCTTTGAGCTCCCCCTGAACTGCTGTGAGCGTGTTGGTAGCCTGGACCAGCGCCTCGCTGGTTTTTTTAAGGGTGCTTTCAACATTGGACGTCAACTGTCCCACACCGCCATCGAGATTTTTTATCAGAGTCCGGAGATCCTGAATGGTGTCCCTGAGGGTAACAACGGTGTCTTTCAGCTCAGGGGCATTTACCAGGCGCTCAATGCCCTCAATCGTCGCTGTAGCCTTGGCTATGAGCTCTTTAAAGGGCACCTCCTCAATGGCCTTGGCTATTTCATCCAATCGTGAAGGAATGGTAGGAATCTCGACATAGCTGCTCTCGGCGCCAACGAACCGTGACGGTTTATCGGGGTGAAAATCGAGCTGGATCATAAGTTTTCCCGTAACCATGCTTTGGGAAACAAGCTGGGCCTTGAGCCCGCGGTCGATCATTACCTTAATTACCTTGCCTGCCTTCTGCATAGCTTCCCTGCGGGCCCGCCATTGCTGATAATCCTGCTTCTTCAGCAATGCGGAGGATTCCTTTATCATTTCCGGATCAATCTCCACCAGTACCGGTATCCGAATATCAGAGAAATCCTCGCTTTCTAATTCCACTTTAATATCAATCACCGATCCTATTTTGATGCCTTTGAAGTTTACCGGGGCCCCCACGTCCAGCCCTGTGAGCGAACCGTCAAAGTAAAGCACAAAGGTTCTTGTCTCTGTTAGAAATTTGCCTGAGGAAAAGATGAAAAGACCGGCGACGGCCAGCGCCACCGCACCTACGACGAACGCGCCGATGAGGGTCTTGTTGGGTTGACGGGCCATGAGGAGGTCTCCAGTAAGACGATTAATAATAAGTGAACGTCCAATGGAACATCCAGCATTCAATAGAATACAGGAGACATTGGAGTAAACAGAATTGAAGCATGAATGGAATTATTCTTTCATTTACTCAGCCGTAACGAATGCTTATACAAAAATTTTACATCAGTTCATCTGTTATGCCAATTCTTATACTTGGTCAGTTTGTTTGCACATGGGACGCTTTCAATAAGTTTAAGAAGCTTTAGTTTCCCTAATTATTCCAGGGCTATTCGAAGCCTATGAACGAAATCCTTTCATGTAATCTGCCGCAATTCCCATTTGGATAGGCATGAAGTTCCTGAATTTATTCGCAAGTCGAGCCAAGGGTTCCAATGCTTAGAAAATTGAAGTACTCGATGATAGCTTGATCTTTACAGTAAAATTCCAATGAGCGATTCCCGAATCATATCTATTCTTGATTCAACCACCTTCGATCACATTACAGACAACTTCGAAATAATTTATATGTCATGGTGTTGTCAACTGCATCATGTTCAAACCCTGAATTTTTGAACGTTATTGTTTCTTTCGATTTCATTACTTCCACACTCCACATGTTACTCAAGTACTCCATTTTTCTATGCCTCTTCTCCCCTGGTCAAAAAGCTGCGCAGCTTGGGATCCCTGGTTTCGCTCAGCAGCGCTTTGGGATTGCCCGTCGCGCTCATGGTGCGCTCGTCCGTGTCCAGGAAGACCGAGTTGTCGCCGATGGCAAAGATGCTGGCAAGATCATGGGTGACGACAACAATGGTCGTGCCCAGGCTTTCCTTGAGCTCCAGAATGAGGTCATCGAGGCGCCGCGCGCTTACCGGATCCAGTCCGGCGGAGGGCTCATCAAAGAAGAGGATCTCCGGATCAAGCGCCATGGCCCGGGCCAGCCCCGCCCTCTTGCGCATACCGCCGCTTATCTCCGAAGGGTAGAACTCCTCGAAGCCCGACAGGCCCACCAGCGAAAGCTTGAGAGAAACCAGCTCCTGTATCTGAGAGGGAGAGAGATCGGTGTATTCCCCGAGAGGGATGGCTACATTTTCCGCCAGGGTCATGGAGCTCCAGAGCGCGCCGCTCTGGTAAAGCACGCCGAATTGCCTCATCATGCGCTCCCGCTCTTCCTGTTCCACTTCCCAGAGGCTGATTTCTCCATAGAGCACCTTACCCCGGGCGGGTGCTTTCAGCCCGATGAGGTGGCGCATCAGCGTGCTCTTGCCGCAGCCGCTTCCCCCCATGATGATGAATACCTCTCCCCGCCCGATGGTGAAATTGAGGTCGCGCATGACCACAAAATCACCATAGGCCATGGTGAGATCATGGACGGTAATATGAGGGTCGTGGGTCTGGGATACTTGCTTCTTGAGTCATAGCTTGGAATAGCATGAATTCCGAATATCGAAGACAGAAGTCAGGAGTCAGAATTCAGAAGTCAATGGGATATGAGATCTGTGTTCAGAGATCCCTGATAAAGGCGGAAAAGGTTTTTATTGCATATCAGACATCTCTCATCATCGCCACATTCGCGGCTCACGCCACTCCTCCAGGTTTTATTTTCCACTATTCCGGTTTCTGCCTTCTCCTCCTAAATTCCCAGTGCGTTACAGATGACCGCCATCAGGCCGTCGGAGACGATGATAAAGACGATTGATGTCACCACTGCGGAGGTGGCCGCGTCACCGACCGCCTGGGCGCTGCGCCCGCACTGCATGCCCCGGAGACAACCGGCAAGGGCGATCAGTACGCCGTAGACCACACTCTTGAAAAGGCCGATGTTGATGTTGGCCAGGTTGACCGCGGCTTTTGTCTCGACAAAATATTGCATGGGGGCAATGTCCAGCATGCCGACTCCCACAAGCACGCCGCCCAGCATGCCCATGAGGTTGGCATAGAGGCAGAGGAGCGGCATCATGAGTATCAGTGCCAGCATGCGGGGAAGCACCAGGAATTCCATGGGAGAAATCCCCATGGTGGTGAGGGCATCGATCTCCTCGTTCACCTGCATGGTGCCGAGCTGGGCGGCGAAGGCGGCGCCGGTGCGCCCCGCCATGATGATGCCGGTCATCATGGCCCCCATCTCCCGCACCATGGCGATTCCCACCATGTCCGCCACGTAAATCTGCGCGCCGAAGAGCTTGAGCTGCACCGCCCCGACAAAGGCGAGGATCAGGCCCACCAGCAGGCTTATAAGGGAAACAATGGGCAGGGCCTGCGCGCCGCACTCCTGGATGATCAAGCCCAGATCGGACCGGCGGAATTGCGCCTTGCCCAGAAAAAACCTCACCATGGCCATGGTTGACGCCCCGATAAATTCAAGCATCTCCGCGGCTGAGCGGCCTGCTGCAAGAGTCCCCGCGCCTACCCTGGAAAGGAAAGGTTCGCGTCCTTTGGCCGCGTAGGTTTTCTTTTCAGGGACCGCCGTGGCAATGTCCAGCAGCCGCCTGACACCCTGCGGCAGCCCGCCCTTGTCACATTCGATCTTTTTTCCGAAACAGAGGTTGATGAGCTTGATCATGAAGGTGAGGAGGCTTGAATCCCAGCCGGAGAGCAATTGGGTATCAAAGGTAACGCGGCGGATCTGCGGGTTGGCATCAACTTGATTTTTCAGGTCATCAAAGGAGGGTAGGGCATGCCCCGTTTTCCAGCAGCCGGCAAAGCTGACGCAGAGCGAATCAATGGCAGGCCGGCTAACATTCAGCTCACACCTTTCAGGTACTGTTTCCATAGGGGTGTCACTGTATGCCTGTTGTGAGGTGTAGGGACGAAAATGAAATTAGGGTATGCGCTCAGCCGGGGCTGAGGGAATCCATTGCTTGATGGTGCTTTTCAGCTTTCCGTTGCTTTTCCAGCATTCAAGAAAGCGATTTGCCGATTCCAGAAGCTTAGAGGTCATCTTTGCGGATGCCCCATGCAAGATTCTCTTCGGTCAAGAAGATTGGAATCAGCGTGATGCCCTGAGGTTCTTTGGCAGTTGCGTTCCACCAGATAACCGGTGCATCCCCAATAACCATGTCGATTCGCTCCTCTATCAGGGCCTGCACGGCATCTTTGGTCAGAGTAAAAGGGATCTTTCGGGTGGTGAGATTAAATTCCTTCTGTACCAGGAAATCGCCCGTCGTTCCTTTCATAAAGCCGACCCTGCCCGGGGTATTTTTTATGGATGAAGCAGAAGGGTATAATGATACATCCTGATGGCGCACCAGGGTCATAAGACCGGCCTTAAGATAAGGGGAAGTAAAATTGATGCGTGTCTCCCTCATTTTGGTGACGGACATTCCTGACATAATGATATCGATTCTCTTTTCCAGAAGCGCCGGCATCAGATCATCCCATGCCAGCACCACAAATCGGGGAGTTTTTCCAAGTGACTGCGCAAGCGCATTTGCAAAATCAGCCTCGATCCCGGCGACCGGCCTTCCTGATAAAAGATGAGCGGCGGGGCAGAAGGCGCGACACCAATGCGCAAGCTATTTTCCGCAAGGGCAGCAGGTGCTGCTGCGGTTTTTCCCTTGTCTGTACCCGCACATCCTGAAAAAGCAAAAAGACTCACCATGCATGTGACCACAACCCACATTTTTTGCCCTGTTTTTTTACTGATCATGTTTCAAAGCCTCCTGTATCGCAAGGATGTTTTAACGAAGGCTACAATACACTAATCTTTTGAAAAATCAACAAATTTCCTTTTCGTGGCCTCGCGGAAACGGTTGGTGCAAAGATATAAAAAGGCATAGCTTGTGAGAACGGTCTGTGCTATGGTGATTGAGGCGTACATCAAACTGTTATCCGAATTTTCCCTGCACAGGGGCTTAGTAGCTGTCAATCAAAACAGGAGAAATATGAAAGATGAAAACCACGCAATATTTTGATTACACACCTGAAGGTGGGTATCGGCAATTTGCCCTGAGGTTCCCGGTGCTAACGGACAAGGGGAAACCATAGAAGACCAAGAATAATTTGAGATGAGGCCATAGAACTTATTCTGAAGACAGGTGAAATACTTCGTGGATTGCCCAGGATGATACAAGAAACTGCCCACATTGAATTGAAGGACAGGAGGGATCGCCGAGACGAAAGAGTATAAAGTGAAAACATCCATATCGATGTAGATGAAAAGGGCAATATCGTAAGTATCCCCGACAATTGAACATGTAAAGCTAATGCAGGGCTACGGAAGATTCTCATATCAAGAAGTGTCTCGACAAACCGCCTAATCATGATCGAAAAGATGGAGGAACAGGAAATGTACGGCTGGGCGGGAACCATTTTGCGGGTGGATTTGAGCAGCGGCAGGATTGAGCGGCAGCCGCTTGACAAAAAGCTGTGTGACGATTTTATCGGCGGAAGGGGCATCAGCGCGAAAATCATTTTTGATGAGGTGCCGCCCGGCACGGAGCCGTTTTCCCCGCAGAACAAATTGATCTTCTCCTGCGGGCCGCTTTCGGGAACCTCCGCGCCATGCCCGGCACGGTTTCATGTGACCGGAAAGGCGCCCCTTACCGGCATCATGGGCAATTCCAACGCCGGCGGCTATTTCGGGCCGGCCATGAAACGCGCGGGATACGATCACATTATCATTGAGGGTAAATCCCAGGAACCGGTATATCTTATGGATTGATAATGATCGGGTTGAGATCAAAAAAGCAGGCCACCTCTGGGGCAAAAATATACGGGAGGCGGAGGCGCAGATCAAAAAGGAACGCAATGACAGAAGGGTCCGGGTGGCTGCCATCGGGCCGGCGGGTGAGAGACTGGTACGCATTGCCAATATCGTGCACGAAGAGCGCTCCGCGTCACGGACCGGCCTGGGGGCGGTGATGGGCTCCAAGCATTTAAAGGCCGTCGCCATCCGGGGATCGAAAGAAGTTAAACTGTTTGACCCCGAGGGATTCGCGCGCCTGGCCAAAGATATGCAGCAGCGCATCGCCAGATCGGACAAGTATGACCATTTCCGCAAGAACGGAGGCTCAACCGGAACCTATGGCACCAGCAAGGCGGGTTTTCTGGCCAGCAGAAATTTCAATCAAACGGGGGATTTTGAAGGCATTGAAAACTTTAATCCCAGGAATGTTGCCCCCAGGTTTTATCTTTCCAACAAGCCCTGCTTCAAGTGCCCCATCGGGTGCGGCAAGCGATGGGAGGTGAAGGACGGTCCCTTTGCGGGTGAGTGGGGCAATAAAATCGAGGAGGGCGCATTTACGCCGCTGGGGCCGGTGTGCGGCAACAGCAACGTTGAATCCGTTTTCAAGATGAACAATATGGCCAACCAGCTGGGGCTGGACACGATTGAGTGCGCCGCGGGAATGGCCGTGGTCATGGAGTGGTACGAGAAGGGCATTGTTACCAGGAAAGATCTCGACGGCATCGAGCTCACCTGGGGAAACTACAATGCCATGATACAGATGATGGAAAAAGTCGCCTTTCGGCAGGGGGTGGGTGACATCCTGGCAGAAGGGTATTGTCAGGGCATCGCGCGCGTTCGGTGCAGAAGCGGAAAAATGCGTGAGCCACTCCAAGGGAATGGGCATGTCCGGGGTGGATTCGAGACTGATGAAAGGCACCTCCCTGGGATTCGCCACCTCCACCCGGGGTGCCTGCCACCTGACCGCGCTGGTGCCGGTGGAATTTCCCGCCTTCCCGGTTATGACCAAAGAGCAGGCAGAGGCAACCTTCGGTACGGCTGAGGTCATGGACCCCGCATCCTATAAGAAGGCAAGCGCGCTGATTTACTACCAGCACAGAGCCCTGATGTGTGACCTGTTCCAGGTGTGCAAGTTCCTCCTGGGGCTGGGCACCGGTACCAAGGACTTTTCCTATGACAACCTCTACAGCCTCTTTTATCTTGCCACCGGGGTGCAGAGCGATGAAAAGGGTGTACTGACCGCTGCCGAGCGCGTGCACAATGTGGAGCGGGCATATGCCTGCCGGGAAGGTCTGGACAGGAAGGACGATCATTTGGTAGGCAAGTGGGCTGACGAGCCGGTTCCCAACGGCCCGCACAAGGGGGAAAAGCTTGATCCGGCCAAATGGGAGCAGATGCTCGATGAGTATTATGATTTAAGAGGCTGGACGCGGAACGGCATTCCCGGCAAGGAGAAGCTTGCCGCGCTGGGCCTTGAAGATGTTGCCGCATCGCTGGAGGAGGCGAAGTTGTATTAGAGTAGAAGGCGTTTTATCGTTTCATTCTATTGAAACGAAAATAAAGTTCGTTCCGTAGGGGCGACCGGCCGGTCGCCCCAATATTATGAAAAGACTTTGGGGATGGGGTGATTTTAATATGTCTTCTCAGCCCGCTTCACTGCCTTGACGAGATCCGCCGACTTGGGGTTGCTGACCTTGCGGCGCACGATGATTTCTATGGGCCGTACATCTCTTCCGTAGTATTCGCTGTTCCAGACATCATTCACCCGCATGGTGGAGCCGGAGAGCGAGAGACCGGCAAAAGCGCCTTTTGACTTGGCGAAACTGAAGTAGTCTGCGTCGAGGGTGGGCACCGTTGACGCCTCACCCGTTGCGCCGACCGGCCCGGCGGCAATCGAGGCTTCGGCACCGAGATTAACCGACGAAGTGTAAAATTCCTCCAGGCCGCGCAGGGTCCTGATCAGGACAATTACCTCGGAGGTCTTCCCGCCTATCTGCAATCCCCAGCTCACGCCCAGGTTGATGAGAAACACCGGCTCCGACCATTCGCCGGTAAGATCATCACGGGCAATGAGGATCGCCCTGCCGCCTGATCCGCCGAAGATGAATCCCCCCTTGATGAGCTGGGGAATGATAATGATGCCGTAGGAATCCTTGATGTGCTGCCGGAACCAGTCCAGCTTCGGCTCGGAGGTAAAACTGTTTAAGGTGACAATGGCCTTATCAATGAGGATTGTCTGGTTGGTTATTTCATCTACCACGATCTCCTCCTCCTCCGCATTGATGAAACCGGTGAGAAACAGGATGAGCATAGCCGCTAAAGATAGTGCCGTTGCGCTTTTGATCAATACCTTCATTTCTTTATCTCCTTTCCAGAGGTGTGTGGTTACATTACTTGCTTCAGTTTCGTGCAGGGTCAAATCTGAGAATGTACCAGCCTTGTGATTGTCAATCTCTCAGAAATAGGTATAACCGGTAGGAGCGGCTTTTAGCCGCGAGTGCATCGCGCCTGAAGGTGCTCCTACCGAAATTTCAAACATCTTTGGTTGGACTTGCCTTTTTAGTTTTTGCCTGTGCAAACGCCTTGACGCTCTGCTGCTCCTGCATGAGTTTCCTTCTGTTGCCGGTGTGCTTTAAGCCGCACAGCATCATGGTCACGGCGTTTCGCCAGCCCATCAGCCGGTACCGGAACACCTTGCGCAGGATGGACAGGACATGAGGGAGCGAATAAAACCGTCCGTGAATCCGCTTGCGGATAGATTTAAGGTGATCGCGGGAATACTTCTTTGAGCAGACATATCCCTTGCCGTCCACGTAGTAGGATCCGCCGGACCGCATGACCATTTCCTCAAGCTGGGAGGCGTGCTCCATTTTGAGATAGCTGGGATAGATAAAATCAAGTCCCAGCTCGCGGGCGAAATCCGCTATTTTGAGCATGTCGTCTTCAGTCTCTCCCAGGTTGCCGACGATAAAGTAGCCGACAAGCAGAAAAGGATGCTTCCTGAGGCGGCTGCAGGCTTCCCGGGCCCTGGCGGTGTCAAACCCTTTCTCAAGTTCGCGCAGGGTTCTATCGCTGGTTGATTCTATGCCCAGCGACAGAAGCTTGAAGCCGGCCTTCCACAGCTTGGCGAGAACCGCTTCATGAAAAGCGACCTCGATGCGGAGCGCGACACCGATGGTTTTTTTTATGTTTCGCTCTATAATGAGATCACACAATTCCTCAACCCTGCCAATGTCCGCGGCAAAGTGATCGTCGGTAAAGAGAACGTAGTCTGCTGCAAGTCCTTCCAGCTCTGCGACAACCGATTTCGCCGATCTGCCGGTCCAGGGCCTTTTTTCTCCCAGGGGTGTCCTGCTGAAGGTGCAGAACTTGCAGTGAAAGGGACAACCGCGGGAAGACGAGAGCACATCGAAGGCAATGCCGGTTTCAACCCTGCCCATGCGAATCCGGTAGGGCTGTATTCTGCCTTCCCTGTCAGGCCGGATGTCTTCGGGAATGCCGTCAAAGCGGCGGTTGGGATTGTGGCGGACCGAGCCGTTTGCACGGTAGGAAAGACCGGCAATAGTCGGGAGCTTTCTCCCTGAAAAGAGTTCGCTTACGGTTTCCTCGCCGTCTCCCCGCACGACAAAATCAACCTTGGGGCAGGTCCTGAAGATCTCCTCGGTGCTGACGGTGGCGGCCCTGCCGCCGACAATAATGGTCTGGTCCGGTTTAAAGAGGGCTGTCAGGAAAGGCAGCAGGGGGAGCTGGTCTTCCCAGTTGGCGCTGATGCACACCGCCTCCGCATCGAGCTGCCTGAGCCGCTCCGGATCAGGTTCAAAACGCATGTCAACCAGCCGGGTTTCCGCGCCTGTCTTCCTGACGGCCGCAGAGATGTATTCCAGGCCGAGGGGGGGAAGCCAGTTGGTTGCGCTGACACCTTTCCCCCAGGGATATATGCAAAGGGCATTTCGTGTTGAGGAAAGTGTGTTGCGTGCATCCATCGGATTAGCGTGAGTGCAATAGAATGAGATGTCCTGATGCCGGATGATCCCAATTCGATGCAACCATATCATTTTTCATTGAAAAAGAAAAGCCCCGCAGCACGCTGCGGGGCGCTCGCGGGAACTGCTCCCTGTGGTTACTGAAAGAAGTAGCTCACCCCCACCAGCCCGAAGTGATGATCGATGCCCTCGTTATCACCGTCCATGCCCGCGTTGGACAGGTGGCGGAAACGATAACCGGCGGTCAGCGCGACCTGATTGGTAAGGAAAAAGTGAATGCCCGCGCCCGCCTGCGTGAGAAAGTTGAACTGTGTACCCTGTTCGTGTGTATGCTGGGTGGTGTATATCATCCCCAAACCACCCTCAATATAGGGGGCTATGCGTGAGGTGATCTTTTGCGAATACTTGAGAAAGAACGAACATCCCACCTCCGCATTGGCGTCAGGACGGGTCACCACATTCATGAGCGGTTCGATCATGCCTTCGAAGGTGCCTTTCGGTTCGATGTGGAGTTTTTTTGCCAGCGGATTGATGTCAAATCCGAACTGGGGCAGGAGGGGAATGACTTCATATTCCGATGCTTTCTTGCTGAGAGGTGCCGATCCATAACCGCTCAGTAGTCCTATCTCTCTCAGCCATTTGTGAGGCTTTTCCTCCGGCGGCGCTGCATCTGTTTTCGATGGGGTGAGCATCAGTAGGAACACAACCAGCAGGCCCAGGAAAATAAAAGCATTCAACGTCCTTCTTCTCATCTTTCAGATCCTTTAACCAATCTACATGAGTTGCATCATTCACTATTGGTTGCGCGGTGCTTGTGTTCATGTAGCATCATTCCGAGCGACCGTCAACAAAATTTGCTGTCGGGAGTTCAACCGGTTTATTTCATCCGCAGATCTACACGGCTTGCCGGCAGGTTCTCCTTTTGCTCAGGTGCCGGAGACGGCGATTCCACCAGGAATAGCCTTCCCGCGGCAACCTGCCCCTGGACCGAAAGGTAGTCCATCACCGCCCCGGCGCGCCCCTTGGCGAGCGCGCCCAGATCATCATCAGTGATGCTGATATTTTTCTTCATCAGCGCCTCCATTTCCGCTGCCGGCAGGGATTTGGCGATCCCCAGCAGACCTTTCGGCTTCTCGAATTTCGCCGAGCGATACGCCTTGCCGAGCAGCTTTTCATATTCCTCCGGCGCAAGATCTGTCAGGGAAACGGCCGCTCCATCCTGATCCGCTTTTTTCCGTGACCTGTGCGCCAGCAGCAGCTGTTCAAATGCCGCATCAACCAGGCCCTGCCGGTCTGCCTCCACGTCCACAAACCCGGAGATGTCAATGCTCAGACCCGGACGGTCCGCCAGCGCCTTTGCCAGCGTTGCCAGCTTCGCCTGTTCGGTTTCGCTCAGCCGGCTGCTGCCCTGCTCAAAGGTAACATAGCTTAAATCCTCGGATGATCCCATCATGGAGCCTAAGCAGTGAGAACGGGGACGTGGCGGCCTTGAGCAGCAGGTTTTTAAGCACTTTGATTAAGACCCCGACAATGCTGAACTCCGGATCATCAAGCCGGCCGGAAACCGGAAGATTAAGTTTTATTTTGCCACTGCTGTCCTTGAGCAGCGAAACGCCCAGTTTTACCGGGAGATCAACGGCATCAGGACTTTCCACCTTTTCCCCGAAGTCAAACTGATCAATGATGATATCATTGGTTGAGTCAAGTTTCTTATCATCAATCAGGTAGTGCAGGTCCAGAGAAAGCTTTCCCTTCTGAATCCGGTGGCCCACATATTTCCCTGAATAGGGGGTGAAAGGGCTCAGGTCCATATCATTGAGCTTTACGGCAAGGTCCAAAAACAAGGCATCCCTGAAGGGATTGAGCGTGCCGGTAATTTTGACAGGTGAGGAGTTATTAATGCTGGCAGTCAATAGCACATCTGCTTTTTGTTCCTGCTTCGATGAAATGTTACGTATGGTGCCGTTCAGACTGGTAATACTGGCGGAGTAGGCGGGCATGACGGATCGGTCGGTAAGATTGATCTTCCCGTCCTTCATGGCAATTACTCCGATGGTGAGCGGCAGCGGTTCTGATTGTTGCGGCTCGGGCGGTGAGGGCGGAGGCGGTTCCTGCGCTTCCCCTTTTGCCGGCGGCTGCAGTGATGCAGTCTTCGGGGTCATACTGCTGGTCAGGTTGACCGTTTTGTCCTGGTTGACAACAATATTGGAAAAGAGCTTCTCAAGGTTTATGTCCTTTATGCTGATGGCAAGCGGAGAGGTTCCGATATCTATGCCGCCTGCCTTGAGCTGTTTCCATTTCAAAAGGTCGGTTGCTGTGTTCTGCTCCTTCAGGGCAAAGTCAGCTATCGCCGTATTGCCGGCAAAGGTGGTTGCCATTGCCTCCTGCTCCTGAGAGAGCTTGAGGGTGCCTGCGGTAGAAAGCCTGCCACCGGCAAGGGTGGCATTCATAATGCCTGCGAGAAAGGGTTGAAATTCCGCCATTTCGATTTCTTTAAGGTCCAGGTTGAGATTTGCGGAAAGAGGAGTGAGGCAGCAGTCACCTTTGGCGGCAACCGTTCCCGCTTCGTTTACCCGGCAGGAAAAATCAATCTGACTTTTTGCGGCAGCGCGGGTGGAAACATCACGGGCGTCGAGGGTTATCCCGTCAAGGGTGAGGTTGCTGTCCTCTTCCGCGGTGAGCTGTTCTCCCTGGAAACTGCACCCCTGCAGGGAGATTTTCTTAACCGTGGTTACCCAGGAGGGGCCGTCCGGGGCAGGGGGCGATCCCTGTTCCGCCGCGGACTCCGGTGGCGCAATGGCCTGCGCATTGAGGTCCCCCCCGCCGGCAGGTCTCCTGATAAGCACCGAGCATCCCTCGGCGGCAATGGCTTCCACCATCACTTCCTGTTTTGCGGCATCGAGCGATATGCCGTTCACCGACAAGGCGGGTAGCTTTAGTAAATCCGCCTTTGTAACTGCAGCGTCTTTTTCAGCTTTATAAGAATCGCTGACGGACACACTGGCGTCCTTTAAGACAATTTCATCAATCGTAAGCTCAAACGGTTTTTTCCGTGGTGCTGCTGCAGGCGGTGGCGGCTGCTGCGCCGTCTCCTCTGAGGCGACCACATTGTAAATATTAACCTTCCCGTTCCGGTCACGCGCAAGGCCCATAGCGGTCCCCTCCAGCAGGATTTTTCCGAGGTGCACCTTCCCGGCCAAAAAGCTGGACGGGGCTACGGCAACCTGCAGGAGGCCAAGTTTCAGCAGCTGGTTGTTGTCGGCGTCCATAATGCCGAGGTCTTTTATGATTACCTCTCCGTTCACCTGCGATTTTGGTTCCTTATCTTTATACCTGGTGAAGGTTAATTCGGCGGCAACATCAAGTGTGCCCGATGTGACATCTATGCCGGTTTTTACCGGAACATAGGCAAAATAATAGGGCAGATCAATTCCCTTGAGATTGATGTTGAGCGTGCTCTCCAGGGAATCGGCAAAAGGCTTGGTTTGGCCGGTCATGGTTATGGGTGTCTTATTGACTTCCGCCGTGAAGCGGGGCTGGGTGAATATCTCCACAGCAGTGCCGATATTGGAAATGAACGGTATGTCGAAATTCAGGTTATTAATGGTGTGCACCGTATTGACCACTTGATCGTGAATCTCCGCCTGCCCGTTTGAGATCCGTATATTATTGAGGGAAAATCTGAGCGGTGCCGGGGCTTCCCCGGATGGAGCCGGTTTTTCTGTCTCCGGCCCCTGCGGGGTGATGATGTCGGTGAAATTGAAGGTGTTGTCCCCCGCGCGCACCACCCGGACGTACGGGCCGTCAAGTTGCAGCTCTTCAACGACCGGGGCCAGCTTGAGAATGGAAGCTGTGGAGAGGTTTGCGTACAGTTTATTGAATGCTACGAAATCAGCCTGCCCCTGCTGTTCCTGTATGGTCAGCTTTTCCACCGTGAGCGAAATGGCATAGGGGTTGAGCCTCACTGACCCGATGCTCACCGGACGGTTGAGAGCCTCGGAGAGTTTCTTGACCGCGATCAGCTTTATGGTGAAAGGAAGGATCAGGAAGCCGAACAGGGTATAGGCAGCCATGATTATGACTACCCAGAGGAAAGGTTTTTTGAATCGTCCCAGGCGGTTAAGCGGCTGTAAGATGTTCATGGCGATCCCTCCTTAATTTTATTCATAATCAAGGTAAGATCTTATCTACTGCCCGCAATTGAACATCCGGTTTGGCAAAGGGACCGCGGGCGATGAGGTTAAAGGACAGGGTGGCCTTTTTTACTCGGTCTAAATGCTTGCCCACCAGCGGTATTTTTTGCACCAGGGAGTCTATGGTGCCTGTGGGGATGACATTTATGGTGATATCCATTTCTGCCCGGACCAGGTCAAACGCCCCCTTGAAGGCAAAGTCCGCATCATCGCCCACAAAGTATAAATCTTCTGTCCGGGCAATGCCGTCAGTAATAGTAAACGAACCGTCAATTTTTTTAAAAACCATGCGGCTTACATCGAGGGTGCGGGTGAGTGTTTTTGCAACATCGCGAAGGATGGTGATAATGTTCAAATCCCGGATGCCGGGTATGGGGACAATGCCCTGGGTGAATCGCAAGGCGAAAAGAATGCTGTTAAACAGGGCAGATTGTCTGATTTCCCCCTGAGATGCTGATATCCTGACATCCCCCTGCATTGATTGCCACACATCTTCCTTTTTGCCGGCAGCGCTGCCTCTCAGCCAGCCCTGTGCCCGCAAGAGGCCCTTTGCCGTGGCAATGGTTTCCCCGGTAAAAAACTGGGCGCACAGCGCTTCAATGTCCATGTTTTCTCCGGTAAAGGAGGTAAACCAGGTAGTGTTGCCCCTTTGGCAGGAGAGATGGAACGCACCGTCAAGCGTGCCGCCGAACAGATCCGCATAGAGCGGTTCAAACTTCTGGAACCTGCCCGAGGTATGCCATAGGGTTGAAACCGCCCCGGTTCTGAGCTTCCCAAAGCACAGAAACGGGGCGTCGACTGCAATATCGAGTGCAAAACCCGGTGCGGCGTCAGGTTCGGGCGGCGGTTCCTGGGGAGGCTTCTCGTGTTTCCGGAATGCCCTGATGAGCGCGTCTATGTCGAGCCCTGCGGTGTAGAGCTGACCGGTGATCTGCGGATACCCGGCAATGGTAATCTCGGCTTTGCCCTGACAGGGAAATTCACCCAAAAAAAAAGATGCCCGGGGTATGACCACCAGGTTGTTAATCGCTTCAATCGACGCATTCACCTTATCAAAAGGCTCCTGCATGATTTTGAGGGTAAGTGTCCCATCCTGCATCAAGGCCCGGGCCCGGTACTGCAGTTCATCCTGATCCCGGCTTTTTTGCCATGCCTCCGCGGACAGGGTCATTACGCCTCCCCCGCAATGCACGACCCGCAGTTGATTAAACAGGGGGAGGGCGATCGGCGATGTGCGCAGGGAAGTTTGCATCCAGGGATCCGATCCGGGTTTCATGGATGCCGCGCCGGTTATTTTGTTCTCCCCCAGCATCAGCTCGAAATTATTGATGATGAGCTCATCAATCGCGGAGAACTGGGCGTCAAAGAGTAGGCTGGCCGGGCTGCCGGACTCTTTGCTCATGATGTCAGGCAGGGTGAAGGCCGTTTTGGTGAGATCTACGGTTGCGCTCAGGGCTGTCAAACCCGCTGACGCGTTGATGTTGATGCGGGCGTCTGCCGGCCCCGTAAGGCCAAGATTCGAGAGGGCATTGCTTTTTACCAGGGGAACCGTCTCGTCGAGAGAAAGGCGGGAGGTGCCTTCCAGGCGGGCGGCCCGTTCTTTCTGCCAGAGGTTGTTGACGCTCCCTGAAAATGCAAAGGTGTTTTTCCCCCAGCGCAGGTCGAGGTTGTCAATGGTGCATAATCCCGTTTCCGCCTGCAGCGTACCCGTCGCGGAGCCCCGGGCGGGCAGGCCGGCAGTGGCCAGGGGATCAATCGAGAAGGTTGTTTTGAGCGCCATTGCCCTGGTGCTGCCCGAGGCCCTGAGCGCCACATCGGCAACCTTTGAGCCGGAAGGCAGCCTGCCTGATGCAATGTCCTCAAGCGGACCTTCCTTGCGCAGCTGCACCTTTGCGCTGATGTCGGGGAGGGGATCCGCGGTAAAAAGATTTGCAATGGTGCCGGAAAGTTCCGCCGTCAGCGAGGGCATTGCCAGCGAAGCGGAATCAATGGTGACGGCCTGCTCGCGCAGGTTGATCGTGCCGGCAAGGTTGTCGAATGTCATATGCCGCCCCAGCTTTTCATCGCTGATTGTAATGGAGCCGTTCCTGATGGTGATCTTTTTGAACTCCATCCGGGCCGGGGGCTGCGCCTGGTCCGGGGCGGCGGTTGCGGCGCTCGCGTTTCGGACCGCGTCCGCGATATTCCATGTGCCGGCGGCGTTGCGCACAATGTTGACCCGGGGGGAGCCGACGCTGACCGTTTCCACCACAAACCGCCGCTTGAGGAGCTGCAGGGTGTCGAGATCGAAGCGAATCTTTTCAGCGGCGGCGATCTCCCGTGACGACGGCATGTCGAGGATTTTCATGTCATGGGCGGTAAATTCAACATCCGGATAAAAGCCCACGGAAAAGTCGCGCATGGTTACCGTCCGGTTAAGCCTGCTCGAAAGCTCCCCGGTGATAAGGTCCTTCACCTGATCGGGGGGGGCAAAGTACCACAGGGCGGCGACCGCCGCTGCGATCACCAGCAGCAGGAGGAAAACGGCTATGGCAACGGTTTTCGGCAGACGGTTCATAAGGGCAGAAGGAATTTCATCCGGCTTGATGCCGGTGTGAGAAGGCTTTATGCATGCTTACGTCCAGCGCTCCTCTTTTACTATCTCTTTCAGTGAAAGGCGATTTTTCTTTGCGGGGGAGCTTTTTTCCGGATATCCCACGGGCAGGAGCGCAACCACGCGGATAGGCTTCGGGATGCCGAGAATCTTCCGGACCTCGCTCTCGTAAAATGCCCCGATCCAGCAGGTGCCCAGACCCTCGGCCGCCGCGCACAGCGTAATGTGATCGACGGCGATGGCGACATCGATGGGATAGCAGAGCTGTCCGCATGCCATCTCGTGGTTGTCGGTTTCCGCGCAGCACACCAGCACCACCGGGGCCTCGCCGACGAATTTCTGGCCCATGGCCGCCGCTGCCAGCTCTTTTCGCTTTTCCGCGTCACGCACCACGATGAAGCGCCATTCCTGCCGGTTGCTGGCTGAGGGGGCGAGCCGCGCCGCTTCCAGCAGCCGGGAAATCATATCCGGCGCCACGTCTTTTGCCTTGAATGCTCTGTCGCTTGTGCGCGCTTTGATGGCCTCATAGACATCCATGGCGGTCCTCCCTACTGTTAGAAACCATATTTGGAAAGACGAACGTCGAACATTCAACTTCCAACATTCAACGTTGAACGCAAGAGGTTTTTATTCGATGTTAACGTTATGTGAAATTATGAAGGTTGAACATTAACTCTCAACCATCCAACGTTCGAACCAAAGCGGTTTTTCTTGGCCGTTGACAACTTATGTTGGACGTTGGGATTGCAGTTTGCTGAGCATGATAGGACGAACATCCAACATGCCGCTCTCAATAATGGAGGGCCATGCTCCGTCATGGCCGCATACAAATATAATCGAACGCAACGGAGTGCGTCCCTCCATATAATCTATATTTGTATTAAACCTGCCTCTAGCCGAGCACATTAACCTTCTGCCCGTCCTTGAGGTTCAAAATATCGTCCGGAATGGCGCCCTGTCCGAAAAACGACCACTCCTCATTTCCCCCGGATTCGGTTTTGACGCCGATGACCACCCGTTCGCCCTGCTGCAATCCGGAGGCGACGGCCGTGAACTCATCACCTTCAATGCCGGTGGCAATGGTTTTGCGCGACAGCGTGCCTTCATTGACCGTAAACACGAACTGGGTGTCGCCTTCGGTTATGACGGCGCTTTTGGGCACGGTGAGTACCTGCTCCTTCTTGCCGAGCAGGAAATCAAGGTTGGCGGTCATGCCCAGCTTGAGCGCCCGGTCAGGATTGGTGATGCGCGCTTTGACCCGGTAGGTGATGCCTACCTCACGCCTGCTCGAGGTCATGAATGCTATTTCCTTGACCACCCCCTGGTAGGACTTGTCAGGAAAGGCGTCGACTGAAATGTCTGCCTGCTGGCCCACCTGAATCTTGCCGATGTCCACTTCATCAACATCGACAATGACTTCCAGATCGCCGAGGTCGGCAATCTCCGCCATAAAAGTGGGGGCCGAAAACGTGGCTCCCCCGAGGGGACCTGCCACGATCTCACCCACCGCCACGTTTTTGCTGACGATGGTTCCGCTCGCCGGCGCGGTGATGGTGGAATTGTTCAGCCGGGCGGTTGCCAGCTCATAAGTGGCACGGTTTTGTTGTACCATCGCCCTTCCCACATCAACCGCCTGCTGGGAAGCTTCAAGCTGCTCCTGGGAGGCAAACCCCTTTTTAAAGAGCTCCCGGACGCGGGTCAGATTGCTTTCCACATTGACCAGGTTGATCTGCGCCTGGTTGAGGGCCTCCCGGGCCTGGTTAAGCTGGGCCTTTACTTCAGCGTCCTGCAGCTTGATGAGCACCTGGCCCGCGCGCACATCATCAAGCTCGTTGAAGTATACGGCGGCCACCCTGCCCGCCATTTCAGAGCCGATTTTGACCCGAAGGGTGGAATCGATCGCCCCCGCGTAGGCAATGGTCTGCGAGAGGTCGCGCAGGGCCGCCTCGGCGGTTTTCACCGTGAGCTTTTCAGGGAAGAGAAATTTCCACGAGGCTATCGCCAGAAGTAGGGCGATGCAAATGGTGATGATCAGGAGCTTGCGGGCTTTAACCATAACGGGTTCTCTCAAGGGTTGTTATTCATAATGCAGCGCGACAATCGGATCGAGGGCAGAGGCCTTAAATGCCGGATAGACGCCGAAAAAGGTACCTATGGAAAAGGCAAAGAGCATGGCCACCAGCAGCGCTAGGCAGGAGATGCCGAACTGAAAGTCGGGATAGAGAAAGGATATGATATAAGCCGCCGCGTAGGACACGATGATGCCGGCCAGCCCGCCAACCAGGGAGATGATTATCGACTCCGCCAGGAACTGGAAGAGAATATCATTGTCCTTGGCGCCCACCGCCTTGCGGATGCCGATCTCCTTGGTCCGCTCCGTTACCGCCACCGTCATGATATTCATGATGCCGATGCCGCCCACCACCAGCGAAATGGTGGCGATGGCACCGAGCATGATGGTGAGGATGGAGGTGATCTGGTTGAATATGTCCAGCGTCTGCCCCTGGCTCTGAACATAAAAATCGTTTTCGTCAAGGTGTCGCGAGAGAATGGCGGTGGTTTCGGCTATGGCGGCGCCGATGTTCCCCGCCTCGGGCACCTTGGCCATGATCAGATCAATCTCGGTGGAGTTGAAAAATTTCTGGGCGGTGGTTATGGGAACAAAGATGTAGTCATCCTGGTTTATGTTGAAGAGCAGCCCCTTTTTCTCCATGATTCCTACAATCTGGAAATTTCTTCCGTTGACGACCAGCTTTCTGCCGATGGGATCGACCCCGCGGAAGAGGTCCTGGTAGACGCTGTACCCGAGGACACAGACTTTGCGGTTGGAGACGAGATCGCTTTTCCCGATGAATTGGCCTTTCTCAACCTTCCACTCTCTCACTGCGGCGAAATTGGGGGTCGTGCCGGTAATAATCGCCGTATTGCGGGATTTCTTGCCGTACTTTACCAAGGCGGTTTTGTTGATCACCGGAGAGGTGACAATGCCGAAGCTGTTCTCCTGGGTGATGGTCCTGGCATGCCATTCCTTGAGCTTGCTGGTGACGTAGGCCAGCGGCTGCTTCTTGGGATCGGCGGGAAAAACAAAATAGAGGTTCGATCCCAGCGACTTGATGCTTCCGGTAACCTGGCTGCGCACCTCGAGTGAGAGCGAGGTGAGGAGCACAATGGCGGCGACCCCGATGATTACCCCTAAAATGGTGAGCAGCGATCGGAGCTTGTTTGCCCTCAGACCCTCAAACGATACCTGTAGGATTTCAGTTGCCTTCACCGTTATTCTTCCTTGCCCCGCGGGAATCTTCTCTGCAGCTCATCAGCCGCATTTTTCTTCTCTTCCACCTTCTCTTCCCGGGTTATCCTGCCATCGGTCAGATGGACGATTCTGTGGGAGTGTTGGGCGATGTACTGGTCGTGGGTAACCATGAGGATGGTCATGGAATCACCGTTGAGCTTCTGCAGCAGCACCATGATCTCCAGCCCGGAATGTGAATCAACATTGCCGGTGGGCTCGTCCGCCAGGATGATGGCCGGGTCATTGATCAGGGCGCGGGCTATGGCAACCCGCTGCTTCTGCCCTCCGGAGAGCTCGTTCGGCTTGTGCATGACCCGATCCTCCAGCCCCACGGCCTTCAAAAGCGCGAGCCCCTTATCTTTGGAGCGGGTTTTCGGCTGATCGCTGTAGAGGAAGGGAAGCATCACGTTTTCCAGCGCGCTCATCCGGGGAAGGAGATTGAAGCTCTGGAAAATGAAACCGATTTTTTTGTTGCGCAGGTAGGCAAGCTGCGAGCGGCTCATCCTGGCAGTTTCCGTTCCCTCGATTTCCACGCTGCCTTCGGTAGGATGATCCAGGCATCCGATGATGTTCATCAGGGTGGATTTGCCTGAGCCGGAAGGTCCCATGATGGTGACGAATCCTCCCCGTTCGATCTCAAGCGAGACGCCTCGTAAGGCCGGCACGGTGATGGAGCCCAGCTCGTAACTCTTTTTCAGATTGCACACGCGAAGAATCATCAGACACACCTTTCGTACGGTGCCCTAATATAACTGAAATGAAGCGATTTTTCAAGCCAAAGAATTGGTGGAGGTACTACACTAGCCCGTCGGGAAGGGCGGGGGATCCGCCAGCGGACGCCACTGCAGCCACTTGCCTGCATCGTAGTACAGGAAAAAGGAGCGGGGATGGTCCAGAGGCAGGGCGGATTGCACCACGATGGATTTCACCCGGCCTCCCTCCACGTTCTCCAGGGTTATGGTCAGATCAGGAAGCTGAAAGGTTTCTCCCCGGCGGAAGGCGCGGTTGAGGGAAAAGAGCTTTTCGGTATTGGTCTCAAAATAGTAGCGGGCGGGATGAGAAATCCTCAGCCGGTGCGCGTCAAGCACCTCGACTGAGACCGGCTCGTCAAAGGCGGAGAGGGGATAAAGTTTCATGCCGGTTGCGCTGACCGAGCGCACCGCGGCCGTCAGGTCATTGTTAAAGGCGGGAAGGGGCGGGTGAGGAACCTGCCATTCGGCAAAGCGGTAGTAGAGGGCATAGTAGAGGCCCAGGTACATGTAGTTCTCGCCCGAAAGACCCATTTCGGCGACGCCCTGCCGGGGGAAGTTGAGGATGAATAACCTGTCAGCAGTTGTCTTGCGGGGGATGATTTCATCCACGGCGCTGTAAAATGCCTCGTACTCGGTCTGCAGGACCTTGTCAAACTGGCGGGCCTGGATGATGTTGGTGATCGGCGGCAGGATCAGGGCAACGACCAGGAAAAAATAGGCGAGCCCCTTGCGCTTGAGCATGAAAATGGCGAGGGCCGCAAGGTAGGCATAGCCGATGCTGGGAATGAGCAGGAGGCGGTCATTGATGGGAGGCACCACAATGAAGGGAAGGGGGAGCACCATCCACACGATGAACAGGCTGATTTCGGGAAAGCGGTCCCGCTCCTTCCAGATACGATAGGTGATATAAGCCGCGACGGAAAACTGCAGTACCAGGACGTACCAGTAGCGGGTGACAAAATCAGGTCCCACCGAGGCCAGTACCCCGCCATAAAAAAGTGCCGCGAGGTAAAGCCCGGTCGCTTTTAAAAAATCAATGGGGTAGTCCCGGAGCAGCCGCTCTCCATACCAGTAGCTTCCGTACCCGTTCGCCTGGTAAAAGAGAAAGTAGCTTACATTTATGATGAACAGGAGCAGGTACACCTTCCATTGGCCGGTAAGCGCGGCCCTGAGGTTTTTAAAGCGTATCAGGTCGTGGATGAGGATGAGGACGGGAAAGATGAAAGAGATCTCCTTGGTGCAGAGCGCGAGGATGTACGACAGTATGAAGAAAAGCCCCGGGAGCGGCCTTCTCTTCTCGAAAAAACGCAGGTAGAAGATGAGACTTGTCACCAGAAAGATGGCGCAGATGATATCATTGCGGGATGCGATCCAGCGCACGGTCATGTAGTGGCAGGGCTCGAGGGTGAAGATAAGCGCACCGCAAAAGGCCGCCCACGCGTGCCGGAAGAAGGCGGCATAGAGAACATAGAGCAGCACCGCCAGCACTGCATAGAGGACGACATTGTGGACATGATACGGAAGGGGATTGCTTTTCCAGAGGGTGTAGTCAATGAGATGGCTTACGGAGGCGACCGGCCGGAAGTAGCGTATGCGCCAGCTGGTGTTGGTCCACCAGGGCACGGCGGTCATCTGGGTATAGTAGGTTGCCTCCTCCGGCGTGGTGACGAAGTTAAAAATATTGACTTCCCGCTCCCCGCGGCTGATGAGCTTGAGCATTTCCTGCTGGGCATAGTCGTCAAACATGAAACCGGCATCGAAGGTGTGGGTATACATGAGGAAGACAATGAAGATGAGAAGAGCGGAGTGGAGGAGCGGATTATTGAATCGCTGCATAGTTGGTATGGATGTGATTGATTATCTGCCGGATGTTCTGCCGTATTGGCAGAGATGTAAAACGCACTGCTATTTTAATTAGTTACAACTGCACTATAAACAAGCGGGGATGAATGGTCAAGATGAAACTGCACATGGGATGGATATCGGGTCGCTCATGCCAAGTAGGGGCGACCGGCCGGTCGCCCCTGCGCAGACTTACTAATAAATCTCTGGATAAAAACCCCCTTTCCTCCCTGTCAAACAGGGCGGAAAGGGGTAGCGTGCTCATTCGATACTCAGTAACTCATGTTGACCTTGAACTCATCTCCCATCGCCTGCAGGGCATTGTCATACCGGCGGGCGTATACCGAGCCGATCCCGGAGAGGAGGTTTGCCAGGGAAACCTTGTTCCAGGCAACAATAATAGTGTTCTCGCTGTCGATGGCAATGGAGGGCGAGTTATTCAAATCGAACCCCTGGCTCACTTTGATTTCGCTGGAAAGGGAGGACCCGGTGCCGTATATAGCTTTGAGATAGATGTTGTCATTGAACAGGTTGCTGCCGCCCCAGGTCACAAAGAAGTTTCCGTCGCTGTCCGGCGCAATGTCGATGCCGGTGTTGGAAAGATAGTTGCCCGCGTCCACGAAGGCCGATGGGGTGTATGCTGAACTGATTCCCATCTGCAGCGGTCCTGACGAGGAGGTTCCCGTTGGAGAGAAAAGGGCTGCCATGATCCTGACCTTGAGGCTGAAGAGATCGATGGCATTCCAGGCGATAAGCGCGGTATTGCTGCTGCTCACCGCGACCCTCGAGTTAAAACCCAATCCCACCATCTGCTTGTTGTAACCGCTCACCACCTTGCCGGAGGTGTCGTACTTGCTGTAGTAGACGGCGCAGAGGGGAAGATTGGTATTGAGAAAATAGGGCTGCAGTCCCGCTGCCGTCCAGGTGATGAGGATTTTGCCGTTTGCGTCGAAGGCAACCGACGGGGAAAAGTACAGAACAGGATGCATGACGGTCGAGCCGTCTGCTGTTTCCATATTGCTTGCCACTTTGACCGGGTTGCCGGCCTTGCCGTCAGGCTTAACCACCACAAGGTAAATGCCGCTTTCGCCGGTGCCGACGATGAAGTAACTCCAGACGATGGCCAGCGTGTCATCGCTGTGAATGGCAATGGCCGGGGAATAGGGAATGCTGAGTATTGCTTGCGGAGCGTCCTCCTGCTGCGGGCTGATGGCCGAAAGCGTCGCGGGGGATGCGTCCGCAGCTGCCGCCGCAAGATGGGGGCTCACCCTGGTATAGATTACCTGGGCGCTTTCCGAAGATAAAAGCCCGAAGGCGCACCAGGCGATCACCGCGTTATTTTCGCTGTCGGTCACGATGTCGGGATCGTAGTTAAGCAGGGCGGTGGAGCCGAAGCCGGAGTTGACCCAGAAGCCGGTATTGTCGAGAGGTTCGCCGTTTGAATCATAGCGCTTGGCCAGGATGCCGGGCAGATGTCCCAGCCCCATGTAGCCCCAGGTGACGGTGAAGTTGCCATTGCTGTCCGTCGCCACGGCAGGCATTGCGTTGATATCCAACAGGGACCGGGGGCCGATGGTTTGGGCATGGGTGTTGCCGGAGTTTCCCGCAATCAGGGCGGCGAAGAGAGAAAAAGAACAGAAAAGCAGTATTGAATTCTTCATGCCTGAGCTCCTTGGATGTAGAGTCTTAAATCCTGTAATTAAGGGACCATTTCTTGCATTTGAACTCATGATGGCAGGAGCGGCTTTAGCCGCGATGTTATTACATTTTATCGGAACATTACCCACTGCACTTTAATGAATAGTAGGAACACATAATTGTTCCTTTTATTGGTCAGTCCTGAAAAATCGGTGGTCGCAGGCTGTAGTCGCAGGCTTTAGCCTGCGGGGATGCAAAGCAAGAGGACCATTTTAATACAAAGTTTGCAGCAACAGGCATGAAGCGAACTGGTGACAAGCTGTGCCGGTTTCATTACAGAAACGGTTAACATATATGCTTGGAAGATCATTGAAGAAGGTATATGCGTGGTAGGAGCGGCCTTTGGCCGCGAATAAAGCGTTTGACATTACGTACGTTATCAGGTACGTTATGGGCGGAGGTGATTTTCATGACCACAATTAAGGCGACAGAAGCCCGGGCAAAACTTTATAAATTGATCGACCAGGCTGCAGAGTCCCATGAGCCGATCCAGATCACCGGCAAGAGAGCAAATGCCATTCTCATCTCTGAGGAAGACTGGCGGTCCATCCAGGAGACGCTCTATCTCTTATCAATTCCGGGGATGGGAAAATCCATTCGCCGGGGCCTCAAAACGCCGGTCGAGAAATGCAGCGAGAAGCCCGGATGGTAAGGTGGAGAATTGTTTATACGAAGCAGGCGCAGAAAGATGCAAAGATGATTGCGGCGGCCGGCCTCAGGCCGAAAGCGGAAAAGCTGCTTCTCATCCTGTCAAGAAACCCGTTCCAAAAGCCGCCTTCCTATGAAAAATTGCGTGGGGACCTGTCAGGAGCTTATTCGCGACGGATCAACATCCGCCATCGCCTCGTCTACCAGGTCATCAGCGAGATCAGAACCGTCAAGGTTATCCGGATGTGGACCCATTATGAATAAAGGATCGGGCGGGTAATCTGGAAAAAAGCCCTGCTGACGATCTTTAGAATAAACGATTAGGGGTCTTATAAAGAAACTATATATCATCCCATTCCAGGCGAAGGAAAGGTTTGCCAGAGCGCAACACAATCAAATTCTGATTGGGCTTCACATTGGTATGATATGTTGCAGAATTGCAATTAAAAGGTTCTATAAAGAAACCATCTAATCATTGTTGGGCGAGGGGGAGCACGCTATGAAGAAATTTGCATTCATTGTCGGGATCGTGATTGTCGCTGCCGGTTTCGTTGCACTCGGTTGGTTTCTGGGCGCCCAGAAGCAGCTCTTGAACCAGCTTTTGTCGGTGCAGACACTAGACAAGCACCTCACGGATACCGCCCGAAGCGATGTTACTTGAGCAGATTGATTCCGGTCGGGTGGATGATGCGCGCCATTCGCTCCAGATTGAGTTGGCTGGGCAGATTTTGACGGTGGACTCTCTCCTTGATGCAGCGGATTCACGAAGTCGAGAGTTGGCGAGTAAGGTCTTTGCGTGCATAGCACGTCAACGGACTGAGCATCCGCACACTTACACCGGCCAATTGCCGCAGTTGGATTCAGACGTTTCCGCGAAAAGAATTGATTCAATCTTGCAGAGAGCTGCTCAGAAGTGAAGAGGCCAACCATGCGATGGAGCTAACCGAGTCCCGCGCTGGCGCGGCCTCGGTAGATCATCTTGAGCGTTATGCGTAAATAATAAATCTTGATTTGATTTTTATATTGGCCTATATATTGGTCAATAATAAGTCCAAAATTCGGAGCCATAGTATGAAACCAATTTCCATTACAAATGACATTGTTCCTATTGCCGAATTCAAAAAGGGTATCTCAAAATGGTTCAAGAGCCTCAAGGCTACCGGCCATCCCTTGATCATTACTCAAAATGGAAAGCCGGCCGGCGTTCTCTTGTCACCTGGCGAGTATGACGACCTGGTATATAAAAAATCTTTTCTTGATTCTGTTAGCAGAGGAATAACAGATGCTGAAAGCGGAAAAACCTATCGAACCGAGGAGGTACAAGCGGCATTAAAAGGGAGAAGAAGCAAGGGATAACCCCTTATGAAAATCAAATGGTCACATGAAGCCCTTGAGCGCTTAATCGAGATTGAAGACTATATTTCAAAAGACAGCCCGGCCCGGGCCATACAATTTGTCGATCAACTTATTGAGCATGCGGAATTATTATCTGACAAACCGCGCATAGGCAGGATGTTCCCGAACTCGCCACCCCCGACATACGAGAACTGATATTTAAAAAATATCGCATTGTCTACAGGCTTGAAAAAAATCACATTATCATACTTACTGTTTTTGAAGGGCACAGGATGCCTCGATCTGCTGAATTTGATGTTGACGCAGATAAAACCCTGAAGAACGCACCTACCACATCACTTCAGCCGACCTCTTTCAGGAAGATCAAAAAATACCTAGAGTGAAAAAGCAATGAAACAAAAATTTCTGCTTTGCATTGACAATGAGGGTTGCGAGGCATCCTTGGAGATACGAAAGTTGTATGAGACCATTCCAGACAAGGAGGCTGCAGCGTCACAAGCAGGTGAGAATCATTGACGAGTCTGGCGAGGATTATCTTTACCCTTCCAGGTTCTTTGCACCTGTCAGGCTTTCAATGCAAACAAAAAACAGAATACTCGAAAAATCAGCTTAAAAAGAAGGAGCGATCTCGGGCCGGGAAAAACATCGCACCTGAAGGTGCTCCTACCATTATTGGTTGATACCGGAAGAACATTGGCAACGAACTCGGGATAGGGGCGTATTGCCATACGCCCGCGGCTCCCTACACCTTCTTGATGATCAGGGTGGAGTTCTGGCCGCCGAAGCCGAAGGAGTTGGAGAGGGCGCAGGAGAATGACCCCTCGCGGGACCGGTTGGGGACGTAATCCAGGTCACAATCGGGGTCCGGGGTTTGATAATTAATGGTGGGAGGGATGAAAATCGTTGTTCATGCCCAGGACGGTGGCAATGAGCTCTAAAATCCCGGCAGCGGCGACGGTATGGCCGATCATCGACTTGGTGCTGCTCACCGGTATTTTATACGCATGATCTGAAAACACCTTTTTAATGGCCGCGGTCTCAATGCGGTCGTTCTTCATGGTCGCGGTGCCGTGGGCGTTGATGTATTCAACATCAGTGATGACGATCCCGGCGTCCTTTATGGCCCTGCTCATGGCAAGCACGGCGCCGGTTCCCTCCGGGTGGGGATCCGCCACGCTGTATGCATCCAGCGAGGTTCCATATCCCGCCACTTCGGCATAGATCGTCGCTCCCCGCCTCAGGGCGTGTTCGTACTCCTCCAGGATGATCACCCCCGCCCCTTCGCCCAGCACAAAACCGTCACGCTTGCGGTCAAAGGGCTTCATGGCCTCCCGGGGCGTATCATTTTGTGCCGACATGGTGCCCAGTCCACAGAACCCCTCCATGAAAAACGGGTTGAGCATGGAATCATACCCGCCGCTTATAATCAGGTCAGCGTCGTTTCTCTGGATGATTCTCAAAGACTGCCCCACCGCCTCTGATGATGCCGCACAGGCGGAAACCACCGTGTAGCAGGGTCCTTTGACGCCATAATGGTTTGCCACCGAGAGCGTTCCCATGCATGCCCTGTTCCAGAGCGGGGCGCTCACACTTTCCTCAAGCCCGCGCGCCCGCATTTCTTTTTCACTCCCGTATCTGAAGCCCTGGGCAACGATCGTATCCACCCGGGGAATGATGGAGTGCATGCCTGCCCCCAACACGACACCGCCCCGTGCGGCGCGCAGCGCTTCCGCGGCAAGCCCCGCATCTTCAACGGCAAGCTTCGCGGCGGCATTGGCGAAGAGCACCCGCCGGTCCCCGGTCATGTCCAGCACCTTCATGCCGCGCAGCAGATGCCGGGGGTTAAAATCCTTGACCTCGGCGGCTATGGTGGTGGGAAGAGAGGAGGCGTCAAAGAGGGTTATGGGACCGACTCCAGATCTCCCCGCCTTAAGAGACCGGGTGACCTCCCCCTTCTCGCTGCCGATGGGTGAAATAATTCCCATGCCGGTTATGACGGCGCGCTTTCTCACGAAGGGCTGATTGAGGGGCTGTTTATCGGGTAATGACATTGCCTTCCCTGTCGAGGAAGCCGCCGCTGACGTAGATGTAGCTCTTCTTGATGAAGTCCCGCAGGTGGTCAGGCACGGGGCTGTTGCCGTACATGATGCGCTCGGCGTGGGCCACCGTCTCGCCGTTCACCTCCGCCCGGCCTTCGATCAATGAACCGCTTTCGTTAATGGAGAGGACATCCGCCTTGAGGATGAGCTGGTCGCCGGGGCGCACCGGACGGTAAAACTTCACCTTGTCGATGCGGAGCAGGATGGCCACGTACTGCCAGCCGGTGGAGAGGGCGATGGTCCATCCGCCCATCTGGGCCATGGCCTCGATGATCAGGGGTTCGGGCATGAGCGGCGTCAGGCCGTAATGCCGGTTGAAAAAATCCTCTCCCAGGGTGACGTTTTTAACACCCACACCGCTTTTCCCGGGAACAAACTGGATGACCTTGTCAAAAAGATGGAATCTCATGCACGGAACCAGGAAGCTGTAAAGGGGAAGGTTTCAATCAGGTGGCATAGACACCGAACGGCTTATCGCCGGTGAGATAGTGAAAATAGTCCTGCGCCTCCTGGGGATCGTCAATGGTTTCGATGGGGATGTAGCGGAGACGCGCCGAGGTGAGGATGGTTTTTACCCGGTCCCCGACCCTGACCTGCGCCTTGAAGGTGACCCCCTCGCTGTCCATGGATTGGAACGTGACCTCCATGGTCATTTGCTCTCCCGGCTTCACGAAATCTCTGAATTTGATGGCCCCCAGCTCGGCCAGGGTACCCTTGCTTTTAAAATCACTGCTCACGAATACCAGCCACGACGCAAGCTGAACGATTGCCTCGAGCTGCATCACCCCGGGCATGACCGGAAAGCGGGGGAAGTGGTCGGCCAGGAAATCCTCGCTTATGGTGACATCCTTGCACCCGGTGGCGGATTTTCCCTTCTCGAATTCCAGTATCCGGTCAACCATGAGAAATCGCATATGCTTATCCTTTCACCAGCTCCGCGGAAGCGACAGCGTAGTGGGCGGTGTGGGAGAGCGACACCAGAATTTCCCTGATGTTCTTTTCTTCCATGAGCCGCTTTACCTCGCCGTAGGCATTAATGCGCGGCCTCCCCAGGGCATCGTTGACGACTTCTATGTCCGTCCACTTCACGTCGCGGGCCCAGCCCACGCCCAATGCCTTGAGCACGCTTTCCTTGGCGGCAAAGCGGGCGGCAAAATGCTGGTGCCGGTTCTTCTTTTTGCTGCAGTAGCTGATCTCGGCCTCGGTATAGACCCTGGCGAGAAACGACTCGTGCTTTTCAGCCAGCTGTTCTATTCTCCGCACCTCAACGATGTCTATGCCGATGCCCATGATGCGACTACGTCTTCCCCTTTTCCTCCAGCATTTTCTTGACAATGCTCGCGAAGGTCTGCACGGTAAAAAGGGTGGGAATATCATCAGCCCTGAATCCGTCGGTGATCCGCGCCGGGTCCACCTCGGGCATGGACTCTCTCAGCTTCTTAATTCCCAGGGGTGTCAGGACTCCGTCCACAACCAGGTCTTCGTCTTTCAGGTTTTCGCCTTCCGCAGACAGGGTGCTGGCCTGGATGCCTCCCCGGGGGATTTTTATGCCGAACTCCTTTTCCAGCCTGAAGACGATATCAAGCAGATCGAGCGATTCGGCGCCCAGATCGTCAAACAATACCGCATTGGGCTTTACCTCATCCTCGTCGACGCCCAGCGCATCAACCACACATGCCTTCACCTTTTCAAAAATTGTATTCTCATCCATCGTCGCTCACCCCTTTAAAAGAATGGATTATCCTTTGAAGCCTCCATCGACCCGAATGACCTCACCGGTGATATAGGATGCGTCATCCGAGGCGAGGAATGCCACTACGTTTGCTATTTCCTCCGGCTGTCCCAGGCGCTTCAGGGCAACGGCGTCAAGGATAATATCCTTTGCCCTCCTGATGACCGTGCTGCTCATTTCCGTTTCCACCACCCCCGGCGCTACCGCATTGACGGTGATTTTTTTGGGCGCCAGCTCCATGGCCACGGAGCGGGTAAAGGCGTTGATCCCTCCCTTGGAGGCGGCATAGTTGGACTGCCCGCGGCCGCCCCGCTCGCCCGCGACCGAGGATATGTTTATGATCCTGCCGCTCTTTTGCACCATCATGTATTTTGCCACTGCCTTGGTGCAGTTGAAGAGTCCTCCCAGGTTGGTTCTGATGACCATGTCCCAGTCCTCCGGAGTCATGGACAGCAGCAGCTCATCCCTGGTCACGCCCGCATTATTGACCAGGATGTCGATCCGTCCGAACTGTTCGTAGAGGCTGTCCACCATCTTTTCAACCTCCGGCAGCGAGGTTATGTCCGCCTGCATGGCCGCCGCGCTTCCTCCCCCGGAGATGATCTCCTTAACCACTTCCTCCGCCTTGTCGGCGTTTTTCATGTAGTTGACGGTTACCCGCGCGCCTTCGGCGGCCAGCTTCAGCGAGATGGCCTTTCCCAGTCCCCTTGATGCGCCGGTGACCAGTGCGACTTTATCTTTCAGTTTCATGGTGCAACCTTTCTCGTGCCTTCAGTTTGAATGTTTGAGAGCCTTTGCGGTCATTTCATACGCCTGGTCGCTGATGCACTTATCGAAGCTTAAGAAGTGATCGAAGATGAATCCGTGCTTTTCACTGAGCGCCCCGATTTCCCTGATCTTATCCAGGTCGAGGTCCCTGCCCAGGGAAAAGCTTTCCGGCCGGTTTTCAAGGGCGAGGGTGATGGTCTCGCCCAGACAGGAAGGGATGAAGATCGGACCCACGCCGGAGTAATTGATGTAAAAGCGCCCCCGGGACTGCCATGGCAGGATGGGAATGGGAATGAAGGAAAAAAAGGGAAGAGAAATGGAATGCCAGCCATGGCTGTTGGTGTGAGGCAGGGAAATGGTCCCCGCGTCAATGACGAGCACATCCTTTCTCTTTTCCTTTTTCTGAATCACATCCCGCGGCTGAGCGATATCAAATATGATGGAACCCGGTGCCAGGGTATCGGGATCGATTATATTGCCGGTCGAAGTGGCGCTGAAAATAATGGTCCCGCTGCTCAAGGCTTCTTTAAGGTTATTGCTGATCTCAACCCTCTTCCTGGCTTCCCCGTCCAGGTTTGCGAGGAAACGGTCTATGAAGGGGGTTGTTTTCCCCCTGCTTACCAGTATAAGACGAACACCATCCTGGATGAGCAGCCGCGCGATGGCAAGCCCGATGCTGCCGGGAAAGCCCACAATTACTATTTTCTGCCGATGGATGTCAATCCCTAATTTTTTCACTATGTCCCGGAAGGCCCTGAGGGATGAATACACGGTAAGTGAGTTCCCGGTGGTGACCGGAACAGGGGAGTGCTGATTGATTTCCTTGCCTCTCGACCCAACCACCGCGGTCATCGCTCCCAGTCCCACAATCTCGGCGCCCCACTCCTTGGCCTGCCTGCATGCCTCGACCACAAGCTCGACGGCCCGTTCCTGGTTGGTGAGCAGCTGCTCCGCAGTGAGAAAAACACAAAATATCTTGCCGCTGCACTTTTCATGCTGGGCAGAGCACACCTGGCGGTAGGTAAAAATGTCCTTGATTAAGCCCACTTCAAGCGCCTTGGATACGATTTTCCCCTCGGGCATAAAAGGGATCAGCGATACATCGTGCCGGAGCAGGAATGCCTTTCTCAACTCACTTGCTTTGCGGGCATGGGCGATGAAACCAAATTTCATGTCAATCAACCTTCTTAATGATGAGGCAGGTGCACTGCCCTCCCAGACCCTGGTTAATGGAAAGCGCTGTGGTTATGCTTTGTTTCCGGGCCTGGTTGGGCACGCAGTCCAACGGGCAGTCAGGGTCGGGGGTGGTATAGTTGATGGTGGGCGGCAGGATACCCTCCTGCAGGGCCAGGGCGCTGAAGATCAGTTCCGCCGCGCCCGCGGCTGTTCCCAGATGCCCGGTCATGGATTTGGTAGAGCTGACAGGTACCTTTTGCGCTCGCGGCCCGAAAACAGCCGCAATGGCCAGTGATTCCGCCTTGTCGCTCATGACCGTGCCGACCCCGTCAGCATTAATGTAGTCAACATCCGCAGGTGCTATCCCCGCATCCGCAAGGCACTTTTCCAGGGCGATCCTGATGCCGTTTCCCGACGGGCAGGGCTGGTAGAGATGGTGCGCGCTGGAAGCGCTGCCGTAGCCGGTTATCTCCCCATAAATGCGCGCGCCCCGGCTGCGGGCATGGGACAGCTCTTCGATGACCACCATGCCGGCCCCCTCGCTGAGTACCATGCCGTCCCGGTTCAGATCAAAGGGCCGGCAGGCCGCTGCCGGATCGGGATTCCGGGAGAGGAGCTCCAGCTTGTTGAAGCCGAAGAGGGTGGTGGGAAGCAGCAGCGAGTCATAACCGCCGGCAATGGCGATGTCGGCGGAGCCGCGCCGTATGGTCCGCGCCGCGTCACCGATTGCCTGCGATCCTCCGGTGAAGGAGGCAATGATGTTGTCGTTTTCCCCCTGTATATTATGCTGAAGGGATATGTAATAAAAGGCGTTGTTGGGAAGCGTTTTTAAGAGGAAGAGCGGGTAGGTGCGGGCGATGCCGTCGGCACCGAACTTGACCGGATCAAATTTTTTCTTTTCCTCGGACCAGGATTGCACGAGCGGTTCCACCAGGTCGGGGAAGCCGGCGCCTTCCTCGAAGCCCCCGCCCCCGGAGCCTATGAAGCCGCCGAATCGTGAGGGCTCAAGGGTCTCGGTTTTTATGCCGGAATCGTCAACCGCAAGCTGCGCGGCACCGACCGCCAGATGGACCATGGGAAAGGTGAGCTTGATGGCCTTCCGGTCCTTGATGAAATCGCCGGCCTTGAAATTTCTTACCTCTCCCGCGGTGTAAACGCCGACTTCCTCCGGCTTGAAACGGGAAAGCGGTCCTATGCCCGATTCACCGGCGCAGAGGCGCTTCCAGTTTTCCTCCTTGCCCACGCCGAGCGGGCTAATGAGGCCGACCCCTGTTATGACTGCCCTTCGTTCCATGTGCCTTCTCCTGTCCTAACAGGCTGTTGAAAAACACCCATCTGATTCGTGGCGGGGTAGGGCTTTTGACGCCACAACAATTTGACTTTACGCTTACGGCACGACCCGGTGCCTTCGACTCAGCAAGCTGCTAAGCCACGTTTCTGATCAGCACCGCCCCGTTTTCTCCGCTCAGTCCCAGCGTGAGGGAAAGTGCCGCGTGTATCTCCCTTGTGCGTGACCGGTTCGGCGTGTAGTCGAGATCGCAGTGCGGATCCGGCTGCTCATAATTGAGCGTGGGCGGGACCATGCCGTGTTTCATGGCCAGCGTGCTTACGATGATCCCGGCCGGACCCGAGGCGCAGAGCATGTGGCCGGTGGCGGCCTTGGTGGAGCTGACTGCAATGCGGTAGGCGTGATCGCCGAAAACGCGCTTGATGGCCTCTGTTTCAATCCGGTCCGAGAGGACGGTGGCATTGCCCTCTGCATTAATATAATCTATATCGCTGCGATCAATGCCGGCCTGCCGGATTGTCTCCTCTATACATGTGGAAACACCCTCAACGCGCGCATCAAATGAGCTTTCTTCGCAGGAAAAGTTTCCTCCCTGCAGAGCGCAGGTGTAGCCGCCGACCTCCGCGTAGATGGCGGCGTTTCTCTTAAGGGCATGCCCGAGCTCTTCTAAAATGAGAACCGCGGCACCTTCTCCCATCAAAAACCCGCTTCTCCGCTTGTCAAAAGGGGCGGCAGGATGACGCCGGGTCTTCCTCCCCTGCCGAAAACAGGCCCGCGTCGGCGAGCGAAAGGAGATAGGAGGGATTAAGGCTGCTGCATCCTCCGGCAATGAATATATCAGCATCGCCGTATTGAATGGACTTGAATGCCTCGCCAACCGCCTGGGTTCCCGACGCGGTGAGCGAGCAGAATGCGATATTAGGGCCCTGCAGGGAGTGCGTAATGGCACTGTGGCACAGGCTCATGTTGGGCAGTATGGTAAGCGGCCAGATCGGATTCAGCGTTGTTGTCTCACCCGGTTCCCGGAGAAAGCTGAAGGCCTCATCAAGGGTATACTGAATGCCGAAGGCCCCGAATGCAATGCCGAACGCAGCGGGCCCGGTTGTCTCCCGGTTGAATCCCGCGTCGGCAAGAGCTTCATCCGTCGCGGCAACGGCCAGCTGTGCATCCCTGTTCATCAGCTTGATATTTTTTTTCTTGCCCGGCAGGCTGGAGGGATTAAAACTCTTGACTTCGCCGGCTATTGTGACCTTTAACGACGGGGACCCGGAGGAAGAGATAAAGCCGATGCCTGAAGTGCCTGCAATGAGAGCGTCCCAACTGTCGCGTACGGTATGTCCCAGGGGAGAAACAAGCCCCAGACCGGTTATCACGACGCGCCGCTTATGCGTCATAATACCGTTCTACCACCAGGCTGGCGTTCTGACCGCCGAATGCGAACGAGTTTGAGAGCACGGAATTGACTTCATGCTTCCGGGGCTCATTGGGGACGTAGTCGAGGTCGCAAGCGGGATCGGGAATCTCGTAATTGATGGTCGCCGGGATGATCTTGTTCTGAATGGTCATGACGCTCATGATCAGCTCAATGGTGCCCGCGCTGGCAATCAGGTGCCCCAGCATGGACTTGTTGGAACTGATGGGCGTATCGTATGCCGTCTCGCCGAAGACCTTTTTTATAGCCTGGGTTTCGCTGCGGTCATTGACCAGAGTCGAGGTGCCGTGCGCGTTTATGTAATCTATCTGATCCGGTGAGATCCCGGCGTCCAGCAGGGCCGTCCTCATTGATTGATCAGCCCCTCTGCCGTCCGGGGGAGAGTCGGTCAGCCGGTAGGCGTTGGAGGATGAACCAAAGCCGGTGATTTCCGCCAGGATGCGCGCGCCCCGTGCCCGGGCATGGGATAACTCCTCGAGTACCAGAATGCCTGAACCTTCGCCAAGCACAAAACCGTCACGCGTAAGATCAAATGGCCTGCTTGCCCTTTGGGGATCGTTGTTGTTGTGGGAAAGGGCGCCGAGCAGACCGAACCCCGCAACCGAGAACTCGCTGATGATGGAATCACATCCGCCGGTAATCATTATGTCCGCGTCCGCGTGTTCAATCATGCGCATGGCCTTTCCTATTGCCTGCGCGCTTGAGGCGCACGCCGTGGAAGAAGTGCTCACCGGGCCCCGGGCATTGAAGAGAATGGAGAGTATGTTGGAGGTGGTGTGCGCGCATCTCCTGATCGCCCATAATTGGGCCAGGCGGTTTGAATCCCTGAAATAGGAGAGATCCTTGTTCTGCAGGGAGTATAAAATATTTTCCTCTCTGAAGGCGTTGCTGAATTCGGAAAGTTTGGTGGTTTCTTCATTTCCACCCAGGGAAATGCCGAACATGGTATCATCGATGGCGTCGAGGTTAAGGCCGGCATGCTTGATGGCCTCCTGAGCGGCGGCGACACAGAACTTGGTTGCCCTTCCGGCAAACGGCTTCAGTTCTTCGGGCAGCATCAGCTTTGATTCATCAAAACTCTTTACCTCAGCCGCGATCTTCACCGGAAAGGAGGATGCATCGAAGAGGGAAATGTAATCGATGCCGGACAGGGATTTCATCAGACTTTCCCAGGTCTGGTCCAAAGTTCCTCCGAGCGGCGTCACCGCACCCATGCCTGTTATCACAACTCTTCGTTCCATATGTGTATCCTCTTATTTTTATAAGCAACTTTTTAGATGGTTGCCCAGCTAAAAAGCAAAGTGAATGCCATAATTATTTTTTATGCCAACGATAGTCACGATTTTATAAATTACTCGATTAATCATTTACTTATCAGCATAAAAATTTTTTCTAAAATAAGTCTTTGCAACATCCGTTAAAATGACCTAGTATGAAGTGGTCAGATTCAGCCAATCCGTTTTATCTGAGAGGTTGTATAGAGCCAGCATATATATGCGCCGGCCGCCCTGTGGCGCCGCAGGTGTGATGGCCGTACCGGAACCGGAATTGCTTGTCATTCATGCATGGTTCAATCAGGAAGATTCCGTAAAACGATGAATCGCACATTTCTCGCGTTTGTCTTACTGTTGCTTATCGCAACCCCGGATCCCGCTCTTTCAGCCGGCGAAATCATTATTATTAAAAGCAGCGATATTATTCCCTACCAAAAGGCAGTCGAGGGGTTTAAGAAACATTTTGCCAGCGGCAGCTACCGTGAGCATGTGATCGATGAAGATGTGAAAGAGAAGGGCAAGCTGGTTCTGGCGGGGGCGGTGGAGCGGGGAGGAGATCTCATCGTTGCCGTCGGGCCTGAAGCGGCCTACCTGACCGGCACCGCCTCAATTTCCATTCCGGTGATTTTCACCATGGTATCCAACCCGGAAAAACTTTTTCCGGAAGGGGATGCGGCCCACCGAGGTGTAAGTCTCAACCTGCCCGTTGCGCTTCAACTGGAACAGATAAAGTCCGCCTTTGTGGGCAGAAAAAAGATAGGCGTGTTCTACACCCCGGAGCACAATCAGAAAAACCTTGATGCCATCATGTCGCAGGGCGCGGCCCTGGGGCTTACCGTGGCGGGCATGCCCATCAGCTCGCAAAAGCAGATCCCCGAATTTCTTGAATCCCCCCTGACCGGTATCGATGTGCTGCTGCTTATTCCCGACAGGACCATCGGCTCGGAGAAAATCCTCAAGTACATTATCAAGAGCATGCTCCTGAAGAAAATCCCCGTGGTGGGATTCAACGAGTGGTTCGCGGAGAACGGGGCAATCCTTTCCTTTTCCCTGGATTACGAGGAAATCGGCAGGCAGACGGCTGAATATGCCCGCAGGCTGCTGGATGAGAAAAGCCCGCCGGGCAGTTCCGTGCAGGAGCCCTCACGGGTAAGAACCATCATCAACCTCAAAGTTGCTCAAAAGCTTTCCGTGACCATTTCGGCGGAGATGATCAAGCAGGCCAGCGAGGTTATTCAGTGATCAGAGACAGCCTTAACACCAGGATTTTAATACTTACCATCTCGCTCTTCGTGGTCTGCTCGCTGGTGTACGGCATTTTCTTTTCCTTTCAGTCCAAGAAGGCGCTCATGGAGGAGTTTGTCACCCGCGGCAATGCCCTGGTGAAAAACCTGGCATTGAATGCCGAGGTGGAGATCCTGATCGAAAACAGCGGGACCCTGGCTACGCTTGCGGAAAATCTTCTCCAGGAGCGGGATGTGCAGCGCGTAAAAATCATGAATGAAAACAAACAGGTTCTGGTTGACCTCGCCAAGCCGGGTGCCCTGCCGGAAAAGTACCGCGAACCCATGTTTCTGGTGGTGGGCAGGGGAAACGACAAGAACATCTCGGACCGTTTTGCATTCTCTTTTGCGGAAGGAGGCAACGCGGTTTCGATCGGGGGCAGTGAGCAGGTTATCGGCTACATCGAAGTGGTGTTTTCAAAAAAAACCATCTTCGATACCATCGATACCATGAGAAGAGACATGTTTATAGCCGCTGTTGTGGCAACCGTCATCGGCTGCATACTGGCCCTTTACTTTTCACTTTCCATCGTAAAGCCGATACGGCGGCTTGCCACTGCCACCACCCGCATTGCCAGGGGAGAATGGGAGACAACCCTTCCCATTGACAGCCGCGACGAGGTGGGGGAACTGACCGACGCGTTCAATAAAATGTCGGTGGCGCTGATGCAGAAGCGGGACGAGCTGGAGCAAACCTACCGGGAGCTGGCCAGGCGGGAGCGGATGGCTGAAATAGGCAATTTCTCCATGATGATAGCCCACGAGCTTAAGAACCCCCTGGGCATTATCAAGGGATCCGTCGACATTATTGCCAGGGAGGGGGTCAAGTCGAAGGTCAGAAAAACCATGATTGAATACATACAGGATGAGGTCAGGCGGCTGAACCGGCTGGTCGAGGATTTTCTCTCCTTTGCCCGCCCGAAACCCGCCCACAAGAGCCCGGTCAACATCAACCAGGTGGTGAACAAAATGGTGGCCATGGTGCCCCTCCAGGAGTTCAGTGAGAAGGATATTGCCCTCTCGGTGGAGCTGGGGCCGGATGTGCGTGAAGTCAATGTCGACGAGCATCAGATTTATCAGGCGCTGCTCAATATCTTTTCCAATGCCGTTCAGGCCATACCCGAGCGCGGTGAGATTAGTATCAGGACGGCGAACGAGAAAGACGGGGTGCTTATTTCCGTCACCGACAGCGGCGTTGGCATAAGCGATGAGGAGAAGGGAAAGGTGTTTGAGCCCTTCTTTACCAAGAAGCCGCGGGGCACGGGGCTGGGGCTGGCAGTGGTTAAAAAAATTATTGACAATCACGGCGGCGAAATCCTGATCGCGGACCGCGCGGGCGGGGGCACCGTTTTTTCACTGTGGCTTCCGGGGAACGGAACATCTGACTAATCCGGCGTCGTGTCTCATAAATAACGTATGATAAAAAGTAGTCGTTGCGAGGAGTCCCGCAGGGGCGGGCGACGAAGCAATCTCTTTCAATAAAATTTTCCACAGGCTGTATAAAGGCTCAAAAGCCCCTCCCCCTTGAGCCACAAATCAAATGGGTGTTTTTCAATAGCCTGCCAGGAAAACAGGCGTCGCGAGGTGTCGAATGGAACGGATCTTAATTGTCGACGATGAAAAGAAAATGAGGCACATCCTTCAGTTAATGCTGGAGCGGGAAGGTTTCAAAATCGAGCAGGCGGAAAACGGAAGGGTCGCGCTGGACATGCTCAAAAACGGGAAATTTTCCCTGATGATTACCGACCTGAAAATGCCGGAGCTGGACGGGCTGTCGCTGCTGGACGCGGCGAAGAAGATTGATCCCTATTTCCCGGTGGTGGTGATTACCGCTTTCGGCACCATAGAAAACGCGGTCGAGGCGATGCAGAAGGGCGCCATCGATTACATTACCAAGCCCTTTGAGGAGGAAAAAATTCTCATCACCGTCAAGCGGAGCCTCACCATCTCAAAGCTGAGCGAAGAGGTGAAAGTGCTGCGGGAAGAGCTGATGAAGCACTTCGATTTCTCCGGCATCATAGCCCACTCCAAAAAAATGCTGGCGGTTTTAAACCAGGCGTCGCTGGTCTCCAAGACCCCGGACAGCACCGTGCTCATACAGGGTGAGAGCGGCACGGGCAAGGAGCTGCTGGCCCGGGCCATACATTACAACAGCAGCCGAAGCCAGCACCGCTTTGTCGCCATCAACTGCGCGGCCATACCCTCGGAGCTGATCGAAAGCGAGCTCTTCGGCTATGAAAAAGGTGCTTTCACCGGCGCGCAGAAGCGGAAGGAAGGAAAGTTTGAACAGGCACACAACGGAACCATCCTGCTTGACGAGATCGGGGACTTAAGCCTGGAGGCGCAGGCCAAGGTGCTGCGGATCATGGAGCAGAAGGAGTTCGACCGGGTGGGAGGCAACGAATCGGTCAAGGTTGATGTCCGGGTCATCGGGGCCACCAACAGGGATCTCGACCGGCTTGCCGCAGAGAATGCCTTCCGCAGGGACCTGCTCTTCCGCATCAAGGTGTTTCCCATCTACATTCCCCCGTTGCGGGAGCGACGTGAGGATGTGATTGTCCTGGCCGATCATTTTCTCAAAAACTTCGCCCAGTCCATGGGAAAGCCACACCCGGAAATCACCGAGGGGGCAAAGGCCTATCTGCTCAAGCAGACATGGCCGGGCAATGTCAGGGAGCTGGAGAATACCATCGAGCGGGCGGTCATCCATTCTCCGGACGGGAGGATTGATATGGCCCATCTGGCGGTTCCTTCGCAGGCGGAGGGGGAAAAGGATGAGGTGGATTCGAATATCCTGCTGCCCCCCGAGGGGATTGACCTTGAAATGCTGGAAAGAAATGTGGTCAAGCAGGCGCTGGCCGCGGCGGAAAACAACCAGAGCAGGGCCGCCAAGCTGCTGGGCCTGACCAGGGGTAAATTCCGGGTGCTGTTAAAAAACCTGAAGGAAGAGGACGCCAATGAAGACTAGCCGTCGCATCATGGTAATCGCGTTCTGCGCTCTGAGCATCCTCGCGCATCCTCCCCGGCTTCCCGCTCAGGAGGAGGGGAAAAAGCCCGGGAATGAAAGCGTGGAGGAAATTTTCGAGGACACCAAGGTCATGTTTATCGGTGAAGACCTGTACACGGTTTCCATTGCCTCGCGGCGCGAAGAGCCGCTGAGGCGGGCGCCGGCGGCGGTTACCATCATCGGGGGCGAGGAGCTCAAGCGGTACCGTACCCTGGCGGAAGCCCTTTCCAGCGTCCCGGGATTTTTTGCAGATCGCAATGAGACCAAAAAACAGAATGTATTTGCGGGGAGTGCCCGATTCATTCCTGGTGCTGATGGACGGCGTGCCCTTTTCCAATGACACCTCCACAAATAGCTATCCGCGTGAAATGGAGCTTTCGCTCGACTACCTCGAAAAAATTGAAATCATCCGGGGACCCGGCTCGGCCCTGTGGGGAGCCGATGCCTTCTCGGGAATCGTGAATCTGGTGCCCAGGAAAGGGAAAGACCTGGAGGGAACGACGGTTTCATCGGAGGTGGGTACCTTTAACACCCAGCGCTACAACCTCCTGTCCGGCTATAACCGTCGTGATGTGGACGTGCTGCTGTCAGCCAACTATACCGCCACCGATGATTTTGAGCACAACCTTCCGGGTCTCAATGACCGGAAGCGGGATTACGCGGCCGAATTTTACGGCAAGGTGCGCTACAAGGAGCATCTGGAGATTTCGGGAAGGCTGTCCAACTACAGAAATTTCACCCAGTTTGAAATCAATCCCCGACAGGCGTTATTGCCGGTTGCTTCCGCTTACTCACGCGGGTCGGGGAATTTGACGCCCTCCTGGGAGGAGCTCATCCGGGAGCAGTGGGAGGGATTTTTATCCACGCCGCGCCGCGACTTCCATGGCGAGGAATACAGCCCTTTCTCCTTTTTGCAGGCCGCCTATACCAAGGAGATAGGATCATCCTCCAGCCTCCTGCTGGCCGGGTACTTCGAGCGGTTTGAGAATAAGGAGGAATCGTACTGGTACACCTCGAAGAGTGAAAACCGGCAGTATGGTTTTGAGGGGAAGTATGATTTCAATTTCCTGTCCGATCATTTCATGACCCTCGGCTGCTCAATGAAATACAATGATGCCGACAGCACGAAATGGCTGCTGAAGATATTTGACGGCCGGAGACTGACCATCATTCCTTCATTTGAGAGCTATCTCTATTCATGTTATTTTCAGGATAAGTACCGGATAACCGATAATCTCGAGTTAACAGCGGGCGTGCGCTATGACGAGCCCGATGACTATGATAATTCCGTAAGTCCCCGGATCGGCCTGAGCTGGTCTTTCCTGGATAATTTTAATCTCAAGCTGCTCTACGGCAGGGCATATCGAACTCCCGCCCGCTACCTGGTGGTCAACGAAAGCAACCTGGACACGGAGAAGATCGAAAGCTGGGAGGTGGAACTGGGCTATCGCTACGGAGAGACACTTTCCCTGAAAGGCAATTTTTTCTATAATAAATTAAAGGACATTGTGGAAGAAGTTGCCTTTGGCATTGTTCGCAGCCGGGGTCGCGATCATGTCAAGGGAATAGAATTCTCCGCCCTCTACATACCGGTTTCACCACTCTCTTTGTACGGCAATGTTTCCTACCTCTTCAAGAATCGCGATGATTTTGTGTCCCGGGTCAGCCTCCCCGGTCCCGATCTCAGCCAGACTGAAGAGTTCAGCGTCAAAAGCGCTCTCAGCGCTCCCCGGGGCACATTCAACTGGGGAGTGAACTATGATTTCAGGGAGCGGGTTGCGGCAAACCTCAACTTCTCCTATTACATGAAACGGGAGGTCGGGGAGAACCTCTTCTACTCCAGAACCGGCAGCCTCTCGCCGTATCTACAGGTTGACTGCAACCTGTCGCTCAAGCATCTCTGGCACGACCGGCTGGGGATGTCAGTCAAGATAAGAAATGTTTTTGGCGAAAGTTACAGCTCCCGGGGGACGTACAGCGTGGTGGACGGGGCAGGCAGAGGCGCATACTTTTCCCTCCAGTATACGTTTAAGTAAAATACTAGCCAAAGATATTTGCAATTTCGGTAGAGCGCCTTCAGGTGCGATACATTCGCGGCTGAAAGCCGCTCCTACCGGTTATAAGTATTTCTGAGAGAAAAACAACCGGCGGCTGGTAAATTCTCAGATTTAAGCCTGTAAGAATCTACAGCCGCATTTCGAAGGAGCAAGTGACTGGAAACCTGCTACAATTATCTTTTTTCTAGCAGGACATCCCCGTGAATGCGGCGACCGGCCGGTCGCCCCTACAGATCAGATGCGATTTTCGTATTAAAGTACGTGCGTGCGTGGCCGAAAAAGAATGCATATGTTATATTCATGCATTCGCAGTGGTGCGGGTGTCAGCCTCAAGCTGCCGGGGCGATTACTACTTTTCTCCTGAAAGGAAACTGGTGATGAGAAAGAGGTATGATGTGATTATTTGTTTAGCAGTGCTTATAGTGAGCATGCTGACTATCAGCGTACAGGCCTCTGATGTTAACGCCCTCCGGTCTGTCAATGGGCGCCTGTGTGCCGCGGGAGAGCTACTGGTTAAATTCAAGGACACTGTGGCACTGCAGGAGGCGGATGCGGTGCACCGGACGTTAAAGGCGAGAGAATGGAAGCAGGGCTATAATAAAAAATATCAGCTTGTTTCGTTCGCGCCGGGCAGAGAAAGCGAGATGGCCCAGGCTTATAAAAGGCGGCCCGAGGTTGCCTATGCGGAACCCAATTACTATGCAACGACCTGCGCCATACCCAACGACGAATATTATCCGTTGCAATGGAATTTTCCTTTGATCAATCTGCCTGATGCCTGGGATATAAGTACCGGAGAGGGTGTGGTGGTTGCGGTAGTTGATACCGGCATCAATCCTTTCGGCCGGGATAGTTTTGGCCCCCTGTCCGGTGACAGGCTTATGCTGGGGTTTAATGCCATTGCGGGTACCCGCGGCGGGATAGATTTCAACCAGCATGGAACCCATGTGGCAGGCACCATTGGCCAGGAAACGGACAACGGAACCGGCGTAGCGGGCATTGCTTATAATGCCCGGATCCTGCCGGTCAAGTCCCTCTCTTTTCTGGGAGGCGGATTCTATAGCTGGATTATTAATGGGATACGCTGGGCGACCGACAACGGTGCGGTCGTGATAAACCTAAGTTTGGGATCCGGATCCTATTCCCGCCTGCTGGAAGAAGCCATTGACTATGCCTACGAAAGAGGCGTAACTGTGGTGGCTGCCGCGGGCAATGACGGCACGGACGAAGTACTCTATCCCGCGGCACTGGAGCACTGCATAGCGGTGGGCGCCGTCCGCTATGACAAGCAGCTGGCCTCTTATTCCAATTACGGCACTGCACTTGATCTGGTCGCTCCCGGCGGCGACCTGGACGTGGATCAAAACGGTGACGGCTATGATGACGGCATTCTGCAGGAGACCTTCTGGTCTTTAGGCATTGGCTGGGGGTACTGGTTTTCGACCGGGACGTCCATGGCATGTCCCCACGTGGCCGGCGTGGCAGCCCTGGTCAAAGCAATCCACCCCGAGTACGGGCCCGATGACATCAGGCAGGTTCTGCAGGATACAGCCGAAGATCTGGGCGCACCCGGATGGGATGAACGTTACGGGTATGGGCTGATCGATGCGTATGCGGCCGCCAGCTATTAGCAGGCTGTTCAAAACACCCATCCCCTGAGTTATGCTCATCCTTCGTCATTGCGGCGTACCGGAAAAACAATTCGCGGATACACATGCGTAAAATTTTCTTAATCTTGTTGCTTATCCTTTTTGCAGCACTTACTCCCTGTTTTGCCCGGGCAATCAACTCCGGGCCGCATTCCGCCGGCAACACCCTGTGGAAGCTCTTCCCGCAGAATATATACTTCGGGTTTGCGGACGGAGTGGTCTATACATGCGACGAATCGCTCACCGAATGCGAGCCTGCCGATGACTCCTTCTACAGCGATTTTTTTATTTTTACCCTCTTCTATGTTCCCATCCGGGAAGATTACACCGGATTCATGTTCGGTTTTATACCCGCGGTTGGCTGGCGCGGCAGGATGATTGTTTATAATATTCCTCTCCGCTATACGCTGCGCGGCGTCCTGCTGCTGGCGAACGATGCCTGGAATCCCCCCGAATGATAGTTTTTGTGGTAAACATAAAGATTGCTTCGTTGTCCCGCTCAAGCGGGACTCCTCGCAACGACGGGTTTATTTGTTCTAAAAGGTTGTTTCAAGGACATAATACTAAAGAGTTAGATACACATGAGAAAGGTAATCCTAAATAGTACCCTTATTGTCTTGCTTCTCTGCAGCGCTCACGCGTCAGCCGGGCAGATCGCGCCGCCATTACTGCAATCCATTTCCTCGCAGGGCTCAACCTCCATGATACCGGTCATGGTGCGGATGGCCGAAAGGCCGGCAGTGTCCATGACAGGTGAAGGGGAGGACAGGGACGGCAGGGCATCGCGGTCGAGGAAGGTCATCGAGCTGCGCAGGCAAGCCGCCATGAGAAGCCAGCGGAGCATTATTGAACTGATCAGGCGGGAACAGGCGAAAGGCCGGGTATCACAGTATAAGCCGTTCTGGATCTGCAACGGGATTGCGATGAAAGCGGTTCCCGGGGTGATCAGGGCCATAGCTGCGCGGGCAGATGTGGAGATGGTGCTTGAGGATTACCCCCTTCCGGTTCCGTCTTTTCTGCCCGCCGAGCCGTTGCAGTCGGACGCTCTTTATACCTGGAACATCGAGAAGGTGAGGGCCCCGGAGGTGTGGGGAAAAGGATATGACGGGGCGGGCGTGGTGGTTGGAATCTTTGACACCGGTGTTGATGGCACGCATCCCGACCTTGCTGAAAAATTCCGCGGCGGCGCCAACAGCTGGCTTGATCCCCACGGGGAACATGACGTTCCCGTGGACTCGGCAGGTTCGGTAACCGGCCACGGCACGCATGTCGCGGGCATTATTCTGGGGGGTGATGAAAGCGGCACGCATATCGGGGTGGCGCCGGGGGCGCAATGGATTGCGGCGCGCATATGGAACGATGCCGGTGATCCTGCGTTAAGCTCGGATGTGCACGAAATTTTTCAGTGGTTCATGGATCCCGACGGGGAGCCGCTCACCGATGATGCACCCGATGTGGTGAACTGCTCCTGGGGATTCACATTGCTTGACGCCTTTCCCTGGTGTCTTGAAGAACTGCGCGATGACATCACGGCGTGGAGACTGGCCGGTATCATCCCCGTTTTCTCTGCAGGCAATGCGGGGCCTCGGTTTTTCTCCGGGGAAAGCCCGGGCAATTACCCGGAAACCATCGCAGTTGGCGCGACCACACCATTCGACACGGTGGCGTCGTTCAGCAGCCGGGGGCCGGGAAACTGCGACCGGAAGATTTTCCCGGATATGGCGGCGCCCGGTCTTGCGGTTGTGTCATCCGCTCCCCGGGGTCTGTACGCGGCAATTTCCGGCACCTCCCAGGCGGCGCCTCACGTGACCGGAATTATTGCCCTCATGCTTGATGCCCGGCCGGACCTCAGCGTGGATGAGGTGGAATCCGTCCTTAAAAAAACGGCACGCCGCATAAGCATTATGCATCCCAACTTCTCATCAGGCTGGGGCCGGGTCGATGCGCTTAAGGCGGTGAACGCCCTACTTCCCCGATAGCTCTTACAGCGCCTGAAAGGGATTAATCGTATCACTTGATCCATCAGGTGATCATTTTGACAAAATCATCCGTGATTGCGCGCAGGACCGGCAAACAGGATTCTTTGCTCCATTCCCGGCGGGAAAATTGTGCTGTTAAATTATCCCCGGTTCTGATAGAGTGAATAACAGCGTAAGCATTGCAGCTGAAGGAGGTTTGTATGCGGGAGATGAGCAGAAAGGAGATGCTTGATTTCATTGCCGAATGGAAGTGGGGCACGGTCATCGGGGTGGAGGGCGACAGGCCCTATGCCATAGAGGTTGCCTATGCGAGTGATGATACATACCTTTACTGCGGTTCGCGGCCGGGGGGACGGATGGCGCAGTGCATAAAGGCAAACGCGAACGCCGCTTTCAAAATCTGCGACTCCGATCCCGACCACAGAAAATGGCGCGCGGTCATCGTTGAAGGGAAAGCCGAGCGTTTGACGGAAAAAAAGGATGTGCTCTATTTTGTAAGGCTGCTGGCAAAAAAGATGGGGCGCCCCGAGCATTCCTTCGACGCCCTGGCTGATAAGATAACCTTGCATCCCGAGACCTCAAATACGCTGAGGTTGCCTCTCACGGTTATAAGCGGCAAAACCAATTGGCCGTAGTCAGGATGGCCATAGAGTCCGGCAGAGTACAGTTAATTATTCATTTCCAAACATCGTAAGGAGGATATATGAGCGAGAAAGAACAAAAAGGCATGCCCTGGGAGCAGCAGAGGGAACTTCTCATCAACATGAACGCGCTCAAGCTCCCGCTTCTGCACCAGAGCCTGATTGAGACCTACGGGGAAAAGAAAGGCAATGAGATTTATGAAGAAGTGTTTGAAACCAACTACAAGAAAAGGTCGAAGCAATTTGAGGGAAAAGATGTCGGCGATATTATGATGGCCGAGGTGAACATGTTTCCGGCGATGGGCTGGGAGCTGTGGGTTGAGAAGAAAGAGGAAAACAATGAGCCCGTCTGGTTTGAACATTTGAGCAAATGCCCCCACCTGGATGCCACCCGGAAACGGAATCTCCCGCTGCCCTGCGGGATTATCTGCGACATGGATGTGAAAATGGCCACAAAGCACAAGCTGGGCAGTTGGAAGCGGCTGAAGCACATGCCGTCAGGTGACAGCGAATGTCTGTTCCAGATCAAGCGGTATAAATAAAACCCTGAATGGAAATCAGACCAGCAGTTAAAAAGCCTCCCGGCCGTTCAGCCGGGAGGCTTTTTGCAATCAAAGAACGATCCCTCGTTCAGGGATACGCGCAGTAGTCATCCGTTTCACAGTTTGAAGGACATGCCTGGCTTAATGTGCTCCTGCCGAAATCTGATTTAAACAGCGCCGCGTCAGATCCGTCAACGTTTCCGTTGCAGGTAAAATCGCCGTTGCAAGGGTCATCATTGGTACAGGGTCGCTTGTAGCCACTTCTGCCGAAATCAGCTTTGAAAATGGCCGCGTCAAGGCCATCCTGATCCGCATCACAATCAAAATTGCCTTCGCAGAAAATGTTGTCAATACTGTCCTGAAGCAGCTTGTTGACATATCCCTGGTTGTGAATACCCCAGCTGCGGTCATTTAAGACAAGCTTGTAATTGGTGTAGGCATGCTCCAGAGCACCATCGGGGTCATCCAGGAACGGCAACGTCCCTCCCTTGTGGCAGCGGGCGCAGCTCCCCGGTTGGTTGGCAGGGAGAAAGTCGTGATTTTCTCCTTTGAGCATGTTCGAGAGGGTGGTTAATTTCGCTTTTATGGCTGTCTGTTTTCCGTTTCTATCGAAATCAGTTACCCCCGGATGGCAGCCCTGGCATACGGCGATGTTGAGGATGTCATCGGCGGTTTCAGGCACCTGGTCATCCCCGTAATCCCGCATGCGCATGGTGTGGCCGCCGATCTTCCGCACCCCGTTTTCATCATTTGCCGTCACTGAGGTGTCCATATGACAGAGGACGCACTTCTCAGCGGTGCGGTGAGGATTACTTGCCCCCAGATAAGGGGTGTAGTTCTCCCCCGGGTAGTGGTAGGCGTTCTCAAATTCCCCTCCCAACCCTTCCAGAATGGCATTCTGCCACTTCTCGTAGTGACAGGTATCGCAGGCGGTTCCCGTGCTTCCCGTCCGTAACCCGTAAGGGTTCCCGGTATCAGCATCGTGGGGATCGTGGCAGACCGAGCAGGACACGTTGGGGGTGTCCTTGGGCACCACCGAGAGAGGCGTGAAGGGGAAGTAGGAAAAGTCGTGAAAGGGTTTTGCCGTCTGCTCAACCGCACCGATGTACCCTTGGGTGTAATGGCATTTGTAGCAGCTGGTGAGCCTTCCCTCGGAGGGTTCAAAATAGCCGAAGGGAAGCGGGTCGGAATGATTGGCCTTCTGCAGCTCGGCAAATTCCAGGTGGCACTGCCCGCACACCCCCGACCAGTTGCTGGACGAGAGCTTGTTATTGGAAGGATCGGTAACGTGCACGCTTCCCGGCCCATGACAGCTCTGACATCCCGTGCCAACGCTTGCATGGGTGGTATTTGCGTATCCGGGGACGCTGTGACAGGCGGTGCAGGCTGTTGCGGTTGTGTTGGCAACCGTAATTTTCACATTCGAAGGAGCGCTGACCATTGCCTCGTCATCGGTTACCGTCAGGCTGGCGGTAAAGTAATCCCCTGCCGGGGTGCCGCCGGGTATGGTAAATGAGACATTTTCTGACGTGGACGAGGGGGTGAGCAGGTAGGTGAGATCGGTATTGTTCTTGTCTTTCAGGGTCCAGCTGTAATCAAACACTGAGGCGCTGAAATTGCCGTTTTTGTTCTCATAGATGTCAAAACAGGGGGCATCGGGGTTGAACTCTATGGGAGAGGGAAGATTGATATCGATGCCGAATCCCCTGAGGTAGACGGTGGAATCCGGGAGCACAAAAGAGGTGCCGGCGGTGGAGGTATTGACCTGATTGTTATAGATATAGGGAAGTTCCGATGGTCCCGGGATGACCGAGGCAACCGCCTCGGGTGCGACATTTACCGCACTAAAGCTGACGCTGCTGCTGGCAACGACACCGGCACTGTCATCAACAAAGAGCTTTAAGGTGTAATTGCCGCTGGCAGGAATGATAAAGTAGTATACCTTGCTTTCACCCAGGTAATATTCTTGTCCTATGGGAACAGACCCTGGCGGGACTTCCGCTTTCAACCAGAAAAAGTTCACCGCGCCAGTGCTCCCCCTGCCGTCACAATAGACACTCTTGCCCTTGTAAGTCGGGAGTGGCAGCGGATCACCGCTATAGCTCTTTCTCAGTATAAAGGATGCGGTAGCGGCGGAACTCCCCTGCAGGGTCAAGGTGAAGTTCTGCACCAGGGTTTCTCCCGCCACTGGCGCTACATCAACCATGTTTTTTATATAGTCGTCCGCCAAGGCAACAAGCTTGTAGTTGCCTTCATTTACATTGTCCAATGAATAAAGTCCATCTATGTCAGTCACCGTAGACTGCTTGGCCACAAAATACGTCGACACCCCGTCACTTTCATAATTGCCCAGGATAACCACAACATCTGCCATGGGAGATGTGCCGTCGGTTATGATTCCTGAAATACCGGATTCCTGCTTCATGGGGACAGCGGCGACCGTTTCCTGGTCAGCCTCAACCGTGATAAAACCCACCGCTTGCTTGATATAGCCATCGGCTTCAACGTCAACCTGGTAGTTGCGCGACGGGGTGACCGGATCCAGCACAAATTCTCCGTTGAAATCGGTGGTGCCGCCGTCATCGCAGGGGGTGATCAGAACCTGCGCCCCCGCAATCGGCGCCTCCGAATAGAAATCCTTCACCACCACCTTAATCGACCCCATGGGATCCTGCGCCATCGCGCTGCTGACCAAGGTGAAAAGAAGAAGTGTTATTGCTGCGATGATGTTGCCCTTTCCCCCCATCTTGAACCTCCTTTTGCTTGCTGGTTACAAAGATCCTTTGCTCGTGGGTATCAAGAAAACATCGTAAAAATTGAGCACACAATTCGCATAAGATTATTTTAACAGATTGGCTTATTTACGCTATGACTTAAGTCATAAAAAAACAGCGCAGTTCATATTAACAAAGCAGAACGGGGTGCTGATATAAAAAATATCGATAATTCAAATTGTTAAAATCAAATTCATTTAATTTGTATTTCAATTATAATACAAATAATGGTCTTTATCAATTAAAAAATGGGCATTTTAAAATAAAAGACGGCTCATCAAACATATAATGATTAAGCGATCCCCCCGAAAGTCCACTTTCCCGCGAAAATTGCTTTTGATGAACAACAATAATACGTCAGATAGTTAAACTTCTTAGCGGTAAGAGAACGATTCGTTCTTGACAAACAAGCCTACAATAGACTAGTAATTAATGACTTTGTTTTTACAGGAGGATAAAAATGACTGATTACAAGGCATTAACCGATATTCTTGTGACCAAGGGGAAAGTTCGGGGAAAACCGGTTGCGGTCAGTTTATTTAAGGACAGTATACCTCCGGGATATGAGCCCATCCAGGACACCCCGTGCTCCATCATTCACTATGCCATGGATGAGGGCAGGAAGGTCTATTTTGATGCCGACCACCACGACTGCCTGGTTGGTGTCCACCATGCCGGCATTGTTCCCGGCACCCAGGAAATCGTCAATGGCGAATACCTCTCCAAAACCAGCACTTTCTTCACCTATGAAGGAGCCGCGCGGCTTAAATCGGGTTCTTTTATGCTTCCCCCCCGCATGATAAAAGCAATCGGCGCGGCTCCCCTGGATGAGGTGCCGGAAGGTGTCGCGGTGGACTGGGTGGTTGCGGTGTGCAATCCTCACAATGCCAACAACATCGCGGGATGCCGGGTCTGCAGGGAAGGTATTCTTCCCCACGCGGAAATCGCCAACTCCCTCTGCTCCACCCTATTTGCCACCCCCTGGCACGTGAAGAATGTTGTGTTTGCCACGGGGGATTTCGGCGGGCGGATGCACAACCGGATGAAGCAGGACCAGGTTTTTGTCATTATCCCCGACCAGTTTCTGCATTACGTCCCCCTGCTGCTCAATGATATGAAGGTCGATGTGAAGGAAAGCCGGAAGATGACCAAGCCGGCGCATTCGAGCTTCTGGAAGGATGATGGCGGCGCAAAAGAAGACAAGGCTTCGGGAACTTCTCCCGGGGATGCCGAAGAGGCGCCGGCCGTCACCTTTACCATGGAATGGGATGACGAGGCGCGGGAGATGATGAAGAAGGTCCCCGAGGGCATTATGGAAATGGCCATTGGAAACTCAGAGGAATTCGCCCGGCAGAAAGGCTATCCGAAGGTTTCAAAAAAATCCATCCAGGAGCTCATGGAAAGCCTGGGCATGAACCTGGATGATATGCTGTGAGAGGGAAAAGATGCAGGATACAGGATACACGATGCAGGTTGCATGCGGCATTCTCCTGTAAAAAGCATTGTGGCTGCTGAATCCGGCATCACGTATCAAAAAGGTTTTCTCCGCTATCGTGCATCCTGTATCGTGTATCATGCATCGATCCCCAAAGGAGGTTTTATATGAGCAAGAATAAGCAGTATGCGAAGCAGCTGAAAGAAATGGAGGGGTATGAGCGGAAAATCATCGCCTTTAAGCTCTGTGACGAGGTTCCGGAGCATGTCGAATTTTATGGAGACGATTTTTCGTTCTACTGCGCCATCATCGCTGAAATCTGGGAGGGACGCAAGCCCTTCTACATCACCAACAAGAACATCATGTGCGGCGGGGCGGTGTATTCCGGTCTCGGGGTGAAGCGGATGACCAAGGAAGACTTCGACCTGGGCATGTCCCAGACCATCGGCGAGAACAAGGCCTATTCCACCAGGGAGGTAATGCGCCGGGTCAACCAGCAGATTCCCCATCATTTCGTGCACCATAAATACCAGATTGTCGGTGCCCTTGAGGATATGGAGGATCCGGATGTGGTGATGGTTGTGGCCGACGCCAACAGAGTGATGCGGTTGTGCAAGGTGTATACCTGGAAGACCGGCGAGCTGGTGCATGGCCTGTCGGGAACCGCCTGGTGCACCAATTCGTTTCCCCTGGTCTACCGGACCAAGACCATGACCTTCAACATGGGAGACCCGCCTTCGCGGCACCTTATGAAACTGGCGCCGGGAGAGATGTTCTGTTTTATCCATTATGATCTGCTGCCCCTTATTGTTGACAACTTTAAGAATATCTCGGACGGGGATGTGCTTTAATTCATCGGGTACAAGGGAGAATGCACCATGGCCTACCATATAACTGACAACTGCCTCATATGCGGTACCTGCTGGGAGATTTGTCCGACAGATTCCATTGAGGAATACGACTGGTACTACAGGATAGCAGATACCTGCGTGGAGTGCGGCGCCTGCGCGCGGGTGTGCCCCAACCACGCGATCATCAAGGTGGATGACGAGAAAAAATCAAAAAATAAAAAATCAGCATAATCCGTTAGATCGGTCCTATGCGGGGTGACACGCTCTGTCGTGTCCGATGCATCGACAGCCGCGACAGGGCGTTATTATCTTTCCTGAATTGTACGCATTCCGTCTTCTGTTGCTTGTGCAAACTTGATTTTTTCCTATCCTGAATCTGAACAATGCGCGGGGAGAGATCATGAAATCCTACCGGAAGGAGCTGTGGTTTAATGTGCCCGCCAGGCGAGCCTTTATCAACATCACCCCGCAGGTGGAATCCTGTTTGAAGGAGAGCGGCGTGAGGGAGGGCCTCGCCCTGGTAAACGCCATGCACATTACTGCCTCGGTTTTCATAAACGATGACGAATCGGGACTGCACCACGATTATGAGGAATGGCTTGAGCAGCTTGCGCCCCACGAACCGGTCTCCCGCTACCGGCATAATCGCACGGGAGAGGATAACGGCGATGCCCATCTCAAGCGCCAGGTCATGGGAAGGGAAGTGGTGGTGGCCGTCACCGAAGGCAGGCTTGACTTCGGCCCCTGGGAGCAGATTTTCTACGGTGAGTTTGACGGCAGGAGAAAAAAGCGGGTGCTGGTCAAAATCATCGGGGAGTGAGAGAACCGTTTTGTGCGCAAGGTCTGTTTCGGCAGCATGGCCGCACGCACGGAGGGAAGCATGAAACCGGCATACACATTTTTTACCATCCTGGTCATAGCCTTCTTTTCATTTTCCTGCGCGACCAATCCGGTAACCGGCAGAACGGAGTTCATGCTCTTAAGCGAGCAGGATGAAATTGCCATGGGTCGGAGCACCGATCCCCAGGTCGTTCAAACCTACGGAATTTACCAAAACGCGAGTTTAGGATCGTACATTGGAACGATGGGGAGAAACATGGGGCGCATTTCGCACCGGCCGCAGCTTACCTATGAGTTCAAAGTGATGGATTCCCCCGTGATCAATGCCTTTGCCGTTCCCGGCGGCTATGTCTACCTGACGCGAGGCATCCTGGCCTACTTGAACAGCGAAGCGGAAATGGCAGGGGTTATAGGACATGAAATAGGGCATATTACCGCCCGCCATTCTGCGCAGCAGTACAGCAAGGTACAGATGGCCCAGCTGGGTCTGGGGCTGGGCTCCATTTTGTCACCGACCTTCGCCGATTTTGCAGGTCTGGCCGCGCAGGGCATAGGGGTGCTCTTCTTAAAGTTCAGCCGTGATAATGAGCGGGAGGCCGATAGCCTCGGTGTGGAATATTCATCAAAAGTGGGCTATGATGCCCGTGAAATGACTCGTTTTTTCAACACCCTCAACAGCATGGAGGAAAACAAACAGGCGGGCCTTCCTGATTTTCTCTCCACCCACCCCAACCCCGAAAACCGTGTTGGTGCCATAATGGCATCGGCACAGCAGTGGCAGACGCAGCTTAACCTCACCAATCCCAAAATCAACCGCAGCACCTATTTGAGCAAAATCGACGGGATTGTTTTCGGGGAGGATCCGAGGCAGGGCTTCGTGGAGAACAGCCGGTTTTATCATCCGCAACTGAAGTTCATGTTCCCTGTACCGGCGGGCTGGAAGCTTGAAAATCTGCCCGCGCAGGTCCAGATTATCTCCGGCGATGAGCAGGCGGCGATACTCTTTAACATGGGTTCAGAGGCGACGCCCGCGGCGGAAGCGCGCAAATTCCTGACGGAAAGCAGGGCAGCAGTTGTTTCTCAGACAGAGACCAGCGTCAACGGCTTTAAAACTCTTGTGCTCGCCAGCAATGTGGCCTCCCAGTCAGGCAAGCTCGCGGTGTTGTCTTATTTTATCAGCAAGGATTCTTCTGTTTTTGTTTTTCACGGATTTACTGCGGAGGGAAATTTTACTGCCCGCCAGCGGGACTTTCAGCAAACCATGAACGGATTCCAGGCGCTCCGTGATGCCGGCAAGCTCTCTGTGCAGCCGGACCGGATCAAAGTCAGGACAGTTAACCGGCGCATGACGCTGCGCCAGGCGCTCAGGGAGATGGGCACGCCGGAGGCTGATTTGAAAAAGCTGGCGCTGATTAACGGCAAGGCGCTGACCGATGAAGTGCCGGCCAACAGCCAGCTCAAGGTGATCGTAAAGGGGCGCTAGCCAGGATTGCAGGTCATCTCATTTTTTTAAATCGTGAAAGGAAGAAGCCATGAAGACACGGAGCAATGTTCGGGAGCTGTCACGGGATGAAATTGATGCTTTCTTGAGGAGCCAGAGGGTTGGAACGCTTTCAATGAATGACGGGGTGAACTCATACGCGGTGCCGCTTGCCTATTTCTATGACGGCGAACAGATCTATTTAACCATTGGCGGCGAGGGCCGGAAAATGGGCTATATAAAAAAGAACCGGAATGTTTGTTTTGTGGTGTGCTGGACCCCGGAAAATTTCGGGCTGCAGAACATGTCCTGGAAATCGGTGATCCTCGACGGCATGATTGAGCATGTCACCGATCCCGATGGAATCAGGAAGGCGGTGCAAACGGGCGAAAAGCATCTGGGCATGCCTGGCGGATCCTGGGACAAGGTGCTTGAAATGACACTGAAAAAACCCGAGGCTTCAAATTTCTGGAAGATAAAGCCTACACAAGTTGGCGGAAAGGGCGTTGAGGGTTTTAAAGAGGAATTTATTGAATAGGGGGCAAATAGTTTATTCGGATTCACAAACAAGAAAGGGGGGAAAGCCATGGGAAAAAATCTATCGTTCAAAGTACTTCAACTATGTTTGGCAGTATTTTTGTTTTGTTGTCTGACGGGTTGCGGAGTGGATGTTTATGTTGATAATCAAACAATGGATAATATAAATATCAGATCAATTCATGTCATGAAGGGCGAGAAAGCAAAATTATGCACTATAGTACCCGGCAATACCAATGCTTATAATATACGAAGGAGTTACGGGGCTGTTGCATATCTTACAATAACCTGTCCGGAAGATCTCGACGTAAGCCTGATACAGCAGGATACCATTGTTATTACCGAACCACAGTTGAATGTTATGCAGGCAGGAGCTGGGGAGCTTATAGTCAGTATCGAAAACCTGATGAGCCCCACGGGGGAATCTGGTGACATGCCAGTTGAAGACCTTTCAGAAGATGCTGAGGAGGAGCCTGCCGAAGACCTGATGAACGAATCATGAAACCGGCCTCGCTGAAACGGAGAGCACGTGCGGCTCAACGTGCTGAAACATATTTAACAGGTTAGAATTTACCGAAACCGGGGAGCACTAACAAAGACAGTAACCATTACAGGAGGAGAACATGCCAGGCATAGAATTCGATTTTGCAGAACAATCAGCAAATCTGGAACCGGCGGTGCGGATGCTGTATCAGACCTATACCGATGTTCTTCCCTATCCGCATAAATTCAACGATGCGCTCCTGAAAGCCCACCTCCAGGGACTTGATTTTGCCATCAAGCATAACCTGTGGAAGGAAAAGGTGGAGCATGAGGCTTACATCCTGGGCCCTATTCTGGAAATGATCGGCGGCTGGGTGCAGGAGCAGGGCCCGGAAAAGGGATTGTGGGGCATCTTTGAGGCAAACTCATGCCACTATCAGCAGTTTGAAAAGATTGAGGTGCGGCCCGGAGAGCGCCTGCTGCAGTGCCCCTACAAGGAAATGCTGGAAATCGTGGGCTCTCTGGGAACGTTCAGTATTACCTGGGAGGATGTTCATCACAAGTGGTGCATACCCCTGTGGAAGGAATTTGCCAAAAAGGTGGGCATAGAAATCGAAGTTACTCCCGGTGAGACCTGCAGGGTGGCATTGAAGAATATGGTGATGTGAGATCTGTGATATGGGATGAAAAATTGTTTTGGCTCCCATCACAAATCGCATATCCCAAATCTAGAGCATTTCGTGCTTCGAATTTATCCTGGGAGGTCTTGGATGGTACGGCCGAGCCCGAAAGATTTTTTGGCAAATCTTCGCATCAGAATGCCCTGGGGCGACAAGATACGCCTCATCATACGGAACAATTTCATCAAGATTAAAACGCGGCAGAACTGCTGCGGCCACCCCGGCGAACCGGGCTGCTGAACATCAAAGCCCAAAAGTCCCGGTGGGACGAAGTGAAGAGTATGTGAATATTTCAGACAAGGGGAGCATATACCGCTGGATCGATGACCACATCTGGCATTTCAGCGGGGAAGGCATCCATGTATGTCTGCGTTAACGCGTCTCTTTCTGCGGCAGCAGTGTAAGCAAGCGTCCTGTATAGGCCGCCTACCAGGAAGAGGGTGAGCCCAATCGCCACAAGCAGTCTGAATAGCAGCATCGTGATGTGCGCATAATCTACATGGTCCCTCAGATACTCAATTGGATGAATGGATAACGTTGTCATTGTGCTTCCTCCCTTCACATGATGCTGCTTTTAACGGCTTGCCTCCCTGTTTCCTTGATTTTACATTACGGCCGATCCCGATGAAATTCAATCGGGGAATCCCTGTTTTTCGGCTTCGAATAACCTGATTTTTGCCAACGAAAAAGCCCCTTAACCTGCCGGTGGTCAAGGAGCTATTGCATGTGGTACAGATTTCCCTGTGTATTCTGCTATCCTTGCATTTTTTTGAGGACCTTTTATTATCCCTTTGCTTAGGGTTCATGCCTGGTGAGGGTCATGGTGAATGTCACCTTATTGGGAACGTGCATGAATGTTTTTACCAATCCGATATTCGGCGCCACATATGATATTCCTTCACTCTGTGCGCCTTTCCAATCACCCTCTTCATATATCGTCCTGTAGGAAAATTTATAGCAATTTTCATACGTTTTGCCGTGCAAAGACAGCGTTTCCTTTCCCGCCATAGTGGCTTCGGTGGTTGTCCGAACCGGCACATATGATGTATAGGTGTACGTTTGCCCAGCCTTATAGATTAAGGGCATGACAAGCTGCTCCGGCTTATCTTTGTGTTGGGCGGTTATGCCGAACAAACCCTCGTTCGCTTTTCTATCGTAGCTTACCAGTTGTTCTGAACCCCCATCCTTGGAAGAATACCGCTTCAGGTATTTCTTTCCGTTTACTATTTCCTCGCCGTCATATCGGGTTGTCACACTTCCCTGCCTGCAGTTGCCTTCTATGCATGTTTCGGTAATGTATTCCCATTTCATGCCGTCAGCACAGGGAAGATAATCCTCCCCCCTCTGTTGAATGCATGCCGGCCAAGAGAAGAAGATGGCTAAAAGAAACAGAGTCAGCAATGGACATGCTTTTTTCATATGACCCTTTAAGCGGTTCGCAATACCCGGCACAAGAAAGCAAACAACCCTCTGTATGCCAACCGGTATGTCAGGCAGATAATCGCATGAACCACGGTTGTTAATGGCCAATCAACTTCACAATTGCTTAAATAATATATCTTGACCTTGTGTGGAAATGCGAAGTCTTCACGTCCGGGCATGGGGTGATAGCAGGCAGAAACTCTGGGGACGCAGATGGATATAGGTTTCTTGCCCCTCGGTCAGTTCAAAACCCTTGCCGATTCTATAATGCACAGTGGCATCAAGTGTAGTTGTTTTTGCCTCTGAAAAAGCAAGCCGGACCAGTCGCCTGCTTCCGAGGTTATACAGCGCTTCAACCCGGACACGATAAGCATTGTGCCGCAGTTCCGGTTTCATGGGTTTGGCGGGTGAAACAAAAACAATTTCCTCGGGCCTTATTCCGAGCTTGATTCGGTCGCCGACCTGAAGCGGTTTGTTGTTCATCACTTCAAAGGTAATGTCACCTGCGGCACAGATAATGCTCGATCGCTGATGATCAACAGAGATAACCTGTGCTTCAAAAATATTCTGCATGAGCAGGAAGCTTGCCACCGTCTCATTGGACGGTGCATGGTAGCATTTTTCAGGGCGATCATGCTGCTCAATGGAACCATTTATCATGACCGCCACATTGTCTGCCATAAGAAAGGCTTCCTCCTGGTCATGGGTAATATGGAAAATAGTCATGCCGATGGCTTTCTGCAGCCGCTTGAGCTGAAACTGGACTTCGCGCCTGTTCAGGGAATCCAGCGCTGAAAAGGGTTCGTCCAGGAAAAGAACGCGCGGCTTGGTTATGATGGCCCGGGCGAATGCCACGCGCTGTTTTTCCCCGCCACTGAGGGTGCTTATCGTCGGCCGGGAAATGATGGGGCTCAAATTTAAGTGATCAGTGAGATACGAGAGGCGTTTTTCAATGGTTTGATGGTCAATGCGCCGGATGCGGGCGCCAAAAAGGATGTTCTCAAGAGGACTCATATGGGGGAACAGCCCGAGATCCTGGGGTACATAGGCTATGTCACGACTCTCCAGCGGCATGCAGGTGATATCGTGACCGTCAAGCAATATCCTGCCGGCATCCGGCTTTTTGATGCCGAGTATCGTTTCCAGCAACAGCGATTTGCCGGCACCGGTTGGCCCCAGCAGCATAAAAAATTCGCCCTGCTTGATGGTCAGGGTAATATTCCTGAGCCGGAATGAGCCGAATCGCGCTGACAGGTTTTCAATTTTGATCATGTTCTGCGCGGGCCTCCCCCGGCGGCAATAAACCTTACTGCCAGCAATACAGATACTGCCAGAAGCGTGGTGAGCAGCATCAGCGCCACCGCTTTATCAATATTAACCGAGGCCATGTTCAAATAAATGCTTACGGGCATGGTTTCTGTTTTGCCCTTGATGGCCCCGGCCATGGTCACCGCTGCTCCAAAATCCCCGAGGCACCGTGCCCAGGAAAGAATGAAAGCCGCCAGCACACCTCTGCGGGCAATGGGCAGGGTGATTTTTCTGAACGACTGCCAGGGCGTGCATCCCAGAAACCGTGCAACCTGCTCACAGCGCACATCCACCGCCTCGAAGCTTGCCTTGAGCACTCGCACTGAAAGCGCCAGGGCAAGAAAAAACTGGGCCAGGATGATGCCCTGCACCTCAAAGACAAATTCCATAAGATTGGATTCGATCCAATGGCCGGCAGGAGTCCTGAAAAAGAGCAGCAGCGCCGTTCCCAGGGCCAGGGGCGACATGATGATTGGGACATCGAGAAGCGCATCCAGCAATCCCTTGCCCGGCAGGTTGGCGCGCGCAAGAAAATAGGCGGCGGGTATTGCCAGAGCGAGACCAAGAACAGCCGCGGCAGTCGCCGTATAAAGACTCAACATGATTGCGCTGCGCACATCGGGCTGACCAAGCTGCAGCAGCGGGTGTGCCGGGCCGATATAATAAAGCTGGGAGGCCAGAATCACCATCACCAGGGCCGCAGCCAGACTAACAGCGATAATGACGCAGATGGTAAAAGGGTTTTTTATCGCCACCGCTCAGGTATCTCCCACACGCCACCAACCGGAGTTGAAGGCAAAACATATTTTTTCGCTTCGCTTTCAGTGACCAGATACCCCCATTTCTTCAATATTGTCCTGCCTGCGTCAGATTTGAGGAACGCTATAAACTGCCGTGCCGCATCCGGGTTCCTGCAGACGCTGCTCAGGGCAATAGGGATGTAGCCGATACGGGGGATTTCCTGCGGCTTGAGCATAATTGTCTCGATCTTATCGGGATTCCAGTTTGAAAAAACGCTCCAGCCAAGAACGGCATCCACCATGCCCAATGCCGCCAGCTGGGCCACTCTTTCGCAGGACTCTGCATGTACCTTAATGTTGGGCTTCACCAGTTCGGCCATGCCATTTTTCTCCAGAACTTCAACTGCATACAGACCGACGCAGACCGTGTCAGGGCGCGCAATCCCCACGCGCAATCCGGGTCTTGCAAGATCCTTGAGAGACAGTATCGCCGCAGGGTTTCCCTTGGGCACATTAATTGAGGGGATCACGTAGACAAGCCGCTCTTCAGTCTGTGACTGAACCAGACCCTCTTTTTTTGCAAGCTCCATAAAATCCGACGAGCCGGGGAAATAGATGTCGCCCTTTCGGGACAACTTCATGTCCGCAAGCATTTTTCCGGACCCGCCGAAGTGCAACAGCACGCGGATACCGGTTTTTTGCTCGAAGACTTGTGCCGCTTCCTCCGTAGCGGGCTTGGAAGCGGCACCTGCAAAGACCTCGATCACTTTCTGTTCATCAGCGGCGCGGGAGTTGGGAAGGTACCATTGCACGGCACAAAGCACTGATACCATACAAAAGACTGCCGGCCTCAAATGGATTCTATACCGCATAGAATTCTCCTATATATATGCGCAAATGTATTAAAAAAAACTATGGGAATCAAGCATTAAATATGGGGTGAAAAGGGTTGGGCGACTTTTTAGAAACCATTCCAATAAGCTTTTAGTCAAAAATGGGACAAAAACAAGCCATGGAAAATAAAAAGCACGAACACAATCGTGTCAGTGCTTGAATTCCCTGGTACGCCCGGGGCGATTCGAACGCCCGACCTGCGGATTCGAAGTCCGACGCTCTGTCCAGCTGAGCTACGGGCGCGTGGGGTGAGTGAAGGGGCTCGAACCCTCAGCCTCTGGGGCCACAACCCAGTGCTCTAACCAATTGAGCTACACCCACCACATCTTTTGTCATCGCATCTAATGACTCTTAAATATCATACACCTCCCGGGTTAGCAACTGTTATTTTCCGCTCAACAAGTCAGGGTAGTCGCAGGCTTAAGCCTGCGCTAACAGCAATCAGACCGTGCAGAAAAAGCGCAAGCTGAAGCTTGCGGCTACTCCTTGCTCCGGTGATCGGGAACTTTCTTGAGCAAATAGAGGCCGCCCAGGATGAAAAAGAGCAGGGAGAACAGGGCAATCCGGTATTTGAAGGTTCCAAGTCCTTCACAAAGATAAACAAGTGCCCCCCACACCAGCGGCCCCAGGATAAACCCGAATTTTCCTCCCATATTATAGAGGCCATAGACCTCGCCGACCTTTTCAGGCGGCGAGAGATCGAGCACCAGGGCGCGCGCCGTGACCCAGGTGCCCCCCAGGGCGATCCCCACCAGCGGTCCTATGGTCCAGAACATCATGGGTGAAAAACTCACGCTTCCCACCACCAGGCAGGCCATCCACAGGTATAGCACCATGACCAGCGTACGCTTGGCCCCCATGCGCTCGGTAATCCAGCCGAAGGCGAGCGATCCCGCCACGGCAAAGAGGGTGGAGAGGATGAGCAGTACGCGGATCATGGCGTCACTGAAGCCGCCCACCCGGTGGGCATAGACGGACATAAATGCGATAACCGTGTTCACCGCGTCACAATACAGGAAATTGGCTATGAGAAAGGGGAGCAGTCCCGGGTGTTCCCTGGTGCTTGCTATCGATTCTTTAATCTGCAACAGTTCCTCCCGCAACGATCGCCATGCGACCCCGGGCATAGTGCGCCTTTCCTCCCTGACCAGGAAAAAACAGGGAAGGGAAAAGAGGAGAAAGAGCAGTGCGGTGGGGATAAATGCTGATGCACGCCCCGCTTCACTTACGAAAGGTTTTACCATCATGATGCCGGCAATGGCGCCCACATAACCCAGGGCCACGCCCATGCCCGCAACCTTGCCGACGGAGTAGCCCCGGCTTACCGAGGGAAGCAGGGCATCGTAGGGAACGAGCGCCGCGTGAAATCCATAGTTTGCCAGGGCAAAGAAAAGGAGTCCCGGCACAAGCTCATTGAAAACACCGATGAGCCCGGTGGAGACAACTGAAAGCAAGGTTAATAAAGTAAGCAGGGGGATTCGTCTTCCCAGCCGGTCGCATCGGGCGCCGATGAGGGGCATGGATATCGCCACCAGTACCGAGGAGAGCGAAAGTGCGAGGCTGTATACAATATCTCTGCCCCCCTTGTCCACCGTGACCCAGAGGGGAAAGTAGAGCGAGATGATGTTCATGGAAAAAATGGTGTTGGCAAAATCGTAGAGAGACCAGGAGAGAATAGCCGGCCAGTTGGGACGGCGGGATGTTCTTGTCCGGTGGGAATCGACTGTTAATTGATCTGTTTTCAATTATAGAAAATTCTGATTATTCTTTTGTCATTCCCCGAATTGATCGGAGAATCCATATTTTTGGAATCCCTGTGGCTCTGAAAGCCCCCTCCCCATGAGCCCCCCATTTTTTATCGCCTGGCGGCACCCAGTTCCTGTGAACGTTTGGTTGCCGCCTCCACCGCATCCATCAGGGTTGATCTGAGGCGGCCCGCTTCCAGCTTGTGCAGCCCGCTGATGGTGGTGCCCCCCGGCGAGGTGACCATGTCCCGCAGTTTGGCGGGATGCTCGCCGGTCTCCGCGATCATTTTTGCCGATCCCAGGCAGGTCTGAGTGGCGAGGAGCAGGGCCACCTGGCGGGTGAGCCCCATCTTCACCCCCGCGTCAGCCAGGGCTTCAATGAAGAGGAATACATACGCGGGGCCGCTGCCGCTCAAGCCGGTGACCGCGTCCATGAGTGATTCATCGACCATGACCACTTTGCCCACCGCGCTGAAAATACTCTGGGCAATTTTAAGGTGGCTGTCTGTCGCGTTCCTGCCCTTGCAGAGCGCTGACGCTCCTTCCTGGATCAGGGCCGGGGTATTGGGCATCACCCTGATTATGGGTATGCTGCTTTTGAAATGACGGGAAATGAAATCGGTGGGGATGCCGGCGACAATGGAAATGATCAGGTGCCTGCCGCTGACGGCGGGCGCCAGCCCGGCGAGCATCGCTTCCATGTTCTGGGGTTTGACGCACAAAATAATTATATCAGCCTGCGCGGCGGCGGTCAGGTTGTCCTTGCATATTTTTATACCGTAGCTTTTCTGCAATGTTTTCAGCCGCTCGCTCCTGATATCCGACACAAAAACAAACTGGCGGGAACTCACCCCGGATTTAAGAATGCCTTTTATTAATGCCTCTCCCATGTTACCGCCGCCGATGAAACCGATCTTCTGCTGCATGACTTTATTCCTCCTGGATGAAAATTCTTGTTGAACTTTTTCTCCGGTTTTTATATATAAGAACAGCGCGGGCGATTAACTCAGCGGGAGAGTGCTACCTTCACACGGTAGAAGTCACTGGTTCGAATCCAGTATCGCCCACCACACCACCATCAGCAACAGTCCCTGATGCAACGGTCGCCCTGCATGCGCACCCTGCTTTTGTGCCGGTTGCGATTCACCGCGGGAAACTTTCAAGACAGTCTACAGATCATCAATCCATTCGCATATCACTATATTTAATTACTACCTTCATAGCATTAATGATGCGACAAATCAAGCTGATACCGTATTCAGGCTGCATCATGGGGCAGGCTGCCCCGATTCCTCGCTTCAGCCGTTCTTTGAAATGAGTCCGGGAAAGCAGCGGGAAATACTGCAGCTGCTGTACGAGAGGCTTTACCGGTCCATCGGTCCTCTGCACTGGTGGCCTGCCGATTCCCCCTTTGAAGTGATGATCGGGGCCATATTGACCCAGAACACCTCGTGGGCAAATGTTGAAAAGGCCATGCAGGTGCTGAAAGAAAAAAATCTGCTCCACCCCCGCAGGCTCTATGCAGTCCGGGAAAAAACGCTGGCAGCAGCCATCAGATCCTCCGGATTCTTCAACCTGAAGGCAAAACGAATCAGGTCTTTTCTGCAGTTTCTGTTTACCCGGTACCGGGGAGACATCGGGCGCATGTTTTCAGAAGAAACAGGGGCCTTGCGGGAGAAGATGCTGCAGATTAACGGCCTGGGGCCGGAGACGGTGGACAGCATATTGCTCTATGCGGGTGAAAAGCCCGTTTTTGTGGTTGATGCCTATACCAAAAGAATTCTGCTCCGGCACGGGCTTGTCCCCGAAACGGCGGGTTATGCGGAACTGCAGAATCTTTTCATGGAGAACCTGGACCACGATGTCCGGCTGTTCAACGAGTATCATGCGCTTTTAGTCCATGTGGGCAAATATTTTTGCAGGCCCCGGGAAAACTGCGGACCCTGTCCTTTGAACGGGCTGCACAAGCGGCCGCCGGCAGCCGGGCAACGGACAACGGCACGCCGGGGGAGAAAAAAAACAATAAAAACAATTAATTAGATGCAACGAAGTCATGTATATAAAAAATATTAAAAAAAGTTGTTGCTTTTTTAACTTGTATAAATATAATCATGCGGTTATGCTGGCGTAGCTCAACGGCAGAGCAGCTGATTTGTAATCAGCAGGTTGCGGGTTCAAATCCCATCGCCAGCTCCATGGCGTTACTTCGTGGAGAGGTTCCCGAGTGGCTAAAGGGGGCAGACTGTAAATCTGTTGGTGCAACCTACGGAGGTTCGAATCCTCCCCTCTCCACCACAACGGCTGTTTGTTCATAATACCGGGCGGGAGTAGCTCAGTTGGCTAGAGCGTCAGCCTTCCAAGCTGAGGGTCGCGGGTTCGAATCCCGTTTCCCGCTCCAACCACAGCATTGTAAAATGCCCAAGTAGCTCAGTAGGTAGAGCACTTCCTTGGTAAGGAAGAGGTTCACCGGTTCGATCCCGGTCTTGGGCTCCACAGTACCTTAAAAACCATAGTCCAGGGACAGGTTATTACTCAATTCTTGAGGAGGCAGGAGCCATGTCGAAGAAGAAATTTGAGAGGACGAAGCCCCACATTAATGTAGGGACGATCGGGCACGTAGATCACGGGAAGACGACGCTGACGGCGGCGATCACCAAGATGCTGGCATTGAAGGGTCAGGCGGATTTCATGGCATACGACATGATCGACAAGGCGCCGGAGGAGAAGGAGCGGGGATTGACGATAGCGATAGCGCACGTGGAGTACCAGACGGACAAGCGGCACTACGCGCACATAGACTGTCCGGGGCACGCGGACTACATCAAGAACATGATCACGGGTGCGGCGCAGATGGACGGGGCGATACTGGTGGTAAGCGCGGCGGACGGGCCGATGCCGCAGACGCGGGAGCACATTTTGCTGGCGCGGCAGGTGCGGGTGCCGTCGATCGTGGTATTTTTGAACAAGGCGGACATGGTGGACGACAAGGAGCTGCTGGACCTGGTGGAGCTGGAGGTGCGGGAGCTGTTGAGCAAGTATGATTTTCCGGGGGACGAGATACCGATTGTGACCGGGAGCGCGCTGAAGGCGCTGGAGTCGTCGTCGAAGGACCCGAACGCGCCGGAGTACAAGTGTTTGTGGAATTTGATGGAGGCGGTGGACAACTACATACCGCAGCCGGTGCGTGAAGTGGACAAGCCGTTTTTGCTTCCGGTGGAGGACGTATTCACCATATCGGGGCGGGGGACGGTGGTGACGGGACGGGTTGAGCGGGGGAAGGTGAAGATCGGGGACGAGGTGGAGATCGTGGGCATCCGGCCGACGCAGAAGACGGTGTGCACGGGGGTGGAGATGTTCCGCAAGATTCTGGATGAAGGGGAGGCGGGGGACAACATCGGGGTGCTGCTGCGGGGTACGAAGCGTGAGGAAGTGGAGCGGGGGCAGGTGCTGGCCAAGCCGGGGAGCATCACGCCGCACACGAAGTTCAAGGCGCAGGTATACATATTGACGAAGGAGGAAGGGGGTCGGCACACGCCGTTTTTCAACGGGTACCGGCCGCAGTTTTATTTTCGGACGACGGACGTGACGGGGAATGCGACGCTGCCGGCGGGGGTGGAGATGGTGATGCCGGGAGACAACGTGGAGATGTCGGTGGAGCTGATCATGCCCATCGCGCTGGAGAAGGAGCTGCGTTTTGCCATCCGCGAGGGCGGCAGGACGGTGGGCGCGGGCGTGGTGTCCGACGTCATCGAATAAGGCGGCGAAACCATATTATATTATTAAGTTAATAGAGACTACGTGCGATGAGAGAAATCATAACGCTTGAATGCGGGCAGTGCAAGAGACGAAACTACACCACGACCAAGAACAAGCGCACAACGACGAAGAAGCTGGAATTCAAGAAATTCTGCCGATTCTGCCATGCCCACACCCTCCATAAGGAAACAAAGTAAAGCGGCTCAATAAATTATATTCCTACGTAGGCCAGTAGCTCCAACGGCTAGAGCACCGGACTCCAAATCCGGGTGATGGGGGTTCGAATCCCTCCTGGCCTGCCAACGATGTAATGCAACCATGGCCGCGCGGCGGCCGGGGGGTATAGGTAATGTTCCAGAAGATTTTGCAATTCCTGCAGGAAGTGCAGCTCGAGCTGAAAAAAGTCGTCTGGCCGACACGCAAGGACACGATTGCGTCTACTTCGGTGGTGCTCATCATCGTTATCATCATAGCCTTCTTTCTCGGGCTGATCGACCTCGGCCTCACCAGAATTATCAGGGTTATCCTGGGATAAATGAAAGGGTAGTTATGGAAAAGAACTGGTATGTGATTCATACCTATTCTGGCTATGAAAATAAGGTAAAACAGGCCCTGGAAGAGCGCATTAAGCAGTTCGGCAAGGAGGAATATTTTTCCGAGATCGTGATTCCCACCGAGAACGTGGTGGAAATGATCCGGGGCGAGCGGAAGACCACCTCACGGAAGTTTTTCCCCGGCTACGTGCTGATCAACATGTCCATGGACAACGAGACCTGGCACATCGTCAAGAACACGCCCAAGGTAACCGGTTTCATCGGCGGCGGCAACAAGCCCATCTCCATTCCCGAGGTGCAGGCCAGGGATATATTAAGCCAGATCAAGGAAGGAAAGCTGAAGCCCAAGCCCAAGGTTTCCTTTGAGAAAGGCGACAGCGTGAGCATCATCGACGGCCCCTTTAACAACTTCAACGGACTGGTGGAAGAGGTCAAGCCGGAGAAGGGCCGGCTTAAGGTGCTGGTGTCCATTTTCGGGAGATCGACTCCCATTGAACTTGAGTTTCTTCAGGTGAAGAAGAATTAGCAGGCTGAGGAAAACTGAAAACTACTTTTAAACAACCTGGTGGACGGTAACGCATATGGCAAAAAAGGTGCTTGCGATTAAAAAGCTGCAGATTACGGCGGGGAAGGCCAACCCTTCGCCTCCCGTGGGCCCCGCCCTCGGTCAGCACGGGGTAAACATCATGGAGTTCTGCAAGGCATTTAACGCGCAGACACAGAGCAAGGGCGACATCATTCTTCCGGTGGTGATTACCATTTATTCCGACCGCTCCTTCTCGTTCATCGTGAAGACGCCGCCGGCCGCGGTACTGATCAAAAGGGCCGCCGGCATTATCAAGGGTTCCGCTGAACCGAACCGGGACAAGGTGGGCAAGGTCACTCCCGACCAGATAAAAGAGATCGCCCAGATGAAAATGCCCGACCTCAATGCCGTGGACCTGGAGGGTGCCATCAGGATCATCGAGGGGACGGCCCGGAGCATGGGCATCGAGGTTGGCTAGGGGACGCACAAACGCAGTGAGGAAACATGCACGGGGTTTGCAGGACCCGGGGATTAATTTTTAGATAATCGGAGGAACGGCCATGTCCGGTCAAAAAGGTAAAAAGCACAAGGCTGCGCACGAGAAGATTGACAGGAGCAGGGTCTATGAACTGGAGGAGGCGCTGAAGGTGATGAAGGACGCCTCATTTGCCAAGTTCGACGAGACCGTCGACGTGGCAGTACGCCTGGGGGTCAACCCCAAGCATGCCGACCAGATGGTGCGCGGTTCGGTAATGCTTCCCCACGGGACGGGGAAGGAAACCAGGGTGGTGGTATTTGCCAAGGGAGAAAAGGAGAAGGAAGCCACAAGCGCCGGAGCCGATGTTGTCGGCGCGGAAAGCCTGATCGAGAAGATCACCCAGGGGTGGCTTGACTTTGACAAGGCCATCGCCACGCCGGATATGATGGGCATGGTTGGCAAGATCGGAAAAATCCTCGGCCCCAGAGGGCTGATGCCCAATCCCAAGGTGGGAACGGTGACCTTCAACGTTGCCGATGCCGTGGCCGATCTCAAAAAAGGAAAGATTGAATTCAAGGTTGACAAGGCGGGCATTGTCCACGCCAGAACCGGCAAAATTTCCTTCGCGGTGGAAAAGCTGAGAGACAATGTGAGCGCCCTGATTGACGCGCTGATCAAGCTGAAGCCTCCGACCAGCAAGGGCGTCTATTTGAAAAGCATCGTGCTGTCAACAACCATGGGGCCGGGAATCAAGGTAAACCCGGCGTTTACCCGTCAGATCGGTTAAGAGGTCCGTCACTTACCCATTCCCTCGCTCAACGTCTTGTCCGCATTTCCCGCTCACGGGGAAGGTTATGGGGTTTATAAGCCGCCCTTAAGGCCTGAAAAAGGCACGGTATAAGGGGCACAGGTGTTTCTGAAAGGAGGCTGAAGTCCATTGAAACGAGAAGAGAAACAACAAATTGTTACCTCCTTATCGAGCAAGCTCAAGGAAGCGGTGCTGGTTGTGGTAACAGACTACCGGGGCCTCTCGGTGGAGAAGATTACCCAGCTTCGCAACGAACTGCGCCGGGCCTCGTCGGAGTATCGGGTGGTGAAGAACACCCTGCTGAAGCGGGCGTCCCAGGGCACGGCCCTGGAGGGGATCCACGGCTACCTTGAAGGCCCGACGGCGATTGTCATCAGCTCGGGCGATCCGGTTGCCCCGGTCAAGGTGCTGGTGCGCTATCTCAAGGAGTATGAGCAGCTGAGCATCAAGGCGGGATACCTCGAGGGCACGGTTCTGTCCGCGGAAGACACCCGGGGGCTGAGCACGCTGCCCGGCAGAAAGGAGCTTCTGGCCAGGGTTGTCTCGCTGTGCGCATCACCGCCGGTGAGGCTGCTGAGCACCCTGCAGGCCATTCCCCAGAAGCTGGTCAGGGTATTGCATGCCATTGAAAAAAGCAAATCAGGCTAATCACTCAACTAATAACAGTGTTGCGAGCAGGAGGACAAAGGATCATGGAAAAAATAACCAAAGAAGATGTGATACATTTTATCGAAAACATGACCGTGCTTGAGCTGTCGAGTCTGGTGAAGGAGCTGGAGGAAAAGTTCGGGGTTTCGGCTGCCGCCATGCCCATGGCCATGGCCATGCCCGGAGGAGCCGCGGGAGAAGCACCTGCCGCCGCCAAGGAGGAGAAGACCGAGTTTGACGTGATTCTCAAGGCGGCGGGAGACAAGAAGATCCAGGTGATCAAGGTGGTCCGCGCCCTCACCAACCTGGGGCTGAAAGAGGCCAAGGACCTGGTTGACGGCGCTCCCGGCACGGTGAAGGAAGGCCTTCCCCTGAAAGAAGCCGAGGATGCCAAGCAAAAGCTGGAAGAGGTCGGGGCAACGGTTGAGATTAAGTAGCGGGATGGTTCAACTGTCTGAAAAGCGGAGAGAGTGCTTTTCACGGCTGTCAGGTTACTCTAATCCATGCCAGGGGTTGCAATGAGCCATCATGCATTGAACAGATACTATCTGAGAAAGGATTTTTCACGGATCAAGAAGGTCATGGACAAGCCGAGCCTCCTTGATGTGCAGCGGAAATTCTACGAGGAGTTTCTGCAGCGGTATGTCAAGCCCCAGGACCGCGGCAATCTCGGCCTGCAGGGGGTGTTTAAAAGCGTTTTTCCCATCAAGGATTTTTCCGAGACCGCCTTTCTTGAATACGTGAGCTACACCCTGGGCGAGCCCAAATACGACGTGGACGAATGCCGCCAGAAAGAGCTCACCTACGCGGTTCCCCTCAAGGTCATGCTGCGGCTGGTGGTGTGGGACGTGAATGCCGAGAGCGGCACGCGGAGCATCAGGGACGTGAAGGAGCAGGAGGTCTATTTCGGCGAAGTGCCCCTGATGACCGACAGCGGCACCTTCATTATCAACGGCACCGAGCGGGTCATTGTCAGCCAGCTGCACCGATCGCCCGGAGTGTTCTTCAATCACGACAAGGGAAAAGCCAGCAGCGCGGGCAAAGTCATCTTCTACGCGCGCATCATTCCCAACCGCGGCTCATGGATTGACCTGGAATTTGACACCAAGGACATCCTCTACGTCAGGATCGACCGGCGGCGCAAGCTGCTTGCCACCATCCTGCTCAAGGCGCTGGGTTACACGGAAAAAGAGCTCCTGGATTATTTTTATGAATCTGAAAAGATCGTGTTTAAAGATGCCAAGCCCTTTAAATACCTCCGGAAAAGCATGCAGGTGGGGGACCGGGCGACAGACGACATCTACGACACCGCAAGCGGAAAGCTCATCGTCAAGAAGGACAAGCGGATCAGGGAAGGAACCCTGCAGAAAATCCAGGAGGCAAACATAGAGCTGGTGCCCATAAGCCTGCGGGATCTGGAGGGCAAGCATGCGGCTCATGACATTGCCGATCCTGCAACCGGCGAGCTTCTGATTTCCTGCAATGAAGAGCTGACGGCCGAAAAGCTGAAGATGCTCAAGGAACGGCGGGTAGAGACCTTTGATATACTGTTTATTGACGATCTGCTGACGGACGCATCGTTTCGCAATACCCTGGCCCAGGATAAAATCAAGTCGCAGGAGGACGCGGTGGTGGAAATTTACCGCCGGCTGCGTCCCCACGATCCGCCCACCAAGGAGAGCGCCCACACCTTTTTTGACCGCCTGTTCTTCAATGCCGATTACTACGACCTGGGCAAGATGGGCCGCCTCAAGCTCAATTACAAGCTTAATCTGAACGTGCCCCTCGACGTGCAGGTGGTCCGCAAAGAAGATATCATGGAAACGGTCAAGTACCTGCTTCGGCTGAAGTGCGGCAAGGGCGAGGTGGATGACATCGATCACCTGGGCAACAGAAGGGTCAGGACCGTCGGCGAACTGATCGAGAACCAGTACCGCATCGGCCTGGTGCGGATGGAGAAGGCCATCAGGGAGCGCATGGGGCTGCAGGAAGTGGAAACGCTCATGCCCCACGACCTGGTGAATGCCAAGCTGGTGTCGGCGGTGATCAACGAATTTTTCGGCTCCAGCCAGCTCTCGCAGTTCATGGATCAGACCAACCCCCTGTCCGAGATTACCCACAAGCGGCGGCTGTCCGCGCTCGGTCCGGGCGGGCTGACCCGGGAGCGCGCCGGGTTCGAGGTGCGGGACGTGCACCCCACCCACTACGGCAGAATCTGCCCCATTGAAACCCCGGAAGGCCCGAACATCGGCCTGATATCGTCCCTTTCCACCTACGCCCGGATCAACGACTTCAGCTTTATTGAAACCCCCTACCGCAAGGTGGCGAACGGGGTGGTGACCAATCAGATCGCGTTTCTTTCGGCGCTTGACGAAAAGGACCACGCCATCGCCCAGGCCAACGCTCCGCTCGACGCCAAGGGGCGCTTTGAGCTGGAGCTGGTTTCCGCCCGGCGGGGCGGTGAGTTTGTGATGGTGCGCCCGGAGGACGTGTCCTACATGGACGTCTCCCCCATGCAGCTGGTGAGCGTTGCCGCTGCCCTTATCCCCTTTCTGGAAAATGATGACGCCAACCGGGCCCTCATGGGTTCCAACATGCAGCGCCAGGCGGTTTCGCTGATGAAGACCGAGAGCCCCCTGGTGGGCACCGGCATGGAGGCCGATATTGCCAGGGACTCGGGCGTTACGGTTGTGGCGCACCAGGACGGGACGGTGGAAAGCGTCGATGCCAACCGCATCGTGGTCAAGCACGATCAGCGGGACGAATACGGAAAAAGACGGGGGCGTGAGCATTTACAATCTGATCAAGTTCAAGCGCTCCAACCAGAACACCTGCATCAATCAGAAGCCGCTGGTCAGAGCGGGCGAGAAGGTGAAGCGCGGCGAGATTATCGCCGACGGCCCGGCCATTGACCGGGGCGAGCTGGCCCTGGGGCGCAATCTCCTCGTTGCCTTCCTCCCCTGGGGAGGGATACAACTTTGAGGATTCGATTCTGGTCAATGAAAAAATAGTGAAGGACGACTACTTCACCTCCATCCACATCGAGGAATTCGAGGTCCTGGCCCGGGATACCAAGCTGGGTAAGGAAGAGATTACCAGGGACATTCCCGGCCTGGGTGAGGATGCCCTCAAAGACCTGGATGAAAGCGGGGTGATCCGCATCGGCGCCGAGGTGAAGGCGAACGATATCCTGGTGGGCAAAATTACCCCCAAGGGCGAGACCCAGCTTTCCCCGGAGGAAAAGCTGCTGCGGGCCATTTTCGGCGAAAAGGCCCGTGATGTCCAGGACACCTCGCTGCGGGTTCCCCCGGGCATTGAGGGAACGGTCATCAACGTGAGGATTTTCTCCCGCAAGGGTGTTGACAAGGACGAGCGCAGCAAGACCATTGAGAACGAGGGGCTCGCCAAAATTTTGAAGGACCAGGAGCTCAAGATCAAGATTCTCAAGGACAGCGCGGACGAGAACATCCGGCACCTGCTCATCGGCAAGGTATCGGCCAAGCGGCTGATCGACAAGCGGTCCAGCACGCGCGTCCTGGAAAAGGGCCAGAAAATCACCGCCGAGGTCCTGGACAAAATACCCTCCGGCAAGTGGAAGGACATCGTCATCGACAGCAAGAAGGCCGACGAGGAAATTGCCGCCATCAGGGAGGACCTGGAGGAGAAGATCAAGGCCACAAAAATCATCTTTACCGAGAAGATCGAGCGCCTGCGCAGCGGCGATGAGCTGCCTCCCGGCGTGATCAAGATGGTCAAGGTGGACCTGGCGGTGAAACGGAAGCTGGCGGTGGGCGACAAGATGGCCGGCCGCCACGGCAACAAGGGCGTTCTCTCCCGGATTCTTCCCGAGGAGGACATGCCCTACCTCGAGGACGGAACCCCGCTGGACATCGTGCTCAACCCGCTCGGCGTGCCCTCCCGCATGAACGTGGGACAGATCCTGGAAACCCACCTGGGATGGGCGTCACGGGGATTGGGCGACCGCATCAGGGAGTTTCTGGAAAAAAATTATTCCCCGCAGGCATTGCGCACCAGGCTCAAGGAGCTGCTGGGCGACAAGGAAATGGCCAAAATCATCAGCGATGCAACCGACGACGAGGTGATTGAGCTGGCGCGGGAGCTGAGCAAGGGCGTCCGCTTTGCCTCGCCCGTTTTTGACGGGGCCTCGGAGGATCAGATCACCGACTACCTGAAGGCGGCGGGGCTGCCGGAAAACGGCCAGACCACCCTCTTTGACGGCAGAAGCGGCGAGTGCTTTGACAACAAGATCACCGTGGGCATGATTTACATGATGAAGCTGCACCACCTGGTGGACGACAAGATCCACGCCCGCTCCATCGGCACCTATTCGCTGGTGACGCAGCAGCCCCTGGGCGGCAAGGCCCAGTTCGGCGGCCAGCGGCTGGGGGAGATGGAAGTGTGGGCGCTGCAGGCGTACGGCGCGGCCTACACCCTGCAGGAGTTCCTGACCGTCAAATCCGACGACGTGCAGGGACGGACCAAGCTTTACGAGAATATCGTCAAGGGAGATACGGAACTGGAGCCGGGCCTGCCGGAATCGTTTAACGTGCTGGTCAAGGAGCTGCAGAGTCTCTGCCTGAATGTGCAGTTTGTCGGGCTTGAAAAAGGCAGCTAACGGGAAAAGGGAGACCCTCCATGGAAGTAAGCTACAGTTTTTTTGATAAGCCGAAGAAATCGCTCGACTTCGAGGCAATCCGCATCAGCATTGCTTCGCCGGACGATATCCGCAGCTGGTCTCATGGCGAGGTGAAGAAGCCGGAAACCATCAATTACCGCACCTTCAAGCCGGAGCGGGACGGGCTCTTCTGCGCCAAGATATTCGGTCCGACCAAGGATTACGAGTGCAACTGCGGCAAGTACAAGCGGCTGAAGCACCGGGGGGTGGTGTGCGAAAAATGCGGGGTTGAGGTGATCCCCTCCTACGTGCGCCGTGAGCGCATGGGGCACATCGAGCTTGCCAGCCCCGTGGCCCACATCTGGTTTTTGCGCAGCCTGCCCAGCAGGATCGGCAACCTGCTCGGCATCACCTTGCGGGACCTGGAAAAGGTCATCTACTTCGAGCAGTACATCGTGGTGGATCCCGGCGAGACGCCGCTCACCCAGGGTGAGCTGATGGCGGAAGAGCGCTATCTCAAGGCGCTGGTGGAGTACGGCAAGAATTTCAAGGCGGGCATCGGCCCGGAGGCCATCCGGGACCTGCTCAAGGGCATGCAGCTGGACTCGCTCTCCAAGACCCTGCGCCAGGAGATGAGGGCGACCGCTTCGGAGGCCAAGCGCCAGAAGCTGTCCAAGCGGCTGAAGGTGGTTGAGGATTTCAAGAACTCGGGAAACAAACCCGAGTGGATGATCCTGGAGACCCTGCCGGTGCTGCCCCCGGACCTGCGGCCGCTGGTGCCGCTTGACGGCGGGCGCTTCGCCACCTCCGATCTCAACGATCTCTACCGCAGGGTGATCAACCGCAACAACCGGCTCAAGCGGCTGCAGGAGCTGGAGGCGCCGGAGATCATCGTGCGCAACGAAAAGCGGATGCTGCAGGAAGCGGTCGACGTTCTGTTCGACAACGGCCGCCGGGGAAAGACGGTGACCGGCCGCAACAAGCGGCCGCTGAAATCCTTAAGCGACATGCTCAAGGGAAAGCAGGGCCGCTTCCGGCAGAACCTGCTGGGCAAGCGGGTTGACTATTCGGGACGGTCGGTGATCGTCATCGGGCCGGAGCTGCGGCTCCACCAGTGCGGGCTCCCCAAGAAAATGGCCATCGAACTCTTCAAGCCCTTTGTTTACAACCGCCTGATCAAAAAGGGGTTCGCCACCACCATCAAGAGCGCCAAGAAGCTGGTGGAGAAGGAAACCGCGGAGGTGTGGGACGCCCTGGACGAAGTGGTGAGGGAATATCCGGTGCTGCTCAATCGCGCACCAACCCTGCACCGGCTGGGCATCCAGGCCTTCGAGCCCATCCTCATCGAGGGCAAGGCCATTCAGCTGCACCCCCTGGTGTGCTCCGCCTTTAACGCCGACTTTGACGGCGACCAGATGGCGGTGCACATTCCCATCGCCATTGAGGCCCAGATTGAGGCGCGGGTTCTGCTCATGTCCACCAACAACATTCTTTCCCCCGCCCACGGCAAACCGATTATCGTGCCCACCCAGGATATCGTTCTGGGGATCTACTACCTCACCCGGGAGCGGGAGTCGATGAAGGGGGAGGGGAAGGTTTTTGCCAATCCCGGGGAGGTGCGGGTCGCCTATGACAACGGCATGGCTGATCTGCACGCCAAAATCAAGGTGCGCATGGACGGCGAGATGAAGGAGACCACCGTGGGCCGGATCATCCTCCGGGAGATCATGCCCGAGGAGATCGGCTTCGATGTCATCAACCGGGTGATGGGCAAGAAGGAACTGGCCGATCTCATCAGCTACTGCTACCGGCTGTGCAAGGACAAAAAGACCATCCTCCTGGCGGACCGGCTGAAGGATTTGGGCTACAAGTACGCCACCCAGTCGGGGCTTTCCATCTGCATCAGCGACATGGTCATACCCTCCAGGAAATCGGAGCTCATCGACACCGCCAACCGGGAAGTTCAGGAAATTGAAAGCCACTACAAAGAAGGCCTGATTACCGACGGCGAGCGCTACAACAAGGTGGTGGACATCTGGGCCCAGGTGACCGAAAACGTGTCCCGGGAGATGCTGCGGGAGCTGGAGACCGAGTCCATCAAGGACCGGGACGGCAACGTGAAGCAGGTGGCCAGCTTCAACCCCATCTACATGATGTCCGACTCCGGTTCGCGAGGAAGCGCCCAGCAGATCAGGCAGCTGGCCGGCATGCGCGGCCTGATGGCCAAGCCGTCCGGCGAAATCATCGAGACCCCCATTACCGCCAATTTCCGGGAAGGCCTGAACGTGCTGCAGTATTTTATCTCCACCCACGGGGCGCGCAAGGGGCTGGCCGACACCGCCCTCAAGACCGCCAACTCCGGGTATCTCACCCGCAGGCTGGTGGACGTGGCCCACGACTGCATCATCAATGAATATGACTGCGGCACCATGGACGGCATCGAGGTGTCACCCCTGATCGAGGGAGGGGAGATCGTCGAGCCCATCGGCGACCGCATCCTGGGCAGGGTCTCCCTGGAGGACGTGCTTGATCCCTACACCGAGGAGGTGCTGGCCAAGGCCAATCAGGAAATCAACGAAGAAATCGTGGAGAAAATAGAGCAGACCAGGATTGAGCAGGTGAAGATCAGGTCGGTTCTGACCTGCCAGGCAAAGCGCGGCGTGTGCGCGCTCTGCTACGGAAGAGACCTCGCCCGGGGCAAGATTGCCGACATCGGGGAGGCGGTGGGCATCATCGCCGCGCAGTCCATCGGCGAGCCGGGGACGCAGCTGACCATGAGGACCTTCCACATCGGCGGCACGGCGAGCAGGCGGGCGGAGCAGACCACCCTGGAGGCAAAGTACCCGGGGCGCATCAAGTTTATAAAGCTGAGCGTGGTGCGGGACCGCGACGGCGACCTGGTGGCCATGAACCGCAACGGAGAGATCGCGGTCATCGACGACAGCGGGCGCGAGCGTGAGCGCTACACCATCATCTACGGCGCCCACATCAAGGTGAACGAAGGCGACGCGCTTGCCGCCGGCGCGCGCATCGCGGAGTGGGACCCCTTTTACACGCCCATTTTAACCGAGGTGTCCGGGAGCATCAAGTTCGGGGACATCGTTGAGGGCAAGACCATGCAGGAGAAGCTGGACGAGGTGACCGGGTTCTCCAGCAAGGTGATCATGAGCTTCCGCGATCAGGACCGGCGGCCGCGGGTGTCCATCAAGGACGACCACGGCAGGACCATCAAGCTGCCCGGCTCCGAAACCTACGCCCGCTACTTCATGCCGGTGGGGGCCAACATCGTGGTGGGGGAGGGGGATGTGATACAGGCCGGTGACGTCATCGCCAAGATTCCCCGAGAGACCACCAAGACCAAGGATATCACCGGAGGCCTTCCCCGCGTGGCGGAGCTGTTTGAGGCCAGAAAGCCCAAGGAGGCGACGGTGATAAGCGAAATTGACGGCGTGGTTTCCTTCGGCAAGGACGTGAAGGGCAAGCGCAATCTCATTGTCACCCCCGAGGTGGGCGATACCATGGAGTATCTGGTCCCCAAGAGCAAGCACATCAGCGTCCACGAAGGAGACAAGATAAAGGCGGGCGAGCCCATCATGGACGGGCTGACCAGCCCCCACGACATACTGAGCGTGCTGGGGGAAAAGGAGCTGGCCAAGTTCCTGGTCAACGAGGTGCAGGAGGTCTACCGGCTGCAGGGGGTCAAGATCAACGACAAGCACATTGAAGTGATGGTGCGGCAGATGCTGCGCCGGGTTAAAATCAAGGATGTGGGCGATTCCCACTTCCTGGTGGGAGAGCATGTGGACAAGCGGATATTCGAAGAGGCCAACGAAACCATCAGCAAGAAGGGCGGACAGCCGGCCATCGGCGAACCGCTCCTGCTGGGGATTACCAAGGCCTCGCTGAGCACGGAAAGCTTTATCTCCGCCGCCTCCTTCCAGGAGACCACCAAGGTGCTTACCCAGGCCGCGGTTGAAGGGAAAACAGATTATTTGCGGGGCCTCAAGGAAAACACCTCCATGGGCAGATTGATACCCGCCGGTACCGGCCTGACGCAGTACCGGAACACCGGCATCGCGGTCAAAGAAGAGGAGGGGGAGGAGTTGCCGGCCTAGGCCGCATGGCCCGCAATAAAACCGCAATATAACAGTTGACAAGAAAGCATTTATTTGGTACATAATCAACTTTTTGCCTAAACTTTTGCTGCAAAGGAAGCGTTGTGCCGACCACCAACCAGCTATTCAGAAAAGGACGCACCAAAACCAAGTACAAGACCAAGGCCCCTGCGCTCCAGTCGTCTCCCCAGAAGCGCGGCGTGTGCATGCGGGTGTATACCTCGACCCCGAAGAAGCCCAATTCGGCTTTGAGAAAAGTCGCCCGGGTGCGCCTGACCAACGGGCTGGAGATCACCACCTACATACCCGGTGAAGGGCACAATCTTCAGGAGCATTCGGTGGTTCTTGTCCGCGGAGGCAGGATCAAGGATCTGCCCGGAGTCCGCTACCACATCATCAGGGGGACGCTGGATTCGGTGGGGGTGCAGGACAGGAAAAAAAGCCGTTCCAAGTACGGGACCAAGAGAGCAAAGGCGTGAGTTGCTGAGTCGGTGCGCCGTCCCCCTGCCGGGGCCGGTGCCGTTGTTCCAGCCGCAAGGGCCTGCAGCAATTTCATTCAACCGGTTCATCACTACCAGCAATCTGCGTAACGAGGTTTGACGATGCCCAGAAGAAGGGTCGCCGCGAAGAGACAGATATTATCGGACCCCAAGTACAAGGACAAGCTTGTTGCCAAGTTCATCAACAAGATCATGTGGGAAGGGAAAAAGAGCAAGGCTGAAGCCATTGTCTACCGGTGCTTTGATTCCATCGAGAAGAAAACCAAGACCGACCCCCTTAAGGTGTTTCGCAGCGCGCTGGACAACATAAAGCCGGTCATCGAGACCAAGTCCCGCCGGGTCGGGGGCGCGACCTATCAGGTCCCGGTGGAGGTGCGGCCGGACCGCAAGATGAGCCTGGCCATGCGCTGGCTCATCTCCTACTCCCGGGATCGCAAGGAGCACTCCATGGAAGAGCGCATCGCGGCGGAGCTGATTGATGCGGCAAATAACCGGGGCGCCGCGGTAAAGAAGAAGGAAGACACCCACAAGATGGCGGAAGCCAACAAGGCCTTTGCCCATTACCGCTGGTAGAAAACCCCCGGCGGATCGGGAGAGCAGATTCATTCATGGTCAGGTACCTTGGCGAGCAGCTGGCGCACAAACAGGATGAAACCCTTAACCAGAGCACGCGTGCGATGCTGGAAGTAGTCACCGCTCCTCAGTTGAATAAGGTAAGAAACATCGGCATTATAGCTCATATCGATGCGGGAAAGACCACGACCACCGAGCGCGTTCTTTTCTATACCGGCGTGTCGCACCGCATGGGAGAGGTGCACGACGGAACCGCGGTGATGGACTGGATGGAGCAGGAACAGGAGCGGGGCATCACCATCACCTCCGCCGCCACCACCTGCTTCTGGAACAATCACCGGATCAACATCATCGACACCCCCGGGCATGTGGATTTTACCGTGGAGGTGGAGCGGTCGCTGCGGGTGCTCGACGGCGCGGTGGTGGTGTTTTGCGGCGTGGGCGGCGTGCAGCCCCAGTCCGAGGCGGTGTGGAGACAGGCGGACAAGTACGGCGTGCCGCGCATAGCCTTCGTTAACAAGCTTGACCGGACCGGGGCCGATTTCCTGCGGGTGGTGGAGATGATGAGAAGCCGGCTGCATGCCAATCCCCTGGTGGTGCAGCTTCCCTGGGGGGCGGAAGACCGCTTCAAGGGCGCCATCGATCTTATTTCCATGGAGGCCGTCCGCTACGATGAAGGAACCCTGGGCATGAACCTCCGGCGGGAGTCGATCCCGGCGGAGATGATGGAAAGCGCGAAGCTCCACCGGGAAAGGATTCTCGAGGCGGCGGCGGATTATTCAGAGGCGCTGATGCAGAAGTACGTTGCCGAAGAGCCGGTCACGCCGCAGGAGATCAGGGCGGCGCTCCGCGAGGCGACGCTGAAGCTTAAAATCGTTCCGGTGGTGTGCGGCTCGGCCTTTAAGAACAAGGGCATACAGCAGCTGCTCGACGGGGTGGTTGACTACCTCCCCTCCCCCCTTGATCTGCCGCCGGTGCGCGGCTTCAACCTCAAGGAAGTGGAGGAAGAGCGGGCGGCGAAGGCGGGCGAGCCGTTTTCCGCCCTGGCATTTAAAACCATGAACGACCCCTACGTGGGCCAGCTCACCTTTCTCCGGGTTTATTCCGGGAGCATCAGGAAGGGGGATACGGTTTTCAATCCCCGGAAGATGAAGCGGGAGCGGGTGCAGCGCATCCTCAAGATGCACGCCAACAGAAGAGAGGAAATAGACGAGATCGCCGCCGGCGATATTGCCGCGGCGCTGCTCAAATACACCACCACCGGTGATACCCTCTGTGACGAGGAGAGGCCGATTATGCTTGAGCCGGTGGAGATTCCCCAGTCGGTCATTTCGCTGGCCATTGAGCCCAAGTCCCGCGCCGACCAGGAAAAGCTCATCAGCTCGCTTCGGAAGCTGGCGCTTGAGGATCCCTCGCTGGTGATCAACCTTGACGAGGAAACCGGCCAGACCATCATCTCCGGCATGGGGGAACTGCACCTGGAAATAGTGGTGGACCGGCTGCTGCGGGAGTTTTTAGTCAATGCCTCGGTGGGCAAGCCGCAGGTGGCCTACAAGGCGGGCATTACCAGAAAGTGCAGGGTGGAAGGCAAATTCATCCGGCAGAGCGGCGGCAGGGGACAGTACGGCCACGTCTGGCTCGAGCTTGAGCCGCTTACGCGCGGCTCAGGGGTGAGCTTTGTCAATGCCATTACCGGGGGCATCATCCCCCGGGAGTATATTGCCGCCATCAAGAAAGGGGTGCTCGAGGCTGCGGAAAACGGCATCTGGAACGGCTACCCGGTCATGGACATGAACATCACCCTTTTTGACGGTTCGTATCACCCGGTGGATTCCTCGGAGATGGCCTTTACCATCGCAGCATCCATGGCCTTCAAGCGGGGCGTGCTCGAGGAAGGCGGCCCGGTGCTGCTCGAGCCCATCATGTCTCTCGAGGCAGTGGCCCCGGAAACGTTTCTCGGGGACCTGATCGGAGACATATCCTCCCGGCGCGGCAAGGTTCTCTCCATGGAGGTGCGGCAGGAGACGGCTGAAATCAAGGCGGAGGTTCCTCTGGCGGAGATGTTCGGATATTCCACCGTGCTGCGGTCCATCACCCAGGGGCGGGGGCTGCATACCCTTTCGTTCCTCAGGTATCAGGAGGCCCCGGGCTCGATTTCCGCGGCCGTTATCGCGGAGACCTGCAGCGCGCGCAGTTGATCGGTTCACCCTAAAAGAGGAGGCAGGAGCCATGTCGAAGAAGAAATTTGAGAGGACGAAGCCCCACATTAATGTAGGGACGATCGGGCACGTAGATCACGGGAAGACGACGCTGACGGCGGCGATCACCAAGATGCTGGCATTGAAGGGTCAGGCGGATTTCATGGCATACGACATGATCGACAAGGCGCCGGAGGAGAAGGAGCGGGGATTGACGATAGCGATAGCGCACGTGGAGTACCAGACGGACAAGCGGCACTACGCGCACATAGACTGTCCGGGGCACGCGGACTACATCAAGAACATGATCACGGGTGCGGCGCAGATGGACGGGACGATACTGGTGGTAAGCGCGGCGGACGGGCCGATGCCGCAGACGCGGGAGCACATTTTGCTGGCGCGGCAGGTGCGGGTGCCGTCGATCGTGGTATTTTTGAACAAGGCGGACATGGTGGACGACAAGGAGCTGCTGGACCTGGTGGAGCTGGAGGTTCGGGAGCTGTTGAGCAAGTATGATTTTCCGGGGGACGAGATACCGATTGTGACCGGGAGCGCGCTGAAGGCGCTGGAGTCGTCGTCGAAGGACCCGAACGCGCCGGAGTACAAGTGTTTGTGGAATTTGATGGAGGCGGTGGACAACTACATACCGCAGCCGGTGCGTGAAGTGGACAAGCCGTTTTTGCTTCCGGTGGAGGACGTATTCACCATATCGGGGCGGGGGACGGTGGTGACGGGACGGGTTGAGCGGGGGAAGGTGAAGATCGGGGACGAGGTGGAGGTCGTGGGCATCCGGCCGACGCAGAAGACGGTGTGCACGGGGGTGGAGATGTTCCGCAAGATTCTGGATGAAGGGGAGGCGGGGGACAACATCGGGGTGCTGCTGCGGGGTACGAAGCGTGAGGAAGTGGAGCGGGGGCAGGTGCTGGCCAAGCCGGGGAGCATCACGCCGCACACGAAGTTCAAGGCGCAGGTATACATATTGACCAAGGAGGAAGGGGGTCGGCACACGCCGTTTTTCAACGGGTACCGGCCGCAGTTTTATTTTCGGACGACGGACGTGACGGGGAATGCGACGCTGCCGGCGGGGGTGGAGATGGTGATGCCGGGAGACAACGTGGAGATGTCGGTGGAGCTGATCATGCCCATCGCGCTGGAGAAGGAGCTGCGTTTTGCCATCCGCGAGGGCGGCAGGACGGTGGGCGCGGGCGTGGTGTCCGACGTCATCGAATAAGTGCAATGGCGGTCCTGCGGAGGGCCGCGGGTCCATGAGGTAAGGAAATGGCTGAGCAGAAGATTCGGATTCGGTTAAAGGCATATGATCACAAGCTGCTGGATCAGTCGGCGGTGGAGATCGTGGAAACGGCGAAGCGGACGGGCGCGAAGGTGGTCGGCCCCATTCCCTTACCAACGGTCATCAACAAGTTCTGCGTGCTGCGCTCGCCGCACGTGGACAAGAAATCCCGGGAGCAGTTTGAAATGAGGACCCACAAGCGGCTGCTGGACATACTCGAGCCCACGCAGCAGACCGTCGATGCGCTCATGCGCCTGGACCTTTCTGCGGGGGTGGATGTGGAAATCAAGCTGTAGCACAAACCTTCACTGTCTATCGCGAGGGAGAAGAATCACCGTGTCTCTTGGATTAATTGGTCGAAAATTGGGTATGGGTCATGTGTACACCGCCGACGGCTCCATGGTTCCCATCACTATTGTGGAGGCCGGTCCCTGTCCGGTGGTTCAAATTAAGAGCAAGGGCAAGGAGGGGTACAATGCCCTCCAGCTCGGTTTTCTTCCCAAGAAGGGGAGCCGGGTGAACAAGCCCCTGCAGGGCCACGTCAAGAAAAGCGGCGCGGGCACCATGTATTACCTCAGGGAGTTCCGGATTGATGATGTGGAGTCCTATCAGCTGGGCCAGTCCATCAGCGTGGAGATATTCAGCGTTGGGCAGAAGGTCAGGGTCACCGGCGTCAGCAGAGGCATGGGGTTTGCCGGGGGCGTGAAGCGGTGGAAGTTCAGGGGGGGGCCCGGCACCCACGGATCCACCTCGCACCGCGCGCCGGGATCGATCGGATCCAGCGCCTATCCCTCGCGCGTGTTCAAGGGGCAGCGGCTTCCCGGCCACATGGGCACCGACACCGTGAGCGTTGACGGGCTGGAAATCATTGACCAGCAGCCGGGGCGGAACCTGCTCTTTATCAAGGGGGCTGTTCCGGGATGCACCAACAGCATGCTGATCATCAAGCCTTCACAAAAACAACCAACTGGCAAAGCGGTGAAGCCGTGAGCAACTATTCCGTTGACGTGTACAATACCAGGAAAGAGAAGGTGGCGCAGGTGGAGCTGGACGGGCGGGTGTTCGGCGCCGAGGTCAAGCCCCATCTCCTCCATGACGTAGTAAGAATGCAGCTTGCCGGGAGAAGGAGCGGCACGGCCTCGGTAAAAACCCGGGCCATGGTGAGCGGCAGCGGCAAGAAGCCCTGGCGGCAGAAAGGTACGGGCCGGGCGCGGATCGGCTCGCTGCGGTCTCCCGTCTGGCGGGGCGGCGGCGTTATTTTCGGCCCCTTTCCCAGGGACTATTCCCTGCAGGTGAACAAAAAGGTGAAGAAGGCGGCGCTGCGCTCGGCGCTCTCCAGCAAGGTGCTGGAGGAAAAGCTGATGGTCATAGACGGCTTCGACCTTCCGGAAATCAAGACCAGGGCCCTGGCGGCCATGCTGCGCCGGCTGGGGATAGAAAACGCATTTATCATTGATGAGGCCAACAGCAATCTGGAGCTCTCCGCGCGCAACCTGCCCTTTATCAAGGTGCTCAAGCCGGAAGGCCTCAACGTACATGACATCCTCAAATACGATACGCTGGTCATCACCCAGGCCTGCCTGGAAAAAATAACGAGGGCACTGTCCGCATGAAAGACACCTATCTCATTTTACGCAAGCCGCTCATAACCGAGAAAAGCAACCAGATGAAGGAATCGCTTAATCAGATTGCCTTTGAGGTTGATAAGCGGGCAAACAAGATAGAGATTAAAAAAGCGGTGATGAAGCACTTTAATGTCCACGTGCTCAAGGTGCGGACCTTCATGGTGTTGGGAAAGAAGAAACGGGTGGGAAAATCCCTGGGGAAAAAGTCGGACTGGAAAAAGGCAGTGGTTACCCTGAAAGAGGGTGAACGCATAGATTTCTTTGAGGGGGTATAAGAGGAAGGCCGGCGGCCGCGCGTTCGGCTGACGGACCTTGACGGGTGTGCTATGGGCAGCAAAATTTACAAACCGACATCACCGGGCAGACGGTTTCAGGTGGGCTCAACCTTCGAGGAGCTGACCCGCTCCAAACCTGAAAAAAGCCTGCTCCGGCCGCTCTCCAAAACCGGGGGGAGAAATTCCAACGGCCGCATTACCTGCAGGCACCGGGGGGGCGGACACAAGCGGCATTTTAGGCTCATCGATTTCAGGCGGGACAAATACACCGTTCCGGCCACGGTGGCCGGCATTGAGTATGACCCCAACCGCTCCGCCCGCATCGCCCTTTTGAACTATGCGGACGGGGAAAAGCGCTATATTCTGGCGCCGGTTGATCTCAAGGTGGGCGACACGGTCATGTCCGGCGACACGGCCGACATCAAGCCCGGCAACTCGCTTCCCCTGCGCAACATACCCCTGGGAACGCTGATCCACAACGTTGAGATCAAGCCCAAAAAAGGGGCACAGATGATACGCAGCGCGGGAACCTTCGGGCAGCTCATGGCCAAGGAAGGAAGCTACGCCCAGATCAAGTTTCCCTCCAACGAAGTGCGCATGGTGCTCATCGACTGCTACGCCACCATCGGCCAGGTGGCCAACATCGACCATGAAAACCGGTCGCTGGGAAAGGCGGGGAAAACCCGCTGGCTGGGCAGAAGGCCGCACGTGCGGGGGGTGGTGATGAACCCGGTTGACCATCCGCTCGGAGGCGGGGAGGGGAAATCATCCGGCGGCCGGCACCCGGTGACGCCCTGGGGCGTGCCCACCCGCGGCTATAAAACCCGCGACAAGAACAAGCCCAGCAGCAAGTACATTATTAAAAAGGCCGGGAAGAAGCGGTAATCTTAAAGCCTAACCTGCATTTTGCGAAGGGAAAGCAATGCCTCGATCCATAAAAAAAGGTCCCTACATTGAAGCCAGCCTCTGGAAAAAGGTGGCGGTCGCCAACGAGACCAGGAGCCAGAAGGTGATAAAGACCTGGTCACGCCGGTCAACCGTTTTGCCGGAAATGATCGGCATCACCTTCGCGGTGCACAATGGAAAAAAATTTATACCCGTGTTTGTAACCGAAGACATGGTCGGCCACAAGCTGGGCGAGTTTTCGCCGACCAGAACCTTTCACAGCCATTCAGGCGACAGGAAAAAGGCCAAGACGGGTGGAGCGCCTGCCGCCGCACCTGCTGAACCAAAGCAATCAGGATAAGTGACCGCGTATGGAAACCGTTGCCGTTGGAAAGTACATCCGGATATCCCCCCGCAAGGTGCGGCTGGTGGCGCACCTGATACAGGGCAAGCCCGTTGCGGAGGCTTTGAACATTCTGACCTTCACCCATAAGCGTGCGGCCCCGCTCATTGCCAAGGTATTGAAATCGGCGGTCGCCAACGCGGGGCAGAAGAAAGGGGTGGATGTGGACGCGCTGGTGGTCAAGCGCATTCTCATTGACCAGGGGCCGACCATGAAACGCTTTCACGCCAGGGCCATGGGGCGCGGGGCGAGAATCCTGCACAGGATGAGTCATATTACCGTCGCCGTTGAGGAATAGCAACTCAGACGCCCCGGGCAGTCGGGGCAGGGAGGTTTTGAGTGGGACAGAAGGTTCATCCAACCGGTTTCCGTTTGGCCCTTTCCAAGGCCTGGGTCTCCAAGTGGTACGCCGAGCATGAATTCGGGAAACTGCTGGGGGAAGACCTGCAGCTGAGAAAGTATCTCAAAAAGAAGCTCTATCCGGCGGGCATCTCCCGGATCGAGATCGAGCGGGCCACCAACAAGGTGAGGGTCAACATCTTCACCTCCCGGCCCGGGATGGTTATCGGCAGGAAGGGCGCGGAAATCGACCAGCTCAAGAAGGAATTGCAGACCCTGACCGACAAGGAGGTGCTTATCAATATCCACGAGGTGAAGCGGCCGGATATTGACGCGCAGCTGGTGGCGGAGACGGTTGCACAGCAGCTGATCAGGCGGGTTGCCTTCAGGCGGGCAATTAAAAAGAGCGTCTCCACCGCCCTCAAGCTGGGGGCGATCGGCATAAAGATATCCTGCTCCGGCAGGCTGGCCGGCGCTGAAATAGCCCGGCAGGAGTGGTACCGCGAAGGCAGGGTGCCGCTCCACACCCTTCGCGCCAACATCGATTACGGCTTTGCCGAGGCACTGACCACCTACGGGCTGATCGGCATAAAGGTCTGGATTAATAAAGAGCCCGGCTCCTAAACCGCCGGCAGGCTGAGGTTCTTCTCATGTTAGCACCGAAAAAGATAAAGCACAGAAAGCAGCAGCGGGGAAGGATGAAGGGCGTTGCCGCCAAGGGATGTCACCTCTCCTTCGGCGATTACGGCATCCAGGCGGAGGAGTGCGGCTGGCTCACCTCCAAGCAGATCGAGGCCGCGCGCATTGTGATCACCCGCCATATGAAGCGGGTGGGGAAAATCTGGATCAGGATCTTCCCCGACAAGCCCATAACCAGCAAACCGACGGAAACCAGAATGGGAAAGGGCAAGGGGGACCCCGCGGAGTGGGTGGCGGTGATAAAGCCCGGCAGGGTGCTCTACGAGCTCGAAGGGATTCCTGAAGAGGTGGCCCGGGAGGCCTTCAGGCTGGCATCCCACAAGCTTCCCATCCACACGCGATTCCTCGCCAGGAGCCACGCCTATGAAGGTTAGCGAGATACGGGAACTCACCCTTGATGAGCTCAGGCAGCGGGAGCGCGACAGCACCGAGGAGTTGTTCAATCTCAAGTTTCAGCTGGCCACCGGCCAGCTGGAGAACAAGATGCGCATCCGCCACATGAAGAAGGAACTGGCGCGGATCAAGACCATTATGCGGGAAAAACAGAAGTAGCCGCTGCAGGCACGCCCTGCGCGCTGCGCACCACAGGAAGCGGGAGATGGCTGAGAAACGAATGAAAAGGTCCATCGTCGGCACGGTGACAAGCGACAAGATGGACAAGACGGTAGTGGTAGAAAGCATTCGGCTGGTGGAAGTCCCCCTGTATCAGAAGAAGATCAGGAAGCGGGAAACCCATATGGCCCATGACGGAAAAAACGAGTGCAAGGTGGGCGACAAGGTCCTGATTGAGGAGTCCCGTCCGCTCAGCAGACTGAAGCGATGGAAGGTGAAAGAGATACTGCAGGAAAAAACATAACCCCTTTTTGGCCCCTACTATGATCCAGGAACAGACAGTATTAGAAGCGGCTGACAATTCCGGTGCCAGAAAGCTCTTCTGCATTAAAGTCTTGGGCGGAACGGGCAGACGGTACGCCACGGTGGGCGACATCATCGTGGTATCCATACGCGAGGCCCTCCCCAATGCCAAGGTGAAAAAGGGCGAGGTGATGAAGGCGGTGGTGGTGAGGACAACCAAAGAGGTCAGGCGGCCTGACGGAAGCTATATCCGCTTCGGGAACAACTCAGCGGTCCTGATCAACCCCCAGAATGAACCCATCGGCACGAGGATTTTCGGCCCGGTGGCGCGGGAGCTGCGGGCGAAAAAATTCATGAAGATCATTTCTCTCGCTCCCGAAGTGCTCTAGCGCTTTTTCCGTAAAGGACTGAAGCATGTCAACGCACACGCGCATCAAAAAAGAAGATCAGGTAAAGGTTGTTGCCGGCAAGGAGAAGGGCAAGACGGGCAGGGTGCTCAGGGTCATCGCCAAGAAAAACAGCCTGCTGGTTGAAAAGGTAAATCTGGTAAAGCGGCACACCCGCCCGAGCAGCCAGCACCGCCAGGGAGGGATCATCGAGAAGGAGTCCCCCATCCACATTTCAAACGTGATGATCATCTGCACCAAATGCAACACCGCGGTGAAAGTGGGCAGCAAGACCCTGGAGGACGGGGCGAAGGTCCGCTGCTGCAAAAAGTGCGGAGAGGTCATCGATCTTTAATCATCGGGAGCGGTTGTAAGGAACATGGCTATGTCAAGGCTAAAAGAACGGTACAACAGTGAAATCACGGCCAAACTGATGAAGGAGTTCGGCTACACCAATCCCATGCAGGTTCCACGGCTGGAGAAGCTGCTTATTAACATGGGGCTGGGAGAGGCCATTCAGAACATCAAGGTGCTGGACTCGGCCATGGAGGAGATCAAGGCCATTACCGGTCAGAAACCGGTGGCCACCAAGGCCAGGCGCTCCATCGCCAATTTCAAGCTCCGCAAGGGCATGTCCATCGGCTGCATGGTCACCCTGCGCAAGGAGCGGATGTACGAATTTTTTGACCGGCTGGTGAACATCTCCCTTCCCCGGGTGCGGGATTTCAAGGGCGTTTCCGGCAAGTCGTTCGACGGAAGGGGAAACTACTCGCTGGGCATCAGGGAGCAGATCATCTTTCCTGAAATCGACTATGACAAGATCGACAAGATCAAGGGCCTCAACATAATCATCGTAACCACCGCCAAGACCGATGAGGAGGGAAAGGCCCTGCTCAGACTGCTGGGTATGCCTTTCAAGGACTAGCAGGCTGTTGAAAAACACCCATCTGCTGCGTTACGCTCATCCTTGGTCATTGCCTGGCTGAGCTCCTGGCCGAGCTGGCAGGGCAAGGCGGCCAAGCCGGCGTACCGCAACGTACGTCTCATTCTTCAGGATTTCGCGTGCCGTGCATCTGGATGTTTTTGAACAGCCTGGGAAAAACTTTTTTCAACAACCTGATAAAGAACCTAACAGTGGTGTATAGTGCAATGGAGAGTGAGGTACGCGCGTGGCAAAAAAATCGCTGATCTTGAAAACGAAAGGGCCCAAAAAGTTCGCGGTACGGGACTATAACCGGTGTCCTCTCTGCGGAAGGCCCCGGGCCTACTACCGCAAATTTGACATGTGCAGAATATGTTTCAGAAAACTCGCCCTGCAGGGTGAGATACCCGGCGTGATTAAATCAAGTTGGTAAAAGAGTACCTGTAAGGAGTTGGAACTATGCTGACTGATCCCCTGGCGGACATGTTGACGAGAATCAGGAACGCGCACAAGGCCAAATTTGATACGGTTGAGATGCCCACCTCCCGCCTCAAGGCCAGCGTGGCAAAGCTGCTGAAGCAGGAGGGATATATCAAGGATTTTAAAGTGGTGACCAATGAGGCCAACAGGAAAATCCTGCGGATCTCCCTTCGCTACGATGAGCGCAGCCGTCCTGTCATCGAAGGCCTCAAAAGAGTGAGCAAGCCCAGCCTCAGGATCTATGCGGGAAAAGAGCGCATTCCTTCCGTGATGAGCGGACTGGGGCTGGTGATCCTCTCCACCTCAAAAGGGGTGGTGACCGAGCGGGAAGCCCGGGACCTCAACGTGGGGGGGGAAATTCTTTGTTACGTCTGGTGATCAGCAGGCGGTAAGCAGCTTTGTTCTTTTTTGCAAGGAGAAACGTATGTCCCGGATCGGGCGTCTTCCCGTACCCATACCCAGCGGGGTGAAAATTGAGATAGCCGGCTCAGCGGTGAAAGTAACCGGCCCCAAAGGCTCCCTTTCCCACACCATCGCCCCGGGAATCGGCGTGTCCGCAACCAAGGATAAGATCGTTCTGTCCATAGAGACCCAGGGCAGAAACGCCAGCGCGCTGGAGGGGCTGACCAGAAGCCTGATCAACAACATGGTCACCGGCGTGAGCAAGGGGTTTGAGGTGGCACTGGAGCTGGCGGGAGTCGGATATCGCGCGGAGATGAAGGGCTCCTCGCTGCAGCTCGTCCTGGGATATTCCCACCCGGTGGTCTTTGAAGTGCCCGCGGGCATCAAGGCAACCGTTGAAAAGCAAACCCGGATCGTGCTGGAAGGGATCGACCGGCAGCTGGTGGGGGAAACCGCGGCAATCATCCGGAAATTTAAGCCCCCCGACCCGTACAAGGCCAAGGGCATCAAGTATGCCGATGAAGTGATCAAGAAGAAGATAGGCAAGAAGGGAATCAAGTAATTGTACAAACTGTTATTGTGGAGAACCCCATGTCGTCCCTGGCGGAAAAAAAGATTGCCTGGCAAAGACGCAAGAACCGTGTCCGGAAAAAAGTGAACGGCAATCCGGCATGTCCCCGGCTCAATGTTTTTCGAAGCAACAAGCACATGTATGCCCAGATCATAGATGACGTGTCCGGCCGGACGCGGGTGGCCGCATCCACCCGGAGCCCCGAGCTGAAGGGAAAGCTCAAGGGTACCGGCAACCGGGAAGCGGCAAAGCAGGTGGGGCTGCTGGTGGCCCGGCAATGCCTGGCGCAGCAGATCACCAGGGTGGTCTTTGACCGCAACGGATTTTTATATCACGGCAGGGTTAAGGCCCTGGCGGATTCGGCGCGCGAGGGAGGACTCAAGTTCTGAGAAATATGAGATGTGGGATGGGATCTGCGATGTGGAATAAATTCAGAATTCAGGAGCCAGAAGTCAGAATCAAACCGGTAGGAGCGGCTTTAGCCGCGAATGTTGCGATGTGTGATGTGGGATATGCGATTTGAGAAGTTTTTTATCGCACATCACAGATCTCAGATCACACATCCAGAGGGTAACCTATAAACAGCTTCAAAAACCGGAGGTGAGTGCTTGGCAGAGGTAAATGTGAATGAACTGAATTTAGAGGATCGGGTGGTCAATATCAACCGGGTGGCGAAGGTGGTCAAGGGCGGCCGGCGGTTCAGCTTCAGCGCCGTGGTGGTGGCGGGAGACCGCAACGGCTGGGTGGGCTATGGCCTGGGAAAGGCCAACGAGGTCCCTGAAGCCATACGCAAGGGCGTGGAGCAGGCCAAGAAAAACCTCATTCACGTGTCCGTGGTCAACGGAACCATTCCCCACGAGATCACCGGCCGCTATGGCGCCAGCACCATATTTTTAAAGCCTGCCGCTGAAGGAACCGGTGTTATCGCCGGCGGAGCCATCAAGATAGTGATCGAATCGGCGGGGATTAAAAACATCCTGACCAAGTGTCTGGGATCACACAACCCGCATAATGCCGTCAAGGCAGCCTTCGATGCCTTGCAGCAGCTTAAGAACCCTGACGAATTCAGGAAGAAACACCCCACCGCCAACGAGCAGTGAGCAGGGCGCTATTTACAGGGAAACGACAGATGAATGATGCGATCAAAACAGTGGCAATAACCCTGATCAAAAGCGGCATCGGGCGACCCCCGAATCATCGGGAAACCCTGAAGCGCCTGGGCCTGACCAGGCTTCATAAGACGGTTCTGCTGAAGGGGACGCCCCAGGTGAGGGGGATGGTCAATCAGGTGTCCCACCTGGTGAGCGTGGTTGAGCAGGATTGATCTGACACCATAACGACGGAACTCCATAAGGATCTGCAGCTACGGCCATGAAGATTAATGAATTAAGGCCTCCCAAGGGGGCTACCAAAAACAGGAAGCGCGTGGGAAGGGGCTCGGGCTCGGGGCACGGCAAGACATCATGCCGGGGCAGCAAGGGGGCCAACGCCAGGGCCGGCGGAAGCGGGTTGCCGCCCGGCTTTGAGGGCGGCCAGATGCCCCTGGCGCGGAGGCTGCCCAAGCGGGGCTTCACCAACATCTTCAAGCAGCGCTACGCGGTTGTGAACATACGTGACCTGCAGCGCTTTGAAAAGGGCAGCGTGGTGGACATCAAGGCCCTTCTGGAATCGGGCCTGGTGAAGCAGCTTCAGGCAGGCGTCAAGCTGCTGGGAGAAGGCGAAATACAGCACCCCCTTACCGTTCAGGTGCACGCGTGCAGCAAAAGCGCGCAGCAGAAGATTGAGGCGGCCGGGGGGAAAGTGGAGACGGTGCGCATATGATCGGCGGCTTCCAGAGCATTCCTAAAATTCCCGAGTTGAGAAAGCGGGTCATTGTCTCCTTCCTGTTGCTGGCGGTGTACCGCATCGGCGTTCACGTGCCCACCCCGGGCATTGACACCCAGGCGCTGGCCGCTTTTTTTGAGCAGCAGAAAGGGACGCTCTTCGGCCTGGTGGATCTGTTTTCGGGAGGCGCCCTCGGGCAAATGTCGGTCTTTTCCCTGGGCATCATGCCCTACATCAGCGCCTCGATTATTTTTCAGCTGCTGACGGTGGTCATTCCCTACCTGGAAAAGCTGTCCAAGGAGGGCGAGGCGGGCAGGAAAAAAATCACCCAGTACACCCGCTACGGCACGGTTATCCTGAGCATCATCCAGGGGTTCGGCATAGCCATATCGCTGGAGCGGATGACCGGCCCGGGCGGAGAAGGGATGGTGCTCAACCCCGGTTTTTCCTTCAGGTTCATGACCATTCTGACGCTCACCGCGGGGACCGCATTCATCATGTGGCTCGGCGAGCAGATCACCGAGCGCGGACTGGGCAACGGAATTTCGCTGATCATTTTTGCCGGCATTGTGGCGGGAATCCCCAAGGCCTTCGGCAACACCCTGCGTCTCTATAGCACCGGTGAAATGAGCCCGCTGTTCATTATCTTTGTCTTTGTCATGATGATCGTGGTGGTGGCGGTGATCGTTTTCACCGAGCAGGGACAGCGGCGCATTCCGGTGCAGTATGCCAAGCGGGTGGTGGGCCGGAAAATGTACGGGGGGCAGAGCACGCACCTCCCGCTCAAGATCAACATGTCCGGGGTCATACCCCCCATTTTCGCCTCATCAATCCTGATGTTTCCGCTGACCATCGCCCAGTTCCTGCCGCCGCAGATGCTGGAATCAAACGCCTGGCTGAGGTCCATCCTGAACAGCATGGGTCCGGCAACGATTCTGTACAACCTACTTTACACCGTCTTTATCATCTTTTTCTGCTATTTTTACACCGCGGTCATCTTCAACCCGGTTGACGTTGCGGACAACATGAAGAAGTACGGCGGCTACATCCCCGGGATCAGGCCGGGCAAGAAAACCTCCGATTACATTGACCGGGTGCTGACCAGGATTACCCTGGGGGGCGCCATCTACATAGCCGCGGTGTGCGTGTTGCCTTCACTCCTTATATACAAGTTCAACATACCCTTTTACTTCGGGGGCACGGCCCTGCTCATCGTGGTGGGCGTGGCCATGGACACCATATCCCAGATGGAATCGCACATGCTGTCCCGCCACTATGAAGGGTTTATGAAAAAAGGGCAGCTCAAGGGACGCCGGTAAAAGCGCGCCGGACCGCGGAGGAAAGGCGCTCAGGAACAAGGAGATTGACATGAGAATGATTCTGCTGGGCCCGCCCGGGTGCGGTAAGGGAACCCAGGCCAAGATGCTTATTGAAACCTACGGCATTCCCCAGGTATCCACCGGCGATATTTTGCGGGAGGAGCTCTCCCAGAAAACGCCTCTGGGCCTGGAGGCCAAGACTTACATGGACAAGGGGGCGCTGGTTCCCGACGGGCTGGTGATCAGGATCATCGAGGGACGTCTTAAAAAGGCGGACTGCAAGGGCGGCTTCATCCTGGACGGATTTCCCCGGACGCTCGCCCAGGCGGAGGCGCTGGAAAAAACCCTGGCGGGAATGAATCTGCAGATCGAGCACGTGCTCTCCATTGAGGTCGACGACGCGGAGCTTATCCGCCGACTTACCGGCCGGAGGATCTGCCGGCAGTGCGGCGGGAGCTATCACCTGATGTTTAATCCGCCGCGCCAAGACGGGCGTTGTGACTCATGCGGCGGCGAGCTCTATCAGCGGGATGATGACAAGGAAGAGACCATCAGGAAGCGGCTCATCGTGTACGGGTCGCAAACCGAGCCCCTGATCAGCTTTTATCAGAAAAAGGGGATTCTGCATGCCATCCCCGGCGTGGGAAGCATTGACGACATTAAGGGAAAGATCCTGCGCGCGCTGAGCTCCTAGACGGCGGGCGTCCTCCGTTCACGGCATGCGTGCCGCGGTAAGCCATGGCTAAAGAAGATCCGATTGAAGTTGAAGGCACCATTTTAGAGGCCCTGCCCAACGCCATGTTCAGGGTGGAGCTGGACAACGGGCACAAGGTGCTTGCCCACATATCGGGCAAGATGCGGATGCACTTCATCAAAATTCTCCCCGGTGACAGGGTGACGCTTCAGTTTTCGCCCTATGACCTCAACCGGGGACGGATCATACACCGCAAAAAGCAGTTCTAACCAGCGCGGACGCGCCATTCTTTTCGACAGGGTGAAACAGTGAAGGTACGATCGTCAGTAAAAAAAATATGCAGCAAATGCAAGATTATCAAACGCCGGGGGGTGGTCAGGGTTATCTGCGAGCGGGCCAAGCACAAGCAGAAACAGGGATGGAGGGCTCAGGAAGTGAAATGTGCGCACATAATAAATTCGAAGCATGAAATACCAGGGATGTGGACAGGGTGAATAATTTCAACGCACATCGCAGATTCACACATTGCATATCATTTGTGTATATTCTGACAAACGTATTGTCACAAAAGACAGTGTAAGAATCCGAAAAGAGGAGTTAACCAGGTGGCACGCATTGCAGGAGTTGATCTTCCTAAAAACAAGAACATTGAAATCGCGCTGACCTATATCCACGGCATCGGGCGCTCGAGCTCGCGGAAGATTCTGCGGCAGCTGGAGATTGATCCCCAGCGTATCTCGGACAAGCTCGATGACCAGGAGGTGGCGCGTATCCGCGAGGTGATCGATAACAGCTACAAGGTTGAGGGCGACCTGAGGCGGGACGTTTCCATCAACATCAAGCGGCTGATCGATCTCGGCACCTACCGGGGGCTCCGCCACCGGAAGGCCCTGCCGGTCCGGGGGCAGCGGTCGCACACCAATGCCCGGACGAGAAAGGGGCCCCGGCGCAAGCTGGTCGGAAAAAAGAGCGCCAAGGCAACAACCTGACAGTAACCACGGGAGCGCATGATGGCAGAGGGCAAGAAAAAGGTTTTCAAAAAGAAACGCGAGAAAAAGAACATCCAGGACGGCATCGCCCACATCCAGTCCACGTTTAACAACACCATCATCACCATAACCGACGTGAACGGCAATGTCATATCCTGGTCGAGCGCCGGCATCAAGGGATTCAAGGGATCCCGGAAGAGCACCCCCTACGCGGCGCAGCAGTCGGCCGAGGACGCGGCCCGCAAGGCCATGGTGCACGGCCTCAAGAATATCGATGTCTATGTCAAGGGGCCGGGGGCGGGGCGCGAGGCGGCTCTGCGGTCGCTCCAGGCGGTGGGACTCAACATACGAACGATACGTGACGTTACACCCATTCCCCACAACGGGTGCAGGCAGCCCAAGCGGAGAAGGGTCTAGCGGGGAGGAAGCAGTGGCAAGGTACCGAGGTGCAGTGTGCAGATTATGTCGCAGAGAGGGCATGAAGCTCTTTCTCAAGGGAGACCGGTGCTACACAGACAGGTGTGCCATCGACCGGAGGAATTACGCCCCCGGTCAGCACGGCCGCGCGCGCAGCAAATTTTCCGACTACGGCAACCAGCTGCGCGAAAAGCAGCGGGTCAAGCGCATCTACGGGGTTCTGGAAAAGCAGTGCCGGCGCTATTTTGAAAAGGCGTCGCGGCAGCGCGGAGCTACCGGGGAGAACTTTCTCATGCTGCTGGAGCGAAGGCTGGATAACGTGGTCTACCGGCTGGGCTTTGTCACCTCGCGCAACGAGGCGAGGCAGCTCATACGCCACCGGCATTTCCGGGTGAACGGCAAAGTGGTGGACATCCCCTCCTACATCCTCAATCCTTCCGATACCATTGAGCCGAAGGACAAGAGCAAAAGCATGGCCCGCATTGTGGAGTCGCTCGAGGCCGTTGAGCGGCGCGGCGTACCGCGCTGGCTTGAGCTGGACAAGCAGCAGCTTAAGGGCAGGCTCTCGGAACTTCCCGCCAGAGAAGAGATTACCATCCCCATTCAAGAGCAGCTGATTGTTGAGCTCTTAAGCAGACAGCTGTAACGAATATAACCTGATAGCAAGAGGCTTGCAAAATGCATAGGAATTGGCAGAGCTTAATAAAGCCCAAACGGCTGGTATCGCAGGAAGAAACGCTGAACGAATTCTACGGCAAGTTTGTCGCGGAACCGCTCGAGCGCGGGTTCGGGGCCACCATCGGCAACACCCTGCGCAGGATTCTGCTTTCTTCCATCCAGGGGGCTGCCATTACCTCGGTGCGCATCAAGGGGGTCTTGCATGAGTTTTCCACCGTCCCCGGCGTCAGGGAGGATGTCACGGACATCATTCTGAATTTGAAAGAGGTGCGGCTCAAGCTCTTTTCCGAGGCCTCCGAGACCATCAGGATAAAGTCCAGGGAAAGCGGGCCCCTGAAGGCGGGCGATATCATCGCCAGCAACAACGTGGCCATTTTAAATCCGGATCATCACATTGCCACCCTGACCAAGGACTCCGAGCTGGACATGGAAATGGTGGTCAGGCACGGCAAGGGATACATACCCGCGGAGAGAAACAAGGATGATCTGCAGCCGGTGGGTACCATTCCCATTGATGCAATTTTTTCTCCCATCAGGAGGGTAAATTACACGGTGACCCACGCCCGCGTCGGCCAGGTGACCGATTATGACAGCCTTACCATGGAAGTGTGGACGGACGGGAGCGTCAGGCCGGATGATGCCGTCGCTTACGCGGCGCGCATACTCCAGGACCAGCTCACCATATTCATCAATTTTGAAGAAGAGCCCATCGTCATGGGGCCGGAGCAGGTTGAGGAGAAGCCCCGCTTTAACGAAAACCTTTACCGGAGCATTGAGGAGCTGGAGCTTTCGGTGCGCTCCTCCAACTGCCTGAAGAACGCCAGCATCAAGTATATCTGGGAGCTGGTGCAGAAGACGGAAGCGGAAATGCTCAAGACCAAGAACTTCGGCAGGAAGTCGCTCAATGAAATAAAGGAAATCCTGACTGATATGGGTCTCTCCCTCGGAATGAAGCTGGAGCAGTTTCCTCCGCTTCAGGACAAGGAGCGCGAGGAAGAGAAAAAGAAGACCAAAAAGAAATAGCCATCAGAAAGAGGTCCAACCGCAATGATGCACGCAAAGGCAGGAAGGAAGCTCAAAAGAACCGAAAGTCACCGCAAGGCACTTTTGAGGAACATGGTCACTTCCCTCCTGGAACATGAAAAAATTGAGACCACTGACGCCAAGGCAAAGGAGCTGCGCAAGGTTGCCGACCGGATGATCACCTGGGGCAAGCGCGGCGACCTCCACGCGCGGCGCCTGTCACGCAGGGTCATCATGACCGACAAGGTTGTCCATAAATTATTTTCTGATCTGGCCCCCCGGTTCAAGGACAGGCAGGGCGGCTATACCAGAATTATAAAGGTAGGGAGAAGAAAGGGGGATAACGCCCCGGTGTCGATTATTGAGCTTACCGCGGAACGCGAAGTGAAGGCAGCGGTTAAGGGTAAAAAAGCGGCGAAGAAAAAGGGGGCACAGACAAAGCCTCCTGAAAAGAGCGAAAAGAAATAGACAGGGCCCTCCCGGCTCGTTTGGGGGCGGGTACCGTTCTTTGTTACCTGTTCGTTTTTCCATGGGCAGCGGCGATGCGATACGCCGCTGCTTTTCTTTTCGGTTGACACCACATCCTGCGCATTGTAGTCTAAATCTGCCGGGGTCGAGACGTAAGCCACCGTTCCTATGGCTGTGGCACAAAAAGCCCCTTGCCGCGCAAGGAAACTAATCACTATAATTATTCAGGGGTCCTGAGGGGGAGGTGCGCGATGAAAGAGCTGGTTAAATATCTCGCCAGGGCACTTGTCGACAGGCCGGATGAGGTAGAGGTAACGGAGGTGGAAGGCGATAGAACCTCCATCATCAAGCTCCGCGTCGCCAAAGAGGATTTCGGCTTAATTATCGGGAAGCACGGGAGGAATGCCGAGGCCATCAGAACCATCCTCAGGGCATCAGCGGCAAAGCTGGGGAAAAAGCCCACCCTGGAGATTGTTGAAGAAGATAAACAGTCCTAACCCCTTTTGAATGCCTCTCCTGATTGCGCGGTGAAGATTACTTCTGCTGACCGCGGGAATAGTCCTGCAGCATCTTCTGAACCGTTATCCTGGTGTAGTTATCCCGTGCCTTCTGCAATTCCTTCTCCGCCTCTGCTAATTCTTTTTGGGTCGTTTCCAGCAGGGCGTCAATACGGGCATAGTCTTCGTCCTTAAACCATTCCCTCTTTTCCTTGGCTATCTTCAAAAGCTCCGATTTTCCCTGCAGATTTGAATAACTGGCGGCCATTCCGTACAGTTCCGCTCCCAGCTGCTCGTAGCTGTCATCCGGCTTGGAGGCAGGCTCGGACGGCACGGCTTCCCCGGTCTTCTCGGCGGGCATGAAAAACTCTTTTATGGTTTTACTGTATGAGGCTGCGAATACAATGGCAGCGATGACGATCCAGATGTATAGTCTTTGCATAGGTCTCCTTGCGTAATGGTATCAGAATTTTTCGTAGCCTAGCATGAAAAGGCTTTTTTTAACAGTAAAAAGTGCGGACCCGGTGAATAAAAGCACGGTTCTTGCATTTACACTGCGTGAGGCACCCGTTGTGTCCATTAAATGTACAGGGAGGAGGGTTCATGCCGGATACTGCAATGCCGGATCCTTACGCAGCCGAGGTCAGGGAATACCGGTCCGGCGAGGTAATTGCCGCGGAAGGTGAACCGCAGGAGATTTTCTATGTTATTCTGGAAGGATCGGTTGAGATTTTTCAGCATAACAAAAGCATCAGGGTGCTCAAGACAGGGGATGTCTTCGGGCTTGAACGCGTCTTTTTGAAAAAATCGCTGACCACAACCGCGCGGGCGCTGAGTCCCGTGCGCATCGCCGCCTATCAGAAGAGCGCGATCGGCCGTATTGCCCAAGCCGGGTCACGGGTAATTACCGCCATCATTTCATCGCTCTTAAATCAGCTGGAGCAGACAACACAGGTTGCGGAGGAGTATATACCCCCGGCGTTTCTGTTGGATTTTAACCAGCGCGTTTACCGGGAGGGAGAGGTCATCATCGAGGAAGGCACTTCAGGCAGCGATATTTTTATGCTTCTGGAAAGTGAGGGGGGATTGCTGGTGACCCGGAAGGGCATGGAAGTGGGCCGCATCACCCGCACCGGCGAATACTTCGGTGAAATGAGCGGCCTGCTCGGCGAGCCGCGCACGGCAACCGTGCGATCGCTTGGTGCCAGCACGGTGCAGCGCTTCCCCGGCGAGGACCTGGAAGCCACCCTCACGGCCTGCCCCCGCCTTGCCAAGCAGCTCATAGATATCCTCGCCTCCCGGCTGCATGACGCCAACCGGAGAATCGTCGAGCTTTCAGGTAAATCGGGGGTTGGATGCATGTGACAGGGGCACACATTGGGCACACTCGGCATTTTAAGGAGAAGAGGGCACGCGAGGCAGGACTCTAACTCATTGAAAAACAAGTGCATAGGGCGGGAATCGAACCCCCACAGGGCTAAGCCCCGAGGGATTTTAAGTCCCTACTCCTGAGTTTCCTAACCGCCTCAATATTGTTTAACTATTTGAATTATAGCAATTCCCTCTTTGGCAGATTTTCCTCGTAGTAGCAGTTTTTTGTAAGCTTTGGAAAACTTTTCTCACACAAATTCACACACAGCAAATCTTAAAAATCTAAATCGCATTTATCTTTCTTTGGCAATGCACCCGATATTCAAGATGCCAGTTTATATTTGACAAACTGTAGCTAATAAGCTACACTATCTTAACAATCATGAGCGGTCAGGAAAGTTCTGTGACGCAAATACGGATTTATCAAACCAAAGACAAAGAGATCCCCTTTGAGGATTGGCTGGATAATCTCAATGACATTAATGCACAAGCAAGAATACTTCAAAGGATTGACAGAATCGCGTTGGGGAATTTCGGTGACTGTGAACCTGTCGGGGATGGGGTTCACGAAGTAAGAATAGACTATGGTCCCGGATACCGGATATATTTTGGCAACGATGGAAAGACGCTTGTAATCCTGCTCTGCGGGGGAACAAAAAGACACCAAGAAAAAGACATAAGAAAAGCCAAAGAGTATTGGCAAGACTATAAAGCCAGAAAAAAACCTCAGCGTTTAGTTTAGAATCAATTAAAAGAAAGGGAAATGAGGTAATGACTAGACCAAGCAAAGATTATAAAAGCGAATTACTCAAAAGACTTAAAGACCCAAAACTTGCAGAGGCATATGTAAATGCTGCGCTTGAGAATGGGACCCAAGAGGAGCTATTAGTTGCTCTTAAGAATGTGTGTGAGGCTCATGGCATGGCGCGCACAGCCAGAAAGGCAAAAATCAATCGCGAAAACATGTACCGGGTGCTCTCTGCAAAAGGAAATCCGCATCTTTCAACATTTACCTCAATTCTTGAGAGCACAGGGTTAAAACTGCGCGTGCAAGCCAACTAAACTCGTTTCTGCTTCTTCTTTTCAGCTGTTCCAGATTTTCCAGTACATCGGACGGTAATTTCATCTCACCCACGTAGACTCCATCAGACTGCTTACGAAGTCATTTTAGCATTTCCCAATTGGCTCAGATTTATTACAGGACAGTATCCATCTTTCCTGAAAAGGTTTCGTAAGATTAACAGCGTTCTTTGCGATTGATGATGTTATAAAGGTCTTGGCTTCCCACTTATCAGCTGCGCGGGGCTTGATGCCTCGGGTGTTTAACTCCTCAGCTATTTTCTGATAGCTCATCCGTTTCTTCCCTTTCGGTTTACGGTATAGGGATTTAATGAGCTTAATAACTTCCTGTTCGCCTTCTAAGGCTCCATATGGCTTCCTGTCTTCACATTTACCCTTTCTTTCCCTAATAGCTTCTCTAGCCTTACGCAGCTTCCTTACAAGCCTAGATTTCTCAAGTTCTGAGAAAACACCCTGCATTTGTACCAACGGCAGTAAGGAACATGGTAAGGGCTGGAGTGCCTGAGAAGGTAGCAATGAAAATATCCGGGCATAAAACAAGGTCTGTCTTTGACCGCTATAACATAGTCAATGAAACAGACCTTAAAAAGGCTGCGTATGTGCCTCACCAAGTACCATGATGAAAATCACGGGCACACTTTGGGCACACCAAGCATATTCAGGAGGAAAAGAGCGAATGAGTCAGCTTTCTAACTCATTGAAAAACAAGTGCCTAGGGCGGGAATCGAACCCGCACAGGGCTAAGCCCCGAGGGATTTTAAGTCCCTTGCGTCTGCCAGTTCCGCCACCCAGGCACTGTTATAAATCGAGTAGTTATAAGGATAGAAATAAAATGATGGTGCAGGCACTTTATAATATTTTTGAGCAACTCTGTCAATTTATTACTGAGCGGTGTCGCCGTGCCTTCACTGTTCTTGGTGTCCTCAGATTTCATTAAAGCTACAATCTCACTATTGTAATATTCCATCTCAGTCATTGCGTATTACTTTTTGATAAACGTGCCCTTATCATATTCTTCGAATGCAATCCGCAGTTCTTCCTGGGTATTCATAACTATCGGTCCGTACCATGCGACTGGTTCTTTGATCGGCTTTCCGGTTATGAGCAAAAACCGCACCGGTTCATCCTCGGTTGTGATCATAACCTCATCACCCTTATCAAACAGTACGATCGTGCCATTGTCCGCAAAAGGCTCCCGTTTAATATCAAAATAGTTTTCTCCTTCGACCTCATAGGTAAACGGTTTTTTCTCCTGACAGAAATATCCCGTACCCTCAAAGACATAGGCAAAAACCGTGTGCCCCCGTTTGGTCGGATGAACAAACACCGCTCGACGCGGGACGGTAATATCAAGATATTCCGGATCAATGACTATGTCACGCACCGGTCCCTGTGTATTACCCACCGTACCACAGATGATTTTGATTTTTACACCATTCTCCATTGTCAGCTCGGGAATCTGCTCCCTCTTAACATCGCGATAGCGCGGATCCATCATTTTATGAGCAGCAGGGAGATTTGCCCAGAGCTGGAAGCCATACATCGAACCGTGTACATCTCCCTTGGGCATTTCCTGGTGGATAATCCCGCTGCCCGCGGTCATCCACTGCACATCGCCGGATGTGATAATCCCCTCATTTCCCATGCTGTCACCATGCACTACATCACCGCGCAACACATAGGTGATCGTTTCTATGCCACGATGCGGATGCCAGGGAAATCCCTTCAAATAATGCCCGGGGGTGTCGGAACGGAAATCATCCAGCATCAGAAAAGGGTCAAACTGGGGAACTTGGTTATAGCCGAAAGCCCGTTTTAGATGGACGCCAGCCCCCTCGATGGTCGGCTTGCTCTTCCACACCTTTTTGATCTTGCGGATTGAGTTCATACTCATCTCCTGCATTCTTCCACCCTGCGTTTCTATTCTGCGCAGGATTCACTTTTTGTATGCTGAGGCATTTTGTGGACCATAGTCTTTACATATTCAATGCCGAAACCGTACGCACCGCTGTGCTCCCAGATGAGATCGCAAACCGCATCGTAGGTTTTTTTGTTGGCCCAATCACGCTGCCATTCAAGCATCACCTGCTGCCAGGTCATGGGAACGGCTCCAGCCTGAATCATCCGCTGGCAGGCCCGTTCGTGAACCTCAGGGGAAGTTCCTCCGGAAGCATCGGAAACGAAATATACCTCATACCCATCTTCTAATGCACTTAACACGGGGAAACAGAGGCAGACTTCCGTCCACAGGGCACACATGACAAGACGCTTGCGGCCAATGCGCTTGACTTCGGCAAGGAATTTTTTATCCTCCCATGAGTTCATGCTGGAGCGTTCAATAGGCTTCTGTCCATTGAAGATGTCTAAAATTTGAGGCCACATATAGCCACTGAAGCTCTCGGTTTCTACAGTAGTGAGGATGGTTGGCACATTAAAGATCTTGGCAGCCTTTGCCAGAGCTATGACGTTGTTTAAAAGCAGCTGCCGGTCAATTGAGGCCACACCAAAGGCCATCTGAGGCTGATGGTCGATAAAGATCATTGTGCAGTCTTCAGGATACAGCAGGCTTTTAATTTTTCTTTTGACCATGGCATTCCTCCTTTCTGAAATTCATGCTTATTGGATTTGATTCAAATACTAACAAAATTTTGCATTAATTTTTTAAGTCATATTCAGTGCGTGATATTTCAAACACTCTTATTTAAAGCCTACAAAAATAGAAAACAGTTTGTCAATGGAAACACTATAGTGTTTCGCATGATCAATGTATTACTGTCTGAAAATAATATTCTTACTACAATATATGGTGATGTATCAGGTCAAGCAACTCACATTACTTTAAGCTGCATCAGAAGCATTAAGTGCCGTTTCATTGTGAGATTGAGTTAGTAGTGTTAAAAATTTTTGCCACCCGCTATTCTTTCAGTATGGTAGTAACATGCAATAATCATCCCCCTCAGCTTATGCATGTTTGCAGATGTATCTTGTCGCTATAACTCAGTATTTTTGGTTTAAAATTCAATGTATTAATCAATATTGGCACTTCCAATTGGAGCGTTACTCTCCTGACAAAACCGACTCCAGCAAACTTGTATTTAAAATGATATACATTATATGTAAAAACATGCACTCCACAAACGCCTCCGTTACAAATTGTTCTGCATAAAATCACAAATCTCTAACCTAAGTTATTGAATTACCGTATATATAAAATTTCCGGCTGATTTTTCAGATTATTTGAACACATTGGCAAAGACATTGCGATTTACGCGATGACAGCAACCCGAATTTTGGAGAAACAATTTGACCATGGTTCCCTTTAAGACCACATTTCGCCATTGTATGATTTATAAGATATTTTGTACCTCACTTGTTCTGTTTCTCGTCTGTGTAACTCAATCCATTTACTCCCCGGAACTTATTTACGGTGCTTCGCTGGTTTTGCAATGGCAAAGCAATGAGGAAGATGATCTGGCCGGATATAATATTTATTGTGTCAGCTCACAGCCAGATCACGATTTGATTGCAGATCTCGGTAACGTAACAGAATGTGAGCTAAATGACCTCGCTCTGTATGAACATGTAGCCTATGGTATAGCCTTAACCGCCTACGACCTCAGTGGGAATGAAAGTGATTTTTCCGATCCACTTTACGTAACACTAGATGACGAAATTGATGATTTTGAGGATAATTGCCCTGATATATATAATCCGAACCAGGAAGACATGTACCCGCCTGGTGGCAATAATATTGGGGATGTTTGTGAAACCATCTTAACAACCTCTTCTACGACGATACCCACACTCCACCCTGTCAGCACTACAACAATCCCTCCTGCCAGCACTACAACAACCATTACCGAATGCGAGATAGACAGTGATTGTGCTGATGATGGGCTTTATTGCAACGGTGATGAGTTCTGTGATGAGGGAACTTGTGTAAGCACTGATAACCCCTGTGATGCAGAACTTATCTGTGATGAAACTACTCATGAGTGCAAACCAGTAGTACCCCCGGTAACACTTCAGCTCACTCCTGAAATATGGTATCAGTCACGATTGGTACCTCTAATAAAGTTTTTAAGAATAGAGGGGTCAAATAGTCACTTTGATAAGGCTGACACAGAGATCACATTTACCCCGGATAATGCAGTAATAATGCTGCCATTAGTAATTGATGAAGCAACCATTACCTGTGGTGGTATTTTGATGCCGAGATTGTGGGCGCCGTTTGATGCAATTGATGTAAAGGTCACCACCGGGGAAGAAGAGGCAACTGCTACAATGGAGATTCAGCTTTTACCGTTTATGTTTGAACTGGAGAAAAATCTCTTGCAAGAGGAGTAATCTACACATCATGCGGGGCTTTATAATATTTTGAATATCCCTGTCAATTCATTATTAAGCGCCACCCGGGGCATATATCAGACCATTTCCGGCGGTTCACACGCTGAATACAATAAGCTGACAAAGCAATTAAGGCACGCGCAGCTTTAAAGGCCGAACAAAATAGTCATTGCGGGGAGCGAAGGCGTAAGATTGCTTCGCTGACGCTCGCAATGACATTCGTAATTCCCGGATCATCATTCCTGAAAGACTTGCTTAAGCGCTTCCACCGTCTGGTTCACCGCGTCACCGGCGGTGTCCCCGGTTACGGTCCAGTAAGCCATGTGACCCTTGCCCGCATAGCGTATGAGCCGTGTCTCTACCCCCTCATCTTTAAGCCGCTTTGCGTACGCTTCCCCGTCGTCTCGCACCACGTCATATTCGCCGGTGAGCATAAGCGCAGGCGGTAGATTGGTCAGGTCAGGGGCAAGCAGCGGCGATGCGTAAGGATTGGATCCGTCTTCCTCGCGCTTAAGATACTGTCTGCGAAACCACTTCGCGTGAAACCTCGTCAGCCCGTAGCCCTTTGCAAACATTCGGTAGGAATCGGTTTCCAGGGTGGCGATGTTGGTCGAGGGATAGGCGAGAATCTGCAGGATAAGAGGAGGGCCTCCGCGCTCCTTTGCCAGCAGGCACACCGCGGCGGCGAGATTTCCTCCCGAGCTTTGTCCGCCGATGGCAATCCGCGAACTGTCACCATTGATGCGGTCCGCGTTCTGTGCTGTCCAGAGCGCAGCCGCATAGCAATCTTCAAGCCCGGCAGGAAATTTGTGCCGGGGGGCCAGGCGGTAGTCCACGGATACGACCAGACATCCGGCATGACGTGCGAAGTGCCGGCACACCGTATCAACCTCATCGAGACTGCCGAGGGTCCATCCTCCGCCGTGCAGCCAGATGAGTATGGGTAATGAATGATCTTCACGGGGATAATACATGCGGAGCGGTATTTCACCTGACGGACCGGGGATACGAATATTTTCAACCCTTGCAACCGCTCCGGGCGGACCCTGCTGTTTTTCAAATGCATGATTGACTACTATCCTCACAACAGGAGCAGCGCTGCAACCTGTTGCAACGGTGATAACCGTCAAGAGCCTGATGGTTAGGTATGCGAGCCTTCTCGACCTGTAACTGTTCATACTCTGCGCGAACCTTTCCCCGCAACAAGATATGCCGCCGTGTCATCTCGATAAGAACCTGTCCATTAAGAACAGAGTGTTCTTGCATTACTACAAATAAAAAGTCAACAAAATTGTTGAATTGAACAGTGTGTGTGTTGTCACGTCCTCCTTTATAGTCAAAGGCTGTGTCACGGCAGTCCTGCGCTGATCTGTAAGCTGCTGAGTTACTTGAAACAGGAGGAGTTTCCCGGCTCTGATTTTTTAAGCATGTAATTTGCAAAGCCATGCAACATGTGTGCTGCGTCCAACCGATAGAGGCAAGAGATAGGGGATCTATCATGGAGCATGATCAAGGCGATCTTGTAATAATCGGCAGAAGCAAGTCCATAACCGCTCTTTTCCGCTTTATTGCGAACACCAGGATATCGGAAGCGCCCGTTCTGATTACCGGTGAGACCGGCACGGGTAAAGAACTGGTTGCCCGTGCCATTCACCGCACCGGGGCGAGACACTGCAGGCCTTTTTTCACGCTGGACTGCTCGGTGCTCAACAAAAATCTGCTTGAATCGGAACTGTTCGGTCATGTGCGGGGGGCTTTCACGGGTGCGGTGGCTGATAAGAAGGGTGTCTTCGAGATGGCCGCGGGGAGCACCCTCTTTTTGGATGAAATAGGGGAAATGAGTTTGGATACCCAGGTAAAACTGCTCAGGGTGCTGGAGGAGGGCACATTTCGGCCGGTGGGCAGTGCGGAAGAAAAAAAGGTGAGTGTCCGGATTATCGCTGCTACCAACCGGGATTTGAAACTGATGATTCAAAAAGGCACATTTCGTGAGGATCTCTACTACCGGATTAATGTGATTGCCGTCCACCTGCCTGTTTTGCGGGAGAGAAGGGATGACATCCCGGCCCTGATAGACCACTTTGTAAAAAAACTCAATACGAGAAACGGCGTTTCCAGGCAATTTTCTCCCGAAGCCATGAGCCTGCTTGCGGAATATAGTTACCCCGGGAATGTAAGGGAACTGCGGAATATAGTCGAGCGGGTCTTTTTGCTTTCTGAACGGGAGATAATGGGGGTTGAGGATTTGCCGCCGGAGGTAAGACGGGTGATAAAACGGCCCGATGCGGGATGCGTTTCGGGATGGAACAGCCTGAGTCTGCAGCAGATCATCAAACGTACGGAAAAAAAGATGATATCACGGATGCTGCGGCTTATGAACGGCAACAAGGTGAAGGCGGCGAGGATGCTGAATATCTCCAGGTCGACGCTGTACGCAAAGATGGAGGAGTACGGGATAGAGTAGGTCAGGCAGGCTGTTGAACAACATCCATCTGCTGTGTTGCGCTCATTATTCGTCATTGCCTGGCTACGCTCCCTGGCCGAGCGCGGGCAAGCGGGCAAGCCAGCGAACCGGAATGTACGCGAGATTGCTTCGCTCTCGCTCGCAATGACATCACAAAACATTCGCCTATCTACCAAGTCGTTGCGAGGAGGCTGAAAGCCGACGAAGCAATCTCACTGCTACGAGATTGCTTCGCTATCGCCCGCAATGACCACGTATAGTGGAAATAATTATTCAATGCACTTCTGGGACATAACCCCTAGTTGTCCCGGAATTTTGATCTGTTGCCATTGAGATAGAGGGTGATGGTGACCTCATTGCCCCTTTCATTGAACGCTACCTTGTCCGTCAGGTATTCCACAATGAAGAGGCCTCGTTTGGCCGGAATGTCGAGCTGATTCTGCTTCATCTGCCGGGAATATTCCTTTGCCTCAAAGCCTTCCCCTTCGTCCTGAACGGTCAGGGAAAATTTTTCGGCATCAAACGTCAGGATAATGGAAACGCTCTTGTGCGCACTTCCCTTGTTGCCGTGGACGAGCGCGTTGGTGAGAATTTCATCAGCGCACACGGAGATATTGTTGAGCATGTTTTCATCATCAATGCCCCGCCACTGGCATTCCTTGAGAATGTAGAAGGTAACCGAGGGTATGAGGTGAGGGTAGCTGGGAATTACAATCTCTGTGCGATTGCGTATGTTTCTCAGGATCTTATCGGTGCCCAGCGCCAGCTCCCGCAGCCGCAATCCCTTGTTGATAATATTCTCCACCTCCCTGATGCTGAAGGGTTTGGTAATGAAGTTAAATGCCCCCCGGGTAAGGGCAAAGGTTGCATTTTTAACATCGCCGTACGCGGAGATGACGGCGATGGGAATCTTGGGATTCATGCTGCGGCTTTTAACGATGAACTTCATGCCGTCCATCTGGGGCATCATTAAATCGGTAATAATAAGATCGACCCTTTCAGATTGCAGCAGCTCCAGGGCTTCCAATCCATTGCCGGCAGTCAGGGGGGTAAAGCCCAATTGGTCAACTATCGCCGACAAACTGCTGCGGATTGCCTCTTCATCATCGATAATGAGAATGACCTGTTTCATACCTTGTTTACCCTCGCGGATGAATAGGTAATCTAGGGTTTGTTGACCCTTTCCTTGAGTTCTTTCCCCACCTTGAAAAAGGGCCTTCTCTTCGCGTTTACAGAAATGATTTCACCTGATTTCGGGTTTCTTCCCTTTCTTCCGGCGTAGTGCCGCACTTTAAAACTTCCGAACCCGCGGATTTCTATGCTCTCGTCTTTTGCCAAAGCTTCCGTCATTGAGCTGAAAATGGTATTCAGAGCCAATTCCGCGACTTCATGAGTTACGCCGACTTTTTCTGACAGATACTTGATAAGCTCAGACCTGATCATTGCACGCCCCTTTCTCTCTACGGCAGGATGGAAAACAAGGCCATCAATCTTGCCTCAGCGCTGCGAAAAAGCATGGCCTGAGGATACACCACCGTACTGTTCATCCGGGAAAAGAGATGCTTCCCGAATCCAGCATAACTGCCTGAAGTCATTATTCTTATTCATTATATGTTTCACATGGAAGTGTCAACACAATTTACAAAAATACTGAGCAGAGACAGATTAAGGGGAGCAGCGGTGGCTCTGCATGGCGGCAAAAAGCTTCATTTAACTATTGAGACTGAGTCTCATTTATGCTATAGTGATAGATGTGGGAGACGGTTAGGCCGATTATGTATCCCTGGTGTAATGGGGAAAAAGTTCTTCATGGTGGATCTGTAATTGATGGACAGGCAGGCACGCGCAATGAGTCATACCGCACTTCATAAGGATAAAATAGTTATTGTCGGCAATTCCAACGTGGGGAAAAGCTCATTGTTTAACCATCTTGCCAGAGAGTATTCCATCGTTGCCAACTATCCCTACACCACCATAGAAATAGCCCGGGGAACTCTTGCGATAGGGGGCAGACAGTTTGAGCTTATCGATACCCCGGGTATTTATTCCCTGGAAATACAGTCGGCAGATGAGATTGTGACGAGGGATATACTGATTAAAGAGCACCCCGAGTGCGTCATTCAATGCATCGACGCGGCCAATTTAAAAACGTCGCTCCTGCTCACCTCCCAGCTGCTGGAGCTGGCCGCACCGCTGATCATTTGTCTTAATAATGTAGATGGTGCCGGAAAGAAGGGCATAGAAATTGACAGCAGCGAGCTGAGCCGCTGCCTGGGTGTGCCGGTCATTGAAACTGTTGCCAGCGAAGGCAAGGGACTGCCGGATTTGCGAAGAGCCATTCTTGACACCAGGCACCCTTCCAATGGATTTAAGCATACGGAATTCATACAAGCCCGTCTGGAAAAGATAGCCCGCCACTTTCCTGACCACAACCGGCCCCCGTTTGCGCTGGTGCTGCTTCTGCTGCTGGGAGATGCATTGATCGAAGAATGGGTGCATAAGTATTATGGAGACGCAATTTGCCGGAATGCAACAAACGAGGCCCGCGACATAAGGGCGAGTGTTACAACCCCGCTCGGGAGGATTGTGTTTAACCGGCGCAATGAATGGGCAGACGGCATTGTGCGCCTGGTTTCAGGGACAACTGCCCTGACCGCCAGTCGATTATTGGAACGTTTCGGAGCGTTAGCCCGCCACCCCGTTTACGGATGGTTAATTTTATCCGGGATTGTGTATGTAACCTACCTTCTGGTCGGGAAGCTGGGGGCGATCGTGCTGGTTCCCGCTATCAACGAGCACTTTTTTAATCCCCTTACTTCATTCATTGGCAGCCTCGTTCCCTTTGCCTTCTGGCGTGATTTTCTGGTGGGAGATTATGGAATTCTGACGCTGGGCTTCGCGAATGCCGTCGGCACGGTAATCCCCCTTCTTGCCCTGTTTTTTTTCGTGCTCAACACCCTGGAGGATATTGGTTATCTGCCCAATTTATGCATTCTCAGCAACCGTTTTTTTCAGCAGATTGGATTGAGCGGGAAATCGGTGCTGCCTATTATTTTAGGGTTCGGCTGCAAGACCGCGGCAACGCTCACCACACGGATACTGGACTCAAAAAAGGAGCGTTACATTGCCATATTTCTTATTGCCTTTGCCATCCCCTGTTCAGCCCAGCTCGGCATCAACATTGCCGTGCTGGCATTTTTCCCCATCAGTGCCTTTATTTTTGTTTTCGGGGTGCTTGCCGTGGTTGAGATTATTGCCGGGGTCATTTTAAACAAGGGCATACAGGAAGAGACCCGCACCGATTTCATATTGGAAATACCGGTTATCCGCGTACCCACGGTTAAGCATCTGCTGCTTAAAACATACCATCGTCTTAAATGGTTTGCCGTTGAAACGGTACCCCTGTTTGTTCTGGGGGCCTTGGTCCTCTTTGTGATGGAGCGGTTGCTCATTCTGGATCTTCTGAAAGCGTTCCTGTCACCGGTTGTTGTCTCATTCCTGGGGCTGCCCCTCAAGTGCGTAGAGGTCTTTTTGCTCTGCATCGCGCGAAGAGAGGCAGGCGCGGTCATCCTGCTGCAACTGCTTAAAGCAGGGCAGATCGACTATGTGCAGGCATGCGTGGGCACTATAACCATCTCGCTTTTCATGCCCTGCTTTGCCAACGTTATGGCAATGATAAAAGAGCTTGGATGGAAGGCAGCGCTCCTGATGGTGCTGGTGATTACCGGCTCCTCCATTCTTATAGGCGGATTGATAAATCACCTGATGCGCATTTTCCTGCGATGAACATCCTTTGTCTCCGGTACCGCCATGAAGGTGAAAACAGATAAGCTTGAAAAGCTGCTGCGCGGCTATTGCAAGCAAAAGAGCTTAAAATACACCCCCGGGAGAAAAACCATCCTTGAAGCGGTTTGCTCCATGAACAGTCATTTTGAGGCGGATGATTTGTATCTCAAGCTGCGCGAAACAGGCGGCCGCAGGATATCACGGGCAACGGTTTACCGGACGCTCCCCCTGCTGGAAGAAAGCGGACTGATCAGGAGGGTAATTTTTATTGACAAACACACCCACTATGAACAGGTGTATGATCACCTGCACCACGAACATCTTATCTGCCTTAAATGCGGCAGGATAATAGAATTTTACAAGCGGGCCCTGGAAGATTCGCTTGAAGATATTGCCCGGGAGCACAGGTTCAAATCTGTTGCCCACAAGCTGGAGGTTACCGGTTACTGCGATACCTGCAGCAGGGATGAACGTTAACCCAAGGAGCGGCGCGCCATGGAAAAAAAGGAGAGAGACGAACACCTGGAAACCATATGGCACCTTATTGAGAACAATGAATCAGACGTAAACAGTTTCAGGAGTCACAGCAGCGAGACCTTTGATGAGGGGATTCTGGAGCATCTGCGGGCGGACGGGTATATAACCCTGCGGGGGGATGAAATTTCGCTGACGGAAAAGGGCAAAGGTGAAGCGCAACAGATCATACGCAGGCACCGGCTGGCCGAAAGGTTATTGACCGACGTGCTGGGCATGGCTCTGGGCGACATTGAGCCGGGGGCCTGTGAATTTGAGCATGTTCTCGCGCCGGAGCTGGTTGACAGCATTTGCACCCTGCTCGGACACCCCCGCGAATGTCCCCACGGGGGGCCAATTCCGGAAGGCGAATGCTGCAGGCAGGCCGTCAAAACGGTGGCAAGCGTTGTCCGCCCGCTGACCGACGTGCACATTGGCGAAGAGGTCAAAGTCGTTTATGTCAACACCAGATCAAACAGCAGGATGCACAAGCTGACGCACTTCGGGATTATGCCCGGGGCACGGGTATCCGTTCACCAGCGCTATCCGTCATTTGTGATTGTGTGCGGCAGCAACCAGATTGCGCTTGAGGAGGAAATTGCCCGGGAGATTTATGTATGGCAAAAGGAACGAGTCACTCCTCATGCGGAAGTTCTTCATGAGGATCGCAAACGCTGGCGATTCAGGAAGGGCAAAGGGTAGCCCGCGCGGTGTGAGCAGCTTCGGCCCGAAGCTGTTTGCCTAGAATCAGGTGGGAATGGCGCTGGAATTAACAATTAAAGTTTTGTAGGTGAGCTGATCAAGCTCCATTCGATTCTTAAGTAATGTTCCCCTGGCGGTTACATAACCGCCTTCATTTTTTGCCCACCGGGCGAGGTAAACCGCATCGGCGGGAACATATTTTAGAAAACTGTCCTCATAGGCGCGCAGTTGTTTGCCTTCTTTTTCCAGGATCAGGTACCAGGAGGTTGAATCCCGCTCTTCAAAATGGGAAACAAGCGCGCTGATTTCTATTGTCCTCCCTTCAAAGGCCTCATAGTTATCCAGGACCTGTGCAAGATCTGCGGCAATAACGATATGGTTGTTTTGATACTGTGCCGGATTCCGGAGATAGGTTTCAGAATCAATCCGGATTGCGTGCGCGCAGCCCGCAATTAAAAATGTAAAAATTAATAGTACGGTACACTGTCTTTGCATGGTGTTACACTCCTTTTTGGTAAATAAGAACATATTTCAGTCCGGGAATCAAATCCCGATGGATTTTTTTAGGGCGCGCATAGGGGAGGGTACGGATTTAATTGCCTCATGACAGCAAGCAGGGCTTAATTCATTAATATTTAAAGTTTTTATTGCAAAATGCCGAGCAAGTAATAAATTGGTAAAAAAATTGTTGACATCATAAATAAATTATCTTATCATTATCTGTTAAAAAGTTGGCATTTGGTTGTACGTATACCGGTTTGCCTGCTGAACGAGGAGTACAATGCAAACCGGTTTTTTTGTATGTCAGGTAAGGTTGCCTGCGCACGGTATAATGTTTAACCAGGATTCAAGAAAGGAGCATGTAGCATGATTTGCCAAACAGTAAAAGCCGGAACCGATTGTTTCTTTATGACCAAGAAAGGATGCAATTTTAATGGCGGCACCTGCTATGCCATCGTCACCAATTGCGAGGGCTGCGGCCGGGTAAAGGAATATCCGGCGGGAAAGTACTGTGCATCGTATCCCCAGCCTGAGATGAAGTGGAAATCCGGCAAGTGCAATTTAGCGACCCACATTGAACTTGTAGCTGCGAAGGAAGAGAAAAAAGTCAACGCCTTGAAGGCGTCAAAGAGAAAAGCAACGGGCAGAATGTAAGCATGGCTTGACGGATGTTTTATTGCATCTGCAGCCATAACGCTTTAAAACCCGTTGTATTGAAACTGATTGGGAAAAGGGGAATAGCGTCCTGATACAAGGATCGCCATTCCCCTTATGCTTCATTGTAACTTCCGCTTTACAACGTGCATAGAAATTGTTAACCTGCTTGAGTCGAAGCCGGAACGGTCTTCCTCAGATTTCAATCCTTCCCGCCCCGGTTTAAAATCACACGTCTTTTTTAAGCGCGGTGGATTTCCCGTATCGGACATCCTGGTTTGTTCAGCGGTCATACAACATGGGTTGCATACAATATTACAGCACCAATAATAAGTCGGAGCTTGTTTCCTTTGAGGCGGCGTTGATGCGGGGTCTGGGCTCGAACTATGGTCTGTATATGATCGGGCGCGCGGACATTCCGAAGCTGGAAGCCTCGTCAATAAAGGCCATGCGCGATTTCAGCTATGCCCGGATTGCGTTTGCCGTTCTCAATCCATTTCTGAAGGATGAAATTGATCCGCGGGACCTGGAACAGATACTTGATGATGCCTATGACGACAGGGTTATCCCGACAACCATCCAGCATGTTTCAGGCGAAACATCCATCATGTGGCTGTCCAAGGGGCCAACCTACTCGTTTAAGGATTACGCGGCCCGCTTTTTTGCCAGGATACTTAATTATTTTCTTAAGCGGTCAGGGTGCCGGAGAGTGGTTGCGGTAGCCACCAGCGGCGATACCGGCGGCGCGGTTGCTGATGCCCTCCACCGGCAGGAGAGTGTGGATAATCTGGTGTTCTTCCCCCGGGGCTCCATTACCGAGCGGCAGCGAAGGCAGATGACCACCCTTCAGGACAACATCTATGCCTTCGAAGTGAACGGGGATTTTGATGTATGCCAGGCGCTGGCGAAACAACTGCTCGGGGACAAGGCATTTGCTTTTGAGGTATTCAGCGATGCCGACCGGTTTACGTCGGCCAATTCAATCAGCCTGGGCAGGCTGCTGCCCCAGGCCGTCTATCCCTTTTTTGCCTATTCGCGCGCGGTGAGCTTCGGTGATCCGCTGATTGCCAGTGTGCCCTCGGGAAATTTCGGGGACATGATGGGGACGGTCATTGCCAGGGAAATGGGGCTCCCCGTGGGGAAAATAGTATGCGGCGTCAATGAAAACAGGGAGTTTCCCCGCTTTCTGGAAACGGGAGAATATGTGGTGAGGCCGTCGGTAAAATCCCCCTCCTCAGCTATGATCGTTTCCAATCCAAGCAATTTTGCCAGGCTGCTTGATCTGTACGGCGGCCATGTGTATGACAGGCGCGATGCGAGGGGGAAGATTGTTCAGGAAGGGGTGATAGACATTCAGCCTGACCTGAGCGCCATGCGGAGCGATCTTTACTCAATGAGCGTGAGCAATCCCGATCACTATCAGGCAATGAAAGAGGTGTACGACCGCTTCGGCATCATCATGGAGCCGCACGGCGCCGTGGGCTGGAGGGCACTGGATAGGTTTCTGGAAGGGAAGCATGACCGGCCCGCGGTCGTGTATGAGACCGCCGACCCGGGCAAATTCCCTGATGACATACAGAAAGCGATCGGCATCGTGCCGGCCACTCCCGAAAATATTGTGAGACAGTCCGCGCTGAAGGAACGAATGTATCGCATTGAGGAACCGCCTGCCTTCAATAAAGACGGTTCCATGACATTGAGTGACGCGCAATATGAAAGGGCAAAGGAGATGGTGCGGGACATTTTTTCATCGGCGGCATAAAACGGGTGCTTGTGAAGCGGCACCGGTCTTAAAACAGTGAGGCACATAACCATTCCTTATTATCAGAGCGAAGGAGTAACTGCATGAGCGAACCAAAAAGCAAGAACATAACCTGGCATCATGGATTGGTGGACCGGAAGGAGCGTGAGAAGGTAAACAGGAACAAGGGGGTGATACTGTGGTATACGGGTCTTTCCGGCTCGGGGAAATCCACCATTGCCAACGCCGTGGAAAAAAGGGTTTTTGACGCGGGGTATCACACCTATGTTCTGGACGGCGATAACATCCGTTTCGGCTTAAACAGTAATGTGGGTTTTTCACCGGAAGACCGGACCGAGAATATCAGGCGCATCGGCGAGGTGGCCAAGCTCTTTGTCGACGCAGGGATAATGGTCTCCACCGCATTCATCTCCCCCTATAAAAAGGACCGCGACCGGGTGAGAAGCATCGTGGAAGACGGTGACATGGTTGAGATTTATGTAAAGTGCGCCATTGAGATCTGCGAGCAGCGGGACGCCAAGGGGCTCTACCAAAAGGCGCGTGCCGGGCAGATAGCGGAGTTCACGGGAATTTCAGCACCCTACGAAGAGCCGGACAATCCGGAAATAATCATAGATTCGGGAAAGCTTTCTGTGAATGAGTGCTGCGATGCGGTAATCGAGTATCTCAAGAAAAATAAGTATATCCTGTAATTCAGCTTGAATGTAGGAGTGCCGCGTTTTTGCCTGATCCAATGCCGGGGGGAATGTTCCTCTCGGACAAGTGCGAGGAGTACCGGCAGCGGGCGTTCCCACATGCAACAAAGCACCTCATGGCCTGCGCCCTGGCTTGATCATAACCTGGAGAATACAGAAGAAGAGAAGTACTGCATTACTGCCAACCACTATATTTTGTAGTATCTTCCTCCTTGACACCCAATATCCATTCTCCTATACTGAAGGCAATGACGCACCGCATTGTTTTTACTGCACAGGTGGTGCGTTCATGAAGCATGATCTTTTCACGAGTGGGTGACGAAGGTTCGCGCCTTAACCAATAACGGAAAGAAGGTAGGTAATGAGACAATCGAGCGCGGCGGAAGTGGAAGAACAGGAAACGGGCCGCGCGCTGAACAAGAAGAGGCTTGAAACCGCTGAGAGCATGGCGGCCCGCCAGCGGGACATCTCGGTGTCGGAATTTTTCGCCAAGAACCGCCACCTGCTGGGTTTTGATAATCCGCGCAAAGCGCTTCTCACGGCCATTAAAGAGGCGGTGGATAATTCACTGGATGCCTGCGAGGAAGCGGGCATATTGCCCGATATCCTTGTCAGCATCGAAGACCTCGGAAATGACCGTTTCCGCATCGCGGTGGAGGACAACGGCCCGGGTATTGTCAAGCGCCAGATTCCCAACATTTTCGGGAAGCTGCTCTATGGTTCGAAATTCCACTGCCTGAAGATGAGCCGGGGGCAGCAGGGGATCGGGATCAGCGCGGCCGGCATGTACGGGATGCTTACCACCGGCAAGCCGGTTGAAATCATCAGCCGCACCGATCCGTCAAAGCCCGCGCACCATTTTCTTCTGCAGATTGACACCAAGAAGAACAAGCCTGAAATCATCAGCGATAAAGAGGTGGAGTGGGAGCTTACGCACGGCACGCGCGTGGCCATCGAGCTGGAAGGCAAGCACACGCGGGGCAGGCAGTCGGTAGACGAGTATGTGCGCCAGACCGTCATCGCCAATCCCCACCTCCGGGTTCGGTACCAGGAACCCTCGGGCGAGCTGATTACTTATGAGCGGTCCAGCGATCAGCGTCCCGGACACACCAGCGAGATTAAACCCCATCCCCATGGCGTTGAGATGGGCGTGCTCCAGACCATGCTTAAGGATACCAGGGCGCGCAACCTGGGAGGTTTTTTGCAGATGGAATTTTCCAGGGTTTCGCAGCGGGTGGCGGAGGAAATTTGCGCCAATGCCGCTATTGCACCCTCGCTTTCACCCTCGCGCATGGGGCATCAGGAAGTGGAGAAACTGATGCAGGGGATTGCCAAAACCAAAATCATGAATCCGCCCACCAACTGTGTAGCCCCCATCGGCGAAGAGCAGTTGCAAAAGGGCCTGGAGTCGACCATCCCGGCTGCTTTTTACACCTGTACCACCAGACCTCCGGCGGTGTACCGGGGAAATCCCTTCATCATTGAGGCGGCCCTTGCCTACGGCGGTGACGGCCAGGAAGCCGACGAGCCGGCCCGGGTGCTCAGGTTTGCCAACCGGGTGCCGTTGCTGTACCAGCAGGGCGGGTGCTGCGCCTACCAGTCGGTGCTGCAGACAAACTGGCGACAGTATGGCTTGAACCAGCCTCGCGGTGCGCTTCCCGTGGGACCCCTCACTATTATCGTGCACATGGCCTCGGTCTGGGTCCCTTTCACCAGCGAATCCAAGGAAGCCATTGCCGGATACCCGGAGATTGAGGAGCAGATTGTGCTCGCCCTGCAGGAATGCGGCCGCAGGTTAAAGCTGTTCCTTTCCAAGCGCAGGCGGGAAGCTGAAGCGCAGCGCAAGCTTGACTATCTTGAGATGTATCTTCCCCATATCGGAATCGGCCTGCGCGAACTGCTCAATTTGCCGGAGAAGGAAGAGAAGCAGCTGACGGATACGCTCAAGGAGCTGCTGGAGCGGCACCGGGGCTGAACTGCCCGGGCAATATACTTATTCAGAGGAAAGCAATCAGGCAATTCCGGGGATGTACATGAATAAAAAGAGAGTAAGTCAGGGCAAGGAAAAACAAAAACCCGTGGCAGCCGCTAAAGCCATTAAGAGATCATCACCGCTTGACCTTTCACGTTCACCCGCCATGAAGGGGCTCATAGCGCAGGCACAGGATATACACAAGGATATCAAAAGCGGCCGCCGCCCGTCGCTGCGGGTGCCCATCCGCAGCCTGTCCAACGTTTCCTTTTCCAAGGATAAGGGCTTCTTCGCCATCGGCAAGAGGGTGAGCAAGCGGACCCTCTCCTACCAGACCATCAAGCCCTTTGCCCAGACCGTGCGGATGATGGCCTTTGCCAAGCACCTGATCGACACCAGCGACTTTGCTTCCAAACGTGAAGTCTACTACACCTCCAAGGGATCAGCCAAGCGTGGCTCGGAAGCGGGTACGGCAGGATGGGGGCCGGCATCGTTTAAAGAGCAGCCGGAATCTGACACCATCATGGATGACATGGAGGCGATGATTGGAGTAAACCGGGAGCAGCTCGGCTTTATTCCCGCCGAGCAGAACGGTTCGGTTGCAGGCGAGCTGATTGTTATCGATATCGACCCCGCCACGGGTAAAAAGATCGAAATTGACTGCACCGCCTTCGGCAGAGGGAGCTATTCCATTCCTTCGCGTGTGGAAGGCCTGGAGTTTCGCACCAAAGCCAAATTTATACTTGCGGTTGAGACCGCGGCGCTTTTCGAGCGCTTAAACGGTCACGCCTACTGGCGGGACGCAAAATGTATCATCGTGGCCATGGGCGGTGTTCCCACCCGGGCAAACCGGCGGTTTGTCCGGCTGCTGTCCGATTCCTGCAGGCTGCCGGTCTATGTTTTCACCGATGGTGACCCCTATGGTTACGGCAATATTTACCGCACCATGAAGGTGGGCTCCGGCAATGCGGCTCACATCAATGAGTTCTTCTGCGTGCCCCGGGCAAAGCTGATCGGTGTCACGCCCCAGGACATCGTGGATTACAACCTGCCTACCCATCCCCTGGAAGACAAGGATAAGAAGCGCGCCCAGGATGCGATCAAAAATGATCCCTTCTTCAAGAACAACAAACAGTGGGTGCAGGCATTGCAGGAAATGGTCAAGATGGGCGTGCGCGTCGAGCAGCAGGCATTTGCCGCGCGCGGGCTCAATTACGTCATGGAGACCTACCTTCCCGAGAAGCTGGGCAATCCCTCCAAGATGCTTCCATAGGCCTTACTCGAATTCGAGACATGATATTAGAAAAAATTCTGCAGCACTGCAACCCTGGTAGGGACTTAGGCTAACATTTTTATCTTGACATCAACTCAGTTTTTGGTAAATTAAATCTACACTTCAAAGATGAGTTTACTTTGAAGTGCCTATAATTGAATATAATGCTAATGGGTCTAGAAACTTTCGTTTCTAGAGGTTAAAGCTGTCGATAGTCGGGCCGCTATCTGAAAATTCAGAGGGCGTCCCTTTTCTTTTGTCCGGAGAGCGAGAATAAAGGAGGAAATTACGAGTTAATCGCAAATTGTAATAATACATTTTATTAATAATTGAATAGAGTTTCACGGGTCTAGAAGCAATTGTTTCTAGAGGTTAAATGCTGTTGATAGCCGGGCCGCTATCTGAAAATTCAGAGGGCGTCCCTTTTCTTTTGTCCGGACGGGCACAGTGCAGGAGGAAGTAACGGGTTAATCATAAATTGCGTTGATAAAATTGAAGAGAGTTTCAACGGGTCCAGAAACGGTTGTTTCTGGAGGTTAAATTCTGTTGATAGCCGGGCCGCTATCTGAAAATTCAGAGGGCGTCCCTTTTCTTTTTTCAGGAGTCAGATTCTGGGGACTTTATTAAGGTGTGTACCTCATGCATCAATTAATTATGAGGAGGAACAAGGATGAAATCTTTTAAAGAAGTGATCTTAGGTCTTGTAATAGGTGGTGGTTTTATTTTGATCCTCGCTGGTATCGAAGCCTTCAATCTGGGGAACAAGTGGTATCCTGCATATTTCATAACTGGTGCTATCATTGCGGTGGGATTCCTTAAACTCTCAACAAAAGTTATCAAATAGTAACAAGTAGCGAACATCAAACATTCATTATTTGAAAGGAGAAACAAAGATGAAGATTTTAAAAGATTGGATGTTAGGTATTTGCATTGGTGGTGGCATTGTATTGATTTTATTGGGTCTGCAAGCTGTAACCAGGGGAAATAAGTGGTGGCCTGCATATTTTATAGCCGGTGCTATCATTGCCGCAGGATTCATTAAAGTCGCGATCAATGATTATTTAAAGGAGAAAATAGGAGCACGATAGATTTTATCGTTGTTTGCCTATTTGCGGTTCTGTGTGGTATAATATCTCTTCAGCTCTTTACTGAAAGGGCTGTGGGGAGGCTTTGCCGTCTTGTCAGGAAGGTGACTTATGTGTGCGAGGAAACGGGGGTGCGTGCAGCACTACAATCGTCAGCCGGGAAGAATGATTTTATATTTAATGATGGCAGTCATTCTCGTGGTTATTTTTCAGAGCCCGGCAGGCGCCGGGGAAGGGGAGGTATATGACCCCGCGGTGATCGAGGCCTTCTACAGCAAAATCATTCGCAATCCTATAGAGATTGATGGCGATCCATACAGGGTTCTGCAGGATGAAGACCTGATTGAGTACCCGGAAGAAGCAGTCTGCGCCATTCAATATGAAGATGACCGCATTCACTATGAAATTGCTACCTTCGATGACGAGGCCGCCGCTCAAGACAGCGGCTATATAGTGACGCACAAGGGGCATTGCGGTACCTGTTCCACCCTGCAGGATCTTGCCACCTATCTCTACCACCGGGATCTGACCACGCCGGTGAGGAGGTGCTCCGCGCTGGTGTGGTTCCCCGCCTGGAGCATGCATTGCCTGGAGGAGCTGGGGTTCAGTTCGGAATGTGCGGAAACCTGGTATTACAACGCGAAGAATACGGCGCGCGAGTGCCTGTGGCCCTGCCTGGAATCCTGGATGCATAAAGAGCCCTTTAACAAGCCTGATGGCAGCCTGAACGACTGCCTTGCCTGCGATGAAGAGTGTTCAGGCCCGATTTTCAAGTATGTTGCCGGCCGCACGCGGCGGAACTCGGGCATCCGCTCTGAAATCGACAGGCCGGAGGACGAGGTGTATCCCATTGTGCATGATTATTATTGATACTCCGCATTGGTAAGAGGAAAGTACTACCGTAAGGGCTGTGCTCTTTGCAAGCGCGGCCCTTGTTTTATTCTCGCAGGCTGACTTCCCGGGTGTTATCCCCGCGGAAGCGGGGATCCAGGTCAAATCCAAATGCAGGGGCGACCGGCCGGTCGCCCCTACGCATCAGACACTATTTTCGTGTTAAATACCCATGCCCCCTGGGGGTACCACGAAAATTGAAAATGCAATTCTATAGACGGGTCATTCTGCAGCATGACCGCAGAATCCAGGATTGTATTTTTGCTATTGACACTAAGCTTTGCTTCATTTTATAGTACCGCGCCACACAGCACGTGCTTATACTATATCGATCTATTGAGAAGGAAAAGTTACCTGAGCGGGATAAGGAAGGAGAAAAAATGGATGCGCCTACTCAAAACCATGAACTGAAGAAATGGGTCGAGGAGATGGCACGCATGTGCAGGCCGGACACGGTCTACTGGTGCGACGGCTCGGAGGAGGAGGCGGAGCGGCTGAAGCGGGAGGCCATCTCGACCGGCGAGTTGATTGAGCTGAACCAGGTGCTCATGCCCGGGTGCGTGCTCCACCGCACGGCCTTGAACGACGTTGCCCGTACCGAAGATCTGACCTTCATCTGCACGGATCGGAAAGAGGACGCAACTCCCGTCAACAACTGGAAGAGCCGGGAGGAAGGCTACGCCGAGGCCCGGGAGTATTTCAAGAACTCCATGCAAGGACGGACCATGTACGTCGTCCCTTTCAGCATGGGGCCCGTGGGTTCGCCCTTTGCCAAATACGGGGTTGAGCTCACCGACTCCATTTACGTGGTCCTCAACATGCGGATCATGACCCGCATGGGGAAGAGGGTACTGGACGCCATCGGCGGGAGCGGTGAATTCACCCGCTGCCTTCATGGGAAGGCACAGCTTGATTTAAGCCGGCGCCGCATCATGCACTTTCCCGAGGACAACGCCATCTGGAGCGTCAACTCCGGATACGGCGGCAATGTGCTGCTGGGCAAGAAGTGCCTGGCGCTGCGCATTGCCAGCTGGCTTGCCCGCAAGGAGGGCTGGCTGGCCGAGCACATGCTCATCCTGGGGATCGAGGAGCCGGGAGGACACACCGAGTATATTGCCGCGGCCTTCCCCTCGGCCTGCGGCAAGACCAACCTGGCCATGCTGGTTCCGCCTGAGGGACTGCGCAGCAAGGGCTACCGCATCTGGACCGTGGGCGACGACATCGCCTGGCTGCGGATCGGCAAGGACGGAAGGCTCTGGGCGGTGAATCCGGAGTCCGGCTGTTTCGGCGTGGCCCCCGGAACCAACAGCAAGTCCAACCCTAACATGATGGCGGCCATCAGGAAGAACACCATCTTTACCAACGTCGTGCTCCGCGATGATGAAACGGTTTGGTGGGAGGGTCACGATGACCCGGCGCCGGTCGAGGCGTTGGACTGGACAGGGAAGCGCTGGTCCCCGGACCTGAAGGACGACAAGGGCAACCCCGTTCCCGGGGCCAACAGCAACTCCCGCTTCACTGTGCCCATTGACCAGGTTCCCACCCGCTCCAACCGCCTTGACATGCTGGAGGGCGTGCCCATTTCCGCGTTTATCTTCGGCGGACGGCGTTCCCGTCTCGCTCCGCTTATCTTCCAGGCCTACAACTGGAACCATGGGGTCTTTGTTGCGGCCTCCATGGCCTCCGAGCGAACGGCGGCCCAGTATGGAAAGCAGGGAGAGATCCGCTACGACCCCATGGCCATGCTTCCCTTTGCCGGCTATAACATGGGTGACTACTTGCGCCACTGGCTCGACATGGGAATGCGCATCCCCAATCCCCCGCTCATCTTCCTTGTCAACTGGTTTCGCCAGGATGATCAGGGAAGATATTTGTGGCCCGGCTTCGGCGAAAACCTCCGCGTCCTCGAATGGGTCCTCCAGCGCCGGCGCGAGGAGGTGGCCGCGGTGCAGACCCCCATCGGTTATCTCCCCAACGAGGGCGCGCTTGACATGACCGGACTCGACATCCCGCGGGAGCAGATGGATCAGCTCTTTGCCGTAGACCAGCGGGGATGGCTCAAGGAATGCGACGACGTCAAGGCCTTCTTCAACTCCCTGGGCGATCGCATGCCCCAGCGTCTTCATGATGAGCTGGAGCAGCTCCGCTACCGCCTCCGCCGCTGCTGCGGGCCTCAGGGACGGTTCCACATGGTCTGGTGATATGTTTTTGATACTATGGTGGGCGCGGTGGGACTCGGTTTGGAAGAGGGCTGAATGACCCTGCTTCATGAGCCATGCAATAAGGAATAAAGACTGCAAACGGAAAGGAACATAATGATCGCCCGCACGGTTGATACTCTTCTGCGCGACAAAAAAGACGTTCCGGCGGCATTTAATATAATTGCGCGTCGATATGACCTTGCAACATGTCTGAGCCAGGGATACCAGCAGGATTTGCAGACCAGCGTCGACCGGATGAAGCTGAAGGGGAATGAACTCGTTGCCGACCTCTGTTGCGGAACAGGAAAGTCAACCATTGCCTGCCTCAATAATCTTCCCGATGGTACCGTCATCGGGATTGATAATTCAGAGGGCATGCTGCGGGTCGCACGGGAAAAACTGTCTGCACAGGTTGAAAACGCAAAAGTGCGTTTCGTTCAGAATGATGTCATGAATCTCACCCCGGATGACGTCCGTTATGACGCAATTTTCATGGCCTACGGAATCAGGAATATGCCGGACGCGGCAAGGTGCATTAGAAATCTCCACCGCCTGCTCAAGCCCGGCGGAACAATCTGTTTTCATGAATACGCCATCAATAAATCCTTCTTCTCACGGCTTTACTGGAGATGCATAGGCTATGGGTTCATACTCCCCTTCGCGGGATTACTAACCGGTTCAACGGCAATCTTTCGGTACCTTATTACGAGTGTTGAACATTTTCTTTCCCCGGAGGGGTTCACCGCCCTCTTACGGCAGGAGGGCTTTGAAGACGTAACTCATGCTCCGCTCGTGAGCTGGCGAAAACCGATTATCCACACCTTCCTGGCACACAAACCTTTATCATGACCATGGGCCTCACATCCCTCATCGCACACGCTATCGAGAAGAAGCTCGGAGGCTACAAAATCCGGCTCAATACCATCGACACCGGACTTCCCGAAAAACTGTCGAAGGAAAAGAGTGTCGGCATTATCGGCGGGGGACTGGCGGGAGTTTCCGCGGCGCTTTTTCTTGCCGAGAGGGGGTTCGCGGTAAAGATTTTTGAAAAGGAAGCATATCTGGGCGGGAAGGTCGGTTCCTGGCCCGTCACCTTTGATGACGGATTTTCAGCTCAGGTTGAGCATGGCTTTCACGCATTCTTCAGGCAATACCACAATCTCCGCAACCTGTTGAAAAAAATCGATGCCTATAAAAACCTCATTCCGGTGGATGACTACGTTATTTTTACCCTGAAACACGGCAATTTTGCTTTCAAGGACATCAGCAGCATTCCGATCCTGAACATTCTGAGCATGGCCGGGACGGGCATTTATTCCTACACCGACGCCGTAACCAATCCCGGCTATAGGAAAATGATTTCGCTGCTGCGCTACAACCGGGAGAAAACATTTGCCCAATTTGACGCGGTTTCCTTTCAGGATTTTGCCGAACGGGTTAAATTGACGCCGCAGATGAAGCTGATGTTCACCACATTCGCGCGGGCGTTTTTCGCCGAACCCCGGTACATGTCCATGGCGGAGATGATCAAAAGCTTTCACGCCTATTTTCTCAGCAATGACCTCGGGCTCTTATATGATGTGCTTGACGACGATTTTGACGAAACGCTCTGGAACCCGGTCCGGCAATACGCGCAGAAATACCGGATCGGGATTTCGCTCGGCACTCCGGTCAGTTCGTTCAGCAAAGAGGGGAACAGCTTTGTGATCAACGGTGAAAGGTTTGACTACGCGATCATCGCCGCGGACGTGAAGGGAACAAAGGGCATCATGGGCCGTTCCGATTACTTTAAACATAAGCACCCGGACTTCTTCAATCGCCTGACCGCCCTGAAACAATCCCAGCGGTATTCGGTATTGCGCGTCTGGATTGACAAAGATATCAGACCGGATGTGCCGTTTTTTGTTTTCACCGATGCGCTGCAAATACTTGATTCGGTGACCGTTTACCACCGGATGGAGAAGGCCAGCCGGGCATGGGTTCAGAAAAACGGCGGAGGAATTTTTGAATTTCATTCATATGCGCTGCCGGACGATTTCCCTGAAAAGGACGTTCGCAACCAGTTTCTCAAGGAATGTGAGGCGTATTTCCCCGAAATGAAAGGCTGCACCGTTCACTATGAACATCTGCAGATTAGGGATGACTTCACCGCCTTCCATACGAATCTTTATAAACAGCGGCCGGAGGTAAAAACCGAGGTTGACAATCTTTTTCTGGCCGGAGACTGGGTTAAGCTTGATAATCCCGCGATGCTGATGGAGGCCGCGGTGACCTCGGCGCTGTGTGCCGCGAATTTGATTTTCAAAGAGGAAGGATTACGGGAAGAACCTGTTTATTCAGTGCCTTTGAAGGGTCTGTTTGCGTAATTCGTCTCAACCGGCGTTGAAGAGCTTACTTCTTGACCGGCGCGTCGCTCGCTTCGTGAGCGGTGATTGCCGGGGGTATCGGTCAGGGGAAACATATGGAAAAACTGCTGCTCATGGGAAAACGGCTTCCCCCGCTTGACACCCCCGCCCTGTCCGCGGATCCGGATTGGAAACAGTGCGATCCGGCCTTTATCCGCAGGGCCCTCGACAGGGCTTTGGAGCGGCCGTCAGGAGGGTGGTACGCCGTAGACGCAACGGGATCACTCACCGATAAACCCAGATTGATTCAAATCAACGGAGAGGAGCTGGTTGCCTACCGCGTTGATGGCGCCTCCATAGTGGCGCGCCATGCCTGCCCGCATCTCGGAGGCCCCCTTTCCCTGGGGAAAATCAGCAACGGGAAGCTGGTGTGCCCCTGGCATGGATTGAGATTGCCGAGCCCGAACCACGAGCATTGGCAGCCGTTAAAGACCCATGAAGATGGCGTGCTCACCTGGGTCCGGATGGGACCGGACGAGAGCGCGACCCCCGCGCCGATTCTGCCGGTTCGGCCGAAGTTCTTTATCGACTCGGTCATTCGCAGGGACGCGAATTGCGAGGCGAGCGGCATTCTGGCCAACCGCCTGGATCCCTGGCACGGCGCACATTACCATCCGCATACCTTTGCCAGGCTGAAGGTGACCGAAGCAACCCTTGATCTGCTGAGGGTCCGCGTCGCCTTCCGCGTGTGGGGCCGGTTCTGCATCGAGGTGGACGCGACGTTTCACTCTCCCGAACCGCGGACCATTGTCATGACCATCGTGGACGGTGAAGGCGCCGGCTCCGTGGTCGAGACCCACTCCACGCCGGCGGCACCCGGCAGGAGCATTGTCATTGAAGCTACCCTGGCAACTTCAGATCGCCCGGGGTTCCGTTACGCCCTGAAAGCCGCCCGCTTCATCCGACCCCTCATGGCGCGAGCCGCCCACAAGTTATGGATCGAGGATGTAGCCTATGCTGAGCGCGCTTATGCGCTCCAGCAGGGCAGAATTATTACTTCGTGATGTTCATCCGCCGACTTCTTATTTCATCCAGGGCTATTTTTGCGTCTGCTACGCCATTGGTTCCCTTTCCAAACACCTCGCACATAACCGTGTATACCCTTTCAAGCTCCTTGCAAACATACTCATCGCAATAGGCGCAATTCTCCAGCTTCTTTTCAATGCAGCATCTTCTGATTTCGCACATGCTGCAATAGCCGAGATGTTCACCATCTGATAAACAGCCGTCACAGTTTATCTTTTCCGGCCCTATTTCCATACCGAAAAAATCGGACTGTTCCTCAGCATACTTTTTTCTGAGCGCATCATCATTTTGCTTCTTGCAAATGAATGGCACACACTTTGAGCAGTCTACCCCGCAATATCCAATCATCTTCTCCATGGCACTCTCCGGTTCCGGTTAAAGAAAGCTAAACCTCTCTTTGCATTACATATTGAAATAACGGTATAAAAATGAATTGTATCAGTTTTGTAAGGCAGTCCTTCTTTCCGCGCGGATAATGATGAACGCCAGAAGCACGACAGCCACAGCCATGCTGATGGTGAGGAAAGGGTCAACCGCGGCCATAGGATCGGGATACGCCCGCCACCGGCCGATGGTTTCAACGCAGCTCCATATGATCACCACCGTGGGAATGGTGTAGCGCAAGGCATAACCCATCTCCTTCGCCTTTAAGAGCCGGTATATGAGATAGCTTCCGACAAAGAAGCAGAAGGTGAAAAGACATTTTGTAAAAATTCCCCGCTCCCCGAAGATGGTCGCGTCGTAGGCATAATAGAGGGCCACATGGCCGAACCACATGGTAAAGAATACCTTGACCGCGGTGCGCGGGCACCATCGGTCGACCGGGATATCATTCCGCGAATGCTTCTCCAGATGCAAAAGCCTCCTTATCTGCAGGAAAAAAGTACACCTGACATTTTCATTGAAGGATAAGTAAAGAACCAGCGGCACAATGAGAATAAGCGTCAACTCTACCGCTTTCGTATCATTCATGCCGGCTGTTTTTACAAAGAGCCGAAAGCCCATTTCAAAGAGGCTTGCCCACAGCAGAACTCCTGCAATCAGCCCGCAGAATGTCTCCCACGCTTCTGACGACAGGTATTTTGTCACATACATTATGGCAATGGCTATAGCCAGGGCGATGAGGATAACTGCCATTTGGCCGGATGCCAGGAACTTTATGGCGGCGGCAGTGAGAATATGTCCGACGGGGATGATAAACAGAAATGTCAAAAACGCCAGTATCCCTTTCATATCTCCTCCTCAAGTAATTTACCGCAGTTTACTGCTTGCACGACTATCTCAAAGACTTCATAGCAGACAACGCCACCTCGAAAAATTAATAAATTCTTAACACAAAATTAATATTAAGTTAATTCCCATTTTGTACACTTGAAAGAAATAGCTTCCGCTTAGACCATGCTTTCAGTGGCATAATATTTTCCTTGACAAGGGGTTGCTTCTTGATAACTGTAGAATATAAGTTGAGAATCTATGAGATTTTCCTGTTAGTCAGGGCAATCTGATGAATGAGCTGATCGCAATCATAGACGATGAACCCGATATCCTGGAACTGGTATCGCTGCACCTGACCAGGGCGGGTTTTTCCGTCAGGGAATTTGCTGATGCAGACAGCTTCAATGCTTTTATCCAAACCAGCACACCTGATCTCATTGTGCTTGATTTGATGCTCCCGGATACCGACGGATTGGAGCTCTGCAAATCGCTGAAGCGGAAGGATGCGCTTGCCGCCATACCCATCATCATGCTCACGGCCAAGGGGGAAGAAACTGACAAAATACTCGGTCTGGAGCTGGGAGCTGATGATTATATTACCAAACCGTTTTCCCCCAAAGAACTGGTGGCGCGGGTAAAAGCAGTCCTTCGCAGGCCTGCCCGGCAAGAAGCCGGGAAGACAATTGAAATAGCAGGAAGGGTCGTCATAGATCTGGAAAAATACCAGGTAACCGTAAAAGGGAAGAAGGTTGATCTTACCACAACCGAATTCAAGGTCTTACAGCTCCTTGCGTCAAGAAAGGGATATGTCTTCAGCCGGGATAACATCCTCGATTATCTCTGGGGTGATGAAAAAGCGGTCGTCGACAGAACTATTGACGTGCACATCCGGCACCTCAGGGAAAAGCTGGGAAGCGCGGCCTCCCTCATCAAAAATATACGCGGCATAGGCTACAAGCTGGAAGAATGATAAAATCACTGTTCGGCAAACTATTCGCTGCTTACCTGTGCATCATTCTATTGTTTTCGCTGTTTATTCTCTTTGTCTCATTTAACGCCTTCCGCAATTACTCCCTCGCCGTTCATACCGATGACCTGCAAAATCTTGCCACCGTATTACTCCCCCAGGTAGCCCCGCTCTTTTTGGAAAACAAAGACAGGGAGTTGGATGTTCTGATCAAAGGTCTTGGACCGGGCATTAATACGCGTCTTACCATTGTTAATAGTGAAGGCGTGGTTGTGTCTGACTCTGAAAAAGATCCGCTGCTGATGGAAAACCACCGCTTCAGACCTGAAATACTCCAGGTGCTGGAGGGTGAGCGCGGCACATCTCTTCGTTTCAGTTCGACGGTGAATGAGGAGATGCTCTATGTCGCCGTGCCTATCCTGCATCAGGGGGTAATAAAAGGTGTCCTGCGGGTAAGTTTGTTTTTGGCGGACTTCAACCGGCATTTCTCCCGGGTGAGAACCGGCATTGTCTACAGTGCCATCGGCCTGTCCCTTCTGGCGCTGCTTGCAGCCTTTTTAATCAGCAGGAGCCTGTCGCGGCCCATCAGGGACCTGCGAGTCGCTTCAAGCAGGCTGGCATCGGGGGATTTTACGTCACGGGTTATTATACGGGACAAAGGTGAGATACAGGATCTCGCTCAAAGCTTTAATTACATGATCGGCGAGATCAATAAGCTGTTCACCCGACTGGCAGACCAGCGGGACCAGTTGCACGGCATCATTGCCTCCATTCAGGAGGGATTGCTCGTTTTTGACCGCAAGGGGAGGATTACACTTTGCAACGGGAGCTTCAAAAAGATTGTGCAGAGCAGCACCATGGAAGGGAAGTATTATTGGGAAGTGGTCAGGATACCCCGGTTCACGGAGCTCATTAAGAAAGTTCAGGAGGATACGGTTTCCTATTGCGTTGAAGAGCTTTCCCTGCATGACTCAGCTTATTTATGCAGTATCAGCTATCTGGCTGAGCGTGAAGAGACGGTGGTCATCCTCTCTGATATAACTGAAATGAAGCGTGTTGAGACGATGAAAAAAGATTTTGTGGTCAATGTCTCCCACGAGTTGCGCACCCCGCTTACCGCCATCAAGGGATTTGTGGAAACGCTGGAAGAAACCGTAGATGAAAAAAATCGTCACTATGTGGAAATCATCAAACGGCACACGGAAAGACTTGTTTATATCGTTGAAGACCTGCTGACACTCTCAGAGCTGGAAGGGCGGGAAACAGCATTGGCGCTGGAAGATGTGAATCCGGCAGAGCTGCTGCGTCAGGTCAGCCTGCTCTTTGAACCCAGAATGAGAGAAAAAGGGCTTACCTGGATATTGAACATTGAGCCCAACATATCCTCAATCAAGGCAGACGCCTTTAAACTGGAGCAGGCGCTCATCAATTTGATTGATAACGCCATCAAGTATACCGAGCACGGAACGGTCACCCTTTCCCTGAAACGCCGGAACGGCCATGCCGTGATTGAAGTGAGTGATACCGGCATCGGCATTCCAGAGGAGCACCTTTCGCGCATCTTTGAGCGATTTTACGTGGTCGATAAATCGCGCTCGAAACGGCTCGGCGGAACCGGCCTGGGACTTTCTATTGTGAAGCACATCGTTCTTCTCCACAACGGCACCATAAACGTCCGAAGCACCCCTTCACAGGGCACCACCTTCTCCATCTCCTTGCCGGCAATCCCCCTTTAAGCCTCAATTCTTAATCTAAAATTAACATCGCATTTATATCCGGTTAACAATCAGGGTGTACATTTTGGGCAATAATTCACTGTTCCAAAATGATTAACCACAACATTGTAAGGAGAAGATTATGTCACCATCAGTACCAGAGAAGTGTCGTATGCCTGCCGCGTCGGCTAACCATGATAAACGCATACATCTGCACCGCAACGGTCAGAAGGTGCGCTTTGAAAACGAGGAGGCCGAAATCATCAGGATATCACCGCTCATGGTTATTAAAACCAGGGACCGCCTCGTATGCGGTGCCCTCTATGACAGGATTCAGTACCTGGCTGCATAAGCTCTCATAATCAGCAACCCTTAAACAATTAACCGAGAATTAACAAATTTTTAATATGGGATTAACAGAACATGGTTATCATGTGTCCACATTTTAAAAATTTATTGCAAAGGGGAGGGAAAACCATGCTTGGCAAAAGAAAGAATAGTGTTCTGGTGATGGCAACATTATTCATCCTTGTTTTATCAGCCCCGGTTCGAGGGGAAGAGGCACCCAAAACCACGGTAGATAAGCTCCTGGAGATCTTGCAGGAGAAGGGCATCATCAACGGGCAGCAGTATCGGGATCTCAAAAATGAGCTGGGTGCGGAGCAAAAGGTTATTGAAGAGCAGAAACAGGTCATAGCGGAGCAGAAAAAGGTGGTAGAAGAGGTTAAAAGCCGTGAAGCAAAACTCCCGCACGTGGGCTACAAGAACGGCTTTTACCTGGAGACGCCGGATCAGAATTTTAGCCTGAAAATGGGCGGCCGGGTTCATGGTGACCTGCGGTTGTATAACAGCGATCACCCTGAAAACAGCGAGTTCCTGATGAGCCGGGCGAGGGTTTATCTTTCAGGCACGCTCTATAAATATCTGGACTTTAAAGTTGAGGCTGACTTCGGCAAGGGGGAAAGCGAGCTCAAGGACGGTTTTATCAATGCCAACTATGTGCCCTACGCCCAGCTCAAGGCGGGGCAGTTCAAGGCCCCCTTCAGCCTGGAACGGCTCACCTCCTCCAACCACATTGACTTTGTGGAACGGGCGCTGCCGGTTGACAACCTGACCCCCGATCGCGATCTGGGCATCATGCTCCACGGAGCCTATATGCCCTTCGGGTTGAGTTATGGTTTGGGAATATTTAACGGCGCCAGGGCCAATGAGCATGATACGGATGACCATAAGGACATAGCCATGCGCATAGGGATAAGCCCCTTCCACAATACAAAGTCCGTGCTGATCAAGGGCCTGCACCTGGGATTTTCGACCACCTACGGGGACCAGGAAATGACGTTTCCCGACGACAAGGATTCCTTCTGGAGCAAGGGGAAGCTTGAGACGGCGGGTGACACCAAGTTTTTTGAATTTGCCAACGGCGTAACCCATGATGGGAAACGGCAGCGTCTGGGAACCGAACTTGCCTGGATTGTAGGCCCCCTGACCCTGAAGGGGGAGTGGATGCGGGTGGATCTGGATGACCTAAAGAATCCGCTGGGTGAGAGCCATGACCTGTCCATGAACGGCGGATATGTTTCGATGAGCTGGTTTCTGACCGGTGAGGAGCAGCAGTTCGATGTGTCCCAGGCTATTTTCAAGCGCGTCAAGCCGAAGAAGATTTTTGATCCTTCAAAAGGTCTCTGGGGGGCCGTCCAACTGGTGGGGCGTTATGAGTACCTTAGTTTAAGCGACGGCTTCTTTGACCATGGCTACGCCAACAGCGCCCGGTACACCGACGGCGCAAAAGGCGGAACGTTCGGCATCAACTGGTACTTAAACGACATGGTGCGGTTGATGCTCAACTACAACCACATAGAGTTTGATGACTATGTCCTGGAAGCGGATGATGATGATGAGGATGTGTTTCTTGTCGGGTTCCATCTCGAGTTCTAGCAGGTTGTTGAAAACGTAAGTAATTGTATGCAACATAAACCATAATAGTGAGAAAGGAGATTCTTATGACAAAAAGATTGCTGCTGTTGGTCTCTGTCACACTGATGCTGTGTTCGTGCATCATCCCCCTGGCAGGGGCGGAAGAACTGCTGGGTGCCGGGGCGACCTTTCCCTACCCCCTGTATTCAAAAATGTTTGATGTATACAGCAAGGAATACGGTGTGAAGGTAAATTACCAGTCGATCGGGTCCGGGGGCGGGATACTGCAGCTTAAAAACAAGACTGTCGATTTCGGAGGCACCGATGCGGCCATGAGCGACGCTGAAATGAAAGACCTGCCGGCGATCATCCACGTCCCCATTTGTCTGGGCGCTGTTTCAGTTACCTACAATATACCCGGAAATCCTGAGCTCAACTTCACCCCCGATGTGCTTGCGGATATCTTTCTTGGCACTATAAGCAAATGGAATGATCCCCGGATTCAGCAGATTAACAGCGGGGTAAAGCTGCCCGATATGAACATCGTGGTGGTACACCGCTCAGATGGCAGCGGAACCACCTTTATTTTTACCGATTATCTTTCAAAGATAAGCCCAGAATGGCGGGTGAAGGTTGGAATGGAAAAGTCAGTTAACTGGCCGACCGGACTCGGTGCCAAGGGAAATCCCGGAGTCGCGGGGCTGGTGAAACAGCTTCCCGGGAGCATTGGATACGTTGAGCTGATTTACGCGATGCAAAACAGCATGCCGGTGGTAGCCCTCCGCAACAAGAAGGGTGCATTTATAAAGCCTACACTTGCATCAACAAGCCTGGCGGCTGAGATAGCCATACCGGATGATACCCGGGTGTCACTTACCGACACCGATGCGCAGGAAGGATATCCCATAAGCGGGTTTACCTGGATAATAGTTTTTAAAGACCAGAATTACAATCTCAGAACCATGGAAAAGGGCAAGGCTCTGGCGCAACTTCTCTGGTGGATGACTCACGAGGGACAGAAATATGTTGAGCCTCTCCAGTATGCGCCGCTTCCCAGGGCAGCGGTTGAAACGGCCGAAAAAATCATAGGGTCTATGACCTTTAAGGATAAGTTTTTACAAACACTTGACAAAAAGTAATGAGCGTTGATAAAAACTGAGCTATAAATTTCCATTCCAGAAAGGTGCCGCCATGACTGTATCTACAAAGAATTATATGATTATCCTTTTTGTCACCATGTTTTTTGTGCTGCCCGTAACCTGCCATCAATGCCTTGCGGAGTCAGATCATGCTGCAGAGATAACCCCTACCGTTTATGGCAGAGGCGTCATCCCATTGACACCCGGGTCGTCGACCACATTGCAAAATATGCCCGGTCAGGCAAGGACGTTTGTCACCGTGCTTGCCCTGGGGCAGGGAACGCTCAAGGCAACATTGAGCAAGAAAGACACCGCCAATGACGTCATCAGCATGCTGCTTATCGGTTATCCTGCCGATCCGGCCTTTGTGCCGGGTTTTGGCATAACCCCGGCCGAGGTAGCTGTAAGCGCTGAGGTCACCGACGCTTTGGGCGGTTACGGTCTCTTCTTTATAATCACCACCATTAATTCGTCGGAAACATACACCAGCTCCCTTTCGCTCAAATTGGAGTAGGTTTTCCCTGTGGCTGACCACAAGATACTTGCCGGAATAGATGATGCCGCCATTGCACGGTATGCAGTCAGGGGTGATGCGGCAGGATACAGGAATCAAGGGCAGAGCGCAGACCGGTTGTTTTTTAATCTTCTTAACCTGTCTGCGCTCCTGGTGCTGGTTCTGGTAGCGGCCATTTTTATTACCCTGCTCATCTACGCCCTTCCCTCAATCCGGACCTTCGGGTTCTCCTTCTTTATCCAAAAAACCTGGGATCCGGTGGCACAAATATTCGGAGTGCTGCCCTTTCTGGTGGGGACGCTGCTTACCTCCTTTCTGGCCCTGATTATCTCCATCCCCTTTTCCCTGTCCATCGCCATATTTTTAGGTGAGTACGCCACGAAAGGAACTTTATCTTCGCTGCTTAAAAGTTCCATAGAGCTGCTTGCGGGGATTCCATCCATCGTCTACGGCTTCTGGGGTATTTTCGTGCTCGTGCCGGTGATCAGGAACCTGGAGTTAAAACTGGGGGTGGCGCCATACGGCGTGGGCATATTCACCGCATCGATTGTGCTTGCCATCATGATTATTCCTTACTCCGCGTCGATCGCGGTGGAGGTAATCCAGCTGGTTCCCGCCGACCTCAAAGAGGCCGCCTATTCACTCGGCGCAACCCGCTTTGAGGTGATACGCAGGGTCATCGTTACCTACGCCCGCTCGGGGATTTTTGCCGGCATCCTGCTTGCCCTGGGCAGGGCGCTGGGTGAAACCATGGCGGTAACCATGGTAATCGGCAATTCACATTTTCTGCCCACATCCATTTTCAGCCCCGGCAACAGCATGGCAAGCGTGATTGCCAATGAGTTTACCGAGGCTACTGAGAGGATTTACCTCTCCTCGCTGGTACAAATCGCGCTGTTGCTGTTTGTGGTGACCATGATTGTCAATCTCATCGGAAAATACATCATCGGGAGAATGAGCGTTGAAGGTTCCGGCAGCGCCGCCTAATCTAATCTACCGGGTGATCAAGGACAGGGTGTTTCTGGCCCTGGTCGTGCTCTTTTCGTTACTCACCTTCCTGCCCCTGCTGTTGATCATTTTCCACATAGTGCAAAACGGCATCGCGGTGGTGGATTGGCAGTTTCTTACCCATCTTCCCCGGCCGGTCGGTGAAGTGGGCGGCGGGATCGCCAACGCCATGGTGGGAACGCTCATGCTGATTGTCATCGCATCGGTGATGGCCATACCGCTGGGCGTGTGCGCCGGCGTGTATCTTACCGAGCGAAAAACAGGAACCGTATGCTATCTGGTCCGCCTGTGCGTTGAGGTGCTTCACGGTGTGCCCTCCATCGTCATCGGCATCATCGCCTACGTGTGGGTGGTGATGGCGCTCGGAACTTTTTCAGCGCTTGCGGGGGGCATTGCGCTGGCCATCATGATGCTGCCGGTGATCGTCAGGTCAACCGAAGAGACGCTCAGGCTTATACCCGACACGCTGCGGGAGGCCTCCCTGTCGCTCGGTGTTCCTTACGGCCGCACGGTGCTCAAGGTTGTCATGCCCGCGGGAATAAGCGGGATTGCCACCGGTGTTTTGATCAGCGTGGCCCGGGTGGGGGGAGAAACCGCGCCCCTTCTCTTTACCGCGTTCGGCAGCCCCTATATGGAAGTTAATGTTCTCAAGCCGGTCAATTCGCTGCCGCTCATGATTTTTAACTATGCCACCAGCCCATACCCCGAATGGCACGCGCTCGCCTGGGGGGCTTCGTTTGTGCTGGTTGCCTTTGTGCTGCTCTTAAACCTGAGCGCGAAGTTCCTGACCAGAAAATGGAAAGTTCAATTTTAAGCGTCAGGGCATTTTCCGCCTACTTCGGAGAGCATGCCGTTCTCAACAACGTCAATCTCTCCATTACTGAGCGGAAGGCCACAGCCATCATGGGCCCCTCGGGGTGCGGGAAGACGACGCTCATACGCTGCATCAACCGCATGCATGAGCTCATTCCCGGCGCCCGGGTTAGCGGCGAGATACTGCTCCACGCGGAAAACCTCTACGGGATGAATCCCATCAATGTGCGCAGAAAGATAGGGATGGTGTTTCAGAAGCCCAATCCCTTCCCTACCATGAGCATCTATGATAATGTGATCGCGGGATACACCCTCAACGGGATAAAGCTCAAAAAGAGAGATAAGGACCGCATCGCCGAAGAATCACTGACCAGGGCCGCCCTGTGGGGCGAAGTGAAAGATTCACTTCACCGCAAGGGGACTTTTCTGTCGGGCGGCCAGCAGCAGCGTCTCTGCATTGCCCGCGCCCTGGCCATGAATCCCGAGATCATGCTGCTTGATGAACCGACCTCGGCGCTTGATCCCAAGGCCACCGCGCATATCGAGGAGTTGATCGAGGAGCTTAAAAAACAGGTGACCATCGTCATGGTCACCCATAACATCGCCCAGGCGGCACGCATCTCCGATAATACCGCCTTTATTTACCTGGGCGAGCTGGTTGAATACGGCACTACCCAGAAGATGTTTACCGTTCCCCAGGATAAAAGGACGGAAGAGTATCTTACCGGCAAATTTGGCTAAGAGGAATACATATGCTTGAGGAAAAAATAACCGACCTTAAGAGGGAACTGGTCGGATGTGCCACCCTGGTTGAGCACATGATTGAAAAAAGCACCGCCGGGCTGGTGAGGCGGGATAAAGCGCAGCTCGAATCGGTGGAGCGGGTGGACGAGCCGCAGGTAAACGCCCTGAATAACAGGATGGACGAACTGTGCACCTCGCTGATCGCCCAATACCAGCCACGCGCGAAGGATCTGCGGGTGATTCTCATGATGTTAAAGATGAACGATGTGCTGGAGCGGATGGGAGACCACGCGGTGAACATTGCGCAAAGCAGCCTGTTTCTCCTGGCCAACCCGCTGGTGAAACCGCTCATCGACATACCGGAAATGGCGGGGCTCGCCGCCCAGATGGTCCGGGACAGCATAACCGCGTTTATCAATGAAGACGGTCCGCTGGCGAAGTCGGTATGCGAGCGGGACAGCATCATCGACCGGCTCAGGGACAAGACCTACAGCGAATTGATCGAGGTGATGAGCGCCAATCCGTCCGCCATTGAAAAGAGCCTGAACCTGCTCAGAATTTCCCGTAACCTTGAGCGCATTGCCGACCTGTCCACCAATATCTGCGAGGACGTCATATTTATTGTTGAAGGGAAAATCATCAAGCATCACGGACTTAATAGCCTAAACCGGTGAGGTGCAAACACTCACCGGCGTTCCTTCAGGCAGGGTCACTCGCGGCCCTGCCTTTTGCTTTTATTTTAGACCTTGACTGCGCGTGGCCCACCATCCTTCAAGGTCGATATTTCACAACCTAATATGGACATTTGATTAGGTGCCTTTTATTAGGTATAGATGGTAGCAGTACAAAGTTTTCGGGGACGAACATAAACCGCCACATATGGTATGTGGTATTAAGGTCAGGTTAATACAACGGGAAAGATTGCAGTGCCCGGAATTACTGCTGAGGTGCATATCGAGTAGAACTTTGCCATTATATTAATCAGTTATCGTACCTTTCCAACCAACGCGAAACTAAAACGGTATAGGGGAAAACATAAAGTCGACTTGACTCATAAAGTAAATCAGGGTATATATGTACTTAACTGCGGCTTATTTACTTCAATCATTTTATTGTCAGAAGAAGAAAAACGGTTTCTTTAAACCACCTCTTTTTTTACAGTGAAAGGTTGGGTAGATAGTTTCAGGGTACTCTGTAAAGAAAGGAGGTGGTATCGTATGGTTAAGGGAACCGTGAAGTGGTTTAATGACAAAAAAGGTTTTGGGTTCTTGTCACGAGAAGGTGGAGATGATGTATTTGTACATCACACATCTATCCAGGGAGATGGCTTCAAAACACTCAGTGAAGGGCAGCAAGTGGAGTTTGAGGTGCAGGATGGACCTAAAGGTCCGCAAGCGGTTAATGTTAAAGCGCTGTGAAGTGGTAATGGCAGTCAGATAATGGCTGCCATTTTTTTTGTGTTTCCTCTTCAGTATCTGAAACATCCAGAAGATACCCGCCCCCGGTAATGCTGCTGAGAAGTTCCTGGTTCTTCACCTTTTCCCTCCCAATCACGGGAAAGAGAAGATGGTTGCGCTGAGTTCGATTGTAATTATGAGGCATATATTTTGCTCAGCCGGGTTTATCCTGAGGCACGAAATAATTAACGAAAAACACATGGTGGAAGGAAACCTTAATGGAAAAAGTGCTTTTAACAACAGTGTGCGGACCTTTTGGTGCAGATACCGAAGATTGTACCAGGCACGTTATGCCTGAACTGTATCATGCCCAGGTAACACGGGCGCAGGGAATTTTTAGCATCCGGGCAACCTATATTTCATACGGTCTGGAGTATATTGCGAACAACATAACAACCCCTACAACAGTGTTACAGTATCCCACCATGAAACAGTTTAAACGCGAGCTGAGAAAGGGGTATGATTATGTGGGAATCAGTTTTGTTATAGCCACATTCGGCAAGCTACAAAAAATGTGCAGGATGGTAAGAGAGGTGTCACCCGGTTCTAAAATAATACTGGGCGGGTACGGTACCATGCTTCCTGAATGTGATCTATATGGTGACTATATCTGCCGCGAGGAAGGGGTCGACTTTATGCGGCGGCTTTTGGGAGAAGTTCACCAGGATGAACCCAAAAAGCATGTTGTGCTCCCAACCAGGGGGAACGTTGTTGGGTACCCCGCTATGAAAGGCGCTATGGTGCTGGCCGGGCTGGGCTGCCCCCATGGGTGTGAGTTTTGTGCCACATCTCATTTTCACAAGAGGCGCCATATCCCTCTTTTAAAGACAGGAGCGGATTTGCACAGGGAAATCAGAAGGGTGCGCAAGGTCTTGGGCAGTCCAAAACTGCGTATCGGAATTATTGAAGAGGATTTTCTCCTCCAGAAAGAACGTGCGCGTGAATATCTTAACTGCGTTAAGCAGGACATGGACAATCCCATGAGAATTTCCTGTTTTGCAAGCGCCTACTCGGTATCTCAATGGGATCCTGAGGATCTGGTCAGAATGGGTATTGACACTCTCTGGATTGGTGTTGAGTCCAAACAGGCTGCCTATGCCAAACTAAAGGGAATTGATGTAAAAAGCGTTTTTGAAACCCTCCATGCTCATGGCATCAACACCCTTGCATCCTTTATACTAGGCCATGATTTTCACACGGCTGAAAACATATGGGAAGATTTTGACTACCTTGTATCACTTAATCCGAGCCTGACCCAGTTTCTTATTCTGACCCCGGCCTGTAACACACCTCTGTTTGACCGGCTCAAGCTGGAAGGAAGGCTGCTCGATATTCCCCACAAACATTGGGACGGGTTTCACCTGGCGTTTGATCATCCCCACATCGAAAAGTCCCTCATGGAACAGCTGATCTTGGAGTTTTATGATGAGGAATACCGCAGGCTGGGCCCATCAGTCATACGGTACATTGAAAAGCAACTTCAGGGTTACGTGCGGTTCAAAAATTCCACTGATCCCCTTCTCAGGAGACGTGCAGAGCAGTACAGGCAGGGGTGCCTTGATGCACTGCCAATCTTTCCCTCTGCATCCAGGTACGCCCCTACAGAAGAAGTTGCCCGGCGGATCAGAAATATTCGGCAATCTATAGCCTGCGAGATCGGTAACGGTGGATTGAAAAATAAAATTCTTTCAGGCTTTGTGCCGTTACTTGCCCTGGCGGAAAAATTCAAGCAGAAGCACTGTGCTTATCCGCAGGCAAGGCTTCAGCGCACCGAATACAGAATGTCGGAGAGTTGGTTGCACCCTGCAGCCCTTAAAGGAAACGGCATTCTCACCATCAAACCAAGGCCGCGCTATGCGGCTCATCATCCTCTGGTGATTGATCTTCATGGTGTTTTTGACAGGATGACGGCAAAGGAGCTGAAAAAAAGAGTTAAAGCTTATCTCGAGGGAAACAGGGAGCACCTTGCCATTAACTTCAGTGGAGTAACCAGTACCGAACAGGGTGCACTGCTCTCGTTCCTGAAGAGACTGAAACGCAATAAACAGAGAATCAAGATTATCAGTATTGATTCCTTCGGGTCAGACATGGCTGATGTGGTCAACTATGCAAAAACTTATTTTGAGGTATTTATGGATGTCGAAGGATTGACTGCGAGTCTGGCATGAAACATGTGTGCATCGTTTACCCAGGGTTTGGAGCAATGAACATCAATGGAGTACTTTTTTAAATCAAAAGTTCAACTTACTGCAATGATGGGTAAACACGGATGTCCCTTTCTGAAAAAAAAAATGAAAATATAAACAGGTCATTCAGAATGACGCAACATAATCTCCATGACCGGAATGAGTGTTTCAATAAGTTGTTTGAACAATAGATGTGCTGCGGGGCTATCCTCAATGAGGTTTATCATTGCATCTGTTCTGTTATAATAAAGATCGATTACCTCTACTCCAAAACTGTTGCTATAGAGTATTTCATCCCTGAATCGTCTTATTGTTTCTAAGCGGGCGTCCTTTCGGGCAAATAATCTTTCTACCAGACATTTACAGCCTTCATTTATACTTCCATCACAGTTATTGTCTTTTCCGTCATCACACCTTTCGGTTGCACCGGGATACATATCCGGATCACTGTCGTCGCAGTCCACCGTGCCGCAGCACCCGCCTTCAACAGAATATCCGTCTCCGTCGCTGTCGGTACAATTCGAAGCTAATACCGCAGTGAAGCTGGAGTTGCTGTCAGCTTCTCCAAAACCCGGGACACTGAGGGTGAAAATCACATCCCAGGTTATGCAATCCGGGTCAGCAGCATTCAGGTTTGAGGCAGTGTATTCACTGGTAGCATCCGGCGTGCCGATAAGGGGATCAACGCCTGCGCACATGAGCGCCGGGCCAAAACAATTTTCAACAGTTGAGGTGCCCAGTCCTGTCGTTACATCGAAACTACCGGAAGTTATGATATGGGTTTCTCCCAGGGCATTTTCAATTAACTGATCGATGGTGAAGTACAGCTCATTTCCGGATAGTATACCGGCTCCGGAGTAGGTGTAGGTGGAATCAACGGCCCGGTTGGTACGCCCGATCAGCCTGCCGGTACCATGGACAATATGAGTGCCGTCCTCAATCGGGTCCGGCGGGTCTTCTTCGACCACCACCTTTACATTATGCCAGGGTTTGACTGCGTATTCACGAACGTTGTCACGGTAGAACACCGCGCTCGGTGTAGTGCTAATGAATGCGCTCCATGGTGTTAGGATTTTATGTATGGTTACGGAGCCCGGGAGGTGCACCGGTACATCCAATGTATCTGCATCGTAAAACAGCTTATCGCATATGCCGTTACGGTGGCAGATATAATCTCCCGCCTCAATCCAATCCAACGAGAGGGTCCGTTCAGTGCTGCCGTGCGTCTCGAATGATGCGTCAAAGTCGATTGTCGCAGACGATAAAATGGTGCGCACAGTGCTTCCGGCCAGGTCATGATTTACCTTGCTCGGCAGATTGATCAGGCTGACCGGATCCACCGCGGCATCCTCTGTTTGTAAATCAATAATCATGAATTTCTCGCGGCCGTTACCGTTGTCCACATAAACGCTCCATTCCGCGCGACCACCTTCAACAGCGCCTTCGATCTCGTAGAGGGAGAGGGTTACATAATAATCCTTTGCAGTATCATTTTCAAAAAAACGGGTTGGCGCAAGACTGTAGCCGGCAGGAAGCTTAAGTGCGGCCGACAGAGCGCCCGGATCGGTTATTTTGAAATTGTAATACGTAGCGGGGGGCGTATTCCTGATTTCAAATGTGGTCAGCGCATCCCCCGTACCCCTGAAGGAACTTCTTACAGCATCTCTCATGACGGTTAAGTAATTACCGTTATTTTTGAAATCATACAGTTGACTCAGCCACTCGGGAATAATATCCAAGTACGGTGAATCCAAATTCCACCATGGTGAGAGGACATATTCCAGCGTATTGAGGTAATAAACGGCATAGGTGGGTTCGTCGTTCAGGTATTGCTTCCAACGCGTTTTATCGATGGTGATGTGAACCGGAACAATGACCGCATCATAGTTGAACGTGGTAGCGTTATATAAACCGCGATCAAGAACCCCGTTTCCCCAGTAAATATAGTCATTGCCGGCAGCCATCTCCCTGGTAAAACGAACGATCGTATTGGTCGCCGGGTTTGGCTTGGGAAAGCGTGATCTAAAAACGGTAGTCTCAACGCCATTCTCTCTTTTGCCCACACTCGCCACAACAGTGTTGCCTCGGAATTGATAGGAGACGGGCTCGGGCGGAGTTAAACCGCGAACCGAGTCGGCAGAAACCGCCTCAGCCAAAACATCTACGCATAAATATCCAGGGCGCGCACCGCCACCGGGAGGTTGAACAAAAACGTCCCATTCGGCACGTGCACCATTGACAATCGGCCCCGCTGCATTGTAGAGATTAAGCGCGAGAAAGTAACCCGGCTCATCCGATTCAAGAAATTGGGTGGGTGCCAAGCGAAACCCTGCGGGCAGCTCGTTCTCCTCAAATGCATCAATGGCAGCTTGATCCTTAAATTCCCACCTGATAAATACCGAACCGGGCGAGCCTTCACCATCTTCTTCGCTGGATATGATAAAATCCAGCCAGGGTTTATTGCCGGGATCTTTCACGTCTTCAGCATAGTCAAAGGCCTGCATGGTGAGGAAGAGTTTCTTCAGGGTATTTCTTGAAGCAATAAGCTGGTCTGCTGATTTGTTGATTGGCGTTGAGGGTATGGTGACAATCACCTGGCTGAGATCGTGCGCTATTGGTGCATTCAAGACCAGCGGCGCTTCATCAGAAGCACTGTCGAGCTTGTTATAATTTTCAACGAAGGTTGAAGCATTGGAGGTATGAAATGACACGCTGCCGGAGACGGTGGTCCCGGAGAAGTTCAGCGAACCACTTACCAACTCCGCTCCCCGTAATGATCGATCCGCCGGGATTGAGCTGTTAAACAGTGCCGGCAGTCCGTAAACAAAACTGAAAGAGGACCCGGTTTGCAAAGCACTTAAGAAGGGATGGATCACACTGGCGTGGGAGGGTGACACGGTATCAACAACATCGAGAACTGACTGCACAACTGTCCGTTTGCCGACGATTAACACGCCGCCATCCAGCAAAGATACGCTATTACCATTCAGGTCAAGGTACATTTTGTGGGCGCCTGCCCCGTAAGTACCCTCGGACGCAAGGCCTGGCCCTTTAATCACTTCGCTGATGGTGTCGCAACGTAACCTGGCAAGCAGAAAGAGGCTCTCTGGAGCCCCCGTTGTTTGCACCAACAAGGCGGTTTTCACAGCACCAGCCAAGTCAACATTTTCAGCAAGTTCATTAATGGTGCTCAATGGCTCGTTCAGCGCTGCATCACTGCCCTGGCCATTCAACAAACCGGTGACCTCAGTTGCGGAACTGCCGGAAAGAAGGTCATTGATATCAACTGCAAGCACACCACGCGCATCCCCGGGCAACAAGGCTGTTAATTCGTTGACATTTTCGGCATGTGTCGTCGCAGGCAACTCACAATTGGCTTGCGCAGGTATCGACACGAAAACATTACAGAGCATGAGCAGCAACGAACACAAATAAATGCTATTCCTTTTTTTCATTATTTCCTTTCGTAAAAAATATTTTTTAAAGCTTCCCGATTGTGCCCCCCCCAAATCCATTGCTATGGTAAAAAGAGCATTTTTCGGGATAAATTGCAAGCATCAGCCGCAAAGATTGTACAAAGAAAAGTAATAGGGTAACCAGCAACAATTGTTGAAGGGAAAATCATCAAGCATCACGGAATTACTAGCATAAACCGGTGAGGTGCAAACACTCACCGGCGCTCCTGATGTTTAATACAAAAAAATCGATCCTTCGCTTCACTCGGGATGATTAGCTAAATGCATCCGCGTTAGAGATTGTCTTCATGTACAGTATAATCCAGAGCAGAAGTCCTGCTTAGGATATCGAGAACGTAGCCGGTTGTCTCACCCACCGCCTGACATTATTCGGCCATATCAAAATCTCAAAATTATCAGGCTGATAACGGGTATTTAAGCGCAGCAGATGATTTTCAAAAGAAGCAACCGTACCAGAATATACAGCATAAAATTTTGAAAAATACAGTCATTACCCCATTGTCTTTGATATGCAATGGTATTTAATTATAGGTGACCTCATTAGTGTCCAAAACAAGATAATTATCCTTTAATTTTATTAAACTTTTTACATGAGATTGCTTCGTCGCTTATGCTCCTCGCAACGACCCTATTTGTGTGTCATTGTTTGATTTTGTCATTGCGAGCCCTTCGCTTGTCATTCTGAGCAACGCGAAGAATCTCGTTTTTCGCTCAGGATAAACTCCGCGCGGCAATCTCGTTTTTGGACAAGTCTGATGTGACTTATAAATCAACAGGATGAAGTAGTATCAGGCTCAAATATATCAGTCCATCGCCTGTTTATGAGACTCAGCCATTACATGTATATATTATTGGGTTTTGCAGCGGGCTGCCTGATCGTAGCCTCCTCCCTGGCAGTGAAGGATGAACACACGTATCCCACTGGTGCGGGCACAGAGCAGGCAATTCCGCCTCCGGAGAACTGGCTTGACATCACTCCCGTTCGCGGCGAGCCACAATTAAAATTTTATCTTGATCAATTTATTTATAGATGTGATGTCTGCCATATTGCTGAGAAGGCCTCGGCATGTGGGTGCGACAAGAATCTCAAAACACCAAACACCTTTCATTTGCCGTTCGGTGCACATCGGGATATGGTTTTTAATCATGGATTAAATCTGCGTTGCTTCAACTGCCATAATTGTGCAAATCTGGACACTTATGTAGATCATGACGGCACTGAAATCCCCGGCGATCAACCCGTCCTGCTCTGCAGAAAATGTCACGGCACAACCTACCATGACTGGGAAGCCGGCGCCCACGGCCGGAGCAACGGTGCGTGGGACGCACGCCGCGGTATGCAGGCAAAGCTTACCTGCAACCAGTGTCATGATCCGCATGCACCGCACTTTCCCCGGCTGATTCCCCGGCCATTCTCCGTCCACCGTCAGAATTCCGCATTTTACGCGAGGCAGCCATCATGAGTAACCGGAACAACCATGAGCCCGGACAATCCGGCCGCCGGGCTCTTCATGATGTACCCTATGCGCCCATAACGCGGCGGAGCTTTTTAAAGTTTGGTGCTGTGGCGGCTGGCACCTGTGCAGGGCTGAGCCTTGCACTGTCGCCATTCAAAAACCTCAAGGAACATGTCAGCCTCGATGAATTTCTCCAGCAGCACTATCAGCGTTTGACCCCGGAGATGATGAACACGATTATGAAGCGCATAGAAAGGGAGATAGAGCGTGATTACGGGGTTAAGGCGCTGATGGAAGATTCTAAACCCCTGCCGGGGGTTGAATATGCCTTTGCATTGAATATCGGAAAGTGCATAGGTTGTCGCCGGTGCGTCTACGGCTGTATGAAGGAAAACAACACCTCCCGCAACCCCCAGATTCAATATATACGCGTTCTTGAGATGGACAAAGGCACACAGAATGTTGAAGAGTCAGAGCACTATTATGAACACGACGCGGTTCCCCAAAAAGATAAATATTACATGCCGGTTCAGTGCCATCAGTGTAAAAATGCCCCCTGCGTAAAAGCCTGTCCGGTCAAGGCAACCTGGCAGGAGCCGGATGGGATAATCGTTGTAGATTACAATTGGTGCATCGGCTGCCGCTATTGCATGGCAGCATGCCCGTACTGGGCGCGCCGGTTTAATTTTGCCAAACCGGTCATCCCCACAGAAGAGATTACAACAGATATGGCATACCTTGGAAACCGTATCCGGCCGCGCGGGGTTGTGGAAAAATGCACCTTCTGCCTGCGGCGGGTTCGCAAAGGAATGCTTCCTGCGTGCGTTGAGGTCTGCCCTACGGGTTCACGCGTGTTTGGTAATCTGCGTGATCCGGAGAGCCCGATTAACTATATTCTCAAACACAAACTGGTCTACATTTTTAAAGAGGAGGCGGGAACAATCCCCCGTTTCTATTATTGCTTTGATGTATGAGGATTTTATGACCCAACATGCGGCGCGGGATTATGTAATCTTTCTCTGGCGTCTCTATCGCTACAGCTTTCTGGCAGCATGAAGTACTATGCCTGGATGACTGTGCTCACCATTCTTTCCCTGGCCGGCCTTTATGCGTTTGCTGAACAGACCGTTAACGGCCTTGCCATTACCGGCATGACAGACCAGGTTTCCTGGGGAGTGTACATCGCAAACTTTACTTTTATTGTGGGTCTTGCGGCAGCCGCGGTGATGCTGGTCATTCCCGCCTATATCTATAATAATAAGCATCTCCACGATGTGGTCATACTTGGTGAGCTGCTGGCGATTGCAGCAATTGTGATGTGCCTGCTGTTTGTCAATGTGGATCTGGGTCGGCCGGATCGTTTCTGGCACCTCACCCCGGTCATTGGGGTCTTCAACTTTCCCATTTCGATGCTTTCGTGGGATGTGATTGTGCTCATTGGCTATTGATACTGAATGTGCACATTTGCGGCTACCTTCTCTATATGCGCTATTTGAACAGAAAACCCTCCACCCTTTTTTACATGCCGTTTGTGTTTATTGCCATCGTATGGGCAATCAGCATTCACACGGTAACTGCATTTCTTTATGTGGGACTGGTCGGCAGGCCGTTCTGGAACGCTGCCATCGTTGCCCCCCGTTTCATCGGGTCCGCATTCACTGCAGGGCCCGGACTGATGATTGTTGCCTTCCAGGTCATCCGGCGTTATACCAATTATAAAATTGATGATGAGGCGCTCCGGATCCTTCGCCAGATTGTGACCGTTTCCCTGCTGGTGAACCTGTTTCTGCTCGGCTGTGAGGCATTCAAGGAGTTTTATGCCGAATCGGTTCATTCCAGTTCCGCACGGTATCTTTTTTTGGACTTGACGGCTATACCCAGCTCAGATCGTGGATATGGTTTGCCATCGTCATAGAAACCATCGCCGGGGTTATCCTGGTTACTCCCTCTCTGGCCAAAAACATGATGTACACCAATGCAGCCTGCATGCTCGCTTTTGTGGGAATATGGATAGAAAAAGGAATGGGGATGATCGTGCCCGGTTTTCTGCCGACTCCGCTGGGTGAAATTGTAGAATATTTTCCGACCATGCTTGAAACGCTCATGTGTATTGGCGTCTGGTCTTTTGGCCTGCTTATGTATTCATGGATGATTCATTTGGCAGTACCCATCCTGTCCGGACAGTTCCAGCGGCATGGAAATCCATCAGGGTAGGGCTTGACGGACGCCCGTTAGTGTAACACGAAAATGGATGTAGGCTGCCCCCTCACCCTAACCCTCTCCCCGACGGGGAGAGGGGAATCAGTGATTTTAATGCTTAGTGGTGCCCCAACGGGGAATGGAGGGTAATAAAAAAAGGCAAAGCCATAAAAGGCCGTGCCTTTTTTTTAGCGAGATGGGGAATTAATTACCTGTGCACTCTGTTTCAAATTACCAGCTTATCATCTTGTCAATCGGATCAGGACATATTGAAAGGTATGGAATGTAATTATTCCGGTTGAGGGGTAAGCTGCACCTTGTCTGCCTCAAAACCTTTCTTTACGATCCGGTAGAGAAGGTCTTCATAGACAGTCTCGTCCAGGGCGGGAGTTCTGCTTAGAATGTAAAGTACAAACCGTGTCGAATTTGTAACCACCGCCCATTCATAGTCTTCATCCAGTTCAATGATCCAGTAATCAAATTCGATGCCGGCAATGTCTTCCCGGTCGAAGGTGACGCCAAGTTTTGCGTTGGTTGCAGTGATCAAGCACCCGGGCAATTCCTTCTATCGAGGTGGGATTACCATCCGGGCGCACGCCCCGGTTGAAGACTTTTACGGTGCCGTCATCATTGAGGGTGTATTCGGCGGTAACTTCTTCCGCATCTTCATCAAAAATGGTGTCATACCGGGCATATTCATACCATAGCCCGGCGTAGCTTTCCAAATCCACGGAATCCACTGTCTCCGGTGGAGGCATATCCTTGGTTTCAATTTGAACCGTTTTTACAATTTGCTCGGGGTCAAAACCGTTTTTAGTGAGCCTGTCGATTATTCCCTCGTAGGTTGCCTCATCCATGGTCGGCCTGCGATTGAGGATGAATAATGAACTCCTCTCGGAGTTGGTAACCACCGCGTAGGAATAGTACTCGCCCAGCTCGATGATCCAGTACTCGGATTCTTCGGTAATGCCGAAATCGGGAAAGCTGACGGCAAGTTTTGCATTGGTTGCAGGCTCAACCACCCGGGCAACCCCTTCTATCATGACCGGGGTACCCTCTAAGCCGCCCACGAACCCCTTGTTTACCACTTTGACCGTGCAATCCTGGTTGATCGAGTATTCAGCTGTTACCCCGGCGAGATCTCCTATATTAGGGTTAATATACGATGCGATCTGGTACCACAAGCCGGTGTAACGGCACACATTCACGTAATCCACCGTCTCCGGCGGCCTCCTTTGGGGACAGCCGGTAATAGTGAGTGCTACAATAAAAAGTAATATTTTTTGATATCCGGCGAATGTACCAATGCGTCTCATGTAAATTCCCTCCTTTTTTAAGATGTTGGTTTTTAGCCAAGTTCCCTATGCTTTTGCCGTCTTAAAGGCGTTGTTTTTCCAGAATTGCAGGCTGGAGGCCAGGAGCGCGGTACCGATGGAGAGATCAAGCACGGCAACAGCGCACAGCCAGCCGAACTTGCCGGTTGCCATGCGTGACATGGTTGCTCCAACCGGGATGATGATGGCAAGAAAAATGAGCATGCCCGGGCGGAAGAATTGCCATAGCTTGGGATTGGTCAGCGATTGGATCCTTTTGACATTTTTCTTGCAGGCATGGTTAAAGATGAGCAGCGTCTTTATTAATCCGATGGTAATGCCGAGAATCGGCGCCAGGTAAATCCAGAAGGAAACGGGGTCCAGCGCGTAGGCTTCCCTGATAAGTGCCCACGCCTTGAGAAAAAGCGCTATTCCGCCTCCGTACCAGGTAAAGGCTGCCAGTATCATCAGGGTAAGTTTTGATACGATCATACCTTCTCCTTTTTGAGTTAACCGTCGTATGAAGCAGAAAAATCAATCCGGATCATACCTTAAAGAGGGCAAATTATAGGAACATTTTGCCGGCGTGTCAATGAAAAAGCAGTCAAGCCGTTAGCGTGTGGCCATTCATAAGCAGCTTTAGTTATGATGGACACCACACATTCCAACTTTTTTATTGACCTCAGTGCTTTATTATTTTATGCTTATTATATATTACGAATATGGGTAGATTTGCAGCAGACAGATATATATTCTGAAGGATGGCACTGCAACTTTTTCAAAGGATGAAGGGGGGTGATCAGGGTTCGCAAATATTGATGATGGAGAACTAACCATTAGTAACTACTCACACAAGGAGGGAATTACATGAAGAAGATTTTATTCGTACTGGTTATTTCCGTGTTAACGTGCAGTCTGGCTTATGCGGCCGGTCCTCGCAGCAACTGCGGATGCGGGTTTGGCACAATGCTGTTCAAAAATAATGATGGCCTGCTTTCTCAAACCGCTGCAGCTACCACAAACGGTCTCCTGGGGAATCAGACCTTCGGCATATCTTCCGGAACACTCGAATGCAATCAGCCGGCAGAATTATATGCCCGTGAACAGCTGCAAAAATTTGTGGCATCAAATATGGACAGTGTTGCAAAAGACATTGCGCGGGGAAACGGCGAATCTCTGGATACGCTGGCCGAACTGATGCAGGTGCCGGTTGAAAAACGTGACACGTTTAATGCGCAGCTCCAGCAAAACTTTGACAACATATTCACATCAGCGCACGTAACCGAAACGGAAGTCATCGAGAACATCATTACCGTAACCCAGTCAAGTTAATCACTACTCTCTTGTGAGCGGTCCTGTGAGGAGATGTGGATTTGTAAAAAAAACCATATCTCCTTTTTTATTGATTTCACTCGTGGTTTTCTTGTGTGCAGTTCCTGGTGAGCTGAGGGGGGGAGAACTGTCTTACCCCGATCAGCTCATCCTGCTTGCCCATCAAAAGCGGTTGCATGAAGATCCCTACTGGCGGATTCTGCTCCATTATCAAAATAAGCTTTTCGGCGTGCAGAGTCTGATCGATGACCCGCAGTTCTTCTTGTCTGTTGAAGGAAAAGAAAATCCCATGGCAGAACTTGATGCCACGCTGCGGGCATTTTTTCAGGATGATACGGTAAGCGCGGGGAGTTCGATATGCCGGTTTGTAGCCCGCTACACGTGGCTCAAGGAAAAACTCTCCATTGACGCATCAAAGCTGCCGGCAGGCGGGTGTTCAGAATTCAACAAAACAATGGAGCTGATCAAACCGCAATCGGCGACCCTCATTTTCCCGGCTGCCTACATGAACAACCCTGCGTCCATGTTCGGCCACACCTTGATCAATATTGAAACTCCGTCACAAAGTAAACTCTTATCCCACGCCGTTAATTATTCCGCCTATACCCAGGAAAACAACGGGGTTGTTTTTGCCGTCAAGGGTATAGGGGGATTTTACAAAGGCTATTTCTCAATCCTTCCCTATTATGAAAAAGTGCAGGAGTACAATGATATCAGCCACAGGGATATATGGGAATACCGCCTCAATCTTACCGAAGATGAAGTGCGTAATATGGTCATGCACATATGGGAGCTGCAGAAAATATATTCTTACTACTATTTCTTCGGGGAAAATTGTTCTTATAACCTTCTTTTTCTGCTCGACGCTGCCCGACCATCACTGAGAATGGTGGACCGGTTCAAATGGTGGGTCATCCCCATCGATACGGTTAAAGCTCTTTACAGCTCCGGCCTGGTCGAGTCTGTACACTACAGACCTGCACAGGCAACAAAAATACGGTATATGTCTTCGATAATGAAGAGCCGGAGCAGAAAAATGGCTGAAACCATCGCAGAAAATGCAATGGATCCTGCCCTTTTGCTCAACACGCACGATTCCCTGGAAGACAAGATAAAAATCCTGGATTTGGCAGTAGAGTATCTCCAGTACCGTTATGGTAAGGAAAAAGTTTCGCGGGATGACTATTCCTCCCTTTTTCTGAGCATCCTCACGGCACGGAGCACCCTGGGAAGACCTGAGGGGCTTGATTATGCCGTACCGCGTCCCACCAGCCCGGAAAAGGGGCACGGCTCAAAGAGGCTGTCCGTGGGTTTCGGTTATGGAGAAGACAGATCCTTTCAGGAAATACGCTTGCGGCCGGCTTATCATGACCTGATGGATGATGATGCCGGATACATCCCCGGATCGCAAATCCAGTTTTGTGATACCCGACTGCGTTACTATTTCTCAGACCGGAAATTTGAACTGGAGGAATTTAATCTCATAGATATAATTTCCCTTTCGGAACGGGATATGTTTTTCAAGCCTTTCTCATGGAAAGCGCAAACCGGTCTCATGCAAAAAAGACGGGATGATGGAGATAATCATCTCATTTATTACCTGAGCACCGGCGGCGGATTCGCATACCGAAACAGGTTCCTGGGTTTATATTACGGGATGATGGAATCAGATCTGAATTTCGGAGGTTCATTTGAATCAAATCATGCACTGGGTGCCGGTGCTTCAATGGGACTTCAGAAGAAAATCACCGGTTTCTGGAAATTACATCTTCACGGAAAAGCACTGTATTATCCGGTGGGGGATGAACACAAGAGTTATGAGCTGTCACTTGCACAAAACATTACCCTCAGCCCGGCTCACGCCTTTACTGCAAAATTGTCCCGAACTAAAACTTTTGGATTCTACGAGACTGAAGCGGTTTTCATGTGGAACATTTATTTTTGATCAAGGCTGCAGGATTGTTTCAAGTAATACAGAGCGATGAAAACTTCGGGCATGAAGCCAGGTGTAGGAGCGGCTTTCAGCCGCGAATGTATCGCGCCTGAAGGCGCTCCTGGCGAAATTTCCCCATTGACTCCGATTATTTGATTTTTAGTTGCAACAATGGAATAGTATGAGTTAGGATCAACAGTGAAGAGATTTTGAATCGGTTGCGGCTTCCGGATCCGGATTGTGGAGAGAATCATGAGTAAGGCAACAGATGTGTTTGGCTGGAGAGGGAAAGTACTGCGGGCGGACCTCACCACCGGCAAGGTGTGGGATGAGGACCTTCAGCGAAAATATATGGAAGGATATATCGGCGGTGCGGGTATTAACGCCCGTTTGCTCTACGACCTCTTGCGCCATAATCCCCATGTAGCCTCCCTGTCACCGGAGAATCCCCTCATTTTCGGCTGCGGGCCCATGGTCGGGACAATCTTTCCCAGCGCAAGCCGCTTTACTGTAACCGGGAAGAGTCCTCTCACCGGGATTTTTGGTGACAGCAACGCCGGCGGATGGTTTCCGGTCCGCATGAAGCAGGCAGGATATGATCATATTGTGATCCAGGGGAAGGCGGACCGCCCCGTCGCCCTTCTCATTGAACCGGGAAAGCGGCCCGAAATTATTGACGCGGCAGAGTTCTGGGGCCTTGATATGTATGAGACCGACAAAAAATTCCATGATCTGTGCGGCAATTGTGATACGGCGCGGATCGGCCCGGCCGGGGAAAATCTGGTCAAATATGCGAACATCCAGTCGGGAACCAAAAGGGTCAGCACCAACGGCCGCACCGGCATGGGATGCCTCATGGGTTCAAAAAACCTCAAGGCCATCGTGATTACAGTAGCAAAGGGTGCCGGCACGGTGCCGGTCGCTGACCAAAAAAGAACCGACGAGCTTGCGCGCTATTACCGGAACGCATGGCTTAAGGGACCGGGCACGACGCTAAAACGGCAGTACGGCACGCTGACCAACTATTCACAGATTGCCGAGCATACCCGGATCAAGAATGAGCAGGAGCAGCTGACTGCGGAACAGGTTGATGCCTATGATCTGGATCTTTTTACCGGCACGTTCAAAACAGGGCAGACCGCCTGCTATCGTTGCCCGGTGGCCTGCTCGCAAAAATGGGAGATCAAGGACGGTCCGTATCGCGGTGACAAGGGAGACAAGCTGGAATACGGCCACCTGCTCAACCTCGGGCCCAATCTGGGCATTTTTGAATTTCCCGCAATGCTGCATCTGGCGGACGTGTGCAACCGGCTGGGAATGGATTGCATTCAGTTCGGCTATAATATGGCCGCTGCCATGGAGTGCTATCAGCGCGGCATTCTGGGTTCCGAGGCAACGGGAGGTTCGAACTTAAAATGGGGGGATGCCCGGGTAGTGGAAAAATGTATGCGCATGACGTCACGGCGCGAGGGTTTCGGCAACCTGCTTGCGGAAAATGCTCCGACCATGGCATCACAGCTGGGGGACGATGCCGTGCCCTATGGCTTCCATACCAAGGGCATGTCCTTTCCGTTCAGCTGCACCTACGCCCTGCCCATGAGCCTGGCTTCGTCGGTCGCTACACGGGGGGGAGACCATCTGAAGGGGCATCCCTTTGCGGCGATCATCGGTCACCAGGAGATGCTGGAAAAAATGTTCGGCAAGGATATTCCTCCTGAAGCAGCCGATCACACCAGCCCGGTGGCGAAGGGGAGGGTTGTCTGGTGGCAGGAAAACTATAAAATGATCATGGACTGTATCGGACTCTGCTTCCTGCCCATTGTCAACTCAAATGTCTGGAGTGATCCGCTGATCATGGCAAAAGAGATGGGCGAGATGTATCAGGCCATAACCGGCTATGATTCTGTCGGGCTTTTCACCTCAGCCGAGCGGGCCTACCAGATCGAGCGATGCTTCAACGCGCTGCTGGGAATCAGCCGCAAGGATGATGCCAGGAAAGGCACAACGAGGGGAGAGAAGGATCCGGTCAATCTCCCGGGCATGCTTGATGAATATTATCTGTACCGGGGCTGCTCTTCGGACGGGCTGCCGACGAGGAAACGGCTTGAGGAACTGGGCATGAAAGACGTTGCTCTAGATCTTGCCGTCAATCAAAAGCTTGCCGAGCAGGAATGTCCATCAATCTCCGAGCTGCTTAAGAATTCCGATGATGTCAGGGGATAGAGAAGATCGGCTGAATATCCGTTTTAAATGGGTAAAGATTTCTCAGTCGCTATAGCTCCTTCGAAATGACGTCCGCCATAGCATTCTAAAATGTGAGTTTAGACATCCATGAGAAGAGTTATGGTTAATCATTTCTGATGGACAAGGAGGACAAGTGCTTACAAAAGCAGTGTTAACCGGGGTCATATTTGACGAGATGTATACAGATCCGGCAAAGGGCAGTGTGCGATTCGAGTTTCTTCCTGATATCCAAACCCTCCATTTGCAATGGTACGGTATACTGTCACATGAAGATCATACCAAATATGCTGAGATGACGATTGAATGCGTTACGCAAAAAAAAGCGATACGGTGGATTGGTGATGTTTCCCACATTATTGAACCGCTGCCGGTAGACATAGCACATTATATTGCTGATTCCTGGTTCCCGGCAGTGGTAAAAAGGGGAATCGGGAAAATAGCTATCGTGATGCCCGCGGTTGACAGGGTCAGGCCGTCCGCCGGCAAAATCGGTGAAGTGCTTGCCCTGAAGCACGGGGAGTTGCTTAAAACCTTTCCCATTGAAGTGTTTAACGGCAGGCAGGAAGCCCGGGAATGGATCAGCAGGTAACAGGAAAAGAGTAAACGCGTTTATCATTTTTTCACAACCACCCATTTATAAAGAGGAGGCAGGTTATGGGAACAAAAGGAAGATCGATAGTCAATATGGATGTGGACGAACTTTTAAAGCTTCTCAATAAGGCATACAGCGATGAATGGCTTGCGTACTATCAATACTGGATCGGCGCCAAAATAGTAAAGGGGCCCATGAAAGAGGCTGCCATAACTGAACTTGAGCAGCACGCCACGGAGGAATTGAGTCACGCGCTGCTGCTGACCGGCAGAATAATTCAGCTCGGGGGGACTCCCGTGACCAAGCCGGCTGACTGGTACAAGATGACCAACTGCGGATATGATGCGCCTGATGACCCCTTTGTCAGGGTTATCCTTGAGCAGAACATCAAGGGAGAACAATGTGCCATCGGTGTATATAGAGACCTGATGACGAAGACGCAGCAGGGGGATCCGGTTACCTACAACATAGTGCTGCAGATACTGGAGCAGGAGGTTGAACATGAGGAGGATCTTCAGGCGCTGCTGGAAGATTTTGATCTGATGATCAAGGCCACCGCCGGGGGCAGGTAGGGTGACAGTTCAACCCCTCACCCCATCCCTCTCCCCAAGATTTGTCTGCGGATGATACGGCCGGCTGTGTATGATGGTAATGCCTTGGCGGATCAACCATACCGTCAACGGGGTGAAGGGATGTGGCTTATCAGACCCCCACGGCGAACCGTTGTCCACCAGCATTCGCTTGGGCAATCCATACCGATGAAAAATATCGACCAATTGCTGCCGTACGGTTAGCGTTTGCTCATTGCTGCAGGCGCGTATTCCCAGTGCATAGCGCGAATGGTCATCAAGCACGGTCAGTGGATGACAGCGGCCCTGTTCAGCATCAAAATTGCCTTTAAAGTCCATTTGCCAAAGATCATTCGGTGCCACAGCTTCAAAACGCTGCCAAGCATTGTGCTTAAGTGATTCAGCGGCATCAATGCGACCACGGCGCTGTAAGATGGCGGTGATCGTACTGGCCGCCGGCAGTTTTTGCCAGCCCAGATGTTGCAAACGCGTGCGGATTTTACGTCCTCCCCAGGCTTTGTGTTCATCTCGAATTGCCAGGATTGCATCTTCCAGTTCATCACTGGTTCTGGCAGGGCTTGAATGGGGCCTGCGGCGATGATAGGCAAGACCCGGGGAACTGTATCGCAGAAAGCGCTTTATCGATTTATAGGCGGTTTTACGGCTGATATTAAAACGTCGAAACAACTTGGCGATATTAGCTGAGTCGGACAATGGAAATCTTATAAATTCTAACAAAGGGGCGAGGGGGAGTTCATGATGATTCCTTTCTAAGAGTGTAGAGGAAACCAACCGATTCCCTCTCCCCACTGGGGGAGAGGGTTAGGGTGAGGGGGTATCGTAAATCTATTGCTGGCTAACACTAAGAACCGGGCGGGAGAGGTAATCGCTCCCGCCCGATTCTTTTATCCGGCTCAGCCAATACAATTACGGTGCGTCGCTGTCGACGAACAGATCAAGCGGCGTTGTGGAGCTGATGGTGAGATTGGCCTTTGACCAGGTGCCGTAGAAGGCGGCGGTTATGAATTTGTTCACACTTTTGGCGATGTCGGTAAAGAAGTAGCTCGGCGTAGTCATGCAGTTGGTGCATGCCGGGCAGTGCCCGTCGCAAAAACTGCAGTGGAAGAATTTCGGGGAATATCCGCACGGCCCCCACGAGTATACCTTCTTTACCCGGTAGAAAGCCCGGGGCCGTCAGTATAATAATAAGCAGCTTCGGCAGCATCTGATTTTTCAACAAAGCAGGTGGTGATATTGAAACCCCAGTAGATTGCAGGCCCGTCGACATGGCCCGCACCATCAATGTTGTAGGGGTCAATGCTGAACATGCCATCGGCTAAAGAAGAATCGGCGGAAACGGCATTTTGCGCCGCCTGGCCGCCGGCTGAATGCCCGCCCAGTATCCAATGGGCGACTGAGGTGCAGCCCGTACCCGACATCCAGGTCAGTAGATTGCTCTGCACTTCCAGGGCACAGTTCCGGTATTTGGCGGCGTCGGTTTTGACCATGTTTCCCGGATTATGGTCCATGACTACCACCACATACCCGTAGGTGTTGGCCATGGCATTACCCAGATTGTCATAGTCCGCCCGGGACATGGAGGTGCCCACGCCCAAAATAAAAACTTCGCAGCTTGCAGGCGAAGGACTTTTATAGATGATCCGGTACTGCCCGATTCCTGTTGTCTTGTCCATGTAATTGGCCTGGGCGGAACAAACCGCTAAAATCATGGACATGCAGATAAAGATAGAAAAAACTTTTTTCATAGCAACCCCCCTTTGCGAGAAATCAGATTTTTCCACATTGATACGTTGCATGCTGTTCCCAACAAACTACAAAACCAGTTTCCCCCCCAAACTGGTCTTACCTCAACCCCTTTCTATGCATCACCTCCTTTCGTGCCGGGTTGAAAAGCTTTTCTTTGCATTAAACTCCTTTGGGAAAAATTGTCAACAAAAAACCAGGCTATAAATCATCCCCACAAAGCCTCGCGCAGGCCTGAAGCGCGGATTATCCGGCGTGAGACGGCAGTCTTGAAAATCTCCTCCCTTCCCCAGACTTCAACAGCGGCCTTTGCCCTGGTGATAGCGGTATAGACAAGTTCGCGAGTCAGCACCGGGACGTCCCGGTCAGGCATAAGGAAGAGCACCTTCTCGAATTCAGATCCCTGGCTCTTGTGCACCGTCATGGCGAAAGCAGTTTCATGTTCCGGAAGTTTTGAAAGGGGAAATTTCCGGAAACTACCATCCGGTTCTGGAAAAAAAACCCGTAACTTGTCTCTGTTCTCTGGATCAGGCAGGGTAATTCCTATATCACCATTAAAGAGTTTCAGGTTATAATCATTATGGGTAATGAGGATAGGACGTCCTTGATACAGTTCATCTTTGCTTTTCTTTCTAATGTTAAATAATAAATATTCCACATGTTCATTGAGTTTCTTAATACCATAGGGACCTTCACGCACAGCGCACAGAATTCGGAAATTGTTGAAGTGTTCAAAAACCTTAGCAGGCTCGCTCTCTTCTAAATAAGGTGTGAAGCATTCGAGTATAGTTTCCTTCAGAGCCGCAGGTAAGCTAGGAAGTTCTCTCCACTTAATATCTGTATAAGGACCTTTTGTTAGAAGTTCAAAAGCACATTCGTAGTCTGCTTTATTGACTACCTGACTCACTTCTCCAATCCCGCTCTTGTCTTTAAACCTGTGGCTCGTCCTCAGTTGGATGATGGAATCCTGCATTCCGGAGTCACTTTGTTCATCTATATCCTCACCAATTTTCTCGCCTGTAACTTTCTGATAAGCCTCTGAGATATATCTTGAAAACTTATGGTTATTTCCCGTGTCGCAGATGTCTCCAAGCACCGCTCCCGCGTCAACTGATGCCAACTGGTCTTTATCACCCAAGAGAATCAGCCGGGCATTTAAGGGAATTGCCTGGATCAGCTTGGACATAAGCGCAAGGTCTATCATCGATGCTTCATCCACAACCACTAGGTCCATCGGAAGGGGGTTCTTGGCATCAAAAGGGGGGTAAGGAGAATCCGGGGTCATTTTCAAAAGTCGGTGAATTGTTGATGATTTTAGATTTTGTATAACCTTCTGGATATTTTGAGGGCAGTTTATCTTTTTAAGGGCATTATTAATGGTTTCTTGCAGCCGCACGGCGGCTTTCCCCGTAGGTGCAGTAAGCGCAATCCGCAGAGATGAGGTTTGCTGCTGTAGGATAATAGCTAAAATCGAGGCCACGGTATAGGTCTTCCCCGTCCCTGGACCACCGGAGATGACACAGAAGTTTTTCATGATGGAAGCAACGACAGCAACCTTCTGTTCTTTGGTGGTATTCTCGGGAAGTTGCTTCATCAGCCCATCTTTGAACAGCTTTAGGTTAACCTCAACAGGCGTAGTTGCAACACGCGCCTTGATGTTATCAATTAATTTCTTTTCATAGTCCCAATACCGGTAAAGATAAAGCCTCGATCCATCAAGGATTAGCGGCCTATGATCTCCAGGTTTACCGACCACCTTTTTTACATTAAGGTTTTTCAACCATTTGCCAAGTTCCGGACATAAAGTTGGATTAAGCTTCTCTTTCGATTGACCCTCAGCCTTCATGGAAATGTCAAAGCATATTTGTCCCTTCCCCCAGTGATGTTTGGTCCAAGCAGTGTCAAAGGAAAATTCCTCGCCCTTTTTAAAGGACAGTTTTATCATGGTCTCTTTCCCGGCCCGAGACGAAATGTCAAAGCATATATGTCCTTCCCCCCTATAATAGCTAGCCAAGGCCGCAGCAAGGAAAAGCTCTTTGCTGTCTTTTCCAGACATTTTCACCATAAGCTCGGCAAAATGATAGTCAATAGGTGAAAGGATAATAGGTTTATCTTCCATATCGATCTCTGTTTTAGGCTATTTCATAATTTGCTATCCCTCTTTTAGAGAGAGGATGAAAAATTTATGAAGAGCAAGAAATTGAATTCTAGTCGAGAGGCGCTTTCTGTTTGCCTGGTGGTACTATCAGGTTTTGGCATAAAGCCTCAACCAGTTCTTCCCCGGGAAGGTCACGATAAATCCCGAATTCATCTTCCGGGGTGGGACTCACTCCGCGCAGAAAGATGTAGAACACCCCGCCAAAATGGTCCCGGTAGCGGTATCCCGGGAGCCTTTTTTTCAGGTACTGGTGGAGGGCCAGCACATACAGGTTGGACTGGAGCAGGTAAAAGCGCTCTTCCATCTCTGCGGCCATTCGTTCTCGGGTGTAATCTTCAACACTGTTGCCAAGGTAATTGGATTTCCAGTCCACGATATAAAACCGCTCCTTGAATCGGAAGACCAGGTCGATGAATCCTTTCATGAAACCCCGTGCCGGTGAAAAGGCAAGCTCCCCGATCCGCTCCGGAAAATGAGGGGAGACATTTTTGCTGCCGTGGTTTGCGAAGATCCTGCCCAGCGTGTCAGGTGTTATCGGCTGAAGCGGAAAGTAGAACTCAAGCTCGCTCAGCCGGTCATCCTTCCGGACCAGGGACAGGGTAAGCCTATTTCCCGACGGCTGCAGATGTGCGTTCAGCACCCGGGTGATCATCGCCACCAGTGTATCTTCCCAGCGTGCTTCAAACCTGTATTCCCCGAGCTTCCCCGACACTGCTTTTTTGATTTCGGTGCGATCATCCTTCGCAAAATCCAGAACCTCAAAAATTTCATGCAGGAGGCTCCCGGCTCCGGCCCCTTTGGGAAACGCGAATATGGACAAAGGATCCATATCCAGCACCGGTTCATCCTGCACAAACATCCGGTCGTGATCGGGGGTGTCGAGTACCGCGGCGGCTTGAAGGATCGGTCGATCCCCTGCCTTCGAGATGAGGCCGGAAAAACTGGCTATCCGCCATTCTCGGCTGATAGTGCCGGAAAAGTTCCGGCAGGTTAGTGCTTCACTATCCTTTTCAGCCGGGGGAACTTCTTCCCCCGAATCCACGGGCATGTCCGAAAGAACGATAGTACCCTTTGATGTGCGAGACAGTCTTTCCAAATCGTGACGGATGGTTTGACGATCCATCTCTGTGAAGTGACTGTCTGTAGCCTCGAGCAGATTCTCTGCCGATCCCGCAGGCGGGTGGAGGATGTAGGCCATGGAGGACGTCCCGGCATCCTTGAAATTTCCCCAGACGAGGTAGCATCGGTTCCTGGCCCTGGTGAGGGAAACATAGAGGAGGCGCAGATTTTCAGCAAGCGCCTCCTTTTCGGCTGATACCCTGTTCGAGCTTCCTTCCGGGTCGATAACCAGCTTGAGCTTCGCGTCATCATTTTCGTCATGAAAGGCAAAAACTTCATTGGTCTTGATTCGTGACCCGCTCCAGTTAAAGGGGCAGAAGACAATGGGGTATTCCAGCCCCTTGCTTTTATGAATGGTCACGATTTTTACCGCGTTGGCGTCACTTTCCAACCGAAGCTGGTGTTCTTCCATCCGCGGTGATTCCGGGTCCCGCTGGCAGGCCAGCCATTTCAGGAGACCCGCCATACCCAGCTTTTCTTCAGTGGCCGTTTGATGAAGAACCTCGGACAGATGGAGCACGTTGGTGAGCCTTCTTTCTCCATTGGGAAGAGAAAGGAGCCGGGATCGCACCCGTTCCCTGAGCAGGAAAGAGCGGAACATGCGGATGAAACCGAAGCCGTTCCACAAGTCATGATATTCATGAAAACGGTTCAGGGCGGCCTCCCACCCCGCTTCATCACGCTGGAGCCGCTCGATCTCTTCGCCGCTCACCCCCATCATATCCGTTGCCAGCGCCCCCCTGATGAGGCCCTCACGATTCGGGTTGATGATTCCCTCCAGCACCCGGTTCATCTCCGCCGCTTCGTCGGTATCAAAAAGATTTCCAGTGCTGTAGAGGACGCTGGGTATCCTCAGTTTGGACAGCGCCTTTTGCATGAGCTGCGCTTCCCGATTGGAACGCGTGAGCACCGCTATGTCGGCTTCGCGGAGAGCATCGTCGCCTATGCGCGCCTTCCCGCTCCTGCCCAGATGAATAAGGCGTGCTATTTCCCCGGCAACAGCCTCGGGAATGCGTTTGTTGGCAAATCCTTTCTTGATGAAGCCGTTATTATCTGTCTCTTCGGCATCAACAAACCAGAGATGGAAGGGGGGGCAGAGTCATCATCAATTGTCAATAGCGCATGGTCTTTTCCTTTGCCCGGAACCGCTGGTTCAAACGGAATCTCCCGGTACAGGAAGGGATTGGTCCCGTTTGAAAAGATGGTGTTGACCGCTTTGATCAGACCGGGTTCAGAGCGCCAGTTGCGTGTGAGGGTGTATCTGGAGTCTACCTGGCCGGCGGCCTTCATGTAGGCGAAGAGGTCAGCGCCGCGGAAGCTGTAAATGGCCTGCTTGGGGTCCCCGATCAGGAACAAAATGGATTCATCTTTTCCGAATACATTGTTGAAAATGGCATATTGCACCGGGTCGGTATCCTGGAATTCATCGATCAGCGCCGCCTTGTAGCGCCTCCTGATTGTCTCCGAAAGCTCACCACCGCCGGCAGCAGCCAGCGATTGGTGCAACCGGGTCAGCAGGTCATCGAAGAACTGGATATTTCTTCTCTGCTTCCGTGCCGGAAGCTCATGCTTGACGAATCTGAATATCTCCCCTTTGAGATAAAGAAGATGCCGGTCCATCGCTGCCTTAAGCACCGCCTCAGCCTTTTGCAGATCATCACAGAGTTCAAAAAAGGTGATGCCGGGGCGGCGTGTTTCCTCTTTTTGTCTTCTTTTCCAGTTCAGCAAGGGTAAATTTCCCGAACTTATCAGGCAGGGGAATAGGCGGGAGCGCCCCGTCCACATAGGCATCCATCATCTCCATGTATGAGGGCAGATGCTTTGTGTAGTCAGCATACAGTCCCGGATGCTTAAGTTGTGCCTCAACCTCCTCTCTTCCCGAGCGCCAGGCTGCCTGCAGCTTCTCATATACCCTTCTAAACGGCTCAACATCAATCTCTGTCGCACGGAGGACTTCGGGGATTATTGCAACATCGAGGTGGGTTCTTCCTTTATTGATCAGATCCATGAAAAAGTCCGGCCCGAATTTTTTGCTCAGGGCGTAACCGACAAACTCCACCGGTGCGGTGTAGAAATGGCGGCGCCAGAAATCGCGGGCGATTTCCTCCAGAATGCCGGCTGTTTGCTCTGGTTCCAGCTCGGTATCGAAGAGGCTCCCGCTCTCAAAGGCGCTTTCATGGAGGGTGCGCTGGCAGAATCCATGAATGGTGAATATGGAGGCCTCGTCAAAGTCGTGCAGCGCCGCGCGAAGCAGGTTTATGGCGTCCTTCGCGTCCCCGGTTTTTTGAACCAGCCCTTTTATAAACGGGTCGGTGCTGCCACCCCGGGAATAGGCATCCAGTGCTTCCCGGATCTTTTTCCTGATACGGTCGCGCAGCTCCTCGGTCGCGGCGACCGTATAGGTCACCACCAGGATGTCATTCACCGTGAGCCGCGTCTCGAGGATGAGGCGCAGGAACAGGCAGGTAATGGTATAGGTCTTGCCGGTCCCGGCGCTTGCCTCGATGAGGTTGGTTCCGCGCAGAGGGCTTTCAAGCAGCTTCAGTTCCTGCAGTGCTTCTGTATGGCCGGGCATTACCTGATCCTCACCTCGCATTCCATAAGCGGCTGGAAAATTTTTTTCGCGAGTTCTTCGAACGGTTCATCCAGGGGATCGGTGTGCTTGAAACAAAGCCGGAAATAAGGGTCCCTGGATTCAGCCATGCCGCCAAAATCGCTTCCTTCCCACTCTTTCCTGGCCGCACGCAACGCTTCCCCGGGCTCCTTGCGCTTCAGGTAAAGGGCTTCCGCGTAGGCAAAGGACGACCGGGGGAAAAAATGAATGGGTTCGCTCAGCCCCTGCCGGTAAACGTGGAGCAGTTCCTCCAACAGGATGCCGCTTTCATTGACCTGAACATACCTGTAGTCTTCATCTTTGCAGGCAAGGATTGAGCTTAAGGGGTAGTTCTCTTTATGAAGGTTGTGCACGACGAGATGATGAACCCAGATTATCAGGCGGTCCTTCGGCTTCACATCCGCGTAGCGGAACTGCAGAAGTCCATTGCCGTAGATGTTTCCAATGCATCCCTTCAGCCGGAAATTACCGCATTGCAGTTCGACCTGGAGAGGGGCAAGCGGGTCTCCTTTTCTGTGAGAGGCGAGGCGTTTAACAAATGATTCGACGCCGCGGCAGGTTTCGCGAAAATAAAGTTCCCCGGGCACACCATGGGGGAGCTGCCCGGATGCCCTGATTGCCGGGAATGAATCCTTAAGCATGCCCTTTTGAAACATCCTTTCTACCAGTTCCTGTTCGAGACCGTACTTTTCCAGGCCTTTTACCTCGAAGGGTTCCGTCTCATCAAACAGCGCCTCATCTTCATTCAGGTAGATGCCCAGCCGCTCATTGAGAAGAAACTTGGCCGGATTGGCCAGGAATCGACAGAGCTGATTTACATCAATTGTCATCCACTCTTCAGAAGTTTCAGGGAGTGCGCGGGTGATGAAGCACCTTTCCTGTCTGTTTAAATCCATCATCTGTTGTGCGGCTTCGCAATTTTCCCGGGAATAGCTTATCAATCCTTTTGCCACGGAATGATGCTGCGATTTGCCATCATCCCTGAAATAGTCCGGGTTGAAGGCCTGCAGCCGGTGTTCGGTAACGATGTGCTGCCGGATAGTTCCCCCCGGCACTGCAAACCCTTCTTCAATGTAATCCAGAAGCTCGCTTACCAGGACCGAGGGAGGCCGGATGCTGTTGTCCTGGATATTCCGCCCCATGTAGCTGATGTGCAGTTTATCCCTCACGGAAAGAATGGCTTCCAGGAAGAGGTAGCGGTCATCCTTGCGGCGGGACCTGTCGCCGGGCAGGGGGTTCCTGGCAATGAGGTCAAACCCCAGAGGTTTCGTCTGCCGGGGATAGGCATCATCGTTCATTCCCAGGAGGCAAATGACACGGAATGGTATGCTTCTCATGGGAAGCATGGCGCAGAAGGTCACGCCGCCGGTGAGGAACCCGTGCCCGAAACCCTCTTGTTCAAGCAGCGAAGAAAGGTGCGATGTGATTACATCCAGAGGCACCTTTGTTTCAAATCCTGAGAGTTCCTGTTTGCTGCCGAGATCATGCAGAACCCGCCGGATGTATGTCATGTCCTGTTCCGTTTCATCATCCGCCTGGAAAAATGTATCGAGAACCGCTGATAAAAAATCCCCCCATTCCTTAAGACTTCTTTGCGTGCCGAGATCCCTGGCAAGAACAAACAGGCGTTCACAAAAGTCCATAAAATTGCCCAGGACCGCGGCGTCTCCTCCCTCGATCTTGTCGTAGGGAAGAATTTCGTTGTAGATGTTTTCTCCCCGGCCGGGCATGGCATAGCCGAGGAGCATCCTTTCCAGACCCGCCCTCCAGGTGTTTTCAGTGAACGGGGGAAGGCCTAGATCCTTTTTCCCTTCCCCGTCAACTCCCCAGCAGATACGGGTTTCACGGACCCACCGGTCAATCAAATCAAGGTCATTGCCGGATAAGTTAAACCGCTTTATAACCCAAGGGGAATCAAGCAGGGCCATAACCTGGGTAGCGCCAAAGCGGCTTCCGTGAAACTCGAAGAGAGAAAGGAACGTGTCAGCCAGCTGGCTCTCCTGCCGGACACCCCGGTCTGCGATGCTGAATGGAATAAAGCGGGGATCGTCGGGAGGAACCGAGAATACCGCTTGGATAAACGGGGCATAGGTCCCGATGTCCGGGGTCATGATTATAACGTCTTTGGGGAGAAGGGTTAAATCCCCTTCAAAGAGTGACAGGAGCCGGTCCTGCAGGACCTCAACTTCCCTCATGGGACTATGGCAGGAGTGAATCCGGATTGAATCGTCAGCTTCGGCAAGAATTCTTTTCTCAGGGTCAGCGGAAGAACCGTCCCGGAGATTGAGAATATCATCATGGATGATGGAAATCAGGCTTTTACCTGAAGGTTCCGCAAAATGGTCGTGCTGAACCACTTCATAAATTTGGATCAGCTCGAAGAAATCCCGGCCCAGCATACCCATGGAGTTGAGCAGGGCATTTCCCTGTTCCAGATAAAGGTCCTCTTCCCTGACGTCCTTTGTCCGCTCCTTTTCCCGGATTTTCCTCTTTTCTCGGCGGGTGAGCAGGTCGCCCCAGTATTCCCTGCAGGGGTTCATCAGGAAAAGGTTTACCTGGATCAACTGTGAAACAGCGGCGAGAATCTCTACGTGATAGGGCGGCAGGGCGGAGATGCCGAAAACCGATATCCTTTCCGGCAGGGTCTGCAGTTGCAAACCCGGTCTTTTGATCTCTTCAAACAGAATTGCCTTGAGGGCCGCACGGTGATTCTGTTTCAGTCCTTTTTCTATCTCCCGCCAGAGGATTGCCTGCCACTGGTTATCCCGGCCTTTGTCCCAGCCGAGGATTATCTCCGGCCTGAAGAGGAGGTATTGATCATAGAGTTCGGCAATGCGCCGGGACAACTGGAAGCGCTTAAGATCTGCGACTTCACCTGAAAGATAGTTGCCCAGGCTTTCGAAGCACTTCGCATTGACAAGGCGCGGCAGCGCTTCCATGATCTTCCAGGTCATGATCTCCGGAGAGAAGGGCGAGGTTTCTTCCAGATCAGGGATGAGCTCACGGAAAACCCGGTAGGCAAAATGGTTGGGGAAGGGAAACCGGCAGTTGGCGCAGATGCCGTTGTGCCGCGCCAATTCCATGGAGACCCACCGTTCCATTCCCTTGCTCTGGACGAGAATTATCTCCGGCTGCAACGGTGAGGCGAGGGGAGTGCTTACAACCTGAGCAAGCTTCTCAGCCAGAATTTCCAGGCGGTTGCTAGTATAAAGGGTTAGGCCGGGCATTGTGTGCACACGAGTAACGGGCTTGGGAAGAGAACGCTATGATAAAACTTTTCCCTGCTTTCTTGTATGAAAAGGATACTAGTAAAATTAGCAACGGGTGTCAACCAGGAGCTGATCACAGTATAGCACGCAGGTATGCCGGAACGGGTCATTCCGGTTAGAATGAAAAATTGTGGATAATCTGCCTGTGTGAAGCTGTGCATGGTTTTAATGACAAACTGCAGCAGGAAGGAAGGGAAGGAACATTACGCCCGACGGTTTGGTATGTACGCTTGATTTTTGAAGGCAGCTAAGGGCAGGTATGGCAAAACAAGCGGAACTCGATGCGCCTGGCACGCAAGTTGTCTGTTCACCTCTTTCGTTGATCTATAAGCAGGAAATCAAAAATTTCAACGTTACAGAACCAATCTCAAACTGAAAATCTGCTGAGCACTACTGTTGCCGATTGCAAGAAAGGTTGAAAACCCCGATAACGCAGGTTACATACTGTAGTGGAAACTATTCGTGCCTTGAGATTCTTGCCCATATTTGTAGAACTTGAATATTTCCTTCAATCATAGCACCGCTACATTTTGTGCCTGGCATATATAGAACAAGCCCCTCGGATTTGTTCCCGAGAGGCTTTGCTAGTCTAAAGGATACATTCATTATGGTAATGGATAACTACACCACTCCACCCCAGTTACACATGAAGGGCATGGGTTCTGTAATGAACTGCGGCCGAAGTCTGCTTTGAAAAGAGCAGCGTCAGTCCCATCAGCATCACCATCGCAGTTGAAGTCACCGCGGCAGGGATCAAAAGCAGTGCATTGATAATGGGCAATACTTCTGCCAAAGTGATATTTGAACATTGATGCATCGGTGCCATCTACATCACCGTCACACATGAAGTCAGCTTCACACTCACAGGCATCGCCTATGCCGTTGCCCTGTGGGGGAAAGGAGTCTGATTGATCAGGGTTGGAAGTGGTGAGGCAGTTATCACACGCAGCATCAATTCCATCACCATCCGGGTCTATGGTGTCGGCGTCACAAATATCTCCTGTCCCGTCATTATCACAGTCAATTTGAAATGGATTATAACCATTGGGACAGCTATCAACATCGTCACATACGGTATCTCCGTCTGAATCACCCCATGACCCACAATATCCGCCCCGAACCGCCCGCACATACCCGAAAGACGACTTATCGTCTTCGTCGACGCGGCAACTGCTGAAATGGACTGACCAGGCGCCATCCGGATACCTATTGTAAGTAGTAGACGACCAGTAGGTGGACCTTACGATACTAAACAGAGGATCAATGGAAGAATCATATGTGTTATAATCTACGATAGATTGTAGTTCATTTCTATTCGGCAAACGCCAGTCATGGTAATCCGCAAGAGAGATGCTTTCACAGTATAAGAGTGCCTGTTGCCAGGTATAGGTGCCCGGTGCAGTATCTTTTTGCCACATAAGACCGGTAGCGGTGTCAGTTACGGTTCCGTTGTCATTGTCAACAAAATTACCAAATGATCCAGACTGTCCCCCGCGAACCGCCTGTACGCAGAAGCTATTCGACTTATTGCCGTCGTCGACGAGGCCATTGCTGAAACGGACGACCCAGGCCATGTACAGAACGCCAGCGATAGTAGTTGACGACCAGTAGTCGAACGACCGAGTATTGGGGAAATAGACGGTATCTATCGTCGGCCCGGGATAAGGTATGCTGCTGTCTAAAATACTTGAAAGCTCTTTAACTGTTGGCATACGCCAGTCAGAATACCCACCAAACTGAGTTGAATTTAGAGTTGCAATGAATATATCTTGAGCATTCCACCAAACGTATGTATTGTCTTTATCATGAATTGACCCATCATCTGTCTTTACCTCCCAAATCAATCCGGTCACATTGTCCCTTACCATTGCCCACTCATTAGCGTCATGGGGTAGGTCATCTCCGATTAAATCAAGTTTGGTAAATGAATGTGGATTGGCTATGTATTGAGCATCTTGCCCATAGAAAGGTTCACCTGGATTGGGGCAGGTAATCTCCTGAGTGTTATCATAGCATTTAGTCTGCCCTGTGTCGGGAACGGGCGTAGCTAGTGCTATACACGGTAAAGCCAGTAATAGTGTGCAAATTAATAATGTTTTTATAATGCCCTCCTTGAAGACAACTAACTAATACTCACACCACGCTATCCCTGATGCACAAGCAGGGCATGGGTTAATTGGAAACCAAGGCCGTCACCGTATCACATCCGCTATACCAGCAATATTCAATCGTATACTCACCGGGTTCAACACCATCAATCTCTGATTCAATGGTATAACAACACAGGCAACGGCATACCGGGGGAATTTCCCTTTCTGTTAATCGCAAAATGTTCCCATCAACAGTCAATGTAACAGCTATATCTTGAGGACAACAGGTGTAAGAGGCGTTGAAGTGGGTAATGTGGATGGTATCTCCTACACTTTCTGCCACAATTTCATCATCACCACAACGATTGTATTCCGCTTCAAACTCCATAAAACTACCAAGACAGCCGCTGTTTGAATACCCGCTAATAAAGGGTCCCTCATACCCACACCACGCTACCCCAACCACACATGCAGGGCATGGATTCTGCATCGAACTGCGGCCGAAGTCTGCTTTGAAATGAGCAGCGTCAGTCCCATCAGCATCACCATCGCAGTTGAAGTCACCGTTGCAAGGGCTTTCGCCAGTACAGGGTTCTAATATTATACTTCTCCCGAAAGCTGCCTTGAATAAGGCTGCATCGCTACCATCAACATCGCTGTCGGTATCGCAGTTAAAGTTACCCTCGCAATCGCAGGCGTCCCCTATGCCGTTTCCCTGTGGAGGAAATGTATCTTCCTGATTCAAGCTGCAAATTCCATTAGCGCCGCATGCCGCATGAGCAATACAGGGGCTTCCTACCTTGCCTGAGGTGCAAGTTCCCAGATACGGCCCATTTGGCATATCAGAACAATTATCTCCATCAGCCAGGAATGAACTGCTGAGCATACTGCCTGCTATTGCCCCACCAGGATTGGACTCGACTCCATCTCCATCAATGTCATTGGGGTCTTCAAAGTAACAAAGGACTGATGTATCTACCACAATGTCTTGAGGTATAGTATCTGTATCAAAAACTGTGATTTGTGGCGATTCAACAGTCGCATTGGTATTCTGAATGGTCATGTTAGCGGCAGATACTATTGCATGACTGTCACCGACGATATCACAACCGGGGACATCTCCATTACTATCAAGTTTCAATGTCATTACACCACTAGCATAGGAATCAGTGGAAACTGCCACAATGCTTCCTCCATCTGATGTATTCCCATGGTACACGATAGAGTCTTCATCAAATCCACCGTAAGTTTTTTCCCAAACAATTTCGCCATTGCTGTCAAGTTTCAATAGCCAACCATCATAATCGCCAGTACCATGAAATGACTTAGAACCTCCACTCACAGTATAATTTCCATCTATGGTCTGTTGAATGAAATACCCCGTCTCATAATCATACCCACCATACGTTCTCTGCCAGACAACACTACCATTTCCATCGAGCTTCAGCACCCATAAATCTTCGCTTTCAGCACCGCAGTTTATACAATTAGCTATTACAAATCCTCCATCTGAGGTCTGCTGGATAGATGGCTGGTCATTGTTCCTACCTCCATCATATCTTTTCTGCCACGAAATATTTCCATCGTTATCTACCTTGAAGATCCAAATATCATAATCAGAAGCCCAGGTATGACCGGCCACAATATATCCTTCATCATAAGTCTGTAAAACAGAAGATGGTTCCTGCAAATTGTCAAGACGATATGCCTTGCCCCAATTAATATTCCCCGTGCTGTCAAGCCTTAAAAGTATTACATCAGCCATATCTTGGCCTGCTGCGATATATCCCCCATCTGTCGTTTGTTGTATTGATTTAAACTGAACAATTCCATCATAAGCCTTCTGCCAGATAATGTTACCATTACCGTCGAGTTTCAATATCCATCCTCCGTAAGCATTAAGCGACATGGTACAACCTGCCACGATGTAACCTCCATCCGTAGTTCGCTGTATAGCATAAGCATCATTTATCCATGTAAAATAGCGATAGTTCTTCCGCCATGAAATATCCCCATTAACATCAAGTTTCATTACGAAGAGGTCGATAACTGAATGATTCCCAGCAGCAATATACCCCCCATCTATGGTTTGCTTTGTACAATGAATCATATCTTGTTCACTTCCCCCATACGTCTTTATCCATTGCTGCGAAACATGGCTGGCATACGAAGGAGTACCCAAAGCTATCAATACTGCAATGAATATAAATGTCTTTTTCATACCCTTGCCCCTCCTCAAACAATTAAACCCCACCCTCTCAGACCTTCTCCATCTGAGAAAAAGCGGGGTTATGTCAATAAGTGCGTTCATCGGAACACCTATAAATGACCTTATGATTTTAAATTAAAGCACAGAATCCCTCTTTTATCAATGTAATTCTATCTTCTTCATTCCGGGGATTAATACCATATCTTGCGGATGCCTGTAATGAGAAAATTCTGAATGCTATAACAAAAATCTGAGTTTCAGATAATGCCCAAGATACATCCTCGAACTGCGTAGATCGAGGGAGATGCAATTTATGAAGGTTACTACCATTTATGCGAAGCAAAAGGTGTCAGAGCAGGGATCAATATTACGTTGTAAAATATTGAATGTGGATGACCTTTGATCGTGGCGCAAAATAAGAAGACAATGGAGGCAGATCTCATGATTCAACATACGCAGTGCACCGCCCTTAAGCAGAGCGGTATAGCAGTATGGAATAGAGAGACATTACCCAGAAGTTATTGATGGGCTGCTATCCTTCGGTTGCGCGGGCGCTGCCGGTCTGTGTGCCGAGTGAACTGATAACCGCTTCAGCGGCACGGCGGCCTGAGACCATGGCCCACTGGATCGATGCTGCAGAGCCGTATTCGCCGCAGACGAACAGACGGGGACGGATTTGAGCAGGTGCTGCGGCGGGATGTAAGACAGGCGGGATTTGTAGGGGTAATGCGTGAGGAATGCGGTAGATGCGCAAATAATGCCAGCTGCTGACTTGCGGCCCGAACCATTCCTGCAACTGGGTCCTGACGCTCGTTTCCAGCTGCTGATCGTTCTGTCCGGGATTGCCTAAAACGCTTACACTGATAAGAGACCTGCCTCGTGGTGCATAGCCCGAAGCCACTCTGCTCGGTGAACAGAGACTGTTGATAGGTCCCCGTCCGTCGCCATTAAGGATCAGGACGGGTTCTGACACCGGAGGTTCATCAGCACCGTAGTAGATGCAGCTTGCGCTGCGGGAGCCGGGAGTTGTTGCATCACCCAGAAGCCGGGCCGCTTCAGGTCCCTCGGTTGCCACAACCACCGCATGCGCCCTGATCTGTTCCCCGCCGGCGAGGGTCACACAATCATCCTGAATCGATGCGACTCGGGCCTCCGTGCGCACGCTTCCGGAGGGTAATCGTGCAGCAAGCTGCTTCGGAATGGCCTCCATTCCACCCGAAGGTAACGCCGTATCACCCATCGAAAAGAAGCGAAATCCGAATTCGAGCATCCGGCTGGAGACCCCGAGCGCCGGATCAAAGAAGACCCCTCCGATAAAAGGTCTGAAGAAGCGATCGATCATGCCTTCCGAAAAGCCGATGCTGCGCAGTGCCTGCATGGTCGTGGTTTCCGGTCGATGATAGAGATCATCAAGCGAACCGGCCAGGGCCTGTCGTCTGAGTTTCCCGATCCGGAGCTTGTCCGTGAAACTTCCTATGGGTGCGAAGATGCCGCGCAGGCCGTCCAGCGGGTGGCGCCAGGGATCTGCAAAACGGTAGAATCGATTCTTATAGCGGATCAAAGCGCCCGGATAGAAGCTGCAGAGATTGAGGGCATCATAGTCAAGCACATGTTGCGCCTCTGGATAGGCGGCCAACAGGACCTGGAATCCATGGTCAAGTAAAAAACCATCCACCCTGTCGGTTTTAATCCTTCCACCTATCCGGTTGTCCGCCTCCAGCACCTGGAATGAAAGCCCGCCCTGATGCAATCGAAGTGCGCAGCACAAACCCGACAGCCCTCCGCCGATAATCAGAACATCAGCCCCGGATGCCATTTCCTGTATCCTCCAATGCGAAAGCCGCATTTATTGGGATTGCCAAAATCAAATGAACCATGTAAAAATAGTATCCGAGCCGTTGGCGGGGTGTCAAGATGAAAAGAACGGTTCAGAGGAACCGATCTTTTCAAGTGCCGACACTTTTCTCAATCATGTATGGGGATGACGCGGATGAAAAAAACAGCGCAGTTGAGGGCATTTCTCAAGGACCTTTTCGCTTCCCAGCGACTGGCGGTCCTGGCCACGCAGAACAATGGGGCGCCCTACGGGAACCTCATCGCCTTTATGGCCACCGACGACCTGAAGCATATTCTCTTTGCCACGACCCGGGCCACCCGGAAGTATGACTATATGGCAAGCAATCCCCGGATTGCCCTGGTGGTGGACAACCGGTCCAACCGGGAAGCCGATTTCCATCAGGCCGCCGCGGTGACCGTCACGGGAGTCGTATCGGATGTGGAAGGAGCGGAACGGGAGCGGTTCCAAAAGCTGTATCTTGCAAAACATCCTTATCTCAAGGATTTTGTCTCCTCCCCCACCTGCGCGCTGTTGAAGGTTGATGTGGAAACCTACTACGTGGTGAGCCGGTTTCAAAATGTGGTGGAACTGCAGATACACCGATGAATTACATGCTTGCGCTTCGCGAGATTGATGACCGGGACCGGAAAGAGGTTGGAGGAAAGGCACTGTCCCTTGCGCGCCTCTCCCGGATAGGAATGAATGTTCCGGAAGCGTATTGCGTAAAGGCAGCGGTCTATCGCGCATTTATCTCCGCCGCCGGTCTCAAGGAGCGCATCCTGCTGGAAATCAGCCGCAAGCCGTTTGGGGACATGCGCTGGGAGGAGCTGTGGGACGCCTCCCTGCGGATTCGCAACATGTTCCTGCAGACGCCTCTTCCGCCGGAGATGACGCAGGCATTGCGGTTGAGCATAGAGGAAACATTCGGCGATAAAGCGGTTGTGGTCAGATCCTCCGCGCCCGGTGAGGATTCCGGTGAGACATCTTTTGCCGGCCTTCATGAGTCTTACGTCAACGTGCGCGGGCCTGAGGCCATCCTGGAACACATGCGGCTGGTGTGGGCATCGTTATGGTCGGATGCCGCGCTCCTGTACCGGCAGGAATTGGGCCTGGACATTGAAAAGAGTTCCATGGCTGTGCTCATCCAGGAGATTGTTAATGGGGATCGATCCGGCGTTGCCTTTGGAAAGAATCCTCATGATGGAGCGCAGGCGGTGATCGAGGCGGTTTATGGGCTGAACACGGGTCTGGTAGACGGCACGGTAGAGCCGGACCGATGGATACTCGACCGCCGCACCGGGAAAATACTTTCTCACCGACCTGTCGTCCGGGAGAAATCCGTAAGGCCTGCATCCGAGGGCATCCGCCTCGAACCACTGGCACCCGCTCTGTCAGAGAAGCCGCCTCTGAATGAAGACGAGATTGGGAGCATCTTCGGCCGGGTATGCCGGGCTGAGGAACATTTCGGGGCGCCCCAGGATGTGGAGTGGACGTACCGGGGAGACGAACTGTTTATTCTCCAATCCCGCCCCATCACCACTGTTTCCTCTGAATCGTCGGAAGACAGGAGGCCATGGCATCTCAGCCTGCGCAGAAGTTTCGAAAACCTCAAGGCCCTGCGCACGAGAATTGAAGAAGAATTAATCCCGGCCATGACCGACGATGCCGATCGGCTTGCAGACGTTGATTATACCATGCTTTCCGATGCACAACTGGCTGATGAAATTGCCCGGCGAAGGGATATGCGCGAGCATTGGATTTCAGTCTATTGGAGCGATTTCATTCCCTTTGCCCACGGGATGCGCCTGTTCGGCCAGTTTTACAATGACCGGGTAAAACCGGAAGACCCGTATGAGTTTATGGATCTGCTTGGCAGCGGATCTCTGCAAAGCCTGGAACGTAATCAGCAGCTTGAAGCAATGGCACAGATGATTCGAGAAGATCCTTCGCTCGCTTTCCGTTTGAGGGAGGGCACGGTTGATGAGGGCGGCGACTTCCAGAGACGATTGGATGCGTTTATCCGGCAGTTCGGAGATCTTTCCTGTTCCATTGGTGAGCAGACGCAGTGTCTTCAGGGTCCCCAAGGGATTATCAGGATTTTACTTACCATGGCGTCACGGCAACCGGTGAACAGAAGACGTGTATCGCATGATCTCAGCACGCTCACGTCCGGCTTTCTTTCCCGTTTTGAAGGTAAAGAAAGGGAATTTGCCGCTGAACTGCTTGACCTGGGCCGGGCGAGTTATCGGTTGCGGGATGATGATAACATCTATCTTGACAGGATTGAGCGGGAAGTGATTGCTGCCGCGGAGGAGGGAAGACGCAGAATCGAAAAACGCTGCAGTATGAAAGTTGATTCTTCAGATCCCGATGAAATCATGCGAGCGCTGCAAGACCCGCATTACATTCCGGCAAAGCGCTCCGCTGCTGAAGAGATACAGCCTTCCTCCGGGCTGAAGCTGCGGCAAATCGTCGGTCAACCTGCGGGTCCCGGCATTACAAAAGGCAAGGCGAGGGTTATTCTGAGCCCATCAGATATCTTTGCCTTTGAATCAGGGGAGATTCTGGTCTGTGATGCCATTGAGCCCACCATGACCTTTGTGGTTCCTCTGGCATCGGGAATCATAGAGCGCAGGGGCGGGATGCTGATTCACGGGGCCATCATCGCTCGCGAGTATGGCATTCCCTGCGTAACCGGGATTCCCGATGCCACCTCTCTGATCCGTACCGGAGATGTGGTTACGGTGGACGGATATTTGGGAATCGTCATAGTCGGCGCGTGAGGTTCATCCCGCGGTTCTTTACTAATTGATTTCTCCTTGATAGGAAGGCAGGTTCGGGAACAGCTATGCATTGGCAAAACCTGAGGAGGTAGCAGGGAAGGGGGGACGTTGATGCAGAGGGTGCTTTGCGGGAAAGAGGTGCAGCCAGCAACAGCGAACATATCGCGCCTGAATGCGCTGCGGGCATAATTTCAAATGCCGCGGCGCCCTGCTGTTGCTGATAGCGTGTACGGTTGAAATCCTTCGCCCTTCATGGTGCATCTGCTCTTATACGCTTCATAGGCGTCTACATTATTTACACAGCCGGGATACTGAATGGGGAACGGCAATGACTCCATGGCGGTCTTGCTGATTTCGTGGGAAAGGAATCTTCCTTTTGCGGTGAAGCAACCGTTCTCGGTATAACCACACAGGTTTAAGCACGCCGCAAAGGTACGCAGATACCAGGGCAGGCTGACGGATGCATCAATATTTAAGTCATACATCATTTTTGATAAAGCACGCATATGCTTATTGCTCCCGCTACCGGTTGATAAAAATCCCATGCGTTTAGCATCAGCCATTGCCTGTAAATACACCGGGATTTCAGGATTCATCATTCGGGCAGTGCCATATGCCGAATATGCCCCGGCACCAAAACCAATATAATCTATGGCCAGTTCATTGCCGGACGAATCATACACCTCACCAGTATCCTCCCGGCTGAGAATCCATGCGGTTCTTCTGATGTAGCCTCGTTCCGCCAGCCGTGCGCTGATGCGTTCAATATGCTCAAATTGGTCCATGGAAGAGAAAGAAGGTGTGAACGGCACACGCTTGCCTTTCACCTGTACGATTGGATAAAGAGCAATTTGGTCAGGTGCAATGCGCTCGATTGCTGAAACATCATCGGCAAGAGATGCTTCGGTTTGCCCGGGCAAGCCGATCATAAAGTCCAGGCTGGTCCACAGGCCTATGGACCGGGCATGTTCAACCACATCACTGATAAACCAGGATGGCGCGTTCTTTCTGCCGGTTTTTTTTAGGGGCTCCGCGGCAAAAGACTCGATGCCCATGCTGATTTTTGAAAAGCCCATATGCTTTAAGCCGTCCAGGTACTCTTTGGTCAAAAGAGACGGCAGAAGCTCAATGGCGTAGTACGATGCAGTAATATATTTTTGCAAGCACGCAATGATTTCATTGAGTGAAGCAAGCGAAAGGCAATTCGGGGTGCCTCCGCCAAAATAGACCCACCGGGCATGTCCTGCCGGCTTGCACAATTTGATCTCTTGCAGTACCGCCGCTGTATAATCAGATTGGCTGTATTTGCTGAACCGTTCGCTGTAAAAAGCGCAAAACGAACAACGCTGGATGCAAAGCGGTATATTAACATAGACGCCGAAAGCATCTGGCACATTGATTTCCGGAAGCTCAGTAAACTGATAGCTTATTTTTGAAAGCTTTTTTTTCAGCATCAGACAAAATAATTTTTCAATCATCCATTATTCTCCGGAATGAAAGAGAATCCCCTGACCCGCCATACAGCAGATCAGGGGACGCCGTTTTTTATCCACCGACAGACGATGCAGTCCCTTTTCCACGGGGATGCATCATTTTCCATGACATTACAGGCAGGTCTTCTGGCTTCCGGATCTTCCCTCGGGCTGCGCCTTCCCGTCATTTCCGACAGTGGCATGATGCAGCGTCAGTCCCCGGTTACAGCGACGGGTCCGCGACGGATTTACACCGTCTTCCCTTTTAAACCTCTCTGGGTTCCCGTAAGTAGTTTTTTAGGGCGCATTTGCCTTGCGCCGAGGAAACTATAGGCGGGTCAGGTGTATATGTCAATACAAAATTTGAAATAAACAAGGGGGTCGGGTCTCAATATTCAACATTTTATTTCAAAGCGATACCACGCATGTGTTGAATGTTGAGACCTGACCCCATGACAATACGCCCCTATTTTTCGGCAATTTTTTCAGCCAGCGCAAAGAGTTCTTTGAGGGATTCGGGAGTTGCAAAGCCCTGTCCCTGCCATCGGATGATTCCCTCCTTGTCCAGCAGAAAGGCATAACCGTAACGTGGCTCAAGGTTCAATTCTTTCATGTATTTTTCCACATCACCGTACATGGTCACGACATTTTTATGCTTTTCCCTGGGGATGCCGCCGCGCATGCCGCTGTCAATGATAATCCGCATGAATCTATATCCCGAGGAAATCATCGGCACCTCGTAAAAGGTGAACCCATCCTTACCGCCAAATCGTTCGGCAAATGGCCCAAGCCATGAATCAAGCTGTGGCTGACTCTGCTGCAGGAAGGCAACAGCGATAAGCGCAACTTTCCCCTTGGCTGACTCGGGGATGGATTCGCGGGTTTTTGCCAGTGACTCCGCAGTGACTTCAGGAAATTTTTTTCCAATATTAGGGTTTGCTTGCATCGGTCATGATGGTCCCTCCTCTCTGGTTGTTCGATCTTGTGCGAATGACTTTGTCTAAGGATGTGTCAGAAAAACTGCTTGCCAGCACCATGTCCGGCGCCAAGTACCATAACTAAACAATTTCTAGCAAAGTAATGAGCAGACATTTTTAACTCCTGATAGAGAAGATAAAGCTACTGTTCAATCTCCCTGACCGCGTTAAACCCTCCCCATACGGCATCCATAATTGTGCCCGGTTCCCTGCAGTCACCGATGCTCATAACCTTTGGGTCGTCGGCAAACGACCTGCTGAGTTCGTTTTGTGAAAACAGGCGACCGGCAAAAACGAGGCTGTCCATCGGTATCCTCTTCTCCGCGCCCAGCTGATCCGCCACCACTCCGTCACCGTCCAGCCGTAAAGGGATCGTGCCGCGCAACACGGTGATGTTTTTTTCTTCCCGCAGCATCCTGAGAAGCATTTCGCGATTGTGGATATCCATGATATTGGTATCAAGTTCAGCGGAATCCTCCCGCGCACAGAGCGTAACCAGCTTACCCCGTCTGGCCAGATAAAGGGCGGTTTCACACCCGGTGACCCCGGCGCCCATGATCAGGATTCTTTCTCCGTCGGGCTCCTTGCCGGACAAAACCTGAATGGTTGTCAGCACGTTACCTTCCTCAATGGGGGAGGGCTCCATGCCTGCGCCGGTGGCGAGGATGACGTAATCGGCGGCGAAGCTGCTTATAGCTTCGACGGTTGCCCGCCTGTTCAGCACAACATCAATGGCTAAACGGCCCGCAAGCTCCCTCAGGTAACTGAGATAATCAGCATATATCCCGTTTGAAATCAGGCCTTGAGGCGGGCCACAAATTACCCCCCAATCGGTCAGACGACTTCCCACAGGGTAACCGCAAAGCCCCGCTGCACGCCCACCCGCGCTGCTTCAACGCCGGCCGGGCCGCCTCCGACCACGAGGAGGGTGCGCTTTTGTTTGAGCGGGATCAGCGGCCTATCGGTTTCATGTCCGCAGACCGGGTTGAGCGCGCAGCTGGTCGGCTCTCCGGCGATCATCTGCCACAGGCAACCCTCATGGCAGCCAATGCAGGGCATCATCTCCGCAGTTCTGCCGCGTTGCACCTTATTGACCCATTCCGGCTCCGCCAGCAGGCCTCTGCCGATGGCAATAAAGTCGGCTTTTCCCTCGGAGAGCGCCCGCTCAGCCACCTCCGGGTATTGCAAACGACCGACGGATATGACCGGCAGACTGCAAACCTTTTTGACCTTCGCAGCCAGATCCACCATGCAGCCCGGCGGCTGATACTGGGGGGGATGGGGCCACCAGCCGGTTTCGTAACAGCCCGCGTCAACATGCAAAGCGTCAACCCCCATTTTCTCCAGCTCTGCCGCAATCCACAATCCTTCTTCCTCCTCCCGGCCGCCTTCGAGATGATGCTTTATTCCAAAGCGGTAGATGATGGGAAAATCAGCGCCGGCATCGCGCTTGATGGCCTGAATCGCTTCCCGGGCAAAGGTAAGCCGCTTTTCCCGCGACCCGCCATAGCGGTCATCGCGCCGGTTCCAGAGGCCGGTCATAAACTGGTCAAGCAGATAGCCCTCGTGGCCGTGCAGTTCAACGCAGTCGGCTCCCGCCTCGCGGCAACGCATGGCAGCGTAGCCAAAAGCCGCGGACAATGCCGCTGCTTCTTCAGTGGTGAGCGCCCGGCTGTTCAAATCAGCATAATCAGGCACATAAAAGTTGGTGTTCTCCGAAGCGGAAACCGGTTTCACGCCGTCGGGCACGACAAAAGGCGGGACAACCCGGCCAAATCCGGCGGTGAGCTGCATGCTCAGCCGGCAATCATGGGCATGAAGCCGATCCGCCAGCTTGCGCACGGCCGCGACATGCGTATCATTTGCCATGCTGAGCAGTCCTTCTGAACAGGGTTCCAGCGCCCGTGAAACGAATACCATCTCGGTGGTAATCATGCCGACACCGCCTGCGGCGCGGGTGCCGTAGTAAGCCCGTACCCGCTCACCCCAGTATTCCTCTGAGCCGGCATCACATGTCCCGCGGATGCCCATGGCCGCCATGATAATGCGGTTTTTAATGGTAAGCTTACCGATATGTCCCGGTTCCAAAAGTTTCATAAAGAATCCAGTTCGTATTTTTTATTGGATCCTGCGATCAAGTCGCAGGATGACAGTTGGTGACGGAGGGCCATGCTCTGCCATGGCCATATACACAATTCGGACGCGACGGAGCGCGTCCCTCCTTGTCATTCTTATCCAGATGTAGAGGCAGCCGGCCGGTTGCCTCTACAAAGCGGATATTACTTTCGAATGAAACCCTTATGCCCCTTCGGGGCGCCACAAATCATGAAAACTGGTTTCAGTACTCTGTTTCCCCCTCACCTCAATCCTCTCCCCCGGGGAGAGGAGGTTTAAAAGGTTCCCTCTACCCTCCGGGGAGGGTTAGGGTGAGGGGGCACAATCTATTTTCGTGTCAATATTCCATCAGGAGCTCGGTTACGGGTATTGATAACTCCAATAGCTTTCTCGCGGGATATTTGATCCAGGTGTTGCGGTCAAAAAATGCGACTACCCTTTGACCGTTGTTGTAATACAGGTTAATGAGTTTTTCCCCGGCAGCGCTTTTTGCCAGTACCGTATCGCGAAATTGGTGTAATGTGACGATACCTTTATTATCTGCACCCAAAAGTAAAGATGCCGGACAGGCATTATCTTTGAACTGATCAAGAAAATCCAGGGTGCTATTAACAATTATCCGCTGCTGTTTTTCCCTGGAAATATCAGCCGGGTTGTCACCATCCTGAACATAATTCTCATTGACGCCATCCCAGTAGTAACCACACTGGGTATGGTTTCCTCCCTCGATCTCCACAAACGGCGTGCCTTCAGGAAGATACTCTGCTCCGGCCCTGATCTCATCCGGGTGACCATCATTGGTGCCGTAAATGGAGATTGCTTTAAGGTCCGTGCCGTCCAGGCGGCAATTCCCCGGCGGCCAGGCAGCCCAGAGCACCACTCCGTCAATGCTCTCCAGATGGCCATAGGCATAACAGGCGGCGAAAGAGCCGCCGATAGAATGCCCGCCGATTATCCATGTTTTGATGTCGCTGTAATCACTGATGACCTGTCTGCCCTGATCGGCGCTGAGCACGGCAAGGTCACCCACCATCTTTACAATCACCACCAAGTAACCTTGTGCCGCAATGGCGCGGGCGGGGGGCGCGTATGCCCGCGGGTCAACCAGCCCTCCCGGATAAAAGATAAACCCTATAGTCGGGTTGGCATGTTTTGGCTTAAAGGCAAAATAAAAGTTTGACCCTTCTTCCCACTCCGCCACTTCCACCGTCGACACATCCACACGCAAATCCGATTCCATGGCCTCCAACGCTTCAGGCATTGGCGGGTGAGTTTCTCCCAGTTGCGTATTAAACTGCGTCAGAAAATCCGAGGTAACCTTTACAATTATTTCCTGCTGCTCTTCAATGGTGATGGTCGCGGCATTGTCCAGTTCCAGATAAGCATTGGGGGAGGGGTCAATCCATCCGAACTGGGTGTGATTTCCGCCTTCAATTTCCACAAAGACCGTGTCCGCGGGCAGAACAACAGCGTTTTCCATTACCTGTTCAGGTGTTGCCCTGCCGTCCAGAGAGCCGTAAACCGAAAGGACCTTGAGCGCCGTCTCATTCAACTTGCTCGATGGATCTGCAAACGATGCCCATATGACTACACCGCTGATGGTATCAGATTGTACGGCATAATTGCCGGCTGCCGTGCCTCCGACTGAATGTCCGCCTATGACCCATGTTTCAATGTTTCCATAGTCCTCGATGATTTTATCCGCTCTGGTATACCCGAACATTGCAATGCAGGAAGGCATGGGGATAATGCAGGTAAAAAATCCCTTTGCGGCAATGGCATGGGCAGCGGGAGCGTAGGACCGGGGATCGCAGTTGCCGCCCGGAAGTATTATGAAGCCGACCGTCGGCGGTGTTTTCTTAGGCATGAAGGCATAATAGATGTTGTCATCTTCCGGGGCCGGAGTCGCGCCGTCCCAGCTTTCCACCTCTACGACTGAGACCGCTACCGTAGCGCTTGAAGTCAGGGCATCCAGGGCCTCCGGCAGGGGCGGGCGCAGACATTCAATGGCGTTTGCAACATGAAAGCCGAGCAGCACCATTAAAATAGATATTGATGCAATAATCAGTTTATGGGTTTTTTTCATGCAATGTTCTCCTGGGTTTATTTCAGTCGTGCCGCAGCCGTTTATTGACCCAATTCCTCCGGGTAGAATAACACAAAACCGCCGCATCGTGTCTCCGGATCTTCGTTGTAAATATTCAGGATAAACTCATTGGTCTCCTTGCAATGGACAACGCAGATGCCGGTCAGGCCCTGGTAGCCCGGTATGTAATCGGCAATTTCGTCGCTCCGTGCGCTGCACGGCGAGTCGCTGTAGGTTTCGTTCATGTAGGCAGCGTTTGTTTCGCATTTGTCCTTCGCGTTCTCCGGGGTGAAGCCTGATCCGGTAAAATCAGCGCAGAAATAATTCTGTCCGTATAATTCTGAATAGAACAGGCAGCTGCCGTTTCCCGAGTCCAGTGAAGAGGGCCGGTCACAAACAGGTTTGCTGGGAGTTATTAAAACCGGATTTTCTTCAAAACTCTTTTCGAGCATCCAGCTCAGTATTGCCTGGTGGCTTAACAATTTGCAATATCTGACTCCCCGCAGATTTTCATCGGAAATATCCGGGTCATCGAGCGTTACATACAGGCTCCATGGTTCATAATAGAAGTGGTTTCCTTCCCGGGTTACTTTGGTGGCCGGATCAACATCAAGCCACGACGTTCCCATATGCACCGGGTTGGTCGTATCATCAAGCGGCGGCAGGTCATCGTCGGGGATGAAGGATAATTGTTTCCCCTGGGAAGGTAGCTGTCCCGCTCATCCTGTGATAAAACGTCATTGAGCACGGTGTCATAGACTGTCCTGCTGCACATCCGCGCAGATACCCTGCGGCTCATTGTTGCTGAATCCAAAGGCATCATCGACGCTGTCCTTGGATTTGAATTTAGCCAGTATCACACCATTGATGCTTGACGGTGCGTCCGGGTAAGTGCTCATGTCTTCCGGGACTATGGTATAAAAGGGCTGTATCCAGTTTTCCGCAGCATTCAGCGCCGCGTAGGATCCGCTGAATTCCAGCAGCGGCAGGTTGGTGGCCCTGATATCGATATCCTCTGACTCAGTGCGGGTCATGGTCTTCTGGGCATTCCAGACCAGGCAATCATCATATGCCCCGGCCAGCTCATACCCTGTTTTGCCGGTGTCGACATCACAGGTATAGGTCGGCGGTCTCTTGCACTGGCTATTCAGTGCCATGAGAAGGAGAATCTGCATTCCTATCAATACATACCTCATATTTCACCCCTTTGACGTTGTGATTGAACATGCTTTGTTGTTTATATATAAACCATAACTGTTTTTTTTGCTACATTGCCGACATATTTATTTTGTGAAGATACATCAGTTAACTCGAACTAATAGTGCACCTACCGTTAAGCAGAGGGGAGGGGTTTTTCAAAACATTCGTGCCGAAATCAACTTTGAACCGCGCTGCATCAGTCCCATCCACATTGCCTTTCTTTTCTTCTCGGGGCGAGCGAGTGTGTTAATCAGCATGGATGTTGCACATAATAAAGATGGACCATACCATATCAAGGAGCTGTGACCACAAACCCTTCCCAGATTACTTCTCCGGTTTCACTCTGGGAATCCGTGACCACACACCGAATGGCATAGGTGCCCGCATCCCCGCTTCCGGTGTTCCACTGCCAGCTGGCGCTGTTTCCACCCACCGCGGTCCAGCCGGGATCAGATGCTTTCTTGATGGACCACTGATAGGCGTAGGCGGGCTTGCCTCCGGTTACGTGTGAACTAAAGGTTACACTCCCTCCCGCCACAATAGATTCGGTTTCCCCGTTGGTAAGGTATACCAGGGGTTTCACGATGGCATTGAGCACATGGGAGGCGAGCATCTGGCCTACCCGGGGATCATCATTGGGTGGAATGTAAATCTCCCATGTTCCCGTATATTGATCCTGCACCGGGCCATTTGGATCCGGAGGGTCGCCGGCGGGATCATAACCCAAATGTCCGTATGCACTCATGTCAAAGCATAGCGATGGGTCCAGATCGCTCATGCCCTGATTGATGGGCGTCTGCCGCACCGGCGGATACGGCATCAATGGATCACCGCATCCTCCCATCTCAAAGCAGCACTCAGGTTTTGAGGTCTGAGTTTCAACACCGTTGGTCAGGGCATTGCCGGCCGGGCTTCGGTTATCACGTATTATTTCATTGTCGCTGAACGTGCCGGAGAGCTGTTTTAGGGTAAGGGTGCCGGATGCTGTGTTCCCCTCTATCCATTTTATGACCGCTGTTGCATGGGATGACTGACCGGTTAGCGTTGCCCCCGCATGAAAAACTGCTGTACCGGTATCGTAATTCAGTTTCCACTCCCCACAGTCGGTATCAACCCAGATACCCCAGTAATCGGCAAAGGGGTGACCCACGGTGGGATACCTGACGTAATCACCAGTACCCCACTTGGCCCAGTTCTTATACCCGATCTCTCTGCCGGCAATCTGGTTATATATCTCAACCATGTTAAGGGCAGTATCGGTTACCACTTGGGGAAACCCGATTGCGATATGCTGAACGCCCCGATCCTTAAGATATTCCAGGGCATCCCAGTAGCGATAGCCCCACTCTTCACCGGGCAGCACCTTATCAGTCTGGTAAAGCCAGGCGTGTCCATAGGATTCACCGCGCATATCCCGGTTTCGTTCCTCCAGCCCGTTTTCAGGATTCACCATCTGGATACCCCCATAGGCTCCGATAATATTGTCCGGGTCCATGGTAGAATGACGGCTGAGTAGCTCTGCCTTCACATTCTTATTGATAATCTGGGTATCATTCACCTTCGGATCAAACCACTCGTTATAATCGTGGAGGGCATGATTGAAGAGGATGACGCCCGTATCGGCAACAGAAACGGTGCTTGAGAAAGCACCCTCAATGGCTTCCACATTGAGGTCAGTCACCACCGGATCCGTTACAATGGGGTTGGGACTGCCGTTGAGCAGCACGTGGCTGTCCACAGTCGGATCCTTGAGAACACGGGTCCATCCCGCAGGTTCTGTAGGATAGGAACGCTCCATCAGGTTGCTGTAATCATTTACCCAGAGCAAAGGGATGGAGATGCCGTATTTGGTTTTCCAGGCATCAAGGGTGCGCTTGGTCATCTCCACCACGTCGTAGGATTTGGAGAAGCGCGGCCCCCCCACCGTCCAGTCAACCATGATGATCCGGTAGGCGCCCTTTTTCAGCAATCGCTCCGCCGGGCCGTCTACGTTGTACCGATCCGGATTACAACCGTCCCAGGGCCCGCCTGTTGCACCTTCGCCGCAGTAGGTGCAGTCGGGATAGGCCCCTGCCGGGTCAGCCAACCCGTCGGGTCCATAGTAAATGAACCGCGGGTAGGCATAATGATCCACACGGTCAGCGGCCATGTAACCCGCCCAATCCACCTCGAAGTTGAGACCATAAGTATTTGCGTCGAGCGCAGCCTTCATATCCAGCAGCTGCTGGTCAGAAAGAGAGTGAAAGGGATCAGTTCCGCCAATCCGTTCGTACTCGAACTCATACATCCTGATAAACCTGGCCGCAAACTCCCCAAATGAGGGATCCAGCACCAGGGGCCATAAGGGTGGGTTCCAGATGACAAGCTTGTACACCGAGTGGTTCGGATCATATGAAAACTGGTGCACCGAGGCATCCCACATGTATTGTGGTTGGTAGGTGTCCATGCCGCCATGGATTACAAAGATGACACCAACGGGCCGGGTGCACGCAGGGCATGGGTTGCTCAGTGAGGTTCTGCCGAAGTCTGATTTGAACACCGCCGCATCAGTGCCATCGGCATCGCTATCCCCGTCAAAATTTCCATAACAGGGATTATCGTAGGTACAGGGATTGTTATTATAAGTGCTTCTGCCGAAATGCTTCTTGAAAACTGCCGCGTCGGTTCCATCCTGGTCCAGGTCGCAGTCGAAATTTCCCTGGCACTGATCCTGTGCCATTACTGGAGTCACTGCGAATAGTAACAACCCCGCAAGCACTAATAATAGTTTCATCATCATGGTTCCCCCCTGTTTGTAAAAATTTGTCTCGAATTAAAAAGATGCACGCACTGCCGGCACCTCGTAAATCAGGGCTTCAATTTTTTCTTGAGGTTGCTTGAAAGCTCTTCATCCTTAATTATTTTTCCTGTAAGCAATAAGATTTTTGCAATTTTCTCTTTAGAAATATTGAATTCAGACAGCGCCATGTTGATTATCAACGAATAAATATCTACAGGACTTACCGGTATTTGTTCATTAATCGCAGCCATCATGAGTGCTTTGGTAGCTCCATGAATGGCCACAATTTTGGAATGAATCTCCTTATCAGAAAAATGAAGGTTTAAATCGTTTAATAATTTCTTCATTTTGTTGACTTTGATGTTAATCACTGCATGGTCAACGGATGCAGTTTGAGAGATGGCCTTGTAAAGATTTAACAGGTGTTTATCCTTTAAAATCTCACATGTTGCCAATGCCACATCCAATGCATATCGCAACAATGGCTCCTGGCATTCCACGGCAATCCTGTCGGTGAGACGGCTGATGTCCACAAGGGCATCGTGCAAGCCGGAGAGAAGGATCTCCTCCTTGTTCTTAAAAAAGTGATAAAGGGTTCCCGTTGACAATCCGGACTTTTGCAAGATCTGCCGGACAGACGTTGCATCATATCCCTGCTCAAGGAAGAGCCGACGGGAAATCCTTATTATTCTTCGTTTCGTCACTAAAGCATTAGCTTCCCTGATGTTCATGCGCCCTATACCTTTTTGCGGATTGATTGTGGGGTCCTGAGCCGCAATGAATTAGAACATGTTTTTTTTCTCTTGACAAGCAAAAAATAGGCATGATACAGGTAGAACATGTTCTAATTTAGAAGGATGTTTTTACCACGCTGCCGGGATTTTTAGCGACACGTGATCTTGACAGCAGATGACCATCCGGACACAGGCAATTTACAGGAGGAAAAACATGAAGACAATTCTCTTATACTCAGCGGATAATCGAGGCGCTTGCCCCGCTCAATCCACAGCCCATGACGACATATCAGGGAGAGGACGTCACCCGGTTTGAAAATATTGAAACCGATATGATGATCCACACCATGCGCTGCTTTGAAGCGGACAAGCTGGATAAAATCGTCACTATTAAAGCGGATGTGATGGGCGGCAAGATCATCGTGTGGGGCACTACCATTGTTCCATCTGATGAGTACCCGCTGCCCATGTTTACGTCAGAGATTGTTCAGGCAGTGAATCATCTCAGCCTGCGGGTAGATCTTATTCCCTTGGCTGATTGCGGACGCGATATGGCGTATCTTGAAAAATATATGGCCCCCATGGAGCCTGTCTGGGAGAAATACAAAGACATTGAGGGAATGGGAACTGAGCGATACCTCTGGCACCGGGTGATGCTCTCCCCGTTTTATACCTATGGGAAGATTAAGTATGACGTTAAAAATATTGAGGAACTATCTCTGGACATTACCACTGAATACTTGAAACTGTACACCCGATTCTGGTCCGAAGCGGAAAAGGCCGACCCCTCCTACCTGGAAGCATTGAATGGAAGGAAAAGGGACATGCTTAAAATCATGCTGGAGAACGATCCCGGTGAAGGACCGCTTAAGAAGGCTTTGGGTAAGGAAAACGCGGAAAAGCTGCTTGCACTCCTTTTTTAGAGGAACAGACACATTCATCGACATTTCCTCACGTTGCATGGAGGAACAGCCTTACGCCTGAGTTTATGGATAAGGTACAAGACAAGCGATCTTCCGAGAAATAACACCATACCTATGAAGGGAAAGGGTCGGTAACCATGAAGCTTTTAGAACCCGGTTATATCGGTACACTCAAGGTTAAAAACCGTGTGGTTATGGCAGCAATGGGTGCCCATGGCCTGCATGAAGGTGACGCAGTCTGGGGGAAACGATATCGTGCCTACTATGGGGCACGGGCTGCCGGCGGGGTGGGCCTCATTACGACCGAGGCCACCTTTGCCACCCAGGAACTCGAACCGTTCTCCCGGGGACTGTTTAACGTGGCGTCAGACAAGCATCTGGATTCCATGCGACTGCTTGCCAATACCCTCCATTTCTATGGCTGTAAGCTTTCAATTCAGCTGACCGCCGGCTTCGGCCGAGTTGTTCCCCCGCCGGTGGTACCTGAAGGTGTGCTGCCTGTTTCGGCCTCGGTTAACACCCACTATTCACCGGTCATGCATCTCGATCCGGACGCCATGACCAGGGAGATAACCACTGAGGAGGCATCAGCCCTTGCCCAGGCCTTCGGCTATGCCGCGATGCGCTGCCGCGAAGGCGGAGCAGACTGCGTCGAGCTGCATGGTCATGAGGGTTATTTACTGGACCAGTTTATGACCCCCCTCTGGAACCGGCGTGACGACCGCTATGGCGGCTCGCGTGAGAAAAGACTCAACCTGGCCCGGGAAGCGATAGCGGCCATTAAGCGTGATGCCGGTCAGGATTTTCCCGTTATCTACCGCTTTGGCATTACCCATCACCTCGAAGGCGGAAGAGACGAGGAAGAAGGTCTCTGGATTGCCCGGGAGCTGGAAAACATGGGGGTTGATGCGCTTCATGTCGATGCCGGCTGTTACGAGACACACTGGTGGCCCCATCCTCCCCAGTATTTCCCGCCCGGCTGCATGGTGGATATCGCTGAAAAGGTTAAGAAGGTCACCTCGCTGCCGGTTATTGCCGTTGGCAGGCTCCATCATCCGGAAACAGCCGAAAGGGCACTGGCGGAAGGCAAGGCCGACTTTATTGCCATCGGCAGGGGACTGTTATCCGAGCCTGACTGGGTCAATAAAATTGCGGACGGGAAGACCGATGAGCTGATTCCCTGTTTAGGGTGTCACGAAGGGTGCAAGTGGCAGATGATTGTCGGACAGCCGACAAGTTGTGCCATAAATCCTTCCTGCGGCCATGAAATCGAGTGGGCACTTACCCCTCTTGCCGAGAAAAGGTCTCTTCTGGTGGTCGGCGGCGGTCCGGCCGGGATTGAGGCGGCACGGGTTGGCGCAGCGCGCGGGTTTGATGTTACGCTCTGGGAAGCTTCAGACCGGCTGGGCGGAAATCTCTGGCCTGCGGCACAACCGGATTTCAAGCGTGATATTTCTGATTACATACACTACCTCTCAGGACTTGTGAAGCGGTTGCCGATCAATCTCGTTCTTAATAAAAAGGCGACTGCCGAAGATGTCCGAAACTGTGGCGCAGATTATGTCGTTCTTGCGACCGGGGCACAGATGGAGAAGCCGCCTTTTGATAATGGAGCAGGGGAGAAGGTGCTCACGGTGATCCAGGTGCTGAAAGGTTTGGAACCCCGGGGCGAGAGGGTGCTTATCATGGGGGGAGGGGTGATCGGCTGTGAGACGGCCCTCTACCTGGCACGCCGGGGTAAGCAGGTTACCATCAGCACCAGGCGGGATAAAAGTGCACTGGCGGAAGATCTCTACGATCACAATAATCACGATGTGCTGCTCATGATGATAAAAGCTGCTGACATCACGGTGCTTTCAGAGGCCGTCCCCGTAAGGGTGGAGAACGATGGTGTGGTAATCAACAAAGCCGGCGCCGAAACAAAAATCCCGGTTGACAGCCTTGTGTTTTCCGGTCGGATGATACCGGAAAATGGGCTTGGCAAATCTCTTGCGAACATGCATAATGTTTTCAGCGTTGGCGACTGCGTAAACCCGGAAAGAATTATGGAAGCTGTTTGGGCGGCTTTTAAGACGGTGAGAGAAATCGAACCGTAAAACAGGACCTTTATGCGCTCCCCTAAGATTGCCATGCTCGCACCCCTGTGGGTGTTGATGTTCCTCTGGCTTGCTCCGGCCGCATACACCATGCGGATGCAAGGAGTGCGTCCCTCCCTGTGATTCTTATCTACATGTAGAGGCAACCAGCCGGTTGCTCCTACGAAGCAGATATTATTTTTGTGTTACCCCCCTGCCCCTGCGGGTCGCCACGAAGCATGAAAATATATAATTCCCCTCTCCCCGCGGGAGACTGTGTCATAATGGGTGAAATGCTTTGTTTGTCATTCTGAACGCAGTGAAGAATCTCATAGAATCAACTAATTAGAAAATGGAGATTCTTCGGCTTCGCCTCAGAATGACATTGTGACACAGGCTCGCGGTGGGAGAGGGTTAGGGTGAGGGGGTATGCTAAATCTATTTTCGAATCACAGTAATACCTCTATAGTGCACCTGATAAATCTGTGGGATGGTTTATTAATAGGAAGCTCACTGCATCAAACCATCCATTCAACACAGGAGGGAATAGGGATGAGATATGCGTTTTGTACAAAGCTGAGTAAAAGTTTGACATGGCTGGCGTCATTGGTGATGACTTTTTGCTGGACCGTTTCTGTATATGCAATTTCCAATATGAAAAGAATGCGGTCTCTCATTTATTGTAACATGGTTATGCTTATGCTTGTAGTGATGTTTGGGTGTGTGCCATACCCGGAGAGTGGACCGGCTGATCTTGTAATCAAGAATGCGAAAGTTGTTACGGTTGATAAGGAAAATCCGGAAGCCGAGGCCGTCGCGTTTGTTGGAGAGTTTATTGTAGACGTAACATCCAACAGGAACATTGCAAAGTACATTCAAAAAGGAAAGACGGAAGTTATTGATGCCGGAGGGAGACTTGTCATACCCGGATTCAATGATGCTCATGCGCATTTTTCATCCGTTAACCTTGATTTCATTGACCTCCGGTATATCACCGATCCGAGTATCATTACAGAAAAGGTGCGGGACAAGATAGCTGTATCACAACCGGGAGAGCTTATCATGGGTGGTAACTGGGACCACGAGATGTTTCCCGACAAAAGGTGGCCAACCAAAGAGTTAATCGACCCTGTTTCTCCTGACAACCCCGTGTTACTCTTCCGGACAGATTACCACTCGGTATTGGTTAACAGCTATGTGTTAAGGAATTCGGGAATAACCAAGGATACGCCCGATCCGGAGGGCGGAGAGATTCAGAGAGACAGCATGACGGGAGAGCCTACAGGTATACTCAAGGAATCGGCAAAGGGGTTGATTAAAACCGGGGAAATACCGGTTGAAAGAACCCCTGAAGAGATTAAGCAACGCCTGATCGAAGGTTGGAAGGCAGCATTTAGGATGGCTGCTGAACTTGGTGTGACAAGTATTCAGCATCCGGGAGAGGGAGACGCTGAATTTTACCAGGAATGGTTTGACCAGGGAATGCTCACGTGCCGGATAGATGTTGCCGGTCGGCTCACTAACGATACAGACGCCCTGGAAAAATACGATGAGTTGAGAGAGAAATATCCACCCGAAGGAAACTGGATCCGTTTCGGATACCTGAAAGGGCAAATTGATGGGACACTGGGTTCAGCTACCTGTATGCTTTATGAACCGTTCATCGGTGACCCGGATAATACAGGTTTATCTCAGATGACCTATGAAGAGCTGGAACAGAAAGTGGTGACATGCGACAGTATGGGATTCCAGATCGGAATACATGCCATTGGCGATAAGGCCAATACCTGGATCCTGAATGCTTTTGAAAAAGCAGCCGAAGCAAACGGCTGGAGGGATAGCAGACACCGTAGTGAACACGCTCAGATCCTTATTGAAGAAGATATTCCCAGGTTTGCACAACTGGGTGTCATCGCTTCCATGCAACCCACCCACTGCATAACAGATAAACGGTTTTGTGAAAAACGGATTGGTATGGAGCGATCTAGGTATGCATATGCCTGGAGGAGTTTATTGGATGCAGATGCAAAGATTGCTTTTGGAACCGATCACCCTGTTGAACCACTGGATCCAATGGAAGGATTATATGCAGCCGTTACCCGCAAAGACCGTATGGGAGAGGAAGGTGATGGCTGGTTCCCGGAACAGAAACTGACCATGGAAGAAGCCATTGAGCTCTATACCCGTGGGGCAGCATATGTTCAATTCATGGAGAACAGGAAGGGCGTGATCAAAAAGGGTTATCTGGGGGATGTTGTTATTGTAAACCAGGATCTGATGACCGTCCCTGAAGAAGATATTATGAAGACAAAAATTGATTATACCATAGTTGGAGGTAACGTGGTTTTTAAGAGGAACGACACCGACTGACTGAATTGTCCCTGACACTTAATCTCATCTAACCGCCTCTTCGGATAATAGCAATCGGCATTAAATCCAAATGAAAGGAGGGCGCATATGTTTGAGAAGTCGCTACAGCCTGTTAGTTATGCTTTGGGCAGTTGTCACGGTTTGTTGTTTCACCGTTGTATTCGTTCCGGTCGGCTCGGCACACCAGCCGGAGATGCAAAAATGGTGGGACGTCACTCCCGAAAAAGAAATCCCTTCCCCACATTATAATTCCATTCTTTATTCTGAAATCGCGCCGCGCTTACATGAGATTACGGAAAACAGCCGCCGGGTTATGGTAAAGGTCATGGGGCAATCCGCAGCCGGCCGCGACCTGTACCTGGCCATCGTAGCTGCCCCGGGTGATGAAGGTCGTTTCGGTCACTACCAGAATCTGCGTCGATTAATGATTCATAACCCGGAAAGAGCGCAGGCGATGATTGACCTGTTTGATGATTTCAAGGTGCCCGTGTTTATTAATGGCAGTATTCACGGCTTTGAATATGCCGGAACCGACGCTTGTATACGGTTGATTGAAACTTTGGCCTACGACGATTCAGAGGAGGTGCAGGGCATACTTGACAACATTATTCTGCTGGTGAACGTCTGTAATAACCCCGACGGCCGTGTATTGGGTACCCGTCAAAATTCCGCGGGCTTTGACTTAAACCGTGACATGCTTACCCAGACTCAGCCGGAAACCCGGGCTCTGGCCAGGGTCATTGCCCAGTGGAACCCCATGTCTTTTATTGATCTCCATGGATTTTTAAATCCGATGCTGATCGAGCCGTGCACACCGCCGCATAACCCGAATTATGAGTATGACCTTTTCCTGGAATGGGCCTATGCGCAGGCTCTGGCAATGAGTGAAGAATTGTTCGCCCAAACCGGTGAAACAGCAGTGACAATTCCCTATCGCGATTGGTCTGATCGATGGGATGATTGGCCGCCTATTTATGCGAACCAGTATTCCATGCTGCATGGTTCTTATGGTCTTCTCCTGGAAACGCCTTACCAGGACGAGAGAGGAGTCGATGCCGATTATGCCGCCGTCTGGGGTATGCTCAAATTTATAGTTGAGAACAAAAAAGAGATGATCCGCGACCAAATTGAAATCTACCGGCGCGGATTCTTCGACCTGCCGCAGGTCCTGATACCGGATACGCTCCTGGCGGAGACCCCCTGGGAGCAATTCAATGAACTGACAATACAGGAGTTTCCGGCTGCCTACATTATCCCCGCTGATGCGCCGTTTCAACAAAGTTCCCACCAGGCCGCCTACTTAATCGATTTCCTGTTGTTCAACGGTGTTCAGGTGGATGAGACAACGAGCACTTATTTGATAAACGGAGCGAAATATCCTGCAGGCACCTACATTGTCTGGATGGATCAACCCAAACGCGGATTGGCCAATACAATTCTCGAAGACGGTATGGATCTGTCCGACATTCAGGACCTGACCTTTTATTCGCCGCCTGCCGCGTGGAGTCATCCGCTTCTCTGGGGTGTGACCCGGGTGGTAATGGAAGAAAAGATGGACATCAGAACTCGTCCGGTTATCATGGCCACATCACCAAAGGGATCAATTGATTTCAAACCGGGCAGTTTTTTTGCCTATCAGCCCGGCAGCATAGCGGCATTTCAAGCCACTAACGATTTTCTCGCGCAGGGGATCACCGTATTCCGTGCCACTGAATCGTTTGACTGATCAGTACCATACAGTGAGTGCTGGTACTTTCATTGTCCCTCAAGATTGGGCGCTGGCGTGGGAATTAGTAAATAAGTATAAGCTGGATATTTTTACTGTCAAAGAATTACCACAAACTGTTATGCAACTGACAAATCGGAGAATTGCAGTATATGCCGATGAAGGAACCACATACTGCTTGCGGGAGCTGGGATTTGCTTATGAAGAGCTGACCACCTCCAATCTCAATTCGGGAATTGATCTTTCCCAATACGATGTCTTAATCCACAGCAAAAAGGGCTGGCTTAATCTTCTCAACGGTACAGGGCAATCGACTTTGAAGAATTTCATTGAGGCCGGTGGTGATTTTATCGGTGCCGGCTCAGGTGGCGTAACATTTGCGGAAAGCACAGGACTTTTTGAGATCACTTTTCTGAGTGCAGTGGGAAACGGCATTGTAAACATACAATACGACCGCTTCGACCCGGTAGCTGCCGGATTTCTTGAAGATAGCTATGCCTTTGTTTACGATCCCGTCTGGTTTTCAGACCTGGCAGCTGGCTTTAACATTGTTGCCACGCTCGAGGATGGTGACTTCTTTGTCTCCGGATACTGGCCTGATTGGAAGAACAGTAATGCCAACGGTAAACCAATAATTGTTCGAGCTGAAGAGAATGGGCAGGACATCATGCTCATCGGGAGTGATCCCACCTTCCGTGGACATCCCAGAAATGACTTCAGGGTTATAGGCAATGCAATCTATAGTGGATTGGAATAGCCTGAGGTACAGGATCTTTTTAACAACCTCTGACGGAAGCTCACCGTGAGGTAAAGACGTGGCATCTGCGACGTGGGCATTGTAATGATAAGGGAGTGAGCATGAGAAAAAGTAAAATGGTTTTACTGGCGCTAACCGTTTCTCTTGGTGTGCTTGTTTCGTGTGTAGCACTGTTCTTCAGGAGTTCCGGTTGCGGACCCGGCAGCGGATTTGCCACCGGTGAGAGAACAATCATGTCAAACGGCATTGAAAGGGTGTTCTATTTAAAGCTTCCCGAACATTACAATGCTCACATTTCTTACCCCCTCGTGTTTGCCTTCCATGGACTTGGCGGGGACTACACGCGGTGGACAGATGGTTATTACGACCTGCAAGAGGTGGTGGGTGACGAGGCCATTTTAGTATACCCCAATGCGCTTTTAAAAAATAATCAGCCCCAGTGGGATTATGACACCGACCTGCTTTTTTTTGATGACCTTTACGCAGAGCTCGAAGCCAACCTTTGTTTTGACATCAGAAAGGTATTCGCGGTGGGTCACAGCAATGGCGCGGGCATGGCCCATGCTCTTGGCTGTAAAAGGGGGAACATATTGAGGGCTATTGGCCCTGTGGCCGGCACCCTTACGGACTATGAAGGGCTCATCGGTCAGGTTGCGGTAATACAGATACACGGAAGTAATGATACTATAATGCCGGTGGAATCGGTCAAGCCCACGCGCGACTACTGGATAGCAATAAACGGCTGCAACAAGGGAGAAACGGAAGAGGGGATGGATCCTGATTGCAAGGCATATAGCACCTGCGATCCCGGCTTTCCCGTGCAGTATTGTGAACATAGTGGCGGGCATGACTGGCCTGACTTTGCATCTGAGGCAATCTGGAGCTTCTTTCAAAACCTCCCGCCGGTAACCCCCTCTGACCAAACCGGGAGCGGGGATACTGAGGACCTGGGTAAGGGTACAATCAGTTTTAAAGTGCTCTACCCATCCGATTTTACGGGTACTCCCTATAAAGTGGCATTAGCCCTCTACCCGTATGACAGCGTTCAGCCCTTTGCCGGATCACCGTTATATTTATTGAATCTTGATATTCCGGTTGGAGATTACACCTTTGGTGAAGTTACAGACTACGGCACTGTGGAGATTAACCTGCTGGGTGTGGAATATGGCGACTATACGTTGGCAGTCGTCGTTTTTATTGAAGGCAGCAGCTATCCCATGCCAAGCGATGGAATAGATTATATAGGTTTGCAGAATATTACTCTGGAGAGCGACACGCTTGAAGTTACCACACCTTTTGAATTAGAATTAGTGGAGTGGTAATAAAACAACCCAACACTACTGCATGCAGCCGTTTGCCACTACTTATCCCACCATATTTGCAGTAATGTTAAAAATTTATCATTTCTTCGATATTACTAAATCTGGTATCTGTCTTAAAAAGAAAAGCCCCCACAGCCTCTGAGCTGCGAGGGCTTTGATTTTCGAATTTAGTGATTAGGGATACACGCACCACGGATCCGTCGGACAGATGGGGCATGGGTTGCCGGTAATCTTGCTTCTGCCGAAATCTGTTTTGAACAGTGACGCATTAGTTCCGTCCACATCGGTATCACACTCAAAGTCGCCATTGCAGGGAAGCGCGTTGGTACAGGGATTACCACTGATTTTACTTCTGCCAAAATCAGCTTTGAAAGTTGATGCATCGGTGCCGTCAACGTCTGTGTCACAGTCAAAATCCCCCTTGCACAGAGCAGAGCAGCCTTCCGATGGGCACAGCTTGAAAAGCTCTCCGCCGAGGTCAACGATATAAAGCTCCCCATTTCCATCTTCTCCGAATGATGCAATACTGTCTATTGTGATGCCGTTGCCGGGATTAAGCTCCGCTGTCCGGTCGGTAAATGAGGTCAGGTTAAACCCGTCGTAGCGAAAGGACCATATTTGACCACTGCAAAAATCGGCAAAGAAATAGGTGCCCTGAAGACCGGCGATGTCACTGCCCCGGTACACATATCCCCCTGTCACGGAGCAGCGGAAGGGGGTTCCTCCATGGGTGTATTCATGGATGGGATAGGTGAGTCCGCCGGGATCGCAGTTGACCGGCGGATTGTAGCAATGGGCGCCTTCCAAAAGCCTCCAGCCGTAGTTTTCGCCGCCGGTGCTGAGCGTCGGTTGAAAGTCTATTTCCTCATAGGCACTCTGCCCAACGTCCGCAATGTACAGATCGCCGGTAAGCCTATCGAAACTGAACCGCCAAGGGTTCCTCAAACCCTTTGCCCAAATTTCATCAAGGGGATCCCCTGGTCCTATATAGGGATTGTCAGGCGGTATGGCGTAGGGCTGCGTGCTATCCACGTCGATCCTGAGCAATTTACCCAGGAGCTCACCGTCATTTTGTGCCCTGTTATCTGGATCTCCTGCCGAACCACCGTCGCCCATGCCGATATAGAGGTATCCGTCATTAGGTCCGAAGGCCAGCATTCCGCCGTTGTGGTTTGCATAGGGCTGGGGTATGGTCATGAGTATGAGAGCGCTGTCGAGATCGGCAACATCAGGATTCCCCGAGACCGAGTAACGCGCCACAACGGTGTTGCCGGCATTGTCGGTATAGTTTACATAAAAATAGCCATTGACCTGGTAGTCGGGATGGAAGGCAAGCCCCAGGAGTCCCCGTTCGCTTCCGCTGTCGATGACCAGGCTGTTGATGTCGAGGAAAGGTGTCGCCAACGCCACACCTCCCTTTAAGATCTTTATTTGTGCCGTGTATTGTTCCAGCACGAAAAGCCGTATCGCATCGCCGGGGGGCGCAGTAACGAAAACTGGACGTGTTAATCCGGAGGCAATCCTCTCTGTTTGAAGCGCAAGAGCGTTGCAGTAAAAGAAACATGTGAAGAAAAAGACAAGGAACATCGCAATACACATAACCATTTTTCTAACCGGAGCTGTGCTTTTTATGTTCATTGCGTCACCCTTTTTGGTATAGATAAGGTTATCCCTTCCGTGCCTAGCCATTATGCCCTTCATTATCCCATTCACTAATATATCACAAAAGAAAGCACGATTCCAGCTGGCCTACAATCGGCGGAGAGGCTATTTCGCAGGATTTCAGTACTAAAACACTCAGTAACTGGTGGCAGATGAAAATTTACACTATAAGCTCTAACATGCAGTCCTCGTTTATGTAGTCAACATTGATCTTTTTGCAAGTAAGGTTAAATACTCCGATACCGCAGATTACATATCGTAGTAGACACTATTCTTGTATTGAGATATTCACCCTTCTTGCCAGTTCTCTTGTAAATTTCCTTCAATCATAGCACCGCTACATTTTGTGCATGGTATGTATAGAAAAAGCCCCTCAGAATTGTTCCCGAGAGGCTTTGTCAGTCTAAAGCATACATTCATTATGGTAATGGATAACTACACCACGCTACCCCAGCTATACAAGCAGGACATGGTTTTTGCATTGAACTACGGCCGAAGTCGGATTTGAACAGGGCTGCATCAGAACCATCCACATTGCCATTACAGGAAAAATCACCGTTGCATGGACTTTCATTATTACAGGGGTCTAATATTGTGCTTCTCCCGAAAGCTGCCTTGAATAAGGCTGCATCGCTACCATCAACATCGCTGTCGGTATCGCAGTTAAAGTTACCCTCGCAATCGCAGGCGTCCCCTATGCCGTTTCCCTGTGGAGGAAATGTATCTTCCTGATTCATGCTGCAAATTCCATTAGCACCGCATGCCGCATCAGCAATGCAGGTGCTTCCTATCTTGCCAGAAGTGCAAGTGCCTAAGTACGGCCCATTTGGCATATTAGAACAGTTATCTCCATCAGCCAGGAATGAACTACTTTGTATACTGCCTGCCATTGTCCCACCAGGATTGGACTCGACTCCATCACCATCAATGTCACTTGGGTCTTCGTAGTAACATGGAACCGAAGTGTTTATCACAATGTCTTGAGGTATAGTATCTGTATCAAAAATGGTGACTTCTTGGAAATCGGCAGTAAAATTAATATCCTGACTTGTAATGCCAGCATCGTGTTCAGTTGCATATGTAGTATTTATGATGCCACAATCAGGAATCTCTCCATTGCTGTCGAGTTTTAGTATCATTAAATCCCCAATGATAGTCCCAAAGGAAGATGTGTTGCCTGCTACGATGATTCCTCCATCCATGGTCTGCCCAAAGTAAACACCAAAATCACCATTTGTCCCTCCATAGGATTTTTGCCATATAATATTTCCGCTACTGTTAACATGTAAGATAAAAACATCCCACCCATGTAACGATTTCGAACCAACTACATTATAACCTCCATCCGAGGTTTGTTTAATACCAGAAGCTAGACTTGTTCCATATGGATAGCTCCTTTGCCAAATAATACCGCCATCAGCATCCAGTTTTAAAACCATCGCTGAATCATTAGTTACCCCAGCTACAATGTACCCTCCATCAGCAGTTTGCTGGATTGAAGAAGCACTACTGAAAGATTCGTTTCCATAGGACTTCTGCCAGATAATATTTCCATCATTATCCAGATTGAGGATACACACGCTGTAATTACTTGTAAGAGCAGCATGCACAGTTAAAATATAACCGCCATCACTAGTTTGTACAACAGTATCGGCTCCTTCATAATAGGATAAATTAAATTGCTTAACCCATGTAATATTTCCAGCACTATTTAATTTAAGAATCTCTACCACTTCTCCGCCATCGTTATTAAGATAGTCACCAGATGCGATATAGCCCCCATCCGTCGTTTGCTGTATAGACGTGAACTGAACCACTCCATTATAAGCTTTCTGCCAGCTTATATCACCATTGCCATCAAGCTTTAATATCCAGCCTTTGACAGAGCTTGTTAGGTCAGTCCAACCTGCTAGGACATATCCCCCATCCGTAGTTTGCTGTATTGATGTAGCAAAATTTGAATTGCCATAGCGATAGGTTTTCTTCCATGAAACATTTCCATTCGTATCAATCTTCAGTACGAGAAGGTCGATTAACCATCCATCAAACGATTTAGTATACCCAGCAGCAATATATCCTCCATCCATTGTTTGCTGAATACAATACATAACATCTTCATTACTCCCCCCATATGTTTTAATCCATTGCTGTGAAACAGGGCTGGCATAAGAAGGAGTAGTCAGAGCCATCAATAATGCAATGATTATAAGTGACTTCTTCATACCCTTACCCTCCATCAAAATAATTAAACCCCACCTTCTCAGACTTCTCCATCTGAGAAAAAGCGGGGCTATGTCAACAAGTACGTTCATTGGAGCACCTTTAAAGAGCCTTCGGACATTTAAATTAAAGCATAGAATCCCTCTTTTATCAATGTAATTTATAGACCTGTATTCTTGGACATTAATATTCTATATATGGGGTTTCCCATAATGAGCCGTCTTCTGCTACCTTATACCAAAAATCTGAGTTTCAGATAATGCCCAAGATACGCCCTGCAAACATCCGTAGATCGAGGGAGATGATTTATGCAGGTTACTACCATTAATGCGTAACAAAAGGCAGCTGAGCAGGTGGTCGCTATTACGTTATGAAATGTCGAATGTGAAGGATGGAGGGCCACGCTCTGCGTGGTCGAAGATTATGTCGGCAGATGCATGGTTTGTTACTCCAAGAGTTCCTGGATCCTGTGATCAAGTCATAGGATGACGACAAGGAAAGTGAAAAGGAGGGATGCTTCGCGAAGCCAGCCCTGAGTGTAATGATGAGATTCTGCACTGCGCTCAGAATGACAGGTGGAGAGCTCAACATGTCAGGATGCAGTAGGTTTGTCATCCTGAGTGAAACGAAGGATCTGCTAATAATTTTCTGCGAGCACCTCAAAGTGTGCGCGGGGATGTTTGCACACCGGACACAGTTCAGGTGCCTCCTTTCCTTCAAACACATAGCCGCAGTTCCGGCAGTGCCATTGTACCGGGAGCATCCTTTTTGAATACCTTCCCTTCCTTGACGGCCTTCAGGAGAGCCACATACCGCGATTCGTGATATTTTTCCACCTTTGCGACCTGCGTGAAGGTTGCAGCAGCTTCTGAAAAACCCTCCTTTTGGGCGGTGTCGGCAAAGTTCTGGTAGAGCGTTGTCCATTCAAGCCTCTCACCGTCGGCTGCGGCCTTCAAGTTTGCTGCCGTATCGCTTATCATACCTGCCGGGTAAGAAGCGACAATTTCCGTTTCCCCGCCCTGGAGCAGGCTAAAGAAAAGCTTGGCATGCTCTTTCTCGTTGTCGGCCGTTTCGAGAAAGATGGCGGCAATTTGTTCGTAACCCTCTTTTCTGGCTTTGCCGGCAAAGTAGGTGTAACGGTTCCTGGCCTGGGATTCACCGGCAAAAGCGGCCAAAAGATTTTTTTCTGTCTGACTTCCTTTCAGATTCATGCTTCTTTCCCCCTATATGGTTGTGGCTCATACATTAAACACCATAGTATCCGGCACGCCAGAAGGAGTCGAGAAAATATTTTTCAAATTCCTCCTGGTCGCCAAAGAGAATGAGACCAAGCCCGACAGCGGTATCTTCCGCAATCAGCACATCCATCACTACCTCCGTACCTTCTTTCGTCCCGTCAATTAAGGCAGAGTCATCTTCAGCCTCCAAACGGGCAAGGCTGATCAGGTAGGCATCGGTATAGAGCTTGAATGCCGCGAGCGCGGCATCATAATAGGCCTTGCGCTCATTTTCATCATCGGTTTCAGGTTCTTCAATCTCTATCCGGTAATCTTCCCACTTGTAGGGTACGAGATGCTGGGTATATTTGCCGCGGTCTTCGCCCGTCCGCTGGTATGGCGCAACCAGGGCATGTCCCTGCTCAAGCTTTTCGATCTGGTCGCCAAAAAATTCTACCCAGTCGATGGAATCCTTGTTCACATTCCAGAAATCCATGCTGAAGGAGGTGTCCATACCCGCCATGCCCTTGAGCGCGTCTCCATGCATGAAGGGGGCGCGCAGGTTGGCCTTCGGCCGGACGGTGAATGCCACGTCGGTAAAATTTTCCGAATCGGGCGGGACTTCAAACTGGCTGATGGAGGCCACTGCCATGGCATCGCTCTCATACGAATACAGATGAACTTCCAGCTGTTTCGAACCAAACACCAGCCGGGGGATGAGAGAAAGCTTCAAAATATAGTTGTCATAATACTGGGCAATGTCCTCCCGTTCCGCAATGCCTTCCATCTCATTCAGTTTCTCCTGCAGGTAGACGCGCATGTCCTCATAGAGGTTGTAATCCTCTTCAGGCGGTTTGGTGCAGCCATTGAAGACAAACGTCATTGCCAATGCTATCACGATTACTGAAAATGTTTTGCAGATGTTCATAACATGCCTCCTTCCGGTTAAAGGGTATCTGATAATTCCAGCCAAAGATATTTGAAATTCCGGTAGGCGCGATGCATTCGCGGCTGCAAGCCGCTCCTACCGGATACCAACGCTCTTGAGAAAAAAATTCTCAGATCAGCATATGATTATCTATTAATAGGCTTCGCGCGCACTGTCAAGGTAAAAATCCTTAACACAGATAGCGCATATCACATGAGTTGTTGTGGGATGTTCTCTCATTAAATCCTGTGAGAATTCCGGCAAATGTGCTATAGAGGGATGAAAAAAGTTTGCAGTTTCACTGTCAATCTTTAAGAAAGGTGGTTGTGTATGAGTGAAAAGTCCCCCGTCATCCCAAACGTGCTGAAGAGAGAGGAGAGCGTTCTTGTCGTTATCGACATACAGGAAAAGCTGATGCCCACAATCGCTGAAAGCAGCAAGGTGATCCATAACACCGTTCGGCTGCTTCAATATGCAAAGATCATTGGTCTTCCGGTTATTCTGTCAGAGCAGGATAAGCTGGGAGCCACCGTTCCGGAGATCAAGCAGGAGCTTGCAGGTTGTACGCCGGCTGTAAAAATAACCTTTGATGCCCTCCTCTGCGATGCCTTCGCCGAACAGCTCCACAAGCTGAACAGGAAGGCGATCATTCTAACCGGGGTCGAAACACACGTTTGCGTCACCCAAACCGCGCTTCATGCCCTCCCTGATTATTCGGTCCACGTGGTGAGCGATGCCGTTTCCTCGCGCACCCAGGAGAACTGGAAAGTGGGCCTGGAGAGAATGCGGCAGCATGGCGCCGTTGTTACCTCCACCGAGATGGTAATGTTTGAGCTGCTCAAGCGGGCGGGAACCGATGAGTTCAAGAAGGTGCTGCCGCTGGTGAGATGAAGTGGACGGCAATCCCGGGAGAAGAAGGATGCTGGTCATCGGTGCCGCGGGCCTGGTGGGCGGAAACCTGCTTCGTCTCAGTTCCCGCTATCAATGTACTGTCATCCCAACCTTCCATACCTATTCTCCGACCGGATATCCTCAAACCGCGCTGAATCTGGATATAACCAACCCTGATGCGGTACAAAAAGGATTGGAAGTATCACGTCCCGACTGCGTGGTTAATCTGAGCTGCATGGAAGTAGCTCAATCTGAAGCGGATCCGGCGCGGGCCCGTGAGGTCCATGCAGCAGGAGCAAGAGAGCTTGCGCGTGCCTGCAGAGACCATGAAATCCGTCTCATTCATCTCTCAACCGACATGGTTTACAGCGGAAAGAAGGGGATTCCGTACACACTCGAGGATGAACCGAACCCCATTTCCGTTTACGGACGCACCAAGCTTGAAGGTGAAGCGGTTCTTCGGGAAACCGGGGGCAACTGTGTTATTGTGAGGAGCGCGCTCGTCCTGGGCAGAGACAGATTCAGGAATCGGGGATTCATGGAATGGATGGTTGATAAAGCTACGAAAGGTGAGCCGCTCCCGCTTTATGCCGACCAGCTCAGGACCCCTATTGTGGTTGATGATCTGGTGGATGTCATTTTCAGGCTGGCGGCATCATCCTTTACCGGCACCATTCTTGCCGGCGGTGATGAAGGCCTCAACCGGGTGGAAATAGGCAGGAAGCTCTTATCGGCCATGAGATGTTCCCACGGGTTGATACAACCAATTCTTGCGACTGAACAAAAATCCCCGGTGCCGCTCCAGCTTGATTTGCGATTGGATAACAGCAGCCTGAAAAAGATACTTGACGGGAAAGAGCTAATGCGGCTGGATGATTATTTTGCGGGTTTGTTTAAATCCCCTCACCCCTTTATCCCTTGAGCTTTTTCACCAGCATTTCTTTGATTATCTTGGGATTGCCCTTGCCCCCGGAAGCTTGCATGGCCCGCCCGATGAGAAACCCCATGGCCTTCTCCATGCCGTTGCGGTAATCATTCACTGCCCCGGGGTTGGCCGCCAGCACCTCATCGACTATCTTTTCCAGCTGGCTGGTGTCAGAGAACTGCCGGAAGCCGAATTGTTCCACGATCTCGGACGGCGTTTGGTCACTCTCGAAGAGATGGCGCATGACCTCTTTTGCGGCATTGGCGTTGACCTCATTTTTTTCAAGCATGGTCAGCAATCCGGCGAAGCGGAGAGGCGATAACCCGTGTGTCGGAAATGGTCTGGCTGCGCTCCCTGAGGGCGGGAAGAAGCTGGGTGGCCACCCAGTGGGACGCCGTCCGGGGAGGAACGCGGCTCTTTACCACTTCTTCAAAATATTCCGATAACATCCCTCTCCGCGCTCATCAGGACGGCCTCTTCCCGGGTCAGGCCGTATTGCCTGCTGAAGCGCTCCGCCTTGCTGCCCGGCATTTCCGGAAGCCGCGCCCGCATCCCGTTTTTCCATTCTTCGGTGACGGCTATCTGCGGAACCGACGGATCTGGGAACGCAGGGCCCTTCGAATTTGCCGCGCATGGGCACGGTGATGCACCTTGTCCGGATCCCAGAGGCGGGTGTGGAGCACGATGGCCTCACCCGACCTGATGCATACGCTCTGACGGCCGATCTCATAGGTGATGGCATCGCCCAGGTGCCGGATGGAATTCATGTTTTTGACTTCGACCTTGGTGTTGAGTACATCGCTTCCCTTCGGCCGCAGCGAGATATTGGCATCAACGCGCATGGTCCCCGCCTCCATGCTGCATTCGGAGGTGCCGATGTAGCGGATCTGGGTTCGCAGGGCGCGGATAAACTCCATGGCATCGTGAGGGCTGCGCATGTCGGGCTCGGTCACGATTTCGACCAGCGGCACGCCGGCACGGTTGAAATCAACCAGGCTGATGGGAGTCCGTCCCTTCGATTTCGTGGACGAGCTTGGCCACATCCTCTTCCATGTGGATCTTGTGAATACGGAGGCGCTTCATCTGTCCGTCAGCGCCGATGATATCAAGGTGGCCGTTTCGTGCCAGCGGCAGGTGGGCCTGGGAAAGCTGAAATCCCTTGGGAAGGTCCGGGTAGTAGTACACCTTCTGGTCGAAGGCGCTCAGCTCCTGGACGGTAGCAATTGAGTCCCAGAGCCGGTGAACGCTGCCTTTTCAAGGGCCTCTTCGCTGAACCGGGGGATGGCTCCGGGCAGCCAGAGGCAGATGGGGCAGGTGTTCCGGTTGGGCTCATCCCCGATGCGGTTGGGGCAATCACAGAACATCTTGGTGGCGCAGTTAAGCTCAGCATGAATTTCCAGACCGATGACCGCTTCGTATTCCATTGCATCAAGCCCCTTCTTCTGTCGGCACAGCCGTGCCGGCACGAGAGAGCAGCCGCGCGTCACTGAATCGCGCCCCGACCAGCTGCAAACCGTAATCGGTGTCTCCCTCGAGAACAAAGCCGGGTATCTGAAGGGCGGGCAGCCCCAGCACATTGGCCGGGAGCGTCAGGTCACAGGCGTCATAAATATCGGCGATGCCGCGTTTCCGCTGCCCTGATGCAATCCCTGTCGCCGCGTGGGGAAGGCAAGCGCGTCAACTCGCAGCGAACAAACCGTTGCAGCCTTTGGACCAGGCGCGCCCTGATGCGGCATGCGTTCTCGAAGGCGGCATAATTTTCAAACTGGAAATAGGCGCCCTGGAAAAGATAGGTTTTGAGCGTAAGGCCGAAGCGACTCGGAGCGGGTTTTAAGGTACATCTCATTCCAGTTTTTGGCTGATGCGGTGCGGTGGCCATAGCGCACCCCGTCGTATTTCCCGCAGCTTGAAGATGCCTCCACCGAACCGGCGACGTGATGCACGGTGCGGAACAGGTCAAAATCAGGCAGGCTGACTTCCTTGAACCTCGCATCCGCACGCCGCGAGCTTTTTAATGCCGCACCAGAAGAATGCATCCGACTCGTGATCAGTGAGGCTTTTGATGCATTCACCCACGATGCCGATTGACCTATCGGACTCATCGGCAGTAGCTTGCATGTCGACAAAGCGCGGCAGGGTACCTTCGCAGAGTGAGAAGTCGCGGTCGTCACTGCCGGCAATGATCCCCATCACCAGCGGCGATATCGCCGGGCTGATCGGGCCAGAATACCGAAACACTCCATGGAAGGCACGAGACCGATCAATCCGAAGCGGGAGACGATGCCGTCGGTCGGTTTGAATCCGTAGACGCCGGCGCGGGAGGCGGTGATGCGCGGCTCGCCCATCGTGTCCGTCATGAGCGCCACGTCAGCCAGGCTCTCGGGAAAACGCAATGCCTGTTGTATCGCCCGTTCAGGCCGAGACCAAATTCGCTCATGCGGGTACTTCCGACAATGACCGCGCCCGCTTGTTTCAGACGTTGGATCGACCGTAGCGTCTTCGATGGCGATATAATCCTTCAAGGCTACAGACCCGGCGTCAGTCGGCCAACCGCGAACGGACATGTTGGGCTGGACAATGAAGGATGTTCCTTCCAGGGTACCACCCTTAATCGACTGATGACGGTGAGGGATTGATATGAGTGAAAGACATCTGTTTTCATGGATATGCCTCCTGATGCTTATTCCAAAATGCTGGCCACCTTGAAATACTTTCCTTTCAAGGCGGGGGCGTTTTTGAAGATTTCTTCTTTTCCCGAATGAGATGCTTTCTGTGCATCACCCGCTTTTCTCATGCGGTTTACCGTGCCGGCATGACGGAAAAGAGGGGCGCTTCGTCCCCGCCCTTTCATTGACCACCCCGGCAAGACGCTTCGCCTGCATCCAGCGCGGCGGCGATGGCGGTACGTTCATGTTCTCGAGCCGATGCGGGAAACCCAGGAGAGGGAATCGATGAGGTCTTGTTTCTGTTCCATGCCCGGATAGTAGTCCGTTCCGCCGAGATTAAGAAGCCCAAGCTCCGCAAGTTGCTCGCGTGCAACCTCCGAGGGGGCCTGAGTCAGGGGGCAGAAGGCGCTGCGGTTCTTCGGAAAGGCGATAACCTCGCGGATGGATGAGGTTCCGAGAATCATCGAACACGACCCGGTCCATACCCAGGGCGATACCGCCGTGGGGAGGGGCGCCGAAATCCAGGGCGCGCAGGAAGAATCCGAACTTTTCCTCGACCTCTCTTTCGGTTAATCCCAGGGCCTGAAAAATTTTCCATTGCACCTCACGGTCGTTTATCCGTATGCTGCCCCCGCCAAGCTCCTCTCCGTTGACGACGACGTCGTAGGCCCGTGAACGGAGTGAGAGAAGCCCCTCGCGGTCTGCCGGATCAAAGTCCATCCGGTCGGGCGACGGTAAAGGGATGGTGGCTGGAGGTGATGCCCTTCCTCGGTGGCCGTAAAAAGGGGGAAATCGGTAACCCAGAGGGGACTGAATGTGTTTTCAGGGATCAGACCGAGACGATCGGCAAGATGGAGGCGGAGCTGACCGAGGGCGGATGTTACAACTTCATACGAGGCGTCGGCAATCATGATGATAACGTCGCCGTTTTCCGCCCCGAAACGCTCCATAATCGCCTTTTGCTCATCCGTGCTGAAAAACTGGACAATGTTCGATTCGAGCCCGCTCTCCAAAACCCGCATCCAGGTCATCCCTTTGGCGCCGAATCCGGGGACGATCTCCTTTGCGTATTCATTCTGGAGCACATTCTTGCTGAGCTTTTCCGACTGCCGCTTGATATTGATTCCCTTAATGCACCCCCGCGCTGGAGGATCTGCTTGAATATGCCGTAGTGGTATTCCATGAAGATATCCGTGGCTTCCACGAACCGCAAGCCGAAGCGCGTGTCCGGCCGGTCGGAACCCATGGTATCCATGGCTTCCTGGTAGGTCATGCGGGGAAAGGGCGGGGGAGTGTGATGCCGCCCACGGTAAACATCCGCACGATAAGCTCCTCCATGAGATTCATAGATGAATTCCTCATCGATAAAAGACGCTTCCAGATCGAGCTGTGTGAACTCGGGCTGGCGGTTGGGGCGAAGGTCCTCGTCGCGGAAACACCGGACTACCTGGAAGTACCGCTCATATCCACCCACCATGAGGAGCTGTTTAAAAAGCTGGGGGGACTGGGGCAGGGCATAAAAGCGTCCCTGGATGAACCCGGCTGGGGACAAGATAATCCCGCGCGCCTTCCGGCGTACTCTTTGTCAACATCGGTGTCTCGATCTCGATAAAGCCCCGTTCATCGAGGAAATCCCGCACACGTTTTGATAATCCGATGCCGCTTCATAAGATACTCCTGCATGGTGGGGCGCCGCAGGTCCAGGTACCGGTACTGAAGCCGAATATCCTCAGCCACCGAGTCTGCTCCTTTGATACTGGTGCCGGCGACCATCGCCTTTTCTGAAATAGAAAAAGGCAGAATCTCTGATTTGCTCAGGATTGTAAGATCAGTCGCCATAACCTCAATGAGTCCTGTATCAAGGTTGGGATTTTCTGTGTCCTCGGAACGTTTGTGAACATGTCCTGTGAGGGCGATACAAAACTCGTTTCTCAGCGAAGCGGCGGCTTTGCAGACCGATTGCGAAGCAAACTCAGGACTGAAAACTGCTTGAATAATGCCGCTCCGATCCCGCAGGTGGATAAAAAGCACCTCACCGTGATCCCGGAGCGCATCCACCCAGCCGGCGAGCTATACCTCGCGCCCGACATCTGCAAGCGTGATGCTGCCGCAGTGCACCCGTTCCCGGTAGGTCATGCCATTAAACAGACCTTATTTAGAATCTGTCTATTTGGTTCCCATGTTGAGTTGGGTCAGTATAGAAAAGTTCCATTCCCGTGTCAAGATAAACGCCTGAACGCGTCCTGCCCTATGACTGAAGATTCCGTAAAAAAACAGTTGACAGATATATTTTTATATTCTAGTATTCCGGAATCGAAATATCCGGAACTGAACTAAAGAGAAAGAGAGGGTATCATGGACAAGAAGGCGGTTGAGCGGGCATTGAAAGAGGACCTGGGAGTCAAAAAGGAACTCATTGCGCTGAAGCCCTTAAAAGCGCTGCCGAAGGATATTGACGCATATGAAGGGGTGGCCGCGCCGGGACTGTGCGCCCAGATCGGCGAGGTGCTTAAGAGCGGGAGCATGTTTTACACCACCCGGGAGAACCACCAGTGCTATGAGGGCTTGATCGCGACCGGGGTGTGCGAGGTTTCACGCGAGGAATACCGCAAGGCGGTTGAGAGCTTCATTGATGACTTCCCCTACCACAAGGATGTCCCCACTGCCATGAGCTTTTATGAAACCTGCATCAACGAGATAAAGCCGCCCAAGGTGGAAAACAGCTGCCTGGTGGTGGGTCCCTTGAGCAAAGTCGATGATCCCGACCTCGTCCTCATATTCTGCAATCCCAAACAGGCGGATATCCTCATACGCATCCAGGCCTACCTGGGAGACCTGGTTAAAGGATACGGGGGCAGCGGCGGTTGTCTGTTTACCATCCGTCACGCATTTCAGAGCCGGCAGCCGAGCTTTTCCACCAGCGATCTTTCTTGGAGGATGTTTGTGGGGCTCAATGAGAACGAGCTGACCGTGACCTATCCCTATGAGCAGCTCGCGCGGATAGCACCCCACATCAAGCAGACCGCGGATTATGTCAACAGCTTTTCCTCCATGTTTGACAACCTCGGGTAGGCGCGCAGTAATGTGCGATGCATTCGCGGCGTAAGGCCGCTCCTACCGTCAATTAACCTGTCCGGCGGGGAAAACATATGCCCCTCAAGTGTTACGAGCACTGCTGCTCCTCATGCATAGCCCTGGCCAATCTGGGTAAGATAGAAGGAGTGATCCCCATACTCCATGGCCCCCAGGCCTGCGCCTTCGGCAACCAGATGGGTTCCATGTTCTGCAGGCCGTCGCGGCTGCTCACCGTCGGGACCATGCTTAAGAAGAGCGAGGTGATCTTCGGTGGGGAGGAGAACCTCAAACAGCAGATCATCAATGTCTACCGCCAGTATAAACCCAGGATTATCGTCATCATCAGCACCTGTGTCCCCCAGCTCATCGGGGAGGACGTGAAGGGCGTCATCACCGAGCTGCAGGAGCAGATTCCTGAATTGAAGGTGACGTACTGCGAGACAGGATTCAATCATCCCCGGTCCACCCCCATGGGGAATGATGTTTCCTGGAAGGCCATCGTTGACGTTCTCGAGACGCAGGAGATGGTGAAAAACTCGGTAGGGCTGCTGGGGCGCGCGGGACAGGACGCGGACAGCCTGGGAACGCTCACCGCGCCCCTCCGGGAAGCGGGCATTACCACCTACGCCTTTCCCGCCGGCCACCTTGACGAGATGGCCGGGATCGTTAAGGCTGAATATCTCTGTCCCATTCAGCTGGTTCCCTATCTCACCTGCAGGCGCTTGAGCGAGCGGTTCGGTTCGGTGGTAAAGTTTTTTGAGATTCCGGCGGGCATTGAAGGCACATCCCGTTTCCTGCGGGGTGTGGCGGAGCTCACCGGCAATCAGCAGCTCCCGGGGATCATTGACCGCGAGGAGGCACGGGTGCTTCCCCGCTTGCAAAAGATCCAGGCGCGCTTCAGGGAAGAGCCGGTCAGGGCCCTGCTGGTTACCGGGCCGTCCAATGAGATGTCCATTGGAAAAATCCTTGCCGAGTTCGGGGCCGAGGTAATCATCGTTCCCGCCATGCGCAACGCCTTCGCCCGTCAGGAGCAAAATATCCTTCGTGACCGCTACGGGTCCCGCATCACCTTTCATGAAGCTGACTTTGACACGGTGGCACAGCTGACCGATGTGTATAAACCGGATGTGGTCTTTGCCGATTTTCAGGGGCGGGTTGAGCTGGTGCACCGGCTTGTCCCCTGCCTCATCAATGAAAATTACTTGAATGAGTACGGGTACGACTATGCCATCGACTTTGGCGAGCATTTTTTTGAAAACCTCAAGATGCCGGTTTTCAGGGAGTGGCAGGATTTGATGGATCGCTACGGGGAGGGCAACTATGCCTGATGGTTCAGCGGGCGGTCAGCGGCGCGAGACGTTTTCAGCCGCCTCAAAGATGAAGGTGAAGGAGATTCATAAGCCCTCATCTTTTGAGGGAGCGGTATGGGCCATGCAGGGCATAAGGGACATCCGCCTGATTTTTCACGCGCCGCCGGGATGCTACATGATGCAGCACATGTACTCCCTCTGTAATGAGTGGCATCCAGATTTTTACAGCACGCTTCTCTCGTACGGAAACGTGATGCAGGGGACAGAGGCGCAGCTGGAGAAGATCCTCGAAAAGGCGGCGGCGGAAAACCCCGCTGCGATTGTGGTGATCACCTCTCCGGTGGTGGAAATTACCGGTGATGATGTGGCGGGCGTTGCGAAAAAAGTGGGTTATGACAGGACCGTGGTCATCCGCCCGGCCCTCGGAGGGTCGCTTGCGGAGGGAAAAGAGCAGGCCCTGCTTGTCCTCGCTGAGCTTATGGACCCGGCGGCGGAGAAGATGGAGAAAACGGTCAACCTTATCGGCCCGACCTACAACACCTTCAACTGGAGGGCTGATGTTTGTGAGCTGCGAAGAATGCTTTCGCATATCGGCGTGTCCGTCAATGCGGTGTTAAGCGCGGATTGTACGGTCGACCAGATTTGCAGGGCGCCGGGGGCGCAGCTCAACATCTGTGTCTATCCTTATGACTGCGGAGAGGCGCTTGCCCGGAGCATGCAGGAACGCTTTGGGCTGCCCTATGTTGCAGCTCGCGTTCCCATAGGATACCGGGAGTCGGCAGCCTGGCTGGAGGAGATCGCCCGCTTTTTTCATATTGATGCGGGGGCCTATCTTGCCCGGGAGATGAAAAATGGTTTGGACCTGTTTACCTCGCTTCTGGTTTCCAACACCTTCTTTGAATCGAGCGTGGCGCTCTCCACCGACAACTGCGACAGCTACAGCGTGGGACTGAGCGGCTTCCTGCAGCGGGAGCTGGGCATGCACGTGTGCTTTGCCGCGGTATCCACTGAGAAGGCGGGGGAGACAGTTGCCGGGGCATGTGAGCGGGTTTTGCTCAATTCAAGTATCGATGAGAAAAAGAACCTGCTGCTCCAAACCTCTCCCACCATTATTCTGGGCAATTATTATGATCTCAAACTGTCAACCGACCTGGGCTTTAAAAATTTTCTTTTCGCAGACATCCCCCTCATTGGCTATATCTTCTCCGAGACCACCCCTTTCATGGGCTTTATGGGAGCGCAGCACCTTATCCAGGCAATCGGCAATGAGATCTATACCAAGATTTTTATCGAAACCAAGGGAGAGCTGGAAGGGGCCATCTCATCGGGCGAGGTGCACTGGGAACTGGATGCGGAACAGGCGTTGGGCAGGATGGCCCAGCTGCTTCCCCATTTTGTCCGCTCGATTGCCATCAAAAAGCTGCACCAGGTAGCTGATGGGATCGCCGTTGAGCGGGGGACAAGCGTGACCCTTGCCATTTTGCGGGAGGTGGCTGAACGATATACGCCCACCCGGTTCAAGGCAAAGTTCTCAACTCTTTTTACGGATATGGAAGGCACAACCCGTCAGCCGGCCGGGGTGGATGATCCGGAGTTTACCATGGAATGGGACGCGCCGGCACAAGAGATGCTGGAGATGGTACCCGCTGAATTCAGGCAGCAGGCGGTTGCGGGTACAGAGGCGTATGCGCGGGAACATGGCTACGGTGCCGTTTCAGTCCGGGTGGTGGAGGAGTATCGGAAGGAACTGGGCTTTTAGATTCGTGCGCGTAGAACCGGTAGGAGCGGCTTTCAGCCGCGAATGCATCGCGCATGAATGCGCTCCTACAGAAATTTTACATATCTTTGGCAAACGTTTCAGCGAACCCAGGGAGAGGGGCCAATGACCAGGGCAGGCAAAGGCGGGAGGGCAACCGGCGAGATTAATGACCGGATGCTGGTGGTGAAGGACTTTATCGATGAGCTTTACAACAAGACCGTTTTTCGGAACGGGAGAGCCGCCAATTATGATTTAACCCCTGCTCAAATAAAGGCATTCTTTGCTTTCAAAGAGGATGACCGCGCGTATCCCATCGGCGAACTGGGCAGGAATGCCCGGGTCAAGAGCTCTACCATCACCGACATGATTGACCGGCTGGAAAAAGAGGGCATTGCCGAACGACTGAAAGACCACGGGGACCGGCGGGTGGTAAAAGTGCGGCTCACCACCAAGGGCAGGGAAATCAAGAATCAGTTTGTCGTAAGGATGCGATCCGGCATGGAGCAGACATTCTCAAAATTGAGCGAAGGGGAGAAAAAGGCCCTGCTTGATCACCTCAAGGGGGCATACGAGATATTGAAGAGAATAAAGTAGGACCGGCAAAAATCCATAATCATCGAGGATAGCATACGCCATGCATGACGTTCACCGTGATTCTCTCATCACAGAGAAAAAGAAACGGCAGGTAAAAAAATCCGGATCTGCTCATGCGCATGAAGGGCACGATCATTCCCACGACCGTGATCACCCTCACGATCATGAAAAGCATCATGGCGACGATGATCATGGGCACGACCACGGGGCTCCTCACGGGCACGACCATGACCACGCCGAAGATGCCTATGAAGAACATGATCAGGACTTCCATGGCCATGAACATGCTCACGGGCAGGGAGAGGATGAGGACCGGGCATTCGCGCACATCCACGAACACGGTCATGATTTCTTTCACGCGCACCATCACACCCACCATCCGGAGCATGCGGGCGCGGTGCATAAGATTTTCGGTGATCCGCTGAGGGACTGGTTTGCCGCCTTGTTAATGCTGCTCCTGATGGGGGCGGGGTATTTCAAGTTGCTTCCCGGATACCTGCCGGAGGGGATGCTGCTCTGCGCCGCAGTTATCGGTGTTTTCCCGCTGCTTAAAAATGCGCTCTTTGATGCGCTCTATAAAAGGAGGTTCCGTTTTGAATTGCCGGTCGGAATCCTCCTGCTTGCCGGGCTCTTCATGGGGAAGTTTCTGGAGGTGGCCCTCATTGCCCTGCTGCTGCTGGTGGGAAGTTTTATGAGGCTCAATTTTTCATGGAAGGACTGAATAACCATGCATGATGTTGCACGGGATGCGCTGGTTGTTAAGCAATCGGATGGATGCCGTTCCTGCGGGGAGTCACGTTTTGAACAATGTTACTGAACGGTACTGGGCATTTACCAATCCCCTGGCGTGTATAATTCTCATCTTAATCGCCTGGCGCCAGGGAGAGACCGCACCCGGCGGCATGTATCTCGCACTTGCTGCTGTCGTGCTTTCCGGCTATCCCATCGTCAGAAATTCCGTGGTATCCACCATAACCAACAGGAAGTTGAATGCCGAGGTGCTGGTTACCTGCGCGCTCATTGCCTCCATCTGGGTGGGCGAATATCTGGCAGCGGCCATGGTGGTGCTCATGATGAACATCGGCGAGCTTCTGGAGGATGCCACCATAGCCAGGACCGGCGAGGCGGTTCGTGCGCTGATGGAGCTGAAATCGGATACTGCCCGGGTTGTAAGAGATGGCCGCGAGATGGAATTGGATATCGGTGCGGTCTGCATCGGTGATGTGGTGCTGGTCAGGGCTGGTGAAACCATCCCCATAGACGGCAGGATAAAAGAGGGGCGGGGTGAAGTGAATCAGGCTCCCATCACGGGTGAATCTGCCTTGATTGCCAAGGGCCCGGGAGATGAAGTTTTCGGCGGAACATTGAACCAGCTGGGGGTATTCAGGATTGAAGTGACCCGGGTTGCTGCGGAAACGGTTCTGTCAAAAATCGTGGATTTGGTTCGCCGCGCGCAAGCGGCAAAACCACCCATTGAAAGGATAGCTGATCGTTTTGCCGGCTGGTTTACTCCAACCATGCTGGGCCTGGCATTTTTGGTCTGGTTCGTTACCGGAGAGGTGCTTCGTGCGGTAACCGTCCTGGTGGTTGCGTGTCCCTGCGCGCTGGTAATCGCCACACCGACGGCCGTGGTTGCGGGTATCGGAAATGCGGCACGCCGGGGTATCCTTATCAAAGGAGGGGCGGTGCTTGAAATCATAGGCAAGCTCACCACATTTGTATTTGATAAAACCGGAACGCTCACCTACGGCACCCCGGCAGTGCGCCTTGTGCGCAGTTTCGGAAAGGCGTCCGAGCATGAGGTTCTCAGCCTTGCCGGCACGGCGGAGAAACATTCGGAACACCCTCTGGCGGAAGCCATTTTAAGGTACTGCCGCGAAAAAGATGCGGAGCCGTCTGAGCCGGAGGAGACGAATGTGGTGGTGGGAAGGGGTGTTGTAGCCAGAAAAAACGGCACAGAGATTATCGTCGGCAATGAACGCCTTGTGGAAGAAAAAGGCATGCCTCTGACTGACGAGGCGAAGACCTTTTTGAGTGATATGGCTGACGCGGGCTCAACCGGCGTGCTGGTGGGGCATGGATCGGTGCTTGTCGGCGGTATCGGCATCGCGGATGCGGTCAGGGCGGATGTCAGGCAGTCTATTGAAAATATAAGGCGCATGGGCATCAGGAAGGTGCTGATGCTGACAGGGGACACGCGGACCGTTGCCGAGGTGATTGGCGCAGGGGTTGGACTCGATGCAATAGTGGCCGATCTTCTTCCCGAAGAGAAGCTCCGCTACATAAAAAAATTGAGGGAGCAGGGCGATGTAGTAGCCATGGTAGGAGATGGAATCAATGATGCGCCTGCGCTGGTCGAAGCAGACGTGGGTATTGCCATGGGGGTTATGGGTACGGATGCAGCCATCGAAGCGGCAGACATAGCCCTTACCGGCGACGATCTCACCAAGGCATCAGAGGCCATCGCCCTCTCCCGGAAAACGGTCAGCATAATCAAGCAGAGCATTTTCATGTCGATTGCAATAAACGGGATTGCCCTCATCCTTGCCTCAGCCGGTGAGATCGGTCCAGTTGTCGGTGCGATCGTTCACAATGTTGGCTCGGTAGTGGTGGTGGGTAATTCGTCGCGCCTTATAGGATATCGATTTGATAAAGCGCTGCATTGATTGGATAACGGGTTCATTCTATGGAGATTGATTTTTCGCAGGCGGGTTTGTGGACATTGATGGTTGGCACCTTTACGCTGGCGGCCACCCACACCGTATCGCCGGATCACTGGTTTCCCTTTGTCATGGTGGGCAGGGCAAACAAGTGGAAGGTTTCCTGGGTGCTGGGACTTGCTCTGCTTGCCGGCATCGGTCACGTGGGAACCTCGGTTTTCATCGGGATGGTGGGGGTGTTTGCGGAAAAGGGTGTCTCAAAAAATATCGCCCTGTTTCTGGAAAAGGCCACCCCCATGCTGCTCATCGTTTTCGGTTTCGGATATGCCGCGTATGCCCTTTACAAACAACGTGTGGGATCCCTGGGGCACTCCCACGGCATACCCATTATCAATAAGTGGCTCGGTATCAATGCCCATGCTTATGATCTGCCGGGACAAACCCACGGCCATGCCCAGGATGTGTGTCTTACAATCGGCGGGAAGTTTGTTATTTGTCTTCATAAACTGGATATAGTGACGTACGTCGTTCATGATGATCACATGCACGGCTATGACGCCACCGCCGAGGCGGATCATGAACATAAGCACTTTCACGACGAGAAACTGCATGAGCACCGGCACAAACACAGCGTCAAAGGGATCGACGGGTTCGTCCACAGCCATGGAGATGAAAACCCCCAGGAGGGGGTGCGTGACCTGAAGGATAAAAGGGCCGGATGGGGATTGGTGGCGATTCTGGGCTTGACCCCCTGTATTGCCCTGCTGCCCCTGACCTTTGCTGCGATTAAGTACGGCACCGGGGCAGTGATACTGGTCAATATAGCATTTACCATTGGCACGCTGGGAACCATTGTCCTGTTTACCTGGCTGGGATACCTGGGGCTTTCCTGGCTTAAACTTGACTTTTTTGAGAAGTACGGTGACGTAATCGCCGGCACCATCATCGGTCTGCTGGGACTTGCCACGAAGGTGTTTGAGCTATAGCATGCATCAATAACCGGAAGGGAGGGTGGTATGAGTGATATCATTACCGACATAGGATTTGATTCCAAAAGTCTATGGCAGGCCAAGGGATTTGAGCCGCACTCGTTTCCGGAGAGCACCTGGCCGCATTTAAGGGAGCTGCAATTGAAACGGCTCACCAGCGCAGAAGGCGAAGATTTGACCCCGGTGCAGGAGATGATCAGGCGTCCCATGTGTGAAGGCACCTTTCGCCACTTTCATAATCAAAAGATAGAAAAGCTGGCCCTGATGTGGGTGCTTATCTCCAAAAGCATTGCAGGAGGAAGCTGGGTGGGATGGCCCACTGATGACTACGATTTTCCCGCCCTCATCATTGCCTGGGAGGAATCGAAGAAACGGCTGCACATCATCATCGATCTCATGCCTATAGCGGACTGCGTGGAATACGAGTGGTACCGGGAAAAGTACCTGGATGGCATAGAACCCGTATACAATGAATACAAGGATCTCATCGGGCCGAACTCGACCTACCGCTGGTTCCGTGCCATGCAGGGTCCCTACCACATCTTTGATGGGCCGGGTGAAAAACGGGACAGGTCGCTGCAGTGTGAAATTGAGTATATCAAACAATGGGTCAGGGTGGTACAGGAGGCGGAGCCGGTAAAGGATGAAGAGTATAAACAATACGTGATCCGGCGGAAGAAGATCCTTCAGACACAGCTGCGGCAGCGGGACCCGCTGGGATCGGTGCTGATGCGCACCCTTGGAGAGGAACTGGGGAAGAAAACCATCTTGGGTACACATAGAGGGGGAATTTCAAAGTCCAAAGATCAAATTTCAAAACAAGTTCAAATGACCAAAATGCAAATGTATACAAATCCTCTTTGAGGCAGTGTGCATATCTTGGGGAGCAGGAGCGTTTTGACTATTTGATATTTGGACTTTGGATTTGCTTTGGATTTGGTGCTTTGAAATTTGGATTTGCACCACAATGATTACTGTGCGCGATTTACACTTAGCTCAAACGCGGATTGAATCTAAAGAACGGGAAAGGAGGAACGCTATGGCTTCGATGCTTGAAATAATGAAACGTGGTGCTGAGCTGGTCAATGCGGATGAGGAGTTCAAGGCCCAGATGGTTGAGCTTGACGGGGATATCATCTTCTGGCGTTTTGAAGATGACCAGCCCGCGGTTACCACCCGGCTGGACAAAGGAGTGATAGTGGTTGAGGGAGGCGAGCATCCCGATTCCCAGATCGGGATGAAGCTCAAGGCCAAGGTGCTCCTGGACGTGATTGACAATTCCCTCGAGGCCAAGATGATGTACACCTACACGGAGTTAGTCAAAGGCGACATTGAGCTGGCCCGTCACCATGTGTTTGCACTGGTTCCCTACATCTACGGCATGCAGGACTACTATGATTCCGACGCAGCATTCAAGAAGATGGTGGTTGAAAAAAAGGGGTGAGTAAGCGATGACCGTACATGAGCAGGAACACGCTATCGTAATAGATGAGGAGAAGTGCATCGGCTGCGGGATATGTGTGGACTTCTGTAATGTTGATGCCATTGCAGTTAACCAGGAGCGGGGGGTGCTGGAAGTCGTTGCCCTGGAAGACTGCATTGAATGCCACAGCTGCCAGCAGAACTGCTCCGAGGGCGCCATCATGGTGTTTCCTCAGGTGGAAGATTCCCTGAAAAATCTGTAGGGGCACATTTATGTGCGATGATGTAACTCTGTAGGAGCGCATTCATGCGCGATTAATTAGCGGCTAAAGCCGCTCCGGCCAGATGCGGGAGGGTTCCGGTGAGTGAAATTCAATTTATTCTGGATCAGGAAAAGTGCATAGGTGCTGACCGATGTGAAGGGGTGTGCGCCCGCATCTGTCCCCCTGATATCATCGAGTATGCCGATGAGGGCGGCAAAAAAGTGCCCTTCGTTACCGACATGGAGCTCTGCATGAAGGATCACGGCTGCCAGAACAGCTGTCCCGCGGGGGCCATTACCATACTTCCTCCGCAGGGGGAAGGAAGGGGGTTTTGATGAAAGTAGCCGGGACACTCTAATTTATAATGATAGAGCCATTTGATGATCTAATGCTTCATTAACCAGGAAAGGAGGTACTCCATGCCTGAATATCATCTGGAAAAAGAAGTTGGCTTTAAGTGTGACACCTGGCCGGCCAAGAATGTCCCCAATATCCGGCCATTCCCGGAGGAGTGCTGGGAAATTCTCCGGACCCTTGATCTCCGGCCATTGAGAGGTGAATACCAGGGCTACAATATGGATCTGCTGCTGGAGAATCTAGATTCTCCCATGGCCAAAGGGGCCGTTCGGGTTTTTGAATCAGATAAGATCGAGAAGGTTTGCATCTGGTGGCAGGTGCTCTCAGGCCGGTCGCTTTCTGGGGCTGTCATCGGTTTCCCGCGGGATGATTATGATTTTCCGGTCATGCTGATTGACTGGGACGAAGGCCGCGGTCCCGGGCATGGGATGGTTGATCACATGCCGCTCTGCGATATCGTGCTCAATGAAGAGTACCGCTTGAAATATCTTGATAAACTGGACAACACCTTCCGTGAGTACTATGACATTATCGGGCCTCCCTCCCTGCACGTCTGGTTTCGGACCCTGTCCGGCCCCTACTACAGTTTCTTCAGAACGCAGGCAGGGGGAACCCCGGAATATCGGCAGCGCATTTTAAATCTTCCGCTCAGGTATTTGGAGAAGTGGGCTGAAACGGTGAAAGAGGCACAGCCCATCACCGATCCGGCCCACCGGGAGTATTGCATTAAGAGAAAACGGGTCCTCCAGGAGTGGCTGTTTGTCCGCGATCCGGTGACATCGGTCATGCTGCGTTGCTATGGAAAGGAAATCGGTTCGCTGGTGATGAAGGGACTCTCTTAAGCAGAAATATGTATACCGGAAAAGGAGGTTTATGCAATGCCGAAAATCAGTCAGGATGATATCGTTCAGATTGAAATACGGATTGATGAAGAAAAGTGTGTCGGCTGCGGCACCTGCATATCAGTGTGCCCGGTCAATCTGCTTGAACTGAAGGTGGTGGGCAAGAAGAAGAAGAGCTGTGCGCCGGACCAGAGCTTTTGCCTCAAATGCCATATGTGCGAATTTCACTGCGGCTACGAGGCGATCAAGGTCTATCCTCCTTTTGAGGGCCAGCAGCCCACCGATCAGGCAAGGGTACCCATGCGCCATCGATAGGGGCAGTAACCGATAAGCATATATTATATGGAGGGACGCACTCCGTTGCGTCCGCTAATTTATTCGGCCACGACAGAGCGTGGCCCTCCAGAACCTTATTAAGCAGTAGGAGCGGCTTCAGCTGCGATGTATCGCGCAGGAAGCGGAATTAAACAAGGGCGTATGAAGGTACTCCTTATCCAGCCACCCATGTATCATCAAAAGGTTCAGTTATCCCCCAATTTGGGACTGGCCTCCATTGCCGCCGTTCTTGAGCGGGATGGTGTCCGGGTGGGAGTGCTTGATGCCGCCGCGGAAGATCTCTCCTATACGGATATTTTGGAACGGGTCCGGGCCTTTAAGCCCCGCGTCGTGGGCGCCGGGGGGCAAACGCCGGTGGCACCCCGATCCATGGCCATTTTTAGCCGCATCAAACAGGAGATAAGCCGGGACATTACAACCATTGCCGGCGGTCCGCACTTCAGCTTTACCGACCATGAATCACTTCAGGAGTGCCGGGAACTTGACATCGTGGTGCGCGGTGAAGGAGAGGCGACCATCAGTCATTTGTGCAAAGCACTCGAAACGGGAGAATCACTCAACAATGTACAAGGCATAACCTTCCGTGACCACAATGGATCCATCGTGCGCAATGCCGACCGTGAGCCGATTGCCGATATTGACTCCCTGCCATTCCCTGCCTGGCACCTGTTTCCGCTGGACAAGTACCACTGGGTGGGAAACCGGCTGCTTGCCGTTTCCTCATCCCGGGGATGCCCGTTCAGATGCCCCTATTGCATAACCTGGAAAGTCCATTCGGGAGTCCGCCATAGAAGGCCTGCCAAAATAGTTGAAGAAATGGTATGGGTTAAAAAGAATTTTAACCACGATACCTTCTTCTTCCAGGATGATGCCTCGTTTCTGGTGCGTGAGCAGATGGAGGGGTTTCTGGACGCACTGGAAGCCTGCGGAGAGAAGCTGTACTGGTACTATGAAACCAGGGAGGATGTTTTTCTCGGTTACCGGGATCTCTGGAAGAGGATGAAGCACAACGGCCTGTTTAAAATTGTCTTCGGGCTTGAGACCCCGGACCCTGCAATGCGGGAGAGGTTCGGCAAAAAGGCCTTTGACGCGCGGGCGGTTGAGCAGATGATGGATACGCTTGAGCACGAGCTGGACATAATGGTGTCCGTGTATCTCCTGTTCGGGCTGCCTGAGGATACGGAAGAGTCTTTGAAGGAGATACTTGATTATGGTAAGCATCTCTATCCCGCCCACTGCTCATTTATCGTCGGCTCCATGGCAACCCCCTTTCCCGGCACTGATATGTATGAGGACCTGAAGCGGCGGGATATGATAACCAGCTATAACTGGAAAGACTACGGGTTCGGCACCTCGGTTATCAGGACCAGCATCGCGCCGGAAAAACTTCAGGAGGTATTTAAGGGCTTTTGGATAAAAACCTATGTGCGGCCCAGGGCATTTTTACGCCAGATTCAATTCCTGTTATCCGGCAACCGCTTTCGCCGGGCAATGGCAAAACAATATGTAAAGATGGCCGTGGAAATGATATCGGATGTCAAGAAGATGAGCGGTGAAAAGGATGAGGGTTTCTAGAGGTGGGGGAGTTTTTTTTCTTGCCAACCCAATTATTTGCTGATAGAGTAGCGGCCATTTTGTTAAGGATTTAAAGGGGATAGTTTAGTAATCACTCTAAAGGAGATGTGCCATGTCGATGACCAATTACCTTTTTACCTCTGAATCAGTGACAGAGGGGCATCCGGACAAGGTTGCCGATCAAATATCTGATTCCATTCTTGACGCCATTCTTGCCAAGGATAAAAAGGCGCACGTTGCCTGTGAAACCATGGTTACAACCGGCATGGCCATTGTTGCCGGTGAAATCACCACCAACTGCTATGTACACATACCCGATATTGTCAGGCAAACCATAAAGGACATAGGATACAATGATTCAAGCATGGGCTTTGACTGGGAAACCTGCGCGGTTATCACCTCCATTGATACCCAGTCACCGGATATCGCCATGGGTGTCAATCCCCGGAAAGGTAAAAAGCAGGGTGCCGGGGACCAGGGACTGATGTTCGGCTACTCCTGCGCGGAGACCCCGGAGCTGATGCCCATGCCCATCAGCTATGCCAATAAGCTGGCGCGACGACTGGCTGAAGTCCGAAAGAAAGGCATCCTTGATTTTTTGAGGCCCGACGGGAAGTCACAGGTTACCGTGGAGTATCTTGACGGTCATCCCAAGCGGGTTGATACCGTGGTGATCGCGGCCCAGCACAACCCCACGGTCAAGGACAAGGTTTTGCGCGAAGGCATTATAGAGGAAGTGATAAAGCAGGTGATACCGGCAAAAATGCTGGACGGTAAGACCAAGTACCATATTAATTCTACCGGCCGGTTTGTGCAGGGCGGTCCCAAGGCTGACTGCGGCCTGACCGGGAGAAAGCTTATCTGTGATACCTACGGCGGACAGGGGAGTCACGGCGGCGGTTCCTTTTCCGGGAAAGATCCTTCCAAGGTGGACCGGTCGGCGTCCTATATGGCCCGCTATGTCGCAAAAAATATTATTGCCGCCGGCCTGGCCAGACGGTGCGAGGTACAGCTTTCCTACAGCATCGGCGTTCCTGAACCGGTTTCGGTGATGATCGACACCTCCAACACCAGCAAGATTCCGCCCGACGAAATTGCGCGGCTGGTTATAAAATATTTCCGTTTGACCCCGGCGGAGATGATAAGTTACCTTGATCTCCTGCGGCCGATCTACAAAAAGACCGCCACCTACGGGCATTTCGGAAGAACGGAACCTGAGTTTACCTGGGAGCGGACGGACATGGCTGATAAACTTCGCAGGGCAGCCGGTCTCAAGTAATGATACGGCTTGAAAGGGGCAAGGAATGAAATACCACATTAAGGATATGGCTCTGGCAAAGAAAGGTATGCTGCGGATCGAGTGGGCGAACCAGAGCATGCCGGTTTTGAACCTGGTTAAAGAACGGTTTAAGAAGGAAAAGCCGCTGCGGGGGATAAAGCTTGCCGCCTGCCTGCACGTGACAACTGAAACCGCAAGCCTTATGGAAACATTGCAGGCGGGAGGCGCGCAACTGGCCCTCTGCGCTTCAAACCCCTTGAGCACACAGGATGACGTGGCTGCGGCCCTGGTCAAGTGCCACAGGATTGCCGTGTTCTCCATCAAGGGGGAAAACCGCAAAACCTATTATGATCACATTAACGCGGCGCTTGACAGCAAGCCCCATATTACCATGGATGACGGGGCGGACCTGGTGTCTACCATCCACGCGAAGCGTCAGCAACTGGTGCAGGGAATTATCGGCGGAACCGAGGAGACAACCACCGGTGTCATCAGGTTGCGTGATATGGCGCGCAAGAAGGTGCTGCGTTTCCCCGTCATATCGGTAAACGATGCCTATACCAAGCATCTGTTCGATAACCGCTACGGAACCGGACAGAGCACCATTGACGGCATGATACGGGCGACAAACAGGCTGGTTGCGGGCAGCACCTTTGTGGTGTGCGGCTACGGATGGTGCGGACGCGGTCTGGCTATGAGGGCCAAGGGGATGGGGGCAAAGGTTGTCGTAACCGAGGTTGACCATCTCCGCGCGTTGGAGGCAACCATGGATGGATATCAGGTGATGCCCCTGGCCGAGGCATCGAAAATCGGTGATTTTTTCTGCACGCTCACCGGTGATAAGCACGTCATAGACACAAAACATTTTCTCTCCATGAAGGAAGGGGCCATTGTGGCCAATTCCGGTCATTTTAATGTCGAGCTGAATCTTGAGGGACTTGCCAAAATAACCAAATGCAGCAGGGCGATCCGGGATTTTGTCCAGGAGCACACCCTGAAGAACGGGAAACGAATCTATGTGCTCGCGGAGGGAAGACTGGTTAATCTTGCCGCAGCGGAAGGACATCCCTCAAGTGTCATGGATATGAGCTTTGCCAACCAGGCCCTGTCCGCCGAATACCTGGTGAAAAAGGGGAGGGGTTTGAAGAAAGAGGTGTATCCGGTGCCGGCCGACATAGATGAAATGATTGCCAGACTGAAACTGAAATCGATGGGCATTCGCATTGACACCCTGACTGCCGAACAAAAGGAGTACCTGGCCTCCTGGGAGGCAGGGACGTAACGCTTTGCAAATAATAAAATTTCTGCTGTAAGTTAAAGAAAAGGGCCTTCGGGTCCTTTTCTTTTTGATTATATCAGGTAATAAATAATTTTATGGCGCGTATAATATATGAAATTATTTAAAATAAGCCTTAAGAAAATTTTTTTTTATCCGAATAATAATGATATACAGTCAAACCGGTATCTGCTACCTGTTATTCCACCCGCAAACACGTTTTCGAGATTATTGACAAAAGGGTCGGTTTATAATATAAGTTATATGAGGAAATCAATGATGCATTACACTATCATTCTCCATTAATGCTGCGACGAATCATACCCTCGATTCTGACCTCATCAATTACTGAATACGATCGAAATAAATTATAAATAACAATTAGTTAGGTATCAACAGGAAGAACAACCTCATTTTTTTATCCTTCCTTCTGTCTTTGTTTCGTTAGCTTCCATCAGTTTGAAACATCAGACAAATAGCCGGGAGGTAGCAGTTCAAGTGAGCGCATCCTGCGGCGTGAGCCGTTAATACAATGTGCTGTGCAGGACAGGTAGCGGTAAAATATACGAAAAATGCAATTTGAACGGACGGCAAAAGTTTTCTATGACACATAAAAAGGTTGTTGATCAAATAAATCAGATGATTGACAAAGGCAGGCAAAGGGGCTTTCTTACCTATGGTGAGGTTGCCGCTTTATTGCCTCCGGAGGCGGCATCTCAAGATCGGCTTGATGATCTGGTGATGACGCTTGACGAGCTTAACATCGAGGTGGTTGATGCTGTTTCTTCGCCGCAGGATCAGGCCGATACTGCGGATGATGACCATGACCAGGACCTGCCCGATGAAAAGGCCGGATTCGAAGAAGCAGCCGATGATCAATCGTACGACCCCATGGGCCGATATCTTAATGAGCTGTCCTCGGAATCACTCCTGACCCGCGCGGAAGAAGTGGAAACCGCTCAGGAGATGGAAGCGGGTGAGCAAGGTCTCATGGATGCCCTGCTTGGCGCGCCGTATACTATCAGTGAAATTGTGAGCCTGGGGAAAAAGCTTAAGTCGGGTGAGGTGTCAATACGGGAAGTAATAGAGGACTGCGGAGCGGGCGACGCGGTCAAGGATGTCGACTGGGAAAAGCGATTCCTTTCCCTGGTGGAGAAGCTGAACAGGAATGAGCAGAAGAAGCGAGCGCTGGAAATGACGCTGGCAAAGGGGCACAACCTGAGCGCGTCCAGAAAAATCGCCCTGAGGCGCACGCTTGAGCAGTATTCCAATAAGAGGGACGCGATTTTCAGATCGCTGAGGTTGCGCACGGACAGGCTTGAGCGAATAGTCCTGGGGCTCAAGGATTGTTTAAGCCGGCTTGAAGAGCAGGAAAGGGTCATTGCTTCCTGCGTGTGCGCCTCCGGTGTTCCCCTTGATGAACTAAAAACGCTCATTCGCCGGGTGAAAAGGAATCCCCGGGAGGCACGAAAGATCAGGAGGAAATACGGCATAGCTAAAAGGGATTTGCTGGGGTACGGCAGAGTCATCGATCATGCCCGCAAGGAGCTGAAAAAGATCAGGCGGGAATCAACGCTCGATGCCGGGGCGCTTAAGAGCTGTGTCAGCGCTCTTGAAGAGAGCAAATCCAGGATCAGGAAGGCCAAAGATAAATTGATTAAGGGCAATTTGCGGCTGGTGATAAGCCTGGCCAAAAAATATAATAACCGGGGCCTGCACTTTCTGGACCTGATCCAGGAGGGAAATATCGGGCTTATGAAAGCCGTGGATAAATTCGAGTATGAGCGCGGCCATAAATTCAGCACCTATGCCACCTGGTGGATTCAGCAGGCAATGACTCGGGCCATTGCGGATCAGTCCAGAATGATCAGGGTTCCGGTTCATATGCATGACGCGATGAACAGGATTGCTAAAACCTCGTTTTACCTCACCCGCCAGGAAGGACGAAAACCTACCACGGAGGAGGTGGCCAAAAAGGCGGGCTTGTCTCCTGACAAAGTTGATAAAATTCTCAACGTGGTCAAAGATCCTCTGTCACTGGATGCGCCTGTCGGTGAGGATGGTGAATCCCGGATCGATAATTTTATCCGGGATGAAAAGATTGCTTCTCCCTGGCAGGTGATGCTCAAGCGCAGCCTGGATGAACAGACCAGGAAGGCCCTGGCCACCTTATCACCCCGTGAGGAAAAGGTTTTAAGAAAAAGATTCGGGGTGGGGGAACCTTCAGATCACACCCTGGAGGAGATTGGAAAGGATTTTAAGGTAACGAGGGAAAGGGTCAGGCAGATTGAATCCAAGGCCCTGCGCAAGCTCATGCATCCCGTGAGAGGCAACAAGCTCAGGACCTTTAAGGAAAACTGATAGCTCTTACAGCATCCGGCCCAGGGCGATGAAGAAAGTCCGGGTAATCACGCCGGGGTGTCCCTTTTCTTCAGCCACCCTGTCGGCAACGTCAATGATCTTTTTTGCAAGCTCTTCACCCCCCGGCCTGTCGATGAGAATGTCCGCAAGGGCATTGACGGTGTGGCCGCACCACATCCTGTCCCCCACCAGCGACCGTGCCTGAGCGAGGAATTGAAATTCACGCTCCACCTGCTCTTCGCACTGGCGTCCGAACGGTTCGTCACAGAGCATGCACGCCCCGAAATGGCTCATGTCCGGCTCCTCCATCTCCGGGGGATTTTCAGCCAGCTTTTGGTAGCGGAGGCTTTTTGCCAGGTCGGCACATGATTGGCTGAATATAACGGTGGTGACGCCGCGCACCCTGCTTTCCCGGGCCTTTTTTTCCGCATAGCGCTGAACCGCGAGGCCGGACTCGAAGGGAACGGTACCGTCGGAAAGGGCGGCGCTCAGGCAGAATCGCGCGTGGCAGCACCAGCGGTATTCCTCCGCTTCACCCAGTTTGTCATGATACGCGGCGCTGATCGGAGAATTTTCATGACAGACATCGGATAATTTTTTGGGACAGCGCCCGCACATCATAATGTAATCGTTGGCATACCTGGGAACCCATCCTTTCCCTTCCCCCGGCACAAACACATCCCCGTACTGTCGGAAAAATTTCTTCTGCCCGATGGTTTTAATGTAGCTGTCAAGGCAATGGTTGGAGCAGAAAACCAGGTCCTTGATCTCAATGAATTTCATTGCCAGCTCTTGGTTACACTGGCTGCAGAAAATAGTGTCCTCGGTCATACAAGACTCCTTTTGCTATGCGTTGGCCGCCATGCTTTCTGTATTGAATCGCCTGGGAATCTTCCAGCGGTTGTGCAGCCATCCGAACCAGCGGGCGGGATCGCTGCGCACCAGGTTTTCAAGGTAATCATTGTATTGCTGGGTATTGGCAAGCAAATCCTGCTCCCGGTTACCGGTATCTATCAGGGGAAATGGTTTCCCGAATATGATGCGGAACTTCCTCAATTCGCCATCGTTCTGGATATGAGCGTGAATAACAGGGCATCCGGTTTGTAAAGCAAGTGCAGCCGGTGTAGGATAGGTCATCGCTGTTTTTCCGAAAAAGGTTGATGGTATCCCTTTTTTGCCGGCATTTTGATCAAAAAGTATAACCACGGCCTTGCCCTGTCTGAGCTTGCCCAGTACCGGCCGCAGGGCATTCTTGCTGGAGATAAGCTCAAGATGGACGATTTTCTCGCGCGTTCTGATAATATAATTGTTAATGTACCGGTTTTTGAGCGGCTTGTATATGGTTGCCGCGTCGGTGATATGAGCGCCAAGGGCATAGCTGGCCAGTTCCCAGGGACCGAAATGAGGACCGATAATAATCACCCCTTTGTTCAATTGCAGGGCATCGTCAACGTATTCAAGGTTTTCAATGGTAATATTCTCACGCACGTTTTGTGGCGTAAAGATAATTGATTCTACAAATACCTCTCCGAGATGGCTGAACAGGTCACGGATTATCTTCAATCGCTCCTGATGGGTTAACCCGTCTCCAAAGGCGAGCTCAAGATTGCTGTATGCCAGATTTGCCCGTGTTTTCAGAAATCGCGCTGATACAAGTCCCATGCGCCTTCCCACCTTAATTGCAAATGATGTGGGCAGCGCATTGATAGCACCGCATACGAGCCGGAAAAGGAGATACTCAATCGAGTGTTTGAGCGGGGCCGGTGCCTTAAGCATAATAACCATTCATCCGGTAATCAAATTCATAACCGGTGTAAGACAGCATACTATTGTGCACGCGGCATCCTTAATAAGAGGATGGTTCATAAACAGTGCGACTACTTTTTCACCATTATTATAGTACAGCTCAACCATTTTTCTGCCGGTTTTGCTCCCGGCCAGAACCTGGTCACGAAAGCGCCTTATGGCTGTAACCCTTGGATCATTATCCCCGAGCAGATAGGTGACCGGGCATGACCTGCGCTGTCTGAGGTAAAAAACGGGCGGATTAAAGCCGGGGGTTGATCGTGTTTCAACCAGCGAGTAGTCGCCGCTGCTGTTGGCAGCGCTCACCGGGAAGGTTTCGAAAAAAATATCAAGCAGCCTTATTGCCTCGGGTTGCCCCAGTTCAGTGTTGCCGCCGCTGTGGGTGAGGAAGGAATTATTTCTGATCCCGTCCTCTTTAGGGCCGTCATACAAATGGTAGTGATAAAAGGTGCCGGTCCTGTCCCCGCAACTGCCCCCATCGCAATAGAAAGGCATCCAGGGGTCGTCTGAGAAGTTGAGCACAAAACCGTCTACTACCGGGACGGGGTCGCATTCCGGGTCGACGTCCGGACAGCCGCTGTTTTCAAGCGTGTATCTCTGAACATGGAGGGCAGGCTTCTCATGCCCCGGTAGGTTGTTAAGAATCTTCATGCTGTCATAGGTATCGATGGTGTTCAGCTCATAGTAATTTTCAAAATAGGCGGAGAGCAGCCCGATGCGTGCAATTCGCCGATCACGGCAGGCGGATCGCAGGGCAACATAGCCTCCGTACGAATGCCCTATGACCGTTGTCTGACAGGAATTGAGCAGCCGGTAAGCGGAGAATTTTTCCTCGAGATAGTCAATGGTCAGACTCACCTGCAGCGCGTATATATCGGACCGGATGTTAGTGATTGCCGCAAATCCAAGCGGGGGGCCGCTCGTATCCGCTATGAATTGGGGAATGGCCGCCACATAACCCCTCCGGGCATACGCAATGGCCAGCCAGTCCATGTACCAGTAGAGGGCGGGACTGCTGCCGGTTGCCCCCTTGCAGATAATAATAACAGGATATGGCCCTCCCTCAGGCGGCAGTTCACCGGCTTTATCCCCGGGATGAAAAATTTTGAGATCAAAGGTATAACCCGGTGAAGGGGTATCGGGGTCATCGTAGTCATCTATGAGATTGTTAAAATTCTCAATTTCATTGCGGATCACTTCTTTCATAAATGTATGGTCAATATTTTCACCATTCATTTCCCGGTAAGGATTGCCGCTGAGTGTCCGGTTATAAGGTAAAAATTCTTCGATATCACAGGCAGTATAGGTGTGCCCCTTGACGGGACAGAAAGCAAACAATAACCAAATCATGGCAGAAAGCAGGATGGTCCTATTGCTCACTTTTCTTCCTCCTTCTTCCGGTATGCCGCAGGCGCGCAGAATATTTATTCATAACGCAGGGCATCAATGGGGTTCATGCGCGACGCCTTCCGGGCGGGATAGAGACCGAAAAATATGCCGACGCTGCTGGCAAAAAGGAACGCGATGAGGATGGCGTATAACGAGACGGGCGACGGCCAGCCGGTAAAATAACTCACGGTGGAGGTGATGCCCATCCCGAACAGGATGCCGATACCGCCGCCGATCAGGCTGAGCAGGATCGCCTCAAGCAGAAATTGCAGCAAAATGTCCTGTGAGGTTGCTCCCACGGAAAGCCGTATCCCGATTTCCTTGGTCCGCTCGGTCACGGAAACCAGCATAATGTTCATGATGCCGATGCCGCCCACGAGCAGCGAGATGGAGGCGATGCTGCCCAGCAGCAGCGTCAGGATGCCGGTAATGGTTGAGAAAACGGCGGTAAGATCGGCAAGATTCCTGACGGTAAAATCATCATCATCTCCCTTCTTTATCTTGTGCCGGTGTCTGAGCAGATTTTTAATCTGCTCCTGGGCCGCGGCCGTGCCTTCCACTGAAACAGCCGAGGCCATGATCATGTTGACGTGGGTGATGCCGACCAGGCGCTTTTGCGCGGTTGTGTAGGGCACAATGATGGTGTCATCCTGGTCCTGGCCGAAGGCCGTCTGCCCTTTTGGCGTCAGCACCCCTACCACCCTGAAGGGTATCCGTTTCACCCTGATTACCTGCCCCACGGGATTCTGCTTCACGAAAAGCTTTTCCGCCACCGTTTCGCCCAGAACGCAGACTTTGGTCGCCGCCTTCACGTCCTGCGTCGTGAAAAATTCTCCCAGTGCCAGGGGCCAGTTTTTAATCAGCTGGTAGTCGGTGTCAGCGCCCAGGATGGAGGTGCTCCAGTTCTGATTTTGAAAAACCACCTGCGCGGCAGAGGTGACTACGGGCGTCACCATCTGAACGTCGGCGCATTCACTCAGTATGGCTTCGGCATCTTCGGGGATGAGGGTTGTCACCGTTCCATAGCCGGTGCGTATGCCTCCCTGGGTGACGCTGCCCGGGAAGATGACCAGCAAATTGGTCCCCAAACCGCTTATGGCCTTTTGGATTGAAATTTGCGCCCCGCTCCCCAGGTTGACCAGGGTGATGACCGCGCAGACGCCGATGACCACCCCGAGAACGGTGAGCAGGGACCGAAGCTTGTTCTTTCTGAGTGCTTTCAGAGCCACCCATACCGTCATTAAAAAGTTCATGATGCCTTCACTGATCGCTCACGATGATGCCGTCACGAAAGTTCACCCGCCGTTTTGCGTAGTGCGCGATATCCAGTTCATGGGTCACCAGCACAATGGTGATTTTGTCATCTTCATTCAGATTCTTCAAAATCTCCATGATTTCCCCGCTGGTTTGGGTATCCAGGTTTCCCGTCGGCTCATCGGCCAGGATCAGGGGCGGGGTATTGACCAGGGCGCGCGCAATGGCGACCCGCTGCTGTTCGCCGCCCGAGAGCTGGTTCGAGAAGTTTCTCATCTTGTCTTTGAGCCCCACCCTTTCCAGCGCTTCTGCCGCGCGGCTGTAACGCGTCGAGGCATTTTCCTTTGAGTAGAGGACGGGAAGCTCAACATTGTCCAGGGCGCTGGTGCGGGGGAGCAGATTGAAATTCTGGAAGATGAAGCCGATTTTCTTGTTGCGTATGCCCGCCAGCTGCTTCTGGCTGAGAGAGGAGATTTCAACCCCTTCCAGAAACAGGCTGCCCCGGGTGGGGACGTCCAGGCACCCCAGCAGGTTCATGAAGGTGGATTTTCCCGATCCCGAAGGGCCCATGATGGCGACAAAATCACCTGCGGCAACCTCGAGAGAAACTCCCTTGAGGGCGTGAACCTGTATGTCGCTGGTCACCTGGTAGGTTTTGTAGAGCCGGTCTGCGCGGATAAAAGATGTCATAGCCTATTGCCTGAAGCCGAATTTAAATCCTGAGCCTCCGGATTCATGTTTCTGTTTCCACTGATCGCGGTAGCCGATAATCACCCGGTCGTTTTCCTTGAGCTCTCCATTGAGTATCTCGGTATGGCGGCCGTCGGATATCCCTGTCTTTATCAGCACCGGCTTCGCTCCTCCGCCGGGGGAATCAACCCAGACCCGCTGCTGCAGATCAGAGGGAGTGTCTGCGTTGCCCGGCTTCTGCTGCTCTGCCGTTTCGTACCGGAGCAAATCCTTGTCTTCCGGATCAGCCTTGAAGCGCAATGCGGCGGTGGGAATCCTGAGGGCGCTCTTTTTTTCGCTGGTGATAACTGAAACCGTGGCGGTCATTCCCGGCCGCAGGCCCAGGTCGGGATTGCTCACCGCGACCACCGTTGCATAGGTCACCACATTCTGCTCTTCCTTCGGGGCGAATCGTATCTGTGCCACCGTGCCTTGGAAAACCCTGTCGGGGAACGCGTCTACCGTGAAGAGCACCTTCTGTCCCAGCTGGACCTTGCCGATATCCGCTTCATCCACGGAGGCCTCGACCTGCATTTTGGTCAGGTCCTGGGCGATGAGGAAGAGATCCGGTGTTTGAAAAGCGGCAATCACCGTCTGGCCGACATCGCAATTGCGGGAAATCACGATGCCCTCCACGGGTGAATAAATGGAGGTATGATCCAGATCAACCTGTGCCGCGTTGAGGAGCGCCTGTGCCTGGGCTTCCCGTGCCCGGGAAGCGTCAAGCGTCGCGCTGGCGGCGTTGAATGTTGTTTCGGCAATTTCCAGTTCCCGTTCCGAGGCCACCAGCCCCTTGCTCAAATTTTTAATTCTTTTCAGGTTGTTCTTCGCATCCGCGAGGGCAACCCGCGCTTCCTGTGTCTGCGCCTGCGCCAGCTTGTAATTGGCGTCAGCCTGTTCCACCTTGCTCCGGTAAATGTCTGTTTCCAGCTGGGCGATGAGCTGGCCTTTTGCCACCAGCGAGTTGTAATCCGCGAAGATCTTTTCTATCCTGCCCGAGACCTGGCTGCCCACCGTGACGGTAATCACGGGATTAATGGTTCCGGTTGCGGCGATCCTTTCCACAAGATCCCCCCGTTCGACTTCCTGGGTTTCATATTTGCTTTCATTACCGGTATCCCTGACAAGGAAAAACCCCCCGAGGCCGAGAATGAACAAAATACCTATCACGATTACAATCGTTTTCTTCACAGGTACACTCCATTAGTGCTAACGTGCATATCTGGAATTTCGGTAGGAGCGCCTTCAGGCGCGATTCATTCGCGGCTTAAAGCCGCTCCTACCGGTTGATACTATGCTAAAAGATTCACCAGCCCAAGGCTGGTAAATGCTCAGATCTGAGGCTGTAGGACTTTAACCTATTTTGACAGAAGAATCAAATGCCTTCACCTGCCGATAGCGCTATCCCAGCCGGCGCCTCAGATTTGTATAGCGCTGCTCTGTCTTGTTGCTCTTAACCCCGATTGCCAGGGCCTTGCTGGTGCCGATGATGACCACCAGTTTCTTCCCCCGGGTTACCGCCGTGTAGATCAGGTTTTTCTGCAGCAGCACGTAGTGCTGGGTAAGAAGGGGTATCACGACGGCAGGGTATTCCGAGCCCTGGGATTTGTGCACCGATATGGCATACGCCATAACGATTTCATCCAGATCGGGATAATCATACACCACGGTGCGCCCGTCAAAGGCAATGGTTACCTCCTGCATTTCCGCATCAATGCGCACAATCCTTCCGATGTCGCCGTTAAAGACATCCTTATCGTAGTTGTTGCGAACCTGCATAACCTTGTCATTGACCCTGAAGTTCCTGCCGCCCCTGGTAATGCCGTCTTCCCTGGGATTAAGCGTTTGCTGCAGGACCAGATTGAGGTTTTCCGCGCCAACTACCCCCCGGTGCATGGGCGTGAGCACCTGAATGTCGTCAACGGGATGCAGGCCGAAGCGTTTTGGAATCCGCTCGGTTACGAGCTCTACAATAAGCTTCAGCACCTCTTCAGGGTTCTCCTTTTGGATGAAATAAAAATCCTCGCTTTTTTCGCCCGGGGTCTTCAGGACGGGCATGACCCCATGGTTAATCTTGTGCGCATTCACCACAATCAGGCTTTCCTGCGCCTGGCGGAATATCTCATGCAACTCCACCACCGGCACGGCCCGGGAATCGATGATGTCCTTGAGAATGTTTCCCGCGCCCACCGAGGGAAGCTGGTTGACATCACCGACCAGAATCAAGGTGGCCCTGACCGGAATTGCCCTGAGGAGGTGATGCATGAGCAGGGTGTCTATCATGGAAACTTCGTCGATGATGATAAGGTCACCGTCTAAAGGATTTGTTTCGTTTTTCTCAAACCCGCCTTCCCGCATGCTGTATTTCAGCATCCGGTGAATGGTCTTTGCTTCATGGCCGGTTACTTCGCTCATCCGTTTTGCCGCCCTTCCGGTGGGAGCGGCAAGAAGGATGTGCGCGCCGGCGCGGGAAAAGATTTTTAAAATGGCATTGATGATGGTTGTCTTCCCCGTGCCCGGTCCGCCGGTAATGACCATCACCTTGTGATCAATGGCGGAACTGACAGCCTCCTGCTGCCTGTCCGCGAGTTTTATGGAAAGCTGTTGCTGCACCCATTCCACCGCTTTCGGGGCGTCAATAGCCCTTTTTGACAAGGGTGCGCTGATGAGGCTCTTCAGTTTATTGGCAATTCCTGTTTCAGCGAAATAATATCTCGCCGGATAAACGGCTTCGGCGCTGACCCCTTCTACGCCGGCGCTGCCGCGCACGTCCTCAATGACAATTCTGCCGTCAGCAGCGAGGGGGGCAAGCGCTTGAGCGATGATTTCCTGTTCCACCCCGAGTATTTCCTGACACTTCTTAATAAGCAGCTCGCGTGGATAATACACATGTCCTTCTTCCGAAATCTGGTTGAGCACGTAAAGAATCCCCGCTTCTGCCCGCTGTGCCGAATTTTTAGCGACTCCAAGCCGTTCCGCGATTCGGTCGGCGGTGATAAAACCGATGCCATAAATATCAGCAGCCAGACGGTAGGGATTTGCCTTTACCACCTCAATGGATTTCTCTTTATACTGCTTGAAAATTTTTGTGGCATAGCCTGAGCTGACTCCCTGGCTTTGCAGGAAGATCATGACCTCCCGAATTTCCTTTTGGGCAGTCCAGGCATTGCGGATCATCTGAACGCGTACATCGCCGATACCTTCCACCTCGGTAAGTTTCTTGCTGTCATGTTCAATCACCGCGAGGGTTTCCTCACCGAAGTGTTTAACGATTCGTTTGGCCATTACCGGTCCGATGCCCCTGATCAGGCCGGACCCGAGATATTTTTCGATGCCGCTGACCGAGGCCGGCACAAGCGATGTGTAGTGCATAACTTTAAACTGTGCGCCGTACCGCGGGCTCGTCACCCACTCGCCCTGCATGACAATAACCTCTCCCGGGGTTGGAGCAATAATGTTTCCCACGACGGTTACAAGATCACTGCGGTTGGGGATTTTAACCTTGGCAACCGTGTAACCGTTTTCCTCATTACAGTAGGTTATCCGTTCTATTTGCCCCTGGAGATCGGTGAGCACAAAAAACCCCCTGTTCCCGGATCATGAGACGCCTTAATCTAATAGGAAACGTAACGGTTTTCAATCTAAATGTTGGGAGGGTTTATCGGAAGTGTTTTTTCGATACGTATGGAAGAGGAGGCTGTTTTTACCTGCAAAGACCGTTTTCCCTGTATCTGCTGAAGCATAAAAAACCCTCAAGCGGGCGGGAAACAAATACCTCTTCCTCGCTTGAGGGTTTACAATCACATTTTGTCTGCGCGCCTTATCCACAACATCAGGCACACAGACCAAACCCAGGAAATTTGAGAATCATATTAACCTCCTTTCAATAAAAGGCTAATATAATGGAGACTTTCAAATCACATTCATTATATAGCATATTTTAGCAGAGTAGTCAATGCCGTCCTTAAAAGTCCGTATAACCGCTGTCAGAAGAGATAATAACAGGGCGAAGCAATAATAAACAGCGTTTTAAATTATCGCTATGGCAGAGATAGCCATCGCTTCAGCTGTATAACGTACCTGCTATCCAGCCGTCCAGCCTTTCCGGGTTGCTACGGAGCCGCCAGCATTACAGGAAGTACTGCACAGAGATCACAATAATGAGCGGAAAGCGTTACAGATGCGGCCAGTTTTTCAAAACATGCGATAGCAAGGTAGGCATCGTAATCGCCAAGGCAATCTTTCCCGCCTTGTCCGCAACGTCATACAGTTTTTTTACATGCGATGCCATTACGTGTGCGCTATTTCTGGTGACAGTTTGATAAAGATGCAGCCTGAAATTTGCATAAGAATGGGTTAATGATTCATTCATAAGAACGCTCCTTTCTGTCTTTACATTCGTCCGGTGTGCTTGTATGCAACTGGATTTTTGAACTCAGATTAAAAACGGGTTTGAATGTATAGCCCGAGTATCTTCCCGCACTCACTAAATCTTATGTATGATACATAGCTGAGACCGACAAGCAGGACCGTCCACAGGACAACCACTATGTCCTCCGTTTCCGCTGCTGCCTTCATTTTTTGATACAGTGTGGATAGATGTTCCAGTGCCCTTTCCTTGAGGTGTTCATAGGCAAGATGACTTCTTTCCCACTCCCCATGATGTATTGATATCGTTCTCATGATGGCTTCTCCTTTCAAAACAGGTTGGAAGTTGTTCTATGGCATTACTTATACCGAATGAACTGCGAAATACAATCGGGGACACCCTGTTTTTTGGCTTCGCAATGCCTGATTCCGAGGGTAAAAATGCATTAGGCATTTATACGATAGGGAAGCTCTTTTTTTCCTAGTACGGTTTGCGCCGGCAATTAAAAAGTATTAAAAAAACAAGCAATTGAACACATTAATTGGATCGGCAACAATAATCAACAGGTACTCCAATTCAACACATAATACGCCGGCGATTACCGGCAATAAAAAGCCTCTCAGGATTCTTCCCGAGAGGCTCGATTAGTCAGCTGGATGATTCGCTTTTAGTAAGTGCACCACGGACTTGTTGGACAGGAGGGACAGGGGCTGTTGAGTGAATTTCTGCCGAAATCAACCTTGAACCGCGCGGCATCACTTCCATCAACATTGCTGTTGCATGAAAAATCTCCGTTGCAGGGATCTCCGGCATTGCATGGTCTATCCATGGAACTGCGGCCAAAATCAACTTTGAAGATTGCTGCATCACTCCCGTCACAGTCAGCATCATTACCCTGAAAGTTACCCTCGCACTCACAGGCATTGCCGCAACTATTGCCGAGAGGTGGATAGGTGTCTTCCTGGCCAGGGTTAGCCCTATAAGCGCAATTATCAACGTTACCGCACACCGTGTCATTATCATAATCGTTGTCGGGGTCACTGGGACAAAGGCTAAACGTGTCAAGCAAATCAACCGTTGCCTGCACTATTGCATCCTGCTGAGCCTGCCTGGTTATGCCTGCAGTGTTGTCCCCGGGCTGGACGGGGTCAGGAGACGTGTCATACCAGCCAAACTGTGTATGATTGCCTCCTTCAATTGCTACAAACTGTGTATAGGGCGGAAGATGCTGCTTTGAAGGCTCAATATCTTCTTCAAGTGTGCAAATACCGTCGTTTGTCCCATAAATAGATACGGCCTTGATTATTTTGTCATCTAATCTGGCAACCTCCGATGGCCAGCCCGCCCATAATACCACACCGTCAATAGTATCGGTATGTTCTCTGGCATAGGCGCAGCCTCCGAAAGCTCCCATGGAATGGCCACCTATTGCCCATTCCAGAAGGCCTGGATGGTCACTGATTACTCGGGTTGCACGCTGAGCGGATGCCCCAATGGCCAGATCGTTTATCATTTTTACAATAAAGGTGGCAAACCCCTGACGGGCGATTTCATGGGCAAAGGGGGCATAGGAACGGGGATCGACATAGGCGCCGGGATAAATGATAAATCCGATGGTCACCCCGGGTGCAGTCGGTTCGAAGGCAAAGTAAAAGTTTGATCCCGCCTCCCATTCCGGGACGGTAACCTCGGTCACGGTGACCTCCGCGTCTGACGTTAGGGCGGCGATCGCTTCCGGCAAGGGCGGAAAACTTGCCGCCATCGCTGATGAACCAATGAAGCAGGGGGCAAATATGCTTATCCATATGGTATAGATTAATTGTTTCGCGCTCATGCTCTTATCTCCGCTGGCTGTGAGGGTAGGCTATTCTGCAAATGCCCGTCAGTGAAATGCTACATATCAATTAAGTTAACTGCATATTATATATCACATATTATTCCCAAAAACAATCCTTTTCAAAAATATCTTCCCATCAGGTCATGACAAGCGATTTGTCAAACTTCCTCAAATTGGATCATAAATCTTTGAAAACCTTTTAAAAACTAAGGGGCCTGTTTAATCAATTCTGCCAATTTTTCATCGACCTCATATCCAAGCTGCTGTGCCTTCTCTACATGACTTTTTGCCAGGGCATAATTCTTTTTCTCATAATGTGCGAGCCCGAGCCTATAGTGCGCTTGTGCAAGTGAGGGGTTGATTTCCAGTGCTTTTTCATATTGTTCCATGGCTTGGTCATACATCCCTTTGACGTAATACGCCAGCCCCAGATTATAACGTGCCTCGGCGAATGAGGGGTTGATTTCCAGTGCTTTTTCGTATTGTTCCACGGCTTGGTCATACATCCCTTTGGTATAGTACGCCAGCCCGAGATTGTTGCGCGCCTCTGTAAGGTTTGGGTTGCCGGCTAATGCCTTTTCATATTCTTTGATGGCCTTGTCATATGCTCCCTTTCTCTTGTAGGCCACACCCAGATTGCTGTGCGCATCGGCGAAGTCCGGATTGATGGCAATCGCCTTTTCATATTCTGCAAGGGCATTATCGTGCCAACCCCTGCCGTCATACAGCACCCCCAGGTTATTGTGCGCGCTGGCCACTCTTCCCGGGAAATGCTTAATGACATGCGTCCACAAGGTTTCTGAATCCCGCCACTTAGCAATCTGCTTTATGGTCAGTTGACCGAGGGTGACACAGATGAGTGCTCCTATCAGCCCTCCTGCGATTATTCCATATTGCCGGCGAACCAACACAGCCAACAGCCGTGCGATCCCGATTCCCGCCAATAAAAAAATACTGACGCCGGGGAGATAGGTGTATCGATCCGCTGCCGCCTGACTGCCAACCTGAATGACGCCCACTACCGGCAAGAGCGTAATCAGGTAGTATGCCCAGGCAATTAAAAAAAGATGTCTCCCCCGCCGCCACTGCCATGTGCACCAGGCGGTAACACTTACAGTCACAATGGCGGAGATACTGTAGTAGGCAAGATCAAAGAAGCCGATGACCTTGGGGAACGGATAGTAAGGAACCAGTTCCCAGGGCCAGAGCATCTTGGCCAGGTAGAACACGGGAGAATGAAGCGCATGAACGAGCCTGAAATAGAGGGGCAATCTTTCAAGACTTTCGAACGCCCCTCCGGCATGCTGCGCAAGGACGGTAAGCATAGCCGAGATACTGCTTAACAGGAGAAAGGGAACTTTTTCCAGCAGGACCCGGAGATTCCGGTCAGCGCCTGCAGAGAGGCTGATGCGCCTGAAGGGATAGATGTCCAGAAGAAGCAGTATCAGGGGAAGGGTCACGGCCATTGGTTTCGCCATCAGCGCGGCGGCCGCGAGAGCCAAGCCGGCAGCGAACCAGGCTGCCCGCTTCTGCTTGTCGGCGGCTGAGACAAAAAAGCAATAGCAGACAAGCGTCAGAAGAAAGAAAAAGGCGCAGAGCACGTCCTTGCGCTCTGCTGCCCATGCTACCGATTCTACATGCACGGGGTGAACGCCGAACAGCAAGGCGGTCACACACCCGGCAAGCAGGGCAAAGGCCGGCGCGGGAAAAGGTTCAGAGGATGCCGCTTTATTGTTCGCCTGAGCCTTAAGCAGGAGATGTATTGAGAGAAAAAATACGAGCAGGGCATTGAGCCCATGCAGGAAAATGCTGGTAAGATGATGTCCGGCGGGATCAAGGCCGAAAAGGGCATAATCCACAGCGTGACTGAGCCATGTCAGGGGATGCCAGTTTGTCGCGTGAAAGGAGGTCAGCATCCAGCGGATCGCCCCCGGGCTTAACGACCGGATATGGATGTTTTCATAGATATAGATACCATCATCCCAATTGACGAAATTGTTTCTAAGGGCGGGGATATAGAGCAGAACGGCAATCATAAAAACCATAATGCCGCCGGCAATTACCATCCGGCGTAAAGGTCTTCTGGTACGATTCCTGCCCCTGATTTCTGCAGATCTTTTCTGCCTGAGGGATCTTTTACCCATAAGAAGGCTGTCTGTAAGCGGAGGGTATCAGGAAAATGCTATCTCTCACGTCGTTGCGAGCGCAGATATGTTTTTACACGACTGCTTTGCAGCCCTAACGGTAACGTCATTATCATTGGCTATTTGATAGCGTGCGTTGACGATTCTCATATGCTTTTATACCACGGAACATGCCGCGGTGCAAAGAGTTAGCTGATTGAAAGTATCCCATGCGTTGTCTGGGGTATGTGAGTGCGATTTAGCTTTGTTTCCAGCGGATAAATGTGTTATGAAACATGCTTGCGTGCAGGTTGAATCGTTAACCGTAACGTGTGGTGCCGGCGCATAGCTGTTAATGATGCTTATGTAGCTGTTGCAGATTGATGCGTTGCACCGCAATCAGGTTGAAGAAGGAGGAACCATGAGGCCGAACAGTTGTGGAACGGTTGATATTGTAAAGACGGATTATGATCCTAATATATCAAAGGTACCTGAATTGATCGGCAAACATCCGGGTGTCATCGCGCCGGTGACACTTGCTAAAGTGAACCCGCTGGAATTTGTCAAGCCGGCAAGCGCGTCGCGGGTAAGCGGCATGATGGAAGTTGAGGTGGTAATTCGCGAAGGCAATGAAGAGCTGCGGAAGAACCTCAAAAAGGTTGTCCTGACCATAGACGGCAGGCGGTTTGAATGTGATAAACCTCCCTACCGGGTCGATTTTGACACCTCCCATGCCGGGTACCGGGTCATTAAACTAAAAGCAGAGGCCATCGGCACCGAGGATGGTCAGGATGACGCTGTTCTGGCTTCCTTTTACACCAATGTCATTGCTGAGAATGGCCGCTGTGACAAAACAAAGCCGCTGCTTCTTTTTGCCGGCGTGTTTGAGCCAAAGATAGAAAACCGCAGGGGTACATGGACGCCGGAGATGTACCAGAAGGCCTACACCTTTTCTGAAAAGATGATGGGCCATCTCATGCACTATGGATTCGTCCCCGATTTTTTGAAGGAGGTTGACCAGTTTGCCGTGCTGATTGATCCGACCCAGCTTGACAAGGGGTATGATGAATATGCACCCCGGGAGCTGGTTGATGTGCTGGGCAGGAAGAGCGGGCCCGGATGCGATGGTAAAACCTATACCGATATGATCCAGGGGGCGCACTGGATTGAAAAGTCAAAGACACGGCTGGGCACCATTCTCCGGGGATATCACATCCCCGAAATGGGTCTGCCCAACGACATGCCGGATATATTCGAAGTGTTTGCGGCACGGGTGATCAGCTACTACTGGCAGTTCGACACCCAGGGAGGCATGCGGGCATGGGACCAGACGCAGGGTATCTTTAAAGACATCATGGTGGATCTCAAAAAGAGCGGCCATGACATCCCCTGGGAGGTGCATTCGCTCATCATCGGGAAAAGGCCGGACCACCTCAAAAACATGATTAAGCGGCAGGTGCTGGAAAATAACATAAGCTGCGTGGTGCTCTGCGATTTCATAACCGACCTTTCAGACTTTGAGGATACCAAGGGGATCTGGGAAGAGGTGCAGGAGGCAATTGACCTGGTGGAAAAGGAAACCGGAAAGAAGCTGCCGCTCTCCATTGTCTATACCACGGAAGGGGAGTTGCAGGGGGCGCACCCTGACTTTGCCGAGGCTGCATTGCGGATAACTAAAAATGAGATTGAACGCATCGGCGCTCCGGAAAAGGCAAGGATAGGGCTCATCCTGGGTGAGCATGGATATCCCCCCGGCAACGGCGATGAAGATGTCATCGGCATCAACCAGGAGCGGGTCCGTCAGAATATGCGGCGCGTCTATGATAAGGCACTGCCCGGCATAAGAAAGGGTACTACCGAATACCGGCTGAGCATGAATGAGTTTAACAACCACCCCGATTCATGGCAGCCGTCATCCATGGAGCGGATGATTGACTACCTGCACCGGGGGTTTGATGCCGTCATCTTCCAGCCCTACTACTTTACCTACGAAACCATTGACCTGTTTGAGCATTTGCGGCACTGGGCGTTTGAAGTGGACGGCATCGACTATCATCATGAGTTCCATGGCGGCCATGAAATCCTGCATGACTACCGGAGCGATTTTGACTTCAGGGGAACGCGCATTATCATCACCGGCTCGCTCCTGGGGCGGTATGAAAAGGAGGGCAGCCGTCCTTTGGTTCAGGAGGCTTATAAACTCTTTAAGGGCGGCGTCGCGGACACCATAGCCCGGAAACTGGACTCGCTGTGAGGGTTATGTGGGGACGCGTATCGCTGCCGGATTAAAACGCGAGTGACAATGAAGACCACCGCCAATGACCTCCGACAGTTCCGTGAAGTGATTCAAATGTTCATTGAAGGGAAAATGAATTGCTATGCCACCATCATGGTGAAAGCCGATTGCGGTATGGAAGAAGTCCATATTGAAGAAACCAAATACCGGGCAAGCCTGTTCATGATACACCGCATGCTGAAAACCATGGATCATGAAGAAATAGCAGCAGCATTGGGAATTTCATGTCCCCTGTTGAACGAGTGGGAAAACGAGAAATGGTTCAGGACGCTGGTGTATTCCAACTACAAGGAATTCCTGATGCACCTGGGGGAATTGTATACCTAGTGTCGCGTCCCAGATGTTCATTACATAAGTGGTCACGATATACACCGTCGTTGCGAGCGAAGCGAAGCAATCTCATGCTGTGTAACATGCTGCTTTTATTGGAAGAGATTGCTTCGTCGTCCGCCCCCGCGGGACTCCTCGCAACGACTTTTTATGATAAGTTATTTCCGGGACACTACACTGCCGGAGGGTTTTTCACTGCCGTCCCGGAGCAGAGCGTGCATTTCTCCCATTTACGGTTCGGGCGGCCGAAACTTTTGTGAGCAGGAGGTGGGGGTGAAGATACTGGTTGCCGGATGCAACGGACACGTTGGCAGGGAAATTATAAGAAAGGCTGTTGAGCGGAAGATGCAGGTGCGGTGTTTTGACCTGGCACCGCCGATGATTGACGGTGTTGATACCGCCCTGCTGGAGGTGGTAACCGGGGATATAACCGATCTTGACACGGTGAAGAGGGCTACCCGGGATATTGCTGCGGTGATTGATGTCATCGGGATGAGGGGGGAGACCAAAACGCTGACGCATGAGATGGTTGAGCACGGCGGCATGAAGAATCTCGTTCAGGCGGGCCGGGAGAATCACCTGCAGCATATTCTCTATACCAGCGTCATGGGGGTTGAACCGGATTCGCCGGCACGCACGCTTGCCGCGAAATGGAATACCGAGCAGACCCTGATCCATTCAGGCATCCCCTACACCATATTCAGGCCGTCGGGATATTTCGTTGACTTTGCTGAATACTTTGCCCCGAAAATAAGGGACACCGGCAGCTTTACCGTTGTCGGAAACGGCCTTACCCGCATCCAGCCCCTTGACCCTGCGGATGTGGCGGAGGCGTTTCTCCAGTCACTCGGCAATGAGAAGGCGATGAACAGAATTTTTAAGATAGCCGGTCCGGAAGTGTTTACCCTTGAGGAAGTGATCAGCCTGGTGAGCCGGATGGTGGGCAGACAGGTAAAAATAAAAAAAATACCCTTCCCGGTCATGAACGCCCTTTTTTCAATTATCGCGCTTCTCACCGGCAGGCGGGGCGGTAAAGACTTTCTCTACCGCATGTCCAGGGACAGCGTATGCAGCGATCAGGACATGCAGGAAGTGCGCGGGGCGTTTGCCATAGAGTTCAAGCGGCTGGAGCCGTGGCTGAGGGAGCAATTGAGCCGCTAGCGCCTCACGCAAAAACCATACAACGGTGTTTCCATGAACTGGCATCAAAAGGATGTAAAGAGCGTCATGGCGGACTTGGCGTCATCACCTCAGGGTCTCTCTTCAGAAGAGTCCCTGCGGCGGCTTAAGCAGTACGGTCCCAACGCGCTGCAGGAGAAAAAGAAAAAGACCCCTCTGATGATGCTTGGCGATCAGTTCAAGGACTTCATGATTCTTGTGCTTATCGCTGCCGCCGTTATATCGGGGATCATCGGTGATCTGTCGGACACGATCGTCATCGTTGTCATTGTTGTCCTCAACGCGGTGATCGGTTTCATCCAGGAATACCGGGCGGAGACGGCGATGGCGGCACTCAAAAAAATGGCGCGCCGCGACTGCCACGGTCATGAGAAATGGCACGCCTGCCACCGTTAGCGGCGCTGATCTTGTCCCCGGCGATGTGGTGCTGCTTGAAGCGGGGAGGATTGTGCCCGCCGACATGCGTTGCATCGAGGCGGTGCAGATGAAGGTGGAGGAGGCGGCGCTTACCGGAGAATCGGTGCCGGTGGAAAAACACGGCAGGCCGTTGGGTGACGAGACGCTGCCGCTGGGCGACAGAAAGAACATGGTATACAAAGGCACCTTCGTCACCTATGGCCGCGGTACCGGCATGGTCGTGGCAACCGGCATGGATACCGAGCTGGGCAAGATCGCGTCCATGCTCCAGGAAGAGGAAGAGGTAAAAACGCCGCTGCAAAAACGGCTCGCCGCCTTCGGGCGGAAGCTCTGCCATCGCCGTCCTTGCCATATGCGCCTTCGTGTTCGGCATCGGCATTATGAGAGGGGAGCCGCCCTTGCTGATGCTGCTTACCGCCATTTCCCTTGCCGTGGCTGCCATTCCCGAGGCGCTTCCGGCGGTCATAACCATATCCCTCGCCCTGGGGGCGAAGAAGCTGGTGAAGCAGAATGCCCTCATCAGGAAGCTTCCCGCGGTGGAGACCCTCGGATCGGTGACCTACATCTGCTCGGACAAGACCGGAACGCTGACCTTGAACAAGATGACCGTGGAGGAGATATATTGTGACGGCACGCTGTGCCGGGCCGTCGGAGATTGAAGCGGCTTACAATCATAAGGAGTCATCTTCTCATGACGGCCCTGGCCTTGAGCAATGATGCGCAGACGGGGACCGACGGCATCGTGATCGGGGATCCCACGGAAATCGCGTTATACGACATTGCCAGGAAGCAGGGTTTTGACAGAAGAGGAGCTTGAAAAAAAGTATCCCCGGGTGGCGGAAATCCCCTTTGATTCGGACAGAAAATGCATGACCACCATGCACGCCTGGGACGAAAGGCTATGTTTCCTTCACCAAGGGTGCGATAGAGGCCTGCTGGATAAATCAGATACCATGATGACATCTGAAGGACTGCAGCCGGTTCGATGCTGAAGAGATCCAGACGATCAATGAACGGATGGCCGCCGATGGCCTGCGGGTACTCGGCATTGCCATGCGAACATGGGATGCACTCCCCGATGACATGTCTCCCGGACAGGTGGAGACCGGGCTCACCCTGTTAGGCCTTGCCGGCATGATGGATCCCCCGCGGGAAGAGGCCGGAGAAGCGGTGGCGCATGTGCAAGGCGGCCGGAATAAAACCGGTGATGATAACCGGTGACCATCCCGGCACCGCCATGGCCATAGCCAGAAGGCTCGGCATCATCGATGATGGCGTGAATGCGGCCATCACCGGACGGGAGCTGGAAGCGCTCTCCCTGGAGGAATTTGAAGAAGAGGTCGAGCATATCAGGGTTTATGCGCGGGTGGCGCCCGAGCAGAAGCTGAAGATCGTCAAGGCCCTTCAGGACAGGGGGCAGTTTGTGGCCATGACCGGCGACGGGGTAAACGACGCGCCCGCATTAAAGCGGGCGGACATCGGCATTGCCATGGGCATCACCGGGACGGATGTGTCAAAAGAAGCGGCGCACATGATACTGCTGGATGACAATTTCGCCACCATTGTCAAGGCGGTAAAAGAGGGCAGGAAGATATATGACAACATCAGAAAATTCATAAAATACCTCCTTACCACGAACTCCGGGGAAATCTGGACGCTCTTTCTTGCGCCCTTGTCGGGACTGCCCATTCCGCTTCTGCCGATCCATATCCTCTGGATCAATCTGGTGACCGACGGGCTGCCTGCCCTTGCCCTTTCCGTTGAACCCGCGGAAGGAGACGTCATGAACCGGCCGCCGCGGCATCCGCAAGAAAGCATATTTGCCCACGGCCTGGGACTGCACGCACTCTGGGTTGGGCTGCTGATGGCCGGCATTGTGCTTGCTGTCCAGGCGTGGGCGAATCGCAGACTGGAATGCGCACTGGCAGACGATGGTGTTTACCGTGCTCTGCCTGACCCAGCTTGGCCACGTCCTGGCCATACGGTCTGAAAAGGAGTCATTGTTCAGGATAGGATTATTTTCCAACAAATACCTCCTGCTCGCGGTGGCGCTGACCTTTTGCCTTCAGATGGCAACAGTCTACGTGCCGGCTCTTAACCAGGTATTCAAGACAGAGCCTCTTGACGTTCAGATGAACTGCTGATGGCTCTGCTGCTGTCATCGATAGTATTTTTCGCGGTGGAGATTGAGAAGCTGATCAAGCGAAAAATATCCGGAAGCATGTAAAAGTTGCGAGGCCGTCGAAGGATGCGAATATGGAATAATGTAACGTGAGGGTGGGTCATTGTCGGTAGAGGACAGATCATGTATTTTTATATTTTTGATGCTTGCAAAAATATTTATAAACGGTACAATCCTCATTTTGTCACTTATGTAAGGCCGGTGTATTCAATGCATGCATCAAGGTTTTCGGTCTCCGGAATTCGCGGCATAGCTGAATAATCTTCCATAACTCATAATAAGCCTATGAATATGAAGAAATACGTGTTTCTTGCCATCGTGGGTCTTGTTATTATAGCCGGAGCCCTTACCGGAATCAAAGCGCTTCAGTTCAGCCGGATGGCTGACCAGGGAAAAAAGCCCCAGCCTGAAATCGTGACTACAGCCGTGGCGAATACGCAAGTATGGGAGTCCACACTTACCGCCGTAGGGTCGCTGGTTGCGGTGCAAGGGGTAATGATGGCCGCCGAAATGACCGGTAAGATGGTCAAGATTACATTTGAGCCGGGTTCAATGGTTAAGGCCGGGGACCTGCTGGTACAGCAGGACACGGCTGCCGAGGAGGCAGAGCTTCGCTCCGCTGAAGCCACCGTGGGGCTGACCAGGCTTACGTTCGAGCGAGCGCGCAGACTGCTTGCCGAAGGAACTTTTTCCCAGGCCGAATATGATAAAGCTGACGCTGAGTACAAACAGGCCCTTGCACAGATCGACAATATCCGGGCGGTTATTGCCAAGAAAACCATCCGGGCGCCGTTTGGCGGACTGCTTGGCATCCGTTTGGTCAATTTAGGCCAGATGTTGAGCCCCGCTGATGAGATCGTTTCGCTCCAGGCGCTCGATCCGATTTTTGCGAATTTTTCCCTTCCACAGCAGCAGTTCCCGCGCATCCGGCCGGGCCTTGCGGTACGGGTGGAAACGGATGCGCTCCCCGGTGAGATTATTAAGGGAAAAATCACCGCGATCAATCCCCAGGTGGAAACTGCCACGCGCAATATCATGGTGCAGGCAACAATTCCCAATGGTAATCAGCACCTCCGGCCCGGCATGTTCGTCAACGTGACCGTGTTGTTACCCGAACATGATACAACGCTGGTCATCCCGGCGACGGCGGTGCTTAATGCGCCTTACAGTGACTCGGTGTTTATCGTTGAGAATGATGCAAGCGACAAGAAAAGTCCTCCGGGCACGGTTGTGCGCCAGCAGTTTGTGAAGCTCGGTGAGCGGCGCGGGGACTTCATTGCCGTCATTGCCGGGCTGAAGGAGGGCGAGACTGTGGTGAGCACCGGTGTGTTTAAGCTGCGCAACAGACAGGCCGTTTCTGTTGATAATACCCTGGCCCCGGCATTCAATCTTTCTCCCACACCGAAGGACACCTGATCAACAGCGTACCTTAACTGATGTGACGTGAGCGTCTGCACCAATATTGACTAAATATGAAATTTACCGATCTTTTTATCCGCCGGCCGGTTCTCGCACTGGTCATCAATCTCATCATCATCATTGCCGGATTACAGGCGATCCGCTCGGTCAACGTCCGCCAGTTTCCCCGCAGCGAGAACTCGTCTGTCACTGTCACACGGTGTATGTGGGCGCAAGTGCGGAACTGGTGCGCGGATTCATCACCACGCCGCTGGAACGTGCCATTGCCGCCGCCGACGGCATTGACTACATGCAGTCGAAGAGCGCCCAGGGCCTCTCGACCATCACCGTCAGGCTGAAGCTCAATTACGATTCCATCAAGGCCCTTTCGGAAATAAGCTCCAAGGTCGACCAGGTGCGCCAGGACCTGCCGCCGGAGGCCGAGGTGCCGGTCATCAACGTCGAATCCGCCGAAAGCCAGTTTGCCGCCGCCTATCTCAGCTTCCAGTCGGACATTCTTGAGCAGAATCAGATCACCGACTATCTCATCCGCATCGTGCAGCCGCGCATTTCCGCCGTCGAAGGCATACAGCGTGCCGACATTCTCGGCGCCCGGACCTTTGCCATGCGCATCTGGCTGAAGCCCGAGCGCATGGCCGCCTTCAATTCAGCCCATCCCAGGTGCGCCAGGCGCTGGCCGCCAACAATTATCTCACCGCCGTGGGGCAGACCAAGGGTTCGCTCGTCCAGGTCAACCTGACCGCAAACTCCGACCTGCGCTCGGTTGAGGAGTTCAAGCGGCTGGTCATCCGGGAGCAGGACGGCACCATCGTGCGGCTTGAAGACATCGGCGAGATTGCCCTGGGGGCCGAGGATTATGATACAGAAGTGCGCATATCAGGTCAGACCGCTGTCTTTATGGGGATTTTTCCGCTGCCCAACGCCAACACCATCGACGTGATCAAGCGCGTGCGCACAGAGATGGAGCTGATCGAAAAAGAATCTGCCCGGCGGTCTGGAGGCGCGTTTTGCCTACGATGCCACCGACTACATCAATAATGCCATCAGCGAGGTCCTGAAGACGCTGATCGACACCCTGATCATCGTCATGGTGGTCATATTTCTGTTTCTCGGCTCGCTGCGATCGGTCTTTATTCCCGTTGTGGCCATACCCCTGTCGCTGGTCGGTGCGGTGTTTCTGATGCAGCTGTTCGGCTTTACCATCAATCTGCTGACCCTTCTGGCCATTGTGCTCTCGGTGGGACTGGTGGTTGATGACGCCATCGTGGTGGTGGAAAACATCGAGCGACATCTGAGCGAGGGGCAGTCCCCGTGCAGGCTGCCCTGCTGGGCGCGCGCGAACTGGTCGGGCCCGATAATCGCCATGACCATAACCCTGGCGGCCGTGTATGTCCCCATCGGTTTGCAGGGCGGCCTGACCGGCTCCCTCTTCCGGGAGTTTGCCTTTACCCTGTCGGGGGCGGTTGCGATCTCCGGGGTTGTGGCGCTGACCCTTTCGCCGATGATGTCGTCCAAAATGCTCAAGCCGGGGATTGAGGAGCACGGGCTGGCCGAAAAGAATCGCCGATGATTTCAAACGTTTCAGGATGTTCTACGGCCGCCTGCTTGACATCACCCTCAACGCGCGGCCGGCCGTCTACGCGGTGTGGATCGTTGTGGGCCTGCTCGCCATCCCCATGTTCAGGATGTCTCCGGCGGAACTGGCGCCACTGGAGGATCAGGGGGCGATTTTCAGCATCATTGATGCGCCGGCCAATTCCTCGCTCGAACTCACCAGCCATTTCAGCCGAGCGGCGGATCAGATATTTCAGAGCGTTCCGGAAAAGGACTTCACCTTTCGAAATCACCTTTCCCACCTCCGGATTCGGCGGCATCATCACCAAGCCCTGGGATGAGCGCGAGCGCACACCCTTTGAAATTCTGCCCGAAATGCAGCGAAAACTGCGTGCCATCTCCGGCATACGGGTGTTGCTGATAGCCCCTCCCGCATTGCCGGGCGGGGGCGAGTTCCCGGTAGAGTTTGTCATCGCGTCAACAGCCGAGCTTGACGAGGTTCTCTCGTTTGCCGAGCAGATCAAGCTGAAGGCCATGCAGGAGGGGATATTTGCCTTTCCGCCGCTCCTCGATGTCAAGATCGATCAGCCGCAGTCAGAGATCGTTATTGACCGGGACAAGGTGGCTGTCCTCGGGCTCAATCTCCAGCAGGTGGGCGCTGACCTCTCATCGATGCTCAGCGGCAATTATGTGAACCGCTTCAACATTGCCGGGCGCAGCTACAAGGTCATTCCGCAGATCAAGCGGGTGGGCCGGCTTAATCCCGACCAGCTGCAGAATATTTACATTACCGGGCCTGACGGCCAACTGGTGCAGCTCAGCACGGTTGCCGAGATCCGCAACTCAACGGTTCCCCGTTCGCTGAACCGTTTTCAGCAGCTCAATGCGGTCAAAATCAGCGGCGTAGCCATGCGCCCCCTCAACGAGGCACTGCGCTTCCTGGAAGAGGAGGCCGCGAAGATTCTGCCTCAGGGCTATGTGCTGGATTACACGGGCGAGTCACGCCAGCTCCGGACCGAAGGGTACAAGTTCCTTCCCGCCTTCGGGCTTGCCATGGTGCTCATCTTTCTTGTGCTGTCGGCCCAGTTTAACAGCTTTCGGGATCCCCTGGTCATTCTGGCCGGTTCGGTGCCGCTGGCGCTCTTCGGTGCGCTCATCTTTATGTTCCTGAAGATGCCCAGCCCGGACATACCCTTCTTTACCGACGGCTGGACCACGACACTTAATATCTATTCCCAGGTGGGGCTGGTGACCCTCATCGGTCTGGTTTCAAGAAACGGCATCCTCATCGTTGAGTTCGCCAACAAGCTGCAGGAGCAGGGTCGCACCAAACGGGATGCCGTGCACGAAGCGGCTCTGAGCCGGCTGCGCCCCATTCTGATGATCAGCGCGGCAACCATCGCCGGCCACTTTCCCCTCACCCTGGTAACCGGCGCCGGCGCGGAAGCCCGTAACTCCATCGGCCTGGTGCTCGTTGGCGGCATGGCCGTCGGCACCCTCTTTACCCTCTTTGTCATCCCCTCCATCTACATGCTCATCGCCCGCGACCGCTCCAAGGATCGCTCTCAGGAAGCAACCATATAAACTGGTTAAAACGAGGGTTTGAACTCGTTGCAAAAAAGCCTCCCGGCAATTCGACCGAGAGGCCAATATCCGCAAAATCCAAAGGAGCCTGCACTTTGAAATAGTGAGGCTCCTCATTTTTTAATCCGCATTCCGCACTCCAAAATCCAAAATGGTTTTACTTAACCAGCCGCCGCTTCATTTTTGCGATGGCCAGGGGGAAGAAGATGATGCAGAAAATCAGCAGGAAGATTAAAGGCCAGAGCAGGCTTACATCGATGGATCCGAAGCAGAGGGATCTGGTTAGTGTCACCAGATGGGTGAGCGGTAAAATAGTAGAAATGATTTGAGCCCATTCCGGCAAATTATCCAGCGGGAAAAAGGTACCGCTGAAAAGAAACATGGGGGTGATGAACAGGAAGATGGGCAGGTTGAAGGTCTCAATGTTGGGTGTTATCCCGGTGAAAAACATGCCGACGGAGCCGAAGGCAATGCCCCCCAGAAATGCCAGGGGAAGAATGAAAAGTCCCTGGGGGTAGGAGATGAGCCCGAAAAAACTGATAATGACCATCATCAGCGCCGTCGAAAGCAGAGATTTTGTGGCACCCCAGACGATTTCCCCGGCGATAATCTCTTCCAGGAAAAGGGGGGTTGCCAGCATGGCGTCAAAGGTTTTCTGATGATACATCCTCACAAATGAGGCATAGGTATTCTCAAAAAAAGCATTGTACATTATGGTGACCGCTAACAGGGCGGGTGCGATAAAATTGATATAGGGCACGTTGTTTCCGCCATAGGGAATTTCTTCAATAAAGGCGCTCAGCCCATAACCAAAGGCAAGCAGGTAAAAGAGGGGTTCAAGCATCGGCGGGATGAAGCTTATCTTCCAGGTCTTCTGGTAGACAGTGAAGTTCCGCTGCCATACGCGGATAAAGCGCCTGGAAATGCGGGTGAATGATAGAGCGCTCATTCTCTTAAATCTCTCCCGGTTAATTTCAAGAAAACATCTTCAAGGGTTGCCGGACGCAGGACACAGCCCTCATTACAGAATTGAGTGCTGATGGTGTGAAACAGGGCCTCGCTCTCTTCATCGTAAATGATCAGACGGTGTTCCAGGACTTCATAGGTTTGAAAGTGCGACTGGACATAGTCAGTCAATGCTTTGCCGGGATCTGCAACTTCGATTATGTTGCGACCCACATGCTTTTTGATCAGATCCAGGGGTTTCCCCTCGACGAGTATATGCCCGTGATCCACGATGATCAGTCTGTCGCACAGGCGCGCGGCTTCATCCATGTAATGGGTGGTGAGCAGGATGGAAAGCCCGCTTGCTTTAAGCCGCTCCAGCCGTTCCCATACCTGGTGCCGCGACTGGGGATCAAGGCCGGTGGTGGGCTCATCCAGAATGAGCAGCTCGGGATCATTGATAAGCGCCCGGGCAATGACCAGCCGCCTCATCATTCCCCCCGACAGTTCGGTAACCATGGCATCCCGGCGATGGTCGAGGGCGATAAACTTGAGCTGCTTCTCCGTCTTTTCAGCTGCCATTTTTTTTGGCATGTCAAAATAGCGGGAAAAGACCATCAGGTTTTGTTCTACCGTCAAATCGGGATCGAGGCTGTTCTCCTGCTGGCAGACCCCTATGCGGGATTTGATCTCCCGCAGTGACCGGGTTATATCAAGGCCGAAAACCCTGAGGCTGCCGCCGGTCATGGGAGAAAAGCCGTAAATCATGCGAACCGTTGATGTTTTTCCCGCGCCGTTCGGTCCCAGAATGCCGAAGCACTCTCCGCGCGGGACGTTAAAGGAGATGTCATCAACGGCAATGATGCTGCCGAACTCCTTCCTTAAATTTTTTGCCTCAATGACGTAATCCATGAGATAGTAGTAGTATTAAAATGCTCGATTAAGGATTGTTGGTTGCACCCGGTTGCCGCCTATTTGTTCTCCCACCCGCCCCCGAGCGCTTTATAAAGTGCCACCAGATCTGTGGAAAGGTTTCGGGTGCTCTGCACCAGGGCGTCCTCGGAATCAAAGAGCAGCCGCTGTGCTATGAGCACATTAAGAAAATCAGTCAGGCCTTCCGCATAGAGTTTGGTTGAAAGCTCAACTGCCCTGCGATTGGCCGTAACCGCATCGACAAGTGCCGCCCGGCGCTCCTGCTCCTTGGCGTAGGCGATCAGGGCGTTTTCAACTTCCTGAAACGCGGTCAGGACGGTCTTTTCATAGGCGAGGACCGTCTCTTCCTGCAGCCCCTTTTGCAATGCAATATTGGAGCGGATGCGGCCGGCATCGAAGACATTCCAGCTCACCGAGGGGGCGAAGGACCACACGTAATTGGAGCGTTTCAGCCATTCGCCGCTTTCATCACCCTCAAAGCCTGCTGAGCCAACAAGGTTAAACTTCGGAAACAGGTCAGCGGTAGCCACCCCGATGCGGGCGGTGGCAGCTTGGATCTGTGCCTCGGCACGACGGATATCGGGCCGGCGGAGCAGCAAATCAGAGGGCAGCAGCATGGGGATGTCCGGCGGTGCCTCCGGGAAGAGAGGCGGGCGGGGACAGTTCCTCAAGCAGGGCGGAAGGCTCCAGCGCAAGCAGCACGCCGAGATTATAGATTGCCTGCTGCGCGGAGGTTTCGAACACGGGGATCTGGGAAGCGGTGGTTGCAACCTGGGCGGTGGCGTTGGCAACATCCAGAGCGCTTACCAGACCGACAGAAAAACGCTTGCGGGTAATCTCTGCGCTGTGCTGCTGTGCCGCCAGATTTTTTTGGGCTATGAGCACTTCCTGCTGAAATCCCCGAAGCTCAAGATAGTTGAGGGCCACTTCAGCCGCCAGGGTTACCAGGGTGTTGCGATAGTCCTCGATGGTAAACTGAATATCTGCATCCGCCGCTTCAATCTCACGCCGCACACCGCCAAAGATATCCAATTCCCACGCGGCATCGAGGCCGGCAAGAAAAAGGTTGCTGGTGGTTGCGGATGTATCATCGAAAGCACTGCCGACAGAGCGCCGGCGGGTGAAGCTTGCCGTTGTATCGGCAGCGGGCGCCAGGCCGGCGGCGACAATGCCGCGGGATGCCCGTGCCTGCCGGATACGCGACGCTGCCGCTTGCAGATCAAGGTTTGACGCGATTGCACGGTCAACCAGGGAAATCAGTGTTTCGTCGTCAAATGTCGTCCACCAGCGTACCAGCTCCGCCTGGTGTTCGGGTGTGAAGCTCATCTCCGAAGCCCTGCCAACCCAGCCGGAGGGGGGCTGCAGCTCCGGAGGCCGGTAATCGGGACCCACCGCGCACGCCGATGCCGTGAACAGGCACAGCCATGTCACTAATCGCCGAACACCACAATACCCCCGGCAGCACATGATATAAATCTCCTTACGGTCTGGCGGCTTCAAATCATCATTCATAGCGGAGGGCTTCAATCGGGTCAAGCCGCGATGCCTTCCATGCCGGATAAAAGCCGAAGATGATGCCCACGCTCGCGGAAACGACGACCGATACAAGAATTGCGGCCAGCGAGGTTTCTGTCGGCCAGCGCAGTATGAGCGTTACCAGGTAAGAGCCGGTGCAGCCAACCAGGATGCCGACGGCCCCGCCTGCCAGGCACAGGGCAATGGCTTCCACCAGAAACTGAATCAGGATGTCCCGTCCTCTTCCGCCCACGGCCATGCGCAGGCCGATTTCCCTGGTGCGTTCGGTCACCGACACCAGCATGATGTTCATAATGCCCACGCCCCCGACAACCAGAGAGATCAGGGCCACGCTTAGGAGCAGGTTTGTCATCAAAAGCGACGTGGAGGCGAGCGTCCTGGTCATTTCGGTCATGTCGCGTATGTTGAAATCGTCGGGCTGGTTAGGGAGGATCCGGTGCCGCTGCCGGAGCAGCCGGGTGATCTGCTCTATGGCCAGGGGAATTTCAGCATCGGACGCTGCGGAAACGAGTATAGAATCAACATTGGTGAAGCGCACGGGCAGCGGTGTGTCGGCCGCCTGTATGGCGGAAGGCTCGGGGTAGAGGACGGGCTTATCATTAGGATACAGCTTGCTCAGGGTGTTCACCGCTGACGATGAGTCCGAAGCTGAAGCGGCGCTGCTCTGATTGACATCAGCCAGCGACGAGCCGGTTACTCGATACTTGATGGTGGTCCAGGGGGCCAGGATAATGTCATCCTGATCCCTGCCCATCATGTTGGCACCCTTGGCGCTGAGCACCCCCAGCACGCGGAAGGACACGTTGTTGATGCGCACCTCTTTGCCCACGGGCGACTCGCCGCCGAAGAGCTCCCGCACCACCGTCTGGCCGAGCACGCATACCTTGCTGGCGTTGCGCACGTCAAGATCGCTGAACATCTCGCCCATGGCCAGCTGGGTCCAGCCCCGCACGTCGAGGTAGGCAGGGGTCGTGCCGCTGATCTGCATGGGGACCCAGTTCCGGTTGCCGTAGATTACCTGGGTGCGGGCCCGCACCTCCGGGGCGACAGTGCGCACGGAGGTGCATTCCCGCGCTATTGCTTCACAATCTTCCGGTGAAAGGGTCATTTCGCTGCCGGCGCCGAAGCTTACGCCGCCGCTTGCGGCGGTACCGGGGCGTACCATGAGATTGTTTGCGCCCATATTCAAAATGCTGCGCTGGATGGCAGTCGCGGAACCCTTGCCGATTTCGATCATGACAATGACCGAGGCCACGCCGATGATAATGCCCAGGGTTGTAAGGGTTGCGCGCATGGGGTTGCGGGAGAGAGCCCGAAGAGCGGTGCGCATTGTCTTCTTATGGGTCTTCATGTTACTGTGCCTCCCTTAGACCGGTGCGGTCATGATGCCAGCCGGATTCTGCATGCCCTGTGTCGGCTCACCGTCGGTAAGCACGCCGTCGCTTATGCCGATCACCCGCCCGGCATAACGGGCCACCTCCGGGTTATGCGTCACAATCAGTATGGTAATGCCATCATCCCGGTTCAGCTCCTGGAAAAGGCGCATCATTTCCGCGCTGGTATGGGTGTCAAGATTTCCGGTCGGCTCGTCGGCCAGCAACAGGGAGGGCATGTTGATGAGTGCCCGCGCGATTGCCACCCGCTGCTGCTGTCCGCCTGACAGCTGGGATGGCTCGTGATGAAAACGGTCGGCCAGGCCGACGCGTGTTAGCAGTGACACCGCTCTCTCCCGGGCTTCATGATCGGTGAGATCTTCAGAGGTGTAGCAGAGGGGAATCATCACGTTGTCCAGGGCGTTGGTGCGCGGCAGGAGGTTGAAATTCTGGAACACAAAGCCGATCTTGCGGTTTCTCAGGAAGGCCCGCTCATCGGCTGTCAGACCCGACACCTCCCTTCCTTCGAGAAAGTATTGTCCGGAGGTTGGATGGTCGAGACAGCCGAGAATATTCATGAGGGTGCTTTTCCCCGAGCCCGACGCGCCCATGAGCGCGACAAGCTCTCCCTGTTGGACTGATAGAGATATGCCCTTGAGTACCGGCACTTCCAGTTCCCCCAGGTGATAGCTTTTGTGGATATTCTGCAGTTCAATCAGGTCCATGATGAGGGTTGCCCTCCGCCAATGATAGCTGCTGTTGCAGCATAGCATCGGCTGTTGCTATTGGCTCTGGGGGCGATTGCTTCTCATGGTCTGCGGTGTAAATGGGCTCACCGTCTGGCTGTCAACCTGCTGCTGCTTTTTTCCAACAACGACTTCCAGCCCCTCTTTCAGATCCTCACTCCGCACCTCCGTCATGAAGCCGTCGGTCAGGCCGGTGCTGACGGTGATGGGATAGACGAGACCGCCATCCCGCACCCACACCGTGTCCTGATGATTTTTGGCCGGGTCCCGGCTTGATGATTGGCGGGCGTCTCTTTGGCTTGAGGTGCACTGATACCTCATGTGCCGCCGCCTCACGGTATTGCGGAACTACCTCATCAGGCAGGGGAGACCATCGCAGCGCGGCGTTCGGCACCAGCAGCACATTGGTCCGCCGGCCTATTTCAAACTGTACGTTTGCTGTGAGATACGGCAGAAGCCTGCCGCTGGAGTTGTCTGTGATTACTTCCACGGTATAGGTAACCACATTCTGTGTCATGGAGGCATTGAGACGTATTTTCCCCACCTCGCCGTGGAATACCTCCCCGGGATAGGCATCAACGGTAAATCGTACCGGCTGGCCCGGGTGAATGGCGCCGATATCGGCCTCGTTGACAGATACCCAGACCTGCATGCGCTTGAGGTCCTTCGCGATCAGGAAAAGGCTCGGCGCGTTAAGGCTGGCAACGACGGTCTGCCCGATGTTCACCCTGCGATCGATGATGACACCGTTGACCGGTGACTTGATGGTGCAGTAGCCAAGGTTTCTTTGAGTCCGCTGCAGCGTTGCCTCTGCATGCGCGGCAGTTTTCCGGGCCTGCTGAATTGCCGCCTCGCCCACTGCCAGATTGGCTTTTGCCATCTCATAAGCCGATCGGTACGCGTCATAACTTGCCTCTGACAGCGCATCAGAAGGTCCCAGCTTTTGGGCTCTTTCCCAGTCCCGTTCCGCCTGGTAGTGCTTGGCCTTCAGTTGCCCGAGGTCAGCCTCCGCACGCTTAACTCCTGCCTGTGCCTGCTGTAACTGGGCGTTTGCCATTGCCACATCCGCCGCGTATAATGAATCGTCAATCTGAGCAAGAACCATTTCCGCTTCTACTACTGAACCATAATCGATGGGTTTACCCGTTTTGTCCCTGCCGAATGAAGAGATCTGACCGGCTACCTGCGCACCCACGTCGATTACCTCTTCGGGTTCGACCGTACCCGTAGCACTTATAGTTGCGAGGAGCTCGCCCCGTTTAACCGGGGCGGTGCGATACAAAGATCCATTGCCGCTCCTGCCATTGTTCAATGACCCAGGTTAATCCAATTGCAGCCAGTACCGCTAAGGCAACCAGCGTAAAAAATTTCCTGCCATTAGATTTCATGTTCCATCCTGCTTATCGCTCTTGCTGTTGGTTATACATGCTGCCGGCACGTTTGAGGCGCCTCCGAAATGATCAATAGATATTCAAAGCATATTTCATCAGGGACACTATAGTCTATCACATCCCTGTTTGCTTTTTAACCCCTTTTACTGCATTTGCCGGGATTGGATAAAAAAATGGGCCGGTAGACTCTTTTTATTATACACCCGTGGGTTTATAGGAAATTGCGGGCATGGCAGTAACGGTCAAAACGTTCGCGCGACTTTTTTATTGTCCCGGCTGACGGTTTTTGCTATAAAACGGGCCACTTTTATTCCGCCTCAAGGTTTTTACATGTTTGTCGGCATTCTCTACACGCTTACCACCGCCCTGCTGGTTGCATCTGCTGATGCCCTTTGCAAAAAGGCCTCCCGGCAGCAGTCAATATACGGGGTCTCACTTTCACGGTGGTTATTCTCCCTCCCCGTACTCTGGCTCATGACCTACCGGATGGAATTCCCCCGGAGCATAAGTCAGCAGGTGATAATCCTGACCGCCATTCTCATCCCGCTCGAGATCACGGCGATGATTTTATATATCAAGGCCCTCTCCCGGTATGATCTCTCCATGACCGCCCCGCTCCTTTCCCTCACGCCCCTTTTCCTGCTTATTACCGGTTCCGTTTTCCTGGGAGAGACCATAACCATCACCGGTGTCGCCGGTGTGCTGATTGTCCTTCTGGGCATCTACGTGATGAACATCTCGCATCTCAGGGAAGGCGTGTTCGCTCCCTTTAGGTGCCTGCTGAAGAACGAGGGTGCCGTGCTGGTAATCATTGTCGCCCTCATTTACACGGTTACCTCCACCATGGGAAAGAAGGTGGTAACGCTCACCGGCTCCAGCTTTTTCAGCTTCTGGTATCTGTTTTTGCTCAGTTTCGCCATCATCCCGGTGATGTACTGGCAGGGTGAATCACCCTTTCAGATATTCAAGAATTTCAAAATAAATTTTCTCATCGGAACCCTGGTGGGATTGGCAACCTTCACCATTTTCACGGCATACAATTACGCGCCCATTGCCTATGTGATCGCGGTGAAGCGAACATCGATCATTTTCAGCGTGCTCCTGGGCAGGCTGGTGTTCAAGGAACATTTCTTCGGGCAACGGGTGGTCGGGGCGGGGATTGCCTTTGCGGGCATTATAATCATTATTTTCAGCCCCTGATGATTGTCCGCTCAGCGGTTCGGGTGTACTGCCCACGGCGCCGCCTGAAAGTTTTACTTGACAGTATGGGATATTATGTGATAAGGATCAATCAATTGCGCAATTGCAGTTATGTTGCTTCAGTCTTTCAGTTGTTAGAAAGATGAGAAAACGGTTTCTTGGACCATTTCCTTTCTACAGTGAAGATGAGGAGTAAGTAGCTTCAATTTAATCTGTAATGGAAGGAGGTGGTTGTTGTTATGGTGAAAGGAACCGTTAAATGGTTTAACGAACGGAAAGGCTTCGGGTTCCTGTCGCAGGATGATGGAGAGGATGTTTTCGTACATTACTCCAGCATTCAGGGTTCAGGATTCAAAAACCTGGCTGAAGGGCAGGCTGTAGAGTTTGAAGTACAGACGGGGCCCAAAGGGTTGCAGGCGGTAAACGTGAGAGCCCTGTAAGCGATGAAAGGTTGCTTAGCTGACCGAGAAAAGGGCAGTCATCAAATGACTGCCCTTTTTTGTAAGGGTTCAAGACAGCATTGTATGTGCCCGCACTCTTTGAATCGCCGCGCTTTAGAGGGACCAATGGTTGTGCTGTAAATCCCGCGCAGGGGCTTTTCATCCACATGTTTTAAATCATCATCGCTTCGAAGTTCGCGCCTTTTTCCTGATTGCCGCGGCTGCTCATCCCCTCTGTGAAATATCTTGCATGCTGAAATCAGCGGTTAATGACCGAGCTGTGCGGAGTACCCTGTCCTCACAGTCAAGGTGGAAAAGTGCGGCTTCGGGATAAAAGAGCTTTAATTTATACAGTATTGTGCCGAAGAACTATCTCATGCAAAAAATCGCCGGCATGAATTAATGAGCTATCATCGAGAAGAACGGCACAGGGATGTTCATGGATCAAAACGGTTGTACGGATTCCGGTAAAACGCTCCTGCTGCAGTCGATGGTATACGTGGCCGCTGCCTGTGCCATTGCCTTGACCGGCATGGCGGTCCAGACTGCAGGGGGCAGTGCCTTCCCCCTGGTGGCATCATTTCTCGCCATTCTGGCATCCGGGATCATCAAATATGGCTTGACGCGTTCCTGCCTCACCACGGCTGAGGCCTTACAGGACGGCCTGGTCGTGGGGCTGCTTGCGCTTTCATCCGACCCGGCCATGAAGGTCTGGCAGGCCCCCTCGGAGTGGCTCGACCTCTTGTCCCTGACCAGTCCGGTTGCCGGAATTGCCGGCATCGTTTATCTTGCGCTGGTTGCCTACCGGTTTAAAAACACCGGCCGTCACCTTTCAGCGGCCGCCGGATGTTTTTTTGTGCTGGCCCCCTGTCTTTTTAACTGCCTGCTGCTTTTACAGTCACCGCCCATGCTTCAGCGCATAGGAAGCTATCTGGTCTGGGGCGCGCCGGCATCACCGGAGCTGCTGCAATGGCTGGGTACGGCCGTCGTACTGGTGGCGGTCAATGAAGCGGTTGCGGTCGGCCTGCATGTGCTGTGCGCGGGCAGGGTATGCACTGATGCGCGCCTGCACCTGCTGCTGATTGGAAGCGCGCTGCTGGCATCGACAACGCCCTCCATTGCCCGCTGGGGTTCAGGCGCCCAGCCGGCATCGTTACCTCCTGTTGCGGGGACGGTGGTCGCGATTGCCGCTGCCGTGCTTTCACAGGCGGGACTCTGGGCACAGACATTTTTGATCACCGGTCTGATCATGGATGCCCTGAACGCGAAAAATCCCCTGTGGTACCGGGGTTCCGGGCATTTCAGCGGAGGATTTATAAAAGGTGCGGTCTACAGCCTTGTATTTATGGGGCTGGTCCATTCCATAGCCGGACTCATCTGCCTGCCATCGGCCCGTTCGTCTCTCGCTGCCCATCCGCTGCTCAGCGCCTGTCTCTTCGGCGCCATCCTTTTCCCCCTGCTCAAGACCATTATAGAGAGCTTTGACGGCGACAATCACTTTTTCCAGCGTCTGCGCAACAGTTATGCTGATTACAACGGCTTCCTGCGCGGTGCCGCTGTCGGCGCCGGTGTCGCCATCGCCCTGCAGTCCGGACTGCCGGCAGCGTCCGGCCAGTTCAGATGGCTTTATGGATTCGGAGCAGGGGCGGCCGCCTACGCACTGGTTGATCTGCTCCGCGACACCCTGCATATCACGGTACTGGGAAAACGGCTCAGGCTGCAATCGTGGCGCGTCTACGCCGTAGAGGCGCTGCTCGGGGGATTGGCGGGCGGAGCGCTGGCCTGGTATGTTGACCTGCTCCAGGTCGAGGTCATCACAGCAAAATTTAAAAACTATGCCGCGCTTTATTACGCCGCTCAGGGAATCCCCGTAAAGGAGTACGTGGTCTACCCGCTTTTCAGCAAGTGGGGTGCCATGAACCTCGGTGAGGTGAGCGGGGGAGTGAATCTGCTCTTCTGTGAAACCCTTTCAGGGGTGATCAACTGGTCGATTGCCGCACCCCTGTTCAGCGTAAACCTGGTGCTGCTCAATGCGCTGCTTAAGCGCAGCACCGCGCCCTTGAGGCACCTGTTCACCAGGGGCGGGCTGGTGGAGGTGGCCGAGCAGGCCTTCCGCGTGCAGCGCTGGGGTCTGTGGATGGCGCCGATCATCTATTCCTTCCTCAGGATGGCGCCCGACCCAACCTGGTATAATCAGGATGGGGCCGTTCGCACGGCGGTGGCCACCTTCAAGCAGGTTGCCGCATCTCCCGAGGCCTTCCGCGCCTGGAGCCTGCAGACCTTCGTCAACCTGCTTGCCTTCGACTGGCTGCGCATCGCCATCTTTATCGATCACATGGGCTTGCGGGTGGCAACACTGGTGAACCTCTCCTTTGTGGGAGCCGACATCATTGATGAGAAGACCGCCCGCTTTTTAGGCCATTCGGCACGGACGCGCGTCATTGCCGAAGGGTTGCGGCGCTTTGTAACCTGGGCCCCGCTGCTCCTTCCCTTCTACCTTCCCCGCGGCGCTGACTGGGATTATGCCTGGGGCCAGGCGGCCGCCATGAGTGCCGCCCGCGACGGCGAGCTGTTATCACCGGGAATGGTTGCAACCGCCTTCCTTGCCTGCACTCTGGCCGGTGGTGCGGTGATGCTGGGCCGCCGGCTTCGAGAAGGAAACAGCCGCGGGAACGTGCCTTCAACACAAGTCCTCCACCCCGCGTCAGCGCCTGCTGCTGATCCGCTGGTTGTCAGCAACGGTCTGTACACGCTGACGGTGGCTCCTGACGGAAGGGGGTGGAGCAGGGTGTACAGTTCGGTTAATAAGGGCAGGGAGCTTGACATTACCCGCAGGTCTTCTGACCCCCTTGATCCCTGCGGCAAGTTCTTCTTTCTGGTTGACGCGGAGCTGCCGTCTGACGCGAAGGAGCGCGCCTGGTCGCTGTGCTGTCAGCCCATATGCCGGCCCGGTCAGGAAAGTTCCCTGGCCAGGCGTGATCATGAGTCGGTGGAGATGCGCAGCTCCTGTAACGGGATACGCGCTGAGGCCACCGTCGGCGTTGACCCCCGTCTCCCGCTGGAGTTGTGGACCGTGCGCCTCTTCAACAGTGAAGGGCGAAGCCGCCTCATTGAACTCACCAGCTATCGGGAACTTGTGCTCAACGCGCATGACGCCTATCAGCGGCACGGTGATTATAACAGCATTCATATCGGCACGTGGTTCATCCGGTCGCTCTCCGCGATTATTGCCCGCAATCGACTGCTGAAAGGCGGCGCCGGCGGACCCGCGGGAGGCGGGTTGTCCCCGGAGGTGGCATTTCACGCGGTGCGCGTGAGAACGGCTGATACGGTGACACTTGCCGGATACGAGGATTCACGGGCATACTTTATCGGCAACTCCACCCTGCGCAGGCCGCAGGGGCTGGAGAAAAAACTGCGTGATCCGGGAGATGAAGGTCTGCTCTATACCTTTGATCCCTGCGCCTGCCTGCGCCTGCGGGTCAACCTTCCGCCCGGCGGCACGGCCGAGCTTGTCTTCGCTGACGGTTACGCGGAGGGGATGTCCCGGGCGGCGGAGATGATTACGCACGCTTTCCGCATGCCGGAAACAGAGGATGGTTCGCTCAATGCTGCGCTGGCAAAAAAGCGGGTGCTCCACGGCTTTGCCCCCGCAATAAAACAGGAGGGTGAGACGGAAAGAAGCCCGCGGGCACATCTGGTGGAAATATCCCCCTTTTCATTTTCCACCGATGGAACCGAGCTGCAGGTGGGATGGAATACCGCCCGGCCGTGGGCACATGTCCTTGCCAATAAGCTCGGATACGGGGTGATGGTGACCAATCAGGGCGATATCTACTCGTTCATGGGCAATGCCCAGCAGAACGGCCTCACGCCGCTGTCCACCGTTTCCATACCGGTGCAGGTCCCGGGGCAGGTTCTTTACATTCAGGACACCGCTACCGGCGACATCAACGGCCCTGCCTTTGCGCCGTTCAACCGGACGGACGGGTCCGCCACCGTCACCTATGGTCGCGGCTATGCCGTTTTCCGAAAAAGCAGCCGGGATGCGGACATGGAGCTCACCGTGAGCGTGCTTCCCGATGAGCCCGCCGAAGTGCGGCTGCTGCGCATTTACAACCGGACCGATGCCGCCCGGACCTACCGGGTCCTGCCCTACCTGCAGATGATGCTTGGTGAAATCCCCGGTGATACCCGGGGGGCTATCAAGGCCGGCTATGACGAAGAACTGAAGGCGCTCTTTTTTACCAACTCCCGGAATGATTTCCAGAGGGGCTTTGCCTTTGTGGCCACCGGACTCGACGTGCAGGCATATGAGACGGTGCGCTCACGGTTTATAGGCGGGCCGGGGCGAGACCTGGCCAATCCCTACATGGTGGAGCATGGCAGGGCTGACGGGACCATGCCCGATGACGGCTATACCATCGCCGGCTTTGCGGGAACCCTCACCGTGCCGGCACATGGCCAGGGAACGGCGGTGATGGTGGTTGGTTGCTGCCGGGACCGGGCTCGGGCGGAACGGATTATACGCACCTATTGTGACCCGCCGGCGTCTCAAACCGTCCGCAAGAAAACAAATGAGTGGTGGTCTGACATGCTGTCGGTGCTGCGCATCGAAACATCCGATCCGGCATTTGCCCGCCTGGTGAATGAGTGGTTGCCCTACCAGGTGCTGGCGTCCCACCTCTGGGGGCGGACCGGTCCCAACCAGCGCAGCGGCGCCTATGGTTTCCGGGATCAGCTCCAGAGCGTGCTGCCGCTTCTCTACCTCCACCCGGAGATTGCACGCGAGCAGATTCTCCTGCACAGCGCGCAGCAGTTTTACCGGGGCGATGTGATGCAGTGGTGGCACCAGAGCTGGGAAGGGAAGACCGGCCTGGGCGCGCGCAACCGCACTTCCGACCCGCACCTCTGGCTTCCCTATCTGGTCTACCATTACGTGGAAGCGACCGGGGATCTTTCCATTCTCCAGGAGGAGGTGCGTTTTCTGGAAGGAATGCCCATTCCCCGGCGCGCTGACGGGATCGCTTTCGCTCCGCGGCGGTCGCGCGACAGCGCTTCCCTCTACCGCCATTGCATGCGGGCGATTGACCTGACGCTCGGGCGGTTCGGCGCGCGCGGGCTGCCGCTCATGCTCAGCGGCGATTGGAATGACGGGCTGAATCTGGTGGGACGCCGGGGCAGGGGCGAGAGCACCTGGCTGGGTTTTTTCCTCTATGACATTCTCACCCATTTTTCCCGACTCATCGACCTCATGGAGGGGCATGCCAGAAAAGATCAGTACGGCGAGCGGGCGACGAGGCTCAAGGAGGCACTCAATAAACTCATTCGCGATGGCCGGTACCCCCGTGCCGTCACCGATGACGGCAGGCCCCTGTTTTTCAGCGATGCCCTGAGCGCGGCGTGGCCGGTGATTTCAGGCGTGGCGGATTTCAAACAGGGGGCATGCAACCTTGAGCGGACGCTTGAGGACCTGGAGACGGATCACCTGGTGCGCCTGCTGTACCCGCCGTTTGAAGAGGAGTCGGAGATCTATCCGGGCAAGATTGCGGACTATCCCCCCGGGGTGCGCGAAAACGGGGGCCAGTACTCCCACGGCGCGTCATGGCTGGTTGACGCCCTGGTGCGACTTTCTGAAATGGCGGCGGCCGCCGGAGACGGGGAGGATGAAAAACGCTACCGGGAAAAGGCGGTTGATCTGTGGATGAAGATTTCTCCCATTGCCCATGTCACGGCTGATGTGATAGATTGTTACGGCATGCCTCCCCATCAGCAGCCCGCGGATATTTACTGCGGTTACGGCTACGAGGGCAGGGGGGGCTGGAGCTGGTATACCGGCGCCGCGGCGCGCATGCTCTGTGGAGCTTATGCGATTCTCGGCCTCAGGATGAAAGACGGCACGCTCTCCATCCCCGACAACCTCTTTGAGCCGCGGGGCTCGCTGCAGGTGAAGCGGCTGATCTATAAAGGTTCGGAGTGCGTGGCCGGAACCGCGGAAAACGTCAAGGCCGAACCGGGCACCTGTGCCGTGCTGCCGCTTCGTTCAAAAAAGCGCTAACCCCTTACCGTTGAGGAAACGCCCATGATCCAGACCATCACCCGGTCCGCAGTCCTTCGCTTCATTGCGCAGCTTGTGAAAACGAGATGTGCGCTTTCAGTCCTGATCCTGCTCTGCGCGTCCGTCGCCGGCAGGGGTGTGTCATATGCGCAAACGGATGCCGCGTTCGGGCTGGAGACGGTAATACAGCAGGCCCGCACACTGTCGCAGGCACCCTACCGGGACCCCAAAGGAGAGGTTCCCGCGTGGCTGCTTAAAATAAGCTATGATCAGATGCGCGATATCAGGTTTATGCCCGCCAGGTCATACTGGAGAAATGACGGACTTCCCTTTGAACTGCAGTTTTTCCACCCCGGTCTTTATGTTGACCGGACGGTGAAGATCCATGAAGTAACCGAAAAGAGCGTACGCCCGATTGCCTTCTCGACAGATCTGTTCGTGTATGAAAAGAGCGCCGCGGAGCTCAAGGCCAGGATCCCGTCCAACCTCGGTTTCGCGGGGTTCCGCATCCATTATCCCATCAACACCCTGGCCTATAAGGATGAGGTGGCGGTTTTTCTTGGCGCCAGCTACTTCAGGGCTGTCGCCCAGGGGATGCAGTACGGTCTTTCGGCGCGCGGTCTGGCGGTCGATACCGCCCAGCCCTCGGGTGAGGAATTTCCCTATTTCCGCGAGTTCTGGGTGAAGCGGCCGGGTCCCCAGGACACCCATATTACCGTCTACGCGCTGCTTGATGGCCCCCGCGTCACCGGGGCCTATTCGTTCGTAATCATTCCGGGCAAGGAAACGCTGATGGAGGTTGCCTGTACCCTCTTTCTGCGCAAGGGGGTGGACAAGCTCGGTATAGCGCCCATGACCAGCATGTTCTTTTACGGGGAAAATGTGAACCAGCGTCCCAAGGACCTGTTCCGTCCTGAAATTCATGATTCCGACGGCCTGATGATAAACATGGAGAGCGGGGAATGGGTCTGGCGTCCCCTCTCCAATCCTCACGGGGTATGGGTAAATGCCTTTCAGGCCGATAGCCCCCATGGCTTCGGGCTGATACAGCGGGACCTGAATTTCGATCATTACCAGGACCTGGAGGCCCGGTATGACTACCGGCCCAGCCTCTGGTGTACCCCGACGGGGAAGTGGGGCAGGGGGTGGATTGAGCTGGTGCAGATCCCGGTCGATGACGAGATTTACGATAACATCGTAGCTTACTGGCGTCCGGCGGCCGCTCCACCCGGGGAGCCGCTAACCTACGCCTACACCTTAAGCTGGCATTATCCTGATGAGAGGAGACCGCCGGCAGGCAGAGTGGTGGCGACCAGGACGGAAACGGCAAAGCAGCCCGGGGTCAGGAAATGCGTTGTTGACTTTGAAGGAGATGCCCTGGCAGATCTCTCCGCCGGCGCGGGCGTTGAGGCCGTTGTGGAGATCGGCCCCGGCGCACGGCTGCTGGAGCAGCAGGTTTACAAAAATACCGTCACCGGCGGCTGGCGGCTGGTGTTTCACTTCCAGCCGGAGGCTGCGGTCGACGACCGGGGTAAGCTAAAGCCGCTCCTTGAAATGCGGGCGTTCCTGCGGCACGGTTCCGATGTGCTTACCGAAACATGGAGCTATGCGGCAGCCCTGTGATGGCGGGCGGCATACGGGATAATACACACCTGCACAACCGGTATTACCGGTGGTCGATTGTATCTTTTGTCAATAGTGCCCCGCGGCTTGCTGCGGGGCGTTCTATTATCTGCGCATCATTAACGACATTTCATTTGACAAAACCGCCTGAAATTCTTATGTGTCTTGTAACCAATGCGGATTTGTATTGCGCGGGGTGAGGGGGCTTTTCAAGCCACAACAATTTGTTGGCAATTACGTGGGCCCCGAACTTGACATACCAGACAGGCATTCCATCGCTCGATTAAGCTGTAAGGGTCTGCGTCGGCACAAGACGTAAGCAGTCGCCGTTCTACATCTGCGGACAAATTGTTGTGGCTTGAAAAACCCCCTCCCCCGCGCAAACATTTCATCCTGCGACGGATCGAAGGATCCAATAATAAATACGAACTGGATTCCGCGGTCAAGCCGCAGAATGACCTTGCCTGTAGCATTCCTCATATGTGGTGGTGAGACTGATGCTCATGGATGTTAGCGATACACCGGCGCTGAAATATGCGTGAGACAATGAAGCGAAAGAAGGATGTGAGAGTCTATTTTATCGGGGCGGGGCCCGGCGATCCGGAACTCCTGACCGTCAAAGGGAGACGCATCATCAGCAAGGCGGATGTGATTATCTATGCCGGCTCCCTGATACATCCCCGCATCGTGTCCCTGAAGAAAAAGGGGGCCGCCTCGTATGACAGCGCCTCCATGAACCTTCGTGAGATGCTGTCTATCATGGTACGGGAAGCAGGGCGCGGAAGGACGATAGCCCGTATACATTCCGGCGATCCCGCGCTGTACGGCGCCATCCGGGAGCAGATGATTCGCCTTGAGAGAAAGAAGATTCCCTACGAGGTCATTCCCGGTGTGAGTTCGGTTTTTGCGGCTGCCGCTGCCTTGAAACGGGAGCTTACGGTGCCGGAGCTGGCGCAGAGCGTGATCCTCACCCGGGTGAGCGGGCGGACCACGGTGCCGGACCGGGAGTCGTTGACCAGGCTTGCCCGGTCGCAGTCCACCATGGCCATTTTTCTGAGCGCCGATCAGATTGAAAGGGTGGCAAAAGAACTGCGCACAGCCTACCCTGCGGCTACCCCGGTGGCGGTAGTATACCGGGCAAGCTGGCCTGACGAGAAGATCATCACCGGGACGCTGGCAACCATCGCCTCCCGGGTGAAGAGAGCGGCCATCACGCGCCATGCGCTGATACTGGTGGGCAGGGCGCTGGGCGACGAGAAAACCGGATCGCCGTCTTCAAAGCTCTATGATGAAACGTTTACCCACGGCTTCAGGGAGGCCGGGGACGGCAGGCGGGGGAAGCTGGCGGTCCTGGCATTGACCAGGCAGGGCGCCGGGCTTGGCAGGGTCATCGCTCAGGGGCTGCCCGGCGCTCACCTGTATGTGCCGGCCGGGCTGCGCGTGAGAGCCGCCGGGGTGAGGGCGTTTAACCAGGACCTGCCCGCCGTGTTTGCCCGACTGACACGTGATTACAGCGGGATCATCTGCGTCATGGCTGCAGGGATTGTGGTGAGGACCATCAGCCCGTTCCTTGCACACAAGGCCAGTGATCCGGCAGTGGTGGTGATTGATGAGAAGGGGCGGTTTGCCGTAAGCCTGGTCGCCGGACACCTGGGCGGGGCGAATGAACTGGCTTCGAGAGTTGCCGCCCTTACCGGCGGGGAGCCGGTGATAACCACCGCCACCGATGTGCAGGGAGTGTTTGCCCTGGACCTTCTGGCAAAACGGCTCAAGTGCAGGGGACTGGATTTTGCCATGCTTAAGAAATGCAGCTATGACCTGCTGCACGGGAAGAAGGTTGGCGTATACCCCGCGATACTGAAATCAGCCATCCCCGCGGGTGAGCAGCGCGGCATCAGGTTTTACAAATCAATACAGCGATTGCTTGCCTCCCGCTGCCACTGCAAGGTGGTGGTGAATAACCGGGCAATTGCAGCCGGCGCACGGGGCAAAAAAAGCGGTGCGGTTATTCATCTGCGGCCCGGGAATCTGGTGGTGGGTATCGGCTGCAACCGGCACACACCGTACGGTGAGATTGAGGATGCAGTGACCGGGTGCCTGGAACGCGCCGGATGCTCACTTCAGTCCGTGTCGCGGATCGCGACCGTTTCCAACAAGGCTGATGAAAGAGGTCTTCTGACGTTTGTGCGCAATCACGGCTTCGCGCTCGACGTGTTTTCGCCCGCGCGCCTGAACCGCGTTCCCTGTCCCACGCCGTACTCGCCACATGTCATGAAAGCGGTGGGGAGCGGGGGGGTGTGTGAACCGGCGGCGCTTCTGAGCGCCGGGGTCAAGAATTTGCTCTGTCCCAAGCAGAAGAAAGGCAATGTGACAGTGGCCGTCGCCGAGATACCGCTGGAGCGGATGCTGGAAGAGGGAAGCGGGGAGGGAGTGAAGCCCAAATGACAAAGTTCAAATGACAAATGAAAACAGACAAATTCCAAATGACAAAGAGCTCGGGAAGATACATTCAACACACAAAACTCTACATCTTCATCAAATTCTAATGACCATAAACCGTTCCGGTAGGAGCGGCTTTTAGCCGCGAACGTAACCCGGGGTTTGGAACATTTGACATTTGGATTTGGGATTTGTTTGGGATTTAGTGCTTGGGATTTTGAAATTGTATCTTGTTAAAAGCAACGAGACTGCCGTTAACCCTCATCGGACTACTGCCACATGAAACTTGGCAAACCCTCAAAAGGCATTCTCTTCCTGGTGGGCATCGGTCCCGGTGACCACAGGGATATGACCGCCCGCGCCATTGCGGTGCTGAGAAACTGCGATGCCGTGGCCGGCTACAGCCGCTATATTGACCTGGTAGCGCCCTTCATTGAGGGGAAGGAGGTGATTTCCTCAGGCATGTCCGGGGAAATCGAGCGCTGTTCACGGGCAATTGCCGCGGCCTGCGGCGGGAAGAACGTGGCGCTCATATCCAGCGGGGATTCCGGCGTGTACGGCATGGCGGGCCTGGCGCTGCAGCTGCTGGCGAAGAAAAAGCTCCGGCGGAAGATTGCGGTCGAGGTTGTTCCGGGGGTCCCGGTCATCAATGCCGCGGCGGCCCGCTTCGGTGCCCCGCTGATGAATGACTACGCGGTCATTTCCTTAAGCGACCTCCTGACCCCCTGGGAGGTCATTGTAAAGCGGCTCACCCATGCGGCACAGTCCGACATGGTCATCTGCCTCTACAACCCCAAAAGTGCGAAAAGGAACCGGCAGATTAAAGAGGCGCAGTCGCTGCTGCTCACCTGCCGGGGAAAGAACACACCGGTCGGCATCGCGCGGAATCTCGGAAGGAAGGGAGAATCGGTGAGGCTCACCACGTTAGGGCGAATGCTCCGCTGCAGGATTGATATGCTGACCGTGATCATCATCGGCAACAGCAGCACCACCCTTTGCGACCAGGCCATGATAACCCCCCGGGGCTACAGACTATAGGTGCAGTTATTTGTAATGGCAGCTCCGGGTTATATCTGGCTGGTGCTGAACAGCAGCGTCCCTATGAGGGTGGTAACTGCCCCGAAAACAGTCAGGGCACAAAGGCTTATCCAGATGGGAAAGGCAGCGGTATTAACCAGGCAGAAGCGGAGGGCATCCACCCCGTAGGTCAGCGGATCCACATACACCAGCCACTTGAGCCACTCCGGCAGCCGGTCGAGGGGAAAAAATGCCCCGGAGAGAAAGAAAACCGGCATTATTACGAAATTCATGATCAGGGAAAACCCGTGGAAGTCCTTCATGCGGCTTGAAAAGGCTATGCCCAGGAGCACGAATCCCACGGCTATCAGCACCATTACCGTGATCAGAAGCGCAAATTTTGCGGGGCCGGGAAAGGGGATGCCCATTGCAAAGCAGACTGCCAGGAAAAGCAGCGCCTGAGCCATGGAAGTGGTTACCCCGCCCAGGGCCTTGCCGAGAATAATGGATGTCCGGGAGATGGGCGCGACCAGGATTTCTTTCAGAAAGCCGAACTGCCTGTCCCAGATGATCATAATCCCGAAGGAGATGGATGAGAAGAGCAGCACCATGCCGATCATCCCCGGCGCCAGAAATTCACTGTACTTTAAACCGCCCATGGTAAACACGGGGTTGAGGCCGCTGCCGATGATGATCAGGATGAGGGAGGGAAAGGCAAGGCTTCCGATGATCCTGCTTTTCGAGCGCAGAAAGCGCTTGATTTCCCTCAGCCAGAGTATGTAAACCGCGTCCAGATTCATCGCTCCCTGCTCCTTCTTCTGATTCGAATGTCCTCGGCCCAGCTGGATTCCTCTTCCCGGATGGTTTTCCCGGTGAAGTGCAGGAAGACATCCTCCAGGGTGGGCTTGTGGATGGTGACGGATTCAATGTTTATTGACTGTGCCTGGGCGATGCTCATAAGAGAGGAGAGCTTTTGATCCGCCTCATCGACGGTGAGGTGAACGACGCCGTCGCGCCGGATGACCGTTTTTATCCAGGGCTCCACGGGGTGAAAGTCGTCGTCTGTCTTGACCGAGATGACTTCACCCCCCACATTCCTTTTAAGCTGCGCGGGGGTATCTATGGCGGCAATTTTGCCCCGGTCGATGATGGCTACCCGGTTGCAGAGCGTATCCGCTTCATCCATGTAGTGGGTGGTCAGGATAATGGTGATGCGGGTGGTGCTGTTCAACTTCCGTATGTATTCCCAGATGTGTCTCCTGGTCTGGGGATCGAGCCCCAGGGTGGGTTCATCAAGAAAAAGCACCCGGGGCTGGTGGAGCAGCCCGCGGGCAATCTCCAGGCGTCTCTTCATGCCGCCGGAAAAATTTTTGACCAGGATGCCTTTCTTGTCGGTCAGCTCAACCAGGCTGAGGAGCTCCTGCATTTTTTCCTTCCTGGTGTCCCGGCCTATGTGATACAGCCGCCCGTGCAGGTCTAGGTTTTCGAAGGCGGTGAGCTGGTCATCCAGGCTTGGATCCTGGAAGACAATCCCTATGCTCCTGCGCACGGCATCCTTTTCCCTCCGCACATCATGGCCGCACACGGTGGCCGTCCCCGATGTGGGCTTCAGCAGGGTGCACAGGATGTTTAAGATGGTGGTTTTGCCCGCCCCGTTGGGACCGAGCAGGCCGAAGATTTCCCCCTCGTTGATGGCCAGGGTTACGCCGTCTACTGCCTTGACTTCCTTGAAGTATTTTTTTAAATCCCGAAGCTCAATAACCGGAGCACTCATAGCGGCACGCGAGGGTGAAAGTAAAAGGTTTAGATTATTACAGGCCCGAATCTGAGAATTTTCTCTCAGAAACATTGGCACCCGGTAGGAGCGGCTTTAAGCCGCGAATTATCGCGCCTGAAGGCGCTCCTATCGAAATTTCAGATACCTTTGTTTAGCAGTTCAGGCCAAACAACATGCACACACTAGCATAAACAAGGAATGCGGTTCAAGTGAAAAAGTGAAACCGGGCTTGACAATGATATATGGTTAGTATAAAAACAGTTAGCGTACGAATTAAATTGATAGATGTACCGCGTACGATGAACCCGGGCAGGATTTGATGCTGCCGAAAAAGAGGAGGAGCCATGCTTCACAAAAGAAAACACGGCCGGAAAAACACAGCAGGGTGTTTGGGAATAACCTTCGCTGCGGCAGCTCTGTGCATCTGCCTGGTGGCCATGCCGTTGCCGGCATCAGCCCAGGATGCGCCGGTGCCGGACCTCATCCGCGTTGAAGGGAACGCCATCAAGCTTCCTCTGCAGAGCGTTATGATCCTCGCGCTGAAGAACAATCTGCAAATCGCCTTTCAGAGCCTGGCGCCGGACATTTCCGAGACGGAGATCATGCGCGAGGAATCGTTCTATGATCCCGACTTTTCGCTTCAGTACGGCAAGACCAGGAGCGTCCAGCAGGTGGGTAATTTCCTGACCGGTGCCGGCGCGGACAGCGTCTATCAGCAGGCCTGGGATCTGAAGATGGGTGTGATGAAGCAGTTTGTGACAGGCACGTCGGCAGAGCTCAAGTGGAACGCCACTGATTCGAAGACCGATTTCACCTTTCAGCAGCTGGTTCCCCAGTACAAATCGGACCTTACCCTCAATCTCACCCAGCCGCTGCTCAAGGATTTCGGCATCGAGATCGGCGAGAGCATGATCAAAATCGCCAATCTTAACTTTGAAATCTCCCAGTACGAGTTTAAAAACCAGGTCATGGAGATACTCAACGGGATTGAAAAATTCTACTGGTCGCTCTATTTCCAGATAAAGGATTATGAGGCGCGCCAGAAGTCCCTCAAGGCGGCCGAGGACCTGCTTCGGGAATTTAAAATCAGGATAGATGCCGGGACCCTTGCCCCCATTGAGATTTACCAGGCTGAGGCCGAGGTGGCGGAACGGAAGCAGGACCTGATCGTTGCGGCGGATCTGGTTAAGGACACCGAAGACCGCCTGAAAACATCCTTGAATTTTTACGATAAGCAGGAGTACTGGGATGTGGAGATCATTCCCGCCGACGACCCGCGTTCCGGTCCGGTCTCCGTGGATTTTACGCAAAGCCTTCAGGAAGCATTCACCTACCGTCCCGATTATATCCAGGCCAAGATGGATATAGAGGCTCGGAACATCATGGTTAAATACACCAAGAACCAGACGCTCCCCCGGGTAGACCTGTTCGGCACGCTCGGGACCATGGGGCTTGCCGGCCGCGGCAACCCTGATGCAGCCAGTATTGGCGGCGGGGGAGGGCTCGGCGGTAAAAAAAACCTTGCCGACACCCGATGGAATGATGTGGCGGACAGCATGGCTTCGGGCGATTACTATAATTATGCGGCCGGGGTGAAAATTCAATTTCCCTTCGGCAACCGTTTTGCAAAGAGCCAGTATTCCAGGGCCAAGATCGAATCCGCCCGTGCTGCGACCTTATTGAAGGACGTGGAAAATAACGTCATCAATGATGTGAGAGGGGCGGTGCGGCAGATTGATACCGACATAAAGCGGATTGAAGCGGCGCGGGCAACCATGCGGCTGGCCGATGAGCGATTGAAGGCCGAGGAGAAAAAGTACGCGGTGGGGCTTGCCACCACCCACGATCTGCTGGAATTTCAGGATGAGCTGGCCAACGCCGAAAGCAGGTATGCATTTGCAAAGGCCGCGTATGAACAAAATCTGGCCGACCTTGCCAAGGTTAAAGGTGTGTTGCTCGAAACCTACAACATTACCATAGATTAACCACATATGGCGGCAACGGACAAAAAATCCCTGAGAATATCGGAATTTGATAAAACCGATCAGCTCATGGCCCGGCTTCACCGGTCATTGCGGCGGAACTACGACCGGCAGCTTAAAAGCTTCGGACTGACCCCCTGTCAGTTTGAGGTGCTCTTGACCCTCTGGTCGGAGGACGGCATCGTGCTCGGTGAACTGCGCCGTCGGGTATCGCGGGACGGCCCGACCATCACCGGGGTGGTGGACAGGATGGAGAAAAAAATGCTGGTTAAGCGGATGCGGGATTCTCATGACCGCAGGGTGGTGAAGGTGCATCTCACCTCCAAAGGGGAAAACATGAAGGAAGAACTTTCGAGAACCAAGAAGCTGGTCATAGAGAAGATCACAAAAAGTCTTTCATTGAAGGAAATGAACTCGCTGGTCGTCCTGATGGAAAAAATGATGCGCAATGTGGAGCGCGAAGGGCTCGTGCACTGGCGGTAAACAGGAGGGAGGTTAAAGGTTTTCCATGAGAATGAAACTGATTGTAGCACTGGTCATAGGTATCATCGTGGCAGCGGTGCTGTTCATGCGGGGGAAGGACACGCACAATGCAGAATCCGTCCCGGGCACCGCGGAACAGGCCAAAAATTTCCCGGTCGAGGTCGCCAAGCCGGTTTTTGAGGAGGTTGAGCACACCCTGGATGCGGTCGGGAGCTTCTTTCCCGAGGACGAGGTGACTGTCGGCTCAGAGGTGGACGGCATCATCAAACGGCTGCTGGTGGATGAGGGGTCCACGGTTAAGCAGGGTGACCTGCTGCTGGAGATAGACGATGAAAAGCTCCGCCTGGAAGTGGAAGAGAGCGAAGCCATGCTCAGAGAGGGACGGGCCAGGCTCGAGCACTCGCAGGCCACCTTCAAGCGCATGAACAGCCTTTTTGACCAGGGGGTTATCGGTCAGCAGGAGCTTGATGACGCCAGGAACCAGGAACTCATGAACCGGGCAGGGCTGGAAAACACCCAGGCCAAACTCTCCAGGTTTAAAAAGGAGCTTGGCGACACCAGGGTGCTTGCGCCCATGGACGGCGTGGTAAGCGAGCGGATGGTTTCGGCAGGTGAGTATGTGAAGACAGGGGCATCTCTTTTCAAGATCGTGGATGCCAATCCGCTCAAGCTTGCCTTCACCCTGCCGGAAAAAAACACCGGTGCGATCAGGACAGGACAAAAAGTCCGGGTCACCACCAGGGTCTATGCGGATCAAATGTTTGAGGGGGAGGTTTATTTTATTAATCCCAAGGTGGAAGCGGAAACCCGGACCATTGAAGTAAAGGCCCGGGTTGATAACAGCGAATACAAACTGCGGCCCGGCTACTTTGTGGATGTGAAGGTCCTGCTGGGAAGGCAAAGGTCCCTTGTCCTGCCCGAGAGCGCGGTTCTGGTAAGGGAAGGAAGTGTCGTGGTCATGGCGGTAGCAGGGGGGGTCATATCATACAAGAGGGTTGCACCCGGCGTGCGCTTCAGCGGAAAAGTGGAAATTCTTGAAGGCATTACACCGGAGGACGACATTGTTGTTTCCGGCCGGAGTGAAATAACCGAGGGGACCAGGGTTACCATCGTCTCCTCGCCGTCGTAGGAGGGCAGGGTGTTTTTATCGGATATCTCCATACGCAGGCCGGTGTTTGCAACCATGATGGTGGGAAGCCTCGTCCTTTTCGGGCTCATCAGCAGGGGGCGGATGGGCGTGGCCCTCTACCCGGAGGTTGATTTTCCCAACGTCAGCATTACCACCACGCTGCAGGGCGCAAGCCCCGAAGTCACCGAGACGGAACTGACCGATCCCATTGAAGATGCCATCAGCTCTGTGGAAGGCATCAAGCATATCAGCTCGGCCAATATGCAGGGGTTCTCGCAGGTAAAGGTGGAGTTTGACCTGGAGCGGGACATTGATACCGCGGCACAGGATATCCGCGATAAAATTTCCCTGGCCAACCGCTATCTGCCCAAAGACAGTGATCCTCCCATCATCAACAAAGTGGACATGGCCGCACATCCCATCATCTGGGTTGCGGTAAACGGGGATGTGCCCCGGAAGCTCCTGGGGCAGACCGCCGATGAGGTTTTTAAGCCTTACGTGGAAACGCTGCGGGGTGTCGGATCCATCGTCATCGGCGGGCTGCAGGAGCGCGAAATGCGCATATGGCTCGATGCCAGGAAGATGGAGGCCTACCATATTACCGTCAGCGATGTGGAGGCGGCGCTGCAAAACAAGAACATCCAGGTTCCCGGAGGAAACATCGAAAGCGCCACCCGCGAGCTGTCGGTAAAAACCATGGGTGAGCTGGAAAGCGCGGATGCCTTCAACAGCCTCATCATTGCCTACCGGGAGGGATCGCCCATTCGCCTGCGGGACATCGGGTTTGCCGAGGACGGCGTTGCGGATCAGCGGTCGGTGGGGCGATTCCAGGGGGTCAACTCCATCGGCATGGGCGTTGTGCCGCGGTCGGGGTCCAACCATGTGGAGGTGTGCAACCTGGTCAAGAAAACCATGGAGCAGCTCAAAAAAATCGCTCCTCCCGGCATCAACCTTGCGCATCGCCTTCGATTCGTCGGAATTTATCAAGAATGCCATTTCCGACGTGCAGTTCGACCTTCTTTTCGGCTCCTTTCTGGCATCGCTGGTGGTGTTCCTTTTCTTAAGAAACCTGGGAAGCACCATCATCATTGCCCTTGCCATTCCCGCCTCGCTCATCGGCGCCTTCAGCGTCATGTATGCCCTCGGGTTTACCATGAACAGCATGACCATGCTGGCGCTCAGCCTCTCCGTGGGTGAAGTGGTTGATGATGCCATAGTGGTCCTGGAAAACAGCTTCCGCCACGGGGAGATGGGGAAGGACCCGGTAACGGCCGCGCGCGAAGGGACCAACGAGGTTGCCTTTCCGGTCATCGCCTCGACGCTGGCTATTGTCGCTGTTTTTATCCCGGTTGCCTTTATCCGCGGGCTTATCGGCCGGTTCTACTTTCAATTTGGTGTTACGGTTTCCGTCGCAATTCTTATTTCTCTTTTTGTGGCCTTTACCCTTACCCCCATGCTCTGTGCCCGCTTCCTGAATGCAAAAAAGAGGCACGGGCGCCTCTATAATTACCTGGAGGAAACTTTTTCAAAAATTGACGGCATGTACCGGGAATCGCTGGCATGGAGTCTTAACCACCGTTTTCTGGTAATAGCTGTTGCTGTGGCTATTTTCATCGCCAGCCTGGGATTGTTTAAGATTCTTGGAAAAGAATTGGTTCAGAAAGAGGACCGCGATGATTTTGTGGTCAGGCTGGAGACGCCGGTGGGCACCTCCCTTGCCGTCAGCGATAAGAAGCTTGCCCAATGTGAGTCGATCCTGAAGGAGATGCCCGAGGTGAAAAGCATTTTTGCCCTCATGGGCGCGGGGGGATTTACCTCCGTTACCAATAAGGGATTTATGTTTGTTCAGCTCACCGACAGCAGGGAGCGCACAAGAACGCAGGAAGAGATCATGTCTTACCTGAGGAAAGAGCTCAACCGGCTTTCAGGGATGGTCGCGTACGTTGAAGACATTGCTGCCATGGGCGGCGGGGGTATGGGAAGAAATGCCCCGCTCCAGTTCAGGATCAAGGGACCGGATATCATGAAGCTGGGTGAGATAGCGACAACCGTTGTCGACCGCCTGAGGACCATTGAAGGCATTGTCGGCGTTGGCGCCGACATGGAACTCACCAAGCCGGAGGTGAGGGTGTATATCGACCGCGATAAGGCGGGTGACCTGGGAGTGGATGTGAAGACCATTGCCTCTGCCATCAGCACCCTGATCGGGGGCAGGGAGGTATCGCAGTACCGGATCGGGGGTAACAGCTATGACGTGCGGGTGCGCCTGATTCCGGAGCAGCGATCCATGTTCCAGGACATTAACAGTCTCTTGGTGCGGAACAGCGCGGGAGAGCTGCTGCGCTTGAGCAATGTGGTGGATGTGCGGGAAGAAATCGGCCCGGATGTGATCAACCGTCTTGACCGCCAGCGAAGTATCAACATATTTGCCGACCTTGAGGGGAAAACTCTGGGAGAGGTCATTGACCAGACCAAAAAAATTGTTGATGAAACCCTTCCGCCCGGCTATTCGATCACCTTCGCCGGCCAGGCGGAAACCATGGCGGAGACCTTTCAATCCATTATATTTGCGTTTTATGCTCACTATCATCATCACTTACATGGTGCTGGCATCCCAGTTTGAAAGCTTTATGCATCCCTTCACCATCATGCTGGCGCTTCCCTTAAGCCTTATCGGCGCCCTCGGGACCTTGTTTATCATGGGGAGCACCATAAACCTCATGAGCCTTATCGGCATGCTCATGCTCATCGGTGTCGTGGTCAAGAACTCAATCCTGCTGGTGGATTATACCAACGTCCTGCGGGAGCGGGGCATGGAAATGAGGGAAGCGATACTCGAGGCCGGTCCGGTGAGACTCCGGCCCATCCTCATGACCGCCATCGCGACCATAGCCGGGGTGCTGCCCATTGCCCTGGGAGTTGGGGCCGGGAGTGAGTCCAGGGCGCCCATGGCCATTGCCGTGGCCGGCGGCATGACCTCGTCAACCTTTCTCACCCTGCTGGTGGTCCCTGTGGCCTACAGCCTGATCGATGATCTGGCCCGGAAATTTGGGTTCGGGAAGAAATAGCCGGAAGGGTTGTGCCTGCCCGGCCGCCTGAGGCTTATTCATCGTGCCGATTTTAAAGCCGCATCCTCATCCCGCCCTGCCCGCTGCGGGCGATTCCTTCCTGTGCATCCCGTGATCACGCTGCCTCGATTGCATTTGCAATATAGCTGTTTTTGCAGGCTTCCCGGTGAAGATATGCCCCGGTTGATTTTTTTATAAATTAACTGTTGACAAAGCGCGCGGGTTTGGATAGATAGTTTGATACTCTAATAATTATAAGCTCTAATTATTTTTAGATCATGCAAACTCAACAGATACCTCGCGAAAAAATCTCAAGTCTCTTAATAGGAGCGACTGGGGCACGCTTATTAAGAGAATCATGTTTTCCTATAACGATATCTCGCGGAGCATCAATCCCAAGGGCCTGCTTAAAATAGATCTCACCACCGCTCAAATCAAGCTGCTTACCTGTTTCAGCGACAACGATCATCACACCATGTCGAATTTGAGCAAGAAGCTCTCGGTCAGCCTTCCCACCATTACGGCCATGGTCAACCGCCTGGAAATCTCGAAGATGGTCAGGCGGGAGCGTGACAACAATGACCGCAGGGTGGTGAAGGTAAGCCTGACCAGAGCAGGGCGGCGGGAGCTTACCAGGCTGGTCTCCATCAGGGAAAAGGAAATGGAGCGGATATTGATGAACCTTACTGAAGATGAGATGAAAAATTTCCTCCTCTCCATTGAGTCTGTGGCCCGCCTGCTTGCAAAGGCCAGGCAAAAGCGCGAGGTGCACTGAGGAAAAACCGGTAATCAGCCCCTTCTTGCCGCGCGGTGTTCAGATTCAGCCGACAGCGCGGTTGTGCTCATGGTTAGATGAAAGGAGTCCGGTTGCAAGGCAAAGAAGAGACCCTTCTTATCAGAAACAACATGTTCTGAGGTGGTTCAAATGGAAGATTTGCCAATTTCGTCATAGAGAAAAGAGCTTCCATACTCATTGTCATTATCATGATTACCTTGTTCTTTTGTTGCAGCTCATAAACCCCCTGGGATTTTTACTGACACCCCGCCATTTTGAAGTTGAGGGTCGATACCAATTTCGGTGATCTCCTGCCTCAACGGCATCCCTATATTAAAGTCCACAATATAATCAAGAATACCTTCGGAGGAGCCAACCAGGTTACTGATCATGGTGCAGGTAAGAAAGGGCGATATTTTCAACCAGGAGACTTTGGGCAAGGTGAAGGAGATCTCGGAGCGGCTGGAAAAATTTCCCGGCGGTGGACAAGTATAAGATCAGATCCATTGCCATGAACAAGATGAAGTATTTCAAGTTTAACCAGGGAACCATGAATATTGCACCCCTCATGTTTCCCAATATTCCCCAAAACCAGCAGGAGATGGAGGATTTAAAGAAGAAAATTTACAGCGAGAGGAGGTACTATGGCCCTATGTTTCCTGGGACAGCAAAAAGACAATGATCATGGTTGATTTTTTCGAAGAGGAGCTGGGGGAGATCGGCTATGACGTGGTTTTCAAGGATTTTATGAAGCTGCAGGGTGAAATGGAGGATGGGAACCATATCATCAATATCGTCGGGTGAACCGGTACATCTGGGCTATATCAGGGCCTCAACGCCAGGAATGTGCTTGTGGTATTGGGGCGCACAACGCTAGCAATTATGCTGCTGCTCTTCCTTTATTACAGATCAAAGCGGGGCATGTTCATTCCCATTATGGCAGCGAGCTCAGCGGGATCTGGGGACTGGGCTTCATGGCCATGATAGGGTATAATCTGGATCCCTTGGTTCTGGTGCTGCCGTTTCTGATAGCACTGATGGCCGCCCGCCACTCCATGCAGCTTATCAGCCGGTACCTGGAGGAAGTAGAGAAAGGCGCGGACGTGAAGACCGCCGCAAGGACCATGTTTATCGCCATGTTTTTCCCCGGGATTGCCGCGATCCTTACTGATGCCGTGGGCACGGCGCTCATAGCAATTTCGGTTATTCCCATCCTGACCAATATCGCCATTGCCTGTACCCTGTGGTGTTTTGCCACCTTTGTTCTCTCACTCTTTTTTACCCCCCTGATCCTTTCCTACTCAAAAAATCAAAACGGCTTGAGGCACATATTGAATCTATAAAAGCAAAACGGGGGCGGATGGTTCTCCTGGATAAGTTGCTCGGTATGGTGCATAACCTGGATTGTGGGAAGGGGCAAGTGGGTGGTGGTAACGGCCAACGGCCATCATCGTTGTGATCAGTTTTATATATGCCAATAATATTATTGTTGGTGATTTTTATCCGGGGAGCTCCATATTATGGCCCTGGCACCGATACAACAAGGATGCCATGCGCATTATTACCAATATGCCCCTTTTGAATCCGCTCTACGTGGTGATGGAAGGGGAAAAGGGCGGATTTATCTCCGAGGGGCCGACACTCCGGGAGATGGAGCGGTTCCGGCGCCACATTGCCAAGCATCCCCGGGTGATGTTTGTCTCCTCTATTTCCGACAAGCTCCCCAGCTTCCTCATGACCTCCCATGAGGACAATCCCAACTGGTATCATTTGCCCACGGAAGACCGCGTGCTCAGCTTCCTTTACCGCCACATGGTCTACCGGGCGAACCGGGTACCTGGGATCGCTATGTGGAACCGAAGGATATGATGAGCAATATTGTCATTTACTGCAGGGACAAAATGCCCAAGACCACGGAGTCCGTCATAGCAACCATCAAGGAGTATATGGAGAAAGAGTCAAAGATTGAGGGCGGAAAGTATCTCCTGGCAGGCGGAGCAGTGGGAGTGCGGGCAGCGGTGAGGGATGAGATTGCCCAATCTCAGGCCTTAAATCTTGCCCTGGCACTGTTTGGCTGTTTGCTTTTTTGCGCGTTAAATTTCCGAAGCTCGGTTGCCGGGCATTCTCTTAACCATTCCCTCTTGCCATTTCCAATCTCATTACCTTTGCCCTGATGAGCGCGTACCATATCGGACTTACGGTTAATACCTTTCCCGTGTCTTCAATCGGTATCGGGCTGGGGGTGGATTATGGCATATATTTTGTCGGACGCTTAATGGAGGAGCGAAAAGGAGCCGATCTCAATACCGCGCTTATCAATGCCATGAGGACCAACGGGAGGTCGATCGTGATGATTGCTACTACCCTTACCGTCAGCTGCTGGTGTGGGTATTTTCGCCCTTGAAATTCCAGGCGGACATGGGGTTGCTTTTGGCAGTGCTCCTGGTGCTGAACATGCTTGGTGCCATACTGCTTTTACCCAGCATGATCGTAATTTTTAAACCCAGGTTCCTGACCGGCAGAAAGTAGCACAGGTGACGACCGAAAAACATTATTCAGATTCATTCGCGTAAGCATCTGCATAACATTTATTAAAAGGAGGATGCGGTATGAAAAGATTGTCTTTATGCCTTGCGCTCTTTCTCATGTGCCTCCTGGTGTTGCGTGAAGCCGCGGCTGATATTCAGTTGCTTGACGGAAAGCTCAGGGTCAAGGGGAGGTTTGAGCAGTACGACGTCTTTCTCACCCATTATCCCAAGGATGATGCCTTCTACCGGGATAGCACACATGGCAGTCAATCAGTCCATTTTTGCCCTTGAGGGTTTGTTCACCCTGGTAGACAACGGATCCTGGCTGATCAACTTCCAGAACTATGTCCGGACTTATTATGATTCGGCTCCCGACTTCGATACCCATCTGCAAAGGAGTTTTTCCTCAAGCGACCACAGATACAAAGACTATCAGACCAACCGCTACGATCAGGACGACTGGATCAATGAGATGTACATTGATGCCTACAAGGGTCCCTGGAATATCAGGCTGGGCAAGCAGGTGGTGGCATGGAGTGAAGTGGAGATGGTCCAGACCATTGACAAGATCAACCCCATCGATCTGCGCTATGCAACACCCGGCATACAGCCGTTTGACGAGATTAAGCTGGGCCTGTGGATGTTTCGGGGGTTTTATAACTCGGATCTGCCGGGAAGGCTGATCTTTGAAAACATCTTCATACCCGGCGATTTTGAGCAGACCAGGACCCCCTTTGAGGGATGCTGGGCGGCGAGAAAACCCGCCCCCGGTTTTATCAGAAATGCCCCCGGACAGGGGGATGCCGTCTACTGGATGATGCACGATGCTGCACCGCCGTTGAGCCTTAATAACTATCAATATGCCTTCCGCATCAGGGGCAACTCAGAGGTCTTTCTCTTTAAAACCCCCTATGTTATTGACTGGACGCTGATTTACTGGAACGGCCTGGACACCGGACACGCAACCTTTGAAGATACGGAAACGGTTAATGCGGCGCTGAGTCAAAACGCGCTAATCAGGGCGACACAAGGCATTGCAGGTCCACCGTTACCCGATGGCAGGGATGTAGCTAAATGGAAACGGTATGAAGCGGTGGGCGGCTCTTTTCAAACCTATGTTCCTGCGCTCAATTCGGTTCTTCGGGGTGAAGTTTCCTATGAGATCGGCAGGAAGTGGAACAGTATCGATACAAACCAGCCGGTTGATTCAAAAACGGTTGGCGGTCTGGGCAACTTTGCAAAAGGGACTGTGGAAAGGGATTATTTAAGCTTAGGTCTCACCGTCGATTATCCTCTTCGCATACCGTTTTATGGCGAGCGCATGGAGAAATGGGGCGTGAGGCCGTACTGGGACACTACCTTCGGGGTATTTACGGGGTACTGGATAGGAAATGTGAGCAGGGTCTGGCAATGGTCCAACAGCTATGATCAACGGAATGTTACCTTCTTGACCCTCATGATACGAGGGGGATTTCGCCATAACGAGTTTACCCCGGTCTTAAGGGCGCAGTACAATCCCAGAAACTTCGGCTATGTTTCACCGGGGCTTTCCTATATGCCGGGAAAGCATTTTCGCTATGAAATCGGGAGCATCTGGTTTTTTGCCAATAATCCCGCCGTGCACCGCGAGGCTGCAGTCGAAGACCGGGATATGGTATACACCAGAATCAGATACGAATTTTAATCAATCAATAAAGAGGAGGTTAGCATCATGTCAACCAGAAGCAAGATTATTGATGTGAGTGTGTCTGTCAGCCTGGCTGTACTGCTTCTTCTGATCGGCAGCGTTGCAGCCCCCGCCAAGGATGTGAAATTTCCCACCCCTTCCTACGAAGGAGAAGAGCTTGCCAAGGTGAAGGAATGGGAGAAAACCTGGGTGGGGAAAAAGGTGACCACTGCCGAGGTAGACCAGGTTAAGGATCTCCTGCCTGAATCCGTCTACACCATCATGAAAAGTCCCCAGGAGTTTGGGGCTGAGGGTGATCTGTGGTTCACCGTGGTGCCGTACCGGGAGTACCAGGTATCTCCCGGTTTGATCGCAGCCACCAAACAGTACGCACCCCAGGCCCAGCTGGATGAGAAGCTCGTCCTGGCAAATTACGGCAAGGTGGCGGGCATTCCTTTTCCCCAGCCGGACACTTCTGATCCGGTGGTGGCAGGCACCCAGGCTGCCTGGAATTTTGACGGTTATACCCACGGCGACGGCATCTATGTTTTTAACGGACCGGCAGCTATCATTGACAGCAGAACCAGGCTCGAGCGGTCAGCCGGCCATTTTCGCTGGGAGCTGTTCTGGTCGGGAAGGGCCGATGTTGCTCCCAAGCCCGAGCTTCCCAAGAATGACCGGAAGGTGCAGCGGACATTCTTCCAGAGGAATACCGCGCCTCCCGATTTTGCCGACACCACCGTTCTTGAGGTTAAATACCAGGATACCAGCCGGGATTGCGATCTCTATGTGTACACCGCCATGTTCCGCCGCATCAGGAGATACAGCACCAACCAGAGAAGCGACATGATTGACGGCACCGACATGATTTATGACGACAATCACGGCTGGTATACCCACATCAACATCAATAAGTACAAATTAATCGGCCAGAAAGACGTTCTGGTGTCCCGCCATGCGGAGGATCCCCAGAAAAATATAACCCGTGTTTCCGGTCAGACGTTCTGGAACGGAGTTCCCCGCGAGCGCACGAAGTGCTGGGTGGTGGAGGCGATCAACCGGGATCCTGACTACATTTACAGCAAGCGCGTCTGGTACCTTGATCCGGAGAACTGGCAGATGAATGTGCAGGAGATGTATGACCGCCAGGGCAGGCTCTGGAAGCTGCTGGAACAGTTTTATAATGAGTATAAGATGGTTGAAGCTGAGGGCATGGTGACACACGTTTCGGCCGAACAGACCATAGACTTGGTCCGGCGCCACGGCAGCTTGGCCGTTTACGATATTCACAAGCTCGGCACAACCCTTGATGACAAGATCTTCAGCGTGGCCAACCTGCAGCAGCTGAGCTATTAGACGAATGTTCCTTTCATGATGTTCAGGACCGGTAGGAGCGGCTTTGAGCCGCGAATTAATCGCACATAAATGTGCTCCTGCGGGAAAGAGAATATAGTTAGAGCGATTTTGTTCAATGACTGAGGGAGACAAAAATGGCAGAAACCGTGACGGTGTTTAAAGACATTACCAAAGAGCTTGAGGATTGTGTTGGCAAGGCCGGTGTTGTGACGGACGACAAAACGCTTGAGCAATACTCCCGGGACGAGAGCTGGGAGGAACCCCGGCGGCCTGACTGGGTGGTGAAAGCAGGGTCGACCGACCAGGTTCAGAAAGTGGTCCAGCTGGCCAACAAGCACAGGTTGCCGGTTGTTCCCCGGAGCTCCGGGGTTGGATTGCACGGTTCCGGCATTCCGCTGGAAGGAGGGATCATCCTTGATATGCAATCCATGAACCGGGTCCTGCGGGTTGACACCAGGAACAAATGGGCAATGGTCGAGCCCGGCGTGACCTACGGGCAGCTTCAGAAGGAGCTTGAGCCCCGCGGGTTCAGGGCGGTCACTCCGCTGCTCCCCCACCCGCGCAAGTCGGTGATCAGCAGCCTGCTGGAAAAAAATCCTCACCTTTCCTCCAAGATGCATCTTGATGAAGTCATTCTTACCATGCAGCTGATACTTCCCTCCGGAGATCGCTTCCGCACCGGTTCTCTTGCGGTGCCGATTCCGGACCTCAAACCCGAAGAGGTGCCGGACAAGGCCCACTCGGGGCTCTGCAATGCTCTGGGGCCGGGCATCGACTGGTGGAGGCTGCTCACCGGAAGTGAAGCGAGCTTCGGTGCCGCAACGGTGATGAATTTCAAGATTACGCACATTCCGGCCATGCAAAAAGTTTACTTCCTGCCCTCGCAAACGCTGGAGCAGCTCGTCGAGCCCGCCTACCGTATCCTGCGGCGGGAGATCGGAAACGAGTGCTTTATCCTGAACCGGCATAATCTGGCCTGCATGATGGCGGAAGACGATAATGAGCTGGCAGCCCTGAGGGAGAAGCTTCCCGCCCTTCTGCCTGGTGCTCTGCCTGGATGCGGGTGAGTGGTACCCTGAGGAGAAAATGGCCTACCAGGATCATGCGCTTGATGAAATCTGCCAGCAGTGCACCTGCGGTGTTACCTCCGCTCTGCCGTTGCTGAAGGAAGCGGATAAGCGGGTGGCAAAAATGCTCACCCAGCCCGGGGATAACGGTGTGTACTGGAAGTTCCGGCTCAAGGGGGGATGCTGGGACCTCATGATGCTGACCACCCTTGACAAGGCGCCGCGATGGATAACTGCCGTACGCCAGGTTGCGGCGGAATGCGGATACCGTCTGGATGATATGGGAATTTACCTGCAGCCCAAGCAGCGGGGCCGCGCCTACCACCTGGAATTTAATTTCCCGGTTGACCGCGGCAATGCCGGCGAATGCACAAAAGGTGAAGGAGCTGATCCATCAGGGGGCAAAACGCCTGCTCAACGAAGGCGCGTTTTTATATCGGCCCTACGGATCACTGGCGGAAATGGTTTTTTCACGGACCGGCAATCTTCACGAGTCAATTAGGAAAATCAAGGGAATTCTCGATCCCAATAATGTGATGAACCCGGGCAGGCTTGCCCTGTAAACGCTTCGTGTTCTTCGTGGTTCACCGGATACTAATATGATAGAGGGCGGATAAGGAGGTTAGAATGGCTTTTTCCCAGATTGCTTTAAAGGCGCTTCAGGATGTGGTCGGTGCCGAACATGTTACCAGTGATGAGGTGATGTGCCAGAGCTATTCCCGCGTGAACTGGCTTCCTTCGGGCTTCCTCCAGAGAGAGCGCCTGGGGGTCAACATGCGCCCGGCCTGCGTGGTCATGCCCAGCTCAACCGAGGAGGTCCAGGCGATTATCAGGATTGCCAACCGCTACAAGTTTCCCTTTACGCCGAGAGGATCGGGCTATACCTTCCAGGCTTTTCCCGCCGGGGCCGGCTATCTGGTCATCGACCCCAAGCGCATGGACCGGATTATCGAGCTCGACGGCAAGAACATGTACGCGGTGGTGGAGCCCTACGTGAGCTTCGCCGAACTGCAGACCGAGGCCATGAAGAAGGGGCTTACCTGCCCCACGCCGCTCGCGGGCGCGCAGGTATCGGTGCTTGCCAACTACTCCTGGCACGGCGCCTATGGAAACAGCTGGATAAGCGGGGTGGGCGCCCACAACCTCCTGGCCTATGAAATTATCCTGCCGGACGGTGAGCTGATGAGAAGCGGCCCGCCCTCCCTCAACGAGGATGAGTGGTTCTGGAATGACGGTCCCGGCCCGGACATGAGGGGGCTGCTGAGGGGCGGCCAGTTCGGGCATGCCGGGGGCCTGGGGATGGTCACCAAGATAAGCTGCCGGCTTTTGCCCTGGCCGGGTCCGACGGTGCTGCCGACCAGCGGCGTGTCCATAGATAAGGTTGCCCCCCTTCCCGCGGACAAGTTCCGGTGGTACATGGTGCGCTTCCCCTTTGCCTATCCGGCAGATGAGGTAAAGTGGCTGAGAACATCGGCGGAGCTTTTCTATGAGATGGGAAAGGCGGAGATCGCGGTGGTTGCCACCCACCTTGCCAAGCAGTTTCTCTACACCTATTCCTCCAAGACCAAGAAGGACCTGTTCGACAACATGGAGAAGGACGTCTTCCCTTCGGGTTTCTGCGTGATCGGGCTTCAGGCAACCACCTCGCTGGAGCAGCTGGAGTACGAAGAGAAAGTCCTGCGGGCGATTGTTGCCAAGGTGGGCGGGGAATTCGTGGGCGAGGACGAGCCGGCCCACCAGGTGTGGATCGGGCGGGTGGCCTTCGAGTGGCTGCGGTTCGGCCACGGCATCAGGCTGGCACGTCCCTCCGACGGCTTTTCAATCGGCGCCTCCAATGTGGATTCCATCGATAATATTGTCACCGAAATCCTGCGGTCCAACGAAGGCGCCAGGCAGATGCTCTTCGGCGATAAAAAGCTGGGTAAGGATTTCGTGCAGCCGTTGAGCGTGCACGGCGGCTGGATCAGCCCGCAGGAGTTTGGCCACTGGTGCCTGATGACTACCGACATATTCCCGGAACAGTCGGTGAAACAGGCCAGCGAGGCGATCGAGATTATCATGTCGCATCTTAAGGGTGAGCTCGCGGACAAGAGTTCCGCGGCGGTCATTCATCTGCTCGGTCCCGCCTATGATATTCTGGGCCCCACGTTTGATAATGTGCATCTGATTATGAAACAGATAAAAAGAACCTTTGATCCCAACAACATTTCCAACCCCCCGTATGCAACCAGGCCCGATGTCCTTTCCCCGGAAGAAGTGGCCAAGATGCTCAAATGAATTTGTAACCGGTTAGGAGCGTCTTTCAGCCGCGAAAGTAGCGTCATGAATGGGTTCCTGCCGACATTCAAACATGTTTGATTAGCATTCAATCATGTTAGGATATTAAGGAGTGTCGGTGTGAATTCAAATAAGGTCAAAAGTTTACTATGCCTGATTCCCCTGTTCTTGTGCCTGATCTCTTGGGGTGCAAACCCCGGGCGTCCTCAATTTGCCATCCCCAAGATAAGTATGATTACCGGTGAGAATCTCCACAGCGTGGTTGCCTTTTCTCCCCAGGAAGCTGAAGTTTTCGGCAACATGGGGATCATCTTCCGCACCGGTGACGGCGGTGAAACGACGGAAGCCTGGGAACGAATCGCAAGCGGGGCCGAAGATGCGCTGCTTTGCGATACCGCTGTTTGTTGACCGGGAGACAGGCTGGGCCGTGGGCATCAAGGGTACGATCATCCATTCGACCGACGGGGGGAAAACCTGGAAACTGCCCAGACAAGCGGTACCGAAAAGAACCTTTTTTCAGTTTCTTTTCCCGATGCGAGGAACGGCTGGGTGGTCGGAGAGTTCGGCACCATCATCCACACCGGCGATGGCGGGCCAAACCTGGCAGTCGCTATCCCAGGGGAGCGACAAAGAACTCAACGGTGTCTGTTTTGTCGATGCCCTCCGCGGCTGGGTGGTGGGCGAATTTGGGACCATCCTTTACACCGGGGACGGCGGCACGACCTGGGAAGCGCAAACCTGTGAAGAAATACAGACCAATAATGATATGTTCAGTTATGACTGGAGGCCCATGCCTGCTCTCTATGGCGTGCACTTTCTTAATGCCGATACCGGACTGATTATCGGGGCGGACGGGATCATCCTCAAGACAGACGACAGCGGGAAAAAGTGGCGCAAGCTCCAGAGCAATTGCGATGTTCCCCTTTACGCCGTCGAAATGGTCGGAAACAAGGGCTGGATTGTGGGAAACCGGGGACTTTATCTTGTTTCCCGTGACGCAGGGGAAACCTGGCAGATAAAAGACGGCCTGATTAAAACCAGGTTCTGGCTGAAGGATGTCGCCTTCAGCGATGAGAACAACGGATGGATTGTCGGCGCCATGGGAACCCTGGCGCAGACCGTTGATGGCGGCGAGAGCTGGAAGCTGATATCCGGAATGAGCTATGATATGGCGGAATACGGTCTGGCTGATTTCTGATAATGCAGGGATGTATAGTTGTTTTTCGCGAATCATAAAGCTCTTTGCTATAAAACGAAAATAAGGTCTATGTAGGGGCGACCGGCCGGTCGCCCCTACATCTAAATAAATACTAAGGTCTGCAAAAAAATTCTTTGTGATTTTTTTTTGTTTGTGCTATTCAATTCGGCCGGACATTTTGCATCTTTTGACTGACCGGGAAGCAAGGATTGGACAGGTATGATAGAACTTTCCCTTACAGAAGATTTTCGAACCAATCAGGACTGGCGCAACCACAAGCCGGTGTGGGATCAGGATAAGTGCGTCCAGTGCGGTATCTGCTATCTTTTCTGCCCTGACGGCGCCATTCGTCTGAACGATGACGGGTACTACGAGGCTGATCTGCAATACTGCAAAGGATGCGGATTGTGCAGCCGCCAGTGTCCCGCCAGGTGCATCACCATGGAGGACGAGGCGGCCAAGTGGCCCTGGCAGGTAAGATAGAGGGGATAGCGGTAGAGCAGTTAAATCCAGAACTCAGCATCAGGATGCCGGAAGTCAGAAATGAAAATGCGAACGTCCAACATCGAACTTCCAACGTTCAACTTTCAATGTGACAATTCTTTTCGTTGTTCAACGTTGGATGTTGGATGATCGATGTTCATCTTTTATCTCACGAATCGCCATCTTAAAACCGGTAGGAGCGGCTTTTAGCCGCGAATTACTCCTAAAGGAGTCTAGCCGTCACATGACCATCTTGTATCCGGTATATGTTCCGAAGCTTTTGTCCCGCGATGAGCACTTTGTTTCAGGCCGCCGTTCCTGCAAGGGGTGCGGAAAAGCGCTGTCGGTGAGAATGATCTGTAAAATGATGGGGAAAGAGATGATTGCTTCCGCCCCTGCCCGGGAACGGGCTGAGGCCGCCGGCTGTGTCCCCGCAGGCATGGGTTCTCCCTGGGATGAATTAACTTCAGGCAGCCTGACCCTCTCCTGTGCCGATCGGCTCATCTCTGCGCATGAAACATCGCCGGAAGGACATGGCGCGCACCGGAAAGTCAGGAAAGCGGTCATCGGTCTTGACATGAGGGTTTTCAGCAAGGATCCCCTGATGCAGGAAGAAGTGGTTAAAGGGAACCGGGAGGCTCTCTATATTTGTTACGACAGTGAAATGTACATGGACACCCTCATCAGGAGGACCACTCCCACGCTCTACGGGCATGAGTCGCTTCATCTCCCCGGTAAAAAGGAGCTGAGCGATTTTATTAAGAATAAAAATGTCCCCCTCCCCATCCGGGAAAGTGCGCTTTCCTACGTGGCCACCGCCTGCCCGAGCTTTCCCCTCGATCTGCTGGTTAAAATCAAAAAGGGCCTGCGGGCGCGGGGCGCGTCGTTCATCAGCCTGCTTACCCCCTGCCCGACCGGCTGGCTTTTCAGTCCCGAGCTGACGGCTCAGATGGGGGTGATGGCGGTTGAATCAGGCTTTTATCCCCTGATGGAAATGGAGTCAGGCTCGGTCCGCATCACTGAAACGGTCTCCAGGCTGCGGCCGCTAAGCGATTATTTTAAGGCGCAGCATCGTTACGTGGCGTTTCCTCCCCCTCTCATCGCCCTCTTGCAGGAGATCGTGTCGGAAGAATATGCCGGGCTGCTGGACCGGGCCCGTGGAAAGGACGCATAATGGTATCCGCGGCGGACGAGAAAATTATTAACAACCTGGTGAAAGAACATGGCGGAGGATCGCTGGTATCGCTCCTGCAGAGGGTGCAGTCGCACTACTACGTATCTGCCGGAAGGTATTTTAATCCAGCTGGGCAAGGCGCTGGAGGTTCCGGTAAGCAGGCTTTTTGCGCTGGCCACCTTCTTCAGGTCTTTCAGTCTTCAGCAGCGGGGCAGGAACCGGGTGAAGGTGTGCCTGGGCACTGCCTGTCATGTAAAAAGCGGTGAGAATCTGTTTGAGAAAGCGCGGCGGGACCTTGACCTTTCCGGGGACGAGGTGACCACCGCTGATTTGTCATTTACCCTGGAGAAGGTGCGTTGTCTGGGATGCTGCAGCCTGGCTCCGGTGGTTTGCGTCAATGAGGACACCTACGGTTCCATGACCCAGGACAAGCTGTCAAAGGTTTTACAAAAGTATCGCTAGGACACGTCTAACTATGGAAGGTTCAAACAGGCTGTTGCAGTTAAAAGAAGAAGGCATGAAGTCCCTTTTCCCGGCCACCGCCAAGATTATGGTGGGAATGGCCACCTGCGGCGTGGCCGCGGGTGCCGGGGAAGTGTGGGATGCCCTCCGGCAGGAGGTTAAGAAACGAAAGCTGGACCTGGCTATCAAAAAGACCGGCTGCATCGGCATCTGCCAGCATGAGCCGCTGGTTGATATCATCATGCCGGGGTATTCCCGGGTAACCTATGACCGGGTGAAGGCTGACAAGGCGCCTGAACTGATCGATGGGCTGGCCAAGGGGAAATTTGCCGGGGGCATGATGGCGCGCATTGACCAGGAGGAATTCCTTTTGGACAACGCCCGCAAGCGGTATGGTTCAGCCAAGGTGGCGTCAGCGCTTGCCAAGGTTGTACCTTATGACAAGCTGCCCTTTTATAAAAAGCAGCAGCGGGTGGCCCTGAGAAACTGCGGATTTATTGATCCCGAAAACATCGCCGAGTATGTTGCCAAGGGAGGATATTTTTCGCTGGCCGCGGTGCTCAAAAAAAAGAGCCCCGAACAGGTGGTTGCACAGGTAAAAAGCAGCAAGCTGAGAGGCAGGGGCGGCGCCGGGTTCCCGACCGGGGTGAAGTGGGAGCTGTGCAGGAGCGCTCAGGGGGACGGGAAAAATATTATCTGCAACGCCGATGAGGGCGATCCCGGCGCTTACATGGACCGCAGCATCCTGGAAGGCGATCCCCACAGCATTATCGAGGGGATGCTCATAGGCGGCTTTGCGGTGGGAGCCCGGCAGGGCTATATTTACGTGCGCGAGGAATATCCGCTTGCCATTGCAGCGGCTGGAGCTGGCCCTTGCGCAGGCGCGGGAAGCGGGGTTCCTGGGGAGCGATATTTTCGGCTCCGGGTTTGACTTTGACATCGAAATTAACCGCGGCGCGGGCGCTTTTGTGTGCGGCGAGGAAACGGCCCTCATCCAGTCCATCGAGGGCAACTGGGGTGAACCGAAGCCGCGTCCCCCGTTTCCGGCGGTAAGCGGACTCTGGGGAAAGCCGACCGTCATCAACAACGTGGAGACCTGGGCGAATATACCGCCCATCATGAGCCGGGGAGCAAAGTGGTTCAGCGGCATAGGAACGGCAAAGAGCAAGGGCACCAAGGTCTTTTCCCTGGTGGGCAAGGTGAACAACATCGGCCTGGTGGAAGTGCCCATGGGGGTTACCTTAAAGGAAATCGTCTTTGAAATCGGCGGAGGGATTCCCAAGGGCAGGAAGTTCAAGGCGGTTCAGACGGGAGGCCCTTCGGGAGGCTGCATACCCCATGAGCTGATCAATCTCCCGGTTGATTTTGACCAGCTGAAAAAAGCCGGCTCCATCATGGGCTCCGGGGGAATGATTGTCATGGATGACCGGACCTGCATGGTTGACGTGGCCCGGTATTTTCTCTCCTTTCTCGAGGACGAGTCATGCGGCAAATGCGTTCCCTGCCGGGTGGGGGTGCGCAGGATGCGGGAGATACTCGACGATATCGTCGCCGGAAAGGGCGAGGAGAGCGATATCGACTATCTTCAGTCAATGGCGGAGACCATCAAGGACGGCGCCCTCTGCGGTCTGGGTAAAACGGCGCCGAATCCCGTGCTGGCCACACTTCGCTATTTCAGGAGCGAGTATGAGGCACATATCCGGGAGAAGCGGTGTCCCGCGGGCGTGTGCAAGGAACTCATTTCCTACTCTGTTGATCAAAAGAAATGTACCGGATGCGGGGCCTGCCTCAGGGCCTGTCCTCAGGGGGCGGTTACGGGGACAAAGAAGAAACCGCACCGGATCAATGTTGAAAAGTGCATAAAATGCGGTGCCTGCTTTGAGGTCTGCGTTTTTGATGCCATTGTAACCTGAGAGATATGTATGGTGAACCTGACTATTGATGATCAAAAAATCAGCGTAAAGGAAGGAACCACCGTATTGGAGGCCGCCGGGAAGCTGGGCATCTACATTCCCACGCTCTGCCATCATGAGTCGCTCCTTCCCTATGGCGGATGCCGGCTCTGCGTGGTCGAACTTTTCCGCAATGGCGGCTCCGAGCTTACCGCGTCCTGCACCCACCGGGTTGAGGAGGGATTGACGGTAAAGACCGCAACCGGGCGGGTGCAGAAGGTGCGCCGGCTGGTGCTGGAACTCCTGCTGGCGGAGGCTCCCGAGGCCCTGAGCATAAGGGAGCTGGCGGAAGAGATGGGTGTCAGCCCTTCACCCCGCCTGAAGCCGAGAAAGGATGACCTGTGCATACTCTGCGGCCGATGCATACGGGCCTGCCGGGAGGTGGTCAGCGTTCACGCCATCGATTACGCGGGGAGGGGGTACGTGAGACAGGTGGCATCGCCTTTCTTCAAGTCTTCCCCCGACTGCATCGCCTGCGGCACCTGCTTTTATATTTGCCCGACCGGGGCCGTTACCATGCGGGAGGTCGGTGAAGGCGAACAGGTGCGCGTTCCGGGCGGAGAAGAGGTGAAGGGGCCTGCCCGGGTGATGGAGAACTGGAAGGTGGGATTGACCATGAAGCGCTGCACCCAGTGCGGTGAAATTATCGCGCCTGAATTTCAGCTCGAATATCTCCGCAAGCGGGTCGGGCTCAAGGATGACCATTTTGATGTGTGCCCACGCTGTCAGAAGTGAGAGGAGTTATTAAGCCATGATGGTTGACCGTGATGTTTGCGTCGGCTGTGGCGCCTGTATCAATCTGTGCCCCCGGCTGGCAATCCGTTTTATCGATGACAGGTCGTACATTGACCGGCTCTCCTGCATAGAGTGCGGTACCTGCCAGGCGCTGTGCGGGGTGGATGCCATTTTCCCGGAGTGCCGTTTCCCCGAAATTCTCGTCCTGAACGTCGCCAGCAATCCCTACCAGGAGGACGGAGAGGAAGTGCAGGCGGAAACAGTAGTATAACTTGTTGACCAGTCGTTGCGAGGAGCATAAGCGACGAAGCAATCTCATGGTTTAGGATTTCGATATTAGGATTTCTCAGTTTAGATCACACATCTCACATCGTTGTAACCTGCAACTTGTAACCTGTAAACTTGAAAACACGCCCTATGAAAGACCGCTATGACATTGTTGTAATCGGAGCAGGGCCCGGAGGGCTGATGACGGCCCTTACCCTTGCCCGGGAAGGCCAGGATGTATTGCTGGTTGATGTTAAAAAAGAGATTCCCCAGGTCAACCGCTGCTGCTGCACGGCCTTGATCACCGAGCCCAACACCCACGGTGACAGCGTATCCATCCAGGACAATAACATTCATTTTGAAAAGAACAACTTCACCGTCCGCTACACCGGGCAATGGGTGAAGCTGGAAAAGAGCATACGCCTCTCCCCCGGAGGCAAGAAGCTCACCATGACCAATGTGAAGGGTGTTGCCTGGCCGTACAGCAAGGATGATGTGCTGAGGAATCTTCTGGAGGACCTTGTGGCCGCGGGGGCTGATATCCTGACCGAGACGGCGGCGCTGAAGGCGGAGAACGTAAACGGCGGCGTCAAAGTGACCCTGCGGGGATGTTCCTCCCGCGCGCTGAAGGACGTGCGCTGTAAGGTGGCAGTGGCCGCAGACGGCGTCAATTCGCAGATCGTAAAGGGCCTAGAGCTGTTTAAAACAGAGAAAATATATCACTTCATTTCATGTGGCATCCTTTTTCCTGGAGGGCGCGGAGGTGCCCTATCCCAATTCCTGGATTACCTTCATCGGCAAGGGCCACACCAGGGACGGCAGGAGCCAGCTGTACATGCTCGCCAAGCATCTGCCCGGGGCCAAGCCGGGAGATGAGCCGATTATCGACATGATGTGCGGCACGCCCCGCGGTTTTTCGTCCAAGGAGGCGCTCGATTACTTTGTAGCCCACGGCAGGTTTTCCCACTGGTTCCGCAAGGCCCGGGTTGTTCACAGTTCATCGGCTGCCCTCAATTTCTATACCCCGATCATGGAGCCGGCCGAGGGAAACGTGGTGGTGGTGGGAGACGCGGCCGCTTTTATTGAGACCTATTGCCAGGGGGCAATGATGTACGGGTACAGGGCCGCCAAAGCCATACTGAAGCACCTGGAAACCGGGGGAGGTTTCAAGGACTACACCGATTTCTGGAAGAGCAGCTTCGAGTATTGCTGGCCCGGGGAGATGGAGAAGGCCTCCCGGAGCTTCGGCCTGCATGTTCTGGCTGATAATGAGCTTGACTACATCTTCGGATTAACTGACAATGAAGTGTGCGACAACTGTTACATCAGCGAGAACACGGCCCCTGAGGTAGTCAAGAAGGCAATTTTAAGCCACATGGATCAGATAAAGAAAGAAAGGCCGGACATTGCCACGAAGTTTGAATCGCTTATGGGGAAGGCGTCAATGGAAGAAACGCTGGCGTTCCAAAAGGAGAAAAAATAGCAGCACACATTCAAAGGGAGGGTTTTTATGGCAGATCAAAAGGCTAGCAAGCCTACCGTGAAGAAGTTTGCCGGTATTGAAGTTCCACCTGAGCTTTCCAAGGCAAACTTCTTTTTTATGTTTTTCAGCACCTTCATCATCGGCATTCTGATGACCGCTCCATCGGTTCTGCAGCCCCCTTTTATGCTGGAAATTATCAGAATCAATCCGGATTTTGAAGGTTCGATTAACAGCTTTTTGCAAATGATGAGTCAGGTCGCTACTTTATTATTTATTGGTTACGTCGGCATTATGTCTGATAAGACGGGCCGCAAGATCCTTGCTGTTATCGGTTTCACTTTCCTGGTGCTGGCAATCTATTTGCTGAAGATTTCAACCACCATAGCGGATGCATTGAATATTTCGCCTGAAACGGCTGCATCCATTTGCTCGTGGCTGAGTCTCATGCCGGAATCTGCCCCTCAATGGGTCCCGTTTGCGCCGGGTTTGCTGGTATCATACATAATGCGATTTCTTGTGGGAGTGGGATTTATATTTGTCTATCCCCAGTTTATTACCATGGTGGGTGATTACACCTATGATAAGGACCGCGGCAAGGGGATGGCATTAAATGGCATGATGATGGGGATTGCCGCGATTCTGGTATTCGGGATTTTTGGCGCGATTATGAAACAGCGCGGGGTGCCGGCTGGTTTCACGACAGCCATGTTATTTGCCGCTCTCGGTGCCGTTATGACCGCCATTTTTGTAAAAGACCGCATGCCTGAAAAACCGAAGGAAAAGCAGGGAATCAAGGATGTCATTCCGGTACTCAAGAAAAGCACAGCGCTGAAAACGGCTTATGTTTGCTCACTGATAACCCGTGCGGACATTGTTGTTCTGGCAACCTATCTGCTTACCTGGGGGACAAGTTACGGCATTTCAACCGGATTGACCAAAGGGGCTGCGATGTTTAAGGCCACGTTTCCGATGATGGTCATGGGAGTCGTAACCTTTCTGGTGTTTCCTATCATCGCCGTCATGCTGGATAAATGGGGCCGTATGCAGACGATTATTGTTACTGTCCTGTGCGCAAGTCTTGGCATGCTTGTCATGGGTGCCGCGCCTAATCCCTACAGCGCCATCTGCTATATTGCTGCAGTATTGGCGGGCGTTGGCATGGCAGGTTCGATAGCCGGCGCCAACACCCTGGCGCTTGATGTGGCGCCCATCACCCAGATGGGGGCTGTCATGGCCGGGATGAACACCATGCAGCCTATCGGCGTATTGTTTTTCCTGATTCTGGGCGGGTACCTGTTTGATATAGTTTCGCCCCAGTCAGCTTTTATTCTTAAGGGGGTAGCAAACCTGCTGCTGTTCATCGGTCTGCTTGCAGTCAGAAGTGCCATTTCCAAAGAAATAACACCGGCCTTTACCATGGATTGGGAACCGGCGGCAAAGCTGCAGATGATGAAGATACCCGGCAGCGTCCGCCAGGGGGCCATTGAAGGGGCGGAAGCATATGCCAAGGACCAGAATGTCACCAAAATCACCGCTGAGTTCTGCCAGGAATTGAGAAAGATGATGGGGCAGGGGTAGGTCGTTACAGTTGACGGTTTTCAGTCCGCAGTCGACAGCAGAAGGTTGAAGCAGAAGAAAGAAGTCAGAATTCAGTAGTCAGGAGTCAGAAGACGAAATACGGGAGTCGGCAGGGAATGATGAACCTGTAAACTTGCAATCTACCAACTGAGACTAAGGTAAGCAAATAGTCATTGCGAATGCTCCTCGCAATGACTATTTGCTTGCGTCGCTATTGGCTTCTAATCTCCTCAATCTTCTTCCTGACGGAGGCGGCCTGGGGAAAGTTCGGCTCGATCTCTAAAGCCCTCTCGAAGTGGTAGAGGGCTTTTTGGCTGTCTTTCTTCTGATAGAGATAGATGATGGCGATGTTCAGGTGGGGGATGGCCAGGTTTGGATGGAGCTCGATGGTTTTGCTGAACGCCGCGATTGCATTGTCGTACTCACCCTTATCCTTGTATGCCTTCCCCAGGTTGTTCAAGGCTTCCGCGGAATCGGGCTTGATCTGCAGCGCTTTCTGGAATTGATCAATGGCGCTGTCAAATTGCTTCGTGCTGTTGTAAACAGTGCCCAGGTTGCAGCGGACTTCCGCTGAATCGGGCTGGACGCGCAGTGCCTGGCTGAATTCCGCGATTGCTTCCGCGTATCTTCCCTGGCTTTGGTACCAGACCCCCAAATTGTTGCGTGCCTCCACATTGTCGGGATCAATGCTCAGCGCCTTGCTGAACTGCTCCCGGGCCGGCTCCAGCTTGCCCGTTTTCTGAAGCACCACGCCCAGATTGTTATGAATCTCCGGCGAGCGCGGTTTTTTTCTTAAGACCAGCTCATAAAACCAGATGGCGCTGTTATAGCTGCCCTGTCTTTCAAGTGCGTTGGCCAGATTGTAGAGCGGGTCGTAGTACCGATTGTTAAGCTTAAACGCTTTTATGAACGAGGCAATAGCCCGCGGCTGATCACCCAGGGCTGAGAAAACCAGCCCCAGGTTATTATAGGGCTCGGCGTAGCCGGGCTTTATCCCGGTGGCTGCGGTTAAGTGGGTCATCGCCTCAGGGTATTGTTTCCGGTTGAGATAATAAAATCCGAGATTGTTCTGCGCCCGGGCACAGCGGGGGACGGTCTTAACTGTTGCTCCCCAGAGTGTCATGCCGTCCTTCCAGTCCCGGTTTCGGTCAATGGTTCTGAGCGAAAAAAGGGTTATGATGAGGAACAGGCAGGAGGCGGTGACTGCGGCATATCGTTTGTCCGTAAGCAGCGGGGTCAGGAGAAGGGCTGTAATAAGGCAGAAGCCGTATGACGGGAGATACAGGTAGTGCTCGGCCAGCAGCTCGTGGTGGGGGATAATGTGGCACACGGGAAGCAGCGTGACAAAAAACCACGCGCCCCCAAAGGTAATCCACCTGTTCCGGGGGAGCATCTTCACCAGCAGCACGACAAGGAGGAGCAGGATTATCAAGGAGCAGAAGGTTTGCCATTCCAGTAAGGAGTAGGAAAGGGGAAAGGCGTCGTAGGAATAGTCCGCTACGAGTTTGATGGGAAAGAGCAGGAGTTTTATGTAGTGAACGAGAATCTTTCCCACGGTAAGAAAGGTGACCGCCATGCTGCCGCCGTAATAGCCCTCCTGGTGAGATGAGGGGTAAATAAATATTTTATACACACTGAAACAAAGCGCGCACAGGGAAAAGATGCCGTAAAAATATTTGTGCCGGCGGACCGTGTGCTTAAGGGCAGTACCCGCTTGTTTCATGCAGAGTCCGGTTGAACTGGTGCCTGTTTGAGGCAATTGATTGAAGACATCGTACATCAGGAACACGATGGGCAGCGTAACCCCCATTTCCTTGGAGCCTATACTCAGGAGGTAGAAGAACAAGGCCGGCAGTAAATATATCAACCGGTTCTGCTTCCGGTACTTTATGAAGCACAGAAATCCCGCAAGATAAAACAGGGTGAAGAGGATGTCCCGCCTGCCCGACAGGTAGGAGACCGAATCGGTGTGTACGGGATGAACAGCAAATATGAGCGCCGCGACCAGCGCGGTGGTTTTTTGCGGAATGAGGGACAGGGTGACCAGGTACACCAGAAGGGCGGTGAGGGCGTGATAGATGATATTGGAGACGTGGTAGCTTACCGGACCGGTGCCGGAAAACCGGTAGTCAATGGCATAGGAGAGGGTCCGTATGGGCCGGTAACCATATTTTTGGATGAATAGATTTGCGATTTCATAGAAGCTGTCAAGTTCAGGAACCGTTTTGCTGCCCCAGATGAGAGGCATGTCGTCAAAGACAAAATCATTGTGGAGGGTGTTCCAGTAGATGCTGCAGGGAAGCAGCAACAGCAGAAATAGTACAACAGCGGTATAAAGCTTTTTTCTCGCAATAGTATTCTTTTGTTCGCGCATGGTTAAAAAACAAAAAACCTGCCGTGCAGCAAGGCAGGTTTTTTGCAGTAATGGTATCTAAGTGATTGTCATTGACCAATAGCCAGGTTGTAGCTTGCTCCGCCGTCCTCAGGAAATACGGTAAAGAAAACGGTGGACAATACCAGCCCGAAACCTCTGTCATCGGTTAAATCAATCGTAGCTCTCGGGCCTGACCATGGCACCAGCCCATAGCTGAAATCCACCAGGGTCCTGCTTCTATACCCGATTAACATAACAGTCCACCATCCCATCGTATTGGGTGTAAGTCCGGCCAGCCCTGCTCCAATGCTTTTGTTGCCAATGGAGGTTACAAAAACTGAATGAAAGCCAAACGGCGCGGTCTGCGAGACACTCAGCGTGGCGGATTGACCCTGCAGCAGGGTGATAATATCATAAGTCTGATCCGGTGCTATATCCTCAGTTTCCTGGGCGGCAACTGCCGTCACGCCAAGAAAAGCTCCAAAGGCAATGATCAAGAACGCGCTCACTGCTAATACAAACTTTTCTCCGAGAATCCTTTTCATTGCAACCTCCTTTTCAAGTTAAATAAGATATCTATTCAGGGAATGGATTTTCAATACTTTTATCTTCTAACAATATTAGGTTTATTTGTCAAATAAAAAATATATCTTTTTTGCCTGACCGGTCCTTCTTGGAAAATGCTTGACAGAAGTGTTATTGATGTGATATCAGTTGAGAAAAATTAAGGTATTTTTAACGCGGAGCTCATAGAAAAAGGAGGTATGGTGATGAAAAAGGTTCTTTGCGCTGTGTTTGGTGTTGCATTATGTGTGGCGGTTGTTTTTATGCTTCCCCAAGGTAGTATGGCCCGGCCCTTTGTCGATCAGACCTTCTGCATGAACGCCCAGTGCCATGTGCTCTCCACATTGCAGGCGCAGCATCAGGGTGATTGTACCATTTGCCATTCAGAACCGGAACCCCAGGTTGTCTATTCCGATGTCTGTGCGCAGTGCCACCCGGTTAGCGATGCCTCCCAATGCAATTTGATCCGCTTGCACGATGATGTGCCTCCGGAACCGCCCGTGACCTTTAACGGTCTGTATTGCATCGATTGCCATCTTAACTGCCAGGGAACGGGACCGGGACCGGACCCGGGGGGACCATGCAGCATTAATGTTTTACAAGACCAGATTGCCCGGTCACGGTGGTTCCCGCTCCCTGCGAGCATAATGGTAGTCGGAAACGAAACTGATTTTAAGCAGTTCGGTACCCAGGTCCAGTTTGAGCCGGAGCAATCGGCGATTTCGATAATACGGCTGGGCGCCATCACCCTTCCATCCGTTCAAACCATCCAGCAATTTGTTTTAATAATGCCCTCTATTCTCACCGGAGTCGGGGCGGATGGCGAGAGTGAAACTGTAACCGTTAAAGTTACCAATGGCGGCTGTGATGTAGCGTTAGATACATTTGAATTGCAGATGCTTCCCTTCAGCCTGGACAAATAGCATTCTGCCGCCAGGGGTCGTTTTAAAAATTACGAGAGCCCGATGGTCTTGCGACCGCCGGGCTCTTGCTGTTTATGAATATTAAACCTGAAAGCAGGTTTTTTAGTAGGGGCGACCGGCCGGTCGCCCCTACATGTGGTTTATACCTGGATATGTACTGCAGGGATGAGCGTAACGCAGTAGATGGGTTTTTCAACAGCCTGTCAGTCTTTTCGATCCCACTGCTGATATATCCCGAACTTCTCGGCTGAAAGATTGGTGTCAAAGTAAACGGCGCTGGTGGGCCTGATCCGCACCACGTCGAAGCGAAGGGCCGCCCGCTGAGGCGTGACCCGCACCGGCTTGTATTTTTCGACCAGCCTCTCAAACTGCGGGTCGCCGGGCGGAATGACCTGCGCGTTTCCCCGCATCTGAACGCTCATCCACTGCTGCTTGGCGCCCTTATTTTGCTGTGCCTCGGCAACTGTCCATCCTGCATAGTGAACGGCGCAGATTCGCGGATTCTGCTTTATTTGCATGAGCTTTTCGGTGCCCTTTTCGCACAAAACGTAGAGGCACTTTTCCTCCCGGTCCAGGACCATGTCAACGGTGGTGGCGGTGGGCTCATTATTGAAAACCGTGGTGAGCACAAACCGCTCGCGCCCCGGTAAAAATGCCTCGATCTTCTTCCACACCTCGTCGTTGGAGAGCCGGGGATAATTCATCATAAACTGTTTTGTTGAAGAGGTGACGGCGTCAAAGGTGACCTGGTGGCATTCCACACAGACCATCCCGCGTCCGTACGGGGGATGATCCGGTGTCACTACTTGGTCTGCCTTGATGGGACCGCCTTCTATGACCACGGCCTCGACCCCCATTTCTCCAGCGCCCACGCTGACGGCTTTGGGCGCGGGTTTTCCTGCCGGGGCTTCACCCGATCCCACGGTTATTGCGGGGAAAAATAAGAGTGAAATGAGCAATAAAAGCTTTGTTGAGAGCATTTGTCCTTTTTTCATGTTGATTGTGTCCTCCTCTGTGATGTTATGAACTGTTGCAGTCGGGATAGTAATGCAGTGCTTCATAAATCCATTTCATTCAGTATGAGCATAGGGTCTGTTTCGTAGGGGCGACCGGCCGGTCGCCCTTACCTGTGTATAAGACGTCCAACACTAGCAGAGTTGAAAAAAAAACTAAAGCAAAGATATCATTTCTCCCGCGAAACATCTCCTTCTTGCGCCGCGGCAGGTTCTTGTGCTATATATCTGCGTCTCATCGCGATGAAACCGGTAACAATGATTAAAAGGGAGGAGCAGCATATGAAGCGAACAATATGGTTAATGGGAGGAACAGTGCTTGCCGTTTCTGTCTTCGTGCTGCTCATGTCAGCTGGCATTCCCGATTCGCTGATGGAAATTCTGGGTCTCTCTTTTCCGTTCATGCTGGGACACACCCTCTGGATCCAGTCGTCCATCGGCTACAACATCCTCCCCGGGCGTAAAACAAATTTCTTCTTCGGCTGGGGGCACCACCTGCCGGTGCATGATCCTATTTGTTCTCTTGGCAAGCAATGGGTTAAGGAATACACCGTGCACGAGCCTGATGGCACCATCATTCACGAGTGCATCGATGGGGAGAAAAACGGGGGATTCGTTAGCATACCCTACCTGTGCACGAAGGAGGGTACCTACCGGCTCGCATCGCACATTCCAACCGGTTATTATACCATTTACCAGACTAAGAACGGCGAATGGCACCACTTTACCGAACCGCTGGATACCATGGAGCATCCCGAAGAGGTGGAAAAGATCCTCATTTCCCTCCGCTACTGGGAGTGGACCAAGGCCATCATGACCGTAGGGAAGCCGGACGCCAATGCCCTTAAACCGCTGGGCCAGGAAATGGAAATCATGCTCGATAAAAATCCGGTTGAATACAAAACGGGCGATACCGTCCATTTTACCGTTTTCAAGGACGGAAAGCTCCTGACCGAGCCGGGCGGATCATTCTGCGCGCAGGACCAGGGGCGCTCTTCCGGCTTTGACGACTTCCTCTATGACAAGGAGCCGCTAAATGAAGACGGTACAGGCAGCTTTAGAATCACCCGCCCGGCCGTCTGGCACTTAAAGGTCCAGTGGGGCTATCCAGCGCCCAAGGAGTATGAAGACAAGTGCTGGATTTTCGGTTATATCTGCTCCATTACCTTCCAGGTTGACCCTGAGTGGGGCATCAGGAACCCGTCATACACGCTGTGAAGGCGGGATAGTCTTTATCCAAAATGGGATTGCCGCACTTCGCTCGCAATGACAAATCAAGCAGTGTCAAACTCATAAGGTCATTGCGAGGAGCAGAGGCGACGAAGCAATCTCATGCTGTAATCGCAGGTAACAGGCGGACGCGACGGAGCGCGTCCCTCCACATATTGTCCAAATGTAGAGGCGACCGGCCGGTCGCCGCTACATAGAACATATTTTAAATCAGGTTTCTAATATCATTCCTATGCTCAAAAAACCTCTTCCCTTTTCATGGAAAAGCTAGTATATGGTTTGTGCCCGATTTCAGGGTGCAAAGCAGATGGTGGTGACTGAACGGAGGTAGCGTGTCTTCTGATTTCAAGCTGAAGGGATATTGCGGTGCGTTGCTGCGGATAAACCTGACCAGCGGCAAGGTGGCGGTCGAGCCCTTGAAAGAGGAGTGGGCGGAGAAATATCTGGGCGGCGCCGGCCTTGCCTCACGCATTCTCTATGATGAGTTGAAGCCGGGGATTGACGCCTTCAGCCCCGAGAATAAAACGCTTATCATGTCCGGGCCGGTCAACGGGACCATGATCCCCACCGCCTCGCGCGTGGGGGCCTATTGCAAGTCTCCGCTCACCGGGTCCTTCTTTCACGGTACTGCCGGAGGGCATTTCGGCGCGGAGCTCAAGTACGCGGGGTATGACGGGGTCATCATTGAGGGCCGCGCATCATCGCCGGTGTATATCTTTATCGATGATGACCAGGTGGAGTTGCGCGACGCCACGCACCTCTGGGGCATGAACAGCTATGATACCCAGGAGAAGCTGAAGGAAGAGCTGGGGCTGGACGAGATTCACGCCGCCAGCATCGGGCCCGCCGGGGAGATGCTCAACCGCTTTGCCTGCATAACCTTCGGCTGCCGGGTCACCGGCAGGGGCGGGACCGGCGCGGTGTGGGGTTCGAAGAAACTGAAGGCGGTGGTGGTACGGGGCACCGGATCGGTTGAGGTGCCGGACATCGGCAGGTTCAAGCAGTTTGCCGATGAGCTGCTCGGTGTTTTCAGGACCCACCCGGCGACGTCGCAGATACTTCCCACCTATGGCACACCGGTGCTGGTGAATGCCAACAATGCCCTGGGTGTTTTCGGCAGTTACAACTGGCGTGAGGAGGTGTTTGACAACGCGCAGGGGTTGAGCGGCGAAACCATGAAAAAGACCATCTGGGTCAAGGACAAGGCCTGCTTTGCCTGCCCGGTGCGCAGCAGCAAGTTCTGTATCGTCAAAACCAAGAAGGACGGCACCTGCCTGGTTGAAGGACCGGAGTATGAGAATATTTATTCCCTGGGGTCCTGCTGCGGAGTTGACTCCATCAAGGCGGTGGCCCGGGCCGAGCGCATCTGTGATGACTACGGGATGGACGCCATCGAAGCCGGGGTGGCTGTGGCCTTTGCCATGGAGTGCTTTGAAAAGGGTCTCCTCTCGCTGGAGGAAACCGAGGGCATTGACCTGCGCTTCGGCAGTGAAGAGGTGATGCTGACCATGATTCATAAAATCGGGAGGCGGGAGGGGCTGGGAAACCTGCTTGCCGAGGGGGTTAAGCGGACCTCGGAGAAGATCGGCCGGGGGTCCGAGGATTTTGCCATGCACACCAAGGGCATGACCTTTGCCGGCCATTCGGCGCGGGGGATGCCCGGATTCGGTCTCGGTTACGCGACCGGTCCCCGCGGGGGGAGCCACCACGACGGGCGCCCCACGGGCGAGCGCACGGGCCTGGTCCCGCGGGACACCTTTGAGGGAAAAGGCGAGTACACGGCGCGCGTCAACCATATGACCATCTACACCGATTCCATGATCGTCTGCCACCTGGCGGAATCCATCTGGGGACCGCTGGATATATCAAACTGGTGTGTACGATCGGTCAACGCCGCGACCGGCATGGGGTGCTCCCTCGATGATGCCAAAAAGACGGCGGAGAGGATCTGGAACATGATGCGGGCCTTCATGGTGCGGGAAGGCTTCCGCCGAAAGGATGACAAGCTGCCCAGGCGGTTCATGGAGGAGCCCATTCCCCGCGGGCCGTCGAAGGGAATGATGATCAGCAGGGAAAATCTGGACACAATGCTGGATGAATATTACAGCTTCCGGGGATGGGACCTCAAGACGGGCATTCCCACGCCTGAACGGTTGGTGAACCTGGGACTGGAGGATGTTGCCGCCGACATGAAGCGCTACCTCGAAGCTGAGCGGAGATAGCAGAAGATTGAATACGAACATAGATTTAAAATGCCCCTCACCCTAACCCTCTCCCCGGTGGGTAGAGGGGACTTATGTTAACCTCCTCTCCCTTGGGGGAGAGGATTGAGGTGAGGGGGGAATGAAATATTGTGAAAATTATTTTCAGGCATCGTGGCGCCCAGACAGGGCATGAGGATTTTAGATGAAACTTGACGAGACCATTATTTCAAGGGCGATTATCGACAGGTTTACCGAAAAGCTGAAAGACTGCCTGCGCATTGACGTTGCCATCGTGGGAGGCGGTCCCGCGGGTCTGATGGCGGCGATGATCCTGGCCAAAAAGAAGAAGAAGGTTGCCCTCTTTGAGCGCAAGCTTTCCATTGGCGGCGGCATGTGGGGCGGGGGGATGATGTTTAACGAGGTGGTGGTGCAGGAGGAGGGGAAGCGAATTTTGCAGGCCCTCGGCATACGCCACCGCGCCTATCAGAAGGGATACTACACCGCCGACTCGATTGAAACCGTTTCCACCCTCTGCTCGCAGGCCATGCGAGCCGGCGCGCGCATTTTCAACCTGATGAGCGTTGAGGACGTGATGGTGCGGGAGGGCAGGGTGACCGGCGTGGTGCTCAACTGGACGGCGGTGGAGATGGCCAACCTGCACGTGGACCCGCTCTGCGTGGCGGCGAAGTACGTGGTTGATGCCACCGGCCATGCCACCGAGGTGATCAAGGTGATCGAGCGCAAGGTGGGGGCCCACCTTTTCACCCAGACCGGCGGGGTGGTGGGAGAAAAATCCCTGTGGGCCGAGGTGGCCGAGACCGCGACCCTGGAAAACACGCGCGAGGTCTATCCCGGCGTGCTGGTGGCGGGCATGTCGGCCAATGCCACTTTCGGCAACCATCGCATGGGCCCGGTATTCGGCGGCATGCTGCTTTCCGGAGAAAAGGTGGCCGAACTCATCATAAAGGATATGAAGTAGCGCTAGCAGGCTGGTGAAAAACACCCATCTGCTGCGTTACGCTCATCCTTCGTCATTGCAGCGTACCGGAAAGTACGCCTCATTCCTCAGGATTTCGCGTGCCTTGCATCTGGATGTTTTTGACCAGCCTGCGAAAAATTACTTAACGGTGTCATTGCGAGGAGCACGAGCGACGAAGCAATCCCATGAGATTGCCGCGCTATCGCTCGCAATGACAATTACATATCGGTTCCTTGAAATTTTCACACATGGATGCCCCGCGGCGGTGCCGCGGGGTTTGCTTTATCCGGCGGAGAGGATAAAGATGGTCAGCAGCAGTGAAAAGATGAAAAGGAAATAAAGCACACCCAGCCCGATGGCCTGCCTGCCCGCGTCCGGGTCATAGCGTTCCATCGTTCCCCTGCCTGACGAGAACGATGCAAGCGCCGCCATCGGGTTTTTGCAGGCCCACTGTGCTGCAGCCACAACCCTGCCCGCAGCCCCCTGCAGGTCATTTCTCCTGCCGGCCAGATAGTAACAGCCCTTCATGAACTGCGCCGCGCCCCTGCGGTAGAACCAGTCAAGGTCCAGGTTGATTTTTGCGTCAGGCTTTGCAAGGCGCCGCATGAGGACATATCCCAGCAGTGCCGCCATAAGCACATGCGTCCAGGTCATAACCGAGTAATAATTATACGGTTGGAAATCTACCGCGAAGGGGAGTATCGCTTGGAGTACCTTAGGATACACGCCGATGAGCACGCAGATGAAACCCGTCATCCCCATGGCAACGAGCATATTGACCGGCGGCTCGTGGGCTTTGATACCCTCGTGCGCATCCGGTCGGGACGCACTGCCGAACCAGGTGCTAATCGGCAGCTTGAGGCTGATGGAGAGAAAGGTGCCGATTGATACCAGATTGAGCAGCAGATATACGGCGGGCAGATGGATTTCGGCCAGCGCGTGCATGAGCATGCGCTTGCTTACGAAGCAGTTAAACAGGGGCACCGCGGAGATTGAGAATGCCCCCACGTAATAAAAAAGCAGGCACAGGGGCATGGACCGGTAGAGGTCCCTTCCCTGGAGGTCGGTCATCCTGCTTTTCCCGGTGACATAGAGAACCCCGCCTGTGGCCATGAACAGCAGGGATTTGCAGAAGATGTTGCAGAAGGCATGGGCGGCGGAACCATTCATGGCAAGTTCAGTTCCCAATCCCACCCCGCAGATCATGAAACCCACCTGGCTTATGATATGGTAAGAAAGCAGCCGCCGGATGTCGT